>JAXLYI010000008.1:0-152500 GCA_046351555.1 Polyangiales bacterium
AGGGGACGTCCGGCGCCTCCGCGCGCGCCACCGCGAAGGCCTCCAGCCCGTTGAAGCGCGGCATGCGGAAGTCCGACAGCACCACGTCCCACCCGCCCCGCGCGAGCGCCGCGCGCAGCGCCGGCTCGGTGTCGACGCGCTCGTGCTCGGGCGCGAGCCCGCCGCGCCGGAGCGCCCGCAGGACGAGCGCCGCGTCGTCCTCGGAGTCCTCCACCATCAGCACCCGGACGGGCGCGGTCACGGCCGGCCCCCGTCGGCGTGCGGCGACGTCGTTCGAAGCGGTCGGCGGGCGCGGCGGCGCGGCGTGAGGCGCAAGGGACTCCGTCCTTCAAGCGTCGCGCAAAGGGGGGCGCCTCGCCGGCCCAACCCGGCCCGCGCTCCGCACGCGACGCCCCCCACCATGCGGCGAGACGCCGCGCGCGCGCAACAGAATTGAGGCGCGCGGATTTGTCAGTCTCCGCGGCGCCGCTCGACCTCGATGGAGGCCGAGGCGTGGCGCTGCGGCACGCCGGGCTTGGTCACGCGGACGCGGACGGCGCGCGCCCCGAAGCGCGCGAGCAGGCGGCGGGCGAGCGTGTCGGCCACCGTCTCGATGAGGTTGTAGTGCTGCTCGGCGAGCATCGCCTCGGCCATCGCGGACACCGCGGCGTAGTCGACGGTGCGCGCGAGCGAGTCCGCGGGCGAGGCCGCCGCCGCGTCGACTTCGAACGCGATGTCGAAGGCGAGCGTCTGCAGGCGCTTCCACTCGCGCGGGTACACGCCGATGCGCGCCGGGAGCGTGAGGCCGTGGACGGTGAGCACGTCGGCGCGCCCCGCGAGCGCGGGCGACGTCGCCGAGCCCGCGGCGATCACCTTCGCCGCCACCGCGCCGTGCCCGAGCGCCGTCGCCACCGTCGGCGCCTCCGGGCAGCACACGTCGCCGACCGCGAGCACGCCGGGCCGCGAGGTGCGCTGCAGGCGGTCGACGCGCACGTAGCCCTTCGCGTCGACGGCGACGCCGAGGCCCTCGCTCGCGGGCTCGGGGCCCACGCACACGAACACCGCGTCGACCGCCAGCGCCTCCTCGCCCCCCGCGACCCGCAGCCGCGCCCGCGCCACGCGCCCGTCGCCCTCCAGCGCCGCGAGCGTCGCGTTCGTGCGGACCGCCACCCGCGCGTCGCCGAGCACCGCGTCGCGCAGGGCCGCCCGCGCCGCGAAGCGCTCGCCCCGGTGCGCCAGCGCCACCGACGCGGCGTGCGGCGCGAGGAGCCGCGCGTGTTCGAAGGCGTCGTCGCCGCCGCCCACCACCAGCACCCGCGCGCCGGCGAAGCGCGCGCGGTCGGGGCCGACGTTGGTCCACACGCCCGCGAGGGTGAGCTCGCCGGGCACGCCGAGACGCCGCCGCCGCACGCCCGTCGCCACCACCACCGCGCCCGCCTCGAGCGAGCCGCCGCCCGCCAGCGCCACGCGCGTGTCCGTCGGGTCGAGCGTGGCGCGGGCGTCGACCAGCGCCTCCACCCCCGCGGCGTCGCACTGCGCGCGGAGCGCCGCGGCGAGCGCGTGGCCCATCACCGGCGCGTGGCCCGGGAGGTTCTCCACCGGGTCGGGGACGTCGTGGAGCTGGCCGCCGGTGCGGGGCCGCGCCTCCACCACCGCCGCGCGCAGCCCGAGCGAGGCGCACCAGAAGGCCGCGCTCAGCCCCGCGGGGCCGCCGCCGATCACCACCACGTCGTAGCGGCCCATCAGCGCAGGAAGCCGAAGTACACCACCAGCGCCGCCACGAGCACCGCCGCGGCGACGAGCGCGGGCAGCGGGACGGCGGGCGCGGGCTTCACCAGCGACGACACGTCGGGCTCGTCGACGGCGGCCTTCGCCGCGGCCTCCTCGGGCGTGCGCTGGACGGGCTTCTCGGACGCCCTCACCACTGGAGGAGGCGCCATCGAGGGCGTCTTCGGCGCCTCGGGCTTCTCCGACGGGACGGGGGGCGGCGCCTGCGAGCTCGGGAGCTTCTCCGCGAGCGCGGCCTGCGGGGTGACGGCCCAGGTCTTGTGGTCGCCCTCGAGCCCGAAGGCGCGGCCGAGCGCGTCGGCGAAGGCCCCGACGGTGGCGTAGCGGTCGTCGGGCTTCTTCTTGAGGCCCTGGAGGAGCACCGCGTCGAGCGCCGGGGGCAGCGTGTCGTCGACGAAGGTCGGCGGCTCGGGCTCGTCGCTGAGGATGCGGAAGAGGATCTGCGGGCCGTTGCTCCCGTTGAAGGGGACGCGGCCGACGAGCATCTCGTACGCGATCGCGACCACGGCCCAGACGTCGGCGCGGTGGTCGAGGTCGGGGAGGCCCTGCGCCTGCTCGGGCGCCATGTAGAAGGGCGACCCGATGGTGGTGCCGAGCACCGTGAGCTTGTTGCCCCGGTCCTGCCCCTTGGTGAATTTCACCGACCCGAAGTCGAGGAGCTTCACCCGCACCTCGTGGCCGTCCTTCACGAGGAAGACGTTGTCGGGCTTCATGTCGCGGTGGACGAAGCCCGCGGCGTGCGCCGGGTCGAGCGCGAGGGCCACCTGCGAGACGATCCGCAGCGTGCGCGCGACGCTCAGCCGCTTCTCGCGCTTGAGCAGGCCGCGCAGCTCCTCGCCGTCGAGGTACTCCATCGCGAGGTACCACGTCTTCTTCGCGCGGCCCGGCACGCCGGGGACGCTGGCGAAGTCGTAGACGTCGACGATGTACGCGTGGTCGAGCTCCTTGGAGGTGCTCGCCTCGCGGCGGAAGCGCTCGATGTTGACGTTGTCGTCGGCCACCTGCGGGTGGAGGATCTTCACCGCCGCGCGCCGGTCCTCCTTCTGGTCGTGGGCCTCGTACACGCGGCCCATCGAGCCCTCGGCCACCACGCGGCGGACCTCGTAGCGGTCGGCCACGAGGTGGCCGAGCAGCGGCACGGCCTCGTCGCGCGGCGCCGGCACCTCCGCGATCGGCTTGAGGGCGGTGGCGTCCTCCGGGCAGAACGACCCCTCCTCGGCGGGGAAGGTGCGCTGGCACTTGGGGCAGGCGACGAGCATCGGGCGCTACGCTACTGCGCCGCGACGCGCGGCGGGAGGAGGATCCGCAGGCACTGCGGGCACTGGTACACCCGGTCGAGGCGGATGAGCTGGTTGAAGAGCTGCGGCGGCAGCGACACGTTGCACCCGCGGCACACGCCGCCCGGGCACTCGGCCACGCCGGTGCCGCGCTTCGACTGCACCATGGTGTAGATCCGCAGCACGTCGGCCCGGAGGCGCCCGGCCACCGCCTTGCGCTCGCCGTCCATCGCCCGCTTGCGCGCGCGCAGCTCCTCGCTGCGCACCCGGGCGGTCTCCTCCTCGGCGTCGCGCAGGCGCCCGAGCTCGGCGAAGTCGTTCTCGTGGCGCGCGATGCTGGCGCGCACCTCGGCCACCACCTGGTCGAGGCGCTCGCCCTCCTTCACCCGGTCCTCGCGCTCGCGCTTGAGGACGTCGAGCTCGCGCGTCGTCGCCTCCATCTCGCGGGCGTTGCGCGCCACCTCCTGGCGCTTGCGCGACCGGGACGTCTTCTCGTCGATCGCCGACACCTCGGCCTGCGACGACTGCCGCATCCGCTCGGCCTCCGCGAGCTGCGCCCGCTCGCGGTCGAGCAGGTCGCGGATCTTTTCGACGTTCGCCCGGAGCTCCGCGAGCTGTCCGTCGATCTCGCCGAGCTCGACGTCCACCTGGCGGTAGGCCTGGTCGGCCTTCGCGAGCTCACCCAACGCTTCAAGCTGATCGTGCACCCTGGGAGTCCTCCGTCGCTGCCGCCGGGTCGCTTTGGAGTTGGGCCCATCGGGGATTGAACCCGAAACCTCCCGATTATAAGTCAGGCGCTCTTACCAGTTGAGCTATGGGCCCGCCACGCCGTGGCAGGGCCGCGACTCTACCCCCCACCGCCCGCGCGACGCAACGGACTCGCAGGACCCGCCCGGGGACCCCTCGGAGGATTTCAACCAGAAATTGGCGGCCGCCGAAACCGCCGTCCTAGTGTTCGGTTCGTGCGTGACGACGACGTTCTCCTCGATGGCTACCTCGCCCACCTGCGCGTCGAGCGCGGCCTCGCCCAGCGGAGCGTCGAGGCGTACCAGGGCGACCTGATGCGCTTCGCCCTCTTCGTCCGGCAGGACCTCACCAAGACCTTCGCGGGCATCGACGCCGGCGACGTGGCCGCCTGGCTCGTCGCCCTCTCCCGCGACGGGATCTCGGCGCGCGCCCAGGCCCGGAAGCTCTCGGCGCTGCGGGGCTTCTACAAGTTCCTCGTGGCCGAGCGGAAGGTGGGGAGCGACCCGACCGCGCTCGTCACGGGCCCGCGCCTGCCGCGGAAGCTCCCGCAGGTGCTCACCTTCGCCGAGGTCGAGCTCCTCCTCGCCTCGCCCGACCCCACCACGCCGCGCGGGTGCCGCGACGCCTCGATGATCCAACTCCTCTACGCCTCGGGGCTGCGCGTCTCCGAACTCGTCGGGCTGAAGCTCACCGACGTCGACCTCGACCAGAGCCTCGTCTCGGCCCTCGGCAAGGGCGACAAGCGCCGCGTCGTCCCCTTCGGCGAGATCGCCCGCGACGCGATGGTGCGCTACCTCCGCGACGTGCGCCCCCGCTGGGCCCTCAAGGGCGAGAGCGTCCACCTCTTCCTCACCGAGCGCGGCACCGGCATGACCCGCCAGGGCTTCTGGAAGCTCCTCGGCCGCTACGCCCGCCACGCCGGCATCGCGAAGTCCATCTCGCCGCACAAGCTCCGGCACTCCTTCGCGACGCACCTGCTCGAGCGCGGCGCCGACCTCCGCGCCGTCCAGACCATGCTAGGCCACGCCGACATCGCCACGACGCAGGTGTACACCCACGTCACCGCCGAGCACCTGCGCCAGTCGCACGCGCGCTTCCACCCCCGCGGTTGATCGCCCCTCCCCCGCGGTGGTAACGACCCACGCATGACGGTCGACGCCGCGGCCCTCGACGGGTGCACGATCACCCTGCCCGAGTTCGAGGGCCCCCTCGACCTGCTGCTCCACCTCATCCAGAAGCACGAGCTCGACATCTTCGACATCCCGGTCGCGTTCGTCACCGAGCGCTACCTGGAGTACCTCGCGCTGATGCAGGCGCTCGACCTCGACCTCGCCGCCGAGTACCTGCTCATGGCCGCGACGCTCGCCCACATCAAATCGAAGATGCTCCTGCCCGCCTCGCCCGCCGACGACGCCGACGGCGCCGCCGCGGGGGAGGAGGAGGGCGAAGACCCGCGCGAGGCCCTCATCCGCAGGCTCCTCGAGTACCAGAAGTTCAAGAGCGCCGCGGAAGACCTCGCCGCGCGGGGGGTGGCCGGGCGCGACGTCTTCCCCCGCGGGCTCGCGGTCGACGCAGGCTCCCTCGGCGAGGCGCCGCTGGCGGAGATCCCCCTCTTCTCGCTGCTCGACGCCTTCAAGCGCGTGCTGGAGAAGCGCAAGCTCACCATCTCCCACGAGGTGACCACCGAGCGGGTGAGCATCGCCGAGCGCATCAACGAGATCGTCGAGCGCCTCAAGGCCCACCGCACCTGCCTCTTCGAAGACCTCTTCGAAGGCGACCGCACCCGCATGGACATGGTGGTCACCTTCCTCGCCCTGCTCGAAATGACCCGCCTGCGGATGACCCGGCTCTACCAGACGGGCACGCTCGAGGCCCTCCACGTCACCCTCGTGCTGGTCGACGTCGACCCGAGCGAGCTCTCCGCCCGCGACGACTACCAATGACCGGCCCCGAAGACCCCGACCCCGCGCCCCCCGAAGGGAACGACCTCCCCCCCGACGAGCCCGCGCCCGCCGCGCCGGGCCTCGCGCGCGCCGGGCCCCGCTCCGTCTCCGAGCTCCACCTCAAGGGCGTGATCGAGAGCCTCGTCTTCGCCGCCGAGAAGCCCATCACCGTCGCGCAGATCGCCGAGGTGGCCCGCGCCGAGGCCCGCGAGGTGCGGCGGCTCCTCCAGGAGCTCCACCAGGAGTACCTCCCGCGCGGCATCCACCTCGACGAGGTGGCGGGGGCCTGGCAGTTTCGCTCGAGCGCGGCCAACGCGCCCTTCGTGCGGGAGCTCCTGCAGGCCAAGCCCGTCAAGCTCACCCGCGCGCAGGTCGAGACGCTCTCCATCGTCGCGTACCGCCAGCCGGTGACGCGCCCCGAGGTCGACGACGTGCGCGGCGTCGACTCGGGCTCGGCCCTCAAGGTGCTGCTCGAGCGCAACCTCATCCGCATGATCGGCCGCAAGGAGGAGGCGGGCCGGCCGCTGCTCTACGGCACCACGACGCACTTCTTGGAGTTCTTCGGGATGCGCTCGCTGCGCGACCTGCCGGTGCTCCGCGAGTACACCGAGCTGTCCCCCGAGAGCGAGGCGACGCTCCAGCGCGAGCTGACCGAGGGCGGAGAGGGCGGGGAAAAACCGGCGGAGGGTGCCGAGAAGGGCGCCGCGCCCGCGCCCGCGGAGACGACCGTGCGGCCGCCGTCCACGGGCGACGGGGGCGGGTGAGCGGTCAGGCGAAGGTGAAGTCGGCCACGGACTCGAGGCCGTTCATCATGCCGCCGGCGTTGAGCACGAAGGCCTGCGGCACCACGTCGTTGACGCCGCCGGTCACGATGGCCGAGCCCGGCGACACCGCGCGGTTGAGCAGCGCGCTCAGCACGGCGAAGTGCTGCGTCTCGTCGCCCTCGATCGAGGCGGCGAGGGTGCGCGAGTCCGGGCGCTTGAGCGCCGCCATCGCGGTGTTGTAGGCCACGGCCGCGCCCCGCTCGGCGTTGGCCGCCAGGATCAGCACGTTGGTGATTGATGGGGTGAAGCCCGTGGGGGCCTGGAAGCCGGCGCTGTCGGGCGCCACGGGCGTGCCCCGCAGCGCGCGCACCTGCGCCGTGAGCTGCGCCGCGTGGGCCTCGTGCTGCGCCTTCCACCGCTCGATGACGGCGACCAGCACGAGCCGGAACATCGCCTGCGGGTCCGTGTCGGGCGCCGACATCACGATGCCGCGGCCGGCGTCGTAGGCCTTGATCGCGGCCTGCTCGGCGGCGAGGAGGTTGTTGAGCGGGGTGACGTCGGCGTCGGGGCCGGTGGGCGTGTCGTCGCCGCAGCCGGCGAGCGCGGTGCCGGCGGCCGCGAGGCCGCCCAGGATCGAGCGGCGGGTGAGCTTGCTGGTGTCGGTCATGGGTCGTGGCTCCTCGGTCACGTCCGGAACGGGATGTTGGTGAGGCCGGCGAGGGTCGACCCGCTGGCCGTGGCGTCGGAGAGCGAGACGAAGGGCTGAGGCGCCAGCGCCTGGACCATCGGCATCATCGACTGGATGGTGAACACGTTCTTCGCCACGAGGTAGAGCGCGATGAAGTGCTGCGTCTCGACGCCCCCGATCGCCGCCGCGAGGTCGGCCGCCGTCGCCGTCGAGATCGTCTGCTGCGCCCGCACGTACTCGATGGCGGCGCGCTTCTCCTTGTTGGCCCCGAGCTTGATGAGGTTCATCACCGTGGCGCGGAAGCCCGTCGGGAGCGTCGCCTGGAGCACCTCGCCGCGGGACACCGGCGTGCCGCCGAGCGTCATGATCAGCGTCGAGAGGCGCGCCGCGTGGGCCGTGTGGTGCTCCTTGAAGTGGTTGAACACGTCGCGCACGATCGCCGCCGTCCCGCGGTCGGAGTCGGTCATGTCGGGGTTCATGAGGTACGAGTCCGCCACCCCGTACGTGAGGAACGCGTCGTACTCCGCGCGCAGCAGCGCGTTGAGCTTCGCCGCGTCGGAGGCGCTGGTCTGCGCCGACGCCTCGCGGCCCGCCGCGCTCACCGCGAGCGCTGCGCCGACGCCCGCCAGCACGGCGGCGCCTCCGCCCAGCGCGTTCCGCCTGGAAAGTTCTTCATTCGCCATGTCTCTGGTTCCTCCTGGGAAACAAGCCGACGCCGGTCTATCACAACCGGCGCGGGGCCGGGGGATCGTTTTGGGTATTCCCTCGACGCCCGCGCGGGGGCGATGATGTGCGGCGCGATGATGCACCACAACCGTCCGCCGAGCGCCCGTGTTCTCCCTACGATGCTCCTGGCCGCGCTCCTGGCTTCGATTTCAGCGTGCGGGGACGACGCGCCGGCCGCCGGGGGCTCCGGCCTCAACGGCTGCACGGACGCGCTCTTCGTCGACCGGACGGCCACTGGGGCCGACCGCACGGTGGCCTTCGGCGCCGGGTCGATGCCCTTCGCCTACGCGCCGAAGTGCATCACCGTCGCGGCGGGGCAGACGGTGACGTTCATGGGCGACTTCAACGTTCACCCGCTCGCGCCCGGCACGTCGCCCGCGGCGCCGGACGCAGGCACGGCGGGCAACCCGATCCCGCGCGCGGGGTCGGGCACGATGACGCAGGTGACGTTCCCGACGGCGGGGACGTACCCGTACTACTGCGTGTTCCACTACGGCGGGGGGATGGTCGGGGCGGTGCGCGTGCGGTAGGCGCGCACCACCACGGAAGGCGACGGAGCTCAGGCGCGCGCGCGGGCGCCGACGGGGGGCGAGACGCCGCCGGGGGGCGGGGCGCCGCCGGGGCCCTGGCCGGGCGGCGGGGGGTTCAAATTCATGAACTTCCCGATCGGCGCAGCCTTGAGGGACACGTCCCACGAGAGGTCGAAGGGCGGGTCGGCGTTGGCGGGGATGCCGTCCATCGCGGCGCCCATGTCGAGCACCTGGTCGAGCTGCTCGTCGTCGAAGTCCTCCTCGTGGAGCACCAGCACGTTGGGCGACGTCACGATCGCCTGCGCGCCTTCGCCCCGCAGCGGCAGCGCGTTGTCGGGCATGCGGCAGGCGGCGTGGAGCGCGGCGATGAGGTGGTCGTTGATCACCACGCTGGCGACGAGGGGCCCGTAGGCGAGGAGCGCGCGCTTCTTGTTCTTGTCCTCGTGGAGCGAGACGTCGACGGCGAAGATGCTGTTCGGGAGGTCTTCGGCCATGCGCTTGTCGAAGGCCCCGCCCTCGAGCCCGGCGCCCTTGATCTCCTCCGCCATCGGGATGCGCACGTGACGGTCGCACGAGATGGTGGCCACCAGCGCGGCGCCCTTCCAGTGCTCGATGATCATCGGCTCCTTGTCGCCGGTGGCGCGCTTGAACTCCTCGACCACCTTGTCGGGGAAGATCCGCGCGGCGACCCACGCGCGCGCGCCGCAGGGGCACATGCGCGTCGGGTTGGTGCCCTTGGGCAGGTCGTCGCAGACGAACTTCAGCTCGCGCTTGAAGTCCGGCGACCCCGGCGGCGTGCGGAAGGGCAGCTCCATGAGGTTGATCGGCCGGCCCATCGAGCCGTCGGCGCGGCGCGGGTTGAGCTGGAGCCCGTTCATCTGGAAGGTGATGTCCGGCCGCTCGGCGCGCGCGGCGTCGACGTAGCGCTTGATCTCGCCGATGCGCGCCATCGCCTCGCCCACCGCCGCCGCGGACGTCTCCGCGAGGAACCACCCGAGGTGCGACGCCCCGAGCCCGACGATCGCCAGCTCGATCGGCCAGCGGAACTCCCCCGCCTGCGCGAGCAGCATCATGCCGCCCTGCTGCTCCTGCCAGGTGAGCGACGCGCGCTCGAGCTGCGAGGTGAGCAGCTTCGAGATCGCCGCGCGGTCGAGGATCACCCCCGCGCGCAGCTCGCCCTTCGCGATCGCCTCGGCGTGCTCGTAGGCCCAGAAGGGGAAGTGCGGCCCCTGCGGCATCGGCGCGATCTGCGGGAGGAGCGCGAGCGGGATGCCCTTGCGCCCCACCGACGCCTCGGGCGGCAGCTCGAGCGCGGCCTCGGTGGGCGTCGCCTCGATCTTCGCCGCGAGGTCGTCGCCGTCCTTCGGGCCCGCCCAGAGGAAGTAGCCGGGCTCGGCCTCCACCACCACGGCCTGGCCCGCGGCGGCGCTCGCGAGCACCGACCGCCACGTCTCGGCGAGGGTGAGCGGGCGGCCGAAGTGCTGCTGCACCGCGGCGTCGTCGAGCCCCTTGGCGAGCTCGGCCTCGACGCCGTCGAGCGGCGCGCGCAGGAGCCGCAGGTGGATCGCTCCCCCCTCGGCGTAGGGGACCGCGCCCGCGTCGTTGCTCAGCGCCTCGAGCACGAGCTCGGCGCCGGAGCCCGGCATCGCCTTGATGAAGCGCACGCCGCACACGCGCCGCGGGGTCGCGTCGGGCACCGCAATCACCTGGCCGGTGCGCTGGTCGGGCTGCGGCGGCATCACCTTGGCGCCGCAGCGGCACTCGCCCTTCCACGTCGGGACGGTGCGGCCCTGCGGGTCGCGGCGGTTCTCCGACGGGTCTTCCTGGGCGGGGAGCGGCGGCGGGTTCTTGAAGATCTCCTCGACGAAGCGAACGAGCTCGGCCGCGTTGCGGTAGCGCGGCTGCCCCTGCGGGCCCGCGTAGGGCGGGTCGGGGAAGCCGAGGATGGTCGCGCCGAGCAGCCCGCACTTGGGGCACGCGCCGACGACGTGCGCGGTGTCGATCGGGAGGGGCGCGCCGCGGGTGATCTGCGTGCGCTGGCCGCGCGCGCTGTCGAGGGCGCGGCGCACGGCGGCGGAGTCAACGGTCTCAGCCATCGAGGACATCTCCAGGGGGTGAAAACAGTGGGAAAACCGCTACGGGGCGGCGGACCCTACAGGATTTCCCCCGCCGGTGCGAGCCCCGCGAAGGGGGGCTCCCGGGAGGGGTTTGCGCCGCGCGGGTTTCAAGCGCCGGTGCGCGCGTGGAGCGAGAGGAGGAAGTCGGCGATGAGCGCACGCTGGGCGCGGTCGAGGTCGACGAAGCGGACGTTCATCCCGGTGTCGTTGGCGGCGCCGACGACCTCGCCGGGGAGGTCGACGTCCTGCGCGCCGAGCTTCACCGCGAGCTGGACGCGCGTGCCCGGCGGGTGCGGGAGCGTGTAGTCGAGGTAGAGCCCGCCGAGCGACAGGTTGGTCGCCCGCTGGAAGTACGTCACCCCGTCGTGGCGCTCCTCGACCCAGAGGTCCACCGGCACGCGCGTGTGCGCCCGTCGTTCGCTGCTCATGCCCGCGAGGAGTGCGCCGCCTTCGAAGCCCCGTCCACTTCCCGACCGCCGCACTGAACGCCCGTCTCCCCGCCGCATTCTCGCCACGCCGCGCGAGTTGCGG
Source organism: Polyangiales bacterium (assembly GCA_046351555.1). GTDB lineage: Bacteria > Myxococcota_A > Polyangia > Polyangiales > CAISKJ01. Next base: position 11,091 of record JAXLYI010000008.1, read on the forward strand.
TAACGGCTCTCCAACCCCCCAATGGCCACCGCGCTCCCCCGCATCGAGGTCCCCCTCACGCTCGGCGACGTCGCCCGCGACACCGGCGGCACGCTCTACGGAGCTCCGGGCCTCCGCCTCCGCGGCCTCGGCACCGACACCCGCTCGCTCCACGAAGGCGCGCTCTTCGTCGCGCTGAAGGGCGACCGCTTCGACGGCCACGACCACCTCGCCGCCGCGTGCGCGAAGGGCGCCGGCGCGGTGCTCGTCCGCCGCGGGACGTCCGTGCCCGACGGGGTCGCTGCGGTGACGGTCGACGATACGCTCGTCGCGCTCGGGGCAATCGCCCGTGCCCACGCGCTCCGCACGCGGGCAAACATCCCGGTGGTCGCGATCAGCGGCGCGGTCGGCAAGACCACCACCAAGGAGCTCACCGCCGCCGCCCTCGCCGCCGCGGTGGAGGGGCCGTGCCACGCGACGGCGGGCAACCTCAACAACCTCGTCGGCGCGCCCTTCACGCTGCTCGCGCTCACCGGTGAGCACCGCGCGATGGTGGTCGAGTGCGGCAGCAACGCGCCCGGCGAGATCGACCGCATCGCCGCGATGGCCGCCCCCCACGTCGCCCTGTGCATGAACGCCGACATCGCCCACACCGAGGGGATGGGCTCGATCGAGGCCGTCGCCGACGAGGAGGGCTCGGTGTACCGCCACGCCACGCGCGCCCTCGTGGGCAACGCCGACGAGCCCCTGGCGCGCGCGCGGATGGCCCTCGGCGACCCGTCGCTCCCCCGCTGGCTCTTCGGCCGGGCGCCCGAGGCCCACGTCCGGCTCGTCGCGCGCGAGGCCCTCGGCGACGGCCGCGCGCGCCTCCGCTACGCGCTCCGCCCGATGCGCGACGACACGCCCGCGGAGCTCACGGTGGTCACCGCCCTGCTCGGCGAGGCCGCCGCCACCAACATCGCCGCGGCCCTCTGCGTCACGGCCTCCCTCTTCGACGCCGCCGCCCTCGCGCGCGCCGCGGAGGCCGTGGGGAAGGTGCCGCCGGTGCCCGGGAGGCTCGTGCCCGTCCCGCTCGCCGACGGCACGCTGGTGATCGACGACACCTACAACGCCTCGCCGCGCGCGGTGCGGGCCGCCCTCGACGCCGCCCGCGAACTCGCCGCGTCGCGCAAGGCGCGCCTGGTGGTGGCCCTCGGCGACATGCTCGAGCTCGGCGACCACGGCGAGCGCGAGCACCGCCGCGCCGGGGCGCTCGTCGCGGAGGCGGGGGCAGGGGCGCTCGTCGCGGTGGGGCCGCTCTCGCGCTTCACGGCGGAAGAAGCGGCCCGCGGCGGCGTGGCGGTGAGCACCGCGGCGGACTCGGCCGAGGGCGCGCGGGCGCTGCGCGAGGTCGCGCGGTCGGGCGACGTGGTGCTGGTGAAGGGCTCGCGCGGGATGCGCATGGAGCGCTGCGTCGCGGCGCTGACGGAGGCCGCGAAGTGATCTACTACCTGCTCTACCCGCTGCGCACGGCCTCGTCGCACCTGTCGTGGCTCAACGTGCTGCGGTACATCCCGTTCCGCGTGATCATGGCCACGCTCACCGCGATGGTGATGGCCTTCACGATGGGGCCGTGGTTCATCCGGCGCCTGCAGGAGAAGCAGATCGGGCAGGTGGTGCGCGACGACGGCCCGCAGTCGCACCTCTCCAAGCGCGGCACGCCGACGATGGGCGGCTCGCTGATCCTCTTCACGATGGTGGTGCCGACGGTGCTGTGGGCCGACCCCACCAACACCTTCGTCTGGCTCACGCTCATCGTCACGGTCTGCTACGGCGTCATCGGCTTCCTCGACGACTACCTCAAGATCAAGCACAAGAACTCCGGCGGCCTCGCCGGGCGCTACAAGCTGGTCGGGCAGTTCGCCGTGGCGGGCCTCGTGGTGGGGTACCTCTTCCTCGGGAAGGGCTCGTTCCTGCCGGCCGACTGGATCCAGCACCGCGACCACCTCGCGCTCCCCTTCCGCGCGTGGCGCCACGCGATCGTGCTGCCGGTGGGCGTCTACATCGCCTTCGGGATGTGCGTGGTGGTGGCGACGTCCAACGGCGTCAACCTCACCGACGGCCTCGACGGGCTCGCCATCGGCCCGGTGATCATCAACGCCTCCACCTACCTCGTGCTGGCCTACGTGACCGGCCTGACGCTCGGCACCTTCAACCTCGCGCAGTACCTCGACATCCCGCCGCTCCGCTCGACGGGCGAGCTCGCGGTGCTCTGCGGGGCCACGGTGGGCGCTGGCGTGGGGTTCCTCTGGTACAACACGTACCCGGCGCAGGTGTTCATGGGCGACGTGGGGGCGCTGGCGCTCGGCGGCACGCTCGGGATGCTCGCCCTCGTCACCAAGAACGAGCTCCTCTCGGTGCTCCTCGGCGGCGTCTTCTTCATCGAGACGGTGTCGGTGATCATCCAGTCGGGCTACTTCCAGTACACGAAGCGCACGACGGGCACGGGCAAGCGCATCTTCCTGATGGCCCCGATCCACCACCACTTCGAGAAGAAGGGCTGGCCCGAGCCGAAGGTGATCGTGCGCTTCTGGATCATCTCCATCATGCTCGCGCTCATCGCACTGTCGAACCTCAAGCTCCGGTAGGCGCCGGCCTCCCGCCGCGGGGGTCAGCAGTGGTACCCGGCGCCGCCCGGCGGGACGGCGGGCTGCGCGACGCCCGCGGGGAGCGACGGGGGCTGGAAGTCCATCGGGCCGACGGGGCGCTCCTCGGTGCGGGCGCCCGGGCGCGCATAGAAGTAGTAGACGGCCTCGTACTGGACTGGGACGTCCCGCATCCCGGCCTGCCAGTGAAGGGCCTCGAGGTCGAAGCGGAGCGCGCGGGTGAAGGGGATCGCGTCGACCACGTGGAAGCGGTAGAGCGCGACGAAGCCCGCGAAGTCGTCGGCGTTGGCGCGCGTCTGCCCGAAGTAGGCGTTGGAGAAGGGGGTGGTGTCGCAGAACGCGTAGGTGAAGTAGTCCTCGGTGCCGGTGCCGAAGCGGCTCGGGAAGGGCTCGCCGTCGACGAAGATCTTCTCGTCCCCTTCGCCCCACCACGCCGGGTCGGGGTTGGCGACGCGGAGCGAGGTCCCGACGTAGAAGCCGCGCCCGGTGATCCGCGCGAGGGGCCAGTCGCTCGGGCGGAGCGAGCTCACCGTCGACGGCCCCGTCCAGCGCGCGTGAAAGTGAAGGCTCGCGTCGTCGAAGGCGCGCGGCCGCACGGTCACCGCCCCCGGCACCCGCAGCGCGCCGCCGCCCATGTCGACGAGCCGGAGCCTCGCCTCCCGCGCGAAGGGCATCGGGAAGCGGAGCGTCAGCTCCGTCGCGGTGGCGGTGACGGGCAGGCTCCGCACGTCCGCGGCGCCGCGCTGGTACGCGAAGAGGTCGCCGAGGGGGGTGAACACCGTCCGCTCGCCGTCGAAGGTCATCGACACGGCCGTCCGGCGGAGCACGTCGTCGTCGAGGCTCGGCGGTCGCAGCGTGAGGACGGTGACCTCCGAGCCGCCGTCGGCCGCGGCGAGGACGAGCTCCTGCGCGGTGTCGAGCGTGACGGGGTCGACGCCGACGGGGCTCGGCCCCGCGCCGCGGAGGGTTGCGGCGGCGGCGCTCTGGTGACAGGCCCCGCGCGCGTCGGGGGGCGCGGCGCTGAAGGAGGTGACGGCGTGGCCCGCGGGGTACCGCCGGTAGTCGATGTTGTAGTAGAGCGTCGACGCCGTCGTGGTGATCTTCAGGCCGCGCGCGAAGGGGATGGGGTAGACGAGGTTGCGGCCGCGCGAGGAGGTGTACGCGAAGGGGGCGGTGAAGGGCTCGACGCGGCCCTCCATGAGGTCGCTCATGGCGGCCTCGACCACGGGCGTCCGCGCGCCGTCGAGGTAGATGCGGATCGTCCCCGCGGGCGCCGCCGTCCAGATGCGGGTGACGACGCCGGGGCCGGTCGCGTCGAGCATGACGTTCTCGCCCCCCTCCGAGCGGACGAAGCCCGACGCATCGATGTTGCCGAACCACTCGTCGTTGCCGGGGCGCAGCGAGCGGCGGTCGTAGCTCGACGCCATCGGCTCGGTGTAGGCCACCTCGGGCAGCCGCGTGAGGCGCTGGAGGTCGCTCATCTCGGCGAAGATCCGCGCGGCGTCGAGCCGCCCGGGCGTCGGCGGGTCGCAGGTGGTGTCCGGCTCGAGCGACGTGATGGGCGGCGCGGCGCCCGGCGTCGCGCGGGTCGGCGCCGGGACGCCAGGGCCGCAATGGACCACGACAGCGCACAAGGCGGCGCCGAGGCCCGCCCGCGCAGGTGAAGGAACTCCCATCGATCCGCTCCTGGTTGACGGGCGCGGGGCCAGACGTCTCCTCAGCGCGTGAGCGAAACGCGCGTGAGGGAGAGGTCATGGGCTGCCGTCGCGCGCCGTGTGACGGCGGCGCATGCGGGGGGCGAAGCCGCGACCGTGTTCAGTCCGTTGGTGCGCGGAAGAGGGGTGCGCCTTCAACGATTCGTGCGCGGGTCAGCGGTCGGGGGCGCCGGCGCCTCGGGCGTCTCCCGGCGCGAGATCGCCACGACGCGTCCGGCATCCGCGACGCGCCGCCTCGCGCCCAGCGGCGGAGCCCCGCGGCTTCGGTGAGGAGCGCCTCGCTCGACGCCCCGCCTACAGCACCCGCGCAGGGTCGATCGTGGTGCTGAACAGGAAGCCCGCCGCGCCCGCCGTCGCCGCGCTCACCACGCCGCTCGTGCTCACGCCACCGCCGCCGCCGCCATCGCCCACGCACCCGCCGCCCCCGCCCCCGCCGCTGCGGGTGCTCAGGGTGACCGTCGCCATCGCGCCGGGCGCGCCGCCGGCGACGTCGATCGTGCCGCCCGTGAGCGTGATCGTCGGCGCGATGAGCCGGACGAGTCCGCCGCCGCCGCCGCCGCCTGGGCCGACCGCGCTGTTGCCGGCGACCCCCGCACCGCCCGCGACCGAGATCGTCCCGCGGTTGGTGATCGACGTTCCCGAGCCGAGGATGAGCACCCCGCCGCCGCCACCGCCGGCGCCGGGGACGGTGATCCCGCCTTCGGGGAGCGCGCCGAGCCCGCCCAGGTCGTTCTCGATGGCGCCGCGGCACAGGATCGTCATCGTGCCACCGCCGTCGATCGCCGTGAGGATGTTGCTCTGCGGTGACACGCCGCCGCCACCACCGCCGGCGAGTCCCGGGTGGACGAGGTAGCGCGCGAGGTTCTCGCCGATGCCGAACCCGCCGCGGCCGCTTCGGGAGGGGATCGTGGCGCTTCCGGTCTGACCGTTCGTGGCGCTCGATCGCGCGAGCCCGGGATGGGGCGGGCTGTCGAGGTCGGGCGACCCGCTCGCGAACGGGCTCACCGAAAGGCTACCGCGCAGCGTGAAGCGCCCGGTGCAACGAAGCACCGTCCCCGAGGTGACGATCAGCCTCGCGCCGCGCTCGATGGTGACGTCGGTGAACTGAAGGTTCCCCATCGGGGCCAGCGCCTGGAGGATGTTGGGGGCCGTGCCCGTCACCGTCAGCGCGCCCGCCGAACCGTCACCGTAAAGCGCCGACACGGCGTCTGCGCCTGCCGGCCCCGCGGGTCCCGCCGGCCCCGCCGCGCCCGCCGCGCCCGCCGCGCCCGCGGGTCCTTGCGGCCCCTGCGGCCCCTGCGGCCCCTGTGCCCCCTGCGCCCCTTGGGGACCCGCAGCGCCCGGCACGCAGCCCGGGAGCAGCAGCGACATGAGCACGCACCAGCCCGACCGAAAAAGCCCGCCGCCCTGACGCTTCATGGCGGCGACGCTCCCCCCGGACGAGGCCCGCGGTCAAGACCGTCCCGCCTGCTCCGATGGGCCCATCCCAGAGGCTTGCGGCGGCGGTCGAAGGGGGATAGGGTCCGCCGCCCTTCAGCAGGAGAACGTTCGCATGGCTCGCGTCACCGTCGAAGACTGCCTCGACAAGGAAGAGAACCGCTTCGCCCTCGTCGTCCTCGCCGCCGCGCGGACCCGCCAGCTCATGAAGGGCGCGCGCCTCCAGATCGACCAGCACCGCTTCAAGAACAAGCCCGCCGTGCTCGCCCTCCGCGAGATCGCCGCGGGCCGCGTCGGCTTCCACCGCCCCTCGCGCGAGGCGGTCGACGAGTACATTCAGGGCCAGAAGCGCCGCTTCGGCTGAAGCGCGTCCCCCACCCCTTCCTCCCCACTCTCCCTACCGGCAGACGCCCGCGACGCAGGTGCCGTTGCAGGGCGTGTTGCACCCGCCGCAGTGGCGGTAGCTGCTCGTCAGGTCGGCCTCGCAGCCGTTGGCGCGGTCGCCGTCGCAGTCGGCGAAGCCTACCTCACAAACGAACCCGCAGCGCGTCGACGTCCCCACCACGCACACCGCCGAGGCGTGCGCGGGCGCAGGGCACGCCACCCCGCAGGCCCCGCAGTTCTCGGCGGTCGCCAGCGGGGCCTCGCAGCCGTCGCGGGCGTCGCCGTCGCAGTCGCCCCAGCGCGCCGCGCACCCGCGGACGACGCACGCCCCCGCCTCGCACGCGAGCACCCCGTGGGACGCGTCGCAGCGGGCGCCGCACGCGCCGCAGTGGGTCGGGTCGTCGTCGGTGCTCGTCTCGCAGCCGTTGGCCGGGTCGCCGTCGCAGTCGGCGCGGCCCGGCGCGCAGCGGCACCGCCCCGCCGCGCAGGCCCCGTCCGAGCCCGGCGTCCGCGCGCAGTCGCGCCCGCACGCGCCGCAGTGGGCCGCGCTCGTCCGCGTGTCGACGCACTGCGCGCCGCAGCGGGTGAAGCCTTCATCGCAGGCGTCAGACTCGACGCACGCGCCCGCCCGGCAGGCGCCCGAAGGGCAGGCGTGGCCGCACACGCCGCAGTGCTCCGGGTCGCTCGCGAGCGCCACGCAGCGCGCGCCGCAGCGCACTTGACCATCGGGGCAGGGGACGGGGCCGCGGTCGATCGCCACGTCACGGGCGGCCGGCACGTCGGGCTGCACGGCCACGTCGGGGCTGGCGTCCGCGGCGGCGTCGCGCGCGACGAGCGGCGGCACCTCGAGGGCGCAGGCCCCCGCGAGCACCGAGACCGTCATCGTCCACGCCAGCCGCACCGGACTCCTTAGCTCCTCTCAGAACGGGACCGTGACCCACACGCCCTGCGTCTGCCGATCGACCCGCGCCACCACGCGCGGCGCGCTCGTCTCCACCGCCGACCGCTCGCCCGCTAGCGCCGCCACCGCGACGCCCGCCCCCGTGAGGAGCGCGCCCGCGACGGTGAAGGCCAGCGCCGTCGCCCGCGTCGCCGCGTTGTCGTCGCAGAGCGCGCGCACCTCGGAGATGACCCCCGGGTCGCCCGCCGTCGCGCGCCCCGCGGCGTCGCAGAGCTGCTGGGACGACGCGTCGGCGGCGAAGCCCTGGCGCCACGTAGCCCACGCGCCGTAGCGCCCGCCGTCGGTCGGGGACGCGTCGCGCGTCGCCGCGCCCTGCTCGATCGACCGCGCGAACTGGACCACGCCCGCCACCGCCAGCGCCGCCCCAACGCCCGCGGTGACGAGGCCCACCGTGCGCCACGGGGTGGTCGTGCGGGTCACCGTGCGTTCGTCGCGGAGGTAGCGGATTGACTGCGCGGACGGCGTGCTCTCGACGGCGGGGGCGCCCGGTGCGGGGGCCAGCGTGAAGTGCTCGCGGCGGACGGCGCGCGGCGCGACCTCGACCTCGCGCGTGGTGGTGCGCCGGCCCGCTGCGGCCACCCGGAGGGTGAACGCGCCCGCCTGCACGCGGATCGGCGTCGCCGACGGCAGCACCACGCGCCGCTCGTCGGGGAGGAGGAGCACTGCGTCGGGCGCGTCGGAGGTCACCACGACGCTGCCGAGGCGGTCTTGCAGCTCCGCGAGGCGGCGCTCGAGGACGGCGCGGTTCTCGGTGACCCACGGGTGGCGGGCGCCGGCGAGGGCGATCTGGAGGTGGCGCTCGGCCTCGACGAGGTGCCCGGTGCGCGACTGGGCGAGCCCGAGGAGCCCCACCAGCGCCGGGTCGGTGGGGCAGGTGCGGAGCGCGAAGGTGAGGCCGCGCTCGGCGCCCTCGTAGTCGTCCTCGCGGAAGCGGTTGAGCGCGTCTTCGAGGCGGTCGCGCTCGCCCGCGCAGACGGCCTGCGCGCGCGCCGCGGCGGGCAGCGTGAGCGCGAGCGCGAGGGCGACGGCCGCGTGCTTCATCGCGCGCCTCCCCCGAGCTGCGGCGCGGTCACCCACTCGCCGCGCCCGAGCGGGACCGTCGCGGGCCGCGGGCGGGCGTTGCCAGCCACCGCCGCGGGGCGCGGGGAAACCGCGGGGGGAGCGGCGGTCACGGCGGGCGATGTCGGGGGCACCGAGGGCTCCGATGCGGCGGGCGGCGCTTCGGTTCGAGCGGGCGTCGCTTCGGTTCGAGTTGGAGGCGCGGCCTGCACGATGACGGGCGCGGGTGTCGCGTCGCGGCGCCACGTGCGGACGCCGAGGGACGCGGCGAGGAGCGTGACGCCGGCGAGGGCGCCGACGAGGACGCGCTCGCGGCGCGAGAGCTTCGCGGGGGCCGGCGTGGAAGAGGCCGTCGGCGGGAGGTCGCCGGTGGTGGAGAGCGACCCCTCGGCGTGGGCGTCGTGCGCTGGCGTAGGCGCGTGGTGGCCGTCGTCGGGCGGCGCGAAGACAGGTGACCAGCGCGCGCGCAGCGGTTCGGGCGCGAACGCGAGGAGGGCCGTGGCCATCTCGCGCACCGAGCGGAAGCGGCGGCGGGGGTCGGGCGAGAGGGCGCGGCCCATCCACAGGTCGAGGCCGTCGGGCAGGCCGAAGGGGAAGGTGGTGAGGGAGGTGAAGCCCCCGCGACGCTTCTGGTAGAGCACGTCCTGGGCGCTGGTGCCGATGAAGGGGAGCCGGCCCGTCACCGCGCGGTAGAGCATGAGCCCCAGGGGGTAGGCGTCGCTCCAGGGGCCGACCTCGTCGTGCGAGCCGTCCTGCTCGGGCGCCATGTAGTTGGGCGTGCCGAGCTGCGCGTCGCGGTCGGTGAGCTCGAGGTCGCGCGGCGCGGCGGCGCGGAACTCCCGCGTCACCTTCGCCACCTTCGAGATGCCGAAGTCGAGCACCTTCGGCGTGAGCGCCCCGTCGCGCTCGCGCGTCAGCATGATGTTGGCGGGCTTGAGGTCGCGGTGGATCACCCGGCTCTCGTGCGCCGCCGCCACCGCGGACATCACTGGCAGCAGCACCTCCATCGCCTGCTCGATCGACATCGGCGCCTCGCGCCGCAGGAGCGATTCGAAGGTCTCCCCTTCGAGGTACTCCATCACGATGTACGGCGGCGTCGAGAGGCACACGTCGTGGACGGCCACCACGTTGGGGTGCCGGATCTTCGCCGCCGCCTGCGCCTCCCGCACGAAGCGCTCGCGGTGCTCGCGCAGCGTGACGAACTCCCGCGGCAGCACCTTGAGCGCCACCATGCGGCGCAGCACCGTGTCGCGCGCGAGGTAGATCGCGCCCATGCCCCCGCGGCCCGCCTCGCGCACGATGCGGTAGCGGTCGACCGCGTCGCCCGGCCGGAAGGCCGGTTCGGCGGACGCGCGGGCGGGGACGGCGGGCTCCATGGCGACGTTCGTGTCGACCCGCTGCCTCCGTGCGCAGAGATCGACCATGGTGATCGTACGCCGCGCCCCACGCCCGCGTCGAGGGCCCCCTCGGCGTCGCCGTCACTCGAGGATCGGCACGCCGTTCGGGTCGTGGGAGGGCGTCGTCGGCGGGCGCGGCGCGGGCGTCGGAGTCACACGCGGCCGCGCGGTCGGCGCGGGGCGTGGGACGGGGGTATCGCGCGGTCGCGCGGGACGGGGACGTTGCGCGGGCGCCACCGCGGCGGGTTCGAGCGGGGGCTCGATGGCGGGCTCGTGCGCGGGCGTGTTCGACGCGGGCGCGGGTGTGGGCGCTGCGACCAGAGGCGCGACGGGCGCTGCGGCGGCGGGCGGCGTTGCGTGGGCGGCGCTCTCGCGCGGGCGCGTCGCGAACCAGGCGACCGCGAGCATGGCGACGGCGGCGACGGCGGCGGCGGCGATCCACGGGAGGGCGCGCGGCGACGCGGGCGGCGGGTCGGGTGGCGCGGTGGTGGTCCGCACGAAGGAGGAGGGGTCGGGCGTGAGCGACGGGAGCTCCGGCGCGGCGATGGGCGCGGGCGCGACGGAGGCCCCGGGCGGCGCGGCGAACTCCGCGGCGAAGTCCTCGCGCGTGCGGACCGACGCGAACGGGAGCACCGCGGCGGCGAACGCGCGGACGGAGGCGTGGCGCGCGGCCGGGTCCTTGCGCAGGGCCTTGAGGATCGCGGCCTCCAGCGGCGCGGGGAGGTCGGGGCGGTGCGCGCGCGGGGGGAGGGGCTCGTCTTCGAGCACGCGGACGAGGGTGGCGTGGTCGTTGGCGGCGGCGAAGGGCCGCTCGCCGGTGAGCATCACGTAGAGAATCACCGCGAGCGACCAGAGGTCGGCGCGGGCGTCGACCTCGCGCGGGCGGGTCACCTGCTCGGGCGCCATGTAGTTGGGCGTGCCGAGGGAGGCGTCGACGCGGGTGAGGTCGCTCGGGCCCTGGCCCAGGCGGACGAGCCCGAAGTCGAGCAGCTTCGGGTGCAGCGCGCCGGGCCGCGGGCGCGTGAGGAAGAGGTTGCCGGGCTTGAGGTCGCGGTGCACGACGCCGAGCGCGTGGACGGCCGCCACGCCCGAGAGGATCGGCACCAGGATCGTGAGCGCGGCCTCGACGGGCATCGGCCCCGAGCGCTTGAGCGCCTGCGTCAGCGTCTCGCCCTCCAGGAGCTCCATCGCGATGAACATCCGCCCGTCGGCCTCGCCGCGGTCGTAGACGTCCACCACGTGCGGGTGGTGCAGGCGGGCGACGATCTCCGCCTCGCGGCGGAAGCGCTCGGCGAGTGTCGGGTCGGCGCTGAACGCGGGCCCCATCACCTTCAGCGCCACGCGCCGCCCGAGCGAGCGCGTGCGGGCCTCGTAGACCACGCCGAACGTCCCCGCGCCGACGGGGGCCACCACCTCGTAGTCGCCGAAGCGCTGCCCCGGCGCCAGGGTGTCGGTGTGGACGGGACGCACGGCGCAACGATCCCGCACCCGCCGCCCCGCGCGCAAGCCCTCCGCCGGCTTGACGGGTTGTTAACCGTTGCGTTAATCATCCGGTCGCGAACCATCGCGCGAAGGAGACGACGACATGAAGCCCACGCCCCCTGGATGGCCCCGGATTTCGAGCTGTGTGTACTACGACGACCCGGCGGCGGCGATCGACTGGCTCGGCCGCGCCTTCGGCTTCGAGGTGAGGTTGAAGGTGGAGGGCGAGGGGGGGCGCATCGAGCACTGCGAGCTCTCGTTCGGCGAGGGGCTGGTGATGGTAGGGGGAACGGGCCGCGGCGACGCGGGCAAGGACGCGTGGCAGCGCCTCCAGACGTCGCCGCGCGCGAAGGGCGGGGCCAACACGCAGAGCCTGTGCGTGATGGTCGACGACGCCGACGCCCACTGCGCGCGGGCGAAGGCCGCGGGCGCGGCGGTGATCCGCGAGCCGGAGACCAGCGACTACGGGGCGGACTACTGGGCCGACCGCTCGTACGGCGCGCTCGACCCGGAGGGGCACCTGTGGTGGTTCATTCAGCGCGTTCGGACGGGCGGCGTGGATGCGAGCTGAGGCGCTCGACCGGACGCTGGCCGCGCTGGCCGACCCGACGCGTCGCGGCGTGGTCGACCTGCTGCGTCGGCGGCCGCACCGCGCGGGCGAGCTCTCCACCGCGCTCTCGACCAGCGCGCCCGCGATGAGCCGGCACCTGCGGGTGTTGAGAGGTTCGGGGCTCATCGAGGAGGCCGACGACGCGGGCGTCGACGACGCGCGGGCGCGGGTGTACCGGCTGCGGCGAGCCCCCTTCGCGCAGGTGCGCCAGTGGCTCGACGAGGTGGAGGGCTTCTGGGCCGACCAGCTCGAGTCCTTCAAGGCCCACGCCGAGAAGACGCGGGGCAAGCGGTGAGCGCGGGCGAGTCGGCGACGGTGACGGTGGTGGTGGCGGTGGCGCCGGAGGCGGCGTTCGAGGTGTTCACCGCGGAGGTCGACCGGTGGTGGCGGCGCGGGCCGCGGTACCGCGTGGCGGGCGGGCGCGAGGGCTCGCTGCGCTTCGAGCCGGGCGCGGGCGGGCGCCTCGTCGAGGAGGTGGCGCTCTCGGGGGGAACGAAGACCTTCGAGATCGCGCGGGTGACCGCGTGGGAGCCGCCGTCGCGGCTGCTGCTCGCGTGGCGCAACGTCAACTTCGCCCCCGGCGAGTCGACCGAGGTCGAGGTGACCTTCACCGCCGTCGACGGCGGCACGAAGGTGGTGGTCGTCCACCGCGGGTGGGGCGCGATTCGCAAGGGCCACCCCGCGCGCCACGGCCTGGAGGGAGCGCCCTTCACCCGCATGATCGGGATGTGGTGGGCCGACGTGCTCACCGCGCTGCGCGAGTCGACCGCGCGGTGACGTCCGTCACGCCGCGGGCCGCGCGCGGGCGAGGACGGCGTCGAGGGTCGCCTCGATCACCGCGAGCTCGACGGGCTTCACCAGGTGCTCGTCGAAGCCCGCCTCGGCCGAGCGCGCGCGGTCGGCCGCGAGGCCGTAGCCGGTGAGGGCGACCAGCGGGAGGCGTTCGAGCCCCGGGCGGCGGCGCAGGGCCCGCGCGAGCTCGTAGCCGTCCATCACCGGGAGCCCGATGTCGAGCACCGCCACGTCGGGTGCGAAGCTCGCGAGGGCATCCAGCGCGTCGGGTCCGTCGGCAGCGGCCCGCACCTCGTAGCCCGCGCCGCGCAGCGCGAGCTCCATCATCTCGAGCGCGTCGGCGTTGTCGTCGACCAGGAGCACCGCGCCCCGCCGCCCCTCACGCTGGGCCGCGGGCGGGCGCGTCGACCGATGGTGCGCCTCGGCCGCGGGCGCATCGACAACGGGCAGGCGCACGACGAACTCGCTGCCGCGCCCCTCGCCCTCGCTGCGTGCCTCCACGGTGCCGCCGTGGAGGGAGACGAGGCTCTTCACGATCGCGAGGCCGAGGCCGAGGCCGCCGGGCGCGCGGTCGAGCGCCTGCCGCGCCTGCGCGAAGGAGTCGAACACGCGCGGGAGCAGCGACGGGCCGATGCCGATGCCGTCGTCGGCGACGCGGAGCACGACGGACGCCCCCTCGCGCGCCGCCCGGACGCGGACGTGGCCGCCGGGGTCGGTGTACTTCGCGGCGTTGGTGAGGAGGTTCACCGCCACCTGGACGAGGCGCGTGGGGTCGCCGCGGACGATCAGGCCCGGGGGGACGTCGACCGTGAGGCGGTGACGTCGCTGTTCGAGCAGGGAGCCGGCGGTCTCGACGGCGCGCGCCACCACCTCGTCGAGGGCGACGAGGCGCAGGTCGATGGACACCCGCCCCGCGGTGAGGCGTGAGACGTCCAGGAGGTCATCGACGAGGCGGGCGAGGTGCTGCACCTGGCGCTCGATCACCGCGCGCCCGCGGCCGCCGTCGGTCCCCTCGGCGCGCATGAGCTGGAGCGCCGTCACGATCGGCGCCAGCGGGTTGCGCAGCTCGTGGCCCAGCATCGCGAGGAACTCGTCCTTCGCGCGGCTCGCGTCGGCGGCCTCGGCCCGCGCGGCCTCGGTGCGCACCAGCAGCTCGTCGCGCTCCTGCTCCCTCGCGCGCAGCAGCGCCGACGAGCGCCCGAGCGCCTCGCCCAGACGCGCCAGCTCGCGGATCGGCGAGCGGATGGGTGCGGGCTCCTCGGCCCGCGCGAGCGCGTCGGCCCCGTCGGCGGCGGCCGCGATCGCGCGCGAGAGCTTGCGCCCGAGCGCGAAGGCCCCCGCGGCGCTCACCACCAGCAGCGCGACGCCCACGGCGACGAGGGGCGCGCCGGTGCGACGCGCGGGCACGTCCACGGAGGCGCGGGGGAGGGTCACGGCGACGCCCCACCCGGTGGCCGGCGCGCGGCGGAAGGCGACGTACGAGGGGACGCCCTCGAAGGCCCCCGCGTAGCGTCCCTCGCGCGCTGCGGCCATGCGCCGGAGGAGGAGCGGGTCGGCCGCGCCGCCGCCCTCGGTGGTTCCTGTTGCGGCGATGAGCCGGCCGTGGCGGTCGACGAGGATGCGGCGCGAGCCGTCGAAGTTGAAGCCGCCCGCCGTCACCAACGGCCGGAAGCCCTCGGGCCGCACCACCGCGGTCAGCACGAAGCGCAGCGCGCCCCCGCGGAACACCGGCACCCGGACCGGGAGCGCCCACAGCCGCGAGCCGCGCCCGAGGTCGCCCGCCACGGGGCGGCGCGTGGCGAGGGCCTCGCGGAGGCTCGCGGCCTCGACCACGGGCGGGACGGCGTCGCCCCAGGGGATCGAGGTGTTGACGCGGGCGCGGCCCGCGGCGTCGAAAAGGATCACCTCGACCCAGGCGGGCTGCGTGTCGCGGATGCGCCGCGCGGCGACGTGGAAGGCCGCGAGGTCGGGCGGGTCGTCGAGCGCGGTCGACGAGGCGAGCGCGTCGAGCGTCCGCTGCACCGCGAGCACCTCGCCGTCGACGAGCTCGCCCACGGCGCGGGCGCGGTAGGCGAGGCGCCGCTCGTTCTCCGACTGCTCGTGCGACGCGCGGAGCGCGAGGAGCGCGACGACGAAGGCGAGCACGGGCACGAGCACGCCCGCGGTGAGCCCGACGAGGTACCACCGGAGCGGGACGCGCCGCGGGCGCCGGGTGTCCTGAGCTTCTGCCACGCGAGGGCGGATACCGTAACACCCGCGCGAGGGCGCGCGCAGCGGGCGCGATCTCCCGGGTCGCCGCGCCGCTCAGCCCCCCGACAGCGCCGCGTCGAGCGCCCGCGCGCAGCCCCGTGGCGTCGCGCCCGGCGCGCGCCCGAGCACCTCGAAACCGTCGCGCATGACGCGCCCGAGGTCGCTCGTCTGGATCGCCACCGCGCTCCCGAGGTTGGCGAGGTCGACCACCCGCACCAACCCCACCTCGCCCTCGGGCAGCGGCGCGAGCGTGGTCGGGTCGACCGCCCGCACCACCATCCACGGCGGCGCGCGGTACGTCCCCGGCGCGGCCCCGTCGGCGTGGGCTTCGTACGCCTGCGACGAGAGCTCGGTCATCCCGTACTCGCCGACGATCTGCGCGCGCGCCACGCCGAAGCGCTCGCCGAGCAGCGCGTGGAAGACGTCGGGGGCGATCTCCCGCGAGCGGCCCTTGAAGCCGCCGGTGGGCATCACCACGCTGCCCGCGGGGAGCGCCTCGTGCGCGCCGCCCATCGCGTCCATCAGGTGGACGAAGCCGTACGACGCGCCGAGCAGCGCGACCGGGACGTCGTCGCGCCGGGCCTCGTCGATGCGCCGCCTCGCGAGCGCGTGGTCGAGGGCGCCGTCGCGCACGCAGAAGTCGCCGCCGCCCCACGCGTCGGCGAAGCGGGCGAGCATGAAGCTCAACGACGACTCGGGCGCCTCGCGCTCGTCGGCGGCGAGGAAGATGAGGCGGTAGCGGCCGCGCGGGAGGAGCCCGCGGCGCGCGGCGACGACGCAGCCGCGGGCGTAGAGCGAGAGGTCGTCGAAGGCGTGAGCGCCGCGGACGTCCTGCGTGGTGCCGCTGGTGAGGAAGGTGCGGACGGCGCGCTCGGGCTCGAAGCACGCGACGCGGCAGTGCTTGAAGACGTCCGTCGGCACCGCGGGGATCTCGTCGATCGTGGCGGGCGCCGCCCCGTCGAGCGCCGCGTCGGCCACCCGCGCGTACGCCTCGTTGCGCGCCAGCTGCCAGTGGAACACCTCGAGCGCGAGCTGCTCGACCGCGGCGGGCGAGACGGACCCCGGCGGCGCGTCGATCAGCGCGGAGACGGAGCGGTGCAGGCGTTCACGGACGCTCATCGGGGGCGGCGACCATACCACCGCGTGGGAGGGGCGCGGCGAGGGTCAAGTCAGCGGCGAGGCGGAGGCGGCGGCTCCTCGGGCTCCGACGCCCGCCAGCCACAAATCTCCGGCGAACAAGCTCCCCGCCTTCCCGCCGTCAGTAGAGGGCGGCTCGCTCCGCGCGGGAGATCACCTGCGGCTCGGAGATGAACCGTCTCGTCACCGAGTCGACATAGGGCGACGGCCGCGACCGCCCCATGATCATGTTCTTGAGCAGTGGCGTCGCCGCGCGCCACACCGTGGAGGGCCACACCTTCGGCGGCACGCCGTCGGGGCACCCGCCGATCGCGAAGCGCCCGTGGAGCCCGCCGTTCGACGCGCCGATGAGCTCGTCGAGCGAGCGGCCGTCGGCGCGCTCGACGATGGCGGTGACCACGCCCGCGAAGGGGGAGGTCGGCGACGCGAGGGTGTTGCCCGCGGGCTGCTTGCAACACGCGGCGTACCAGCGGTGCGGGCCCTTCGGCGAGAACCGCATGCACCGCAGCTCGGAGACCCCTTGCGTGAAGCGGAGCCGCGCGGGCGCCACCTGCAGGATGTCGGAGCCGCCGCGGGCGTCGAGCACGTCGGGGCGGCCGAGCCACCGCGCGAAGGCCTGGCAGTCGTCGCAGTAGCAGGTCATGCGGTTGCTCGACGCGGGGTCGTGGCCGGCGATCACGCCGCGCACCGCGCCGCAGCGACATCGGAGAGGAACGTCGTGTGCCATACGAGGTGCGGAGAGAACCACGTTCGTGCGTGCGGTTCCAGCGGCGTTCGAGGCGCGTGAGGGGAGCGGTGGCTCAGCGCCGCGGGGTGAAGAGCGGGCGGAGGGCCGAGCGGCGCAGGCGGGCGAGGTGCGCGAGGACGTCGTCGCGCTGCGCGGTGATCTCGTCGCGGGGGTAGACCTCGGCGAGGCGGGCGAGGACGGCGCGGTCGTCGTCGAGGTCGAGGAGGGCGAGCGCAGCATCGAGGGTGAAGGCGTCGTCGAGGTCGACGCCGAGGCGGTCGGCGCCGGAGAGGCCGGCGAGGTGCTCCATGGCCCACGCGCGGGGGTCGGCGTCGGGGGCGCGCTCCTTCACGAGGGCGAGGACGCTCTCGCGGTCGTGGAGGTTGGCGAGGAGGGCGAGGAGGTAGCGCTGGTCGGCGTCGTCGGCGCCGTCGCGGAGCTCGAGGACGCGCCGCTCGCGCATCTCCTCGCGCACCACGTCGTGGAGCAGGGCCGCGACGTCGTCGCCGTGCCGCGCGCGGAGGGCGGCGACCACGCGGTCGACGCGGGCGGCGCTCCCCGCGCCTCGCGCGATTTCGGAGAGGACGAGGTAGCCCGTGTGGAGGTCGGCGCGGGCCGCGAGGCGCTCGGCCAGCGCGTCGCCGCCGACAGGGTCGGCCGTGCGGAAGAAGCGGAGCGACTGCGCCTGCCGCGTCGCCACCGGGTCGTCGTAGAAGGGGTCGATCGCGAGGCCCGGCGCCCGGTAGGAGAACTGCGGCCCCGCGTCGTCCTCGCGGTACGTGCGGACCACGATCGTCGCGGCGTGGGACTCCAGGTGGTAGAGGGCGTGGGCGAGGTCGGCGGTGATGGGCTCGACCGCGCCGCGCGCGAGCGTCGAGGCGTCGCGCAGCCGGAGCGCGCCGAGCTCGAGGTGCGACGAGACGCGGCGCGTTCGGGTGAAGTCGTAGCGGGTGTGGAGGCTCGTCCCTTCGAGCACCTGGAAGGCGCCGCTGAAGCCGTGGCGGTGGATCGACGTCGACCCCTCCCGCCACAGGAGCACCTGGATGAAGAAGCGCCGCCCGTGGAACACCGTCACGGGGGGATCGCCGAAGCGCCCCTTCACGTCGTCCTGAAACGGCAGCGCGTCGGACTCGAGCACCCAGCGGAGCACGTCGGCCCAGCCGAGCTCGCGGTGGAGCGCCCTCGTCTGCAGCGCCTCCGCCGCGAGCGCGGGGAAGGCCGCCTCGTCGTAGTCGGCCGCGCGCCAGCGGGCCTCGATCGTTTCGCCGAGCTCGTGGAAGAGGCGCATCAGTCGAGCCCCCCTTCGAAGCGGGCCGGGACGTAGTGGAAGAAGAGCGAGGTGGAGCGGTGCCCCGCGGGGAGCGAGGGCCGGTGGTGGATGAGCTTCGTCCCGTCGAAGAAGACGCCGTCGCCGGGGGACTGGTAAGCCTCGAACACCGCGGGCCCGCCGGGGCGCGGGAGCTCGACGCGGAGCGGCCACTGCGACGAAGGGGTGGGCTCGTAGTCGACGAGCAGGCTCACGCTGATGGGGCACTGGTCGCGGTCGCGGTGCGGCACGAGCACGGCCCCCTCGCGGTACCCGCCGAGGTAGACGTACGAGGGCTTCACGGCCTCGCCCGCCACCGAGGAGACGAGCGGCGCGAGGGCGCGGTGGATCACCCGCGCGACGGGCTCGTTGTGCATGCAGAAGCGGTTGCGCCCGAGGGCCTCGTCGAAGCCCGCGTAGCCCTCCGCGACGAGCGCCCGGTAGCGCGCCCGCAGCGCGTCGACCATCCGCGGGTGGAGGAGCCCGGCGAGGGAGGCGCAGCGGTCGCGGGCGAAGTCCTCCACGGCGGCGGCGCGGGCGGCCTCCCACGCGGTGCTGGCCCGCTCGGCGGCGGCGCGGTCTTCGACGAGGCCCGCGTCGAGGAGTCGGCCCACGCTGTCGTCGTCGAGGTCGGCGGGGACGGCGCCGCCCGGCGTGAGCCGCGCGAGGAGCGCACGGTCGTTCGCGTCGAGCGAGAAGGCCGTCGGCGTGGGGAGGTGCGCGTGGACGACGGTGGCCCACGCGCGCTCGTCGGCGTAGGCGTTGACGCGCCGGGCGCCGCGGCCCCCGTCGCGCTCGCGGCCCGCGGAGGGGACGTCGACCCAGGCCTCGGCGGGGGCGCCCACGCGGCCGTCGAGGCGGAGCGCGGGGTTCACGCGGAGGGCGTCGCGCGGGCCGCGGTACGGCGCGGCGTCGCCGATGGGGCAGGTGAAGGGGACGTCGTCGGGCACCTCGTCGGGCCGCAGGAGGAACCCGATGTCGACGAGGCGCTGCCACGCGCACGCGTCGAGGTCGAGCTCGACGCCGGCGCCCGCAGCGACGTCGCGGAGCACCTCGAACACCGCCCCCTCGTCGCGCGCGACGGTGGTGGTGCGGAGGGGGACGCCGCGGCGTGGGGCGATGAGCGTGAGGGCGCGGAGCGAGCCGGCGTCGTCGAGGTCGCGGACGAGTTCGGCGCGGGGGTTGAGGGTGAGTTCGTCCATGGTGAACCTTCTCCAGAGCGAAGCGTCAGGCGAGGGCCGGCCGCGGGGTTCGGGCGCCCCACCACGCGGCGCCGAGGGCCACGACCGCGAGCAGGGCGGCGCCCGACGCGGCGAGCACGAGCGGGACGCCGTGGCGGGCGGCGAGGGCGGCGCTCCCGTGCGCGCCGAGGGTGTTGGGGAGCTCGACGAAGGCCCACCACACCGCGGTGACGCGGCCGAGGAGGTGGGCGGGCGTCGCCTCCTGGCGGAGCGTGACGGTGTTGATCCCGCGCACGGTCTCGCACGCGGCGAGCACCGCGGCGAGCGCGGCCACCGCGACCAACGAGCCAGCAACCCCGACGCCCGCGAGCGCCGCGCCCATCACCGCGCCCGCGCCGAGCCAGCTCGCCGCGAAGCCCACCCGGTCGCGGAGGCGCCGCGCGATCGACGCGCCCGCGAGCGACCCGACGCTCGCCGCGGCGAAGGTCGCCCCGACGGCGGCCTCGCCGAGCCCGAGGTCGCGCCGGAGGTGGTAGACGACGAGGTTGTCGCGGCCCGCGAGGAAGAGCGCCGCGACGGCGGCGACCGCGAGCGGCGCGCGGAGCTCGGCGCAGTCGCGCAGGAAGCGGAACCCGACGCGCAGGTCATCGAGGAGGCCGCCCGTGGGGACGGCGACGTCGGGGTCGAGCGCGGTGCGGATCGTGGTGGTGGCGGCCGCCGCGACGAGGAAGCTCGCGGCGTCGACGGCGACGCCCGTCACGGCGCCGAAGCGCGCGCAGGCGAGGCCCGCGACGAGGGGCCCCACACAACCGGCGACGGCGCCGGCCGCGTGCATCGAGGCGTTGGCGTCGAGGAGCCGGTCGCGCGGGACGAGGCGCTGGACGGCGGCGCCCGCGGCCGCGCGGTGGAGGTTGCCGAGCGCCGCGCCGACGGCGGCGACGGCGAAGAGCCACGGGAGCGACGGGCCGCGCAGCCACCACGCGAGGGGGACGGTGGCGTAGGCGAGGCCCTGGCCGAGGTCGCACGCGACGAGGAGGCGGCGGCGGTCGACGCGGTCGACGACGGAGCCCGAGGCGAGGCCCGCGAGGAGCCACGCGCCCGCAGAGACGGCGGAGAGCTGCCCCATGCGGACGAGCGATCCGGTGGCGTCGAGGACGAGGAGCGGCAGCGCGACGCGCGAGAAAGCGTCCCCCGCGGCAGACACCGCCTGCCCGAGCCAGAAGGCGCGGAAGTCGCGCGCGGCGGTCGGGGCGGTGACAGGGACGGAGGGCATCGCGACGAGGGCGCAATGCGCGGCCCGTGCCGTCGCGTACGCCACGGAAACACGCGGTCGACGAGCGGCGGTGAGGGCGTCGTGCCGGGCACGTGCCACGCGCGGTGCCAGCCCGGAGGCCACGCGCGCACCCGCGATCCGTGCAGCGACGGGGGCGGCGCGCGGGGCATGCGCGTTGCTCTACGGGTGAGTCGCCTGGCACTTCGCCGGCGCACCCCAAGGAGAACGCCATGAACTCTTCTCAGCAGCCCACCCAGCGTCGCCTCGTCATCCGCGCGGAGGCCGTCCGCGACCTCGCCGTCAGCAACGCCCGCCGCGCGTCGAGCGCGGGCGCCGGCTTCGACATGGCGCCCAACCCCAACATCCTGCTCGAGTCGACGCGGGCGCGCTGACGGGCGCTACGGCCTGCAGCCCGGCGCGGCGCAGTACAGCGTCGCGGCGTCGAAGCCCGCGCCGACGCGCGTGCCGAAGCGCCGGACGACCTGCCCCGCCGGGCACGTGACCGTGTCGTAGGTCGGGTCTTCGCGGAGCGACCCCTCGACGTAGACCGTGCGGGTCATGCCCGAAGCGCTGCCGTCGGCGCGCAGCTCGGCGCAGGTGACGGTGACGTCGATGAAGAGCTCGCCGTTGGTGCCGCGCGACGCCTGCATGCCTGACACCACCCACCCCGGCGGGCAGCGCGCGGGCGCCGTCACGGTGGCCGGGGTCCATCCGAACGCGCCGGACCCCTGCACCTCGACGAGGGTCTCCGTCCCCACCACGGACGTCGCCCCCTCGAAGCGAACCGCGGCGCACACCGCGGAGAGCCCCGCGATGGAGCGTCGGCTGCCCGCCGCGGTGGGCCCGTCGCTGACGCGCGCCGCGACGCCGATGATCGCCTGGCCCTCGGGGCATGCGATGTCCATCGAGGGGCTGCCGCCATTGCCGCCGACCTGCCCCGCGAGGGCATCGCTGCTCGACACCTGCACGACGCACACGCTCGCTGCGTCGGTGGAACCGGGCACGTCGGACGCCGTTGCCACGTCGGGCGCATCGGTCGCGTCGGGCGCATCGGTCGCGTCGGGCGCATCGGCCGCGTCACGCGCATCGGGCACATCGGGCACGTCACGCACGTCGGGCACATCCAACACATCGGGCACGTCGGGCGTCGTCGTCACGTCGCGCGGAGGCGCCGTGTCGAGGGGAACGTCGCTCGCCACGTCGACAACGGGCGCGGCATCAACCTCACCCGCCGCGTCGGCCATGGCGGCGTCGAAGCCCACGGGCGAGGGGCTCTGGCACGCGCCCACCAGCGACACGACGAGCCACGACCAGGGAGATCCACCCGAGCGCAAACGACGCTTCATGGCCTCTGCGTAACACGACTCGGCGACGACCGCATCGGGGTGCGCTCGGACGGCGTCGTCGGAACTACACGCCCTCCGGCGCGAGGAGCCACGCGTCGCTGACGTAGCTCCCGGTGAGCGTCGCCTGGAGCGCCGCCTCGGCGCCGCGCTTCCACGCCTCGCCCGCTTCGCTCTGGGGCGCGTACCGCAACCTCACCGCCCGCTCCCCCGCGGCGAGGGTGACCATCGGGACGCCGATCACCCGCACCACGTCGCCCTCCGCCGTCGCGCGACGGAGCGTGCGGATCCGCGCTGCGCTGTACGTGTCGCCTTCGCTCGGCACCATCCGCCCGTACATGACCGCCGCCTCGCCGTCGGCGTGTTCGCGCGAGAGGATCCAGCACGCGTCGCGGAGCGGGTCGTCGGGCGTCTCCCCGAGGTCGTTCGCGCCGGCGTCCTCCACGCGGGGCATCCGCGGGTCGCCCGCGCCCACGAGTCGCGCGTCGACGTCGCGCCACGCGGGCGATGCGACGAGCTCATCGAGGCCGCCGCGCACGGTCTCCTCGGCGGGCGTCTCGTCGGAGAAAGAGCCCACCCAGAAGCTCGCCCGCACCACCGGGACGGCGCGGGTGATGACGCCGTTCTCCAGGCGCGGCGCGTCGAAGCGCTGCGGCGAGACGGCGCCCGCGACGCCGACGACCGCGAGCTGCGTGTGCGCGTCAAGCGGGTGCAGCGCGCGCACGCCGAAGGCCAGCGGGTTCGAGGCGCCGTCGGCCTGGGCGCGGAGCTTCATCGCGCGGGAGAGCGCCCAGAGGTCGGCGCCGCGGCGGGTGACGGCGAGGCGCCCCCAGGTGAGGCGCGCGTGCGGGAGGAGGTCGTCGGGCGAGGGCGCGGGGGCCTTCGCGGGGATCTTGAGTTTGCGGGCCACGGGAGGGCGCGGAGGGTACACCCGCGGTGCGGGCGGCGGCGAGACAGGGGCTTACGGGCGCGGGCGGCGGGCGTGCTTCCGGGGAGACGTCGCTCGCTCCGTGACGGGGGTCTCGCGCAACACCTCCGCGACGGTCGGGAGCGTTACGGCGCGCGTGATCCAGCCTTCGAGCGTGGCCAGGTCGGCGCACGCGAGCACCCGCGCGCGCTCCGCCTCGGTCACCGCGAGCCCCCGCGCCGTCAGCACGCGCAGGAGGGCTTCGGCCGCGGCCTTCGTCGCACCGATCTTCTCGCCGGTCTCGATGCCGATCTGCTTGCCCTTCTCGATGCCGATCTTCTCGCCCTCGTCCATGGCGAGGAAGAAGGTGTCCTCGATGATCACCGGCGGCGCGTCGGCCCGCGCCATCGCCTCGGTGAGGGCCTGGAGACGCCGCTGCGTCGCTGCAGTGATGACTGCCATATGCCTCTGATACCAGCTCGCGTTGTTCTCGACCAGCGCCGCGGCGACCCGCGCGCAGAGGGCCTCGTCGCTCATCTCCACCGCCCTGGCGCCCGCCGCGAAGCACGCGGTCATCGGGTTCGCCAGCAGCACACGCGCGTCCACCTCCCCGAGCACCAGGTGCTCCAACTCCACGGTGATCTTCCGGTGCGTGAAGCGCTTGCGTCGCTGCGCGCGGCTCGGCGCGATGAGCCACAAGGCGACCGTCGTGACGGTCCGCTCGGGGTGCAGCAACGCCAGCGTGAGGTGGTAGCGGAAGAGGCGCAGCAGGAACGCCGCCTCCTGGTAGCCCTGGCACTCCAGGTGGACCAGCTGCGTCTCCCCGACCCGCGCGATCCAGTCGGCGTCCTTCGGCGGCGCGAGCGCGTCGAGGCGGGTCGGCGAGAGATCCGCGGGCCGCAGCGGAACAGCGCCCGCCGCGAGGCGCGGGATCAGCGCGCGCAGCGCCGCCATCACCACCTCGGGCTCGGCCTGCGCCAGTGCATGGAACGCTCGGTCGGAGACGGTCATCGCGGCGGCCGCGACGCAACGCACGCGCCACCTCGGAATCCCAGGGTGTTCGCGCCGTCGGGGTGGCGGACTGGGGGTGGCGGCGGGGTGGCGGAGGGGTGGCGGGTGGCGGCCCGCCGTCGTCATCGCGAGGGGCGCGTCTCGAGCCTCAGCGCTGATTTCGGTTTGACGCCGATGCGTCGGCGCGGAGGCGTCGGCCGCACAGGGGGAAGCGTCGGAGGCGCGGCGCTCGAAGGTTCACCCATCGGGTGCTGCGGGGTTTGTCGCTGGCGCTCCAGCACCCCGCGCTACGGAGAGCAAGCGCCCCCTCCGGGGGCTTCCGAACCGCGCCGTCTCCTTTCGGAATCGAACCTGACGACGTGCGACGATCGGTGCGTGCGTGAGGTTCGAAAGCCCCGGAGGGGCGCCTGCCTTCCGTAGCGCGGGGTGCCGGAGCGCTAGCGACAAACCCCGCTCGCCGCGGTGGACAAACCGAAATCGAGGCTCAGACGGTGCGCGGACGATTGCACTCCGCGGCGTGCTCCAAGGGAACCCGACGGAGTGACCCCGCAGCGTGGTTTGATCGAGCGGCAACCCGGCGCCTCCAGCGAGCGCTGGGCGAACCGTAGCGCGTGAGCGCTCGGGCGTTACTCCCGCAGAAACAACCCCTCCGTCGCTACGCCCCGAAGCGCTCGGGGTGGGCGTACACCGTCAGCGCGCGGCCGCGGACGAAGCCCGCCAGCCCGAGGCCCGCGCGCTCGGCCAGCGCGACCGCGAGCGAGCTCGGCGCCGACACCGAGGCCACCGCGGTCACCCCCGCGGCGTGGGCCTTCTGCACGATCTCGAAGCCCGCGCGCCCGCTGACCGCGAGCAGCTTCCCCGCGAGCGGCACCGCGCCGCGCAGGAGCATCGCGCCCACCAGCTTGTCGACCGCGTTGTGGCGGCCGACGTCTTCGAAGGTGGCGACGTGCTCGCCCGCGGCCGTGAAGAGCGACGCGCCGTGGCACCCGCCCGTCTCGCCGAAGAGCCTCTGGTGCGCGCGCATCGCCGCCACCGCCTCGAGCGCCACCGACACCGGCACCACCTCGCCCTCGGGCGCTGCGCCCCGCACCCTCAAGAGCGCGTCGATCGAGCGCCGCCCGCACACCCCACACGCGGCGGTGACGAGCGTGCCCCGGCGGGCGCCGTGGGCGTCGGGGTCGACGCGGACGCCGGGCGCGGGCGTGACCTCGACGGTGTTGCCGAACCCCTCGTCGCCGAGACGGCCGCAGTGGGCGACGGAGGCGACGTCCGCGGCGCCGGCGATGAGCCCCTCGGCGAAGAGGAAGCCGAGCGCGAGCTCGCGGTCGTGGCCTGGCGTGCGCATGGTGATCGCGAGGGTGTCGCCCGAGACGCGGATCTCCAGGGGCTCCTCGGCGGCGACGCGGTCGCGCTGGGCGCGGCGCAGGCCCTCGGCGACGCGGACGACCTCGACCTCGGCGGCGGGCTTCTGCACTAGCGCCCGAGCGTGTCGAGCACGAAGGACTTGGTGCCGCCGTGGCGCTGGCTGCCGACGACGATCGCCACGGTGTCGCCGGCCTTCGCGCCGAGCACCTCGTGGGCGACGCGCTCGGCGCGCTCCACCGCGTCGGCGTGCGCCACGTCGCGGCCGTCGACGACCGGGACCACGCCCCACTGGAGCGCGAGCCGCTGCGCGATCGCCTCCGACGGCACCACCGCCACGATCGGCGCGCGCGGGCGGAACTCCGCCACCTGGTCGGCCGTGTGCCCCGAGCGGGTGAACACCACCACGCCCGTCAGCCGCGTGTTGCGCGAGGTGACGGCGGCGGCGGCGGCGCAGGCGCTGGCGTAGTTCCACTCGAGGACGGAGGCGGCGGTGGGGGCGTCGCGGGCGAGGTCGCTGGCCTCCACCTCGCGGACGATGGCGTCCATCATCTTCACGGCCTCCACCGGGTAGCGCCCGGAGGCCGTCTCGCCCGAGAGCATCACCACGTCGGTCGCGTCGAGCACCGCGTTGGCGACGTCGGCCGCCTCCGCGCGCGTCGGCCGCGGCGAGCGGATCATCGAGTCGAGCATCTGCGTCGCGGTGATCACCAGCTTGCTCCGCTCGTTGGCCAGCTTGATCGCGCGCTTCTGCACCAGCGGAACCTTCTCGGGCCCGAGCTCGACCCCGAGGTCGCCGCGGGCCACCATGATCCCCTCGCAGCGCTCGATGATGGCCGTGAGGTTGTCCACCGCCTCGGGCTTCTCGATCTTCGCGATCAGCGGGACGTCGGGGCCGATCAGCGCGCGCGCCTGGTCGAGGTCGTCGGGGCGCCGCACGAACGACAGCGCGAGGTAGTCGACCCCGAGCTCCGCGGCGAGCTTCGCGTCGGCGTGGTCCTTCGGGGTGAGCGCGGGGACGGAGAGGCGCGCGCCGGGGACGTTGATCCCCTTGCGGTCGGAGAGCTCGCCGCCCACCTCCACCTCGCACACCACGTCCTCGCCCGCGACGGACTTCACCCGAAAGCGAAGCAGCCCGTCGTCGAGCAGCACCACGTCGCCGGGCTTCAGGTCGTGGGCCAGCGGGTACGTGCACGACACCGCCGTCGCGTCACCCGGCACGCTCCGGGTGGTGAGAACGAACTCCTGCCCCTCGCGCAGGTTCACCTTGCCCGCCGCGAAGGTGCCCGTGCGGATCTTCGGGCCCGACAGGTCGCCGAGGATCGCCACGAAGCGCCCCGCGCGCCGGGCAGCGTCCCGGATGCGCGTGACGGCCGCGCGGTGGTCGTCGGGGACGCCGTGGGAGAAGTTGACGCGGAAGCCGTCGACGCCCGCGGCGAGCAGCGCGTCGAGCATGGCGGGTTCGCGGCTGGCGGGCCCCACCGTGGCGAGGATCTTCACGGATCGCATGGTGCCCCGGAGGGTCGCACGGCTCGCGGGGCGGGGGACAGGAGGTTGTGACCCGGGGCGCAGTCGGGGATCATCGCGCTCATGAGCCGACGTGCGCTGGTCGCCTCCACGGTCGCGTTCGGCCTCGTCGCCTTGAGCCCGCCGGCCCTTGCGGACAACGACAGCTACCTCAACATCGGGCTGCTCTTCTCGTTCCCCATCGAGGCGCCGGCGGCGCGTATCGGGATGGGGATCGAGGCCTCCTACCAGCGGTACCCCGACCGTGGGTTCGCGGGGTTCGGCGCCTTCCTCCAGGCGCAGTACCTGCTCGGCGGCGGGTGGCGGGTCGACGCCGGGGCGCAGGGGAGCGCCACGATCCTCGGGGGCGAGCTCGGCCTCGCGCTCGTCGCGCCGCACGCGAACGACCCCTACCTCGGGCTCCACACCGCCCTCTACGGCTCCTTCGGCTACGTGGGGATGGCGGTGCGCTGGACGCCGCGGCTCGTCGGAACCGCGCCCGTCACGCACGAGATCAGCCTCGCGCCCACGGCCAAGCTGTGGTGGCACATCGACGACCACGGGACGTTCCGGCTCTGGGAGATCCCCTGCGGCAACCTCCTCTCTTCGTGCGGCAGCGTCGTGGGGCGCCCGCTCCTGGTCGATGGCGTGGTCGCGCGGCCGCCGGCGCTCGGACGGCACACCGACGACGCGGCGTGGTGGGTCCGCGCGATGACCGAGGAGTACGCCGCCGTCGCGGCCTTCGCGCGCGTCTCGCTCTCGCTGATGGCGTTGGGCGCGCCCGCGGAGCTCGTCGCCCGCACGCACCGCGCAGCCCTCGACGAGGTCGACCACGCGCGCCGCTGCGCCGAGGTCGCCGCGCACCTCGGCGCGGTGGTGACGCCGGGGCCGTTCCCCAAGGCGCTCGCACCGCTGCCGGCGGCGGACCTTGCGTCGCTCGCGGTGTCGACCGCGCTGGAGGGGTGCGTGGGGGAGGGGGCCGCGGCGCTCGACGCGGAGCGCGCGCTCGAACGTGCGGAGGGCGTCGCGCGCGAGGCGCTCGCCGTCATCGCGCGCGACGAGGCCGAGCACACGCGCCTCGCGTGGGACACCGTCGCGTGGTGCTGCGCGGCGGGCGGGGAGGCCGTGCGCGCGCGGGTGGCGGCGGCGCTCCTCGCGCACCCGGCGGCCCCGCGGCGCTCAACGATGGCGTGGAGCCTCCGGCGCGCGCGGCGCAGGGCCGGGGCGTATCCGCGGGCGTGCGCGGCCGTGGGGTGACGCGGTCTGCTCGCGGCGCCCTGTGCCCATCCCCCGCTCGCTGGGCTCGCGGCCTCCATCCCCCGCTCGCCGAGCCTCGCGCGTTGACCCCTTCCCCCGGCGCCGGGCGCCAGGGAAAGGGGCATTGTCGCGACTGGAACACGTCGGCGTCTGGCGCTCGTGCGTCGCGCGTTCTGGCACTCGTGGCGTGTCGATGGCCCGGCGTCGGTGGGTCCTGGTCCTTGACAGCGCCCCCTTCCCCTGGCGCCCGGGCGCCGGGGGAAGGGGTCAACGCGCGAGGCTCGGCGAGCGGGGGATGGAGGCCGCGAGCCTCAGCGAGCGGGGGATGGACGCAGATCGCCCGGGGGCGCTGGTGTCCCCCGTCCGAACGCGCTCCACCCGCGCCGCTCAAGGGGTTCGCGGCGGCGGCCGTTGCCAGTCGGTGATGCGCAAGCGCAGAGCCCAGGCGCCCCCCGAGGCGCCCAAACCCTCCACGCCGACGGTGCCCCCGTCGGCCGACGGCGACGTCCTCCCCGAAGAGAACGTCGCCGCCACCGCGGGCCCGGCCGACGGGTCCGAATCGACCGGCGTCTTCTTCGACGCCTGGACCTCCCTCCGCGGCGAGGCCGAGGCGCTCCCCGCGGGGAGCCTTGTCCAGCCCAAGGTCCCCGTGCGCGATGCCGCCCTCCTCGGGCTCCGCGTCGCCAACGCCGTCGCGAACGACGCCGCCCTCGCGGCCGACTTCGCCTCCCTCGGCGCGACGCGCTTCTTCGACGCGCGCCTCCTCCGCGACCTCCCGGCGCGCGCGCGGGCGCTCCTCTACGTGAGGGCTCGCGCCGACCACGAGGCCGACCCCTCCACCGCCGCCCCGCCGGCGCTGGTCGAGCACGCCCGCACCCTCCGCACCCGCATGCTCAAGGTGCTCGGCTTCTACTTCGACGAGGAGAGCGAGACGGGCAGGGAGCTCGCGACGATCCGCGCCGCCAACGGCCACGCGCCCCTCGCGGGGGCGCTCCTCTCGCTCGCGGCGCTCTACGAGGCCCACGAGGCGCGCATCGCGAAGACGCCCGAGCACTACCGCGCCACCGACGCGCGCGACGCGACGGCGGCGGCCGAGGCGATCGTCGCCCACCTCACCGCCGCCGAGGCGCCCGAGGCCACCTGGGCCGAGCGCCAGGCCCGCGTCTGGACGCTCTTCGCCGACGCCTACGATCAGGTGTGCGCCGCCGCCCGCTTCATGCAGCGCGACCGCGACGACCTCGACGCGCGCTTCCCCTCGCTCCACGCGCTCAACGTCGCCCGCCGCGCCGCCGGGAAGAAGGCCGCCGCGCCGACGCCCGCCCCCGACCCCGCCGACGACCCGAAGTAGCCGTCGCGGCGAAACGAGCTCGCGACCTCGCCGGGAGACGCTTCGAGCGCCCTCCGACGAGGTCGCGACCTCCCCCGCACACCCTCCGATCGCTCTCCGGCGAGGTCCGCACCTCGAAACCAACCCGTCACGCGCCCGCCGCCGAGGTGCGCACCTCGCCCGAGAGCGCTCCGAGCGCCTCGGGGAGAGGTCGCGACCTCGTTTCGCGCGGATGGGGCTTCATGCGCCCCCGCCGCGCGGGGTAGAACGGTGCGGCACGGCGGCCCACTGTCGAGCCGCGGAGCGAGGACGGATGCGGACGGAAGCGAAGCGGAGCGCGTGGCTGTGGGTCGTCCTGGTCGGCGGGTGCACGTCCGGGGGAACGCCGACGGTGCCTCCCGACGTGCGGGACAGCCAGACGCCGTCGGGCGAGGTGGGGCTCGACGCGACCGAGGAGGCCGCGGCGCCCGACGTGGCGGATGCCACCGCGCCCGACGTGGCGGACGCCACCGCGCCCGATCAGAGCGTGGTGGATGTTCCCGCGATGGAGACGACCGCCACGGACGCGCCCGGGATGGACACGCCCGCGGCGGATGCGGCGGACGCGGCCGACGTCGACGCGGCGGACGTCGCCCGGATGGACGCGCCCGACGGCGACGGAGCAAGCATGGATGCTCGCCTCGACGCGGCGGACGTGGTGGATGTGGTGGACGCGGCGGTCGATCGACCGGATGCCACCGTCGACCGACCAAATGTTACGCCGGGGGAATGCCCGACGACGTTCACCACCTGTGAGGCGTGCCTGGAAGTCCCCGGGTGCGGCATGTGTGAAAGCGGGGAGAACAGCTGCCGTCGAGGAGACGTGCGCGGCCCTTCAGACGGTACGAGATGTCTTAGCCAATGGCTCGCGCCCGGAAGTCCTGCGATATGCACGATGCGCCCGAGTACGGCCGGGCTCAATTCCCCCTGTCCGACTCGGCAGGTCGGGGAGGCGAGGGAATGCGGGTGGACCACGCTCCCCGTGCAAAGGTGTACCCCGGGACTCACCTATCGAGTCGGGTGCGTCAATGGAAGGTACGATGCCGGGGCTGCAACGTTTTGCGGCATGGGATTCGTATCGTTTGGTGCGTGCACCGGAGATCCGATGATCCGCATCTGTCAGAGAGATGGTAACTGCCTTTACCACAACTCGCTGACACCAACCTCCGGCGACCTCGACAACTTCTGCGATCAATGCCCGATGGTGACCATCACCTGCCCTCCATCCGGCGTGGTTAGCATCATGAGAGCTCCCTCAGACTCCGCCAGCACCTCCTGGTTCTGCGACCCTCGGTTTGAGCTTGGGATGCGCTTGTAAGCAGGGATCCGCGGAACGGCTCGAATACCGTCACGGCGTTCTTCTGGGCGCGCGCCACGCTCACGACTCCTCCCTCCGCCGCCGCTCGCCGCCCCCCCTGCGCCCAGGGTTCGCCGGCCCGTTGTACGCGTTGGCCCGTCCCGTCTCACCCTGGACTTCAAGTACGGGATCACCCCCAGGAGGGGGTTCCGCAGCGGGAGTCGAGCGACGTGTGGAGCTCGCGTCGGTCGCTCGCGATGACCTCGTGCAGGGGTGTCGTCTCGTCGCCCGAGGGCCTTCGAAGCCCGTCGCCGAACCCCCTCCTGGGGGTGATCCCGTGCTTGAAGTCCAGGGTGAGACGGGACGGGCCAACGCGTACAACGGGCCGGCGAACCCTGGGCGCAGGGGGGCGGCGAGCGGCGGCGGAGGGAGGAGTCGTGAGCGTGGCGCGCGACCAGAAGGACGCCGTGACGGTATTCGAACCGTTCCGCGGATCCCTGGTAAGGGCACCGCTACGCAGGCGGGTGTGCGCACAACGGCGGGACGATGCGCAGCCTCACGATGACAGTCCTTCCGTGGGCGTTGCCGGTGCTTGGACCTTCGGAGCCGAATGGCTCATGAGGTCTCTCCGGGCGATGCCTGTGGACCGACCGTCGCTGGTCCTGAAAAATCTCTTCATGCGCCGCCGCCGCGCGGGGTAGAACGGCGAGGCACAGCGGCCCATTGCGCGGGCTGCGGAGCGAGGACGGATGCGGACGGAAGCGAAGCGGAGCGCGTGGCTGTGGGTCGTCCTGGTCGGCGGGTGCACGTCCGGGGGAACGCCGACGGTGCCGCCCGACGTGCGGGACAGCCAGACGCCGCCGGGCGAGGTGGGGCTCGACGCGACCGAGGAGGCCGCGGCGCCCGACGTGGTGGATGTCACCGCGCCCGACGTGGCGGACGCCACCGCGCCCGATCAGAGCGCGGTGGATGTTCCTGCGATGGAGACGACCGCCGCGGACGTGCCCGGGATGGACACGCCCGCGGCGGATGCGGTGGATGTGGCCGACGTCGTCGCGGAGGACGTCGCCCGGATGGACGCGCCCGACGGCGACGGAGCAAGCATGGATGCTCGCCTCGACGTAGCGGACGTGGTGGATGTGGTGGACGATGTGAACGCCACGGTCGACCGACCGGATGTCACTCCGGGCGAATGCCCGACCACGTTTACAACCTGCGAGGCGTGCCTCGCGGTTCCCGGGTGTGGGTGGTGTAACAATGGTAGTTCGAACGAGTGTTTGCTGGGTAATGAACGCGGCCCCACCTTGGGCACTACGTGCCAGAGTTGGCTTTCTCCTAGAGAGCCATCGCGGTGTGCGGCTGGGTTCCCGGACATTACCACGCTTAGAAGACCGTGTGCCTCGCGCGAGTTCGGTGAAGCCCGGGAGTGTGGGTGGACCAGGATGCTCGTTCGCGATTGTTTGCCGGGGAGCCGTTATCGGGTGGGGTGTGTCAGCGGAAGGACGGACGCAGGCGCCGGGTTGATGTGCCCTGCGGGATACGCGTTGTTTGGGACGTGTATCGGGAACCCGATTCTTCGCGTGTGTCCACGCAGAGACTACGACTGCTTCTATCCCCAGTCGATGATCCAACTCGACGGAAGCATGGACGACTCCTGCGATCGTTGTCCCTATGCGACGATCGAGTGCCCTGGCTCTGGAACGGTTACGATCCTGGCCGGGTCATACGACTCCGCGGACATGACCACGCGGTGTGAGCCTGCCCTGGAAGTCGTCACGGGCGTTCCGTGAGGCGAACCAATGGGCGCCAGACCACGAAACCCTGTTCGAGAGATGACTGCGTAGCGATAGGTCCCAACAGCAGTCTCACTGGCGGAAGGGACGGCCTTTCCCCACGAGGAGCCCCCTGGATGTCCCGCACGCTCAACCGCTCGAGCCTCTTCGTCGTCGCCGCGCTGGCGCTCCATTGCGGCGAGCCCGCCGCCCCCGTCTCGACGGCCCCGAGCCCCGGCGTCACGGTGCTCACGCCCGTGCCGAACCAGACGTTCCCCGCGGGGCAGGCCATCGAGGTTCGCTTCGCCGTGCGCGGGACGGACGCGAGCGGCCCGAGGCCGGTCACGTTCGCGCTCGGCGAGGGAACCACGCGGACGCCCGGGGTGGGAAAGGTGGTGGCGTACCTCGACGCGAGCGGCCCCGTCGCGGAGGCTCGGGCGCTCCCCAGCGACGCGAGCCCCTTCATCGTGCCCGACGGCACGCTGGGCAACGCCGCGGCGCTCGTCACGCCCGGGCGGCACCGGATCCGGCTGGAGCTTCGGTACAACGACGGCACGGTGGTGACCCCGCAGGACCTCGGCGAAGTGAGCGTCATGGTGCAGTGACTGTGGCGCGGGGGACGACCCCGACGGGCTG
Organism: Polyangiales bacterium; assembly: GCA_046351555.1. Taxonomy (GTDB): domain Bacteria; phylum Myxococcota_A; class Polyangia; order Polyangiales; genus CAISKJ01. Next base: position 43,883 of record JAXLYI010000008.1, read on the forward strand.
ACGATCACACCCCCGGCACGGCCACCGGCGTCATGCGGAACGTCGTCCCCCCGTCGCCGCACTGGCCGTTGGTGTTGTAGCCCCAGCAGCGCACCCCGGCGGCGATGCGCGCGCAGGTGTGGCCCCCGCCGCCGCCCGAGAGCTCGGTCGCGCCGGTGATCCCCACCACGTTGGTCGGCGTCGCGCGGTTGTTGTTGGTTCCGTCGCCGACGGCGCCGTAGCCGTTGTAGCCCCAGCACTGGACGACCCCGGTCATCAGCCGCGCGCACGCGAAGGTGGCCCCGACGCGGACCTCGACCGCCGGCGCCGCCGTCCGCACCGCCACCGGCGTCGAGCGGTTGGCGGTGCTCCCGTCGCCCACCTGCCCGTAGCGGTTGGCGCCCCAGCAGCGCACCGACCCGTCGGCGAGGAGCGCGCAGGTGTTCTGCCCGCCCGCGGACACGGCCGTTGCGGTGAGCCCCGGCACCTGGAGCGGCGCAGTGCGCGTCGCGGCGCCGTCGCCGAGCTGGCCCAGGGCGTTGCTCCCCCAGCACCACACCGCGCCGTCCACGCGGAGCGCGCAGGTGTGCTCGGTCGCCGCGGTCACCGCGACGAAGCTGCCGGTGAGCCCCGTCACGGCCGTCGGCACGTCGCGGTTGCGCGTGTCGCCGGTGCCGAGCTGCGAGAACGAGTTGGCCCCCCAGCAGCGCACGGTGCCGTCGTCCCGCACCGCGCAGGTGTGCTGCGCGCCCGCCGCGAGCGCCGTCACCGCCGTGAGCCCCGGCACGGGCGCCGGCGTCGCGCGCGTGAACGTCGTCGGCGAGGCGTCGCCGAGCTGCCCGGCCGCGTTCGAGCCCCAGCACTGGACCGAGCCGTCCGCACGCCTCGCGCAACTGTGCTGCGAGCCGCCGACGATCTCCGCGGTGTCGGCCACCACGCGCGTCGCCGAGGGCATGAGGCGTTGCGTGGTGGTCCCATCGCCGAGCTGCCCGACGTTGTTGGAACCCCACGCGCGGAAGGTGCCGTCGGCGAGGCGCGCGAAGCTGGAGAGGTACGCGATGAAGAGCTGCGCGCGCGCCTGGCAGACGCCCGCGTCGCACACTGCGCCAGGGTCGCACGCTCGCCCGCATGCGCCGCAGTTGGCGACGTCGGCGGTGAGGTCGCGGCAGGTGTCGGCGCAGGGGGTGAACCTCCCGACGCACGTCCCCCCGCAGGTGGGCTGCCCCGCGCGCCCGCAGGGGACGCACGCGGCCGCGCGGCAGAGGCCGGAGGCGCCGCAGGCGTTGCCGCACGCGCCGCAGTTGGCGACGTCGCTGGTGAGGTCGCGGCAGACGCCCGAGCAGAGCGTGAGCCGCGCGTTGCACGACGTCCCGCACGGGGGCTGTCCCGCGGCGCCGCAGGCGGAGCACGCGCCCGCGAGGCACGAGCGCCCGGCCGCGCAGGCGTTGTCGCACATGCCGCAGTGGGCCTCGTCGGTGCGGGTGTCGCGGCAGACGCCGGCGCAGGCCGTGAGCCCGCTCAGGCAGCCGCCGAGCGCGCAGGTCGCCTGGCCGACGGCCCCGCACGCGGCGCAGCGGCCCGCGCGGCACTGCTCCGCCACCGCGCAGGGGCGGTTGCAGCCGCCGCAGTGGAGCGCGCTGGTGAGCGTGTCGACGCAGGCGCCGCCGCACACCGACCGCGGGGCGACGCACGCGTCCGTGGGGGCGTCGACGGGCGCGTCGGGAGATGCGTCGGGCGCGTCGAGCACGTCGGGTGCGTCGAGCACGTCGGCGACGTCCGCTGCGTCGGAGGCGTCGAGGGCATCGGGGACGTCGGGTACATCTGGGACGTCGAGGACGTCGGGGAGATCGGAGGCGACGTCCCGCGGGGCGTCGGGCGCCGCGTCGACGGACGCATCGAGCGCGACGTCGGGGGACGCGTCGTCGGGCGCAGCGTCGAGGGGGGCGTCGTCGGCGACGTCCGACGCGGCGTCGGCGGGTTCGGCGCACACGTTGGCCACGCACGCGAGCGGCGCCTCGCAGCCCGTCGCCGCGAGCGGGCCCGCGCCGCGCCCGGCGAGCGCGTCCGTCCGGCAACAGCGCTCGCCCGCGCGGCCGCATGCGTTCTCCGGCCGCCCCGCGTCGAGGGGCAATGCGCACGCGCCCGCCCCCGCCAGCAGCCACACCCACGCGTACCGAGTCACCGACCGCATCCCCTCGCTCCCTCCCCCTAGCGGCCCACGAGATGCGCAACGCCTCGCACGGGCGTGCTTGCGCGCTCGATGTTTCGAGAGGGTGGAGCATCCGGCTCGTCTGCTCGCGGCGCCGAGTGCCCAGGGTTCGCCCGCCCGCCCTCGCTGAGGCGCTTAGGCTCACCCTGGGCAACCTGCATGGGATTGCCCGGTCTGTACCGGGCTCCCAACGAGGCGACGGGGGCGACGTACCACGCCCGCACCTCGCGCCGGCTCCCGGAATCCGCCACCGGGCGGATGATCGCATGCAGGTTGCCCAGGGTGAGCCTAAGCACCTCAGCGAGGCGGACGGCAGGCCCTGGGCGCTCGGCACCGCCAACCGCTCCTACTTCCGCGATCTCCCGGTAGACAAGCACTTCCGCGCCGAGGCGTTGCATCTCGTGGGAGCGGCGCGCTCGAACGGGTTGGAGACGCGTGTGCTGTGTCAGCGAGCGACGAGACCGCCAGGGCGCAAGGGCGCAAGGATCACGGGCGGATGATAGGGCAGGACCGGAGCGCCCGATACCACCGACGATCGTCGCCCCCTTGCACCCCTTGCGCCCTGGCGGTCTCGTCGCTCGTCGCTCGTCCCTAAAAATGAGCCACCGCCGTGGCGCCGCCTGCGCCCGGCGCCACCCACGGCGCCACCGTCACGCGCGAGGACGTCGCGCGCCGCGGGCCGCCGAGGACGATCATCGCGGCGCCCGCGCCCGCCAGCGCGACGCCCCCGAGCCCGAAGGCCAGCGCCATCGCCTGGGCCTGCGCGTGCTGGTCGCAGAGGGAGCTCGCCTGCGCGGCCGCGGGGTTGGTCGCGCGCTCGGCCGAGGCGCGGTCGCAGTAGTTCGCCGCGCCCGTCCGGTCGAGGTAGAGGCGCGCCGAGGCGTAGGGCTCCGCGCCGTCATACGAGGCGCCGGCGAGCGCGTCGCCGAGCGAGGACGTCGCCGCCCACTGGTACACGCCGAAGCCGACCGCCGCGGCCCCGAGCGCGGCGACCGCGATGCCGACGTAGCGCAGCGCGCCGCCGCGGGGGCGCGCGTCGTCCACCACCGGGGGAGCGTCTGCCGGCGGTGTCGGCGTGACCTCCGCCACGGGGGGCGTCGGCAGAGGCGCGGGCGGCGCGTCGGGCGCGAGCGTGAAGCGCTCGTCGAGCGAGGCGCCTTCGGTGAGGGTGACGGTGCGGCGCGTGGGGCGGCGGTTCGGCGCGGCGACGGCGAGCGCGTGGTCGCCCGCGGCGACGACGAGGGCCTCGTCGAGCGGGAGGAGCATCGGGTCGCCGCCGTCGAGGGAGAGCGTCGCGCCCGCGGCGTCGGCGGTGACGGAGAGGGCGGCGAGGTGTTCGCGGCACACGTCGCGGGCGCGCTCGATGACGGCGCGGCGGGCGTCGACCCAGGGGTCGTCGCGGGTGGCGAGGGACTCGTTCATGTGGCGCCAGGCGTCGAGCCAGCGGCCGGCGGAGTGCTCGGCGAGCGCCATCTGCACGAGCACGCGGGGCTCGGGGCAGCGGCCCCAGAGGTCGCGCAGCGCACCGAGGGCGGCGTCGGGGGAGCCCGCGGCGCGGAGCCGGTTGGCCTCGGCGATGGCGGCGTCGCGGTCGCGCGCGTCGCACGCCGTCGCTGCGCCTGTGCGGGCGAGGAGGGCGAGCGCGAGCGCGAGGGCGGCGCCGCGGGGGGTCACTGACGTCGCTCGGCGGGCGACGGGGCCGTGGCGCTCGCGGCGGGCGGTCGCGCGGCGGGGGCGCCGTTGGCGCGGTCGCGCACCATGCCGCGGAGGAGCTGGTAGCCGACGCGGAGCTGGAGGTCGCGGATGTCGCTGCCGGGGGCCTCGACGGGGGGCGGGTCGTTCGACTCGTTGTTGGTGAGGTGGTGCTCGAGGTCGCGCTCGCGCTCGGGGGCCTCGGGCGAGCCGGGCGCGGGGTCGTCGGGGAGGTCGACCTGCTCCACCTGAACATCCGGGGCGATCCCCTGGGCCTGGATGCTGCGGCCCGAGGGGGTGAAGTATCGCGCGATGGTGAGCTTGAGGGCGCCGCCGTCGGGGAGGTCGATGACGGTCTGGACGCTCCCCTTGCCGAAGGTGCGGACGCCGACGAGGAGGGCGCGGCGGTGATCTTGAAGGGCGCCGGCGAGAATCTCTGCCGCGCTCGCGGTGTACTCGTTGACGAGGACGACCACGGGGAAGTCGGGGCGCGTCCCGGCGGCGTGCGCGCGGGTCTCGTCCTGCGCGGCGCCGTCGCGCCCGCGCGTCGACACGATCACCCCCTCCGTGAGGAACTCGTCGGCGATGAACACCGCCTCGTCGAGCAGCCCGCCGGGGTCGTTGCGCAGGTCGAGCACGAGCCCCTGGAGCCGCCCGCCGGCGCCGCGCGTGAGCTCGTCGAGGGCGCGCGCCACCTCGTCGCTCGACCGCTCCTGGAAGCTCTTGAGCGCGAGGTACCCGACGCCGCCCTCCATCAGCCGCGACTCGACGCTCGCGACGTGCACCACCTCGCGCACGAGGTCGAGGCGCAGCGGGTCGGTCTGGCCGCGGCGCTGGAAGGTGACCCGCACGTGCGAGCCGGGCGCGCCGCGCATCCGCCGGACGGCCTCGTCGACGTCGAGCCCGCGCGCGTCGCGGCCGTCGATGGAGAGGAGCTCGTCGCCGGCCCGCACGCCCGCCCGCGCCGCGGGGGAGCCCGCGATCGGGGCGATGACGGTGAGGTAGTCGCCGCGCGCGTCGATCTCGACGCCGACGCCGCCGAACTGCCCGGTCGTGTCGCTCTCCAGCAGCGCGTACTCCTCGGCGTTGAGGTACGAACTGTGCGGGTCGAGCGTGCCGACCATCCCGCGGATGGCGCCGTCGATCAGCCGGTCTTCGTCGACCTGGTCGACGTAGCTGTTCTCGACGTGGGCCATCACCTGCGAGAGGACGCCGAGGCGGCGGTAGGGCGAGGCGCGCGGGGGCACGGCCTCGCCGCGGCGCTCGGCGAGCACGCCGGCGCCGAAGCCGGCGGCGAGGCAGAGGGCGAGCGGGAGCGCGCGGAGCGACAGAAGGCGGGCGCTGGGGGGCATACGGGGGGCGCGCGAGTCTAGGCGCGAGCGGGCGCCCGCCGCCAGGGGGAGGGCGCGTCGGTGACGGTCGCGTGTGGGGTGCTTGACGGGCGCGGGGATTTTGAGAGTATCCGCCGCCCCTTCGGGAGCCCTGCGTTCGGGGCCTGCCCGCGGCACCCTGTCTTTTGGAGGATCCCAACCGATGAAGCGCTTCACCCTCGCAGGCCTCGCTCTGGTGAGCGGCGCCGTGGCGGCGTGTGGCGGCAGCACCACCACGGTGCCGCCCCCCGACGCGGCCGCCGACATGACGACCCAGCCCGACGCCGAGCAGCCCGACGTCACCCAGCCCGACGCCACCGTCGACGCCACCACCGACGCGACCGGCGACCGCGCCGACGCCGCCGCCGACCGCACCGACGCGACGGCCGACCGGGTCGACGCGGGGCCCACCTGCGGGCGCCTCTCGTACACCACCGTCACCCGCATGGGCATGACCACGACGGTCCGCGGCGACACCACCGAGGCGTGGAACGCGCAGACCATGGGCCGCCCCACCGCGGCGTCGCAGGTGGTCCGCGCGCCCTCGGGCAGCACCACCTGCGTGCCGATGACCGGCCAGGTCGTCTACTCCTACACCGTGGGCCCGATGGCCGCGGCGCTCAACCTGTCGACCACCGCGATGGGCACGCTGCGCAACTTCGACACCGTGCTCTACGTCACCACGCGCTGCGCCAACACGCTCACCGCGGCGGCCTGCAACGACGACGACCCCCGCTACGCCGCGGCGGCCGACCGCCGCGTGTCGTCGTACGTGACCACCGAGGTGCTCCCGGCGGGCACGCAGGTGTTCATCATCCTCGGCGGCTTCTACCCGCCCGGGACGGGCAACGTCACCGTCGACCACGGCGCCTTCCAGCTCGACATCACCGAGCTGCCCGGCGTGGCGATGGGCGGCATGTGCGACCCGCAGGGCCTGCTCAACCGCTGCGACGCCCCGGCCGGCGGCGACCCGCTCGTCTGCGTGACCGCCACGCCCGGCGCCGCCACCGGCACCTGCCGCCCGCGCGGCACCATCGCTGGCGCCGCCTGCCGCGACAGCGAGCCCCGCTGCGACACCGGCCTCACCTGCTCGACGGGCGGCGTCTGCCAGCGCACCGCGATGGCCGACATGGCCTGCGACGCCTTCTCCGTCTGCCCCGACGGCTACTCCTGCTTCAACACCACGCTCGGCTACGTCACCGGCACCTGCCGCCGCATCGGCACGCAGTCCGGCGGCCCCTGCCGCCCGGCGGGCGCGATGGGCGGGCGCTGCGACGCGCCGCTCGTCTGCTCGTCCGACGTCGACCCGACCGACACCTCGCCCACCTGCGTCCGCGCCGCGACGATGGGCGGCGAGTGCGACGTGTTCCGCTCGGTGTGCCCGGCGGGCAGCACCTGCGTGACCACGAGCGGCGCCGCCGCGATCGGCACCTGCATGGCCTACGGCACCGGCCCCCGCGCCCGCTGCCGCGCGTCGGGCACCCGCTGCGACATGGGCCTCGAGTGCATCACCGTCGGCGACGGCACCGCCGCCGAGGAGCTCTGCCTCCGCCGCTCGACCGTCAACATGCCCTGCGGCCCGGCGCTCCAGTGCCCCGAGGGCAACACCTGCTACCTCTCCGACCTCACCAACCGCCAGGACGGCGTCTGCGGCGCTGAGGGCGCCGCCGGCGGTGCCTGCCGCATGGCCGCCACCGGCCAGTGCGACGCGCCCGCCACCTGCAGCCGCGCCGACGGCAACGGCATCTGCGGCGCCGTCGTCGCGATGGGCGCGGCCTGCGACCGCCTCCGCACCCGCTGCGCCGATGAGATGTCGTGCGTGCTCAACGCCGGCAGCCAGTCGGCCGGCACCTGCCAGCCCGACGGCTCGCGGGCCGGCGCCCAGTGCCGCTCGGGCGACATGCCCTGCGCGATGGGCCTGACCTGCACGGGCTCGGCGCTCTCGGGCGGCACCTGCGCCGCCACCGTCGCGGCCGGCGCGGCCTGCGACCCGATCAACGGCACCACCCTCTGCCCGACGGGCCAGTACTGCCTCGCCTCGGCCTTCAACGCCGGCACCTGCACGGCGATGACGACCATGGAGATGGAGTCGAACAACAACCCCGCCGACGTGGCGATGCGCGCGGCGACCGCGCCCACCTTGTACCGCGGCACCCTCGAGCGCTTCGACGTCGACTGCTACGCCGTCACCGTCCCCGCCAACGGCCGCATCGTGGCCCTGGTCTCCAACGGCAACGGCTACTGCAGCGTCGGCATCAACGGCCGCCTCGCCCTCGACCTCTACGCCCCCGACGGCACCACCGTCCGCGGCATCGCGCAGCAGAACGGGCCCTTCGGCTCGGGCACCTGCGCCAACATCGACGGCGGGCGCACCGCGCTCCAGCCCTGGGCGGCCAGCCTCGCGGCCGGCACCTACACCGTCTGCATCCGCGGCGTGCAGGACGCCGCCAACGGCGTCTCCACGCAGCGCGTCGAGAACTACGCCCTGTCGCTCGCGGCCCGTCCCGCGATGTGACGGTTTCCTGAGACCGCGGGGCGCCCGGCGGCGTATCGTCGCCCGGAGCGCCCCGCGATGTCCCCCCGCCTCGCCCTCCCCCCCCTCACCGCCCTGACGCTCCTCGCCGCGTGCGGCACCGCCACGCCCGGCGCCCCCGCGGACGCCGCCCCCGCGGACGTCTCACGCGCGGACGCCGTCACAGACGTTGCGCCCGCGGTCGACGCGGCGCCCGACGACGACGTCCCGCCCTGCTCCGTGCGCCCCGACGCGGCCGGGGTCGCGTGCGTCCGGCGGGTGCGCGGGCGCGCGGTGGACTTCGCCGGCGCGGCCCTCGCCAACCACGTCATCACGTACTGCGGCCCCGCGTGCTTCTCCGCCACCACGGGCGCCGACGGGGCCTTCGTGGTCGTCGTGGACAACTTCGTCGCGGCGCGGGACTACACCCTCCAGGTGCACGGCCGCCCCGCCCATGCGAGCGCGTGGTTCGCGGGCGTCGACCCGTCGGGCGAGGAGGTGACCTTCCCCGGCGACCTCGCCGTCCCGCGCTACGAGGACGTCGGCACCGAGATCGCGCAGACCGCGCCGGGCTCCTACACCGCGGGCGACGTGACGGTCACCGTGCCCGCCGGGGCGCGGGTGGAGTTCGACGTCGAGGACTTCGAGTTCGGCGCGCTCGGGCACACGCTGCGGTCGACGCGCGTGGAGATGGCGCGGGCGCCGGCGTTCGCGCGCGAGGCGGGGCTCACAACGGTGTGGGCCCTCGCGCCGTTCAACCTCCTCTGCGACCGCCCGATGGCCGTGCGCGTGGCCAACCGGGCCGGGCTCCCCGCGGGCAGCGCGGTCGATTTCGTCGTGATGGGCAACGAGATCGTCACGCCCCCCATCACCGCCGGCCGCCCCGTCGTCGCCGCCGCGGGCCACGTCTCGGCCGACGGCGCCACGATCGCAACCGACCCGGGCGCCGGAGTCTCCTACTTGACCTGGATCGGCGTCCGCCCACGGAGGTAAAGACCCCGCGATGAATCTCCCCACCCGAACCGCGCTCGTCGCCCTCCTCGCCCTCGGCGCGGGCTGCGGCGACGAACCCGCCGCGCCTGGCGTCCGCGCTGATGCGTCGCCCGACACGGCCGCCGACGTCGCGCAGGCGCCCGATGCGTCGCCCGACGTCGCGGCCGCGCCCGACGCGACGCCCGACGCGCCCGCCGCGATGGACGCGCCCGTCGCGATGGACGCGCCCGCGCCCGACGCACCCGCCGACGCGCCGACCGACCGCGCGGCCACGCCCGACGCGCGCGACGCCGCGGACGCCGCGGACGACCGCGGGATGATGGCGACGGTGGGGCCGTACCCCGCCGGGCCCTACGGCATCAACGAGGGGCAGACGCTCGCGAACCTCAACTGGGAGGGGTACACCAACCTCGACGGGGCGGTGGTCTCGACGATGCTCCCCTTCGCGCCGACCTCGATGCAGGCGGTGCGGGAGACCGGGCGGGCCTACGCGCTCGTCCACGTGTCGGAGTTCTATTGACCCGGCTGTCGCAACGCGGCCCGTGACCTGGCCGCGCAGGGACAGCGCATCCTCGACGCCGGCGGCGCGGTGGTGGAGATCCTCGAGACCACCTCGCTCGGCCCCGTCACCCGCACCAACCTCGACGCCTGGGTGACCACCTACGGGCTGCGGGTCACGTCGGTGATCGACCCGCCCGCCGAGCGCGTCACCCGCACGTTCATGACGTACGGCATCCGCGAGAGCCTCTTCGTGGTCGACCTCCGCACCATGCGGATCGTGAACAAGTACAACGGCTCGGTGGCGGGCGTTGGCGCAAGTTCGGTCAGCATGGCGACGGAGCGCATTCTCCAACTCCTCCGGGGGATGTAGAACGGTGGGGCCCCGATGCCCCTCCTCCCCCACGAACGCGAAGAGACCTCCCACACGCTCCTCGACATCGCGCGCGAGGCCGCGGCCCTCGTCCTCTCCGGCTGGCGCCGCGCGCCGTCGGTGGAGCACAAAGGCCGCATCGACCTCGTCACCGCCCACGACCGCGCCTCCGAAGAGCTCATCCGCGCGCGCTTCCGCGAGCGCCTCCCGGGCTTCGATGTCGTGGCCGAGGAGCGCGGCGGCGAGGCCACCGACCGGCGCCCCGTGCTCTACGCCGACCCGCTCGACGGCACGACCAACTTCGCCCACGGGCACCCGCACTTCTGCGTCTCCCTCGCGCTCGCCGAGGGCGGGCTCGTGCTCGCCGCCGCCGTCGTCGCCCCCGCGCTCTCGTCGGAGTACCGCGCCTGCCTCGGCGGCGGCGCGTGGCGCGACGGCGAGCGCTGCCGCGTCTCCGCCACCACCCGCCTCGTCGACTCGCTCCTCGCCACCGGCTTCGGCTACGACGCCCACACCCGCGAGGACAACAACCTCCGCGAGTTCGCCGCGCTCACCCGGCGCTCGCGGGGCGTGCGGCGCTGCGGCTCGGCCGCGCTCGACCTCTGCGCCGTCGCCGACGGCACCTACGACGGCTACTGGGAGCCGCGCCTCAAGCCCTGGGACGTCGCCGCCGGGAGCCTCGTGGTCCGCGAGGCCGGCGGCGTCCTGTCCGACCTCGAGGGCGGCCCCTTCGACCCGCGCCAGGGCGACGTCGTCGCCTCCAACGGCGCCCTCCACGAGACGCTCCTCACCGTGCTCCGCGAGCTCCGCGGGCGGCCGTTCGTCATGCCCTGAGCGATCGCGTGAGCCCGGAGCCCGTGCGCTCACGCGCAGCGGTTTGCCCAGCGCTCGTTGGAGGCGCCGGGTCGCCGCAGGCACGGACCCGACACCGGCGTCACCCCGCGAGGTGGCAGGCCACCGTGTGGCCGGGCGCGAGCTCGCGCAGCGCGGGCGCCTCGACGTCGCAGCGGCCGCGCTCGGCGATCGGGCAGCGCGGGTGGAAGGTGCAGCCCTTCGGCGGGTCGATCGGGCTCGGCACGTCGCCCTGGAGCACGAGGCGGACGCGCTTCTTCTCCGGGTCGGGCGTCGGCGCGGCGCTGAGCAGGGCCTTGGTGTACGGGTGCTTCGGGCCGCCGTAGAGCGCCGCCGAGGGGGCGAGCTCCACCACGCGGCCGAGGTACATCACCGCCACGCGCTTCGAGACGTACTCCACCACCTTGAGGTCGTGCGCGACGAAGAGGTACGCGAGGCCGAGCTCGTCCTGGAGGTCGCGCAACAGGTTGACGATCTGCGCCTGGATGGACACGTCGAGCGCGCTGATGGGCTCGTCGCACACGATGAAGCGCGGCTCGACCGCGAGCGCCCGCGCGATCCCCACGCGTTGACGCTGCCCCCCGGAGAACTCGTGCGGGTACCGCGCCGCCTGGTCGGGCCGCAGCCCCACGCGCTTCATGAGCTCGGCCACCCGCGCGTCGCGCTCGCCGGGCCCCCGCGCGAGGCCGTGGATGTCGAGCGCCTCGCCGACGATGTCCTTCACCCGCATCCGCGGGTTGAGCGAGGCGTAGGGGTCCTGGAAGATCATCTGCATCTTCCGGCGGAGCGGGCGGAGGCGCGACTGCGGCGCGTCGGTGACGTCCTGCCCGTCGAAGAGGACGCGGCCGCCGGTGGGGTCGACGAGGCGGAGCACCGCGCGGCCGAGGGTGCTCTTGCCGCAGCCCGACTCGCCGACGAGCCCGAGCGTCTCGCCCGGCGCCACCGTCAGCGACACGCCGTCGACGGCCTTCACGGTCGCGCGCGCGCCGAAGAGCCCGCGCCGCACGTCGAACCACACGCGCAGGTCGCGCGCCTCGAGCAGGGGGGCGTCGCTCACGGGGCCTCGTCGAGGTGGCAGCGGGCGAGGCGGCCGGCGCCGCGCTCGCGCAGGGCGGGCTCCTCCGCGGCGCAGCGGTCGAACGCGCGGTCGCAGCGGTCGCGGAAGCGGCAGCCCGACGGGAGGTGGCGCAGGTCGGGGACGACGCCGGGGATGGTGGGGAGGCGCGCGGCGCGGGCGTTGTCGCCGTAGCTCGGCACCGAGCGGAGCAGGCCGCGGGTGTACGGGTGCAGCGGCTTCGCGAAGAGCTCGCGCACCGACGCCCGCTCGACCACGCGCCCGGCGTACATCACCACCACCTCGTCGGCGAACTCCGCCACCACGCCGAGGTCGTGGGTGATGAGCATCACGGCCATCCCGAGCTTCTTCCGCAGCGACGCCAGGAGCTCGAGGATCTGCGCCTGGATGGTGACGTCGAGCGCGGTGGTGGGCTCGTCGGCGATGAGGAGCTTGGGCTCGCAGGCGAGGGCCATCGCGATCATCACGCGCTGACGCATGCCCCCGGAGAGCTGGTGGGGGAAGGCGTGGGCGCGCTCGGCGGGCGAGGGGATGCCGACGAGGGTGAGCAGCTCCACCGCGCGGGCCCAGGCGTCGGCGCGCGAGCGCTTCTGGTGGAGCACCACGCTCTCGATGATCTGCTCGCCGACGGAGTACACCGGGTTGAGCGAGCTCATCGGCTCTTGAAAGATCATCGCGATGCGCGCGCCGCGCACGGCCCGCATCTCGCGCTCGGGGAGGCCGAGGAGGTCGCGGCCTTCGAAGACGATCTGGCCCGACGCGACGCGGCCCGGCGGCTGGATGAGCCGCAGGATCGAGAGCGAGGTGACGCTCTTGCCGCAGCCCGACTCGCCGACGACGCCGAGGGTGCCGCCGGCGGGCAGTTCGAAGGAGACGTCGTCCACCGCCCGGAGCGCGCCCTCGTCGGTGCGAAACTCCGTGACGAGGTTGCGCACCGACAGGAGCGGCTCAGCCACGGCGCGGACCATACCCCAGGCGCCGTCGCCCGTGGGAGCGTCGGTTCGAACGGGCGCCGGTCATCGCGAGCACCCGCGGCGGGGCGGGGGGGCGCGCTCCTCGGCTTCGAATCGGTTTTCGAAGCGCGCGACGTCGTCCTCGAGCGCGCGCTGGGCCCGCACCTCGCGGAGGCGCGCGGCGAGGTCGTCGGCGTCGAGGGCGGCGGCGTAGCGCTCGACCCGAAGCGCGCGCTCGTCGAGGAGCGAGCAGAGCTCCGAGGCCAGCGCCTGCGCGCGCGGGTGCACGACGGACGTCCGGCCGCACGCGGCGGCGTTGGCGCGGGCCCGCGGGAGCACGAGCTCGCGCAGGGTGCGGGCGGCGCCGCGGGGGTCGCGCTCGCCGTCGCGGTCGGCCTCGCGCAGGAGGTTGATCACGCGCGCGTCCTCGGCGCGGAGCGGGGCGAGGGCGCGCAGGTCGGGGGGCGCCACGGCGCACGCGAGCGCGAGGCTCGCGGCCGCCAGCGCGCGTCGCGGGAGGGCGTGCACGGCCGGTGGTTTACCTTGACACTCCGAAGAATGCGACGATAACGTCGCGACGCCGCGCGCCCCGAGAGAACCCGCGTGTTCCGCGCATTCGGAGACGGGGCGGCACCCGCGGCCGCGCGAGGCGCGAAGGAGCTGAGATCCCCGATGGCAGGTGAGGAGAAGAAGAAGCCGGACCTCCGGTCCCGTCTCAACAAGGGCGCGAGCGCGGGCGCGACGGCGTCCTCCGAGCCTGTCGCGCCGCCGACGGACGTCGCGGCCCCGATCGCGCCGCCCCCGGCCTTCGACGCCCCGGCGGCCCCGCCCGCCGTGTCGGGCATCGGCGACGACATCGCGGTGCCCGACTTCATCCGTCAACAGCAGGCGGAGGCCCGCGCGGCGGCCGAGCGCGCGGCGGCCGAGCAGGCGCGCCTCGCGGCCGAGCGCGCGGCGGCCGAGCGCGCGGCGGCCGAGCAGGCGCGGCTCGCGGCGATCGCGGCCGACCCGTTCTCCTCGTCGGCGGTCAACGCCGGCCCCCAGGAGGTTCGCCTCGTCATCGACGACAAGGCCGTCGCCGACTCCGAGGTGGGCCGCAAGAACACCGGCACCATCATCACGGCCGTGGCCACGGGCTTCATCGCCCTCGCCGCGGGCTACCTCATCGGCGACTTCAAGGCGTCGAAGGGCGAGGAGTCCCGCACCCGCGGTGCGATCACCGACATCCGCCGCTCCGTCGACGCCACCGGCACCGCGATCAGCACGCTCAAGGACAAGGTCGACCGCGCCGCGGCCGCCGCCGGCGTGCAGGGCGAGGAGGGGCAGGCGCCGGCGCAGCAGCAGGCCGCCGCGACGCTCACGGTCGACGAGGGCCTCGCCGAGTGGTTCGCGACGCAGTCGCCCGACCCCCCGCTCGGGCCCGACGCCTACGCCGGCCGCGTGGGCCGCCTCCGGCCCGACCTCGTGGCCAAGCTGATGAAGCTCCAGATCGGCCTCGAGCAGGTGTGGCGGGAGCTCCAGCGGCACCAGGCGCTCTCGTCGGGGCCGGCGCTCACGGTGGTGCGCGCCTCGCTCGCCGACGCGCAGCGCGCCCGCACCGAGTACCAGCGCCTCGCGGTGGTGTTCGGCCCGGGCCGCGGCGAGGGCGCGCCGCCGGTGATGGGCACGCTGGTGCAGGTCACGCCGCAACAGGACGGGTCGTTCCAGCTCGCGACGCCGGTGCCCGGGGCGCCGGCGCGGCAGCTCTACCAGTCGGGCGACCTCGCGGCGCCGGCCACCATCGGGACGGTGATCGTCCCGGTGTCCCCCACCGCCGGCCTCGCGGGCACCACGGTGTCCAACCTCAACCGCCCGTGGGCCGACTACGCCGCCCGCCTCCGCTCGCTCAAGCAGCACGTCGACCAGCTCCAGCAGGACCACCACTCCCTCGGTGAGGCCCTGTCCCGCGCCGGCGTCAACTGACGCGGGCGCCCGCCCTCCGCGCCTCCCTCTCCCTCCAACAACCCCCGCTCACCCCTCGGGCTGCCCGCGCAGCGCGAGCACCAGCCCCTCGAGCCGCTGCTGGGCGAAGCGGTCGGCCGGCCCGAGTCGGTCGGCCTCGCCGCGCACCCACTCCGCGTACTCGCGCAGCTCGGGCGACAGCGGGTGGCGGAAGCGCCGCAGGAGCACCGCGACCTCCTCCACCAGCGCCGTGGGCATCACCTGGCGGTGGCGGTGGTAGAGCGCGAAGAGCCGGTCGACCCAGGCGCCGCGCTGGGTGATCGCCGCGTGGGCCAGGGTGATCCGCGTGACGCCCTCCACCACCGCGGGGCTCGGCGTCGGGGGCCGCGCGCGCCGCGCGTCGGCGTCGAACTCCCCGTAGAGCAGCGCGAGGATGCGGTCGGTCTCCTCGTGGCTGCCCGCGCGCAGGGCCTTGTCGAGCTGGGTGAGCAGCGGCGGGAGCCCGCCGGTCTGCGTCGCCTCCTCGAGCCCGCCCTCGGGGTCGGTCGAGCTGCCGTCGCGCGCCACCGAGTCGGCGTCGAGCACCGTGGCCATGCGGAGCTCCTGCGAGCCGATGGTGACGAGGTCGTCGTGGGTGAGCACCTGCGGGCCGCGCAGGAGCACGCCGTTGACCAGCGTCCCGTTGCGGCTGCGGAGGTCTTCCACCGTCACCCGGTGGGCCTCGACGCGGAAGCAGGCGTGCTTGCGCGACACGCGCGGGTCTTCGAAGGTGAGCTGGCACCCCGGCGACCGGCCGATGAAGAAGTCCCCCGGCGGCAGCTCGTACCACGTGCCGCGGTAGCGGACCCGGAAGCGCGGCGCCCCGCGGCGCGCCTCGCCCCGCGACGTCACGACCCCCCGGCGAGGCGCTCGAGGCGGGCCAGCGACTCGTCCGGCGCGCCGGCCTCGCGGCGGGCGCGCGCGTACTCGCCGATCGCGGGGCGGACGCCCTCGAGGTCGGCCACCGCGTGCAGCGCCTCCACCGCGCTCGGCGCGAGCGCGCGGCCCGCGCGGCGGTGCAGGTCGAGCACCCAGAGCGTCCACCGCGGCGCGCGCTGCTGGAGGCTGTACTGGAGCGCGAGGTCGCCGACGCGCGCGAGCTGGGCCGGGTCGAGCTCCGACGAGCTCAGCCGCGTCTCGGTCTCCTCGGCGACGCGCAGCAGGAGCTTCTCGGCCTCCTGCGTGCGCCCCGCGCGGAGCACGCGCTCGAGCATGTCGTTGAGCATCTGCACGATCCACGTGCGCTCGACGGGCAGGCCCGTCACGCCCGACATGGTGTCTTCTTCCGCGCGCACCGGGCGGCCGCAGTGGGGGCAGGCCGTCGGGCCCTCGGGGAAGGGCGTGGTGCACGACTGGCAGAGGCGCATCGCGCCCGTCGCCCGCGTCGAGCGCTGGTCGGTGCGCACGCGGAAGAACACCAGCTCCTGCGTGCCGAGCCGGATGCGGTCGCCGTCGGCGAGCTCGACCGCGCCCACCGTCAGCCGGCCGTTGACCCGCGAGCCGTTGCGGCTGCCGAGGTCTTGCAGCGAGGCGCCCGCGCCGCCCACCACGATCTTCGCGTGCTGCCGCGACAGCAGCGGGTCGTCGATGGTGATGTGGCAGTCGGGGCTGCGCCCGATGATCGTCTCGCCGACCGCGAGGTCGAACTCCTGAAGCAAGAATCGCAGCCTGAAACGCGCCACCGGCGGGACTATACGCAGCCGCGCGTCTCAGCGTCAACGCGCCGCGCGCCCGCGGAAATCCGGTACCCTCCGCGCGGTGAGCGACGACGACCTCGACTGCCTGGCCTGCGGCGCGTGCTGCCGCACCGGGCGCGGCGGCACCATCCTCGTCCCCGAAGAAGACCTCGTGCGCTGGCGGCGCGCGGGGCGCCACGACGTCGCCGACGCCGTGCAGCCGGGGCATTTCGGCCTCATGGCCTTCGCCACCACGCCCGAGGGCGCGTGCGTCCACCTCGGGACGGAGGCGTCTCCCCACGCCTGCCGCATCTACGAGATCCGCGGCACGACGTGCCGGGAGTTCGAGCGCGGGGGCTGGCAGTGCCGGGAGTTCCGCCGCGACTTCGGGCTCGACCCGCCGCGGCGCTGAGCCCGCGCGCCCCTGGAAGAAGCGGCTTCCGGGCCCATGTTCTCCCGTGATAGAGCAGCGCGGCTCTGCACCGAAGGGAGAGGCCCGACACCCGATGTCCACCACCAAGACCTATGACGCCATCGTGATCGGCGGCGGCCCCGGCGGCTACGTCGCCGGCATCCGCTGCGCGCAGCTCAAGCTCAAGACGCTCGTGATCGAGAAGGAGAGCCTCGGGGGCGTGTGCCTCAACTGGGGCTGCATCCCCTCGAAGGCCCTCATCGCCGCGGCCAACTTCGTCGAGAAGGCCGGCCACGGCGCGTCGACCATGGGCATCACCGTCTCCAACGTCTCCGTCGACGCGACGAAGCTCCAGGCGTGGAAGAACGGCATCGTCAAGAAGCTCACCACGGGCGTCGGCACGCTGCTCAAGGGCAACGGCGCCGAGCACATGTACGGCACCGCGCGCTTCGTCGACGCGAAGACGCTCGAGGTCACCACCAAGGACGGCGTCGAGCGCATCGCCGCCACCAAGGGCATCATCGTCGCCACGGGCTCGCGGCCGGTGGAGATCCCGGGCTTCAAGTTCGACGGCAAGACGGTGATCTCCGCGAAGGAGGCCGTCAGCCTCGACCCGCTGCCGAAGCGGATGGCGATCATCGGCGGCGGGATCATCGGGATGGAGCTCGGCGGCGTCTACTCGAAGCTCGGCGTCGAGGTGACGGTGGTGGAGTTCCTCCCCAAGGTGCTCGCGTCGATGGACGACGACCTCGTCGCGCCCGTCACCAGGGCGATGGGGAAGGGCGGCTGCAAGTTCATCACGAACGCGAAGGCCACCGGGCAGGAGCGCCTCGCCGACGGCTCGCTCCGCGTCTCGCTCGACGTGCAGGGCGCGAAGCAGACCCTCGACGTCGACGTCGTGCTCGTCGCCGTCGGCATGCGCCCCAACTCCGAGAACGTCGGGCTCGACACGGTCGGCGTCGCCCTCGACAAGCGCGGCCACGTCGTGATCGACGACCAGTGCCGCACTAACGTCCCCGGCGTCTACGCGATCGGTGATGTCTCGGGCGGCCCCTACCTCGCCCACAAGGCGAGCAAGGAGGGCGAGATCTGCGCCGAGGTGATCGCGGGCCACAAGAGCGCCCGCGACTGGCGCGCGATCCCCGCGGCGACCTTCACCCACCCGGAGATCGCCTCGGTGGGCCTCTTCGAGCGCGAGGCGCGGGAGAAGGGCCTCGACATCACGGTCGGGAAGTTCCCCTTCGCGGCGAGCGGGCGCGCGATGGCGGTGCTCGAGACCGACGGCTTCGTCAAGGTCATCTGCGAGAAGGTCGGCAAGGACCACAAAGACCGCAAGGTGATCGGCGTCCACATCGTCGGCCCGGAGGCCAGCGACCTCATCTCCGAGGCCGCCCTCGCCATCGAGATGGACGCCTTCGCCGAGGACGTGGGCCTCACCATCCACCCCCACCCGACCCTCGGCGAGGCCGTCATGGAGGCCGCCAAGGCCGCCATCGGCGAGGCCGTCCACGTCCTCAACCGCTGAGGCCCCGCGGGCGACGCGTCCGGGCGCCGGAGCGCCCCGCGTCGCGCACCCTCACGAGGCTGTAGACGTCCGTCGCGGCCTCGGTATCCTGCCTCCCCCATGATCCCCAAGTGTGAAAACTGCGGGGCGCGCCTGCCGCGCCTCAACTTCAACTGCTCGTACTGCAACCACTGGACGGCGGACCCCGACCACCCCCTGCCGAACCCCGCGTACGGCGTCCCCGCGCCCGCCGCGCCGACCCCGGCCGCTCCTCCCGCGCCCGCCGCCCCGGCGCCCGTCGCGCAGGCTCCCGTGGCGCCTCCTGCGGCCGCGCCTGCCGCGCCCGCTGCCCCGGCGCCTGCCGCGCCCGCTGCGCCCGCGGTGATGACCCCGATGGGCCCGCCCGTCGCGGCCGCCGTCACCGCGCAGGAGAAGACCCAGCCGAAGGCCCCGGCGGCCGATGCGTCGGCGGTGAAGCGCTTCGGCATCCGCCGCACCGACGCCCCCGCGGAGAAGGCCGCGCCGCCGCCCGAGAAGCTCGCAGCCGCGAAGGCCGCGCCGTCGCCTGAGAAGCTCGCGGCGGCGAAGGCCGCGCCGTCGAAGGTGGGCGTGTCGAAGGAGGCCGCGTCATCGAAGGCCGACCTCTTCCGCGCCGCGGTGGCGCAGTCGGGCGGCGACACCTGGGCGAAGGCGAAGGCCGTCCGCATGAAGGGCGTCGACGTCTCCAACGCGAGCGACGAGGACGACGCCGCGGTGGCGCACGCCGAAGCCGCGGCGGCCGCCGTGTACTACGTGTGCACCGCCGACGACGACGACGAGATGGACGCCGACGAGTACGACGCCCTGGTCGACGCGCTCGGCGAGATGCTCGGCCAGGACGCCGACGTCGACGCGCTCGACGAGACCATCGCCCGCTGGGACGACGACATCGAGAGCGACTGGGAGGGCTTCCTCGCGGAGGTCGCGCAGACGATCGGCGACGAGCGCGCGCTGCGCGAGACGCTCCAGCTCGCGGTGATCGCGGCGGCGGCCGACGGCGAGCTCTCCTCGGTGGAGGAGGAGGCGGCCTACGACGTGGGCGAGGCCTTCGGCTTCGACGAGGACGCCTGCGAGCGCATCATCGAGCGCGCGCTGCGCAAGGCGGGCTGAGTCAGGTCGACGCCGCGGCGGGGGGGGCCGGCGTCTCGCGGGCGAGCGGCATCGGGGGGAGGGGGCCCCCCTCGATCGCGAGCGTCGAGCCCATGATGCGGAGCATCACGCGCTCGGCGCGGGGGCGGTCGATCTTGCCCTCGACGGCCTCGGCGAGGAAGGCGTTGGAGAGGCCCTCCACCGCGAGCAGGAGGCCCTTGAGCACCATCGGGTCGACGCGGCGGCCCTGCGACTCGCGGATCTCGACGTCGAGGATGGACTGGAGCGCGTCGAACTGCGCGGCGCGGCGCGACTCGAGCTGCGAGCCCGGGCGCAGCGCCTCGGCCTGCAGCACCCGCAGGAGCTGCCCCGCCTCGGTGTGGAAGTCGAGGAACGACAGCAGCCCCGCGCGCAGCTTGCCCCACGCGTCGTCCTGCGAGGTCACCGCGGCGCGCACGCGCTCGAGCACCTTCGAACAGACGATGTCGTAGAGGGCCACGAGCACCGCGTCGGTGCTGGTGAAGTACCGGTAGAATGTCCGCCGCGCGACGCCCGACGCCTGCGCGATGTCGTCGACGGTGGGGTAGCGGGCGAACGAGCCGCCGAACAGCTCCGACGCGCCGCGGAGGATCTTCGTGCGCGTCGCGTCGAGGTCGAGGGGGTCGTGGCTTCGAACGAGGTTGCGTGTGTCGCTCATCGGGGCGGCCGCGAATGTACTTCGGTGCGCGGGCGGAAAGCGACATCCGTGGTCACTCGCGTGTCCGTTGACACGGCTCGTGACATCGCGGAAGGTGCCTGCACACGGTGTGACCCGCACAAGGTTGGGCATCATCCCCCGACCTTTCGCAACCCTTCGCTCGATGACACTCGCCATGCCAGCAACGATGCGACGAATTCGGAGGAATCGGATGTCGATCTCGATGCGCTCGGTCGGTCTCGTCGGTCTCTCGTTCGTTGGTGCTTGCTACTCCGCAGACGCGAACGACCCGACGGCGGAGGGGCAGGTGCCCGGCGTGTCGGCGCGGCTCGCGGCCGACCTCACCGTCGGCGGCTACCACTGCCCGACGAGCGGCGAGCTCGCCGGCCGCACGCGCCCCACGGACAACGAGTACTACGTCACGAGCTTCGGCGGCGGCGCCGACACGCAAGCGATGTCGTGCGGCGGCACCGCCGACGGGCGCTGGCTCTACATCGCGGACGCGTGGCGCTTCGGCTGCGGCGCGCGCGTGAAGGTCACCAACCCGCGCACGGGCCGCTGGTGCGTCGCGCAGGTGGCCGACATCGGCCCCAACATCTGCGTCGAGCGCGCGGCGGGCAAGCCCGTGATCGACGCCTCGCCCGCGCTCACGCGCGAGCTCTTCAACGCGGGCGCGCTCGGGTGGTCGCAGCGCGTGCTCGCGCTCGCCGAGCCCGTGGCGGCGGGCACCGCGCTCGGCTGCGGCTCGGGCGCGACGCCCACGCCGACACCGACACCGACACCGACACCGACGCCGACGCCGACGCCGACACCCACGCCGCCGGCGGTGACGACGATGCGCGTGACGGCGTCGAGCCTCAACGTGCGGAGCGGCGTGGGGACGTCGTACGCGATCCGCGGCGCGCTCTCGTGCGGCGACACTGTCACCGTCCTCGCGGGCCCCTCGTCGGGCTGGTGGAACGTCACCAACGGGACCCTCACCGGCTGGGCGTCGGGGATGTTCCTGATCGACAGCGCGGCCTTCGACGCGTCGGTGTGTGGCGACACGCCGCCTGCGCCTCCGCCTCCCCCGCCTCCTCCGCCCCCTCCGCCCCCGCCCCCTCCGCCCCCTCCGCCTCCGCCTCCGCCCCCTCCGCCACCTCCTCCGCCGCCTGCGACGATGACGCGGCCGATGCCGGGGCAGAGCTGGCACATCGACCTCGAGGCCCCCGTCGACACCTCCGTGCGCGCGGACTGGTACGACATCGACCTCTTCGACAACAGCGCGTCGGTGGTGAGCGCGCTCCACGCGCGCGGCGGCCGCGTCGTCTGCTACTTCAGCGCGGGCTCGAGCGAGGACTGGCGCCCGGACTTCGCGAGCTTCCCGCGCGCGGCCCTCGGCAGCGCCCTCGACGGCTGGCCCGGCGAGCGCTGGCTCGACGTGCGCGACGCCGGCGTCCGCCGCGTGATGCAGGCCCGCATGGACCGCGCCGTGGCCATGGGCTGCGACGGCGTCGACCCCGACAACGTCGACGGCTACGCCAACGCCAACGGCTTCGGCCTCACCGCGTCGCACCAGCTCGCCTACAACCGCTGGCTCGCCGCCGAGGCCCACGCCCGCGGCCTCGTCGTCGGCCTCAAGAACGACGTCGACCAGATCGCCTCGCTCGTCTCGGACTACGACTTCGCCGTCAACGAGCAGTGCTTCGAGTACGGCGAGTGCGACCAGGTCGCGGCCTTCACCCGCGCCAACAAGAGCGTGCTCAACATCGAGTACGGGCCCGTCGCCACCCTCGCGCGCACCGTCTGCTCGCGCGCGTCGGCGCTGCGCTTCTACACCATCCTCTCGGCCGCCGACCGCCTCGACGGCAACTACACCCGCTGTCTCTGACACGCGCCGATGTGCCGCGCGGGCACACCGCGGTCGCGCTGTCGTGACGACGCGGCACGCGCCCCGCCGCCCCCGCACGTCCCCGCGTGGAACGCTTCCTGCTCCACGCCGCGGGCATGAGACCCCCTTCGTTGTGGTGGGCCGCGCCGCTGCTGGCGCTGGGATCCATCGCGTTCCACGCCTGTGGGAGCGACAGCGTCTCGCGCGGCGGCGAGCCCCCGGCCGGCGGCGCGGCCGACGCGAGCGCGCGCTTCGACGCCTCGCGCCCCCCCGAGCCCGACGCGGGCATGACGACGCCGCCGCCCGAGGTGGAGGTGCGCCGGTCGTTCCAGACGCCGCAGGCGGGCGGGCGCTACGTCTACGTCGCCAACCCGACGCGCGACTCGGTGGCCGTCATCGACTCGCGCACGCTGGCGATCCAGACGGTGGAGGCGGGCGACGGGCCCACGTACCTCACCACCGTGCCCGGCCGCGACGTCGCGCTGGTGATCAACGTCACCTCGCACACGCTCACCATCCTGCGCACCACCGAGGCGGGCACCACCACGCGCTCCGTCCCGGTCGTGCCGGGCGCCAACGCGGTCGCCGTCTCGCCCGACGGCCGCCACGCCATCGCGTACCTCGACACCGACGCGCCGTCGCAGGGCCTCGGCACTGGGAGCTTCCAGGACATCTCCCTCGTCACCCTCGCCGACACGGGCGACACCTCCGTCCAGCTCTCCGTCGGCTTCCGCCCCGTCGAGGTGCTCTTCAGCGCCGACGGCGCCGCGGGCTTCGTCGTCACCGAGGACGGCATCTCCATCCTGCGCTTCGCCGAGATCACTGGACCCACCATCATCCCCAACGTCTCGCTCGACGAGCTCGGCCCCATCGCCCCCCGCGACGCCGGCCCCGACGCCGCGCCCGACGCCGCGCCCGATGTCGCTCCCGACGTCACGCCCGACGCGGGCGGCGACGCGGACGGGGACGCCACCGTTGACGCTGCGCCTGACGCTGCGCCGGATGCAACGCCCGACGCCGCGCCCGACGTCGCCGCCGACGCGACGCCGATCGGCCAGGTGCCCGCCCGCGACATCTCGATCACCCGCGACGGCCGCTACGCCATCGCCCGCGTCGAGGGGACGAGCACCCTGCGCCTCGTCGACCTCGCCACCCGCGCGATCACCGCGTACACGGCCGCCGGCGCCGTCACCGACCTCGACATCGCCCCCGACGGCACCTACGCCCTCGCCGTCGTGCGCGAGCGCTCGGAGGTGCTGCGCATCCCGATCCCCATGGGCTTCTCGACGCCCTCCGCGGTGACGCGCACCGAGGCGACCGGGGAGTTCGTCGGGTCGGTGACCTTCTCGCCCGACGGTCGGCGCGCGCTGCTCTACACCACCGCGCTCCCGCTCGAACGCGTCACGCTGATGGAGCTCGACGGGGCGCCGTCGCTCCAGGTGGTGCGCCTGCGCAAGGCCGTCCGCGCGGTGGCCTTCTCGCCCGACGGCCGCACCGCGCTCGTCGTCCACAGCCGCGCGCCCGGATCGCCCGACGACGCGACCGCCGACCTCGAGACCCGCATCGACCGCTCCTTCGGCTACACCCTGCTCGACGTGGGGACGCGCTTCGCCAAGCTCCAGCTCACGCCCGCCGACGTCGGGCCCTTCGCGATCACCACCGACGGCGCGTACGCCTTCGTGCTCCTCCGCAACGACGCGGCCTCCGTCGCGCAGGCCCACCGCGCGTCGATGCGCAGCTTCGCCATCGACACCCTCTCCCTCGGCAGCCCGCCCAACTCCGTCGGCGTCGTCTCGGGCACCCAGCGCGTCTTCATCGGCCAGGAGCACCCCGAGGGCCGCATCACCTTCGTCGACTGGACCTCCGGCGCCCTCCAGTCGGTCACCGGCTTCGAACTCAACGCCCGCATCGTGGACTGACGCCATGAACCTCCCCCGCCGCCGATTCCTCGCCGCCCTCGCGGCCCTCCCGCTGGCCCTCGCGGCCTGCCCCGACCGCGACCCGCTCTTCGAACAGGGCCTCTCCACCCTCGACCCCGTCGCCGTCGGCCAGACCGTCACCTGGGTCGACCGCGAGGCCGCCGTCGCCCGCACCCTCGACCTCTCGGGCACCGCGATCGCCCTGCGCGCCACGCCCGTCGGCCGCGACCCCGCCCTCGCCGTCGCCCGCGAAGGCAACGTCGCCGAGGCGCTCGTCCTCTCCCGCGGCTCGCGCGGTGAGCCCGGCGTGGCCCCGTCGCCCGGCACGCTCCACGCGATCCCCGCGGGGGGCACCGCCGCGCGAACCTACACGGTCGCGTCGCCCTTCAACGCGCTCGCCCAGAGCGACGACGGGCGCTTCGCCATCGCCCACTTCCGCACCGACGTCGCGGCCGTGCGGCTGCTCTTCAACCCCAACCAGATCGCCGTGGTCGACCTCGCCGCGCCGCCGTCCGACCGCAACCCCGCGCTCCGCACCGTGCGCAGCTTCGGCGGCGTGCCCAACGGGGTGGTGTTCTCGCCGCCGATGCGGGTCAACGGCGCGGTGCGCACGCTCGCGGTGGTGCTCTCTGACGCCTACGTCACCCTGCTCGACCTCGCCAACCCCGGGCGCCCCGAGATCTCCGTCCGCCTCACGCTCCCCGAGGACGCGCGCGCGATCCGACCGACGCAGGTGCTCTTCGACGCCGAGCAGGCGACGGTGTACGTGCGCGCGTCGGCGTCCAATGACGTGTACGCGCTCCGCCTCGTGCCCGTGACGCCCGACGGGCCGCAGGGCAACGACTTCCGCCCGTCGATCAACCAGCTCGCCGCGGGGCTCAACCCGAGCGACATGGCGCTCATCGGCGAGGCGTCGGCGCGCAAGCTCCTGGTGGTGTCGCCGGGCTCCCGCGACGCGCGGGTGATCGACGCCGTCGCCAACACCACCGTCACCATCCCCCTCGACGCCGCGGCCACGCGCATCCTGCTCTTCACCGGGGCCTCGCCGCGCGACCCCAACCCTGCGCCGCGCGCGCTGCTCTACGGCGACCGGAGCACGGCCGCGGCGGTGAGCTTCCTCGAGCTCACCGACATCGACGCCCGCCGCGGGCAGAACGTCGAGACCGTGCGCCTCCCCGCCGCCGTCAACGCGCTGCTCCCGCTGCCCGGGCGCGACGCCGTGATGATCGACCACCCGCCGGGCGAGGCCGCCGGGCGCCTCAGCCTGCTCGACCTCACGCGGCGCACGGTGTCGCCGATCGTCGCCGAGGTGTCGCTCGGCGGCGCGCGCTTCGACAGCGACCGCCAGCGCCTCTGGGTGGCCCCGCGCGGCAACACCCGCGTGGGCTGGGTCGACCTGCGCACCTTCAGCCCCGACGAGCTCCGCCTCGACGAGCCCGTGACCGCCGTCATCCCGCTGCCCGGCCCGATGGGCGCCGCGGGCCGTGTCGTCGCGCTCCACGAGGGCGCGGAGGGCGCGGTCACCGTCCTCGACGCCGCCGACCTCCGCCGCGAGACCGCCCGCACGATCCGCGGCTTCCTCCTCGACAACCTCCTCGCCGGAGCCGCCCGATGATCGCTCGCGCCCTTCCCTTCGCCCTCGCCCTCGTCGCACTCGCCCCGGCAGCCAACGCTCAGAGCTCGGCCGCCGAGAGCCCCTGGAGCGTCACCATCGAGGTCGGGCCCCGCTGGAACCACGACGTCTCCTACACCGCCTTCCGCAACGGGACCGCCGCCCCCGCGGCCGCGGGCCTCGCCTTCGGGCGCGACCTCGCCCACCTCGGCCCCTGGCTCACGCTCGGCTTCGAAGTGGGCTGGACCAACGAGGGAACGCAGACCCGCGTCCGCGACGACTTCGCCACGTCGCTCCTCACCAACCGCCTCCAGGGCGGGCTCCTCGCGCGCTTCGAGCTCTCGCGCTTCATCACCCCCTACGTTCGTGTCGTGGCCGGCGCCGCCCACCTCGCCGCCACCGTCGACGGGACTTCGGGGAGCAGCCTCTCCGGCGACGCCTGGGCCCCGCAGGGCTCGGCGGGCGCGGGGGTGATGTTCACCTCGGGGCGGTGGTTCCGCGGCCTCGGATGGGCCCGCGGGAGGCTCGCGCTGGGCGTCGAAGGCGGGTATCAGTACACGCTCCCGACGCGGCTGGACGTCGCCGTCCCCGCGCCCCAGGATGAGGCCGCCGCGGCCGACCGGCTCCCCAACCAGGCCGTCTCGCTCGGCACCCTCAACGCCTCCGCGGCCTACCTCCGGCTCACCTTCAACCTCCGGTTCTGAATGCCCACCCCCGACGAGGCGCTGCTGATCGCCATCAACCGTGTGCGATCGCCAGCGCTCGACGCCCTCGCAGCCTGGCTCACCGAGTGGGGCATGCACGCCTGCCTCGCGGCCGTGGTGCTCCCCGCGCTTCGAACGCGCTCGCGCGACGACGCCGCGGGCGCGCGGACGGGGGCGCTCGCGTTCTTCCTCGCCACCTTCCTCGCCGAGACGGTGGTGAAGCCCGTCGTCCACCGCGCGCGCCCCACCGCGATCGCCGCGCTCGCCGCGCAGCTCCACGTGGTGGGCCCGAGGCCCTCGGCGCAGAGCCTGTCGTTCCCGTCGGGGACGGCCACCGCGTGCTTCGCCGCGGCCGCGTGGGTCTACCTCCGCTGGGGGCGCGGGCCCGGGATCGCGGCGCTCGCGTTCGCGACGCTGGTGGCGTGGTCGCGGCTCTACGTCGGCGTCCACTGGCCGAGCGATCTCCTGGCGGGCGCGCTGCTCGGCGCGGCGACGGCGTGGTCGCTGCGCGCGCTCGACCGCTGGATCGCGCGCGCCGCGTGACGGTCAGATCCGGCGCCCGACCGTGATGCCGCCGGGCATCGACGGCGGCGCGGTGACCGATGGGTCCACCGGCGCGAAGGGGACCGCGTGGAACGACGCCGTCGGGTCGATGGGCGCGAGCGGCAGCGCGCCCGGCGCGTCGGCGAGCTCGCTGTCGTACACGACCACGGTCTTGTTGCGCAGGATCACGGACTCGACCGGGACGTCCTCGCCGGTGGCGAGCCGGAGGGCGGTGACGCGCTCGGCCTCCGTGTCGATCACGAGGTCGGCGACGACGCCGCGCGCGCGGCCGAGTCCGTCGACCATGTGCCACCCGCGGCAGTCCTGCTCGGGGTAGACGACGTGGTACTCGGTCGCGTCGGACAGCTTCATGATGCTCATGGGGTCTCTCCTCTCTCAACGCACAGCGCTGCCGCGGACGACCGTCACGTGCAGGTAGGCCCGCTGGTCGCGCATGGCCTCGGCGGCGCCCGCGGGCACGCGGCGGAAGTCGCCCTGCACGTCGAGGAGCTGACCCTCGCGCACGACCACCCGCTGCTCGGCGGGGCGGTTCAGGTTCCACACGATGAGGGCGACGGTGCCGCCGAGGAGGGCCGCGGCCAGCAACCAGATCCACCAGGGGAAGGCCCCTCGCCTGTCTCGTTCAACGGGGATTTCAGCCATGGGCGTACGCGCTCCTTTGGCCGGCGTCGGCCACACGTCGTTCTTGCGAGGCGCTTGCCACGGCGCCAACGCGCGAAGTCTTGCGCGGGGACGCACGGCTTCTCGGGCGATTGTTCGAGGGCGCACTGTGGCGAAGCTCCACGGGTGTGCGGGGGAGCGTCGATCGGGCCGGCTGCTGGCACGGTGCCACTCGCGGCCACCGGCACGGTCGCCGAAATCGTCGTGATTCCAAGGCTCTTCGCGCGGTTCTGCGCGGGCATGCATGCTGCGATGGGGGCCTCCGGGCGCAACGACGCCCCCACAACACCCTCTTCGACCGGAGCCTCCGCCATGAAGCACTCGTCCCTCGCCCGCCGCGCCCTCGTGATGTTCTCGCTGACCTCCCTCGCCTGCGTCGGCGGGACGGACGTCGCGGAGAACGCCGCCCAGTCCGTGCGCCTCCCGCCGTCCCCGCCGCCCCCGCCGATGCCCGCCCACGAGCTCCGCGACCTGGGCTCGGGCGACCTCGCGGCCTACGCCGCGTCGCTCACCCACGGCGGCGCCTACGCCCCGCTCACCGCCGCGCGGGAGTCGGCGGTCGTCGCGATGTTCAACGCCGTCAACTCCGCCGTCGACGGGTACATGGCCGGCACGGTCACGCCCAACTGGTGCGCGGTGGAGTCGACGGCCCACGCCGCGGGCTACGACCTCGGCCGCTACTACGACACGGTGACGCAGCGCTGGATCATCGTGGGCCTCGACGTGAGCGGCGAGGGTCAGGCGTCCTTCTTCCTCAACCCCAACTACCGCCGCGACGTGGTGGTGGAGGCCCCGCACGTCTACGACGACAACACCAAGATCGAGGGGCGCACCGACACCGAGGGGGCGCAGATCTTCCAGCAGGTGCGGGCCCGGCTGCTCCTCATCAACGGGGCCGACCGCTGCCAGGGGACGCGCGGGGCGGCCTGCGGGGGGACGTTCACGAGCACCTCGGTGTGCGACCGCCAGGCCGACGAGGACGTGGACAGCGACGGCGACGGGACGCTCGACCCGCAGGACATGCGCTACCGCACGGCGGACGCGGGCCACAACGACGACACGGCCTTCCACGTGCTCCACCAGCGCGCCAACGACGTCTGGGCGGGCGCGGCCTTCGTGCAGCTCCACGGCAACGCCGACTCGGGCGTGGCGCTCGGCGGCCTCTCGGTGTCCGACGGGCGCCGCTGGGCCAGCGGGTCGGGCCTCGCGACCACCTTCGTGAGCAGCCTCCAGAGCGCCCAGGGCGGCAACCTCGCGGCGTCGCTGGTGAACAACTGCACCGACGAGCAGGAGATCCTCTGCGGCTTCTACAACGCGCAGGGGCGCTACACCAACGACACGTCCGCGACGTGCAGCGGGCTCGTGCTCAACGTGGGTGGCCAGCGCTTCCTCCACCTCGAGCAGCGCGCCGGCACGGGCAACCTCGTCGACAACCCCGCGCCCGTGATCAACGCGATCGCGGCCACCTTCCCCTGCCTCAACGGCAACTGCGCCGCCGCCGCGCAGTGGGTCCCGTCCGCGGCCTCGGCCTGCGCCGTCGCCTATTGAGAGCGCGGGCCGCGCGGTGGCCCCCGCCCGCGCGCGCGGCTACCCTCGCGCCGCGTTGCCCCGCCCCCTCGCCGCCGCGCTGCTCCTCCTCGCCGCCTGCCGCTCGCCGCGGGCGCCGTCGCGCGGCGCCGCCCCGGCCGCGCCACCCGAGCCCGCGCCCCCGGCGGTCGCCTTCGCCGAGCGGCCCTTCGCGCACGCGCCCTTCGCTGCCGTCCGCGTGTGGGCGCCGTCGCCCGCGACGCCCGGGCCCTTCGACACCGTCGTATTGCTCCACGGCAACCAGGACGGGCCGTCGGGGGCCTCGTGGCTCCTCACGCTGCGGCGCAGCCCGGCCTTCCGGCGGCGGATCCTGCTCGCGCCGGCGTTGCCCGACGGCGACTACGCCTGGGAGGCGCCGGCGACGAAGCGGGCGGTGGCGTCGCTGGTGGCGCGCGCCGCGGCGACGTGGCCGATGGACCCGCGCGCGACCTGGGTGGTGGGCTACTCCGCCGGCGCGTCGCGGGCGCTGGCGGTGGCGGCGGCGCTGCCCGGCGGCGTCGCGGGCGTGGCGGCGGTGGCGGGCGACGCGCTGCGGACGTTCCGCGCGCCGGGGGCGTCGCTGGGTGCGCTGCTCGGGACGCCGACGCTGCTCGTGTGCATGACGGACGACGACGGGCCCAACACGCGCTGCCCGCTCAACGCCGCCAACGCGCGCGAGCTCCGGCGCCGCGGCGCGCGCGACGTGACGCTCGTCGAGCTCCCGGGCGACCACGCGCTCGACCTCGCCACCCTCGCGCCCCGCCTCGATGCATGGATGCGCGGCCGCCGAGACGACGCAAGCGTCGCGACGCCATAGGGGCTGCGGCGCGGTGGCCTACTCGCCCCGGCGAACGCGCGCGTCGCCGTCGATTGCGCCCGCCGTGCGGCCGTAGCACCATCGGCGCCCATGTCGTGGCGCGTCGCGGTCGTGTGCTCCCTCCTCCTCGTCGGCTGCGGCGGCGCGCAACGACCCGCCGCAACTCGCCGTTGCCCGATCGAGCGCCCTGCCACCGCGACGGGCAGCGCGAACACCACCCAGGTTCGCTCGACCGTCACCGTCGCGTCCGAGCCCGACGGGCTCGTCGACGATGAGTGCACCAGCGACCGCCGCACCATGGAGACCACCGACGCCGCCCTCACGCGGCAGGAGGCACGCATCGAGGAGGGACGCGCCGCGCTCTCCACCGCCGGCGGCGACTGCGGCCGCATCTGCGCCGCCGCGTCGGGCATCTGCGAGGCCGCCGGCGAGGTGTGCCGGCTCACCGGCGACGCCGCCCCGCGCTGCGCCCGCGCCCGCGCCGCCTGCGACGACGCCACGCAGCGCCGCACGAACGCGTGCCCCGTCTGCCCGGCGTCGTGACGCGCGCCCTCGCCCTCACCGCGCTGCTCGCGTGGGCGCTCCCGGCCGCCGCCGTCGACCGCTGGTCGCGCCCCGCGCGCGGGCTCCGCTACCTCCGCCGCGACGTCGCGCTGAGCGGCGGCCCGACTGCACTCCACGCGCTCTACGTCGACCTCTGCGACCCCGCGGTGGAGCTGCGCGCCACGGCGCCCGACGAGGGCCGTCGCACCGCGGGGCAGTGGGCTCGCCTCGTCGGCGCGGCGGCGGCGGTCAACGGCGACTACTTCGACATGACGCGCTTCACCCCGCTCGGCCCCGCGCGCGGTGCGGGTCGCTCATGGCCCGCGGCGCGCATCGAGCATCGCGACGCGGTGTTCGTCGCGGCACCTAACGGGCGCGCCGACGTGCTCGACGACCCCGCGGCCGCCGCGGACGTCGCGCGCATCCCTGACCTCTGGACCGAGGCCGTGGCCGTGCGCGAGCGCGTGTTGGTGCACGGCGTCGTGCGCGAGAGCCCGGACATCGCCCACGACGGCGCGCGCCACCCGCGGACGGGCGTCGGGCTCAGCGCCGACCGTCGCACGCTGATCCTCGCGGTGGTCGACGGGCGCAGCGAGAGCGCGGGCGGGGCGACGGTGCGCGAGCTCGGCCAGCTCCTGCGCGACCTCGGCGCCTGGGAGGGGATGAAGCTCGACGGCGGCGGCTCCTCGACGCTCTTCCTCGCCGGCCGCGGCACCGTGAACCGCCCGAGCGACGGCCACCCCCGCGCCGTCGCCACGCACCTCGGCGTCGTCGTCCGCCGCGTTTCTCCCGGCGCGCCCTCTCGCTGCCGCGACGGCCGCGCGCCCTCGTCGTAGCATCGCGCGCCGTGGCGAAGGCCCTCCACCTCCTCCGTCGCTTCGCCGTCGCCGCCCTCGTCGCGCTCCTCCTCGGCACGCTCATGCTCTACGCCCTCCAACGCAAGATCCTCTTCCCCGCGCCGCCCCCACGCGCCCTCCAGGCCCGCGCCGGCACGCTCGTCGAAGGCCGCTCGCCGCAGGGGCGCCGCGTCGCCGCGCTCTGGTCGCCGCGCCCCGGGCGCGACGAGCGGACGTGGACGGCGGCGTACTTCCACGGCAACGGGATGCAGCTCGCCGACTGCGCTGAGCTCGCGCCGACGCTCCACGCCGAGAACTTCGACCTCTTCGCGGTGGAGTACCCGGGCTACGGGCCGCTCGCGGGCGACGCGCCGGGCGAGGCGGCGATCGTCGACGCGGCCGACGGCGCGATGGCGCTCCTGCGCGAGCGTCTCGGGGTCCCTCCGTCACGCACGCTGCTGCTCGGGCAGTCGCTGGGGACGGGCGTGGCGGTGCAACTCGCGGCGCGCGGCGCGGGGGCGCGCGTGGTGCTGCTCACGCCGTACCGGTCGATCACGGCGATGGCGGGCGAGCTCTTCCCGTGGCTGCCGGTCGGGCTGCTCGTGCGCGACCGCTTCGACAGCGAGGCGCTCGCGCCGTCCATCACGTTGCCCGTCCGGGTGGTGCACGGGACGGCCGACGAGGTGATCCCCTTCGCGCACGGCGAGGCGCTGGCGAAGCGCTTCCCGCGCGGAGAGTTCGTTCGCGTGGAGGGCGGGCACCACAACGACCTGTGGAGCGACCACCCGGCGGTGATCTCTGCGGCGCTGCGGTAGAGAGGGGAGGGGAGGCGGGGAGGTCAGTGCCCGCCGTGGAGGCGGGTGACGCCGGGGTGCGTGGGGTCGCCCGGCTCGTGGCGGGGGTTCTCGCTCTTCTGGGTGCCGTCCTGCCCGACGTGGCTCATGAGCTTGGCCTTGTCGAAGATGAAGTCGGCGCGGTTGTCGAGCGCGGTCATGTGCGTGCCGGTGTCCATGCGGATGGCGTCGCACGGGCAGGCCTCGACGCAGTACCCGCAGAAGATGCAGCGGAGCTCGTCGATGACGAACTCCTCCGGGTAGCGCTCGTACCCGCGGCGCTTGTCCCCCTCGGGGTACTCCGCGGGCTTGATGTAGATGCACTGCGCCGGGCACGCCGTGGAGCAGCAGAGGCACGCGACGCAGCGGGGCGAGCCGTCGTCACGGTGGGTGAGCCGGTGCACGCCGCGCCAGCGCTTCGCGTAGGGGCGCTTCTCCTCGGGGTAGGAGATGGTGGCGATGCCGTCGGCGTAGGGGTCGGTGATGAAGCTGGGCTGCGTGCCCGTCACCATCTGCTTGGTGCCCTGGAAGAAGTGCTTCAGGGTCACGCCGAGGCCCTTCACCACCTCGAGGAGGTAGCTCTGGTCGGCGAGGGTGCGGTTGGGCTTGCGCAGGACCTTGGTGGTGGCCGTCACGGGGTCGGACCTCCGGCGTTGACGCCGTTGATGAAGAGAAGGGCGAAGCCGGTGATGAGCACGTTCACGAGGGCGGCGGGCAGGAGGATGCGCCAGCCGAGCATCATGATCTGGTCGTAGCGGAAGCGCGGGAGCGTCCAGCGGATCTGGAGCTGGAGGAAGACGAGGCCGAGCACCTTCAGCACGAAGGAGAGCAGGCCCACGATCACCACCACCACGTGCGCCCAGTGCCACGACACGTCGAGCCCGAGGTAGTGGAACTCGAGGCCGGTGTTCTGCACGAAGGGGAACTGCCAGCCGCCGAGGAAGACGACGGTGAGCAGCGCCGACGAGGTGCACACCTCGACGAGCTCGCCCGAGGCGAACATGCCGAACTTGAGCCCCGCGTACTCGGTGAAGTAGCCCGCGACCACCTCGCTCTCGCCCTCGGGCACGTCGAAGGGGACGCGCTTGGTCTCGGCGATGGCCGAGGTGAAGAAGAGCACGAAGGCCAGGGGCTGCACGAGGATGCCCCAGCAGTGCGACATCTGCCACGCGACCATGTCGGCCGGCTGCACCGACTGGTAGACCATGAAGGCGCCGACGAGCGAGAGGCCCATCGCCACCTCGTACGACACCATCTGGCTGGCCGCGCGGAGGCCGCCGAGGAG
Organism: Polyangiales bacterium; assembly: GCA_046351555.1. Lineage (GTDB taxonomy): Bacteria > Myxococcota_A > Polyangia > Polyangiales > CAISKJ01. The sequence goes on from JAXLYI010000008.1 coordinate 76,995, forward strand.
GGCGAACTTGTTGTTCGACGACCACCCCGCGAGCGCCGCGCCGATGACGCCCGCGCCGGCGACGGCGAAGACGTAGAGCAGCCCGACGTCGAGGCTGGTGATGCGCATCGGGATGGTGCGCGACGGGTCCTCCGCGAGCCACTCGGGCTGCCACTGCTGCCGCAGGTGGTCGAGGTGGAGCGTCGGCCCGAAGGGGATCACCGCGAAGAGGCAGAGCGCGGGGACGAGCGCGACGATGGGGGCGATGCGGTAGAGCGTCTTGTCGCCGCCCTTCGGCTCCCAGTCCTCCTTCCACACCATCTTGATGCCGTCGGCGATCGAGTGGACGAGCCCCGCGGCGCGGATGCTCAGCGACCCGATGACGATGGCCGCGCGGTTGGGCCCGATGCGGTTCTGCATCATGGCCGACTGCTTGCGCTCCACCCACAGGAGGATCGCCGCCATGTTGACGAGCACCCCGACGATCAGGGCGATCTTGACGAAAGCCTGCAACCAGAACATCGATCGCTCCTCAGGCGCCCGCCGGGGCCTTCGCTTCGCCCGCCGCCGCCGCGGGGGCTTCGGGCTTGTGGTCGGGGTGCGCCGCGGGGGCGCGCGCCATCAGCGCGGCCCGCACGTCCTTGAACTTCCGGTACGCCAGCTCCTGCCCGAGCGCGCGCCCGAGCATCGCCGCGAGCTCCCACCCAGGCCGCGCCTCGCCCTTCGGCGGGAGCGCGCGGAGGAACCCCTGGGCGATCCCCTTCGCGTTGACGAAGCTGCCGGGCGCCTCGGCCCACGCCGCCGCCGGGAGGGTGACGGTGGCGAAGCGCGCGAGCGGCCCGTCGTGCGAGAGGAGCAGCACCACGTCGCCGACGCGCGAGAGCGGCGAGAGCGCGGCGCCCTCGACGTCTGCGTCCGCGCCGAGGCCGACGATCGCCTGCACCTGGCCGGCGGAGACGGCCTGGAGAAGGTCCTGCACGGAGCCGACCTTGGCGATCCCCGCGACGGAACGGGCGCCGGCGCGGTTGGGGTTCTGATCGGCGTGGCGGAGGATCTTGTCGTCGCGCCAGGGGGCCTTGGCGGTGAGGTAGAGCGGCGCGTCGAGGGCCTTCGCGAGCTCGGCCATCACGAGGTTGTCCTCGGTGGAGAACTGCGCGCCGAGGAGCACGGCGACCTTGCCCTTGGGGGCCTTCTTGAGCTGCTCGGCGGCGCGCTCGACGGCGACCGCGAGGGCGACCTCCTCGCGCGTGTCGCGGCCGACGCGGGCGCGGAGCACGCGGCCCTCGTGAGCGCGGAGGTAGGTCATCATGCCGTCGTCGCACATCCAGAAGCCGTTGACGGCGGGGTTGTCGCGCGGGCGGTTGCGGTAGGCGCGGGCCTCGCGGGGGTCGACGTCGAGCCACATGGTGCAGCCGGTGGCGCAGCCGGGGCACACGGACGGGTTCTCCGCGAGCGTCCAGACGCGGGCCTTGAAGCGGAAGTGGCTCGAGGTGAGCGCGCCCACGGGGCAGACGTGCTCGGTCATGAGGGTGTAGTCGCCCTCGAGCTTGCGGCCCTGGGCGAGGACGACCTCGTTCTTGTTGCCGCGCTCGCGGAGGTCGAGCATGTGGTCGCCGACGACCTCGTCGCAGACGCGGATGCAGCGGGTGCAGGCGATGCAGCGCTCGGCGTCGTAGACGATGGTGTCGCCGAAGGGGACGGCCTTGGGCTTGTGGACGGGCTCGTCGCGCATCCGCTTGAAGGTGCGCTGCTCCGTCATCCAGTAGTCCTGGAGCTTGCACTCGCCGGCCTGGTCGCAGATGGGGCAGTCGACCGGGTGGTTGACGAGGAGAAACTCCTGGACGTGCGCGCGGGCTTCCTTCGCGGGCGCGGACGTGTCGGAGCGGACCACCATCCCGTCGGTCGCCTGCACCTGGCAGGAGGGCTGGAGCTTGGGCTTGCGGTCGGGGACGTAGTCGTTCTTCGCCGGGTCCCACTTGAGGATGTCGAGCATCATCGCGCGTCCGCCGGGCGGCGGGTCGATCTCGACGAGGCACATGCGGCAGTTGGCGGCCACGGAGAGGCCGGGGTGCCAGCAGTAGTGGGGGATCTCGATCCCGAGGCGCCACGCGGCCTTGATGATGGTGTCGCCCTTCTCGAAGGGGATCTCGCGGTCGTCGAGCTTGAAGCTGGGCATCGGTGGTTTCAGTCCGTTGGCTGGCGCGTCGTGGGGGTCGCTGGGCTCAGCGGTCGCACTCGCCGCCGATCATGTTGATCGAGCCGAAGGTGGGGATGATGTCGGCGATCATGTTGCCGACGATCATGGGCTTGACGCACTGGAGCGAGAGGAAGCACGGCGACCGGACGCGGACGCGCCAGGGGTTGCCGCCGCCGCGCGACACGAGGAGGAAGCCGAGCTCGCCGTTGCCCGCCTCGGTGTAGCTGTAGACCTCGCCGCGGGGGACGTCGACGCCCTCCATGATGAGCTTGAAGTGGTTGATGGTCGCCTCGATGGTCGTGTAGACCTCGCCCTTGGGCGGCAGGACGATGCGCGGGTCGCTGACGTTGATCGCGTCGTCGGGCGAGCCGGGCTTGATCTTCTTCAGCAGGTCGAGCGACTGGAGGATGATGCGCACGCTCTGGCGGATCTCCTCGGAGCGGACCATGAAGCGGTCGAAGGTGTCGCCGTCCTCGCCGACGGGGACCTCGAAGTCGACCTCGCCGTAGGTGAGGTAGGGCTTGTCCTTGCGGACGTCGTAGTCGATGCCCGTCGAGCGAAGCACCGGCCCCGAGGCGCCCATCGAGAGCGCGAGCTCCTTCGAGAGGACGCCGACGCCCTGGGTGCGGTCGAGGAAGATGCGGTTCTTGAGGAGGAGCGACTCGCCCTCGGCGACGACCTCGAGGAGGCGCGGGAGCATCGCCCGGCACATCGAGTCGAGCTTGTCGGTGGGCGCGAAGGCCGCGCCGCCGATGCGGAAGAACGAGTGCGTCAGCCGCGCGCCGGTCTGCTCCTCGCAGGCCTCCCACACCCACTCGCGCGCCTTGAGGAACCACAGGAAGGGCGTGAAGGCGCCGAGCTCCATCGCCATGGCGCCGTTGCACGTGAGGTGGTCGGAGAGGCGCGAGAGCTCGCCGAGGATCACCCGGTAGAGCTGGCACTTGCGCGGCACCGTCACCCCGAGGAGCTTCTCGACGGCGAGGGCGTAGCCGACGTTGTTGAGCAGCGGGGAGACGTAGTTGAGCCGGTCGGTGTAGGGGAAGACGTGGGCCCAGGTGCCGCGCTCGCTCATCTTCTCGAAGGCGCGGTGGAGGTAGCCGGGCTGGACGTCGACGTCCTTGATGGTCTCGCCCTCGAGCTGGAGCACCATGCGGATGGTGCCGTGCATCGCGGGGTGCGAGGGGCCCATGTTGAGGTTCATGGGCTCGCTCGGGAGGTCGAGCTCCGCTTCCTCGAAATCGAGATCGACGGGTTCCATCAGTTCTTCTCGTCGGGCTGGGGCGAGCGGTTGAGGGGCATGCCCTCGTCCTGGAGGAAGGGGCCGAGCTTGTCGAAGGTGCCCTCGCGGTAGCTCACGAGCGGGTGCGACTTGTTGGCCGGGAAGTCCTTGCGCAGCGGGTGCCCCTCGAACTCCTCGTACATGAGGATCCGGCGCAGGTCGGGGTGGCCCTCGAACTTCACGCCGAACATGTCCCAGGCCTCGCGCTCCTGCCAGTTGGCGCCCTGCCACACGCCCGCGAGCGAGGCGACGCGCGGGTCTTCGCCCGACACCCGGGTCTTGAGCCTCACGCGGTGCTTCTTCGCGACCGAGTACGCGATGACGAAGACCTCGAAGCGGTCGTCCATGTCGAGCTCGTCGGTGCGCGGGTCGCAGCGGTCGATCACCGAGAGGTCGACGAAGTAGTCGCAGGCGCAGCGGGGGTCGGTCTTGACGAACTCCGCGGCCTCGCGCCACCGCGCGGGCTTCACCACGGCGACGTCGTCGCCCTGGAAGGAGCTGGTCTCGATCACGTCGTCGCCGAAGCGCTCCTGGAGGCGCTGGAGGATGAGCTTGGACATCGTGGGTACTGGGTCTCCGTCAGCGCTTCAGGCGGATCTGGTGGAGCTGGTCGAGGTGCTCCTTCGCGCCCTCGGGTAGCGACTTGTTCTTGAGCACCACGGGCGTCCGGTCGCCGCGGCCGATCTTGTCCTGGAGGAGCATCAGCCCGTCGAGGACGGCCTCGGGGCGCGGCGGGCAGCCGGGGATCATCACGTCGACCGGGATGACCTTGTCGATGCCCGGGAGCGTGGCGTAGTTGTCGTAGAAGCCGCCGCACGACGCGCAGGTGCCGAAGGCGATGACCCACTTGGGCTCGGTCATCTGGTTGTAGATGCGGAGCAGGGCGGGCGCCTGGCGGTGCGAGATGGTGCCGACGACCCAGAGCACGTCGGCCTGGCGCGGCGAGAAGCGCGGCGCCTCGGCGCCGAAGCGCGCGATGTCGTAGCGCGGCGACGCGGTGGAGAAGAACTCCATCCCGCAGCACGCCGTCGCGAAGGGGTACTGGAAGAGCGAGTACTTCCGCGCCCAGTCGAGCAGCGCGGTGAACTTCGTGGTGACGAAGCCGCCCTCGCCGCTGCCCACGACGTGGGTGGAGAGGTTGGAGGTCTCGGGGTCGTTCACGCCTGCCATTCGAGCGCTCCCTTCTTCCAGCAGTAGACGAGGGCGGCGGTGAGCACGCCGAGGAAGGCCAGCATCGAGACGAAGCCCTGCACCCCGAGGCGCTGGAAGAGCACCGCCCACGGGTAGAGGAAGATGGCCTCGATGTCGAAGACCACGAAGAGGATCGCGGTGAGGTAGAACTTCACCGAGAGCTTCACGTGCTGGGCGCCGGTGCTCTCCGAGCCGCACTCGTAGGGCTCGTCCTTCTCGGGCGTGGGGTTCTTCGGGCCCATCAGCGTGGCGAGGGTGAACATCGCCACGGCCACGAAGAGGGAGAAGGCCACGATCATGAAGACCGGGCCGTACGTCTGGGTGAGGCTGAGGGAAGGGTCCATCGCTGGCGCGACGTGTCTAGCGACACCCCGAAAAAGTGTCAATCACGCGCTGAACTCCCGCGCCGAAAGGCCCGCCGCGCGCGCCGCGAGGGCGGCCGTCGAGGGCTCGTCGAGGCCCGACACCACCACCTGCGTCCGGCCGGCGGCCTCCCCGAGGAGCTCCATGAGCACCGGGAGGGCGTGCGGCGCGAGGCCCTCGCCCGGGGCGTGGACCCACAAAAGCGTCGGGGGCTCCGGGGAGGCGGCGGCGGCGGACAGGGCCAGCGCCCGGAGGAGGGGCCCCGGGAGCTCCGGCACGGGGAGGGAGGCCCCGTCGCGCAGGGCGACGGCGGCGGAGAGCTTTCCGTCGGGGGACTCCGGGAAGGCGAGGCGGTCGAAGCCGGGGATGACCCCGCGCATGGCCCGCTCGAAGCGGGCGCGGGGCTCGTACCAGTCGTGGAGGTTGAGCAGGAGGTTGGTGAGGTTGCCCCCGTCCTCGTGGAGCACCCCGTGGAAGCCGAAGGTCACCGCGGGAACCGCCGGCCGCGCCCCCCAGGGCCGGTGGAACGACCACGACGCCACGGCCCCGGCGTGCTCCTGCACGCGCTTGTCCTCCGCGAAGGGGCGCATCGCGGCGTAGGCCACCATGTCCGAGGCCACCCGCTGCACGTTGGACTTCGACGGCACCGAGAAGCCCGTCCCGGCCTGCTTCTTCCGCGGCGGGAAGTGCTCGACGCGGTCGCCCATGCGCTCGAGGAGGTCGTGGGTGTCGAAGTCGTCGGAGAGCGTCACCCGCTCGTACCCGACGCACCACCACGGCGGCCCGTCGAGGCGCTCGACGATGAGCTCGTGGCCGAAATCCAGGTCCCCGTCGGGCGACGGCGCGAGCAGGGCGAACCACCGCGCCTCGATCGCCTCGGGGTGCCAGAAGTCCTTCTCCGTCGCCCCCTCCTCGCGCATCTCGTCGGAGAAGGCGCTCCAGCCCTGCGTGGTGCGCGAGAAGAGGCGCATGGCGCGCAGGAGGTCGCCCGTGCCCGAGCCCGTCACCACGTTGAGCGGGCCCGGCGACCAGTCGACGGACTTGAGCGAGCGGTAGCCCTCGACGACGAAGCGTTTGATCTTCATGCGACTCCCCAGCGGCCCGGCCAGCACGCGCGGGCCTCGTCGCCCGTGAAGGTGCGGCCGCGGCAGTAGACCCTCTCGCCCGGCGCCCGCGCGAATCGCCCGAGCCACCGGGCCTCGCAGGGCACCACGCGCACGCCGCGGGCGCGCTCCCAGGCGGTGACCACGCGCGGCGACACGGGCTCACGCAGGCGCCCCACGAGCGCCTGGAGCGCGCCATGCGTGTCGACCTCCGCCGCGCGCCACCACGCATCACGCAGCGCGACGTCGTCGCCCGCGGCCCAGGCGCTCGCCTCGGCGGGCTCACCCGGCGAACCGGGCGTGAGCTCGACGCCGGCGGCCTCGGGGGCGGACGGGTCCCAGAGCGAGAGGGCGGTGACCTCACCGCGGGTGACGGCGGCGCGGGCGAGCGACCAGCGGGCGCCGTCGACGCCGACCTCGTCGACGCGGACGGGGCCTTCGAAGCGGGCGTCGCGCGTCTCCACCCGGGCGCGGACGCTCCCCCGCCAGCGCCCCGCGCGGGCGAGCGCGGAGGCCGCGGCGTCGACCCAGCGGAGCAGGCGCGTCGGGTCGTCGCCGTCGAGCGCGAGGTACGCGGCGTCGAGCACGGCCGGAGGGGAAGGGCGCACGCGCACGGCGACGCGCCAGGCGAGGCAGCCGCCGCGCGAGGCGGCGAGGCGGAGCGAGAGCGTGCCTTCGCCGGGGCCGCGCGCGAGGCCGGCGAGCGAGACGACGACGATGCCGGCGGGCGGCGGGCGGAGCTCGGCGACGAGCGGGTTGCGGCCGGCGAGGGCGGCGCCGTCCCAGGGAGCTTCGCCGTCGCGGTCGACGTCGGCGTCGTGCGCGCGCGCCGCGGTGAGGGCGACGAGGCCGAGCGCGTCGCCCGACACGGTGAGCCGCAGGGCGCGCTCGCCGGGCGGGAGCGAGAGCCAGAGGCCGACGCGGGCGACGGCGTGGCCGGCGGTGAGGACGACCTCGCGCGCGAGGGCGGCGCCGGCGAGGAGGGGCTGCGAACCGTCGCCGCCGCAGCGCGCGCACGGCCCGGCGCACGCGACGGCGCGGGCGTAGGGGGGCGGCACGAGGTCGACGAGCGGGGTCACCGGGCCGCGAGTGAACACCGGCGCGGGGGTGGCGGGCAACGGGCGAAGCTCAGGGGCGACCTGCGCGGGCCCGGACGGCGGCGATGCGGCGGCGCGTGGTCTCGAGGACGGCGGGGTCGACGCCCTCGCGCGCGAGCCGGTCGAGGCGGCCTTCGGGTAGGGCTCATCGAGGCGGAAGAGCTCGCGCCGCGCGACCACCCCGGCGTCCTTGCTCGCGAGGAGCACGCGGCCCTCCGCCACCAGCGCGGCGAGCACGCGACTCGGTGTTCGGACACTCACCGCTCCGAGGGGTCACCGCCGGAGGGAAAGTGCCCGACACCCCCGCTCGCGGAGGTCACCGCCGACGCCGCGGAGCCCGCCGCCGGGCGCGGGGAGCCCACCGCCGGAGCGCGGAACGAGGCAGTGGGCGCTCGCAAATGGCGTAGGGTGCGCTCCATACCTCCGACGCCGGGCTCGGGAGGTCCATGGTGCGTGCTCCGCGATGCCAGCGCCGGGCTCGGGAGGTCCATGGTGCGTGCTCCGGGATGCGGGCGCCGGGCGTCGGGGGGTGGGCGCCGGAGGTGCGGGGGCCGCTGCCGGGGGGCAGACGGTACGTTGCCGGCGCGAGGAGGCCACGGAGCCGCGCTTCGGGCGACGCCCGCCGAAGGCCCAGGTCGCTGAGCGGGAGGGCTTCAGAGCGTGTTTGATGGGAATTCCCGCGGTCTTGCGGCGGATGTGCGTCGTCGGCCGGCGTCACGTCACCTTGCAAGGCGTCCAGCCTTGCGGCGGTGACGTTCCTTGTCCGACTCGCGCCTCCTTGCAAGACCACGGATTTCCCATCAAACACGCTCTGAGATGATCGACAGGCGCATCTGGGTCAGGCGAGGAGAGCGGGCGCACGCCATGGTGCCCTGCGTCGGCGCCGCGGAGTTCTCCCCCGACGACGCGTTTCTCGCCTGGGACGACGGCATCGCGCCCGGCGTCGTGCGCGTCACCGAGGTCGCGTCGCTGCGCACCGTCGCGAGGCTTGACCGCGGCGGGCGCGTCGAGGCGATGTGCTGGAGCTCGCCCGACACGCTGTGCCTGTTCCGACGCAATGAGCGCGAGGATCGCATGCACGTGCACGCCATCCCCGATGGCGGCCTCGTGGCGAGCGCGCCGCTGCCCAGCAGGGGAAGCTGGTGGGGTGTCACGGGGCCGATCCAGCACCTGCCTCCCTCTCGCCGCCGGATGCGCGTGCAGTCCGCGCCCAACGCGGGCGCCGCGCTCTTCACGTGGCCCGACGTGAAGGCGTTGGACCCCCCGGCGTCGCTGGGCGCGTGCCTGCTGCGGGGCGAACGCTTCGAGACGGCGGACGTCGTCGACCTCGCCGCGACCTTGACGGAGGGGGATCGTCAGGCCCGCATCGAAGACGTGGCGTTGAGCCCCGACGGAGACGCCCTCGCGGTCGCGGTCGTGTCGCCGAGCGACGCGTGGTGCGCGCTCGTGTCGTGCGACGGCGCGGTGCGCGCCCGCGTGGCCATGCCCAAGGGTCTGGCGCCAAAGCTCATGCGCTGGGTCGGCCCCGCGTCGGTGCTCACGGCCTGGGGGCCTGCGAGGGGCTTCGGCGAGACGCGCTTCATGCTCGTCGAGGCGCCCGCCACGGTGAAGACCCTCGCGATCAGCGGCGCGGACTTCATGTTCGGCGCGTCGAGCGACTTCGACTTCGAATTCGACCTCGACCCGGGGCGCGAGAACGCGTTGGCGACGGCGCTTCGACGGACGGCCGTGCGGTCGTCTACGTGGGCGCTGGTGCTGCCGACCGACGCGTCGAGCGCGCGCGCCGCGACGACGCTGCCCCTGCACGCGCCCGAGCTCGCCGACATCGCGTACCTCGGCGGCGGCGCGTGCTGGGACGCGCGCGGTCATCTGCTCACGCTCACGGCGACGGAGCGCTCCGAAGCGCGGCTCTCGCGTCGCGCGAACCCCACCGACACGCCGGAGGCCGTGCTGCAGCTCGAACTCACCGGCAACCTGCCGCGCGCGCTGTCGCTCACGCCATCACCGACGCGCCGCCACGCGCTCGCCCGCTGGGACTCACAAGATCCCGATCGGCCCGGCGAGCCCCGGCGTGCCGTGGCGCTCCTCGCGCTGGGTTGACTGGCACGAGCGTGTACTCCACGCCGAGCATCTCTCGAACGCCGAGGCCCTGCACTCGGTACTCGCTGCGGGCTCCGGGAGCGGTCTCCACCTCGGCGCGAGGCGACGCCGCCCGCTGGCGGCGGTTCGATCGGTAGAAGCGCAGATCCACCACAGTGACACTGCGCGTCATCCAGCCGGTGTACATACGCCCACCCGCGCGCGTACGGCGTGGTGGGGGAGCGGGCAGCGGGTGTCGGTCGCGAGGCGCGCTGTTTTGCCTATCCCCCGTCTCGGGGTCACCGCAGCGGGAGGGAGCACGCGGAGGCGCTGCGGGTGACCTGCACGAGGGTGTCGGTGCAGTGGGGGGCGGCGCGCAGCGCGGCGCAGCCCTGGCCGGCGCGGAGGCAGTGGTTGATCATGGTGGCGGCGCAGTCGCTGAGCTGCTGAACGGTCGCCTCGCAGCGCGGCGTGCGCGCGAGGTTCTGCGCACAGAGGGCGAGCGGGAGCGTCGGCATGCAGAGCGGGTCGACGTTGGAGCAATTGATCCCGCCGTAGCCGCCCGTGCGCTCCGGCGTGTCGTCGGGCGCGCGGGGGAAGTCGGTCCCCTCGGGGAAGCCGCGGCGTCGAAAGACCCACCGGCACCATGCGAGCGCCTGCTCCGGCGTCAGGTCCGAGACCCGCGCGCCGAGGGGGGCGCCGACGTCGTCCGTCACCGGGTCGTGGGGGGCGGCGGCGCAGAGGGTCGGGCTGTTTGCGCAGCTCCAAGTCACACCAGCGTCGGTGTTTCTGCAAAGACAATCGATGTCGGGGTAATAGCGACAGACCGTGCTCCGACCGCTCTGCGCGCAATCAGCGCCATCGATAGGAGGCGCATACGGGCATGGGTTGTTGGCTCCGTTGCCTCCCTGGCAAGACCAGATGCCAGACTCGAAGCAACCACAATAACAACCGCCCCAACGCCCCGGACGTTCCTCCTCTACACAGTGCGTGTAGCGAGTCATGTCACATGGTAGTCGATGGATCGACGCACCGAACTCACTGCACGTCGGGACGTCGGGCGGCCTGCGATGCCAGTCGAAGGGGGCGTCTTCAGCGACGACGGCTCCGTCCGGGCTGGAGGCCTCACCGATTTCGCCCGCGGCGTCCGCGACCTCGCGGGGCGTGTCGCCCAGGTCGGCCGCCGCGTCGCCGGCAACCGCGGCCTCCGGTGGCTCTGAGCGATCGACGCCCCAGCGGTCGATCGCCGGTGGGACGTCGCCCGAGTGCGGGGGCGTGGTCGACTCCGAGCACGAGGGGGCGCCGCACGCCAGCCACGTCGTCAGGACGAGGGCGCGGGCGGCGAGCGGGCGGCGGGCGAGGGGCGTCTCCATGCGCGCCCGCCTACGGTCCCGCCAGCGCGGGGCGATGGTTGCTGCACCGGAAGACGAGCCGAGCCTGGTAGGGGCGCGCCGCGTCCTCCGGTTGATGCAGAAGAATGCTGCGGGTGCAATTGACGCCGTAGTCGGCGTGGAGCAGGTGGGCGTAGGTGGCGACCGCCTCGGCGTGCGTCGCCCACTCCATCGTCGCCACGCACGTGGTCGTCCGGCAGTCGACCCGCACGGCGCGCCCGCGCGTGAGCACCTGGAGTCTCTCCAGGTCGCCTTCGAGCGAGCGCGCCGCGCGGGGCGACCACCGCGGGTCGGCCGACTCCCTCGCATGGCGGTCGAGGGCCGTCCGCTCCTCCTCCTCGTGGAAGCGCCGCGACTGCTGGATGCGCTCCGCCGCGGGGAGCGAGGGGGCCGGGTCTGCGCCGAGGCGCTCGCGGGCTTCGAGCTGACCCACCCGCGCGCGGAGGCGATCGAGTTCGGGGGTCAGGTCGGTCGACGGCGTCGCGCCGGAGGGCGGGCGCGGGGCCGACGGCGCGGCCTCGAGGCGCGGCGTGGTCATCACCACCGCGGGGCGCGTCGGCGGGGTGCGCGAGGAGGCGGCGAGCGAGGTTAGCACCCCCGCGGCGACGCCCGCGACCACCGGGACCGCGTTTCGGAGCATGGCGCCCACGGCCTCAGTCCACCGTGTAGATGCCGCGGAAGCTGCTCTCCGCGCCCGTCGTGAAGTCCTTGGGCGCCAGCTTCACCAGGATGTAGCCGAGGTCCGAGCGGGTGCCGCTCGTCCAGGGGTGATCCCCGAGCCCGAGGTTGACGTCGAGCGTGGTGGCGCCCACGAAGGTAGTGCCGGTGCTGGCCGCCGTGCTGGTGCAGGTGCCGCCGACGGACCCGACCACGGTGATGCAGGCCATCACGTTGACGTCCAGGGTGGAGCTGTTGTCCGTGACCGACAGGGTGACGGCGGAGTAGTCCTCCTTCATGAAGCTGCTCGAGTCCACGATGGGGCAGAGCACCTGGAGGTAGTTGGCCGCCTGCGAGTTGCGGATGTCGTACGCGCTCGTCGTGTAGGCCGGGGCGACCGGGAAGACGACGCGGCAGACGGCGCTGGCGCTCTGGCGCCGCCAGGCGGCCGTAGCCGGCGCGGGGCGCAGCGCGAGGAAGGTGGCGAGCGCGGCGATCGCAAACGCGGTGGCGCGACGAGCGACGGGGGAGGGGTTGAGGTTCATCGTCGGTTCCTCGCTCAGGTCGTGATGTAGTAGCCGCGGAGGGTGCTGGGGCCGTCCGACTTGATCTGCGGGAGCTCGACGTAGAGGTAGCCGAAGTCGTCGGCCGTGCCGCTCGTCCAGATGAGGTTGGTCGGGGGGTTCAGCGCACCGGGGCCGATGCTCGATGTACCGCTGGAGTCCCCCGAACCGCACGCCCCCCCGCCGGCGACATAGGAGACGCAGGCCTTCGCCACCACGCTCCCGTTGAAGGCGTCGTTGTTGTGATCGTCGTAATAGACGTCGACGCGGGACACATTCTCCTTGAGGAGGGTGTCGTCGCTGGTGGCCCCGTCGCCGTCGACGATGGGGCAACGGAGCGCCATGCGGGTGGTGAGGCTGTCGTTGGTGATCTCGCCCTGGCCCATGGAGGTGCTGCCGCTGTCCTGGATGCAGCTCGAGGCCGCGCGCTGATGCCAGACGGCCTCCGCGGGACGCGGGTGGGTCAGCGCGAACCCGGCGGCGGCGCCGGCGAGCGCGAGGAGGAGGGGGCGAAGAGCGGTTCGTCGTGTGCGCATGGTGGTCCTCCTTCCCCCTCAGTCTTCGAACCGGTAGCCCCAGACCGAGCTCCCCGTGCCGGTGGACCGCGGCGGCAACGACACGAACAGGTACGCGAAGTCCGACGAGTGGCCCGTCGCCCACATCGAGACCGAGGGGTTCAGGGTGCCCGCGCCAGCGCCGCTCGGCGAGAGCGCGACGGAGTCGCAGCTCCCGCCCGACAGACTCGCGTAGGCGACACAGCCCTGAGCCGCCACCGACTGACCCGCCGCAGCGCCGCCCGAGGCGTAGGTGTCTGAGTACTCGAGCTCGATCGCGCCGCCGGCGACGGCGCTCTTGGTGAAGGCGCTGCTCTCCAAGAAGGCGCAGGCCAGCTCCAGGTTGTTCGTCGTGTGGTGGTTGTAGATCTCGTCGCCGGTCCCTCGCTGCACCGACGGCGACGGCGAGATGATCGCGCAGTTCGACCCCACGCTGTATTGACGCCACGCGGCGCTCGCGTCGCTCGCGCGAAGCGCCACGAACGTAGCCGCCGCAACGGCGGCGAAAGCCGTCCAATCCCACGGTCTCTTCATCACGTCCTCCAAGGGTGTCGGTCCCTCGGCGTTCACCCGAGGTGCCCCGCCAGCATTGGACCTGTCGACCCTGAACGTCGAGGGGGGGGGGAGGCCGTTTTGTGCGCAGTGCTTCTGACTATTCTTTCAGAAGGGAGATATCTCAAGAATTCGTCGAAGCTACGGCGCGCGCCGCGCGATTGATGTTGTGCTGCGGAGGAGGATAGGGGTTCCAACGCGCCTCGCTGTCGACACCGGCCGCCCCGTGCGACCGCGCTCCGTACCCGCGCTGACCCGCGCGCGTACGGCGTGGTGGGGGAGCGGGCAGCGGGTGTCGGTCGCGAGGCGCGTTGTCTTGCCTATCCCCCCAACTCCAGTTCAGCGCCCTTCGCGGGCCCGCACGGCGGCGATGCGGCGGCGCGTGGTCTCGAGGACGGCGGGGCCGACGCCCTCGCGGGCGAGGCGCTCGAGCCGCCCCTCGAGGTGCGGGCCGAAGCCGCGCATGTACTGGAGGTAGGGGTCGTCGGGGCGCTCGGCGGCGAGGGTGGCCACGGCGCGGCGGACGCGGTCGCGGTCGCCGGGGCGCGGGGCGCGCTCGAGCACGCGGAGGAAGGCCCCGAGGGCGCCGGCCATGCGCTCGGCGAAGGCCGTCGGGGCGGTGGGCGTGGCGCGGTCGGCGACGCGGTCGGCCCACGCGCTCAGGGGCTCGACGGGCCGCGGGAGCGCGAGCGGGCTGAGCTCGGGCGCGGGCCACGCGTCGGTGACGAGGGGCGCGGCGCCGCCGGCCGCGCGGAGGGCCGCGGCGTCAGCGAGGAGCGTGTCGGCCAGCGGGTCGACGCCCGTGAATCCGACGGCGGCGAGGTCGTCGTCGACGGCGCGGGAGTGCGCGACGGCGCGCGTGGCGCGGACGCTCAGGAGCACGGCCTCGTTGCGCTCGGCGAGGTAGAGCGCGCCCTCGGGGAAGGCGTCGAGGAAGGTGGCGACGAGCGCGGCGGCCTCCCAGGCGGAGAGGTCGTGGAGCGGGAGCCACTGCGCGACGACGCCGCCTGGGCGGAGCGCGCGGCGGGCGCGGGCGTAGAGCTCGCGGGTGTAGAGCGACGAGCCGCCCGGGGCGCGTGGCGGCGGGGGTTCGAGGGTGACGACGTCGTAAGTGCCGGGCGCGGTTCCCGCGAGCCAGCGCGCGCCGTCGTCGACGTGAAGGTGAACGCGCGGGTCGTCGGGCGCGCCGTGGTGAACGTGGGTGAAGTAGCGCAGCGTCGCGCGGATGGTGGGGTCGAGGTCGACGGCGTCGACGGCGGCGAACTCGTGGAGGCGGAGGGCGTCGAGGGTGGTTCCGGTGCCGACGCAGACGACGAGGGCGCGGGCGCGGCCGGGGGTGGCGAGCGCGGGCAGGTGGCCGAGCAGGCGCATGTAACGCTGCGCGAAGAGCGAGTCGCCCGAGTACGACACGCCCGCGGAGACGAGCCGGCGGATGGCGGGCTCGACGGGCTGGTCGTGGAGCACGACGGCGGTGGTGTCCTGCGCGCCGTCGGAGGCGTAGAGCACCGGCGCGCGGTCGAACTCCCGGCCGAGGAAGTGCCGCGGCCCCGGCGCGGCGAGCGCGAGCACCACAGCGCCCGCAGCACTGGCGAGGGCGGCGGCCCGGTCGCGGCGGGCGAGCGCGGCGGCGAGCGGCGCGGCGAGAACGGCGAGCGTCCAGCGCGGGCCGAGCGCGGGGACGAGCGCGACGGCGGCGAGCGTGGCGGCGGGGGCCGCGGCGAGCGTGCCGACGCCGGTGGCGAGGGCGGCGGCGCGGGCGCGGTCGGGCGCGGCGTCGATCGCGTCGAGGCTGAGTCCCTGCGCGGCGCCGAGCGCGAAGGCCGCGGGCGCCGTCACCACAGCCACAGCGGCGAGCGTGCCGAGTGACCAGGCGAGCGCGCCCCCGTCGCGCGCGCCGGGCCACGACGAGACGACGTCGCAGAGGGCGAGCGCGCCGAGGGCGAGCGCGGGCGCGGCGGCGGCGACGCGCGCGGTGAGGGGCGCGCCGAGGCGGCGGGCGGCGGCGACCCCCGCGGCCTGCGCGGCGACGTACGCGGCCACGATGGCGGCGAAGGCGAAGGGCGAGACGCCGGCGTAGGGGACGAGGACGCGGTTCCAGACGGCCTGAGCGCCGACGCCGAAGAGGCCGGCGGCGGCGAAGAGCTCTGCGGGGCGGCGCCACGCGTCGGAAGCAGCGGGCGTGTCGGAGGCCGCGGGCGGGGGCGCGTCGTCGGGCAGCACGCGCCACGCGGCGAGGGCGACGAGCGCGTTGAGCGCGGCGGCGGCGAGGCCCGCGGTGGCCGTGCCGAGGTGTGGCACGAGCACGCCCGCGCAAACGAGCGCGCCCGCGCAGCAGCCCGCCAGACCGCCGAGGTAGAGCCCGGTGGCGGGGCGTTCGCCGTCGCGGCCCGCGGCGACGAGGAGGGGGTAGGTGGCGCCCATCGCGAGGGCGGC
The DNA here is from genome assembly GCA_046351555.1 of Polyangiales bacterium. Classification (GTDB taxonomy): domain Bacteria; phylum Myxococcota_A; class Polyangia; order Polyangiales; genus CAISKJ01. The sequence continues at coordinate 92,433 of JAXLYI010000008.1, forward strand.
GGGGGCGAGCGCGAGGCCGCCGGCGAGGGCGTCGAGGGCGCGCGAGGGGAGCCCGAGCATGCCCGACGGGGGCGCGGCGCGCGCGAGGAGCGCCGTAGCGGCTGCGGCGGCGAGCGCGACGGCGATCTCGGCGAGCGCGTAGTGGCGCCGCGGGCGCGCGAGGAGCGACGGGCGCCGCGCGGGCAGGAGCGAGCCGGCGCCGAGGCCCGCGAGGAAGACCGTGAGCGCGAGGCCCGTGGCCCACGCGGCGTGCCCGACGGTGCGCCCGAGGAGCCGCGGCCAGATGGCCTCGTGGCAGGCGGCCGCGAAGGCCGAGGCGAAGGCGATCACGGTGGGGGCGCGGCGCGGCACGCGGGGCGACGGTTACACCCGGGATCGCACGGCGCCGTCAACGCCCTTCGCGCGACAGAGAGCGCTACGCCGCGCGGCGCGGTCTGTGGCATCCTCCCGCGCCGTGCGTTCCACGACCCTTCCGCGCCGCCCGCTCGCCCTCGCCGCCACCCTCGCCTTCGCGGCCTGCGCGTCGCAGCAATCGTCGCAGCCCGCGCCCCCGCCCGGCCCCCCGGCCCCCCCGCCCCCCCCGCCGCCGCCGGCCGCGGCCTACGTGCGGGTGATCCACGCCTCGCCCGACGGCTTCGCCCGGACGGTGCAGGCCTACCTCGACAACGGGACGACGCCGGCGGTGCCCGACCTCGCCTTCAAGAGCGCGGCCGGGTACACGCCCATCCCGGCGGGCGTCCACACGGTACAGGCGCGCGTGCCGGGGATGCTCGCGACGGCGCCGGCGCCGATCAACTGGAGCACCCCGGCGCTCGAGCCGGGTCACGCGTACACCATCATCGCGCACGGCCTCGCGAGCGACCTCACGGGCCCGCAGGTGACCTTCACGCACGACGAGGACGCGATGACGGCGGCGCCGGCGGGGCGCGCCAACGTGCGCTTCTTCCACGCGCTGGTGGGCGGCGGCACGGTGGACGTGTGCCTCAACGGCGCGACGCCGGCCTTCGCCGCGGTGGCGTACGGCACCTTCGCCAACGCGGCGGGCGTGCCGGGGCACTACGCGGGCGTGGCGCCGGGGACGACGAGCGTGTCGTTCCGCGCGACCGCGCCGGGGCGGGCGGCGTGCACGGGGCGGGTGGTGGGGACGGTGGACGTGCCGCTGACCGACGGGTCGACGGTGACGCTGGTGGCGGTGGGCCGCATCGCGCGCCCGCCGCTCGCGGTGACGCCCGAGGTGCTCGTGTGCAGCGACGGCCCGCCGCAGCCCTCGCGCTGCTCGCCGCTCGCCGTCCGCGCGGGCCGCTAGCGCACGCTCAACGAGGCAGCGAGCTGGCGAACGCGTAGAAGAACGGCGCCACGAACAGGATGCTGTCGCAGCGGTCGAGGACGCCGCCCTGGCCGGGGATGACGGCGCCGGAGTCCTTCACGCCGGCGTCGCGCTTCCACCCCGAGGCGATGAGGTCGCCGAGGAGGCCGAGGGCCACGATGCTCGCGCCGAGGGCCGCGCCCAGAGGCCGCGAGAGCCCCATCATCGACGGGCCCACCGCCGCGCCCGTCGCCGCGCACGCCGCCGCCCCGAAGAGGAACCCCTCCCACGTCTTCTTCGGCGACACGCGCGGGATGAGCGCGCGGCGCCCGAGGAGCTTGCCCCCGAGCCACTGCGTCGCGTCGGAGAGCATCACCAGCAGGAAGAACACGAAGCCCGCGCCCGTCGCCCCGTAGGGCCCCGGGAGGTCGGCGGTGACGAGGCGCGCGCAGAAGGAGAAGAGCCCCACCGACGAGAGCATCACCCACTGCGCGCCGCCGGCGTTGCGGGTGAAGCGCTCGCTCCCCTCGAGCGCGAGCTGCGCCGCGGGCGCGAGCACCACCGGCGCGCCCACCGCGATCGTCGTCGCCACCGCGCCGTCGACCAGCATCGCCCCGTGCGCCGCCAGCGTCGCCGCGACGCCGAGCGCGAAGAGCGCGCGGTGCAGCCGCGGCGGGAGCCCCACCAGCGCGAGCGCCTCGCGGTAGAGCGCCACGGACACCGCCGCGAGCACCACCACCGACGGCAGCGCGCCGAAGCACACCGCCAGCGTCCCCACCACGCTCACCGGCCACCACCCGAGGATCGGCGCGCGCAGCGACTCCGACCGCCGCACCTTCGGGATCGCCATCGCCACCGCGCTCGACGTCGCGATGAACGCGTAGATCCACCCCAGCCCCACGAAAACGCCCGACGGCGCGACCCGAATCAAGGGCATCATCACCACTCCTTCCCCGACATGACGAGCGTCTCCTACCACACTCAACGGCGCGACTTGCAAGCGCAAGAAGCCGCGCGCGCGACGCTCGCACTCACGGCTGCGGGCGCCCTCTGCGGGCTCGACGCCGGGAGCTTCGGGCCCATGCTGCCTGCGCTGCGCGCGGGCCTCGCGCTCGACGATCGCCGCGCCGCGTGGGTGCTTTCCGCGTATGTGCTGGGCGCCATCTACGGCGCGCCGTGGGCTGCCCGATCCGCGGCCACGTTCGGCGCCGCGCGCACGCTGGTGGGCGCGCTCTCGGTCGCGAGCGCGGGCGCGTGGCTGAGCGCGGCGGCGCGCGACGTCGTGGGCGCGTGCGCGGGGCGGGCGCTCTTCGGGGTGGGCGGCGCGGCGGTGCTCCCGATCGCGACGGCGGCGGTGACGGCGCGCGTTCCGACCGAGCGGCGCGGGCGCGCGGTGGTGACGCTCTCGCTCGCGTACGGCGCGGCCTTCCTCGCGTCGACGGCGGCCGCCTCGGCGGCGGGCGCGGTCGCGTGGCGCGCGGTGTACGGGCTGCTCGGCGTCGCCGCGTTGCTCGTGGCGGCGGTGGTGGCGCGCGCGGTGACCGACGTCGATGCACGCACGACGACGCCGCAGCCGCTCGACCGCGCGGGCGTGGCGCTGTGGACGCTGGCGGTGGCCGCGCTCGCGGTGGTGGTGCCGCGGCTGCGGGGCGCGTCGGGGAGCGCGGCGGTGCTCGCGGCGGCGGCGGTGACGGCGCTCGGCGCGCTCGGCGCGACGGCGTGGCGGGCGGGGACGACGGGGACGTTCGTCCCGCTCGGCGCGCTGCGGGAGCCTGGCGTTCGCGGGGCGAGCCTGGTGGCCTTCGGGATGGGCGCGGGGCAGGTGTTCGCGGTGTCGATCCCGAGCTTCGCCGCGGCGGTGCTCGGCGTCGCGCCGTCGCGCGTCGGCCTGTGGAGCCTCCCCTTCGTGCTCGCGGGTCTCGTCGGGACGGCGCTCGCCATGGTGTCCATCGACCGCATGGGCGCGCGTCGGATGACGGCGCTGACGGGCGTCGCGCTGGTCGTCGGGGCCGCGGCGCTCGCGCTCCTGCCGGCGTCGGGTGTGGGCTTCGCCGTCGCGAGCGCGGTGACGGGCGCGGGCCTCTGCACGCTCTCCGCGGGGCCGGTGCGGCGGCTCGTGTCGGTGCACGGCGAGGCCGAGGCGGCGCGGGCGCAGGCGCTCCTCGCGCTCGTGGCCAACCTCGGGCTCCTCGCGGGGAGCGCGCTCTACGGGGTGACGGTGAGCCCGCGCGCGGAGCCGGCCCTGCGCGCGGCAGGCATGCGCGACGCGACGCTGGCGGTGGCGGGGCTGGTGGCGGTGATGCTCGGCGCGGGCGCGGTGGCGCTGCGGCGCGAGCGGGGGTGAGCGGTCAGTACGCCTCGGCGAAGAGCACGCGCCGCGCAGAAGGGTTGCCCGTCAGCACGCACTTGCCGGGCTCCACCTCGCCGTCGAGCGGGAGGCAGCGGATGGTGGCGCGCGTCTCCTCCTTGATCTTCTTCTCGGTCTCGGGCGTGCCGTCCCAGTGGGCCAGCACGAAGTTGCCCACGCCCTCCGAGCCCTTGAGCGCGGCCTTGAACTCGTCCCACGAGTCGGCCTTCACCGTGCGCGCGTCGCGGCGCGCCTTCGCCTTCTCGAAGAGGCTCCGTTGGATCTCGTCCATCAGCGCGTGGATCACCGGCGCGGCGCCCTCCAGCGGGAGCGTGACCTTCTCCTTCGGGTCGCGGTCGCGGCGCTTGTACACGCACGTCCCGGCGGCGACGTCGCGCGGGCCGAGCTCGACGCGGACGGGCACGCCCTTCTGCTCCCACTCGAAGTGCTTCGCGCCGGGGCGCATGTCGTCGCGCGTGTCGAGCAGCACCGTGAGGTCGCGCGCGGCCAGCGCCTTGCGGAGCGCCTCGCCGGCCTCGAGCACGGACGCGCGCTCGGCGTCGCTCTTGTAGATCGGGATGATCGCGACGTGGATGGGCGCGAGCTTCGGCGGCAGCACGAGGCCGGCGTCGTCGGAGTGGGTCATGATGAGGCCGCCGACGAGGCGCGTGGAGACGCCCCAGGAGGTCTGCCAGACGTACTCGAGCCCGCCGTTCTTCGCGGCGAACTTCACGTCGAAGGCCTTGCCGAAATTCTGCCCGAGGTCGTGGCTGGTGCCCGCTTGCAGCGCCTTGCCGTCCTGCATCATGGCCTCGATGCAGAAGGTGCGGAGGGCGCCGGCGAAGCGCTCGTTCTCGGTCTTCTCGCCGCGGATGACGGGCATCGCCATGACGTTCTCGGCGAAGTCGGCGTACACGTCGAGCATCCGCCGCACCTCCTCCATCGCCTCCTCGTGCGTCGCGTGCGCCGTGTGCCCCTCCTGCCACAGGAACTCGCTCGTCCGCAGGAACATCCGCGTCCGCATCTCCCAGCGCATCACGTTGGCCCACTGGTTGATGAGCAGCGGCAGGTCGCGGTGGCTCTGGATCCACTTGTGGAAGAAGTGCCCGATGATGGTCTCGCTCGTCGGGCGGATGACGTAGGGCTCCTCGAGCTCGTTCTTCACCTCGATGTGGGCCTTGCCCTGGTCGTCCTTCACGGCGCGGAGGCCCGAGTGGGTGACCACGGCGCACTCCATCGCGAAGCCCTCGACGTGGCTCGCCTCGCGCGCGAGGAAGCTCATCGGGATGAGCAGCGGGAAGTACGCGTTGCGGTGCCCCGTCGCCTTGAAGCGCCGGTCGAGCTCGGCCTGGACCTTCTCCCAGATGGCGTAGCCGTGCGGCTTGATCACCATGCACCCGCGCACCACCTCGGCGGGCTCGGCCAGGTCACCCATCCGGATGATGTCCTGGTACCACTGGGGGAAGTCCTTCGCGCGCGGGGTGATCGGGTTCTCGGCTGCCATGACGGGCCGCGTCTCTACCACGCCCGCAGCCCGAAGCGCTACGCCTCCCGCGCGCCGCGGGTGTAGTCTCCGCCGCCTCCGCGCATGGCCCTCTACGGCGTCGACCTCGGCACCACCTTCTGCTCGGCGGCCTACGTCGACCGGGGCAACGCCGTGGTGGTCCCGCTCGAGCAGGGCCGCGCGACGCTCGCCTCGCTGGTGCTCCTCACCTCCCGCGGCGAGGCCCGCGCGGTGGTCGGCGCCGAGGCCCCGCGGCGCTACCGCGAGCTGGTCGGCGACGCCGAGCGCCCGCCCCCCGACGTCGTCCTCGTGCGCGGCTCGAAGAACCACATGGGCGCCGCGGCCCCCTCGCTCCTCGGCCCCCCGTGGGCGCTCGCGGGCCACGAGCTCCAAGCCACCGACGTCGCCGCGGTGATCCTCCGCGCGCTCGCCGACCTCGTGCGCTCGCGCCCCGGCCTCCCCCCGCTCGACGGCGTGGTGGTGACGCACCCACAGCGCTTCCGCAACCGCGAGAAGCTCGCGACGGCGCAGGCGGCGAAGATGGCGGGGTTGCCTGTTGCCGGGCTCCTCACCGAGCCCGACGCCGCGGCGTGGGCCTACGGGCTCCACGCGGCGCGCGCCGGCGACGAGGGGCGGGGCGGGAGCTTCATGGTGTTCGACTTCGGCGGCGGCACGCTCGACGTGACGCTGATGCGCCGCGACGCCACGCGCGGCGGCCGGGCGCAGCTCCACGCGGTCGACTCCTACGGCATCCAGCTCGGCGGCCTCGCGATCGACGCGCGCATCCGCGACGCGCTCGTCGCCCAGTACGCCGAGAAGACGGGCGACAAGGGCTTCACGCTCGCCGCCGTCAACGAGGCCACCGCCGAGCGGCTGCTCGAGCTGGCGGAGTGGTTCAAGGTCGCGCTCAACACCGACGCGGCGAGCGACCCGTCGCCGATGGCGCGGTCGCGGCGGAAGCGCTTCGTCCCCGTGTTCGACGCCGAGAGCGAGGGCGAGGAGGTCTCCCTGGAGGTGACGCTCGGCGACCTCTCCCGCTGGATCGCCGGCGAGCTCGACCGCGCGATGGCCTGCGCCGACGAGGCCCTGAAGCGCGCGGGCCTCGACTGGGGCGCGCTCGACGAGGTGCTGCTCACGGGCGGCTCGTCGCTGCTCTACCCCCTCCAGCAGCGGATGCGCGAGCGCTGCCGGTCGGTGCGCGTGTACGACGACCCGCTGCACCCGCTCAACCCGCTCACCATCGTGGCGGCGGGGGCGGCGCTCCACGGCGCGTCGCTCGGCGGGGCGGGCGAGCGGCCGGCGGTGGAGGTGCGCGGCGTGGTGCCCGACACGTTCTCGATCCGCGCGTTCGTGCCCGACGCGTCGCAGCCCGAGGGGCGGCGCGCGGTGCTCCACCCGCTGGTGCCCGCCGGCACGCCGACGCCCTTCGTGGGGCGCGCGCACTTCGCGATGCGCGGGGGCGGGCGCGTGCTGCCGGTGGAGGTGTTCGAAGGGCGCTCGGAGCGCGAGGCGACGCGCGTGGGCGTGTACCAGATCGCCTTCGACGCCGACCTCCCCGACGGCGCGCGGGTGGAGGTGCGCCTCGACGTGCGGGCCAACGGCGCGCTCGTGCTCGGCGTGCAGGACGCGCGCACCGGGGCGACGCGCGAGGCGCGGCTCGACGAGGCCCCGGGGCTCTACGCCGACGACGAGCTCGCCCGGCGCGCGCGGTGGCTCCAGGGGCTCCGCGTCGAGACCAGCGGGTGATTCGGCGGGGCGACGTCCGCGACCTCACCCCCACTGATTTCAAGGTGTTCCCATGGGTCGTAAGTTCCCAGCGCTCGCGCTGTCGCCCAGGGTTCGCCCGCCTGCCCTCGCTGAGTGGTTTAGGCTCACCCTGGGCTTCGAGCATGGGATCGCCCGGTTGGTACCGGGCTCCCAACGAGGCTGCGTGGGCGACGCGCAACGTCCTCACCTCGCGCCGGCTCCCGGAGTCCGCCACCGGGCGGACGATCCCATGCTCGAAGCCCAGGGTGAGCCTAAACCACTCAGCGAGGGCCAGGGCGAGCGCACCAAAATCGCTTGAATTGCAGCCTCGCGGCGGGGTTTGTCGCTGGCGCTCCGGCACCCCGCGCTACGGAATGCAGGCGCCCCCTCCGGGGGCTTTCGAACCCTACCGCCCTGCGAAAGCCCCCCGCCATCATCGCAAGCAACGCTTCTGGAGGGCATTTCGCGCGATCTTTCGTCGGTCTTCAAGCCCCCGGAGGGGGCGCCTGCATTCCGTAGCGCGGGGTGCCGGAGCGCCAGCGACAAACCCCGCCGCGAGGCTGCAATTCAAGCGATTTTGGTGCGCTCGCCCTGCAGCGAGGGCAGGCGGGCGAACCCTGGGCGACGGCCCTGGGCGACGGTGCGGGCGACGGGTTGCTCGACAAATACGAGCTGCGAAGCACGCTTTGAAGGGGGTGCGCCCGTCACGCCTCGACGACGCCGCCCTTCGCCCGCACCACCCGGTCGGCCACCGCCGCGACGTCCTCCGCGTCGTGCGTCACCAGCAGCGCCACCGCCCCGCGCGCCCTCACCTCGCGCGCGACCAGCGCGGCCACGGCTTCGCGCGCCTCGCGGTCGAGCGCGCCCCAGGGCTCGTCGAGCAGCAGCACCGCCGGCCGCCGCAGGAGCGCGCGCGCCAGGGCCACCCGCTGGCGCTCGCCGCCCGAGAGCCCCGCGGGACGTCGGTCGAGCAGCGCGCCGACACCGAGCGCGTCGAGGCCGTCGAGCGCGAAGCCCGGCGCCACCGCCGCGAGCTGCTCGCGCACGGTGCGGTGCGGCCACAGCGCGGCGTGCTGCGGCGCGTAGCCAATGCCCCGGCTCTCGGGCGGCACCCACAGCCCGCCGCCGTCCCACACCGTTTCGCCGAATCGCACCGCGCCCTCCGCGCACCGCACGAGCCCCGCGATGAGGCGCAGCGCCAGCGTCTTGCCGCTCGCCGAAGGCCCGCGGATCGCGGTGACCCCCGGCGCCGCCGTGAAGCGTGCGCGCAGCGAGAAGCCCCCGACACGAACCCCGGCGTCGACCGAGAGCGTCACGGCCGTTCGCCCCCCGAACGATCGCGCCGCGCCCACCACGCGAGCGCCGCGGTACTCGCCCCCGAGAGCGCGGTGAGCGCGAGCACCAGGCGCCCCGCGCGCGCGTCGTCGCCGCCCTGGAGCGCCATGAAGATCTCCAGCGGCGCCGTGTCGGTCGCGCCCGGCGCGTAGCCCGCGAACACCAGCGTCGCGCCGAACTCCCCGAGCGCGCGCACCCCCGCCAGCGTCGCGGCCACCGCCAGCCCCGGCGCCGCCAGCGGCAGCGTCACCTCGCGGAACACCCGCCACGGCCCGAGCCCGTTGGCCCGCGCCACCTCCTCCAGCTCGCGCTCGACGCGCGCGAACGCCGCCTCCGCGCCCTTCGCCATCAGCGGGAAGGCCACCACCGCCGCCGCCAGCGCCGCGCCCGCCGCGGTGAACACCAACCGCACCCCGAACGCCTCCGCGAGCACCGCCCCCACCGGCCCGCGCCGCCCGAACACCAGCAGGAGGTAGTACCCGAGCACCGACGGCGGCAGCACCATCGGGAGCACCACCAGCGCGTCGACCACGGCCCGCGCCCACCCCCGGCCGCGCGCGAGCCACCACCCGAGCGCCACGCCCGCGGGCGCCACCACCGCCAGCGCGGCGAGCGTCACCCGCAGCGACAGCAGCAGCGGCCCGCTCACGGCGCGTTGAACCCGCGCGCGCCGGTCGCGTTTCGGTTCACAGCCCGCAGCTCGCGCCGCCGAGGCCCGTCACCGCTGAAGGCGTCGCCACCGCGCGCCCCGCGCCGGGCCCACTCGCCGCGCCCGCGAACACCTGGAAGCCCGCGCCCGTCCCGCCGACGGCGAGGTCGGAGGCGCCGTCGCGGTCGACGTCGCCCGCGCTCACGAGCGACTCCCCGAAGTTCGTCACGCCCGCCGCGCGCAGCGTGAACGCCGGCATCGCCCCGACGCCTGTCATCGAGCCCGCGAACACGAACGCCGCGCCCATCCCCGGCGCGCCCACCACCACGTCGGCGAAGCCGTCGGCGTTGACGTCCGCCGACGCGACCGAGCGCCCGAAGCGCCCGCCCGCCACCGTGAGCGTCACGCCCGCGCCCGCGAAGTCCCCCATCACGCCGGCGGGCCGAACCACCACGCGGTTCGAAGCGTCGCTGCCGGCCACGACGGCGTCGGCCCGGTTGTCGCCGTCGACGTCCCCGGCGCCGGCCACCACCGTGCCGAAGCCCGGTGTGGCCGCGTCGCGCAGCGTGATGATCCGCGTCGCGTCGAGCCCGAGCACCGTGCCGCGGAGCACGTAGGCCGCGTTCGCACCGCGCGCGCCGACGATCACGTCGGGGAAGCGGTTGGAGTCCATGTCCCCGAGCGCCGCCACCGACGCGCCGAAGTACCCGTCGGGTCCGCCCGGGCCCGTCACCACCGCGCTCGGGGTCGTTCGCACCCCGAACGATCCGCCGTGGTAGCTGTACACCCTGCCCGGCGTGCCGGGGTGGTCGCCGGGCACCGTGGCCATCGCGTGGGGTGCGCCAACGACGATGTCGCCGTAGCCGTCACCCTCGATGTCGCCGACGCCCGCGAGCGACGTCCCGAAGCGCCCGAGGGGCCCGTCGGGGCCACGGATGGTGACGTCCGGCGTCGCGCGAACACCTGTCGGACTGCCGCGGTGGATCCAGACCTCGCCCTGCCCGTCGAGCGCCGCGGGGACGCCGATGGCGAGGTCGACGAAGCCGTCGCCGTTGAGGTCGCCCGCGGCAGCGGCCACCGCGGGGAGCGTCACGCCCCCCGCGAGCGTCGTGAGCCCGGTGATCACCACCGCCGGCGTCGCCGACAGCCCCGCGTACGTCCCGTGGAACACCCGCACCTCCCCGCCGGTCACCGCGGCGAGGTCGCCGTAGCCGTCGCCGTTGAGGTCGAGCAGCGTCCCCCACGCGCGCGGCAGCATCGCCGAGCGCGCGGGGACGACGAACTCCCAGGTGGGCCCGGCGCACGCGGCGCCGTCGGCTGCGATCGCGGTGATGCGCCAGAAGTACGCGCCCGGCGCGAGGTTGGCCGCCGGCACGAGGTAGTCGTCGGTGGTGCGCGCGCTGGCGGCCACGGACGTGCACGCGCGGTCGTAGCAGATGTCGAAGCGCGTCTCGCGGAGCCCGGGGCCGCGCGCGATCTGGAGCGTCGGGCGCTGCGTCGACACGCGCGTCCCGGACACCGGCAGGAGCGGCCGCGAGCACGTCTCGGGCGCGGCGCGGCCGGCGTCGTCGACGGGAACCACGTCGACGGTGGGCACGTCGCGCGGCGGCGGCGGGGGCAGGTCGGGCGCGACGACGTCCTCCCCGGGCGCGGCGTCGTCGGGCGCGGGCGCGTCGGCCTCCGCGTCGGGGGCGACGCCATCGGGGGCGGTGAGGTCGGCGGCGACGTCCGTCGCGGCGTCGGGGACGGCGGGCGTCGGGGAACTCCCGCAGGCGGCGAGGGCCGCGGCGGCCGCGAGGGCGAGGGGGAGGCGTGCCATGAGGGCGGGGATTGCAGCGGTGCGGCGGGGCGGTTGTCAACGACTCGCTCGCCGTGCTCTTCTCCGCGCCGTGAAGCGCTCCAGGCGGACGCGACGCGTGGCCCTCGTCCTCTCGGGCTGCGGCGTCTACGACGGGACCGAGGTGCAGGAGGCCGTCGCCTCCATCCTGGCGCTCGAGCGGGCCGGCGCCGAGGTGGTGTGCGTCGCGCCCAACGTGGCGATGCCCGTGGTCATCAACCACCTCACCGGCCAGCGGATGGTCGGCGACGAGCGCAACGTCCTCGTCGAGAGCGCGCGCATCGCCCGTGGCGAGGTGCGCGACCTCGCGACGGTGCTCGTCGAGGGCCTCGACGCGGCGGTGGTTCCGGGCGGTTACGGCGCGACGCGGGTGCTCTGCGACCAGGCGCGGCAGGGCGCCAACGCCAGGGTGCTCCCCGCGGTGGAGACGTTCCTGAAGGCGATGCACGGCGCGGGGAAGCCGCTGGGGTTCCTGTGCCTGGGGCCGGTGGTGGCGGCGCGGGTGTTCGGGGCGGGGCGCCCGCGGTTGGGCATCGGCGCCGACGCGACCGCGCTGGCCGACATGGCCGCGATGGGCGCCGAGGTGGCGACGCTCGGCCCCCGCGACCTCGCCGTCGACCGCGACAACCGCTTTGTCTGCGCCGCGGCCTTCACCGCGACCACGCGCATCAGCGAGGCCTACGAGGGCATCGACCGCCTCGTGCGCTCGCTCTTCGAACTGATGGCGTAGGGCAGGGGAGGGGGCTGCGGGCGCCGTCGCCCAGGGTTCGCCCGCGTCGGCGCAGCAGAAGAAACCGTCCAACGCAACGGGGTTTCACGTCTCGCCCCAAAGGTCAGCCCATTCCTCCTTCGAAACGGTGAGTCTGCTGATGGTGGCAAGGCAACCGAGCAACTGGCCCTCTTCGGGAACAAAGAACATGACATAGTGACGGGGAGGCGTCCCCATGCCTTCCACGCGGAGGATGTTGCACGACTGGCTCTCCGTTCGCTCGAGGCAATGCACCAGGACAGCAACGTCGCGACGGAGTGACTCGGCATGAGGCGACCTGCCAGTTTGCAGCCTCATGGGGCCACTTCGGACGCGATTTTCGCAGGGTCATGGGGCCACCCGTGACGCAGGGTCATGGGGCCACCCGCGCGGGGAGACATAACCCTGGTTCGCAGGGCCATGGGGCCACCTCAGCACCACTTTTCGCAGGGTGATGGGGCCAGCTCGGTGAGGGCAGCGGCGCGCTGAGTGAGCCTCGGCGCGACGACGGCGCGGGTCGCCGTCGCGAGGAGGCACATGCCCTACAGGGAGCTGTCCATGATCGATGTTCGAGAGATTCTCCGACGCGCCGCGGAGGGGCACGGCGCACGCACCATCGCCAAGGCCGTCGGCGCAGACCGCAAGACCGTCGCACGCTACCTCCGCGCCGCCAACGACGCGGGCGTCGACGCCCGCACACTCCTCTCCGACGACGTCGTCCACGACGTCGCGCGACGCGTCCAGGGCCGTGACGCCGTCGCGCCGAGCGACGAGTGGCGCGAGGTCGCCGCTCACCGCGAGCGCATCGCCGCGTGGCTCGCGCAGAGCCGACCGCTGCGCCTCAGCAAGGTCCACGCGCTCCTGGTCCGCGACCACGGGCTGCGGGCCAGCTACGACACCCTCCGGCGCTTCGCCATCGAGGAGCTCGCGTGGGGCAAGGCGCGCCCCACCGTGCGGGTCGACGACGGCAAGCCGGGCGAGGAGGCACAGATCGACTTCGGCCTCATGGGCATGCTCCACGACGACGCGGAGGGGCGCGCGCGGCGCCTCCACGCGCTCGTGGTGACGCTGGTGGTGAGCCGCTACATGTTCGTCTGGCCCACCTTCGAGCAGACCACCGAGGCGGTGTGCGCGGGCCTGGAGGCCGCGTGGCGATTCTTCGGCGCGATGGCGCGCGTGCTGGTGCCCGACAACATGTCCGCGATCGTCGCCAAGGCGGACCCGCTCTCGCCCACCATCACGCCGGCCTTCCTCGACTACGCGCAGGCGCGCGGCATCTTCGTCGACGCGGCGCGCGTGCGGTCGCCGCGGGACAAGGGGCGCGTCGAGAACCAGATCGCCTACGTGCGCGAGAGCTGCTTCGACGGCGAGTCGCTCACCTCGCTCGGCGACGCGCGCGGCCACGCCGCGCGGTGGTCGCGCGAGGTCGCCGGCGGGCGCGTGCACGGCACCACGCGGCGCGTCCCGCGCGAGGTGTTCGAGCGCGAGGAGAGGCCGCACATGCTCGCGGCGCCCGACACGCCCTTCGACGTGCCGACGTGGGGCGAGGCGCGCGTTCACCCCGACCAGCACATCCAGGTCGCGCAGGCGCTCTACTCGGTGCCCGTCCGCTACATCGGCCAGTCGGTGCGGGTGCGCGTCGACCGCACGACCGTCCGCGTGTACCTCGGCACCGAGCTGATCAAGGCGCACGTCCGCACCGCGCCCGGCAAGCGCACGACCGACCGCGCTGACTACCCCGAGGGCAAGGCGGACTTCGCGATGCGCAGCGTCGACGCGGTGCTCGCGAGGGCGCGCCGACGCGGCGACCACATCGGGCGGTACGCCGAGCGGCTGCTCGGAGGGCCGCTGCCGTGGACGCGCATGCGCCAGGCGTACGCGCTGATGCGCCTGTGCGACGCCCACGGCGACGGGCGCGTCGAGGCGCTCTGCCAGAGCGCGCTCGCCTTCGACGTGGTGGACGTCACGCGGCTCGGCCGCATGCTCAAGCAGGCCCAGGCGCCGGGCACGCCGGAGTCGCGCGACGGCAAGGTGGTGGCGCTTCCGGCGCCGCGCTTCGCGAGGTCGGCGGAGCACTTCCGCACCGGCGCGTCGAGCGAGCGCAAGGGGGACCCGCGATGACGCCGCGCGCCCTCTCGCCCGAGCTGGTCTCGGTGCTCAAGCGGCTGCGGCTGGGCCGCGTGATCGACGCGCTGCCCGAGCGGCTCACGGTCGCCGAGAAGCAGGACATGGCCGTCGAGGACGTGCTGCTGACGATCCTGAGCGACGAGGTCTCGCGCCGCGAGTCGGGCGCGGCGGAGCTGCGCGCCCGCGAGGCCGGGCTCGACCCGGGCATGCGCCTGGAGGCGTGGGACAAGACCGCGAAGGTCTCCTACGACGCGCGCGTGCTGAGCGAGCTGGCGAGCCTGCGCTTCCTCGCGACCCACCAGCACGTGCTGGTGCTGGGTCCGGTGGGCGTGGGCAAGACCTTCATCGCGCAGTCGCTCGGCCACGTGGCCTGCCGCTACGGCTACCAGGTGCGCTTCTGGCGCGCCGACGCGATGCTGCGGCGCCTGCGGCAGAGCCGGCTGGACAACTCGCGGGACGCGGAGATGGCGTCGCTGTCGTCGGTGGACCTGCTGATCATCGACGACTTCGCGCTGGAGCCGATGTCGAAGGAGGAGAGCAAGGACGTCTATCAGCTCTTCCAGGAGCGGACGGGCCGCGGCTCGATGATCCTGACGTCGAACCGGGACACGTCGGAGTGGCTCGCGATGTTCGACGACGTGCTGCTGGCGCAGAGCGCGGTGGACCGTGTGAAGAACACGGCGTTCGACTTCGTGATGGACGGCGAGTCGTACCGCCCGCGGCAGAAGCCGAAGCTGGACGCGTCGTCGCCGCCGCCGAGCGCGCCGCAGCCGAAGGTGCACTCGCACCCTCGCGCGCGTCGTCGCTGAGCTGCGCGAGCTCGTGAGCGTCGCCCCGCCGCGTGGCGGGGTGGCGGCGAGGAGCAACACCGGGATCGTCGTCGCCGACGCGTCACCTCGCCACGCGGGAGGTGGCCCCATGATCCAGCAAAAGAGACGTCGTCGGGTCGCTCCGCGCCCCTCCTCCGAGGCCCTCGACGCCGAGGGGCGTCTCGGGTTACCTAACGGGTGTCGTTTCGCTCGCCTCTCCCCGGCCCCATGACCCTGCGTCTGGGGTGGCCCCATGAGGCTGCAAACTGGCACACCACGAACGACAGGTTGCGCAGCGACGGCGCGAGCTCCGTGGCGCGGAGGTTCTCCCAGAAGCCGTTGAGCGCCTCGTCGCCGCGCGGGCCCCAGGTCGTGGTCAGGCGATGCCACACCACCGCCTCGCGCCGCGCCTCGGGCAGCGCCAGGAGGAGTTCGCGCACCGCCCCCTCCTCGCCCGCGTGAGGCACCAGCCGATCCCACGCGGGGTCGATCGCGACGCCCGCGCGGACGAACGGCAGCAGCGTCAGCGCGCCGAGGAAGGTGCCGCGGAAGTCCGTCGTCGTCTCGTACGGCGGGCCCCAATGGCCGTCCTCGCGCAGCGCCCCGAGCAGCACCTCGACGAAGCGCCGCGCCCACGGCAACGCGTCGGCCGCGTGCGCGAGCGCCGCGCCCACGCGATCCCCGTACGGCGGGTGCAACCCGTAAGGCTCCAGCATCGCCTCGCCGGCGGCCTCGATCAGCTCCGCGGGCGTAAGCCGCTCGGCGACCTCCTTCGCGACCCCCTGGTTGTATTCGAGCGACTCGTCGGGCGCGTCGAGCCAGATCTTCCACAGGGGCCACGAGACCTCGGCGCCCTCGTGGGTCCAGGGCACGCGGCGCTCGAGCACGGAGGGCTCCGCGAGCCCGAGCCAGCGGCGGAGCAGGCGCGGCGAGCCGGGGATCCCGCAGGTGCCGAGCGCGAAGTCGCCACGCGTCGCGAGCGCGTCGGCGAGGCGCCGCTGGTCGGGCGTGAGCGACTCGGGGAGCGCCAGCGGCTGACACACATACCCGCGCCGGAGCCCGACGCGTTCGACGGCCTCCCACCACGCGCCGCGCACGCGCTCGGGGTCCGCCGCGTCGCGCACCGCCGCCAGCAGCGCGTCGAGGTCATAGGACAGGAACTCGTTCGTCGCAGGGTTCGCCATGGCGGGCCGCACGCTACCACCGCCGCCCGCTCGTTCGGAGACGTCGCCGACGCGCCGCGAGACCCTTTTGCGCGCACGCCCGTCCGACCGGTCGCCATGCCGCGCACGCCCGCCGCCCTCGCGCTCTCCCTCGCCCTCGCCGCCCCCGCCGCCTCCGCCCAGCCGCGCGCCCCCGTCGACTGGACGGGCCTCTGGATCGTCGACCAGCCCACCCACGCGGAGTACGAGGCCACCACCTACCGCTTCGCGCGCAACGGGACGCTCGCCCTCGACCGCGCGTACCAGAGCGGCTTCACCCCGCCGGCCGGCGCCGCCCCCGTCGGCTTCGTCGCGCGCGGCGCGGTGAGCTGCCGCTTCGGCGCGCGCTGGTCGTCCGCGGGCGCCACGCTCCGCGTCGACGGCGTGTGCAGCGACGGGCGCGCGCGGACGATCGAGCTTTCGATCGCGGGCGACGGCTCGGTGGGCGGCGCGGAGCCCTTCATGCCGTCGGTGCTGCGGGTGGGCGACGAGCCCGGCTGGTCGCACCCGCGGTGGCCCTGGCGCTTCCGCCGCTGCGACGCCGACCCGGCAGGCGCGTGCGCGGAGATGGACGCCTACGCGCCGCGGCGCTGACCGCGCGAATTCGAACGCACGGCCCCGCGCGAAAGCGCCCTACACTCCCCCGATGCGCCGCTCGCCCTGGGTGCTCCCGCTGCTCGCCGCGTGCTCCTCCGAACCCGCTGCGACCCCGCCGAACGACGCCGCGGCGGACACCGCGGCCTCGCCCGACGTCGCCGCCGATATCGCCATCGATGTCGCCGCCGACACCGCCCCGGACATCACGCCCGACGCCGCGCCGGACCTCCCCGCGGCCTGCGGGCAGGGCGGCGCGCGCACCGGGCGCTGGTACCAGGACGTCACCTCGCGCGGCGTGGCGCGCCGCTTCTACGTCTCGGTCCCCTCCACCTACGACCCGGCGCGGCGCTACCCGCTGGTGGTGGGCCTCCACGGGCGCGACTACGACGGGATCCGCATGCGCGACTACCTCGCGCTCGAGTCGCAGGCCCCCGCCGACTGGGCCATCTTCGTGTACCCCGACGCGCTCCGCCGCGTGTGGTCGCCGACCCTGACCGCCGTCGGCTGGCAGAACGGCCCCGTCGCGTCGATGACCAGCAGCTACGGCGGCACCGACGACCTCGCCTTCGTCGACGACATGCTCGCGTGGTTGCGCGAGCGGTACTGCCTCGACGCCGCGCGCGTGTTCGCCACCGGGCAGAGCTGGGGCGGCGACTTCTCCAACGTGGTCGGGTGCTTCCGGGGCGACGTGTTCCGCGCGGTGGCGCCGGTGGCGGCCAACGGGGACTACTACCTCCCGACGCGCGCCGACGCCGCCGCGCCGTGCGTGGGCGGCCCCGCGGTGTGGGCCTTCCACGGCGTCGGCGACACCAGCATCCCCTTCGCCCTCGGCCCGCGCTACCGGGACTTCTGGGCGCGCCGCAACGGCTGCGGGGCCTCCACCACCCCGCTCACCTTCGCGGGCGAGATGGCCGACGACGACTGCGTCGCCTACGAGGGCTGCGGCCAGCCCGTGCGCTGGTGCGCGTACAACGCCGCGTCGGGCCACCAGATCCCGCGGGCGTACTACCCCCGCGAGGTGGTCGCGTGGCTGCGGTCGTTCTGAGCGCCGTCAGTCGGCGACCACGTCGTGCGCGTGGATCACCGCGCGCCGCTCGCCCGCGAAGGTCGCCGGCGACCCGCTCGTCCCGCGCTCGCCGACCGAGCTCGCGCCCACCACGCTCGGGGGGCACCCGTACGCGACGAGGATCTCGCGGATCGCGTCGGCGCGCCGCTGCGCGAGCTCCGCGTTGGCCCGCGACGAGCCCCGCGGGTCGGCGCTGCCGAGCACGGTGACCTCGCGCACGTCACCGCTCTGGATGCAGCGCGCGAGCCCGCCGAGCGCCTGCCGCGTCTCGGGCGACACCTCCGCGGAGTTGGTCGCGAAATAGATCTCCCAGTCGTTGCAGTCGCCGCCGTGCCGGACGTGCGACGAGGCCGCGGTCGTCTCGCGCGCGGCGGGCGACGTCGCGGCGCTGTTCGAAGCGCAGGCGAGGGCCACCGCGCCCGAGGCGAGGGCGAGGCGGAGCGAGCGAAGAAGGGGGTGGTCGAGCATGGCGTTCCTCCGTGCGGACCGGCGCCCGCTGCGAGCGCCGTACCGCACGGAGAATCGTGGGCGCGCGCGGCGGCCCCTGTCGCACCTCGCCACGCACGCGCGCGGCCGCACACCGCGGCGGGACGGTGCGCTACGAGAGGAAGTCGATCACGACGTCGTTGCCCGAGAGCGCGACGTTGACCCGCTCCTTGTAGTACTTCGCCACGCCGCGCACGAGGCCGGGCATCAGCGCGACGAGGCCGCGCGCGCTGCCGTACTTCATCACGAGGCGCTTGGGGTTGGAGGCGTCGTAGGTGAAGTTCGGCGGCGCGGCGTTCTTCACCGTGCGCGTCATCCGCTGGTGCACCTCGTGGAGGCTCAGCAGGAAGTCGCGCGCGTTGGTCGCCTTGTCGAAGTACACCCCGTAGATGCTCGGCGCGTACTTCGTCGACCAGTGGTCGCCGAAGGCCTCCATCGTCTGCTCGTTCGAGACGCCCAGCACCTTCGACGTCGCCCCGATGAGCCCGAGCACCTCGCCGTCGGGGACGTCCTCCGTCGTCATGAAGACGCGCGACGTCTTCATCCCCGCGGTCTCCAGCACGGCCCGCCACTTGTCGTCGCCGTGCGTCGTACGAACCATCTCTTCAAGGCACTTCGCGATCGTCCCTTTCATCGATGACCTCTCTGCCGAGGCATCGAGCAACGCGCGTGCCTTGCGCGTTTGCCGCGTTTCTTGCGCGGCGGCGGCGTCGGCGCGTTGAAGCCCGCCATGGAGCTGACGGTCGCGCCCGTCGTTCCACCGGGAAAGGCGCGCATCACATCGCGGCGGGGTCCCAGCGGAAGGCGGTCCCGCCGACGATGACGTTGGGCCCGGGGCCTCCCGTCGGCATCATCCCCACGCACTGGACGGCGAGCGACGCGCCGATGAGGAAGCGCCCGCTCCCCGCGCGGGTCGCGCGGACGGTGTAGTCCATCACCACGTCGGTGGGGCGGGTCTGGTCGAAGAAGTAGTCGGGCACGCCGCGCGCGTTCGCCGTCCCGCCCCCGCCGGCGCCGCCGAGCGCGTACTCCGCGTAGCCGAGGCCGACGGCGAGCGACGTGGCCGCCCCGCAGGCGACGTAGGTGCCCGTCGCGCGGACGCCTTCGAAGCGGGCCCACACGTACACCTGCTCGGCGCCGCACCACGCCTCCCAGCGCCCGCCGCTCACCGTCACCGCGCCGCACTGCCGCTCGATGGAGCCCATGCCCCCGTCGGGCAGCAGCGTGCGGTCGACGACGGACGACGGGCTCATGCACGACGTCATGAACTCCGCCGCCGTGATGGCCCCCTCGCCGCATCGGCGCGCGCCCGCGGGCGGGCTCGGTGCGCGCGGGTCGGCGTCGGGCGTCGCCGCGACGTCCGCGGGGGTCGCGTCGGCGGGCAGCACGGCGGAGTCCGCGGGCGGCGCGGTGACGTCGGCGGCGTCACCGGGCGCAGCCGCGTCGGCGGGCGCGGCGTCGGAGGACGGAGCGGAGCTGGCGGCTCCGGCGCAGGAGGCGAGGAGAACAAAGGCGAGGGCATTGCGCATCGGTGTGGCGCATGGATGCGGCGGCGCCCCGCGGCGTTCACCGAACGGCGACGCGACGAAGCGCCCTCCGCGAGCGCTTGTGGGCCGCGACGCTCGCGTGGGATCGTGCGCGCACCACCAATGACCTCCCCGCGTCGCAGCGCCGCCGGCCGCACCGCACTCCCCTGCCCTCTCCCCGCGCCGCACCCGCGCGCGTGGGCCGCGCTGCTCGTCGCGCTGGTGGTGGCGCTCCCCGCGATCGCAGGCGCGCAAGAGACTCCCCCCGCACGGGCGCCGGCGTCGACCGACTCGCTCGTCCCCTTCTTCCTCCTCGCGGTCGCGATCGAGCGCTTCTGGGAGACCTTCTTCACGGTGGTCGAGGGGGGAATGGTCACGACGGGGCGGGTCCTCGGCTCGTTCTCCAAGCCCCTCCAGTCGCTCGTCAGCGAGCTCGAGGCGTCGCGGCGCGAGGTCGCCGCGCTCTCCGAGAAGCTCGTCGGCAAGGCGGTGGCCGACCCCGCGTACGCCGCCGCCCGGGCGGAGATCGTGCGCGCCGAACAGCGCCTCGAGCGGGCGCGCAACCGCGTCGTGCTCGTCACCCGCAGCCCGGTTTACGTCTCCATCAAGCGCTCGGTGATCCTCATCGGGAGCCTGGTGCTCGGGCCGCTGGTGGCGAGGAGCTCCGGGCTCCACCTCTTCCAGGCGCTCGGGGTCACCGGGATGAAGCCGGACTTCGACGAGATGCTCACCGGGCTGATCATCGGCACGGGCTCGGAGCCGACGCACAACCTCCTCGGCGCGCTCGGCGGCCTGCGCGCGGCGCTCTGCAGCCTCGCCGAACTCCCGCGCAGGATGGCGAACGGGGCCGCGGGCCGCGCGGCGGACGACGCGCGCGAGGACGCGGCCGACGAAGCGCCGCGAGGAGAGCTGCCGGATCGGTGAACGCCGACGCCCTGGCGCGCTCAGCGGGATGGGGTCTCCGCCGCGAGCGCGTCGCACGTCGCCCGCAGCGTCGGGAGTGACGTCGGGCTCACGATCGCCACCGCGGGCGCCACCGCCAGCGCCTCTCCGAACGCGCGCGACCGCACGAGGTGCCGTCCGAGCGAGCGCGCGTCGTCCCGCCGCCCCGCCGCCGCGAGCCGCGCGACCAGCGCGACGAACACCCTTGCAGACGACCGCCACAGCGGGTCCGCGGCGACCGCGAGCGCGTCGTCCGCCCGCCCGTACGCGACGAGCGCCACCGCCAGCGTGTCGGCGTGGCGCATCGACCCGAGGCCGTCCGCCCGCGCCACCGCCTCGATCGCCTCCAGCGACGCCCGCCCGCGCGGCGTCGCATCCCCGTCCGCGAGCGCCACCGCCCACCGCAGCAGGCGCACCGTCCCCTCCTGCCGGAGCTGCGACGGGCGCCACGTCGCGGCCAGCGCGTCGAAGTCCGCCAGCGAGGGCGCGCGCCACGGCGCACCGTGCTGCGCCGTCGGATCGTCGAGGAGCGCGCGGACCTTCTCCGCGGCCAGGGCGACGGCCTCCCGCCCCGCGCGCCGCCACGCGTCGAGCGACGCGAGCGCGGCTTCCCGCGCGCCCCGACGGAGGAGCGCCGACGCGAGGTCGAAGCGGAGCTCGCGGAGGGCGTCGCTCCGGTAGCCGCTCACCATCCAGAGGAGCTCGTCGAACGACGCGACGAGGGCCTCGGCCTCCGCGATCGTGGCCTGGCCGGCGGGGTCGCCCGCGGGGAGCGCGGCGGCGCGGGCCAGCAGGAGGGCCGCCCGCCAGTGGGGGTCGGTCACCGCGTCGAAGATGCGGCGGGCCTCGTCGTGCGCGCCGAGCGCGGTGAGGGTTCTCACGCCGACCTGCGCCGCCGGGTGGGGGAACCGCCAGTTCGCGACGAGCGCCTCCGGCCACCGGCCGACCGCGTGGCAGGCCGCGACGAGGGCCGCGGCGAGCGGCACGTCGAGCTCGGCGAGGCGCCAGTCTTCGGCGAGGATCGCGTCGACCTGCGAGGCGGCGTTGGGCTCGCCCGCGCGCGCGGCGGCGAGGGCCTGCATCACCGACGCGGGGAAGCGCGTGTCCGCCGTCGGCCGGAGCCGCACCGACCACCACCGCAGGTGCCGCGCGGCGCCCTCGTCGTGCGCGCCTACGTTCGCTGCGAGGGCGGCACAGAGCGCGGAAGCCCCCTCGGCGCGCGCCGCGGACTGCGCGACGGCGTGCGTGACGAGCGACGCGCGCAGGGTAGGGAGCGCGAGGTCGAGGTGCGCGACGGCGGCGACGAGGTCCGCGGCGGGGAGCGTGAGGAGCCGCGCGGCGACAGATCCAGCGCGCGCGTCGCCCGCGGCGGAGAGCGCGGCGCTGAGGTGGGCGAGCTCCAGCGCGAGGCGGGCGGGCGGCGCGTCGGCAAGGAGCGACAGCGTCTCGTCGAGGTCACCTCCGGCGCGCAGGTGGAGCGCGCTCCATCCGTGCGGGAGCGGCTCCCAGCGGGCCTCCGGCGCGGTCCTGGCGACGGCGGACGACCACGCGTCGACCCAGGCGCCCACCGGGGCCTCGACCGGCTCGTGCTCCAGGTTGAGCTCGACCGGATACGGGAACCTCCCCACGACCCCGTCGACGAACGTCGCGCCGAGGCACTCCCAGGCGTGCGCGTCGGGGTCGTCCCACCAGAGGCCGTCGTCTTCGCGCAGCCACTCGCCCGCTTCGAGCGAGCGGGCGAGGCCCTCGGCCCAGGCGTCGATTCCGCCCGCGCGGACGTAGCGGATGGGCGCGTCGTGCACCACCTCGACGACCGAGCCCGGCGCGTCGAAGGTCCCTTCGAGGTCGACCACGAGCAGGTCGCAGTCGAGGCGCTCCGCGATCGGCACCCACGCGTCCCGCCACCAGCCGTCGAACTCTGCGCGCCCCGCCAGGTTGCGGCTCCACTCGGCCCGGCGCTCCGCGGAGGTGGCCCGGTCGAGCAGCCGCCAGTCGCGGAGGAGGCACCCGTCTTCGTCTGGCGGCGCCGCGCGGGCGACGGGGTCGGCCCACGCCCACCACGCCTGGAGCGCGTCGGGGAGCGCCTCATCGGGCGCGTCTGGAGGGTCGTTCGGGGCGGCGGGCGTCAGCTCGGGGCGCTCGCGGGCGAGCCACTGCGAGAGGCGGTCGTACGGGGCGGTCATGCGCAGCGCGGAGCGTAGGGGAAGGCGCGCCGCGCGGGGAGGACGAACGCGCGGACGGGTCAGGCGCCGGGCGACGGGAAGTTGCCGCGGAGGAAGCGGTCCCACGCGCTGTCGGAGAGCAGCGCGCGCTGCGAGAGGAGCACCTTGGCCGAGGCCGACACGGTGTAGCGGGCGCGGGGGCGCGAAGCCTCGATGGCCTTCTCGATGGTCTTCGCGACGTCGAGGGGCTCGCCCGCGAGCTTCGCCAGGGGGCCCTTCTCGTACGACTCCACCGTGCTCCGCGCGACCGCCTCGTGAAACTCCTTGTAGGGGTCGTCGGGCCCCACCGGGGGAAGCGCCATCTGCGCGGTGGCGGCCTTGCCGAAGCCCGAGCGGATGAGCCCCGGCTCGATGAGGATCACGTCGACGCCGAAGCCGCGAACCTCGAAGCGGAGCGCGTCGCTGAGCGCCTCCACGGCGTACTTGGTGGCGTGGTAGTAGCCACCGCCGGGGAAGGTGAGGCGGCCGCCCATCGAGCTCAGGTTGACCACCTTGCCCCAACGCTGCGCGCGCATCCCGGGCAGCGCGAGCTGCGTCAGGCGCACCAGCCCGAACACGTTCGTCTCGAACTGCGCCCGCACCTTCGCCATCGGCACCGCCTCGACGGCCCCGGACTGGCTGTACCCCGCGTTGTTGATGAGCACCCCCACCGCGCCCTCGCGCGCCACCACCGCGTCGACCGCGGCCTTCATCGAGGCCTCGTCGTTCACGTCGAGCGCGAGCGCGGTGCAGCCCGCCGCCGTCAGGGCGTCGAGCCCCCGGCCGTCGCGCGACGTCGCGTAGACGCGCCACCCCTTCGACGCGAGGTGCTGCGCCGTCACCAGCCCGATCCCCGACGCGCAGCCGGTGATCAGCGCGGCCTTGGAAACCTTCGCCTTCGTCATGTCGTTCGCCATCGCCTTGCCCTCTCCTGCGGGTGCGGCGGAGGGTTAACCAACCGCCGGTCAGATGTCAACCGACCGTCGGTCAGCTACGGGCGGTTGCCCTCCCGCGCGGGTGTGCGCTAGAGCAATGGGCGCGAGGAGTCGGCGGATGGTCGGACGGCGGGCGCGGCGAGAGGACGACAAGAACGAGCGGCGCGAGGGCATGCTCGACGCGGCGGCGGCGCTCCTCGCGTCGCGGCAGTGGGCGGCCTTCAGCATGAGCGACCTCGCCGCGCGGACGGGGCTCTCGAAGGGGACGCTGTTCCTCTACTACCCGACGCGCGAGGCCCTCCTGCTGGCGCTGTTCGAGCGGGAGATCGGGGCGTGGTTCGACGCGCTCGACGCGTCGCTGGCGCGGGGCGGGCGGTGGGGCAACGCCCGGGTGGCCCGCGCGTTCGTGGAGTGCTTCGAGGGGCGGGCGGTGCTGCTGCGCCTGCTCGGCCAGCTCGAGGGCGTGCTCGAGCGCAACGTCGGCGAGGAGGAGGCGCGCGCGTACAAGCTCCGGCTCGGCGCGCGGATGGCCGCGGCGGGGGCCTCGCTCGAGCGCCGCTGCGGGTGGATGCGGCCGGGCGACGGCGTGCGGGCGCTCCTGCGGGCGCGGGCGCTGGTGTCGGGGCTCTGGCAGATGGCCGACGCCTCGCCGGTGATCGACAAGCTCCTGCGGGAGCCCGCCCTCCAGGGGCTGCGGGTGGACTTCGCCGCCGAGCTCGACGCGTCGCTCACGGCCCTCCTCGCGGGGATGGAGCTCGCCCGCGGCTGAGCGCGCCGGGGGATGGCATCACCTGATATGCTCCCGCCATGTCGGCGCTCTGCCCAACGCCCCCCGAACGGCTCGTCGATCCCCAGGGGCGCCCGTATTTCCTGTGGGACGCCGACATGACCCTCGACGCGTTCACGGCCGCGCTCCGGGACCCCGACCCGGAGGTACGCGCGTACTTCATCGGCAAGATGATGCGGCAGGCGAAGCCCGACGACGTGTTCACCTTCGTCTCGGTGCGCGAGATCCGCGAGCTCTGGCCGCGGCTCGAGCGCTACCTCGGGCAGTCCCGCGCGTTCTGGACGTGGCTGCTCGACGCGTGGAGGGCCCAGGGCCGTGGAGGTCGGTAACCTCACGCCGCTCCAGGTCCATGTCCTGAACGTCGAGGTGCGGGTCGACACCCCGCCCGCGGCCTCGCTTCGACTCGCCGCTCGGAACACGCCGCCTTGACGGAGCGCCAGGGGCCGTGAGGCAATCGCATCCATGTCGTGTGGGCGCCCCGCGTGGCTGTTCGCGCTGTTGGCCGCAGGCTGCGACCCCGCGCTCGACGGCGCTCCGACGGACGCGGGCGCCGGCGCGCCGCGCCTCCTCGCGCCGCTCTCGACCTCCGTCGTACGGAGCGCGCGACCGACGCTGCGGTGGGCGGTGCCCCACCTCGGGCGGTCGTGGCAGGTGACGCTCTGCGAAGACCCCGCGTGCGCGCACGTCATCGAGACCGTTCCCTCGACAGGGACGTCGGCGCGACCCGAGGCGCCGCTCCGCCCGGGGCCGGTGTTCTGGAAGGTGTCGGCCGTCCGCCTCGACCCGAGCCCTGACGGCGCGATGGAGAGCGAGACGTGGGAGTTCTTCGTGCCGGCCGGAACGGGGGCCGGCGGGACTGCGCGCTGCTGCGTCCCCGACATCAACTTCGACGGCGTCCCCGACCCGGCGATCTACGAGGAGCTCGACGGCGCCATCGACCCTGGCGGCGATTTCGCGACCGTCACCCTGGGCGTGTGGCCGTCGACCCCGGAAGGCTACCGCGCGCAGCCGGAGGCCCTCTCCCTCCGCTACGGGTTGCGGCGGCCGAGCTGCAGCTATCAAGACCGCGGCACTTTGGTCCGCGACCTCCAGTACCTCGGCGACGTCGACGGGGATGGCTGGGGCGACCTCTCGCTCTTGATCGACCACAACGCCTTCTGCGGCATCGGCATGGGCGCTCAGTCGGAGACCTACTTTCACCCGGTGCTTCGAACCGTGGCGGGCTTCGCGCTGGCGTCGTGGGCGCGCTTCACAACGAGGAGTTTCGGGGGCTATACCTCCGAGCTCCTCGGCAGCGCGGGGGACATCGACGGCGACGGGCGCGTCGACTTTGCCATCGAGACCATGAACGAGAGAGTCGGGGGCATGCGAACCGTCGGTGTGTCGACGAGAGCCGGCTGGGTTCCCGTCATCGAGCGCACATCCCCGCCGTCCCTCAGCGGCTCCGTGGAGCGCGCCCTCTTCGCCGCGGACGTCGACGGCGACGGCTTCGCCGACGTCGTCCTGCTCGAATACCACCACGAGGTGCTCACGGTGACGACCATGACGCTGTCGGGGCGCAGGTCGTTCGAGATCCCGCGCACCGCCGGGTTCGACTCCCCGACCACGACGACGCAAATCGGCGTCCCCTTCGTGGGCGACCTCGACGGCGACGGCATCGATGACGTCGCGTTCAACTGGTACGACGGCCAGTTGTCGAGGAGCTGGAATGCGGCCCTCCGCGGTGGCCCCGGCGCCTTCACGCGCGACGACCTCTTCACGCCTTCGCCCCGGTCGAGCGGCGTTTCCCTGTATGCGCCCGATCCGCTGGTGGACGTGAATGGCGACGGGCGCCCGGACTCCCCGGTCGGCGACGCCACGGCGATCGCCGCGGTCGACCTCACCGGGGGCGCCGACGGCGTCGTCCCGCGCGTCAATTTCCCGCACTGCCCCGCGCACGCGGTCATCCCCTCGGCCGCCAACTGCGCCCCCTACCGCTACAGCCTGCCCGGCGACTTCAACCGCGACGGCTACACCGACCTCTACGAACACAACACCGAGACCGGCGCACTCGCGATCTACGCGGGCTCGCCGACGGGGCTCCTGGCGCGGCCGATCTACACCACCACGCTGGCGCACACGCGAGGGGCTCGATAGGCGAGCGGCGGCGGGACGACGGGGCGGCGGGCGACGAGCAGCGGGGCGACGGCGCCTCGGCTCCGCGCCCGCATCGGCGCAATGGGCTCAGGCGCTCCGCGTCGGCGTTTACATGACGCGTGCTGGAGAGCGTAGGGAGCCCCCAGCGGGGCGGCGGGGCGGTGGGCAGCGAGCGATGGGCGACTAGCGAGCGACGCGTCGATTTCTGTGATCGCTCCCCCGGCGTGCCGCCCACGGGTGGGGCGATGACCTCCCCGATCGGACGCCGCGCCTTCCTCCACAGCGCCGCCCTCGCCGCCGTCGCCGCGCCGTTTCTCACCTTCCTCAAAGGCGATTCGTACGCCGGCGGCACCTCCACGGCCCGCCGCATCGTCTTCTTCTTCACGCCCAACGGGACCGTCCCCCGCCTCTGGCGGCCCGCCGCGTCGGGGGGGACGTACTCCTTCCCCGCCGGCTCCATTCTCGAGCCCCTCGCGGCCGTGAAGCGCCACCTCGTCGTGCTCGACGGGATCGACTTCCTCAACGCCACCAACCACGAGGGCGGCATGGCCGCGATGCTCACCGGCGGCGGCGGCGCGAGCACGCCCTCGATGGGCATGTCGGTCGACCAGTACATCGCCCGCGCCGTCGGCGGAACCAGCCGCCTCGCGTCGCTCGAGCTCGGCGTCCAGACGAGCGCGTGGGGCGGCAACTCGCAGACCCGCATGTCGTACGCGGGACCCGGCCGGTACGTCCCGCCCGACGACGACCCCGCCAGCGTCTACCGACGTCTCTTCGCCGGGATGATGCCCTCGCCCGGCATGGTCGACCCGCTCCTCGCGCGCCGCCGCAGCGTGCTCGACCTCGTGCGCGGCGAGCTCCGCGACCTCCAGGGGCGCGTCGGCGCCGAGGAGGGCCGCAAGCTCGACGCCCACCTCGAGGCTCTGCGCCGCGTCGAGACCTCGCTCACCGGGCCCTCGACCATGACGCCCGCCGCCGCGTGCACCCCGCCCACGCTCATGACCCTCAACCCCGCGCAGAACGACAACTTCCCCGCGGTCGGTCGGATGCAGATGCAGCTCCTCCTCGCGGCGTTGTCGTGCGGGGCGACGAAGGTGGCGTCGCTCCAGTGGGCGCACACGGTCGCGCCGCAGGTGTTCACCTGGCTCGGGCAGAGCGAGGGGCACCACGCGCTCTCGCACATGGGCGACGGCAACGCCGCGGGCGTCGCGGCCTTCGTGCGGGCCGAGCGGTGGTTCGCGGAGCAGTTCGCGTGGTTCGTGGCGCAGATGGCCGAGCTGCCCGAGCCGGGGGGAACGGGCACGATGCTCGACAACTCGCTGGTCATCTGGGTGAAGGAGATGGGCGACAGCCGCCTCCACGAGTGCGTCAACGTCCCCTTCGTCATCGCCGGCGGCGCCAACGGGCGGATCCGCACCGACCGCTACCTCCAGTTCAACCACACGGGGCACCAGCGTCTGCTCGTCACGCTCTGCCACGCGATGGGGCTCGACAACCCCACCTTCGGCGACCCGTCGCTCGGCACCGGGCCCCTCCCCGAGGTGCTCTCGTGAAAACGCGCGCGCTCTTTTTCTCCGCCTCCCTCGCGCTCGGCTGCGCGCAGGGGATGACCCCCGACGACGGCGCCGCCCTGGCCGACGGCGCGGTGCTCGCGGACGGCGCGGTGCCCGCGGGGCCGCTCTGCGACGCGGACGTTCAGTGGTTCCGCCAGACGCTGTGGACGCCGTTCTTCGCGATCCAGTGCATCGGGTGCCACAACGCCGCCGGGGCCGCCGCCCGCACGCGGATGGTCTTCCGCGCCGAGAGCGAGCCCGACTGGCTGGCCCACAACTTCCGCGCCGCGCAGGCGATGGCCGTCGCCGAGCTCGCGGGCATCCCCCAGCTCCTCCTCCGCCCCACCGGTCGCCACCCGATGGGCCACACCGGCGGAACCCGCGCGGCGCCCGGCAGCGCCGAGTACGCCGACCTCGAGCGCTTCGTTGCGCGCGCACGCACGCCCTCCTGCACCGTCGCGCCGGGCGGCGACGGCGGAACCACCACGCCCCCGACGGGCGCCACCTGCGAGGCCGTTCGACCGGGCGCGCGGATGCTCCGTCGCCTCACCGCGTCGGAGTACGACCGGACCGTCCGCGACCTCCTCGGCACGAGCGCTCATCCCGGCGCGGCCTTCGTCGCCGACCCGGTGGTCGACGGCTTCGACAACGACGCCGCGTCGCTCACGGTGTCGCCGCTCCTCGGGGAGCAGCTCCGCGTCGCGGCCGAGACGCTCGCCACCGAGGCCGCCGCGCCCGCCGCGATGGGCAGGATCGTCCCCTGCGCGCCCGCCTCGGCCACCGACACGGCCTGCGCGCGTCGCTTCGTCGAGTCCTTCGGGGAGCGCGCCTTCCGCCGGCCGCTCACCGCCGACGAGGCGACCCGCTACGCCGCGCTCCACGCCACCGTCGCGACCGCGGAGGGCTTCGCCGAGGGCGTCGAGGCCGTGGTGACGGCGATGCTCCAGTCGCCCCACTTCCTCTACCGAACCGAGCTCGGCGTCGCGATGGGGTCGGGCTACCAGCTCACGCCGTGGGAGGTGGCGAGCGAGCTCTCGTACCTCTTCACCGGGACCATGCCCGACGCGATGCTCTTCGAAGCCGCGCGGGGCAACGCGCTCTCGACGCCCGCGCAGATCGAGGCGCAGGCCCGCCGGCTCCTCGCCACGCCGGGCGCGCAGGAGTCGCTCCGCCGCTTCGTCGGGCAGTGGCTCGACGTCGACCGCCTCGCCAGCGTGCCGAAGGACGGCGCCACCTTCCCGGCCTTCACGCCCGCCGTTCGGACCGCGATGCGCGGGGAGTTCGACCGCTACGTCGACGCGGTGCTCTCGCGGCGCGGGGCGACGCTCACCGAGCTGCTCACGTCGACCTTCACCTTCGTCGACCCGACACTCGCCACGTTCTACGGGCTCACGCCGTCGGGCGACGCCGACGCGCAGGGCTTCCGCCGGGCCGCGATGCTCGAGCCACAGCGCGTGGGCATCCTCGGGCTGGGCGCGGTGCAGGCCACGCACGGGCGGCCCAACTCGTCGTCGCCGATCCACCGCGGCAAGCTCATCCGCGAGCGGCTCCTCTGCCAGCCGCTGCCGCCGCCGCCGCCGGGCGTCAACGCGCAACCGCCGGCGCTCGACCCGTCGCGTCCGCTGCGCGAGCAGTACGCGGCGCACTCCAGCATGCACCCCTGCGTCGACTGCCACCGGCTCATCGACCCGATCGGGGTGGCGTTCGAGTTCTTCGATGGCGTCGGGCGGTACCGGGCGATGGAGGCGGGGCGGGCGGTCGACGGCCACGGCGAGATCGTTGGGAGCCGTACGACCGATGGTGAGGTGGACGACACGCGCGCGCTCATCGCCCACCTCGCCGCGAGCGCCGAGGTGCAGGACTGCTTCGCCCGCCAGCTCTTCCAGTACGCCTACGCCGCCGAGCCCGGCGCGCAGACGGCGTGCGCCCTCGCCGAGGCGCAGCAGCGCTTCCGCGCGTCGAACCTCTCGGTCGACGAGCTCCTCGTGGCCCTGACGCGGTCGGTGCATTTCACGCGTCGCGAGGACGCGGCGCCCGTGGGCATGATGCCGGGCGCGGATGCGGGCGTGGCCGACGCGGGCACGGACGCGGGGCGCGACGCGATGACGGCCCCGGAGGCGGGCACGGACGCGGGGCGCGACGCGATGGTGGCGATGGAGGCGGGCACGCCGACGGTGATGACCACGCCGGGCGTCACCACGACGGTGATGCGCGACTCCACCTGGGATGCGGGCTTCTGCGAGCGGATCGCGGTGATGAACGGGACGGGCGCGCCGGTCGACTGGACGGTGGTCCACACGATCGCGGGCACCGTCACCACGAGCTGGAACTCCGAGCGCACCGGCGACTCGGGGGCCGTGGTGTTCCGCGGCGCGATGTGGAACCGCACGCTCGCGCCGGGCGAGCGCACCGAGCTCGGCTTCTGCGCGCGGCGCTGACGGACGCCGCGGTATCCTCGCGCGGCCATGGCCCCCGCCCACGCTTCGCTGCTCGTTGCCGACATGCTCCCGCGGCGCCCCTCTCGCCTGGCGGGCCTCGGGCCAGACCCTCCGCCGCCGCCCCTGGTGCCGCACGAGGCGATCGTCGGGGTCGTCGTCGCGCTGATCATCGCCGCGGGGTGGTACGTCCGGCGGCGGCGCGCGAAGGGGAGCGCACCGCCGCCGACCGGCGACGAGTCGAAGCCGTGAGCAAGCGTCACGGAGGGTCGGAGCGACCGGCGCCGCGCCGAGGTCACCACATCACGGTGTAGCCGATGTTGGCGCCGAACGAGGTGGACACCGCGAGCAGCGAGCCGGCGCTCGTCTGGATGACGTCGTTGGTGGCGTAGGAGAAGTTGACCGCGGGGGTCAGGATGCCCGAGCGGCCGACGGCGATGTTGAGGCCGAGGCGCGGGGCGAGCGCGAAGCCCGCGCCGGGGCCGTCGACGTACGAGAGGCCGAGGCCGACGCCGACGAAGCCGAAGAGCGTGCGGCTGAAGGGGATGTGCACGGAAGGCTCCGCGAGGATCTGTAGCGAGTGCGCGTCGACGCCCTGCACGTTGGCGTAGCGGTAGCTGAGGATGCCGGAGATCTGGAGGTTGTTGGCGAAGAACCACCCGATCGTCGGCGCGATGGTGAGCGACGACTGGCCGCTCGCGACGTTGAAGCCGATGTTGCCGCCGAGCTCGAGCACGCCGCCCCGCGCGTACGCGGTGGTGCCGCCGACGCCGGCCTGCTGCACCACGCCGCCGGCGGGGATGACGGGCGCGGCGACGGGGGGCTGCGCGTCGTTCTCCGAGCGCGGCGGCGGGAGGTTGTCGGAGGGCGTCCCCTCGCCCACGCGCACCTGGCCCTGCGCGGAGGCGCCGGCGGAGACGCGCTGCGGGTCGTTGCCCGGCAGCGTGGTCTGCGCCGACGCGATCGACGGCGCGAGCGCGAGGAGGAGGGACGTGGTCGAGAGCGCGAGGGTCGTGCGAAGGTTCATGGCGGGGTTCACTCCTGTGGGGACTCGAACGTTCGTCGAGCGCACGGTTTCCTTTCAGGGGTCGTGCCGAGCGGTGAACCGTGGCTCACCGCGGCAGTCGGTGCCGCGCGCTCGCCCCACCGTGGCGCTCCGCTACGAGCGCGCCCCACGCGTGAAGCGAACGTCCGACGGCGCGCACGACGTCACACCGCGCCGAAGGGGCGGAAGATCGCCATCACGAGGATGCCGACGGTGGCGAGGAGCCACAGCACGATGAGCGCGCGCACGGGGCGGGGCGCCTCCATCAGCGAGTAGCGCTCGGGGCGGGGCGGCGAGAAGAAGCGGGCGAGCAAGGGCGGCATTGGGTGTTGGCTCCCGGCGCGGTGGGTGGTGGGCCGCGCGCTGATAACGTCCACCGTGCAGCGCGCGGGCCACGGACGTCGCGCGCGTGTCTGTCGTCGGCGGCGTGAGCGCAGCGTCGCCCCGCTGTGGCGCGGCGTCACGGCGGCGCGCACGTGCTTTCGCGGAGCGCCGCGCGGCACGTGCGTTGCTCAACGAGGGAGCCACCCACGAGCGCACCGACGGAGGACCACGATGCAAACGACCGCGCAGACGAACACGCCCCGCCCCACCTGGTGGAACCGCCAGTACGACTCGGCCTGGGACCGCGTGAAGGACGCGCTCCACCGCGACCTCGAGCAGACCAAGGCCGACCTCGGCCTCGGCACCGGGCAGGACTTGAACCAGCACGTCGGCGACACCGTGCGGCAGGCCGTCGGCGCGCAGGAGATCCCGCCCGAGTTCATCCCCAACATGGAGGCGCCGAAGCCCCTCTGGGACGAGGACGCCGCGCGCTACGGCTACGGCGCGGGCCTCTCCGACGCGTACCGCCCGCACGCCGCGTGGGGCGACGAGGTCGACACCCGCATGAGCCGCGAGTGGACGGGCATGGGCGCCGCGCAGCCCTGGGACCGCGTGCGCGAGTCCGCGCGGCGCGGCTTCGACTACGCCCGCAGCCTGCGCCTCTCCACCTGAAGTTTCCGACGATACCGAAGCCCAACCCCGCACCAGGAGATACCGCCATGAACGTCGAAACCATCGCCTCCCGCGCCGTCGAGGCCGCCTCGCCCGCCCACCTCCAGGAGCTGCTCGACAAGGGCGCCAAGGGCGCGCAGACCGCCGCCAAGGCCGTCGCCGCGTACGCCTCGCTCAAGAGCATCGCCGGCGCCGTCAACTCGCTCCACCCCGCGAGCTTCGTCATGGGCGCGCTCGGGATCCAGCGCCGCCGGAGCGTCGCCTCGCGCGTCGCGATGGGCGCCGGGCTCGTCGTCGCGGGCGCGGCGGTCGGCGCGGGCGTCGCGCTGATGCTCACGCCGATGCGCGGCGCGGAGCTGCGCGAGGCGATCCTCAAGCGCCTCGGGCGCGCCGCCGACCCGAAGGCCGCCGCGAAGGAGGGCCAGGAGGAGGCCCGGGGCGACGCGTCCGCCGAAGCCCAGGGCGACGCCGCCCCGCGCGCCGGCGCGTCGTCGAGCAGCGCCGAGGCCCCGAAGCAAGGCCGCGCGCGCGCCACCAACCGCACCGCTGGCTGAAGCGCCCCCGAGGAGCCCACCCGCGATGAACACCCCCGCCGCCCTCTCGCTCGCCGCCCTCTCGCTCGCGCTCGCCGCCGCGGCGGGGTGCTCGGACATCGACAACGCGTCCGACTGCAACCGCATCTGCGACCGCTACCGGAGCTGCTTCGACAGCAGCTACAACACGCAGGCCTGCTACGACCGCTGCCAGTCGCGCGGCACCTCCAACGACGAGGACCGCCGCCGCATCGACACCTGCGCGGCGTGCATCAACGGGCTCTCCTGCACGGGCGCGGTGTTCAACTGCGGCACCCAGTGCAGCTCGATCGTCCCCTGAGGAACCCCATCGCCGGGGCGGAGCGCACGCCATGGAGCACCTCTCCGACACGCGCCTGCTCCGCCCCGGCCGCGACGTGCCGTGGCGGGCGTTTTTCAAGCGCCTCGCGGACGCCTGCGTCGACGACGCGGTCGACGACGTGGCCGCGTCGGTCACCTTCTACTGCGTCGTCGCGCTCTTCCCGCTGCTGCTGGTCGTCTTCCACCTGGTGAGCCACCTGGCGAGCTGGGAGTCGATCGACGAGTTCGTCCGCTCGGTGTCGCGCGCGCTGCCCCACGAGGTGACGCGGCTCCTGCTCGAGCGCATCGCCGCGCTGCGCGGGCGCCCGTCGAGCGGCCTCGTCACCTTCGGCCTGCTCGGCTCGCTCTGGTCGGGCTCGGCGGGCGTCGCGTCGCTCATCCCCGCGCTCAACCGCGCCTACGACGTCACCGAGACCCGCCCCTTCTGGAAGCGCCGCCTCGTCGCCCTCGCCGTCACCACCGTCGCGAGCGTCGCCACCGCCGCCGCCTCCCTCCTCATGATCGCCGTCCCCGCCCTCGCCCACCGCCTCCCGTCGCACCTCGGGTGGGCGCTCGTCGTCGGGCGCGTGCCCGCGGCCACCCTCATGTGCGCCGCGGCCTGGGGCGGGCTCTACGCCTTCCTCCCCAACGTCCGACTGCGCTTCCGCCTGCTCACCCCCGGCTCCGTCGTCGGCGTCGCCGCGTGGCTCCTGGTGTCGTGGGGCTTCGGGCTCTACGTGCGCTACGTCGACACCTACGAGGCCGCGTACGGCGCGCTCGGCGGCGTCATCATCCTGCTCCTCTGGATGTGGCTCTCGGCGATGGCCTTCCTGCTCGGCGCGGAGATCAACGCGCTCCTGATGCCGCCGCGCGAGCGCGCCTACGAGGGCGAGCACCTGCGCCAGCGCCCCACCCTCGAAGACCGCGCCGCGGTCACGCCGGAGGCGCCTCGCACGCCGGCAGGGTGAACGTCACCGCCGTCCCGCGCCCGACCTCGCTCTCCATCGCGACGCGCCCGCCGTGGGCCTCGACCAGCCCCTTCACGATTGCCAGCCCGAGCCCCGCGCCCCCGCGCTTGTCGCCGCCCTGCCAGAAGCGGTCGAACACGTGCGGGAGCGCGTCGGCCGGCACGCCCGCGCCCGTGTCCCGCACCGTCACCCGCACCTCCGCGCCCGCGCGCGACGCGGAGAGCGTCACCTCGCCGCCCGCCGGGGTGAACTTCACCGCGTTGCCCGCGAGGTTGGCCAGCACCTGCTGGACGCGCTCGTGGTCGGCCAGCGCCGCGAGCGACGGGTCGACCGGGGACACCCGCAGGGTCACGCCGCGCGCCTCGGCCTCGTGGCGGTGGGACGCGCTGGCCTCTTCGAGCATCGCCGCCACGGGCTC
The DNA here is from genome assembly GCA_046351555.1 of Polyangiales bacterium. GTDB lineage: Bacteria > Myxococcota_A > Polyangia > Polyangiales > CAISKJ01. The sequence continues at coordinate 127,006 of JAXLYI010000008.1, forward strand.
GGGCGACGGCGCCACCTCCATGCGCCCGGCCTCGATCCGCGCGACGTCGAGCAGGTCGCCGACGAGGCGCGCCATCCGCTCGGCCGAGCGCGTGATCGTCGCCAGGCGCTTGCGCGCGGACGCCGCCCGCTCGTGCTCCACCGCGGCGAGCTCCATCGACGCGACCTGCGCGGCCAGGTGGACGGCGTTGAGCGGGCTGCGGAGGTCGTGCGACACCACCGCGAGCACCTCGTCGCGGGCCGCCACCGCGCGCCTCGCCTCGGCCAGCGCCTCCTCGGCCTCGGCGCGGCTCCGCTCGAGCTCCACGTTGCGCTCGGCCATCGCGTCGAGCGACGACAAGAGCACGTCCAACGTCCGCGCCCGGTCACCCGCCACCGCGTAGCGCGCCCCGCGAAACTCCACGCTCCCGTCGTCGCGCGGCGCGAGCATCCGCCGGAGCCTCGCCACCAACGTCGCCGGCGCGAAGGGCTTGGTGACGAAGTTGTCGGCGCCCGCTTCGAGGGCGCGCACGACGTCGGCCGGGTCGGCGAGCGAGGTCATCAACATCACCGGGAGCCCGCGCGTGGCGGGGTCGGCGCGGAGACGTCGGCACACCTCGAAGCCGTGGATGCCTGGCATGACGATGTCGCACACCACCGCGTCGGGCGGTCGCTCGGCGCAGGCCGCGAGGCCCCGCTCGCCGTCGGGCGCCACCTCCACCGCGAAGCCCTCGGCCTCGAGCACCGCCGCGAGCTGGCGCGCCTGCGTCCTGCTGTCCTCGACGATCAGAACGCGCGGGCTCACGGCGCCCCCCCGTCCACCAGCCACGCCGCGATCTGCCCGAGCGGGAGCACCGCGTCGGCCCCGCCCCGCGCCGCCGCCGCGGCGGGCATCCCGTACACCACCGAGGTCGCCTCGTCCTGCGCGACCACCCGGCCCCCCGCGTGGCGGAGCGCGACCGCCCCCTCGGCCCCGTCGTCGCCCATCCCGGTCAGCACCGCGGCCCGCGCCAGCGGCCCGAGCGAGCGCGCCATCGAACGCAAGAGCCACGTCGCCGACGGGCGGAAGTGCCCCACCGGCGCCTCGTCGCTCACGATCGCGCGCAGCCGCGCGTCGACGCCGAGGTGTCGGTCGTCGGGCGCGACGTAGACGTGGTCGGGCGCGAGCGGCTCCTCGTGGGAGGCCACGCGGACGGGCCGTCGCACCGCGCTCTCCAGCCACTTGACGAAGCCCGGCGTGTAGCCCGCCGCGAGGTGCTGCACCAGCAGGACGGGCGGCAGCGGGCGGCCCGCGAGGTCGCGGAGCACCGCCACCAGCGCGCCGGGGCCGCCGGTGGAGGCGACGATCCCCACGGCGAGCGGCGCGGGGGCCGGCGGCGTCGGGGGCGGGCGCGACGGGCGCGCGGGCGCCGCGGGGGGACGTCGCTCGACGCGGACCTTCGCCATCGCGGCCAGCAGCCGGAGCAGCGCCTCGCGCCGCGACGCGTAGGCGGGCTCGTGCGGGGCCGGCGGCGCCTCGACGATCGCCAGCGCGCCCGACCGCAGCGACTCCATCGCCACCGCCACGTCGCGCGGGTTGACCACCGACGAGACCAGCACGATGGGGACGGGCGCGGTCGCCATGATCTCGCGCGTCGCGGCGTACCCGTCGACCCGCGGCATCACCACGTCCATCAGCACCACGGAGGGACGCGTGGCCGCGACCAGCGGGGCCGCCTCCTCGCCGCCCGACCCCTCGCCCACCACAGTGAAGCCCTCGGCCTTGTCGATCGCGGCCCGCAGCGCCGCGCGCACCGTCGCCGAGTCGTTGACCACCAGCACCCGAACGATGTCCTTCGTCTCCATCGGGCCTCTCCTATCCGGTGAGCTGGTCGAGCGCCTCGAGGAGCTCGGCCTGGTCGAAGCGCCCCTTCACCACGTAGGCGCTGGCCCCGAGGGCGAGCGCCCGCTCCTGCTCGACGGGCCGCGCGAGCGCGGTCACCACCACCACCGGGAGCTTCGCCGTCCGCGCCTCGCCGCGCACCCGCGCGAGGAGCTGCCACCCGTCCATCCGCGGCATCTCGACGTCAGTGACGAGCGCGTCGAAGCGCGACTCGCCGGCGAGCAGCCCCCAGGCCGCGAGCCCGTCCGACGCCACCGTCACCGCGTACCCCGCGGCCTCCAGGATGGACCGGAGGAGCTGCCGCGTGGTGACCGAGTCGTCCGCGACGAGCACGCCCCGGCGCGCGGCGCGCGGAGTCGGCGGGGCCTCGCGCGCGGGGGCCGAGAGCCCGACGAGGTCGCCCGGGTCGAGCACCAGCGCGACCTCGCCGTCGTCACGGAGCGCGGTGGCCGCGACGAAGGGCGCGCGCCGGACGCGCCGGGGGAGCGCGCGGGCCACCACCTCGCGCTCCTCGCCGAGCTCGTCGACGAGGAAGGCCGCCCGCCGGTCGCCGGCCGCCACCACCACGCAGGGCCGCCGCGCGCCGCCCCGCCGCGCGCCCGACGAGGGAACCCCGAGCGCCTCGGCGAGCTCGGCGAGCGGGACGAGCGCGCCCCCCTCGTCGACGAGGTGGCGCGCGCCGCCGACGGGACGCTCGTCGTCGGGCCCGACGCGCCGCACGCGGACGACGGCGTTGGTGACGAGGGCCACGAGCGCGTCGCCGGCGCGGGCGAAGAGGGCGCGGGTCACCGAGAGGTCGACCGGAACCGTCATTGTGATGAAGGCGCCGCGGCCCGGATCGCTCGCGAGGGAGACGTGCCCGTGGAGCCTTGCGACGCGCTGGCGAACGACGTCGAGCCCGACGCCGCGCCCGGAGAGCTCGGTCACGTCGCGCCGCGTGGTGACGCCGGGCTCGAAGAGGAGCTGGAGGGGGTCGCGCCCGTCGTCGAGCCGCAACCCGCGCGCCTTCGCCGCGGCGCGCGCGGCAACAGGGTCGACGCCCGCACCGTCGTCCGAGACGGTGAAGGTCACGGACGTCCCCGCGGCGGCGACGGCGACGCGGACGAGCCCGCGCGACGGCTTCCCCGCGCGGACGCGGGCCGCGGGCGGCTCGACCCCGTGGTCGACGGCGTTGCGCACCAGGTGGAGGAGCGGCTCGCGCAGCCCTTCGAGCACGCGCCGGTCGAGCTCCACCGACGCGCCTTCGAACACGAAGTCCGCCTCGCGCCCGAGCGACGCCGCGGCCTCGGCGACCGCCCGCTCGAGCGCCGGCGCCACCGCGCCCGCGGGCCTCACGCGCATCCCCCGCGCGAGGCGGAGCACCTCGGCCCCCGCGACGTCCGCCGCCCGGCGCTCGGCCACCGCGGCGCGCCGCCGGTCGGACACGAGCGCGAGGGCCGCGGCGAGCGAGCGGGCGGCGTCGTCGTGGGCCCCGCGTCGCGCGGCGGAGCGGGCGTCGAGGAGCGCGGACTCCAGCGCGTCGAGGTGGCCCCGGTCATCGAGCCTCCCCGCGGCGGCGGCGAGCTCCTCGGCGGCGCCCACCAGCGCGTCGAGCCGCGCCGTCGACACGCGCGCGGTCTCGGCGGCGATCGGTGGCGCGGGAACCTCGGACGCGGGCGGCGTCGACGAACTCGCCTCGCGCGGCGGCGCGGACGACGGGGCCGGCGGCGCTTCGAGGGGCGGCGCGTCGAGGCCGCAGAGGGCCCGCGCGAGGGCGTCGTCGTCGGGGGCGCCGCGGGCATCGAGGGCGGCGAGGCACCCGCGGAGCGCGTCGGCGGCGTGGGCGACGTCGGCGGCGGCGCGGGCGGCGGGGGCGGCCCCTTCGCGGGCGGCGCCGAGGCGCGTCTCGAGCGCGTGGCAGAAGCGCTCGACCCCGGCCCACCCGACCGCACGCGCGGCCCCCTTGAGCGAGTGGACGACGCGGAAGGCCTCATCCAGCCCCGCCCGGCGCGCGGTCGCGTCGGGGCCCGCGAGCGCGGCGCGGGCGGCGGCGAGGGGCGCGAGCGCGTCCTCCAGCTCGTCGCGGAAGAGGCTCCTCAGCTCGCGCAAGGTGGCGTCGGGGTCGCTCACGGGCGCCGCGGTCCTCAGGTGCGGTACTGGGCCACGGCCTCGCGGAGGCGCGCGGCGAGGTCGTTGAGCTCGCGTGCCGCCCGCTCGGACTGGCGCGTCCCTTCGAGTGCCTGCGCGCTCGCCTGGTCGATCGCGCGCATCGCCTGGGCGATCTGCCCGACGCCGGTCACCTGCTGCTGCGCGGCGGTGACGATGTGCTGGGCGGCGCCCGAGGCGTCGGCGATGGTTCCCGCGAGCTGGTCGATGCGCTCGCCCGCGACGCGCACGGTGTCGACCGCGGACGTGACGGCCTTGCCTCCCTCCTCGGTGGCGAGCACGGCCGCGGTGGTCGAGCGCTGGATGTCGTTGAGGATGCCGCGGATCTGCCCGGTGGCCCGCTTCGACTGCTCGGCGAGGCTCCGCACCTCCTGGGCGACGACGGCGAACCCGCGGCCCTGCTCGCCCGCACGCGCGGCCTCGATGGCGGCGTTGAGCGCGAGGAGGTTCGACTGCTCGGCGAGCTCGTTGACGGAGGCGACGATCTGCCCGACGGCCTGGGCCTGGTCGGAGAGGGCGAGGATGCGCTCGGCGATCGCGCCCACCTGCACGCGCACCCGGTCCATCGCCTGCACGGTGTGAGCGACGGCTTCGCGGCCCGAGGCCGACACCTCCAGGCTTCGGCGCGCGGTGGTGGAGACAGTGGCGGCGCGGTCGGCGGTCTGGTGCGACGCCTGGGTCACCTGGTCGACGACGGCGACGGTCTCGGTGACGGCGGTGGCCGTCTCCGCGGCGCCGGCGGCCTGCTGCTGCGTGGTGGCGAGGATCTCGCTCGCGGCCGACCCGAGCGCGGCGACGGCCTCGTGGACGCGCAGGGTGGTGGTTCGGAGCGACGCGCCCATCGCGCCGAGGTGGCGCCCGAGCTGCTGGAGCTCGGCGTCGCCGGTGGGCGACACGGAGGCCGTGAGGTCGCCGCGGGCGAGCGCGCCGATGAAGCCCCCGTAGGCCTCGATCGCCGCGGCGAGCGCGCGCTCCGAGCGGGCGAGGGCCTCGGCCCGCTCGCGCGAGACGGTGAGCGACCGGTCGTACGACGCGGTGACCGCGAGGATCTGCCGGCGCGTGAAGACCCCCATCACCACGGCGACGGCGACGGTGGCGCCGACGGTGAGGATCGTGCCCCAGCGGACGGCCTCGCGCACCTCGGCCGAGCGGCGCTCGCGTAGGGCGGATTCGAAGCGGCCGAAGGCGGTGAGGGTGGCGCGCATCTCGTCCATCATGGCCTTGCCCTGGAGGCGCTCGGCGATCGGGACGACGCGGCCGGCGCGGGTGGCGACGAGGAGGTTCTCGGCGAAGTCGCGGCGCCAGCGGCCGGCGACGTCGCGGACGCGCCGCACGCGGCGGAGCTGCTCGGGCTCGTCGCGGACGGCGGCGGTGAGCTCGTCGAAGGCCTCCTTGAGGCCCGCCTCGGCGTTGGTGAAGGGCTCGAGGAAGAGCACCTCGTTGGTGCTGTTGAAGCCGCGCAGGCCCGACTCGCGGTCGACGAGGAGGCGCTCGACGCGGTTGGCGTCGGCGATCACCCGGTCGGAGTGGTCGACCCAGCGGTTGAGCTCGACGAGCTGGGCCACCTGCCAGTAGAGGGCCGCGCCCACCACGGCCATCAGCACGACGGGCAGGGCGACCGAGCGGACGAGCATCTGGCGGAGGTGGGTGGAGGTGTCGATGTCGGCGTTCATGCGGGGGCCTCGGGGCGAGACGCGTCGGGGGGCGCGATGTCGACGGTGGTGAGGTCGCTCGCGGCGAGCGCGTCGACGTCGAGCTGCAGGTCGCCCCCGTCGGAGGAGGCGCGGACGAAGGGCGCCGGGCCCGCGCCCGCGGCCGCCTGGGCGAGCGCGCCGCCGTCGTGCACGGCGTCGACGACGAGCCCGATCGCGTCGGCCCCCTCGCCCACGAACACCACGCGCCCGTACTCCGGCAGCGCCGCCAGCGCGAGCCCGAGCAGCGCCCGGAGGTGGAAGACCGGAACCACCGCCCCGCCCCACGCCGTCAGCCCCGCGACGTGCGGCGGCGCGTGGGGGAGCGGGGTCACGCGGCGCAGCTCGGCCACCGCCCGCACCGACCGCGCGGGCACCGCGTAGCGCTCGCCGGCGACCACCAGCGCGAGGCCGCGCTCGCCGCCATCACCCGGCGGGGTCACCGCCGCCGCCACCGCGCGCGTCCTCGCGTCGAGCAGCGCAGCCTCCGCGTCGCGCGCCGTCACGCCGCGCCCCCGAGCTGCGCGCAGAGCCACCGGAGCGACGCCGCCGTCTCGCCCTCCGCGTGAGCGACCGCCGCGTCGTCGGGCGCGCCGCGCAGGAGGGTACCGGCGTTGCGCGCGTGCCGCCGGGCCGCCGCGCGGTCGCCCGAGGCGAGGGCCGCCATCGCCGCGAGCACGTGCGCGAAGGGGCTGCGACGGTCGAGCAGGAGCGCGCGGTGGGCGTCGTCGGCGGCGCCCTGCGGGTCGCACTGGTCGAGCCGCGCGAGCGCCCGGCGGATCCACGCGGCCGCGTCGAGCGGGTCGCGCGCCACGGCGACGTCGAGCGGGTCGGCGGGCGTCGCGGGCGCGGGCACCGGCGGCGCCACGGGCAGCGCGCGCACGGGGCCGGGGAGCACGGGCGACGCACGGACGATCGCGGGCAAGGGCGCGGGCTTCTCGGCGACGTCGGGCGCGGCGTGGCGGTAGACGCGCGCGCCGTCGACGCGCGCCGCGCCGAGCGGGCAGAGGCCGTCGAGCGCGGGGTCGGCGGGCCCGGGGACGAGCAGCCCGTCGGGCGCGAGGGAGGCGGCGAGGAGCGAGGCCGCGCGCGCGACCGAGGCGGCGTCGAAGTAGAGGAGCACGTTGCGGCAGAAGACGACGTCGAAGGCGCCCACCGGGCCCGCACCGCGCGCGAGGTTGAGCGGGGCGAAGGCCACCGCGCCGCGCAGCTCGTCGCGCACGCGCCACGCGTCGCCGTCGCGCTCGAACCACCGCGCGTCGGGCGCGTACCCCTCGCGGAACGACCACCGCCCGTAGCGCCCCGCCCGCGCCCGCTCGAGCGCCGCGGGGTGGAGGTCGGTGCCGAGCACCTCGACGCGCGCGAAGCCCTCCGCGCCGAGCGCCTCGCGGGCGGCGATGGCGAGCGACCACGCCTCCTCACCGCTGGCGCAGCCCGCCGACCAGAGGCGCAGACGTCGGCCCGGCGAGGCCGCGGCGAGCGCGCGGAGGTGGGCGCGCGCGAGTTCGAAGTGGGCCGCGTGGCGGAAGAGGTAGGTCTCGCCGACGGTGATCGCGGAGGCGAAGCGCGCGACCGCCGCGGGGTCGCCGGCCCGGAGCCGCGCGAGGAGCGCCGCGTCGTCGGGGAGCCCGAGCGCGGCGCGGGCGTCGGCGGCGGCGCGATCGATGGGGGCGACGCGGTCATCCCGGAGGGCGAGGCCCCAGGCGCCGCGGGCGAAGTCCTTCAGCGCCTCGCGCGTGGGCCGCGGGGGCGCGCTCACGGTGAGGCCCCGAGCGCGTCGAGCGCGCGGTCGACGTCGCGGTCGTCGTCGAGCGAGAGGGCGGCGTCGAGGTCTTCGAGCACGACGACGTCGCCGCCGGCGGGCGCGACCCCGAGCACATGGTCGGCGCGGACGGCGAGGCCCGGGTCGGGCGCGAGGGCGCAGGGCTCGGTCGCGCGGTCGACGAGGAGGGCGACGGTGCGGCGCGCGGCGCGGGCGACGATGAGGTGGTCGTCGAGCGAGGGCGCGCGCGCGGGGTGGCCGAGGCGCGCGCGGAGGTCGATCACCGCCCGCACCGCGCCGCGGTGGACGATCACCCCCGCGACGTGCGGCGGCGCCCCCGGGAGCGGCGTCACGCGGACGCGCGGGAGCACCTCCACCACGCGGTCGATCGGAACCGCGTAGCGGGCCCCGTCGAGCGTGAAGGCAAGCGCGTGGACCGCGAGCGTTTGTGGAGCCGACACGATCCGCGGCTACCACGCAGCGCGCGTGCCAGCGGCTGAAACGAGAACTCACGGGCTCGCAGCGCTGCGAGGCCGCGCGCAATCGTGGCGAACTGCCACAGCCGCCTGAGGCGCACGCCACCAGCGTGTCAAATCGCCACGCTTTCAACCCGACGTGCGACGATTTCACCGGGCGGTACGTGGGTTGCACCGAGGAGGACGTTGAAGAAGGGCGGCACCTTGGACGAGGCTTCCGCCGGCCGCCGCTCGCGACGGACGCCGCCCCCCGGAGACACACGCCCATGACCCAGCCCCGCGCCCTCGTCGTCGACGACGAACCCGACGCCGCCGATTTGATCAAGAACCTCCTCGACGGCGAGATGGCCGCCGACGTCTGCCACTCGGGCGCGGAGTCGCTCGAGCTGGTGCCGCGCGGCAACTACGACGTGGTCTTCACCGACCTGACGATGAGCGGCATCGACGGCCTCACGCTCTGCGGCCGCCTGGTGGAGAACGCGCCCGACCTGCCCGTGGTGGTGATCACGGGGCACGCGAGCCTCGAGACCGCCGTGAAGGCGCTGCGCGTGGGCGCCTTCGACTTCCTGACCAAGCCCGTCGAGCGCGACCTGCTGGTGTTCGCGGCGCGGCGCGCGGTCGAGCACCGGCGGCTGCGCGCGGAGGTGAAGCAGCTCCAGGAGCGCGTCGGCAACATGGCGTCGGGGAGCTTCGTCGCCGGCAGCGCGCCGATGCGCCGGGTGCTCGACATGGTCGACCGCGTGGCGGTCACCGACGCGACGGTGCTGATCACCGGCGAGTCGGGCACCGGCAAGGAGCTCATCGCGCGCACGCTCCACGAGCGGAGCGCGCGGCGGCAGCGGCCCTTCGTCGCGGTCAACTGCGCGGCGGTGCCCCACCACCTGATCGAGAGCGAGCTCTTCGGGCACGCCAAGGGCGCCTTCACCGACGCGCGGAGCGCGCGCACCGGGCTCTTCCAGGAGGCCGACGGCGGCACGCTCTTCCTCGACGAGGTCGGCGAGATGCCGCTCGAGATGCAGGCCAAGCTGCTGCGCGCGCTCCAGGAGCGCGTGGTGCGCCCGGTCGGCAGCAACGCCGAGGTGCCCTACAACGCGCGCATCCTCGCCGCGACCAACCGCGACCTCGAGACCGAGATCCTGGAGCGGCGCTTCCGCGAGGACCTCTACTACCGCGTCGCCGTGGTGGTGATCGAGCTGCCGCCGCTGCGCGACCGCGCGGGGGACGTGCCGCTGATGGCCCAGCGCTTCGTCCAGCGCTTCGCCGAGCGCCACGGCAAGCGCGTGGTCGGCATCTCGCCGCCCGCGCTCCAGCACCTGCTCCACTACAACTGGCCGGGCAACGTCCGCGAGCTCGAGAACTGCATCGAGCGCGCGGTGGCCCTCGCCGCCTACGACCACCTGACCCCCGACGACCTGCCCGCCCGGGTGCGCGCCTACGTGCCCGAGCAGTTCGTGATCGAGGGCGACCGCGCCGAGGACCTCATCCCCCTGGCCGACCTCGAGCGCAAGTACGTCCAGCGCGTGATGGCCGCCGTCGGGGGCAACAAGTCCAAGGCCGCGCGCGTCCTCGGCATCGACCGCCGCACCCTCTACCGGATGTTCGAGCGCGAGCAGGGCGCCGCGCAGCCCTCGACGCCGCCCGAGTCAGAACGATGACACACCCCCCCGAGAAGCCTCCTCTGCCCGCCAGCCCCCCCGACCCCGCCCGCGCACAGGAGCGCCGCGCCGCCATCCTCGCGGAAGCCGTCGCGGCCCTCTGCCACGACCTCCGCGGCCCCCTCAACGCCATCCTCGGGTGGACCACCATCCTGCGCCGCGCCGCGCCCGACTCCATGGCCCGCGGGCTCGAGGTGGTCGAGCGCAACGCGCGGCTCCAGGCCTGGATGCTCGAAGACCTCACCGAGGTCTACGCCATCGCCGGCGGCGTCGAGCTCACGCGCCGCGAGCCCGTCGACCTCGCCGCCCTCACCGCCGGCGTGGTCGACCAGGCGCGCCAGTCGCTGCGGGCGGAGTTCGTCCTCGACGGCGCCGACGGCGGGGCCCTCAGGGTCGTCGGCGACGCCAACGTCCTCCGCACGGGCGTCCGCGCCGTCCTCACCCACTTCGGCCGCGCCCACGACGTCAGCACCCGCGTCTCGGTCGGCACCGACGGCGGCGACGTCGTCGTCCGCTTCGTCGAGCCCAAGCGCGGGCAGTTCCCCTTCGACGGGCTCGAGGCCCTCGCGCGCGGCGAGGACGGCGGCGGCGTCTTCACCCGCGGCGCCGGCCTCGCGCTCCTCGTCGCCCACCACGCCGCCCGCGCCCACGGCGGCTCCGTCCGCCCCGTGCCCGACGGCCTCGCGATCGCGCTCCCGCGCGCGACCTGAGGCCGCCGGCGCCCGGCGCGCGCCCTCAGGCCGCGAGCTGCGGCCGCGCCTCGTCGATCACGTCCCGCAGCACCCGCATCAGCTCGGGCTTGGCGTAGAGCCGGGCCCCGAGCGGGCGCACGCGCCCTTCGATGTCAGGCGAGACGTGGGCCGTCATGACGATGACGGCCGCCCGCGTCAGGTGCTCGTTGACCGCCAGCAGCGCCTCGGGGCCCGCGAGCCAGGGCATGTTCACGTCGGAGATCACCAGCTCGGGCATCGAGGCGCCGGAGCGCGCGCGCTCGCGCACCACCTCCACCACCTCCAGCCCGTTGGTCGCCGTCAGCACCTCGTACCCGAACGCCCCCAGGATCGCCCGGATCGGGCGGAGCACCGCCGGCTCGTCGTCCGCCACGAGGGCCACGCGCCCGCGCACGACCACCTCGCCATCGACACGGTCGCTCATCGTGTTGACAGTTCGATTCTCCATTCCTGATTCTCCTGCACGTTGCGGGCCGTCAGAGCATCCCATGGAGCCTCCCCGCACACCCGCGCGGAGGGCTTCTGGCAAGGCGTTTCGACCACTCGCACAGGTCGCGCCGATGCTGTGCCCGCGCTGTTCGGATCGTGGCCACGCGCCACAGTCCGGCGTCCCTGCCACACAAAACTCAACGGGCGAGTGTGCCTCAACGCCACGGGGCTACGACGGATCGACGTCGTTGAAGGTGTCGCAGCGCGAGGGGTCGCCGGTCTGGAGCCCGCGACGAAACCACGCCGCCCGCTGCTGCGCGGAGCCGTGCGTCCAGCTCTCGGGGTTCACCCGCCGGCCGGCCGAGCGCTGGATGCGGTCGTCGCCCACCGCGGCCGCTGCGCCGAGCGCCTCCTCGACGTCGCCCGCCTCCACGAGGCCCCGCTGGCTCGTGGCGTGGGCCCACACGCCGGCGAAGCAGTCGGCCTGGAGTTCCTGACGGACGGAGAGGGCGTTCTCCTGGCCGGGGCTCCGTGCGGTCGCCTGCCGCACCCGTGCGTCGATGCCCGCCAGCCTCTGCACGTGATGCCCGACCTCGTGGGCCACGACGTACGCCTGCGCGAAGTCCCCCGGCGCGCCGAAGCGCCCGCGCAGCTCGCGGAAGAAGCTCACGTCGAGGTACACCCGCCTGTCCGCCGGGCAGTAGAACGGCCCCGTCTCCGCACCCGCCACCCCGCAGCCCGACTGCACCGCCTCCGTGAACACCACCAGTTGCGCGCGCTCATAGGGCCGCCCGAGACGCGGCATGAGCTGCCCCCAGGTCGCCTGCACGTCGTCGAGCACGAAGCCCACGAAGCGCACCTGGCGGTCCTCGTTGGGGTCGGCGGCGCGCGGCGCGGTGGCGGCCGGTCGCGCGGGGGCCCCGCCGCCGCCGAGCATGCTGAAGAAGTTGCGGCCGAACACGAGGCTCAGCACGCCGAGCACGACGAAGCCGCCGAGGCCGAGGCGCATCCCGCCGAAGCCGCCGACGCCACCGCTGCCCCTCGCGTCGATCAGGTCGGGGCTCTGGTGCCCCTGGTCCCATCGCATGGTGATCTCTCCTTTCGTCAGACGCCGGCGGTCACGTGGCCGTCGGCGAGGCGCGGCGGGTCGACGGCGCGCGCGCGATCCCACTGCCCGAAGGCGGCCTGCGCCTCCGCGTACCCGAGCGCGACCAGGCGCTCGAGGCGCTTGTGCGTCGGCAGCACCGCGGAGACGAGCGTTCGAAGCCCCGGCGCCGCCGGCGGGGCCACCGTGAGAAACGGGATGCCGCGCCACGTCCCCTCGGTCACCTCCGCGTCGGCGAACCCGACGTTGCTCGCCCGCCGCACGAAGATCTCCGCGTAGCGAACCGTCGCCGGCAGCGTCCACGGCCGGTCGTCGTGCTCGTGCGGCACCACCTGCACGTTGCAGAGGTAGACGATCTCCGTCGCGCCGAGGGCCGCCGCGCGGTCGAGCGGCGCGTTCTGCAGGAGCCCGCCGTCGCTGAGCAGTCGATCGCCCACGCGCACCGGCGGCAGGAGCGGCGGCAGCGCGTAGGCCGCGCGCGACACGAGGCGCAGCGACTCGGCGGTGTCCTCGGTGCGGTTGCCGCGGAGCGCGACGCGCCCCGTCCGCATGTCGACCACGAGGAAGGCCAGCAGCCGCGGGTCGGCGCGGAGGCGCTCGAAGTCCACGCCGCGCTCCACGCGCGCGTAGAAGGCCCGCTCGGACAGCACGCCGCCGTTGAAGGGGTTGTCGGTGAGCGCCTCCCGCGCGAGCTCGGACACGGAGAGCCCCGTCCAGAACTCCGCCGCCGCCTTCGCGCCGCCCACGAGGCTGCGCAGGAGGTTGATGCACCCGGCCGACGACGCGATGCAGACGTCGGGTCGCCACCCGCGCTCTTCGAGGGCCCGCAGCGCGCCCGCGGAGAAGGCCCCGAGCGTCCCACCGCCGCCGAGCAGGAGCGCCCTCACGTCCGCCCCCCGTAGCGCGCGCGCCAGTCGGCCACCGTCTCGTCGAGCAGCGCCTGCGCCGCCGACCACGCCGCCGCGTGCGCGTGGTGGACCTCCACCGCCGACGGCTCCGCCACCGGGCCCGCGGCGAGGTACATCGGCTCGCCGAAGCGGAAATGGATCGGCACCGCGCGCGGCACCGGCCAGCCCCCGCGCCCGCGCAGGCGCGGCAGGTCGTACTTGTCGTGCCCCATCCAGCGGCGGCCGAAGCCCCGGCGCCGGCCGACGATTTCGAAGGTGTCGTCGACCCCCGCCGCGGCGAAGGGGACCACCGGAACCCCGCTCTCCAACGCCACGCGCGCGAAGCCCCGGCTCTGCGCCCACTGGAGCCGGTAGCGCTCGCGCGGGTGGTGCTTGAAGCACTCGCGCGCACCGCCCGGGTAGCACACCACGAGCGCGCCCGCGCCGAGCAGCCGGCGCGCCGTCGCGGCATCTCCCGGCGCCCCGCCCACCCGCAAGAGCACGTCGCGCACGACCGGCAGCCGGAAGAACCACCGGTCCGCGAGCCCCATCGGCAGGCGCCTCGTGCGCGAGAGGATCCCTTCGAAGAAGAAGGGCGACTCGTACCCGAGCAGGCCGTGGTTGCCCACCAGCAGCGCGCCGCCCGCGGGCAGGCGGTCGAGGCCCTCGAAGGTGACCCCGTGGTAGCGCCCCGCCGCGCGGACGAGCGCCGCCGCGAGCGCGCAGAGCCCGCCGTGGGGCCGCTCGCGCCAGCGCGTGAGCCCGTCGTCGGGCGCGGCGCGGGGCGCGAGGGCGAGCGCGTGCGGGGCGACGGAGGAGCGCATCGCGGGGCCTCAGCGCGCGGTGACGGCGCCGCTCACCTGCACGGAGGCCTGGAGGCTCACCTGGACGCGCGGGACGGCCAGCGCGACCGACTGGGCCGCCGTCGTCGAGCACGTCGCCGCGCGCAGCCCGAGCGAGGCCACCGCCGCCGGGACGCGCCGCGACGAGTCGACCACCAGCGCCCCCGCCGCCGCGAGCGCGCGCAGCCGGACGCCCGCCGCCACCACGTTGCCGTAGTGCGCGGCCAGCGTCGCGCGCAGCCGGTCGGAGCGCCCCGAGAGCGGCGCCCCCGCGGCGAGCCCGTCCACCCGCAGCGCCACCTGGCCCGGCGTGCACTGCGTCCGCGCGTTGACCCGCGCGTCGCACGAGGCGCGGCAGTCGACGTCCGCCCGCGGCGCCACCGCCCGCCCGGTGCACCGCGGCCGCGTGAACGACGCGCTGCACGACCCGCGGCACTCGCCCTCGCAGCGCCCGGAGGCCATCGCGACGCACTGGCCCGAGCACGCGCCCGTGCAGCCCGCCGAGCACGTCCCGCGGCATGTCCCCACGCAGGCGCCGTTGCACGCGCCCTCGGCGTCGCGCGCGGCGCAGGTGCCGTCGCAGGTGCCGACGCAGCTCCCGGTGCACGAGCCCGCGCAGGTGCCCTCGCAGGCGCCGCTGCACGTCGCGGTCGCGTCGACGGCGCAGCGCCCGGTGCACTCGGCCGAGCAGCCGCCGCGCACCTCGCCGCCCTCGCAGGTGAGCTCCGCCATCCCGGGGCGGAAGGTGGCGTCGCACGACCCCACGCAGTTGGAGTAGGCCTCGACGTCCACCTCGCATCGGGGCGGCGCGGCCTCGATCGTGAGCGTGACGCCGGGCGCGCCGCGGACGGCCGTCATCTCCGTGCGGATCAGCTCCGCCGCGCGGCGGCACGCGACCGCGGTCTCCGTCTCCGAGGCCGTCGCGACGAGCTCCGACGCCTGGGCGCCGAGGTCGATCGCGATCGCGCGGCACTCGGCGCGGAGGCCCGTGTCGACCTCCGCGGCCTGGGTGGAGAAGCTGTCGACCGCGGCGATGAAGGCCTCGATCTGGAGGCTCGCGGTGGAAGTGCCGAAGTCGCCGCGGCAGTCCTCGAGGCCGGTGACGCCGCCGTCGGGCGACGCGGGCGAGCCGTCGTCCATGCAGGCGCAGAGTCCGAGGGAGAGGGCGCAGGCGGTGAGCGGGGGAAGGTTCTTCATGCGGCGAGCGTCGAGCAAGCGACGGGCCGCCCGGCGCGCCGCGCGGTGAGGTGGCGGCGCCCCTGCAAGGCCGCCACACCTGTGCGCCCGGGCGCTCACGCGTCGTGGCGCGGAGGCTGCGACGGCGGCGGCAGCGTCGAGCGGCGCGCGCCGTGGGCCGGGCGGGCCGCGCCGTTGCGCCCCTTCGCCGGCGGCGCGAGCACCTCGTCGATCAGCCCGCTCACGGCGTCGCCGCGGAGCCGCTGGTGGATCAGCTCGGTGAGCTCGTCGCGCCACGGCTTGCCCTCGGCCGCGCGGATCGCCTCCGCGAAGAGCACCGCCGACGCCGCGTTGCGCTCGCTCTCGGCCTGGATGCGCCGCCCGCGCAGCGTCAGGCGCAGCACCCAGACCGCCAGCAGGATCGTCACCGCCACCGCCACCACCGTCACCATGCGGAGGATCTTCACCCCGTCCTGCGTGAGGTTGGAGATCCGGCTGAGGAACGACGGCCGCCCCGTCCGCTCCTGCTGCCGCTGGATCTGCGTCATCGCCTCGTTGCTCCCCAGCACCGCCTCGCGCCCCACCGCCCGCGTCGCCGTCGCCAGCGCGCGCGCCGTCTCCTCGCTCGTCAGCGCGTCGCGGAGCGCCGGCACGAGGTCGCGCCGCATGCTCGTCGCCATCCCGCGCCCCGCCGCCTCGACCACGGCCTCGGTCACGTTCGAGGTCATCCGCGCGAGGCCCTGCTCGGCCTCGGGCTTCATCACCTCGCGCATCGCCCCGGCCACCGCGTCGCGCACCGAGGCCGAGAGCGCGGGGCCGAGGTCGGCGCGGATGCCCGACGCGAGGCTCCGGGTCATCGCCCGCGTGATCGTCGCGACGTAGCGCGCCGTCAGCCGCTCGACGCGCGCCGTCCGCTCGGGCTCGGACATCACCGCGAGCGCGCCGTCGGCCACCTCGGCCGAGAGCTCGCGCGCCGCCTGCCGCATCTCGGGGCTGCGCAGGAGCTCGATCATCAGGCGCTGGTTGTCGTCCTCGTTGAGCGCGCGCAGCGTCGACTGGATCGCCGCGGGCGGCGCGGCGGCCGCCACGTCGCGGGCCATCGAGCGCGGCGTGAGCGCGCACCCGAAGGACGTCGCGAGCGCGAGGAGGAGCGGGAGGAGGAGGGAGGTGTTGCGTTCCATCGCGCGGTGACGGAGCACGCGCGATGCCACCGGGGGAGGTTCGGGTCAGCGCGGGGTCGGGCCCGCGGCGACGTCCGGGGCGGGCGCGCCGAGGTCGGCGCGGTCGGCGCCCTGCGCGGCGGGGCGCATCACGATCTCGACGCGGCGGTTGTTGGCGCGCCCCTCGGCGCTGTCGTTGTCGGCCACCGGGCGGCTCGACCCGACGCCGACGGCCTCGATCATCGAGCCGTCGAGCCCGCGCGTGATCAGGTGGTTGCGCACGGCGTTGGCGCGCGCGAGCGAGAGCCGCTGGTTCTCCTCCGCGCTTCCGCGAGAGTCGGTGTGGCCCTCGATCACCATGCGCCGCATCCCCTGGTCGCGGATCGCCCGCGCCACCTGGTCGAGCCGCTGCTGCGCGATCGGGAGGAGCACCGACTCGCCCGAGGCGAAAAGCACCTCGCCCGAGAGGGTGATCACGGTGCCGCGCTGCTCCTCGCGCACCGCGGCGACGTGGCGGAGGCTGGCGAGCGCGGCCTGGGCGCGGCGCTCGGCGTCGGCGCGGGCGGCCTGCTCCTGGCGGAGCTGCGCGGCGGTCTGGGCCTGCGCCTGCTGCACCTGGGAGAGCGCGCCCTGGGTCTGGGCGAGGCTCTGCGCGAGGGCGGCCTGGCGCTCGGACTCGGCCCGCTCGCGGTCGCGCGTCGCGGCGGCGGCGGCCCCGCGCGCCTCGGCGATCTGCGCCTGGCGGAGCGCCACGTAGGAGAGGTCGCGCGTCTCGGGCGCGGCGGGCTCGTCGTTGTAGGCGGCCTCGGCCCGGTCGAGCCGCTGCCGCGCGGCGTGCAGGTCGACCAGGGCGAACTCCGACGCGGGGCTCGTGCGGGCCTGCTCGTAGGCGGCGCGCGCCTCGAGGAGCTCGCGCGGCGGCGGCGTGGTCGCGCAGGCCGTGGCGAGGAGGGCGAAGGCGGCGATGGGGGCGGTGAGGAAGTTCTTCATGGCGGGTGCTCCTTGCGTCACGGGGTCGCCGTCGGGGCGGGGGTGTTGGCCTGCGACCGGGCGTTGGCCGCTGCCGTGCGGGCGGCGTCGCGGCGCGTGATCTCCGCCGCGAGCTGCGCGTCGGCCTCGGCGCGCATCAGGGTGATCTCGGCCCGCTCGCCGTCGCCATCGCGGGAGAGGTTCTCGGCCTGCGCGTACTCCTCCTGCGCGTAGCGGAGGTGGAGCGCGGCGGCGGGGTTGTGCTGCGCGCCGGCGCCCTGGGCCGCGCCGATGGTCGACTGCGCGGCGGCCATGCGGGCCGCGGGCAACGTCGACGCGCCGCAGGCGGCGACGCCGGCGAGCGCGAGGAGCGCGGTGGCGAAAATCGAAGTGCTCTTCATGGCGGATGCTCCTTCCGGCCGCCGCGCGGTGCTCTCGCGCTACGGGCCGTGGCTTGTGAGGTCGCGCACCTCATGAGCAACCGCCGTGCCCCACAACAATCGGGCGTCGCGCGTCGCGGATTTCGCCGGCGTGCGCGGCGTCGGCGCTCGCGCGAGGCGTTTCGCCACGAGCAGCGCGCCCGCGCGGGCCTCCGACGGAGCGGCACGTCGCATGCTCCACGCGGCGCAGGAGGCAACGCCCCATGAACCACACGACACCCATCGCCCACGCCCTCGAGACCCTCTGCCTGACGGGCGCGCTCGCGCTCGCGTGCGCGTCGACCGCCTCGACCCGCACCGCCGCGACGACCCCCTCGGCCGCGCAGACCGCCGCGTCGACGCCCGTCCAGGTCGCGCAGAACAACGCCTGCAACGACTGGGAGGTGTACTTCCCCACCGGCTCGGCGGAAATCTCACCGGAGACGCGCGCGGTGCTCGAGCGCCTCGCCGCCTGCATCCGCAACGGCGACGTCCGCGAGGTGTCGGTGGTGGGCAGCGCCGACCCGCGCGGCGCCGCGACCGACAACCAGAGCCTCGGCCAGCGCCGCGCCGACGCGATCCGCGAGGTGCTGGTGGCCAACGGCTGCGCGCCGAGCGTGGTGCGCGCCTACAGCGTCGGCGAGACGTACACCAGCGGCTCGCCCGACACCTACGCGCTTGAGCGCCGCGTGAGCGTCCGCACGCGCGAGCGCGCGATGAACTGACCCGCCCGCACACCCGATACCGCGCCGGCCGCCGGCGACTGGAGGCACCGATGAGCAGGATCGAGATCCACGACAACGCGCTGCACGCCCGGATGCTCGGGGCCGACGTGGTGCGCGCGCACCTGCGGACGCTGACCGTCCCGCTGAGCGCCATCCGCGGGGCCTCGGTGGGCATCCCCGCGGTCGCGCTGAAGGAACCCGCCACCTTCTGGGGGAGCTACGACGTCGGCGAGATGATCGTCGGCAACGCCGAGGGCCACCACGGC
Source organism: Polyangiales bacterium (assembly GCA_046351555.1). Taxonomy (GTDB): domain Bacteria; phylum Myxococcota_A; class Polyangia; order Polyangiales; genus CAISKJ01. Next base: position 145,304 of record JAXLYI010000008.1, read on the forward strand.
CACCGCGAGACCTTCTTCGAGGTGCGCAACCCCGAGCGCGCGGTGACGCTCGAGCTCGCGCAGGGGCGCTTCGAGTACGTGGTGCTCGAGCCCTCCAACACCGACCCCGAGCGGCTCGTGCGCGACCTCTACGCGGCGCTCGGGCACCCGCTTCCCGCGGCCCACCTGCCGCCCGACCTCATGACCGAGGTCCACCCCGTCACGCCTGCCGACGGCGCCGCCATCGCGCGCAACTCGTAGCGCGCCCTCCCTCACACCCCCTCCCTCACTGTCGCCGCACGCCACAGGGCGCGCGCACGCCACACCCTGTGCGCCGCGCGCGCCCGGCGGAGCGCACCGGCAAGGGTCTTGCGAAGCCACCGCACGCGCGCCGTCGAACGCGCGGAAGAAGGAGAGAGCCATGGAGAAGCAGACGTTCAACCCCGCCCCCGCCAACCGCCCCTCGTGGTGGAACGACCAGTACACCTCGGACTGGGACCGCGTGAAGGAGGCCCTCCGCCGCGACTGGGAGCAGACCAAGGCGGACTTCAAGGTCAGCGGCGCGGTCGACCTCAACCAGAACGTCGTCGACACCGTGAAGCAGGCCGTCGGCGACCAGCCCGTGCCCCCGCCCGCGGTGAAGACGCGCGCCGACACGCCCGGTCAGGTGGCCGACCGCGTCGAGGACCAGATGAAGGCCCAGCTCAAGGCGCAGGAGAAGGTCGCCGAAGCCCGCACCGACGCCGCCGTCGAGCGCGTCCGCGCGGAGGCCAAGGTCGCCGAGGTGAAGCGCGACGCCGAGGAGAAGATCGCCAAGGCGAAGGAGGACGCGCAGGAGCGCTTCCAGAAGTCGCAGGAGAAGATCGTGGAGATGCGCACCGAGGCCTACGAGAAGGTGGCCGAGGTGCGCGCGAAGGCCGGCGACGCCGTGGCGAAGCAGCAGGACAAGGTGGCCGAGGCGCAGCGCGACTGGGCCCGCGCCGAGGAGGCGATGCGCTACGGCTTCGGCGCGCGCCGCCAGTACGCCGACGAGCGCGTCTGGGACGACCGCTTCGAGAGCCGCCTCCGCCACGAGTGGACCGAGCTCAAGAACGGAACCACCTGGGAGGAGGCCCGACCCTACGTCCGCCAGGGCTGGGACTACGGCGTCCAGGCCCCCACGCCCACGCTCTGACCCCCGTCATCCGAGGCCCGGCGCCCTCCCCGCGCCGGGCCTCCCGCCGCCCCCTACGAACGCCCGCTCACGCCGCCCGCGGCTCGCCCGGCACCATCGAGCGCGTCGCCTTGCGCGCCCGCGGCCGGCGCAGCGCGAAGGGGAAGGTCGGCCGCTCGATCGCCGCGACGTCGATCCCCTCGACCACCGGCGCGCACACCTCCACGTCACCCGCCGCCTCCGCCTCACGCAACGCGGCGAGCACCGCGTCGAGGAAGGCGCCCATGTCCGCATGGCGCCCGCCCGGGTCGCGCGCGAGGGCACGATCCACCACCTCCGCGAGGGCCGCGGGCACCCACGGCGCGGCCTCCGCGAGCGGCACGTACGGCCCGCACGCGACCGCCGCCATCGTCGCGGCCGGCGTCGGCCCGTCGAACGGGAGCGCGCCCGCCAGGGCCTCGTACCAGACCACGCCCATCGACCAGACGTCCGCCGCGGCGCCCGCCCGGTCGGACTCGCCGCAGGCCTGCTCGGGGGACATGTACGCGGGCGTCCCGACGACCTCGCCGACCCGCGTGATGCGCTCGCCGTCGTCGGAAGCGGCGAGGTCGCGCGCGACGCCGAAGTCCACCACCTTGGGCACCAGCGCCCCGCCCGCGCCGCGGTGCAGGAAGAGGTTGTCGGGCTTGAGGTCGCGGTGAACCACGCCCCGCGCGTGCGCCCGCGCCACGCCCGCCATCGCCGGGACGAGCAGCGCCGCGGCCGCGCCCGGCGGCAACGGGCCCTCGCGGTCGAGCACGTCGCCGAGCGTCTCGCCCTCGAGCAGCTCGAGCACCACGAAGGCGCAGCCCCCGCCCGCGCCGTCGCCCACGTCGAGCACCTCGGCCACGTTGGGGTGCGCGGACTGCGACGCGAGCCGCCCCTCGAGGAGGAAGCGCTGCAACGCCTCCGGGTCGGCGCGGAGCGCGTCGTCGAGCACCTTCACCGCGACGAGGCGCCCGGTCACCTCGTGACGTCCGCGGTACACCGCCGCCATGCCGCCGCGCGCGACCAGCGACTCCAGCCGGTAGCGCCCGCCGAGCAGCGAGCCGATTCGATCTTCTGGGGAGGGTTGTTCCATGCCGCGATGACGTGCAAACCGGCGACCGCCCCGCGCGACGGCCGCGCGACCGCCGCATCGCCCACCCCGCCCACGCGTCCACGCCGCCACGCGCGGGGCGCGGCGCCACACGCGGCGAAGGCGACAGCGCCGCCGGCTCCGTGGTAAGGCACTCGCCCCCTCCATGGACAACCTCGTGATCGAAGGCGGCGTCCCCCTCCACGGCACCATCCGCGTGTCGGGCGCCAAGAACGCCGCGCTCCCCATCCTCAGCGCCGCGCTGCTCACCGACGGGGCCTGCACCTTCCGCAACGTCCCCAAGCTCCGCGACATCGACACGATGGCCGCGCTCCTGCGCTTCATGGGCTGCGAGACCGACGTCGCCGCGCCGGTGGTGCAGGTGCGCGCGGGCTCGATGCGCCGCGCCGAGGCCCCCTACGAGCTCGTCAAGCAGATGCGCGCCTCGGTGCTCGCCCTCGGGCCCCTCGTCGCCCGCCACGGCCGCGCCAAGGTCTCGCTCCCCGGCGGCTGCGCCATCGGCGCGCGCCCCATCGACCAGCACCTCAAGGGCCTGGAGGCGATGGGCGCCACCATCCGCCTCGAGCACGGCTACGTCCACGCCGAGTGCCCGCGCCTCCGCGGCGCCACCATCCACCTCGACATGGCCACCGTCACCGGCACCGAGAACCTCATGATGGCCGCCGCGCTCGCGAAGGGCCACACGCAGCTCATCGGCGCCGCCCGCGAGCCCGAGGTCGAGGAGCTCGGCCGCGTGCTCAACAAGATGGGCGCGCGCGTCGACGGCGCCGGCACCGACGTGATCCACATCGAGGGCGTCGACACGCTCCACCCGGTCGACCACGCGATCATCCCCGACCGCATCGAGGCCGGCACCTTCATGGTCGCCGCGGCCGCCGCGGGCGGCGACGTGCTGGTCGAGGGCGTGGTGCCCGAGCACGTCGACCCCACCAGCGCGAAGATGCGCGCCGCGGGCGTCGAGGTGACCCGCGAGGAGGGCGGGATGCGCGTCCGCTCGCCGGGCGGCCGGGCGCTGCGCGCGGTCGACATCACCACCGCGCCGCACCCGGGCTTCCCCACCGACATGCAGGCGCAGTTCATGGCGCTGATGACGCTCGCGCAGGGGGCGAGCGTGGTCACCGAGTCGGTGTTCGAAAACCGCTTCATGCACGTGCCCGAGCTCAACCGCATGGGCGCCAACATCGAGGTGCGCGGCCGCGTCGCGATCGTCAACGGCGTCGACGGGCTCTCCTCCGCCGCCGTGATGGCCACCGACCTCCGCGCGAGCGCGTGCCTCGTCATCGCGGGCCTCGTCGCTACCGGGCAGACCGAGGTGCTCCGCGTCTACCACCTCGACCGCGGCTACGAGGCCATCGAGGCCAAGCTCGCCCCCCTCGGCGCGCGCATCCGCCGCGTCCGCGCCGCCGTCTGAGCGCCCCGTTGACGCCCGCGCCCTCGCCCCTGGTCGTCGCCGTCCCCAAGGGCCGCCTCGCCCGGCAGCTCGCGCCGCGCCTCGCCCGCGCTGGCGTCGCCCCGGAGACCTTCGCCGAGTCCGACCGCCGCCTCCAGCGCGACGCGGTGATGGGCGGCGTGGCCGTCCGCTTCCTGATGCTGAAGCCCGACGACGTGCCCACCTACGTCGAGCACGGCGCCGCGCACGCGGGCGTGGTCGGCCGCGACGTCCTCCTCGAGCGCGGGAGCGACGTGTACGCCCCCCTCGACCTCGACCTCGGCCGCTGCCGCATGGTGGTCGCCGCCCCCGACGGCGCCGGCGCCCCGCCGCCCGGCCACGTGCTCCGCGTCGCCACCAAGTACCCGCGCATCGCCGCGGCCCACTACGCCGCGCGCGGCGAGGACGTCGAGGTCATCTACGTCCAGGGCTCCGTCGAGACGGCCCCGCTCGTCGGCCTCGCCGACGTCATCGTCGACCTCGTCGAGACCGGCGAGACCCTCCGGCAGAACGGCCTCTCCGTCCGCGAGGCCGTCTGCGAGGTGAGCGCGGTGCTGGTGGTCAACCGCGTCGGGATGAAGCTCCGGCGCGCCGAGGTCGCGGCCCTCACCGCGTGCCTCGGCGCGCCCTGAAGCTCTCCCCCCTCACTCCGCCGCCGCGCGGGAGCGCCCCGGGCGGTTCTGCAGCGTGGTGGGCCCCGTCAGCGTGAGGTAGGGGCGCATCCCCCGGATCGTCACGCGCCCGATCCCGCGCACCCGCAGGATGTCGTCGACGTGCCGGAAGGCGCGCACCCGCTCGCGCAGCCGGACGATCGCGTCGGCCCGCGCGGGCCCGATCCCCGGCACGCGCGTGAGCTCCTCGGCGGTGGCGGTGTTGAGGTTCACCGCGCCCTCGGGCGAGGGCCCCGCCGCCGCCACCGCGCGCGGCGGGTCGGCGTAGGCGAGCACGGGGGCGGCGAGCGCGGCGAAGGCGGTCGCCGCCACGACGAGCAGGATGGCGAGCGCGCGGAGGCTCATCGCGCACCCCCGTTCTCGCGGCGGTCCTCGACGTCGCGCACCTGGAGGATGCCGCTCACCGGCAGCGCGTCGAGGCGCACGGTGATCGAGCCGTCCTTGTTGTTCCAGGCGCCGCCGATGCGCGTCCAGATGGAGGCCCTCCCCTCGCGCTCGGTGATCGCGTAGACGGAGCGGGGGAGCGGGCGGGCGGCGGGGTTCGTGTCGTGCTGGTCCATGGTCGTTCTCCTTGAAGAGCGCCGCCGCGACTCGTGCGGCGCGCTCGGGAGGTCCCTTGAGCGAGCTCCGTGCCGCACCACAACACCCCTTGATTTCAAGCGTTTCCGACGTGCAGGGGTGGCGGCGGAGGGGTGGCGGGGGGGTGGCGGAGGGGTGGCGGGGGGTGGCGGCGGTGGCGGGTGGAACGATGGACCATTGGGCGGTTGAAGCGCCGATGGGCCGCGTGGCACGATCGCGCGCCCTTCGGGTCACCATACCCACCTCCCCCACGCACATCCCCCTCGGAGACACGGATGAAGATCGCTCTCGGTTCGGCCGGCACCCACACCACGGTAGACCTCCTCGCGGTGCTCCTGGCCGAAGACGACCTCGCGGGCGACGAGCTCGTCACGGAGCTCGACGGCGCCCTCGACGGGGGGCTGCGCAAGGCCATCAAGGACGAGGACTTCACCGCCAAGCGCGACGCCACCCTCGCCGTCCAGACGCTCGGCCGCTGCCCCTACCGCAAGGTGCTCCTGCTCGGCCTCGGGCCCTCGGCCAAGGTCACGCCCACGGAGGTGCGCAACGCGGCGGCGCGCGCGGCGCGTACGGCCAACGGCGACAAGCTCACCTCGCTCGCCGTCTCCCTCCGCGGCCGCGGCGAGCCCGCCGAGGTGCGCGCGGCGGCCGAGGGCCTCACGCTCGGCTCGTACCGCTTCACGAAGTACCTCACCGGCGAGCGCCGCCCGAAGAAGGAGCTCGACCGCGCCGTCGTCGCCTGGCGCGCCGCCAAGGATCACCCCAAGCCCAGCGCCGACCAGAAGCGCGCGCTCGCGCAGGGCGAGGCCGTCGGCGGCGCGATCAACCTCACGCGCGACCTCGTCAACGAGCCCCCCAACGAGCTCACGCCCGCGCGCCTCGCCGAGGCCGCGGTCGAGACGGCGAAGGCCCACGGGCTCACGGCGAAGGTGTTCGACCGGGCGAAGATCCGCGCCGAGGGGATGCACCTGCTCGACGCCGTCGGCCGCGGCAGCCGCAACGAGCCCCGCTTCGTCCACCTCACCTACAAGCCCGAGAAGGCGCGCAAGGGCCGCAAGCGCGTGGTGCTGGTGGGCAAGGGCCTGTGCTTCGACTCCGGCGGCCTGTGCATCAAGCAGGCGGCGGGCATGGGCGACATGAAGTCCGACATGGCCGGCGCGGCGCTCTGCGTCGGCGCGATGGCCGCGATCGGGCAGCTCAAGCCCGACATCGAGGTCCACGCGCTCATCGCCGCGGCGGAGAACATGCCCGACGGCGACGCCTACCGCCCCGGCGACGTCTGGGGCTCGCTCGACGGCAAGACGGTGGAGATCATCAACACCGACGCCGAGGGGCGCCTGGTGCTCGCCGACGCGCTCACCTACGGGCGCAAGCTCCAGCCCGACGTGATGATCGACCACGCCACCCTCACGGGCGCGTGCATGGTGGCGCTCGGCACGCTCACCGCGGGCTTCTACAGCAACGACGACGCGCTCGCGGAGGCGTACCTCAAGGCGGCGAAGTCGGTGGGCGAGGGCCTCTGGCGCATGCCGCTGCTCGACGAACTGCGCGACGGGCTCAAGAGCGACGTGGCCGACCTCAAGCACACCGGCGACCGCTACGGCGGGTCGATCACCGCGGCGCTCTTCCTGCGGGAGTTCGTGGGCGACGCGAAGTGGGCGCACCTCGACATCGCGGGCCCGGCCTTCCTCGACCGCGTGACGGCGCTCGGCCCCAAAGGGGGGACGGGCTTCGGCGTGCTGAGCTTCCTCGCCTACCTCGACGAGCTCGCGGGCTGAGCCGGCGCCGCGTCGCCGGTCGCACCGTTCGAAGTCCCCTCGCCCGCGCCGCCGTTCGGCGCCCCCTCCGCAGCCACGGTCGCACCCTCCCCGTCACCCGGCGCAGGCTCCGTCGCGCACACCTGAACCATCGCCTGCTCGGCCATCGCGCGCGCCTGCTCGTCGGTGGTGGCCGGGTCGACGGTGAGCGTCTGCGCGCCGGGGACGACCGCGTTGCGCGGCCGGAAGGCGAAGGCCTCGTGCTGCGCGGCCTCGGCGTCGGCGGGCTCCATCAGTCGGTTGGCGGCCATCGAGCGCGCGAGGCCCCGGAGCCGCGCGAGCGTGTCGGCCCCCGGCGCGCCGCGCTGGTAGATGGCGAACCGCGGGACGGGCGCCGGCAGCAGCGTCGCGAGGTAGAGCGCCTGGAGCGTGGTGAGCTCGCGCGGCTCGCAGCCGAAGAAGAAGCGCGACGCGGGCCCGACGCCGTAGAT
>JAXLYI010000008.1:160000-398946 GCA_046351555.1 Polyangiales bacterium
CGTCTTGCGAGGGAGGCGGTTTCTAGCTCCGTCCTTCCGCCCTGTCAACAACCTTCGATCTTTTTTTTCGAGGCCGTCGCCCGGGGGAGGCGCCCCGTTCGACTCGTTCGTCGAAGGGGAGGAGGCTTCTACGCCCACCCCTCGGAGGGGTCAATCATTTCAAAACAGCCCGACGTCGATTTTCACGAAGGGCCTTTTCTGAAGACGTTTTGCGTCGGTCGGTGGCACGCTGCGCCCTCCATCGATGCGCGTTGCACTCCTCGCCTGCCTCTCCCTGCTCGCGTGCGGATCCAACCGCGGCGCCGGGGGCCCGCGCTCGCCAGCCGCCCGCGCGAGGATGGCGCTCGTCGCCGCGGGATCGGCGCGCCTCGGCGGCCCGGGACCCGCAGCGCCCATGGAGCTCCAGCCTCTTGCGGAGGGAGTGCGCGACGTCGCGGCCTTCGTACTCGACCGCGTGCCCGTCACCGGCCGCGAGTACGAGCAGTTTCTCGCGGAGACCGGGCGGCGCGAGGCCCCCGCGCGGGAGTTCGAATCCGCCGTCGCGCCCGACGTCGTCGCCCGCCACGACCGCGCGCGCGCCGAGGCCCGCGAGCGCTACCGCGCCCACCCCGCCGTGCTCGTCTCGTGGGACGACGCCGCGGCGTACTGCGCCTGGCGCGGCGCGCGCCTGCCCGAGGAGATCGAGTGGGAGAAGGCCGCGCGGGGCGCCGAGGGCAGGGCCTTCCCCTGGGGCGACGCGCCCGACGCCGCGCGCGTCAACGGGCTCGAGGCCGGTCTGGGTGATACCGTGCCCGTGCTCACCCACCGCCGCGCGGTGAGCCCCTTCGAGATCCACGACCTCGCCGGCAACGCCGCCGAGTGGACGGCGACCCCGGGGCCCACGCCCGATCACTTCGTCGTCCGCGGCAGCTCCTTCCTCGACCCGGCCTCTCTCGCCCGCGCCGATCGACGCCGCGAGCGGCCGCGCCAGGCCCGCTCCGTCACCCTCACCTTCCGCTGCGCTGCAACCCCGTGAAGACCCTCGCCTTCGACACCAGCACCTTCACCGCCACCGCCGCCGTCGTCGACGGCCGCGACGTCCTCGCCGAGTCGAGCGCGCTCCAGCGAGCCGGGCACTCCGAGCGACTGCTCCCGCTCGTCGACGAGGTGCTCGCGCGCGCCGGCCTCACGCTCGCGCAGGTCGACCGCCTCGCCGTCGGCGTCGGGCCCGGGTCGTTCACCGGCGTCAGGCTCGGGCTCGCGACGGCCAAGGGGCTCCAGCTCGCCACCGGGCTCCCGCTCGTCGGCGTCTCGTCGCTGGCCGCGCTCGCCGCCAGCGCCTGGGCGCTCGAAGGCCCCCTCCTCGCCGCGATCGACGCCCGCCGTGACGAGGTGTACGCGGCCTTCTACCTTCAGCGCGGTGGGCTGCGCGAGGCCGTGCGCGAGGCCCTCCACGCGCCGCCCGAAGCCCTCGGCGAGCTCGCCCTCTCGGCCTTCCCCAACGGACGCGTCACCGTCGTCGGCGACCTCGGCGACGCGCTCTACCGAAGGCTCACAGCCAGCGCGCCCGAGCGCTTCGTTCGGGCCCCCGGCGCGGTCGCCACCCCCCTCGCCCGCTTCATCGCGTGGGAAGCCGACGAGGGCCGCGGCCGCCTCGACGACGGGGCGCTCGAACCCGAGTACCTCCGCGGCGCCGACGCGAAGCTCCCGGGGGGGGTCGCGCCGTGAGGGCCGTCGTCCAGCGCGTGGCGCGGGCGCGCGTCACCGTCGACGACCGCGTCACCGGCGAAATCAACCGGGGGCTCCTGGTCTACCTGGGCGTCGGCGCGGGCGACGACGAGCGGGGCGCGGCGTACCTCGTCGAGAAGGTCGCGACGCTGCGGGTGTTCGAAGACGACCGCGGGCGCATGAGCCTCGACGTCGCGGCGGTGGGGGGCGCGGTGCTGGTGGTGCCGCAGTTCACGCTCTACGGCGACGTGCGCAACGGGCGGCGGCCGGACTTCACCGCGGCGATGGAGCCGGTCGGCGCCAACGCGCTCTACGAGCGGGTGGTGGCGCTCCTCCGCGGGCGCGGGCTGACGGTGGCGACGGGGGAGTTCCGAGCCCATATGATGGTCGACAGCGTCAACGACGGGCCGGTGACCCTGCTCGTCGACGGGGCGCGGCAGTTCTGACGAGGCGGCGCGATGATCCGATACGTCATTCGAGGCGCGACGATGGAGGACGAGGCCAACCTGCTGGCCCTCGCGAAGCACCTCAACACCATCAACCTCCCCTACGACCCGGTCGCCGTCCGCGAGATCGTCGACCTCGCGTCGCGGTCGTTCTCCGGCGCCCTCAAAGATCAGCGGCGCCGGGAGTACGTCTTCGTGCTCGAGGACACCGTCGAGCGGCGGGTCATCGGCACGAGCAAGATCATCGCGCAGCTCGGCCGCCGCGACGCGCCCTACATCTACTTCGACGTCATCGTCGAGGAGAAGTACAGCCCCACGCTCGACAAGCACTTCGTCCACACGATGCTCCGGCTCGGGCACAGCTACGAGGGGCCGACGGAGATCGGCGGGCTCATCGTGCTGCCCGAGTGCCGCCGCGTGCCCGAGCGCATCGGGCTCATGATCTCGTACGTGCGCTTCCTCTACATGGCGATGCACCGCGGGCTCTTCCGCAACGAGGTGGTGGCGGAGCTCCTGCCGCCGCTGCTGCCCGACGGGCGCAGCCACCTGTGGGAGGCGCTGGGGCGGAAGTTCACCGGGCTCAGCTACCTCGAGGCCGACATCCTCTCGAAGCGCAACAAGGAGTTCATCAAGTCGCTCTTCCCCGCGGACAACATCTACACGTCGCTGCTCGCCACCGACGCGCAGGAGGTGATCGGCAAGGTGGGCCGCGAGACCCGCGGCGTCGAGAAGATGCTGCGGCGCATCGGCTTCCAGTACTGCAACCGCATCGACCCCTTCGACGGCGGGCCCCACTTCCGCGCGGCCACCGACGAGATCCAGCTCGTCAAGCGCGCGATGCGGGGCCGGGCCCGGGTGGTGGCGTCGCTGCCCGCGGGGACGCCGCGCTGTCTGGTCGCGGTCGACTGCCGGGAGGCGCCGTGGTTCAAGGCCGTCCCCTCCCCCGCCCGCGCCGCGGAGGACGGCGTGGTCGAGGTGACCGAGGAGGCCGCCGCGGCGCTCCACCTGCCGCGCGATGGCGAGGTCTCGGCGCTCGCCCTCGACTGACGTTTTCTGGCGCCTGCGGGAGCCGGCGGTCTACAGGTCACCCGCATGGCCCCGATGACCCCGCTCAAGGAGCGCTTCATCCTCGGCGTCCCCCTCGCCGTCCTCACGCTGACGATGGTGGCGGTGCCCGTGATGATCTTCGGCGACGACGGGCTCGCGCGGCACCGGCGCCTGCGCGGCCAGCTCGACGCGCAGCGCCAGGAGAACGTCCGGCTCGCGCGCCAGCTCATCCAGCTCCGGGCGGAGTTCGACGCCTTCGCGAGCGACCCCCGCGCCAGGGAGCGGGCCGTCCGCGAGAGCATCGGGTGGGTGCGGCCCGACGAGGTGATCGTCGAGGTGCCGACCGGCGCCGTCAGGGCGCGCTGATCTGCGTCTCGAGCGTGTACTGCCCGGCGTTGTTGTTGCCGTAGCCGTCGACGAACACCGTGTACGTGCCCGCGGGCAGCGTCGTCTCGATCAGCGAGTGCTGCGGGTCGGTGGAGTCGTCGTTGCACGCGCGCTCGGTCGCCTGCTGCATGCAGTCCTGCCGGATGAAGAGCGCGCCGTCGTACTGGGCCGTGAGCGCCAGGCGCACGCGCGACTGGCGGGCGAGCGTGAGGCGGTAGAGGTTCTCGGGGTTGCGGGCGCCGCCGGCGCAGGTGGCCTGGAAGCGGTCGGTGCCGCCGGAGGTGTTGCCCGACACCGAGCGCCCCGAGACGAGCGGGCGCGCCGTGCGGCAGGCCCGCTCGGCCGCGGCCGGGTCCTCGACCCGCGCCTGGAGGCGGAAGCGCCCGAAGCGACGCGGCGCTGCGCTGTCGACGACGACGAAGTACTGCCCCGGGGCCAGCGTCTCGTCGAAGGCCGTCGCCTCGCTCACCGCGCCGGGCCGGCAGGTCGCGCCGGCGATTTGCGCGCAGTTGCGCGTCACGGTGATCGTCCCCTGGTTGCCGAGGTCGCTGCCCTCGAGCCACAGCTTCACCCGCGACCGCGTGGCGAGGTTGAGCCGGTAGACCACGTCGTAGCCGTCGCTGGCCGACGCGCAGGGCGACTGGACGTCGTCGTGGGCCTGGAAGGTGTTGCCCTCGGCGGGCGTGCCCGGCGTGAGCGCGACGGCGTCGGCGCAGGTGTCGCCGGGCGTGCTGCCGCCGGCGACGGGCGCGAGGTCGGCCTCCAGGGTGTAGTTGCCGCCGGTGCCGGGGCGGTAGGCGTCGCTGTAGACGTAGTAGGTGCCGGCGGGGACGACGGCGTTGATGCGGGCGTGCTGCGTGTCCTCCGCGTCGTCGTTGCAGTCGACCTCGGTGCCGGGGTCGCCGCAGGCGCGCCGGAGGTGGAGGACGGCGTCGTAGTCGCTCTCCTCGTGGAGCTGGAGCCGCGACTCCTGCGGCACCTCGAGGCGGTAGACGCGCTCGCCGCCGCGCGCGTTGTTGCCGCAGCGGGCGGTGAAGACGTTGAAGTCCTGCGCGGTGAGCTGGCCGGTGACGGGGGTGTTGGCCGCGAGGGGGGCCGCGTTCTGGCAGACCTCCGCCACCGAGGGGACGTCCTGGGCGTTGAGGGTGAGCGTGTAGCTCCCGCGGCCGTTGCCGAAGCCATCGACGAAGATGAAGTACTGCCCCGGGTCGAGCGCCGTCACCACGCGCGAGTGGTTGGTGTCGCCCTCGTCGTCGTTGCACGCGACCTCCGACGACGCGCTCTCGCACGCGCCGCCGCGGAGGTAGAGCGCGCCGTCGAAGCTGCCGGCCGTCTCGAGCGCGATGTTCACCTGCTGGCGGCGCTCGAGGGTGAAGGCGTAGACCACCTCGGGGGCGCCGCCGGCGCGGGGGCTGTCGTCCTCTTCCTCGCCGCCTTCGCCGCCGCGGAGGCACTGGCCGGTGTGGTGCGCGCCGTGGTTGGTGGTGTTGCCCGACACCGACTGGCCGGCTTGGATCGGCAGCGGCGCGAGGCAGGTGCCCGTGGTGTCCTCCGCCGCGCCCGCGCCGCCGCCCGAGGTGGCTGCGCCGCCGCCCTGCCAGGTGCCGACGAGGTAGGTGCCGCTGCCCGAGGCCATGCGCACCGCGAGGGTGTAGCGGCCGCGCGCGCGGGCGCACCAGCGGACGGCGGCCTGGGCGTCGTGCGTGTTGTCGCCGGCGACGCGGTTGTTGCTCGCGTCGAGCACCGACACGTCGACGTCGCGCGCGCCGTGGCCGCCGAAGGCGACGAAGGAGTAGCACTGGGCCTCCAGGTCGAGCGGGAGGTTGACCGTGCCGCCCTCGGCGAGCGAGCCCTCGGAGAGGTGGCCGAGCTGGTTCATCCCGAGCGACACCATGGTGTTGTGCACCGCGGAGAAGCGCGCGTGGACGCCGCCCGACGACGACGTGCACGCGGCCGCGCCCGCGAGGCAGAGCGCCCACACCCGACCCGAAGCCCGATTCTTCACAGCGACAATGGTCCTTTCACGGCGCGGGCGAGCGCCCGCGCGGACCGCGGAGTCTCGCACGGCCCGCGCCCGTTCACAGCGTCTTTCTGAAGAGGTAGAACCACCACTCCCGGAGCCGGTCGGTCCAGGGGCGCTTCGCCCACGCGGCGGGGTCGACCTCCTCGCAGCCGCGGAGGTCGTCGCGCATCGAGCGCTCGACCTGGGCGACGAAATCGGGGTCGTCGGTGGCGAGGTTGGCCTCGAGGTTGTAGCGCCAGGAGCGGGCGTCCATGTTGTAGCTCCCGGTGGTGGCCCAGTCGTCGACGAGCGCGGTCTTGGCGTGGAGCACGCACCCGAGCCACTCGTGCACGTGCACGCCGGCCTTGAGAAACCGCGCGTAGAGCGCGCGCGTGGCCCAGGCGACGGCCGGGACGTCGCTGTTGCGTGGGACGATGATCCGCACCTCGACGCCGCGGCGGGCGGCCTTCTCGAGCGCGCGGCGGACGGCGCCGTCGGGGAGGAAGTACGAGTTGGCGATGAGCACGCGCCGCGTCGCCGTGCGGATGTGGCTGAGGTAGCGGCGGCGGATGAGCATGCGCGCGGCCCAGCCGTCGTGGCCGAGCACCTCGACCTCGCCGCGGCCGAGCTCCGCGGCTTTGACGACGTCGCGGGCGGCCTCGCGGAGGGGCTTCTTCGGCGTCCACGCGACGTCCGGCGGGCACTGGCCCCCCTGCTTGCGCCAGGTCTCGTAGAAGAGCGTGCGGGCCTTGTCCGCGGCCGGTCCGTCGGCGCGGGCGACGTCGTCGCGCCAGCCCCCGCCGCCGTCGGCGCAGGCCATCCACGGGAGGCCGATGTTGAGCCCGCCGATGAAGGCGACGGCGCCGTCGAGGACGAGGATCTTGCGGTGGTCGCGCTGCTCGATCCACGCGAAGCGGAAGCGCTTGCGCCACGGGGCGATCGGGTTGAACTCGACCACCTGCCCGCCCGCTTTCAAGAGCTCGTCGAAGCGCGCGTCGGGCGCGCCGAGCGAGCCGATGGCGTCGTAGAGGACGCGCACCGCGACGCCGGCGCGGGCGCGCTCGGCCATGGCGGCGAGGACCTGGCGGGCGACGGGCGCGTCGTCGAGCCAGTACATCTCGAGGAGCACCTCGCGCGTGGCCGCGGCGATGGCCTCGAGCATCGCGGGGAAGGCCGTCGCGCCGTCGCGGAGGAGCGTGATGGCCACGGCCTACACCGAAACCACGTCCCAGATGTCGCCCCAGAGCGACGCGCCGCCGTCGATGTAGAGCGTGGCGCCGGTGACGTAGTCGGCCGCGTCGGAGAGGAGGTAGGACGTGGCGTGGGCGACCTCGGCGACGGTGCCGAGGCGCTTCGCGGGGGTGTTCTTCTCGGCCTTCTCGACGAGCTCGGGGGGGTAGCGGTCGGTTCCCGTCGAGCGGATGGTGCCGGGCGCGATGGCGTTGACGCGGACGTGGTGCGGGGCCCACTCGACGGCGAGGGATTTGGTGAGGTTGTCGACGCCCGCGCGCGCGGCGCCGGTGTGCGCCATCCCCGGGAAGCCGCGGTAGACGTTGGCGATGATGTTGACGATCGACCCGTAGCGCTGCGGGATCATCGCGGCGTTGGCGACCGCGTGGGTGACGTTGAAGGTGCCGAGGAGGTTGTTGCGCACCACCGCTTCGAAGCCCTTGGGCGAGATGTTCTGCGCGGGGGAAGGGAACTGGCCGCCGGCGTTGTTGACGAGCAGGTCGACGGAGCCGAAGCGGGCGAGGACGTCCTTCACGAAGGCGTCGATGGCCTCGGGCGAGCGGATGTCGACGGAGGCGGCGTGGGCCTCGGCGCCCTTCGCGCGGAGTTCGTCGGCGAGCGCGGTGACGGGCTCGACGCGGCGGCCGCAGAGGGCAACGCGGGCGCCGAGCGCGGCGAGCTCCTCGGCGATGGCGCGGCCGATGCCGGTGCCGCCACCGGTGATGAGCGCGACGCGGCCGGCGAAGAGCCCGGGGCGGAAGGGGGAGGTCTCGTGGTCGACAGGGGGCATCGGGCGCGGAGTGTTGCGCCGGGGGTGGGCGGATGGCAACGGGGACGTTCGCGCCAAGGGAGTGGGCGGTGCGCGTGCGCCCCCGCGGCCCGCCGACGGTATGCTCGGGGGGCGATGCGCTACGAGGACTTCACGCTCAAGGACGTCCGCACGAAGCTCGGGCTCACGATCAGCGAGCGCTTCGGGTGCTTCGGGGGCGTCGCGCCGCTCGCGCCGTCCGCATCGCTCGCCGCGTCGCTCCCCCGCCGGGTCACCAAGGCGAAGGACATCAACACGGAGAAGGCCAGGAGCGAGTACCTCGTCCTGCCGCTGCTCGACGAGCTGGAGGTGCTCTCGGGCGAGCGGCTGCGGGTGTTCTCGGGGAGCGACTTCACCGTCGACCCCGCGCTCGGGCTCGCGGGCCGCGTCGACTTCCTCCTCTGCGGCAGCGCCGAGCGGCTCTTCGTCGACTCCCCTGTCCTCGCCGTCGTCGAGGCGAAGAACGACAACCTCAAGGACGGCCTGGCCCAGTGCATCGCCACCCTCCACGGCGCCCGCCTCTTCAACGAGCGCGAGGGCAAGGCGCGGGAGCCCCTCGGCGGCGCCGTCACCACGGGCGTCGCGTGGCAGTTTCTCACCCTCTCCGGCGCGGACGTCGCCCTCGACACGCAGGAGTACGCCGTCACCGAGCTCGCCCGCGTGCTCGGCATCCTCGCCAGCATCGCCGGCTGGCGCCGCGAGGCCGCGCCCGGGTGAGCGGCGGGCACCGCGCGGGCGCCCCGGGAGAGCGCGGCGTCAGCCTTCCGCGAAGGGGGTGAGCTTGCGTCGATCGGGCGCGTGGAACGCGAGCACCATGTGCTCCGGGGGCACGCCCGCGGCCATGAACTCCGACGCCACGCCCTGCTCGGTGCCGTCGTGCTGGATCCAGATCTTGCCGCCCTTGAGGTCGACGTGGATCGCGCTGCCGTGGACCCGCCGGTCGCCCGCCCAGCCCGCGCACATCACCTCGTAGTGGCCCTGCGCGTCGTCGAAGACCACCTCGACGTCGATGTCGCCGTAGGAAGGTTTGATCGCGGCGTGTTCCCGCAGCACCCGCTTGATGAGCTCGGCGTACGAGCCTACTTCAGCCATCGGAGAACCTCCTCCTTCTTCGGGTCGACGACGATGATGGGGAGCTGGTTGTCCTCGCGCACGGCCCGCCCGACGTCGTCCGCGAGGATCGACTCGTAGGCCATCGACGGGACGGCCAGGTAGAGGGTGCGGCCGGCTTCGAAGCGGGCGAGCAGCGTGCGGTAGAGCACGTACTGCCCGAGGGCGAGCTCGAGGTCGGCGACCTCGGAGTGCCCGATGAAGCTCTTCACCTCCACGGCGATGCGCTCCGCGCCGCGCTCTGCGGCGAGCATCCGCTCGGCGCCGAGGTCGAGGTAGACCTTGCGCAGCCCAAAGGGGACGGTGAGCGGGTCGTGCGTGATGGTCCACCCGTCTTTGATCAGCGCGGCCTTCACGGCGTCGTGGAGCTGGTCTCGCTGCGGCATCGCGGGTGGGTTCGTACCACGATCGGGTCATGGGCGGGGAGGTCGCGACGGCACACCAACGGCGTTACGGCGCGAGGACGTTGCGGCGGAGGAGCGTCGAGGGGAGCTTCAGCCCGCGAGGAGCGCGGCGGTGCGGGCGGCGACGTCGTCGTGCACGGGCGACCGCGACCCGCCGCCGGTGAGGGGGACGCGGTCGCCGTTGCGCATGACGATGACGACGCGTCGCGAGCGCCGCCCGACGCGCTCGACCTCGGCCGAGGCGATCGCGTCGAGCGGGAGGGTCTGCGACAGGGTGCCGAGGGGCCACCGCACGCGGGTGAAGCGCAGCTCGCGTGAGGCGTCGAGGCGCTCGATGACGACCTTGTAGCGCGCGAGCTGGACGAGCCCGAAGGCGCCCAGCGCGCAGACGATCAGGATGGGGACGCCGGCGCCCGAGAGGTATTCGCGCGGCGAGGCGACGAGCCCGGGCAGCGCGATGAGCGCGAGCACGAGCAGGCCGATGCCGACGCCAACCTTCGGGGTGGGGTGGTATTCGATCGGGTTGGGGGTTGCCATCGCGGCCCGGAGCGTACTCCGCAATCGCGGCGAGGTGGCGGGACGAAGAGGGGCGCGGTTGGGGAGAGGGTGCGCGGCGCGCTACAGCGCGAGGACATTGCGGCGGAGCAGCGTCGAGGGGCGGCCGCCGGTGCTCGACTGAACCCACACCGTGTTGAAGCCCGGCGAGAGTCGGACGGCGGCCTGCGCGCGGCCCTGCGCGTCGACGCTCGCGACGGGCGTGGCGACGGTGCCCGCGGTGCTCGCGCGGTACACGGTGAGCGGGAGCGCGAGGGCGTCGCGGGGGTCGGCGCCCTGCGTGTAGGCCGTCACGTCGGGCGCGAGGAAGACGAGGCTCTCCATCGCCGAAGCGCTCGCCGCGGGGCCGCTGAACGAGCCCACCACCGGCGCGGCGGACGAGACGGGCGCGCCGCCGTAGCGGAGCTGGCGGAGGTCGTCGCCGTCGAAGCGGGCGGTGAACGCGGCGGCACCGGGGAGCGCGCCGTCTACGCGCAGGAGGCCGGGGTCGCCGGGCTGGCCCGCGCTCTCGGCGTGGAAGGCGCGCTGCGTGGTGGCGACGCCCGCGAGCGTGAGCCGGTCGAGCCACGGGACGTTGTTGCAGCCGCCGTCGCAACCCACCGTCTTCGACGAGCACGAGAGCACCACCTCGTCGCGGGTGGCGCCGCGCATCACGGTCATCCCGTCGGTCTCGTTGCCGCGGCGGAAGGCGAGCGACCGCGCGCCCGTGGCGATGGTGACGAGGTGGAGGCCCGGCTCGACGTTGATGGTGGCGGTGCGCGTGACCGTGGACATCAGCGCCGCGATGCGGGAGCCGTCGGAGAGCACCTCGAGGTCGCGGATGTGACCGACGTTCTCCCAGGCGCCGAAGCAGGTTCCTTCGCAGGTCTCCTGCTGGAAGACGCGGCGGAGGTAGCGCCCGCCGGCGTCGAGCTCGTGGATCTCCGACGACGTGGTGCCGCGCACGCCGGCGACGTAGATGTTGAAGGGGGCCGCCGGGGACTGGGCGACGTCGGTGACGCGGAGCCCGGGGATCGCTGCGGTGAGGCTGCCGAGGTCGAGGTCGAGCGCCGACGTGAGCCCGGTGTCGAAGTCGGGCAGGCCGAGCACGTGGAGCCGGTTGCCGCCGTCGACCGCGAGCACCGCGCGTGACCCGAAGGGCCCGAAGGCGTTGCCGATCGCCCGCACGCCGCGGAGCGCGGTGGCGAGCGCGGGGAAGGCGACCTGCACCGAGCGGACGCGCCCGGTCGAGTACGAGAGCGTCACCTCGTCGCCGCCGCGTGACCCCTCGGGCTGGTAGAACGCGAAGCCCCCGCGCCCCTGCACCGTGTCGATCGCCTGCACCCGCGCGCGCTGGAAGGGCACCTGCCCCTCGCCTCGGCTCGTGAGCTGGAGCGCCGCGCCGCGCAGGCCGCCGGAGATGTCGACCGCGCCCCGCTGCACCGCGCGGACGCCCTGAACCTTGAGCACCGCGCCCGCGCCGCCCCCTCCGCCCCCGCCGGGCGACGCGAGCCAGTGGTGGAGCTCGCCGTGGCCGCCGCGGCCGCCCGCGCCGAGGACGCTGCCGCGCAGGTCGACGAGGTCGGCCCCCGTGATGCGGAGCGAGGCCGCCGCGCCCCCGCCGCCCCCGCCGCCGCCGCCGTGCCGGTTGTCGGTGGCGAGCGTGAAGCCGAAGAGCGTCTCCTGGAAGGCCGACGAGCCACCGCCCCCTCCCCCGCCGCCGCCCGTTCCTGCGTGGAGCGCAGCGTCGTCGACGAGGGTCGCGGCCTGGCCCGCCGCGCGACGCCCGCCGTGGCCGCCGGAGCCGCCGGTGATGCGCCCGCCCGCGCGGCAGTCGACGCAGCCCGGCGAGGCGACGGCGGCGCCGACGAGGTCGACCGCGGCGCCGCCGAGGTACTGGAGCGCGTTGCCCGGCGAGACGAACGAGGAGACCACCGCGGTGCCGACGTTGGCGATGAGCTCGAGGTCGGAGGCCGCGCGGGTCACCGCGTCGAAGCGCGAGCCGAAGGGCGCGGGCGCGACGTTGAGCGGGCCCGACGCGAGCGAGGTGCCGACGCCGTCGATCGGGAGGCCGTTGCCGGGGAGGCTGCCGTCCTGCGGGACGTCGCTCGCCGAGGTGACGCCGCCGTTGCCGCCGTTGCCGCCCGAGCGGAAGCCGCCGACGAGCCCGCCGGGGCGGCCGGCGCCGGCGGACTGCGTGAGGTTGGGGTTCTCGCCGCCGCGCATGCCGGCGAGGTAGACGGTGCCGCGGACGTCGACGGGCCCGGTGGCCTCGATGGACACCGGGACGCGCGCGGGCTGGAAGACCCGCGCGGTGGTGCGCGAGACGTTCGCGGGGATCTCCGGGACGGGGCCGAACACCGCTTCGAAGCGCCCCAGGGTGGAGAGGTCGACGGCGCTGAGCGCGGGCGTGGCGCCGACGGCGGCGGTGGTCACCGCAGCGCCGACGCCGAGCGTGAGGCCGGCGGCGATTTCGACGGTGGAGAAGCGGTCGCTCGACGAGATGGTGGCGTCGATGCGGGTGCCGTCGACGGCGAAGAGGTCGCTCCCCGCGGCGCGGACGATGAGCTCGGGGAGGCCGCGCACCTGGAGGCGCGACGGGTCGGTGGTGGCGGCGCCGAACGAGGGGCGGCCGCCGAGGCTCAGGCGCTCGATGCGGAGCCCGAGGAGGAGCTGGTCGCCGCGCGCGAGCTCGGTCATGTCGGGCACGCGCAGGGTGAAGCCGAGGCGCGTGCGCGAGGCGTCGACGAGGACGGGGCCGACGACGGGGTTCTTGTCCTGCACGACGCCGTCGAGGTCGGCGCGCGACTGCGGGGCGATGTCGACGGGCGCGCCGCCGTTGCGCACGCGCTGGATGCGCGCGATGGAGACGCGGGTGAAGCCGGGCCAGAAGTTGGTTCCTTCGACGAGGACGGGGAAGGTCGCGCCCTCCTCGGGGCCGTCGGCGGGCGTCGAGACCGCGGTGACGGTAAGCGACGCGGTGGGCATCCCGATCGGCGCGACGTCGAACTGAACGGGCGCGACGCGGGCGCTCAACACGAAGCTCCCCCAGTCGGAGAGGCGCACGGTGGCGGAGACGCCGTCGGCGTTGGGGTACGCCGTGCCGACGAGCGTGGTGGGCGAGCCCTCGCGGTGGAGCTGGAGCACGGTGTCGGGGTTGAGGCGGCGCGGGAGGAGGACGCGGGCGGTGACGGTTCCGGTGACGCGGGCGGCGGCGTCGCGCGGGTCGACGCGGACGCGCGCGAGGGGGACGCCGTCGGGGATGCCGTCGATGGCGCGGCCGGGGTCGAGGAAAAGCGCGTCGACGCGCGAGACGGCGACGTCGCGGTCGACGGCGTTCGGCGCGAAGGTGATGGTGGCGAGGCCCGCGCGGTCGGTGAAGACCCCTCCGGCGGCGCGCGCGAGGGTGCCGGCGACGGCCTGCGGGAGCGGCGCGCCGAGCGTGACGCGCGTGGCGGCGGAGACGGTGGGCGCGGCGGCGGACACGGCGCGCACCTCCACCGAGCCCTCGGCGGGGACGACCGCGGGCGCGGTGTACGTCCCCGACGCGTCGATGAACCCGAGGTCGCTTCGCCCGCCGGGGACGCCGTTGACCTGCCAGGAGACGTCGCCGCGCGCGGCCCCGGCGACGTCCGCGACGAAGCGCACCTTCGCACCGGCGGCCACCGTCGCGGGCGACGCGCGCAGGGTGACGGTGGGGGTGACGGTGAGCGTCGTCGGCGAGGCCGCCTGGCCGCGCGGGCTCTGCACGACGGGCGCGCCGGTGACCGCGGTGGTCGGGACCTCACACCGGAGCGAGGTGGCGGTTCCGTCGAGCACGCGGGCGCGCGCGCCGCCGACGGTGACCACGTTGGCGTCGGGGCGCGCGTCGAAGCCCGCGCCGGTGAGCGTGACGACGTCGCCGGGGCGCGCGGCGGCGGGCGACACCGTGGTGATCGCGAGCGGCGCGGCGAGGTCGTCGCGGACGGAGAGGGTGGCGGTGAGCGTCTCGCTCTCGGCGCTGGCGGCGTCGCGCAGGGTCAGCGCGTACTTGTAGAGCCCCGGCGCGGTGGCGCGGTTGACGACGACGCGGTAGCGCCCCTGGCCGTCGGCGCCGACCACGCCGTAGCGCGCGACGCCGTCGAGGGTGAGCGTCTCCTCGGCGCCGGTGGGGTCGGTGACGACGAGCGTGAGCGCGGTGATCGGCGAGGCCGCGGCGCCGAAGTGGAACGTGAGGTCGACGAAGGCGACGTCGCCGGCGCGCGGGAGGCCGACCTCGCTGGCGGACGCGCGGAGGTCGAGCAGCGAGGGCGCGGCGGTGAGCCGGTCGGTGCGGGAGGTGGGCTCCTCGGTGGGCGGGCGCGGCGCGCGGGCGTTGCAGGCGAGCGCCGAGAGGGCGGTGAGCGTGGCGAGCGTGCGGGGTCTCATGGGGGCTCCGTGGGGTGTTGAGGGCGCGGCCGAGGGGATGGCCGCGGGAGCCCGTAGAGCGCGCGCCGTGCCACGCGAGGAATCGCGGGAGACGCGGTGTGGAAGTGGGTCGGGGTGTCGGGCGCGGCGGACGGCGCGCGCGGGGGGAGGTGTCCGGCGGGGCGGTCAGGTGCCGGTGACGGGCCCCGCGGCCTGGCGGCCGTTGAGCATGCCGCGGCCGAGCTGGCCGTTGGCGCTGCCGCCCCAGCACACGACCTGCCCGGAGCCGCGGACGGCGCAGGAGAAGTCGTTGCCGGCGGTGACGCGGACGGCGTCGGTGACGCCCATCACGTCGACGGGGGTGAGGCGGTTCATCGCGGTGCCGTCGCCGAGCTGGCCGCCGGTGTTGGAGCCCCAGCAGCGCACGCCGCCGGTCTTGCGAACGACGCAGGTGTGGAGGTTGCCGGCGGTGACGGCCACCGCGTCGACGATGCCCCCGACCTCGTAGGGCATCGCGACCGGCGTCGTCATGCCGTTGCCGATCTGGCCGCCGGCGTTGCCGCCCCAGCACACCACGCGGCCGTTGAGGCGGACCGCGCAGGTGTGGTTGGGGCCCGCGCTCAGCGAGATGGCGTCGGTGATGCCGGAGACGGGCTGGCCCATGTTGTTCATGGCGACCATCATGCCGTTGCCGATCTGCCCCTGCGCGCCGGCGCCCCAGCACACGACGCCGCCGTTGTTGCGGAGGGCGCAGGTGTGGGCGAAGCCTGCGACCACCTGGACGAGGTCGGTGGGCGCGTTGACGGAGGCGGGGAACGAGCGGTTGGTGTTCTGCCCGTCGCCGACCTGGCCGCTGTTGTTCTGGCCCCAGCAGCGCACCTGGCCGGTGCGGAGGAGGGCGCAGGAGTGGGCGTTGCCGACGGCGATCTGGATCGCGTTGTCGATGCCCGACACCATCTGCGGCATCGGGTAGTCGCCCTGCGCCTCGCCGTTGCCGAGCTGGCCGCTGCGGTTGGTGCCCCAGCAGCGCGCGGAGCCGTCCATGAGCGCCGCACAGGCGTGGTACTGGCCGATGGAGACGTCGACGACGCCCGAGAGGCCCTGCACGGCGACGGGCTCGTACTGGGTGCGGGTGGTGCCGTCGCCGAGCATCGACGCGCGGTTGTCGCCCCAGCACACCGCCGTGCCGTCGCGCTTGCGGGCACAGGCGGAGAAGGCGTTGGACGCGGCGGAGACGATCACGCCCATGCCGCCGCCGGCCACGGTGGAGGGGCCGAGCGCGGTGTTGCGGGGGCCGCCGCCGTTGTCCATGGTGTGGGTGTAGTGGAGGGCGGTGCCGCGCGCGCCGACGACCCAGAAGTCGCGGCCCGAGGAGCCCCAGATGCCGTTGAGCGAGACGTTGACGCCGCTGGTGAGCGGGTACCAGCGCTCGCCGTTCCAGCGGACGACGGTGCCGGCCTCGCCGACGGCCCAGACGTCGCTCGGGCCGCTGCCCCACACGTCGCGGATGATCTGCGTGGTGCCGGCGAACTCGCGCTTCCAGGCGGTGCCGTTCCAGTGCTGGGTGGCGCTGTTGCCGACGAGCCAGACGTCGCGCTCGCCGGAGCCCCAGATGCCGAGGAAGTTGGTGGCGCCCGCGCCGGGGATCTCGACCTTGCGCCAGCCGCTCCCCTCCAGGTGGTAGACGTTCGCGCCGACGGCCCACACGTCGGTGGCCGACGAGCCCCAGACGTCCTGGAGGTCGGAGTTGGGCTCGATGCCCATGGAGCGGTTCTCCCAGGCGGAGCCGTTCCAGTGGATGGCGTAGTCGCCGCCGACGGCCCAGATGTCGTTGGCGGCGCGGCCCCAGAAGCCCTGCACGTACATCCGCGGCATGGGCATGGTGATGGTCCCCGACATCCCCATCACCCGGAAGATCTGCCCGAGGCCCGCCTCCGCCGAGCCCTCCGCGGGCACCGTCACCGCGGACACGAAGGTCGTCGTCATGTCGAACCCGCCGACGGCCCGCGCCACCGGCGCCCGGGGCATCTGCATCGGCCCGCGGTCCATCTCCGGCAACATCGCGCCGACGACCCACGCGGTGCCGTTGTAGCGACGGAGCTCGTCGGCCGTGATCGCGTGGATGTTGTTGGCGGCGGTGCCCCAGATGCCGAGCAAGTCCTCCGTCGTGCCGGGGTTGACGCGGGCGAGCGTGCCCGTGGAGCCCGCGACCTGCGGCTCGGTCGGGTTGGTGCCGGGGCCCGTCCCGGGGCCGGTGCCGGGGCCCGTCCCGGGGCCGGTGCCGGGGCCCGTCCCAGGGCCGGTGCCGGGGCCGGTGGTGCCGGGCGCCGGGTCGCTGCACGACACGACGCCGAGGACGAGGAGGCTCGCGAGGGCGGCTCGCCAGAACGGGTGGAGGTGGCGGTTCATCTGAATCGGTGCGCTCCGTGAGGTGAAGAGAGTGAGGCCTGGGTGGTCGCACACGTACCGCAACGGCGCGCCCGTGTCGACGGGACGCCGCGTCAGGCGACTCCCCCGCCCACGGGAACATCACCCACGGACTCGCCGGCGCCGCGCGCTTGCCTCACCGCGAGCCCCGTGCATGATGCACGCGTGCCGCCGCTCTCGTTCACGCTCGCGGTGCTCTTCGACGAGGCCGACGGGCTGGTGGGGGCGACGATGGTGTCGTTCCTCTCGCAGCTCCGCGCGGGCTACCTGAGCCGGACGGAGGCCCCCTTCCCGCAGAGCGTCGCGCTGGTGGGGGTGGCAGGCGGTGCGCGACGACACCCTCTCAGCGGACGAGCGCCGCCAGATCGAGTGGCTCGGGTCGTCGTCCCCCTTCAACGTCAACGCGGAGGTCACCTCCGTCGCCCCCTTCACGCGCCCCGAGGTGGAGTCGCTCCTCGCGCAGCACACGACGGCGACGGGTCAGCGCTTCGAAGCCGACGCCGCCGCCCACGTCTTCGCGCTCACCGCGGGTCAGCCCTGGCTGGTCAACGCGATCGCGGACTACGCCACCGACCGCCTCGTGCGCGACCGCGCCGTCCCCGTCACGCGCGGCCACGTCGAGGCCGCGAAGGAGGCGCTCATCCTCGAGCGCCGCACGCACATCGACGCCCTCGTCGCCCGGCTGCGAGAGCCCCGCGTGCGGCGCGTCATCGACCCCATGCTCGCGGGCGAGCTCCTCCCCTTCTCGGACATCGACGACGACCTGCTCTACGTCGCGGGGCTCGGGCTCATCCGCAAGGTCGCGGGCGGGTGGGCCGTCGCCAACCCGATGTACCGCGAGGTCGTCCCGCGCGCCCTCACCGCCGCCGCGCAGTCCTCCCTCTACCAGCGGACCGAGTGGTATGTGCGCCCCGATGGCCTGCTCGACGTGCCGAAGCTGATGGGGGCGTGGCAGGAGTTCTGGCGCGAGGACGGGCACGTCGCGGCGGGTGGCTTCGAGTACAAGGAGTCGGGGCCCCACCTCATGCTGATGGCCTTCCTCCAGCGCGTCGTGAACGGCGGCGGCCGCATCGACCGCGAGTACGCCCTCGGCAAGGGCGCCCTCGACCTGCTCATCACCTGGAAGACTCAGCGCGTCGCCGTCGAGCTGAAGCAGCGCCATGACACGCGCACCCTCGCCAAGGGCGTCACGCAGGTCGCCGCCTACGCCACGTCGCTGGGGCTCACCGAGGCCTGGCTCGTCCTCTTCGACAAGCGCAAGACGGTCCCCTGGGGCAAGCGCCTCTTCCGCAAGACCCTCCGCCGCGCCCCCGTGAAGGTGAACGTCATCGGCTGCTGAGGGGAGAGGCAAGACAGCGCGCCTCGTGGTCGACACCCGCTGCCCGCTCGCCCATCCACGCCGGACGCGTGCGGGTGGGTGCGAGTACACCCGCTGGATGACGCGCAGTGGCACTGTGGTGGCCTCGCCACGCTGCTCGCCGCCGCCGACGGGCGCTGAGCGGGCGTCAGGGCCGCGAGCGCACGCAGCGGAAGCCCACCGCGTCACCGAGGAGCACCTCGTCGCGCGCGGTCACGCGGAGCACGTGGCCGGCGAGGCTCGACGACGACGCCCGCGTCCCGCCGCGGAAGACGTTGCCGGTGGTGGGGCGCGACACGCGGCAGAGCGGGTCGCGCAGCGGCGACGTCCGCCAGCACCCCAGGCTCATCGACCCGTAGTAGTCGAAATGGTCGACGCAGTGCTCGCGCGCGTTGCCCGCGAGGTCGTAGACGCCGCCCGCCGGCGCGAAGCGCCCCACCTCGCGGTGGAACATCCCGAGGTCGCCCGCGCACGCCTCGGTGACGTGCGCGCGGTCGCACGGCGCCACCGTCCGCGGGACGGCCTCGCCCCAGGGGTACGTCCGCCCCGGCGCCAGCGCCTCCGACGCCACCGCGCGGCCGCGCGCAACGTACTCCCACTCGGCCTCGGTCGGCAGCCGCCCGCCGTCCCACACGCAGAACTCCTGCGCCGTCCACAGGTCGACCGGGAGCACGGGCATCCGCTCGAAGCGCCCGGGCGACGGCGTCCAGGTGCAGTCGCCGGTGCACCGGGGGCTGCCGTTCTCGGGTGGCAGCGACCCTGCGCCCTCCCACGCGAGCGAGCGCCCGGGGTACGCCACGGGCCGCGCCCGGACGCCCCGCAGCGCCTCCGCCCGCGCCCGAACGAACGCCCGGAAGCGCGCCACCGTCACCTCGTACGCGTCCACCGCGAACGAGCTCACCGTGACCCCCGGCACCGGAGGCCCTCCGTAGGGGCCCGCGCACGTGGCCGGGTCGCCCGGCGGCACGCACAGCCCGTCCGCGCCCAGCGTGAACGTCCCCCCCGCGACCTCCACCAACCCGCACCCCGGCGTGCCCGCGGTCAGGCAGCTCCGCTGGACCGCGGGGGTCGTGCAGACGCCCTCCGAGCACACGCCGCTCGCGCACGCCGCGCCGCACGCGCCGCAGTGCCGCGGGTCGCTCCGCACGTCGACGCACGCGCCCTCGCACACCGCCGCCCCCTCGCGGCAGCCGCACACGCCCGCGCGGCACGCCTGGTCGGCGCGGCACGGGCGCCCGCAGGCGCCGCAGTTCGCCGCGTCGTCCGTGAGGTCGCGCTCGCAGCCGTTGGGCGCGTCCCCGTCGCAGTCCCCGCGGCCCGCGAGGCACGCGCCGATCGCGCACCGGCCCGCCGCGCACGCCGCCACCGCGCCCGCGCGGACGCACCGCCGCCCGCACGCACCGCAGTGCTCGGCGTCCCCGGCGAGGTCGCGCTCGCAGCCGTTGGACGCGTCCCCGTCGCAGTCACCCCACGCCGCCTCGCAGGCGCCCACGGCGCAGCGCCCCGCGAGGCAGTCGCCCGTCGCGTGGGGCGGCGCGCAGCGTCGGCCGCAACCGCCGCAGTGGTCGACGTCGGCGGCGAGGTCGGCCTCGCAGCCGTCGGACGCGTCCCCGTCGCAGTCGCCGCGGCCCGGGTCGCACGTGAGCGCGCAGGCGCCGTCGACGCAGCGGGCGACGCCGCCGCGCGCGGGGCACGCGCGCCCACAGGCGCCGCAGTGGGCGACGCTCCGCGAGAGGTCGGCCTCGCAGCCCGGCGCCGGCCCGCAGTCGCCGAGGGGGGCGGCGCACGCCTCCGCGTCGACGCAGCGCCCGCCCTCGCAGCGCACCGCGCGGCCCGGGAGCGCGTCGCAGCGGGCCCCGCAGCGCCCGCAGTGGTTCGCGTCGGAGGCGAGCGACGCCTCGCAGCCGTTCGCGCCGTCGCCGTCGCAGTCGGCGCGGCCGTCGTCGCAGCGGTCGACCACGCAGCGCCCGAGCGCGCAGCGCGCCGTCGCCCCCGGCAGGCTCCCCGCGCACGAGCGCCCGCAGGCGCCGCAGTGGTCGCCGTCGCGGAGCGGGTCGACGCAGGCGCCGCCGCACGCCGTCCGCCCCTCGGCGCAGACGCAGGCGCCCGCGGCGCAGCGCTGGTCGGCGCGGCACGAGCGCCCGCAGGCGCCGCAGTGGGCCGGGTCGCCCGTCACGTCGCGGCAGGCGCCGCCGCACGCGGCCATGTCGTCGCCACAGGGCCCGCACACGCCGCCGCCACAGACGAGCGACGGGCCGCAGGCGACGTCCCCCGCGCAGCAGGGGCCGCCGGCCGAGCCGCAGGCGGCGACGTCGGGCGGCGCGAGGGCGTCCGCGGGGACGTCGAGCGCGGCCTCGGGCGGCACGGGGGCGTCCGCGGGCGCGTCGGGCGCGGCGGCCATGTCGTCGGGGCCGAGGTCGCGCGCGACGTCGTCCGTCGCGGCGTCGCGGCCGCCCACCACCGGGACGTCGTCGCAGCCCGACGCCGCGAGGA
This sequence comes from Polyangiales bacterium, assembly GCA_046351555.1. GTDB lineage: Bacteria > Myxococcota_A > Polyangia > Polyangiales > CAISKJ01. The sequence goes on from JAXLYI010000008.1 coordinate 180,339, forward strand.
GGAGCGCGAGGAGCGGGGCGCGGTAGCTCACCGGCTCCTCACGCAGCGGAGGCCCATGGTGGCGTCGCGCGCGTCGAGCGCGAGGGCGTAGCGCGACGCGGCGCGCAGGGCGAGGTCGGCGCCCCCGTCGAGCCCGCGCCCGCGCGTCGGGCGGAGGCTCTCTTCGCCGCCGCGGGGAAACGGCAGGCCGCACGCCCCGACGCAGTTCAAGGGCGCCAGCATGAACTCACGGGCGCCGCCGAACCACTCGTCCGCGGCCCATTCGCCGACGTTGCCCGACAGGTCGAAGAGCCCCGCGCTCGGCGCGAACGAGCCCACCCGCCGCGTCCGCGCGCCGTCGTCGCCGAGGCACGGCGCGCCCAGCGCCCGGTCGCACGCGAGCGCGTCGGGCGCCGCCTCCCCCCACGGGTAGGTGCGCCCCGCGGCGAGGCCCGCGGACGGCGCGGTGAGGTAGCGCGCGGCGTACTCCCACTCGCGCTCCATCGGCAGCCTCCCCCCGTCCCACACGCAGAACTCCAGCGCCGTCCACCAGTCGACCCCGTTGATCGGGTGCGCCTCCCGCGCCCCCGGCGTCGCCGTCCAGTTGAACTCCGGCCCGGTCGGCGGCTCCACGCCCGCCCTCGCCCACGCGCTCAACGACCCGCCGGGGAAGACGATCGGCGCCGTCCGGATCGACGCCCCGCCGTCCGCCCGCCGCGCCTCCCAGTACGCGCGGAAGCGCGCCACCGTCACCTCGTAGGCGTCCGCCGCGAAGGCCGCCACCGTGACCGCGCCCTGCGAGTTGTTGTTCGCCGCGCAGGTCGCGGGCGACGCGTCCGCGAGGCCGCACGTCCGGCTCGAGAAGGTCACCCGGCCGCCGGGCACCTCCACCAGCCCGCACCCGGGCCGCGCCGCGCCGCGACAGCTCCGCTGCTCGGGCTCGTCGACGCACACGCCCGCCGCGCAGGCCCCGCGGGCGCAGCGACGCCCGCAGGCGCCGCAGTGGTTCGCGTCCGTCGCCAGCGCCGCCTCGCAGCCGTTGCCCACGTCGCCGTCGCAGTCCGCGTAGCCCGCGTCGCACAGCGCCCGCGCAGCGCCCCTCGACGCAGGCCGCGGGCCGGTGCGGCGCGGCCGCGCAACGGGCCCCGCAGGCGCCGCAGTGGCGCGGGTCGTCGGCGAGCGTCGCCTCGCAGCCGTTCGAAACGTCGCCGTCGCAGTCGCCGCGCCCCGCCATGCACACGCCGAGCGCGCAGGCGCCGTCGACGCAGCGCGCGGAGGCGCCGGGGAAGCCGCACGCCGCCCCGCAGCGGCCGCAGTCCGTGGCCGACGCGCGCAGGTCAGCCTCGCAGCCGTTGGCCACGTCGCCGTCGCAATCCGCGTGCGCCGCATCGCACACCGCAGGCACGCAGCGCGAGGCGTCGCAGCGCGAGGACGCCGGGCACGTGACGTCGCAGGCGCCGCAGTGGGCTCGGTCGCGCGACGCGTCGACGCAGGCGTCGCCGCAGCGGATCAGCGGGTCGGCGCAGGCGCACGCGCCGGAGACGCAGGCGGCGCCCGCGGCGCACGCGCGGCCGCAGCCGCCGCAGTGCGCGGGGTCGCGCGCGGGGTCGACGCAGACGTCGCCGCAGCGGGCGTGAGAAGGGGCGCAGGCGCACGCGCCGGAGAGGCAGCGCTCGTCCGCGCGGCAAGCGCGATCGCAGCCGCCGCAGTGCGCGGGGTTACGCGCGGGGTCGACGCAGAGGCCACCACAGCGCACGAAGGGCGCGGCGCAGCCGGGGGCGGCGGCGGGTAGGGCGTCGAGGGGTGGGGTGTCGAGGGGCGCGACGTCGGGGGGCGCGACGTCGGGGGGCGCGACGTCAGGGGGCGAAGTGGGGAGGTCGGAGGGCGCGTCGGCGGGCACGTCGAGGGGGTCCAACGGGGTGCCGTCGGGCGACGCGTCGGGCGGGCGCGGCAGGTCGGAACAGCCGAGGAGCATGTTGCCTGCGAACGTCGCGGCGATGATGCAGGCGCTTGTTGCAAGCCGCCAACGCGGACATCGGGCCTGTCGCCGGTGACTGTTCATGTCAGACCATTTTTTCAAGATACGGAGATGAGAGCAGTAGTGTTCGGCGTCGCACTCCGCTCGAACCTGCGGCTTGGCGTTCATGTTGAACTGGAACAGTCGATCGGCCCAAACTCCTCCAACGCCGCCGCCTCCCTCGACGCGATGATCTCACGGGCTTCCGGTGAAAGCCCCATTCCCATGCACGCCATTTCGTTAGAATATTGGCGCATCCAACGAATCCACGCCACTGTAAGATCACGCGAGATCTCCTCGATCTCACGTGGACTGCCCTCCACAACATTGTCAGAAATGTGCCGCTTGACGTTCCATTCTGACCAGTTTCTCGCCAGCGCGACAATAGGATCGGAGGGATCGACGCGAAGTTGCTCGATCGCCTCCGCCACCAATACGATGTGCTGCTCCCAGTCCTCCAGCAACGCACTCAACCTATTCACGACCAAGTTCATCTCGGCTTCGTTATCACCGGCGCCGACCGGGCTGGACTCAAGACTCAGTGAGAGCCCCGAGTCAAGTGCGTTACGCCACGAAACGACGGCGTGCTCCGCACGAAGAAATTCGTCAAGCCTCGTCAGCAGCGCTCTCTTTCGCTCATCCATCCGAATCTCCTACAGAACCGACTTGCGGCCGAACGCCATTGGCTGAAGCACACCGACTTCCGCCATTGGATGATAGTTGCTAGGACTAAAGCGACAGACTAAGAGTGCTGTATACATGATCCTCGCTCAGGAGTTGGGGGCGGGGGTGGCGTAGGCGGCGGCGGAGGAGGAGGCGGCGTTGGGTTCCATCTCAATGAGCACCAGCCCATGCAAGAAGCCAAGGCACCTCTGGCAAGCACAGCGCAGCAAGCCTCGCACAACGCTAGACTGGGCAAGCGAAGGCAAAGCTCGGTCGCCGAAGAGGGCCCAGAGGGGCGAGGCCGATACGGATTCGCCATCATCATGCCGACCGCGCCCATCAGTATGACGCCGCCGCAGACGGCCGCTCCCTGTGGACTCGTATAAGCAGGGGCATCTAAATTCTTTCCCACCCAGGTCTCGGCTTGAGGAAGCGCCGCAGACGGCCGGGGCGGCGCAGTCCGCAGAGGAGCCGATCGACGGCGGCGGCGAAGTCGTCGCCCTTCGCGACGAGCATCTCGCTGAAGTAGTCCTCCTTGGCGTGCTGCCAGAGGTTCTCGATGTCGTTGAGCTGCTCGGACGAGTAGGGCGGCAACCAGAGCACGACCACCTGCGGCACCAGCGAGAGCAGCTTCGCCTCGGAGCGACGCGAGGTCTGCGCGCTGCCGTGGTCGAGCACCAGCACGACGATGCGGCGCACGCGACGGGCGTGACGCGCGAGCTGCCGCAGCATGGACAGGAACAGGGCCGTGTCGACGCCGCTCCGCGCTCCACCCCGCGCGAACAGGAACGGGCCGTCGGGCCACCGGTACGCACCGAACACCGGCACCTTCACGTTCTTGCCCGGCGTGGGGACCCGCTTCACCGTGCCGCGGCGACGCCACGCGTGGGTGACCTGGGGCAGCAGCGAGAAGGTCACCCCGTCGCCGAACCACAGCTCGAACCGGGCTCCCGGCGCGAGGGCCCCCTTTTTAGCCGCGCCAGAAGCCTGCGCGTCCGTTCGACCTCGACGGGGTCCTGCAGGTTGCGCAGCGTCCGTTTGGTCCGCCGCCACACGAACCCCTCCTCGCGCAGGAGCGCGGCGACCCGCTTCGCGGTCAGCGGCACCCCCATCTGCCGCGCCAGGTGTGCGGCGAGGCGAGGGGCCGTCCACCGCGTGAAGGCGTGAGCCGAGCTTCTGCGGATCGCGCCGGACGGTGCGCCGCAGAGCCGCTCGGTAGGCTCCGCCTGCTCGCGGGGGGCGCCCTGCGCGGGGGCGGTCGCTCAGGCCAGCGAGTCCGAGCTCGGCCCACCGCGCGCGAATGTTGGTGACGGTGCGGCGTGTCACCCCGAGCGTCGCGGCGATCTCCTCGCCGCCGACGCCTCGCGCGCTCATCAGCAGGGCCGTGGCGCACATGTGGACGCGGGCCGAAGTGTCCGCTCGGCGAAGCTGCTCCTGGAGATGACGGCGCTGCGCCGCAGAGAGGTGGATGCGCGGGTTGGGACCGCGCCCATCAGTATGACGCCGCCGCAGACGGCCGCTCCCTGTGGACTCGTATAACACACAGGGGGAAGCACAGTGGGAATCGCCTGTTCCCCATCCACATCAATCAGGTTGACCGGATTCCCCAGCACATACCCATACAGCCCGCTGTCCCCGCCCGCGAACCCGATGGGGTCCTTCTCCACCCACCTTCCGACCTCCGCGTCGTAGTCGCGCGCGCCGAAGCGCACCAGCCCCGTGTCGCGGTCGTAGAGCCCGCCCGCGTACCCGAACGGCAGCCACGCCCACGCCGCGTCCTTCGTCTCGCGCGTGACCCGCCCGTACTCGTCGTAGTCGCGCTCCTCCACCACCGCGCCGTCGCTCGCCCGCACCACGCGGCGCACGCTGCCGAGGTGGTCGGTCAGCACCCGGTGGGCCTCCCAGCCGCCCCCGGTCCGCTGCATCACCACGTCGGGCACGTGCTCCCTCGCCCCGTACACGAACACCCGCTGCAATGCCCAGTCCGCGTCGAGCTCCCCCGCCACCCGCTCACCGCGGTACACCCAGTGGGTCGTCGCGCTCGCCACCGTGCGCCCGATGCGCCGGCCCGTCGCGTCGAGCGCGTAGCTCACCGCCACCGGCGTACTGCCGCCTGTCCGCGTCACGCCAGTCAGGTGGCCGAACGCGTCGTAGTCGTACGTCGTCACCTCGCCGCCGCGCATCTTCGTCGTCGTCCGCCCCTGCGCGTCGTACGCGTAGGTCGTCGTCCCGCTCGCCGTGCCGGTCGTGCCCGTCAACCGATCCTGCGCGTCGTAGGCCGCGGTGATCTCGTCGAGCACCGCGCCGCTCGCGTCGCGGTAGCGCGTGAGCGTGCGGTTGCCGTTGGGGTCGTACTCGTGGTGGGCGAGCGCCGTCGCGCAGCCCGACGCGTCCCACACGCACACGTCGGAGAGGCGCCCCGCCGCGTCGTACTGGTAGCGCAGGTCGGTCGACGGCGACCCGTTGGTCTCCGTGATCCGCTGCACGCGCCCGATGCCGTCCCACCCGTAGGTGAACGACAGCCCCGCGGTCGAACCCACCACGCTCCCGAGCGACGCGAGCTGCCCGTACGCGGTGTACCGCTGCTGCGTCACCACGCCGCCGAGCGTCGTCGACTGGAGCGTGCCGGCCGTCGGGTCGTGGGCCATGTCGTAGTCGGGCTGCGTGCCGACGCCCTCGATCGCCACGCGCCGCACCGCGCCGTCGCCGTCGTAGACGAAGCGCAGCGTCGGCACTGCGGGCGCGCCATGCACCGTCAACGTGTCGGTGCGCTCGACGCCCGGCGCCCACGTCCAGCTCACCTCGGGGGAGGGCGACACGCCGGCGAGCTCCCAGCGCGTGCCGCGCGTCAGCCGACCGGTAGCGCCGACGTCGAAGAGCGTGCGCACCGTCCCCACGCTCGCGCGCGAGTCCGTCACCGTCTCCAGGTCGCCGAGCGTCGCGTGGTAGCCGTAGGTCACGCGCGGGCGGACGCCCCCCTCGGGCGGCAGGTCGCGGTACGCCACGCGCCCGCCCGTGCCGTACGTCGTCGTGACGCCGGTGTTGGCGGGCGACGCCTCCACCTCGCCCGCCCGGTGCACCTGGGTCTCGCGGCCGCTCGCGTCGTAGGCGTGGCTGGTGCGCCGGTCGACCTCCGCGGTGTGGGCTCCGGCCGCGGGGGCGACGTAGCTCGCGAGCTGGTTTCGCCAGCCGTAGCTGAAGGTGTGGGCGGTGCGGGCGGGCGGCGTCAACGACACGAGGTTGCCGGAGGTGTCGTCCTCCGTCACCAGCCTCCGCTCGGCGCCCACGACGTCGCCGGGAAGCACCGTGGTCGCGCGCCGCGCGGGCGGGTCGTACAGGTAGCTGGTGGTGAGCGAGACGTCGGGGCCGCTGACCTCCACGGAGGCCACCCGCCCTTGCACGCCGGGCCCGCCGGTCGCGTGCCAGGTGTAGCGGAGGACGCGGTCGCCCTGGGTGACGGTCTCGGCGCGCCCGCGCGCGTCGTAGGCGTAAACGACCGGCAGCACGGCGAGGGCGCTCCCGTCCTGGGTGATCGGCGGCGGCGTGATCGTCGCGGGGCGCCCCTCGCCGTCCATCACGGTCGTCTGGAGGCGGTTCATCGGCGAGCGGCGCTCCACCGTCCAGGGCGCGCTCGTGCTGGCGCGCGTCCACCGCGTCTCCCAGCGCTGCGGGACGTCGTCGACCGACAGGGGGAGCGCGTTGAACAACGTCCCCGCGGCGTCGTCGTAGGCGAGCGGGTTCACCCACCGGAAGCGTTCGAGGAGCTCGGTGGCGAAGCGCGGCTCCGACGGCGGGAGCGCCGCGCCGGGCACCGCGCGCTGCGTCTCGCTCGCGTAGCGAAGCCCCCCGTGGCGGACCTCGTCGCGCCCGGCCATCGGCTGGTGGCCGCGGAAGAAGGGGTCGGCCCGCACCGAGCGGCGCGACCACGCCCAGGGCGCCGTGGCCCATCCCCCTTCGGTGTTGCGCACGCCGCCCTCCGTCACCGTGGTGCGCGTCTCCCGCATCGGGTTGATGTGGTCGGTCGCGTCCCAGCCGTTGGCGGAGGCCAGCTCGCGCACGCTCTCCACGAGCGGCCGCCCCGGCGTCGTCGAGATGCGCACGCGGCGGCCGTCGGGGAGGGTGCGGTGCTCCTCCGTGCGCGCGTAGGGCGGGTCGTCGAGGGTCATCGTACGGGCGGCGTGGGTCACGCTCCCTGCCGTCGAGAGCGCGTACGACCAGGCGCCGCCGGCCGTCGCGACGTCGCGCCCGCCGGCGAGCGCGGTTGTTTCCGAAGCGCCCCAGCGGTCGTGCGTGAGTCGCCCGCGGTCGTCGTACTCGAAGAGGTGCCAGCGCGCGGCGGCGTCCTGGTAGGCCCGCAGCAGGCCGCCGCCCGCATAGCGGAGCGCGTGCTCGCCGCCCACCGACGTCCGCACCCGCGCGACGTAGCCGTCCGCGTCGAGGGTGAGGGACGCCTGGTCGCCGTCGGGGCCCGTGAGGGTGACGACGTTGCCCGAGCGCGCGATGGTGGTGACGTCGTCGAGGGTGGGCGAGACGCGGCGGCGGAGGTGGGCGAGGCGGCCCTCGGCGTCGTAGTCGAAGGTGTAGCGGGGGTTGCCTGTGAAGGCGTCCTCCGTGCGGAGGTGGCGGCCGGCGTCGTTGAAGACGTACACCTCGCCGCCGTCCTTCGAGGGGACGCGCACCTCGTCGTCGTGCTTCGGAAAGCGCCACACGACGCGGCCGAGCCGCGAGAGCGCGAACACCTCCCCGGCGGGCGAGACCGCGGCGCGGCGCGCCGACCAGAAGAGCGGCCGCCGCGCCTCGCGAAAGACGTGGTGGTGGAGCCCGCACGACTCGTCGTCCTTGCCCGCGAACACCCGCACGATGCCCGACGAGTCGAGGCGGAGCAGCGAGCCGAACCCCGCGCCCTCGCGGTCGGTGCGCTCGACGACGAGGGGGTCGCCATGGCGGTCGAAGGAGACGCCGACGGGCGCCTCGAGGCACGCGTCGCGCGCGCGGACCCCATCAGCGCCGCGCCAGCCGAAGTTGAGCCCGCACGGCAGCCACCACCGCGACGGGCTACCGGGCGCGGACGCGCAGTTGGCCTTGCAGTGCGTCCTCCCGTCGGTGCCCACCTGGAGGACGCTGTTCATCTCCGTGAACCACAGGGTGCCGTCGGGCGCGACGGCGAGGCCGTCGGGGTGGCAGAGGGCGGCGCCGGTCGCCACGGTGCCGTCCTCCGGCGCGAGCGTCCCACCCCAACAGCCGGTGGCCTCCGCGCCGTTGCCGGCGTAGGTGGTCATCTGGCCGTCGACGCCGACGCGTCGGACGCGGTGCCCTTCGAACTCCGAGATGTACACGGTGCCGTCGGGCGCGACGGCGACGCCGTGCGGGGTGTCGAGCGGCAGCGAGGTCGCCTCGCCCGGCGCGATCACCCCGCCGGGGGCGGCCGCCCCGGTGCCCGCGAACGCCGCGAGGACGCCGTCCTTCCACCGCCACACGCGGTGGCCCGCGCCGTCGGCCACGTAGAGCGCGCCGTCGGGGCCGAAGGCGAGGTCCTGGTAGTCGCGCGTCACGCCCGAGCGCCCGTCGAACACCAGGCGCAGGGTCTGGTCGTCGGCGAGCCGGTACACCATGCCCTGCGCGACGGTCAGGTAGAGCTCGCCCGCGGGGTCGAAGGCGATCGAGGTGATCTCCGCGCCCGAGGCTCGCGCGGGGATGCCGTCGTAGGGCAGCGGGTCGGCGTACGGGAAGGGGTCGCCGCCCTCCACCGTGCAGCCCGTCGCGTTGGGGTACCCGGCGCCGACGACCCGCTCCGCCATCCAGGCTTCGCGGCGGTCCGCGCGCTGGATGTCCTGGCCGTCGCCGAGGTGGACGGTGAAGGTCGCCGGGTCCCACTGGTGGTGGACGTCGAGCGACCAGCCGCCGAGGCCCCGCGCCCGATCGTCCCAGGCGTGGAGGTACGCGGTCCGCTGGCTCCAGAAGGCCATCGCCTCGCGCGACGGGGCGCCGGCCATGGGGATGACGGTGATGCCGCCGCTCTCGTTGCCCGCGTAGCCGAAGCGGTCGGTGGTGCCGTACTGCGCGGCGTACACGTAGCCCACCCGCACGCGCACCGGCGCCGCGCCGAACACCCTCCGCCCGAAGGCGTCACGCCCGTCCCAGCAGAAATCCCCCTCCGCCGGTGGGTCGGCGCACACGCTGAACTCCGTCGTCAACCCGGACGCCACGCGCGTCTCGCCCGGCGGGGGGCCGAAGGTCTTTTCGAAGCGCTGACCGGCGACCTCGACCTCCACCCTCACCGACACGGGCATGGTGGCCGGCGCGTTGGAGCCTCGCACGCGGAGCGTCCCGACCGTGAGCGGGATGGGGATCGAGCTGCGCCACCCGGCCTGGCGGAAGTTGCGGTAGTTGAGTTCGAAGCCGAGGCCCGGCAGCGCGATGCGCTCGCCGAGCGTGCGCCCGTCGCAGCCGATGAGGGAGCCCGGGTGGGGCGGCGGGCAGTCGTCGGGCTCGCGGTTGTCGACGCTGCTGCTCCCCGCGGGGCCGCCGCCCGCGCCGCCCTCGGGCAGCGGTTGGTCGTCGGGGCTCCCGGGGTCCTCGTCGTCGAGGGGCTCGCGGTTGAGGTTGAGGTCCCAGGGCGTGAGGTGCGTCACCGGCACGCGCCAGAGCGAGCGCCCGCCCGCGCCCGGTGGGTAGTTGGCGAGGAGCCACGCGCGCTCGTCGTCGGAGAGCCCGAGGTCGGTGTCGCCGTCGCCGTCACCGTCGGTGTCGACCACCGCGTGCCCGGCGCCGTCGTCGCCAAGGAGGTGGACGGCCCGACCGCTGCCGAGCTCGTTCCAGCCGGAGACGGCTTCGTTGGGCACCCACCGACCCGCGGCGCGGTCGTACCACCCCGCGGGGACGGGGAAGCCCGCGGGCGCGCCGGCGTCGCCGGTCGCGTCCTGGCGGCGCAGGTCGAGAAAGTTGTCGACGTACACCACCACGGGCTGAGGCGCGTCGGCGGCGTCGCGAAACTCCACCCGCACGGCCCCGAGCGACTCGGCCTCCGCCACGCGGTACTCCGCGGCGTAGGTGAACGCGCTGTTGGGCGGCAGCGCGCCCGGCATGGTGTCCGCGTCGTTCTCGACCGTGAACTCCGTGATCGACAGGTGGAGCGCGCCCGTGAGCGCGGTGGGGCTCGCGCAGGTGGTCTCGGTGCTCCCCGCGAGGCACGCCCGCGCCCGCGTCCCTGCCGGCAGGAAGATGCCTCCGCGACGGACGCCGCCAGCGCCCGTCACCGCGGGGCCGAGCACCCCAGCGCCCCCGTCCGCCACGCCCGCGTCGGCGTCCACGGTCACCGTCACCGCGGGTGCCTCGGCGCTCATCACGATGTCGTCGAGGAGCGCCCACTCCGACCACGGCACCGTGGCCGCCCGCTGCATCGGGAGGTACCCCGCGAGCGTCACCTCGGCGCGCAGCGTCCCGCCCCCGTTGACCGCGAGCGTGTACCACCCGTCGGCCGTGGTCCACGTCTCGCCGTACTCCGGGTGGCCCACCACCGTCACCCGCGCCCCCTCCGCCGCCACGTTGCCCGTCGGCGTGCGGCGGAACACCCTCCCCCGCAGCACCGACGCCCGCGCGGCCACGATGGTGCCCGCCGGCACGTTGCGCTGCGGCGGCAGCACCCCGGCGCCCCCCGTGTAGAGGAACGCGACGCCGTCCGAGAAGGCCGCGGCCTCGCGCGAGGGGAGCGGCGGCGCCACGTCCTCGGGCGCGGGCGTGCGCAGCGTGTACGAGCGCGCGAGCCGCGTCGCGGAGGTCAGGTCGTCGTCGTCCACGGCCTCGACCTCGAAGGCGTAGCTCCCCCCGAAGGACAGCCCGCTCACGTCCCAGGCGCGCTCGGTCGTGTCGGCGAGCAGCGCGGGGGCGCCCCCGTCGACGCGAAAGACGCGGTAATGCGTCGTGTCGATCGACGCCTCCGGCCACGCGAGGCGCAGCGCCGTGTCGGAGGTCGCGGTGGCGGTGAGCGCGGCGCCCGCGGGCCACGTCGGCGCGGCCGTTGCGGTCAGGGTCGTGACGAGGACCGAGCGCGTCCAGGCGGCCGGGTGGTCTTCGAAGTCGCGCACCGACGCTTCGAAGGAGTAGGCGGTGTTCGGCGTGAGCCCGTCGGCGACGCGGGTCAGCGTCTCGCCAGGTGCCCCGTCCCAGGTGCCGACGTCCGTCCAGACGCCCGTCGCGACGTCCTTCACGCGCAGGTGATAGCGGAGCTCGTCGTGGTCGTCCGTCGCGGCGGCCCAGCGCAGCTCCACCGCGCGCTTGCCGACGCGCGTCGCGGCGAACTCGTGGTTGTTGGGCCACGCGGGCGCGGCCGACTCCGGCAGCGTCACGGCGGTCACCGTGAGCGCGTCGACCGCGGCCGTCTCGTTGCCGACGGGGTCCACCGCGCGCACCGCCCAGGTGTGCGAGCTCCCCGCGGCGAGGCCGGCCTCCAGCCGCGCCAGCGCCTGGTCGTAGGACACCAGCGCGCCGTCGCGGTAGACGCGGTACTTCACCGGCGTCCCCGAGCCGCCGCTCGCCGCCGGCCACTCCAGGCGGACACGCGTCGGCGTTCGAAGCGTCACGGTGATCGCCGCGCCCTCCGGCCACCCGGGCGGCGTCTCGTCACGCTGAACCGCCGCACCCGTGGGCTCACGCGCATCGCCGGTCGTGCACCCCGCCAGCGCCGCCAGCACGTAGATCACCCGCTGGAGAGCCCGTCGCCCCCCCCTGCATGTCCTGAACCATCAACGCCTCCCGGTGCCAACGCGCACCCGGTTTCAGCTCCCGGTCAACCACCCGCGCGTCACACAACGAACGCGCGTTGAGCCGCATGCTCGACCTTCGAACACGGCGGTGTCAAGCACCCCTCCGACCGCGCAAGGTTCGGTGCACGCGCACGAACCCTCACGCGTCTCGTGGCTCGGTTTGCCCGCTCCCGGACGTGCGTCGTGCGCCCCGGGACATGCGTCGTCGGCCCCCGGACGCACCGCCCGCGCTCCGGGACAATGCCCCACCCGCGCCCGGACGCCGCGCACGCGCTCCGGGACACGCGTCGCTGGCTCCCGGACGCATCGCTCACGCTCCGGGACACCTCGCGCGCGCTCCGGGACACCTCGCGCGCGCTCCGGGACACGCGCCAAGCTCCCGGTACGCGAACGCCCGCTCCGGGACGCCCGCCACGCGCGCTGCCGCGCGCCGTCGGCGGCCCCGGTCTCGATGCGTCCGCCGCTCGCACACCGCACGCGAAAGAGACACGCCGCGCGCGACAACGCGCTGGCGATCGGCGCGCGCCGCCCGCTACGTTGCGCGGCGGAGGTCACGCCGATGAAGCACGCCACGTCCGCCGCGAAGTCCGCCCCGAAGTCCGCCCCGAAGCCCGCGTCGAAGCGCGCCGCGCGCAAGCCCGCCCGCGCCACGAAGGTCGCCGCCCCGCGCGCGCCCCACGGCCCCGGCGCGCCGCGCCCGCGCTGGGTCTCCGCGGCGATGCTCGTCGCCTCCGACGACAGCCCGCTGCGCATCCCCTACGACGTCTTCCTCGACGAGGCGCGCGGCGTGGCGGGCTTCGTGCGGAAGCGCTGGCGCCCCGAGGGGGAGCTGCCGGGCCTCGAGCGCGTGCGCAACCGCCTGCCGGAGGCGACGCCCGACGAGATCGCCGAGCTCATCGAGGCCGTGCAGGTCGCCCACACCGAGGCGACGCTCGCGGCGGCCCCCGCGGCGCCCGGCGACAAGGCGCGGGCGATCGAGCTCGTCGACCTGCTCGCGGGCGCGCTCGACTTCACCCTCGGCGACGGCGACCCCGAGGGCGACGACGCGCGGCGCCTCGCGAAGGTGCGCGACTTCCACGCCGACGCCGGCACCAACCCCGCCGCGCTCGGCCAGGACCTCCGCAACCACGCCGCCCTCGCCGACGCCGTCCGCGCGCGCCTCACGCACGACGACGCCGGCTTCGACCCCGCCGCCATCGACGAGGCGCTCGCGCTCGCGTCGCGCCTCACGCGCCCGTCGCTCGCGCCCGAGGCCGCCGCCGACGCGGCCCCCGGCACGTCGCCCGGCGCGCCCACCCCCGGTGGCCTCGCGCTGCGCAACCGCCTGCTGACGCTCCTGGCCGACCGCGTGGCGCTCGTGCGGCGGTGCGCGCGCCACGTGTTCGGGGCTCACCCCGACGTGCTCATGGAGGCGACGAGCGCCCACGAGCGCGAGCGCCGCGCCCTCTCCCGCAAGGCCCGCGCGGGGGCCGCGCCCTCCCCCGACGCGCCCCCCGACCCGCCCCCCGGCGCGCCGAAGGGCTGAGCTTCGCTCGCCGCGCGTGACACCGCCCCCAACCGCGGTGGGGGATCGGCGAAACAACGCACCTCGCCTTCGACCCCCGCCCGCCTCACCAACCACGCCGTACTCGCGCGGGTGGGCGTGTGTACACCGGCGGGATGACGCGCAGTGTTGCGCGCGTCCCGAAGCGCCGCGTCCGTCAGCTCCGCGCGTCAGCGCGCGCGGAGCTTGCCCACCACGGCGGCGAGGTCGTCGGGCAGCGGCGACGTCACCCGCACCTCGGCGCCCGTCGTGGGGTGCCGGAACACCACCTCGCTCGCGTGCAGGAAGTGCCGCTCGAGCGAGGCGCCGAGGTCGTCGGGGAGCGCGGGGCCGCGGTAGAGCCGGTCGCCCGCGAGGGGGTGCCCGATGACCGCGAGGTGCGCGCGCACCTGATGCCGGAAGGCGCTCTCGAGCTCGACCTCGACGAGGGTGAACTCGCCGAGCGCGCGGACGGGGCGGTAGCGGGTGTGCGCCTCGTGGGTCTTGGTGCCCGCGCGGAGGCGGACGTGCTCGGTGACCACCTCGACGCGCTTGGGGTCTTTGCGGTGCGGGACGAGCGGGAGGTCGACGCTCCCCTCGGTGGCGACGCGGCCCTCGACGAGGGCGAGGTAGCGCTTGATCACCTTGCCGGCCTTCATGTCGGCGCGGAGCGCGTCGAAGGCCTCGGCGGTGCGCGCGACGACGACGAGCCCGCTGGTGTCGGTGTCGAGCCGGTGGAGCACGCCGGGCTCGCGGCGGCGGTAGCCCACCTCGCGCGTCTCGGGGTAGGCGTGGACGATGCCGTTGGCGAGGGTTCCCTTCTCGTCGGGGCGGAGCGGGTGCGTGGGGACGCCGGCGGGCTTGTCGAGCACGACCACGGCGGCGTCTTCGTGGCGCACGACGACGGCCACGGACGGGTCGGCGAGGGGCGTGAAGTCGGCCTGCGGGAGCTCGCCCGAGACGACCACCGCGTCGCCCTCGGCGAGCACGTCGCCCTTGCGGAGGCGGCGGCCGTTGACGCGGACGGCGCCGTCGTCGAGCAGCGCGCGGACGCGGGCGCGCGAGAGCTCGGGGAGCGCGTCGACGAGGTAGCGGTCGAGGCGCTTGCCGGCGTGCTCGGCGGTGACGGAGAGGGTCTTCGTGGCGTCTTCGGTGCTCATGGCGGGCGCGGAGTGTGCGGGCGCTCGCGCCGGGCCGCAAGGGCGGAGATCAGTGGTGGGGCGGCATCGGCTGCGTGTCGTGGAAGAGGGTGTAGTCGATGCGCCGGCCGCCGTCGGGGAGCTCGGTGATGATGTCGACGAAGCGCTCGCCCCAGCGGAGGTCTTCGGGGTTGTAGACGTGGCGCGCGTGGACGGTCTGGCCCGAGGTGTCGTCCATGCCCATGACGGTGACGATGAAGATGGTGGCGGACTCGGCGAAGGCGTCGCGCGTGCCCTCGTGGACGGGGCTGGCGCGGGTGATCGGGTGGATCACCGTCCACGAGAGGGAGAAGGCGGCGTTGCGGTCGCGCGCGAGGGCGAGGTCGTAGAAGCGCCGGACGCGCTCGCCCTCGGGGGTCACCTCGCTGCGCGACATCACCACGCGGACGGTGGCCTCGGCGATCTGGTTGCCGCGCTCGTTGGCCATGCGGAACATCAGCGACTCGACGCCGTCGCGCCGCGACACCACCGCGACGCGCGAGAAGAGCACGCGCGCGGTGGCGCGGGAGAACTTCGCGAACATCAGCCCCGTCGCCATCGCCGTGCCGACGATGCCGCAGAGCGCCTCGACGCTGACCCAGACGTTGGCCCAGGTGGTGCGCGGCACCATCTTGCCGTACCCGATGGTCGCCATCGTCTGGACGGAGAAGAAGAACATGTCGCGGAAGGAGCCGGGCTGCGCGTTCTCGACGCAGTCGCCGCCGAGGAGGTAGACGCCGGCGAAGAGCGTGTTGAGCACGAGGTAGGCGAGGAGGATCGTGCCGAGGAGCCAGCGCCAGCGCGCCTCCATCAGCCGGTGGTAGAGGTCGGCGAGCGGTGCCTCGCGCGCGCCGACGCGGACGACGTTGTCGAAGGGCGTGGCGCGGCGGGGCGGGTCGCTCATGGGCTCCGGGGGCGGCGCGTACCCTATCCCATTGCGGGCCGCGCGCGCACGGTGCGAGACTCCTCCCCCGATGGACGAGGCGACCCCGCGTCAGCGTCGGAGGCGCGCGGCGCGGTGAGCCCCGTGGTCCTCCGCGCGCTGGGCTTCGGGGCGAGCGCCGTCGCGGGCGTGGTGGCGGCGTGGCTCACGGCGCAGGGGCTCCGGGCGCGGCGCCACCTGACCGAGCCGCCGCCGGCGATCACGCGCGACGCCGCGATGCGGGCCTTCGACGAGGAGCGCGCGGTGGCCCGCTCGCTGGGGATGACGCGCTCAGCCGAGGGGGATGCTTCCCTCGAGCGCCGGAGCGACTCGCAGGGCATGTGGTCGCTGCGGGTTCCGGTGGACGCGCGCGAGTGCGTGGCGGTGATCGCGGCGGTGTACGGGCACCACGCGCCGATGGCGCTCGCGCTCCAGTCGGTGACGGACGACGCCTCGCGCATCGCGGCCGACTCGTCGGAACCGATCACGGTCGAGCGGACCGATGGGGGCCTCGTTCTCCAGGTGCAGTGGTGCCAGGCGGAGGAGCGGCCGCGCAGCGCGGTGCTGGAGACGCGCGCGATCGCGTCGGGCGCCTTCCCGCAGCCGTTGACGGGGACGGTGCACTACGCGGTGTTCCGCGCGCCGTGGAACGTGGTGGGGGGCCCGATGCGCTTGCGACGCGGGACGCCGCGGGCGTGGGCGCTGCGTCAGTTTCCGTCGGCGTACGCGGCGGAGGAGGGCGAGCGGGCGATCCCGACGGGCGCGACCGCGCTGGGGGTGCCGGTGCCGCTCCGGACGCAGTCGGCGCGGCTGATCCCGGGCAACGCGGCGACGTACCGGGCGCTCTACGAGCGGGTGCGGGGGGCGGGCACGGAGGCGGTGAACCCGCGCGTCGACGCCTCGCTGCTCCCGGGCGACCCGTGGGAGTCGGGGCTGCCGAGCAACTTCACGGAGCTCTACGCCTCGCTGAAGGGCGATGGGCCGGGGCCGCGGCTGCACGAGCCGATGTTCGACGCGGGCAGCGGGCGGCGGCGCCTGCTGGCGGCGGTGGACGTCGGGGCGCTCGGGGCGCCGTGCGTGGCGCTGCATTTCACGCGGCTGCTGTTTCTGCACGGCGCGTCGCTGCGGCGGCACGAGGCGGCGGGCGAAGGTGCGGCGGGCACGGAGCTGGCAGCGCAGGAGAACGCGGTGGTCGACCGGCGCTGCCCGGCCGAGGGGGTGTCGCTGTACTCGGTGGCCGAGGGCGATCAGGAGGAGTGGCTGCTGCGGGTGTTCGCGCTGCCGGCGCCGGTGGCGGCGGGGGCGGGCGCGGGTGCGGCGACGGGGGCGGAGGAGCGCGGGCGGCGGAGGCACCGGCGCAGGCCGCGGTGAGCGGGGGTCGTCAGGCGCGGCGCTTCTTCGTCGCGGGCTTCTTCTTCGCGCCGGGGACGCGGCCGATGCGGGGGTCGCCGGCGCGGATCATCGCGCACACGCGGAGCACGTCGTCTTCGAAGCGGTCGGCCTCGCTCGGGATGCACTGCCACGCGCTCTCGCCGGGGCCGAACACCTTGATCGCGCGGAGCGTCGTCACCTGCGCGCGGAGCGAGGCGTGGTGCTCGAACTCCGTCGCGACCCACACGCCGTTGTCGTCGTCCGGGGGCGTCCGCTCGCGGAGGATGAGCACGATCTTCGGGCCGACGTAGACGGCCTTGCAGCCGAACATCGGGCGCGTGGTGGGCGCGAGGGCGTCGAGCTCGTCGAGCACGAAGGGGAAGGGGTCGCGCTTCGCCGGCTTCTTCACGGCGTCGCGCGCGAGTGGATCGCGGGGGCGGGGCATCGTCGGGGCGGCGAGGCTACACCGGCGATGCGCGCGGCGGGTCAGAACATCGGGCCGGCGAGGCGGCGGTCGTCCGGGCGGAGGTGCCACGAGGCGAGGAGGAGGCCGAGGAGGACGACGGGCGCGGTGACCATCGGGACCGGGTCGCCGGACGCGAGGTGCGACGCGATGGCGGCCACCATGTTGATGAAGAAGCCCGCGTAGGCCCACTCCTTCAGCCGCGGGAGGCCCGGCGCGAGCAGGGTCGCGGCGCCGAGGAGCTTCGCGGTGCCGAGGATGGTCATGAAGTACAGCGGGTACCCGAGGTGGGTGTAGGCCGCGACCATCGGGGGCTGGCGCGAGACGGTCATGAGGCCCGACATCGTCAGGCCGAGCGAGAAGAGGGCGGTGGGGACCCAGTAGGCGAGCTTGTTCTTCATCGACGTTCTCCGTTGGGCCTGACTTTCGCCACGGCGGTCGATTCGCACAATGCGCACCAATGGTCAGCATCTGGTACGATTTGATGCAGATGCGCGAACTGCCTGAAATCAGCGAGCTCCTCACCTTCGTCCGGGTCGTCGAGGCGCGCTCGGTCGCCCGCGCGGCGCGCGAGCTCGGGGTGCCGCGGCCCACCGTCGGGCGTCGCCTCGCGCGGCTCGAGGGCAAGCTCGGGGCGCGTCTGCTGCGTCGGACCACGCGCTCGATGGCCTTCACCGACGCGGGCGAGGCGCTCTACCAGCGGGCGCGGGCGGTGGTGGCGGCGGCGGGCGACGCGCGCGACGCGGTGGCCCGTCGCGACGACGCGGTGCGCGGGCGCCTGCGGGTGTCCGCGCCGCCGATGCAGGGCGGCGGGTTCGGCGCGCTGGTGGCGGACTTCCTCGCGGCGCACCCCGACGTGACCCTGGAGGTGGAGACCACCACGCGCTACGTGGACCTCGTGGCGGGGGGCTTCGACGTCGCCATCCGCGCGGCCACCGACCTCGCGCCGGGCCTCGTCGCGCGGACGCTCGGCCGGGTTCGCCTGCTCGCGGTCGCGTCGCCGGCCTACCTCGCGCGGGCCGGCACCCCGCGGCGCGCGTCGGACCTCGCGCGCCACGCCTGCCTCCTCGGCTACGCGCGCGGCGAGCACCCCGCCACCCACTGGCCGCGGCTCCGTGGGGGGCAGGTGCGCGTCGCGGGGCGGCTCGCGAGCAACGCGCTCGAGGTGATCCACGCCGCGGCGCTCGGGGGGCATGGGATCGCGCTCCTGCCGCACGCGATGGTGGGCGACGACCTCGCGGCCAGCCGCCTCGTCGCGGTGCTGGAGGGCCACATCGGCGCCGAGGCGCGGCTCGCGGCGGTGTATGCGGAGCGGGAGTTCGTGCCCGCGGCGGTGCGGGCCTTCGTGGAGGCGGCGGTTCGCTGGGCGGCCGCCCACCCGCTGCTCAACCGACCGGCGCCCGCGCCCGCGAAGGCCCGGAAGGCGCCGCGCGCGAAGGGGTAGAGCGGTCGAGGATTGGGAGGGAGTGGGGCGCCGCGGTGTGGCGGCGCCCCGAGGGAGGGAGTGACGGGCTACAGCCCGAGGGTCACGACGCCGGGGAAGGACCCCGAGCACGCCGCGTTGCCGTCGGTGCGGCCGCGGCGGCCCGACGAGGTGTGGACGGTCGTGCCGCCGCGCACCACGGTGAGGGTGTAGTTCGCGTTGGCGACGGCGCTGGTGTACGCCTCGGGGCACACCTGGTAGGTGCCCGGGGTGTAGGCCGAGCTCCAGTAGATGTTCTCCGGCCCGCGCCCGCTGGTGTTGTCGACGTCGAGGGTGCCGCCGCAGGCGCTCGTGCGGCTGTAGTAGATCTCCGTCCCGCAGGGCGGCAGGAGGTGGAGGTCCATGTCGCCGTTGGTGTCCCAGGTCAGCGTGAACCGGAGCTGGCCCTGGCCGACGCAGGTGGAGTTGACGCACGCCTGGCCGGCGCCGCACGCGCGGCCGCAGGCGCCGCAGTTGGCCTCGTCCTCCGCGAGGTCGCGGCAGACGCCGGAGCAGTTGGTCTGGCTCGCGGTGCAGGCCGCGCCGCACACGCCGCTCGTGCAGCTCGCGGAGCCGCCGGTGGGCGCCGCGCACGTGTGGCCGCAGGCGCCGCAGTTGGAGACGCCGGCGCGCAGGTCGGTCTCGCAGCCGTTGGCGGCGTTGCCGTCGCAGTTGCCGAAGCCGGTCGCGCAAGCGCCGAGCGTGCAGGTGCCCGCCGCGCACGTCGCGGTGCCGTTGGGGAAGCTGCAGGCGTGCCCGCACGCGCCGCAGTGGTTCACGTCGGAGGCGGTGGCGCGGCAGGTGCCCGAACAGTCGGTCTGGCCCGCCGCGCACGACGCGCCGCAGACCCCGGCGGCGCACACGGCCGATCCGCCGGAGGGCGCCGCGCAGGCGCGGCCGCAGGCGCCGCAGTTGCCCTCGTCGGCGCGCAGGTCGACCTCGCAGCCGTTGGCCGCGTTGCCGTCACAGTCGGCGAAGCCCGCGAGGCAGGCGTAGGCGCAGGCCCCGGCCGCGCAGGAGGCGGCGGTGTTGGGGCGCGCGGGGCAGGCCCGGCCGCAGGCGCCGCAGTGCGCGGTGCTGGTGAGCGTGCTGACCTCGCAGCCGTTGGCCGGGTTGGCGTCGCAGTCGGCGAAGCCCGCGTTGCATGAGCCCACGCCGCACGCGCCGCCCGCGCAGCGCGCCGTCCCGTTGGCGGGCGCGGGGCAGGCGTGGCCGCACGCACCGCAGTGGAGGAGCGAGGTGTCGAGGGCGACCTCGCAACCGTTGCCGGCGTTGCCGTCGCAGTCGCCGAGGCCGGCGGCGCAGGAGGTCACCGCGCAGGCGCCGCGCACGCACGCGTTGACGCCGCCCGGGAGCGCGCAGGCGCGGCCGCAACCGCCGCAGTGGCCCTCGTCGGCCTGGAGGTTGGCCTCGCAGCCGTTGGCCGGGTTGCCGTCGCAGTCGGCGAAGCCCGGGTTGCACTCGGCGACGGCGCACGCGCCGCCCGCGCAGCCGGCCGCGCCGTTGCGGATCGAGCACGCGCGGCCGCAGGCGCCGCAGTTGGCGGGGCTCGCGCCGAGGTCGGTCTCGCAGCCGTTGGCCGGGTTGCCGTCGCAGTCGGCGAAGCCCGCGTCGCACGCCGCCACGCCGCAGACGCCGACGGTGCAGGAGGCCGCGCCGTGGGGCACGACGCAGGCGCGGCCGCAGGCGCCGCAGCTCGCGGTGGAGCGCTCGAGGTCGGCCTCGCAGCCGTTGGCGACGTCGCCGTCGCAGTCGGCGTACCCGCCGAAGCACGAGGCGATCGCGCAGGCGCCGTCCGCGCAGACGGCCTGCCCGCGGGGCGGCGACGGGCACGCGCGGCCGCAGCCGCCGCAGTGGCTGGTCGCGCGGAGGGTGTCGACCTCGCAGCCGTTGGCGGGGTTGCCGTCGCAGTCGGCGAAGCCCCCGTTGCACGCCGCCACCGCGCAGGCGCCGGCCACGCACGCCGCCGTCCCGCCGGGCGCCGCGCAGGCGCGGCCGCAGGCGCCGCAGTTGCCAACGCTCGCGCCGAGGTCGGTCTCGCAGCCGTCCTCCGCGCTGCCGTTGCAGTCGGCGAAGCCGGGCTCGCAGGTGAACGCGCAGGCGCCGTCGTCGCACGACGCGGCGGCGTGGGCGCGCGCCGGGCAGGCGTTGCCGCAGCGGCCGCAGTGGGCGAGGCTGGTGTTGGTGTTGGTCTCGCAGCCGTTCTCGGTCTCCCCGTCGCAGTTGCCGAAGGGCGCGGCGCAGCGCGCGATGCCGCAGGCGCCGTCGGTGCAGGCCGGGGCGCCGTTGGGCGCGGCGCAGGCGCGGCCGCAGGCGCCGCAGTTCTGCTCGTTGGAGCGGGGGTCGACGCAGGCGCCGTCGCAGCAGTGCTCGCCCGCGGCGCAGCGGCTGTCGTCCGTACAGCCGGCCACGCAGGCGCCGCCCGAGCAGCGCTGGCCGGTCGGGCAGTGGGCGTCGGTCACGCACGCCTCGCAGGTGCGCGTCTCGACGTTGCACCGGAGCTGCACGCCGAGGCCGTCGCGGGGGCATCCCTCGTCGGAGCGGCAGCCCGCGACACAGGCGTTGGACTCGG
Organism: Polyangiales bacterium; assembly: GCA_046351555.1. Classification (GTDB taxonomy): domain Bacteria; phylum Myxococcota_A; class Polyangia; order Polyangiales; genus CAISKJ01. The sequence continues at coordinate 201,250 of JAXLYI010000008.1, forward strand.
GGTCGCAGTGCTGGTCGGCGGCGCAGGTGTCGTCCGTGGCGACGCACTGGACGCAGGCGCCGGTGGAGGTGTCGCAGACGATGCCGTCGGGGTGCCCCGCGCAGTCGGCGTTGCCGTCGCAGCGCGCGACGCAGGTGCGGGCGACGGGGCTGCAGATGCCGCCAGGCATCCCCGCGCAGTCGGCGTGCGAGCGGCAGGTGCCCGAGCAGAGGCCGCTCGACGGATCGCACACGGCGCCGGCGGGGTCGCCGACGCAGTCGGTGTTGGTGCGGCAGGGAACGCCGCACGCGCCCGTCGCCGGGTTGCAGGTGCCGCCCGCGGGGTGGCCGGCGCAGTCGGCGTCGCCTTCGCAGCGCGAGGTGCAGGTGTGGGTGGAGGGGCTGCAGATGTCGCCGCCGCCGAGGCCGGCGCAGTCCGCGTGGACGGCGCAGCGCGTGGTGCAGAGGCCGGTGGCCACCTCGCAGACGGGGCCCGCGGCGTTGCCCGCGCAGCTCGCGTTGTCGGTGCACGCCGGCTGGCACGCGCCCGTCGCCGGGTTGCAAGCGCCGCCAGCGGGGTTGCCGACGCAGTCGCTGCTGGTCGCGCAGCGCGCGGGGGTCGCGTCGAGGGCGTCTTCACCGTCGGGCGCGGCGTCCTTGGTCGCGTCGGGCGCGACGTCGTCCCCGGCCTCGACCGGGTCGCCGGCCACGTCGGCCTTCGCGGCCTCCTCGGGCGCGTCGACGGGCGTCAGCACGGCGGAGCCGCCGATGATCGGGTTCCCTTCACAGCCCGCGGCGAAGGCGGCCGCGCAGAGGAGTAGCCAGGGGCTCGTGCGGACCGCGTTCGTCTCGTCTCGTCTCTTCGTCATCATCGCAAGGCTCCTTCCGGGAGGGGTTCGTCGCCCCCGGCAAGGTCCGGGGACGTCAACGGGCCGCGGACGCGCTACGCGTCGGCGATCCACGTCCCTCCCAACGGATGAGGTCCGCGCGAATGAGAGGCGGGCGCGTGTGTTTGTTCGACGCCCGCACGACGGCTCTCCCGCCTTGCGCGAAAGCGGCGCGCGACGACGGCGAAGCCAAAACAACGGAGCAGGAGTGACCGACGCGACCGAAGCGTGCGCGACGTGCGGTTGCGGTCAGCCGCAGTGCGTGGGGCTGCAGGCCCAGCGCCGGCCGTCGTAGTAGCAATGGCCCGAGCCCGCGCCGGGCGCGTTCGGGCAGTCGGCGTCGCTGTGGCAGACGTCGTCGGGCGTGTGGCAGTACCAGCCCTCGAGGCGCCCCGAGCAGCCGCTCCCCGCGCTCGGCGAGCAGTAGCCGCCGGCGCCGCAGTCCGCGTCGAGGCGGCAGTTGGCGGCGACGCAGGCGCGGACGACGTCCGTCACGTCGCCGGCGCAGGCGCAGAGGCGGCCCGCGCCGCAGGCGGCGTCGTCGCGGCACTCGTCGCGGACGCAGAAGCTGCCGATCGACCGGGAGACGGGGCTGGAGAGCCCGTAGTCCACGCAGCGCCCGAGCGGCCCAGGGCACTCTGCGTCGGACGCGCAGGGCCGCGCGTTGACCTCGGGCGACGGGACAGGCCGCGGGCCGCCGGACGGGCCGCACGTGTCGGCGGTGGGGCGGTGGGCGCTCGGGGGCGCGAGGTCGCTCGCGGGGTCGGACGCGCACGCGAGGAGGGCCGCCGCCGTCCACGCGATCATCAGGGGAGGACGCATGCGGCGCGACGATACACCCGCCGTGCCGCGCGTCGCGCGCGACGACTCCGTGCGTTCGCGTCGAGCGGCTGGGCCACGCTGCGCCAGCGTGAATCCCCGTTACGCTCCCCCCTCGAATCGCCCGCGGCGCTGTAGTAGCGTCCGCCGCCGCGCGACCTGAACGCCCTCCTTCATGCGACTCCCCCGCCCCGAGATCGTCGCGCGAGCCGTCTTCGAGTTCGCCTTCGCCGCCGTCACGCTCGCCGCCGCCGCGCCCCTCGCCGCCGCGCGCCACGTGCCGCTGCAAGACCTGCCGCAGCACATGGCCGCGATCGCCGTGCTGCGCCAGCTCCCCTTCTCCGCGACGCTCGGCGAGTACTTCACCGCGACGCTCTCGCGCACGCAGTACCTCATCGTGTACGCGCTCGGCGTGCCGCTGTCGGCGGTCGCGGGCGTCGAGGGCGCGGGCAAGCTCCTCGCGGCGCTGACGGTGGTCTCACTACCCTACGCGCTCCGCTTCGCGCTGCGGCGCACCGGCGGCGACGAGCGCGCGGCCGCCCTCTCCTGGCCGCTGCTCTGGAACCCGCAGATGATGCTGGGCTTCCTCAACTTCCTGCTCGGTGTGCCGGTGGCGCTCGTCGCGCTCGGGCTCTTCGCCGACCGCGAGGCGCGGCTCCTTCCGCGGCGCCAGCTCGCCCTCGCCGGCCTCGCGCTCGCGGCCTTCTACGCGCACCTCATCCCCTACGGCCTGCTCGGGCTCGGGGCGCTGCTCCTCCTCGACCTGCCCGCGCTCGCGAAGGAGCGCTCCGCCGCCGCACTCCTCGCCGACGCGAAGCACGCCGCGCGGCAGCTCCTCTTCCTCGCGCCCTCGCTGCTCGCGGCCGTCGTGTGGGTCGCCCGCACGCCCGCGACCGACGCCTCGGTGCGGGCAGGCGGCGTGGGCCGCGTCGCGCACGCGGAGTGGCCCGCGACGGGCTCGCTCGCGCGCGACCTCTCGGGCGTGCTGCTCGACTTCCCGGGAGAGATGGACGAGCGGGCGCTCCTCGCGTGGGGCATCGCCGCGCTCGCCGCCCTCGCCGCCGGGACGTCGCGCGACGACGAGACCCCCGCCCCGATGGCGCCGCGCGCCGCGGCGGCGCTGGTGGCGCTCCCGCTGGCGGCCGCGGTCGCGTACCTCGTTCGGCACCGGGCGTTCGCGTTCGTGTGGGGGGTCGACGCGGCGCCCGAGAGCTCCTGGGGGCAGATCGCGGGGCGCGCGGCCGTCGCGGCGGCGCTCGGGGGCTTCGCCGCGCTCGCGCTCACCCGGACGTCGCTCGCGTCGACCGCGCCCCGCACGTCGCGCCTCGCGTGGCTGCCGGCGGCGTGCGCGCTGCTCTACGTGACCACGCCGGTGAGCTACGGGTGGATCTGGCCCATCCACACGCGCTTCGCCGTGACGGCGGCGCTCGTGCTCCCGCTGCTCGCGGGGGCGCGGCGCGGGGGCGCGCTCCCGTGGCTGCTCTGCGCTGCGCTCGGCGCGGCGTCGTCGGGGCTCGCGGGCGACGTGGGCGAGCGCTTCGCACGCTGGGAGCAGACGGAGCTCGGCGACCTCGACGCGGCCCTCTCCCACACGCGCCCGGGGCGACGTCTCGTGGCGCTGGTGCCGGCGGCGGCGAGCGCGCACGTGCCCAACGTGCCGCTGCTGCACGCCGCGGCGTACTACCAGGTGCGGGGCGGCGCGGTGGCGACGTTCTCGTTCGCGGACTTCCCGCAGAGCCCCTTCCGGTACCGGGAGGACGGCCCCCGCCCGCCGCGCCTGCCGCCGCGCTGGGAGTGGACCGGGGAGCTCCAGGTCGCCGACCCCGAGCTCAGCTACTACGACTACGTGCTCGCGCGCCGCGGCGTCACCGACGAGGCCGCGCGCCACCCCGACCGCTACGCCCTCCGTTACGAGGGCCGCGAGTGGAACCTCTACGAACGCGTCGGCCCTGGCGGTACACTGCCGCCCGGCCCGCAGCCCTGAGACCCGCACCCGGGAGCCCGCATGAAACGCACCCGTCCCCGCCCCAACGCCCTCCCCGCGATATGAACGTCGTGATCGAGCGGGGGAAAACGGTCCCCTTCGAAGACCTCCCGCCGCGCAGCGTCGCCCTCGACGGCTACGTGCTCGGCCCGCGCATCGACGCCGAGACCGAACGCTACAGCTTCGACCACCACGGCGACTGCGTCCGCCACGCGACCCGCGCCAGCGCCGAGCAGGTGCACGACGCCCTCGTCCTCGGCCTCCAGCCGAAGCACCTCACCGCGTACCTCAACGACATCGACCTCGACACCGCCCTCGCCGTGTGGCTCCTGCGCCACCCCGAGCGGGCGCGCGAGCCCCTCGTCAACCGGCTCGTGCACGGCGCCGGGCTCCTCGACGCCCACGCGGGCGCCTTCCCGCTCGCGGGCGACCTCCCCACCATCGTCGAGTGGCTCTCCGAGCCCGAAACCAAGGCGCGCGCCTCGGGGGCCTACTTCCAGCTCGACGCCGCGGGCCTGCGCCACCTGCTCGACGAGGTGGGCCGCCGCGTGTCGGTGTACGCCGACGGCGCCTCGCAGGCCTACACCGAGAACTTCTCCATCGACAACCGCTACGAGGTGCTCCACCGCGGCACCGGCTGGGTGCTGGTCGAGAGCCTCGGCACGCGCGCCCACGCCCGGGTGTTCGCCGAGGGCAACGAGCGCGTGGTGATCCACACCACGCTGCGCGACGGCACGCACGGGTACACGGTGGCGAAGCGCTCGGAGTTCGTGAAGTGCTTCCCCGTGCCGAAGATCCTCGCGGCGCTCGACGCGCGCGAGCCCGGCTGGGGCGGCGGCAGCACGGTGGGCGGCGCGCCCCGCCACGCCGACGGGTCGCGCAGCCGCCTCGCGCCCGCCGAGGTGTTCGAAGTGATCGAGGGCGTCGTGCGGGCGTGCGTGTGCGAGGCCAACGAGGCCTGCGCGCAGCGGCCGTCGATCGCGCCGCCGCGGCCGTCGACCCCGCCGCCCCACGCCTGACCCGGGCGCTTGTTGACAGGCGGCCCGACTGTCCCCATCTTGCTCGCCCACCCCGACGGAGGTCCCCCATGGCGAGCGAGCATGTGAAGGTAGTCAACGATCAGAACTTCCAGCGCGAGGTGCTCGAGTCGAGCGAGCCCGTGCTCATCGATTTCACCGCGACGTGGTGCGGGCCCTGCAAGTCGATCGCGCCCTTCATCGACCAGCTCGCGAGCGAGTACCAGGGCAAGGTGAAGGTCGCCAAGCTCGACATCGACGACTCGCCCAACACCCCCGCCAACCTCGGCATCCGCGGCGTCCCGACGCTCATCGTGTTCAAGGGCGGCCGCGAGGTGGCCCGCCAGGTGGGCGCCGCGCCGAAGGCGAAGATCGAGTCTCTCTTCAAGCCGCACGTCGCGGGCTGAAGCGCCCTCCCCTCCCCTCACTCCTCCTCCCCCGAATGCTCCCCGAAGACCGCGACGCGCCCGAGCGCGTGATCGCCCGCTCGTCGCAGGACGACCCGTGGGTGATGTACCTCGTCGCGCGGAGCGACCGCGCCGTCGCCCCGTCCGCCGTGTACGCCGCCGCCGCGCGGGCCACGGTCGACTGCGTCGCGCGCCACCGCGAGGGTGACCTCTGGCGCGGGGCCTTCGCGGCGTGGGCGGAGCGCTCGTTCCGCAAGGTGACGCTGCGCGCGAAGGGGGCCGCGTGGGCGAGGCTCGCGGCCTACGACCACGGCGCCGACGCGCCCGGCGACGAGGCCCTCGTGCGAGTGCTCCCGCCGCGGCTGCGGGGCTCGGTCGACGCGCTCGTGCGCAACCTCCAGGTGTACAACCCCGACCGCGCCGCGCTGCCCGCGGACGCGTTCGAAGCGCCCGCGCCCGGGGCGATGCGCTTCGCCGTCAACCCCGCGGCCGTGATGAGCGTCGGGAAGACGGCCGCGCAGGTGTCCCACGCTGTCCTGATGTGCGCGTGGAGCCCGCGCACCAACACCACCGCGCTCGCCCGCTGGGAGGCCGCGGGGAGGCCCTGCGCGATCCTCCCGGGCGGCGCCTGGGAGGCCCTGCGCGCGGATCCCGGCGCGGTGGTGGTGCGCGACGCGGGGCTCACCGAGGTGGCGCCCGGCACCGAGACGGTCGCCGCGGCGCTGTAGCGCGGGGCCGCGCGTCGCCCTTGCGCCGCGCACCGCGGGGGTGAAACCCTCGCGCCATGGACGCACCCGCCGACCCCACCGCGCAGACGCGCAAGATCGCCGTCGCCCTGCTCGCGGTCACCTTCGCCATCGTGCCGATCAACTCGCTGGTGTTCTACTTCGCGATCAGCGCGCGGCGGGGCTCCGAGTGGGGCTGGGTCGTGGGCTTCCTCGGGCTCGCGCTCGTGCAGGTCGTGTGCGGGCTCGCCGCGCTCGTCCTGGGCATCGCGTGGGCCGTCCAGCTCGGGCGCGCCGGACACCCGAAGACCCGCGGCGTGCTCGCGGCCCTCGCCGGCGCGCTCGGGATGCTCGGCGGCCTCGGCGGCGGCACCCTCGGCATCAGCGTCCTCGCGCTCGCCTCCGGCGGGATGGGCGGCGCGTGGGGCCGTCCGCTCCGCATCCGCGGGCGCGTCGTCCACCCCGAGCTCACCGAGGGGACCGACTGGACCCGCGGCGCGTCGCCGGACGTCTCCGGCCTCGACGCCGACACCCGCGCCGCGCTCGAGGCCCTGTGGCTCCACGACGCCCAGAAGGAGCACGCCAGCGTGCCGGCCTTCGCGCGCGTCACCTGGGTGCTCACCGCGGTCGGCGCGCCCGCCGAGCTCGTCGACCGCGCCCTCGTCGCCGCCCGCGAGGAGGTCGAGCACACGCGCCTCTGCTTCGCCCTCGCCGCGGGCTACGGCGGCCGCTCGCACGCGGTCGAGCCCATGCCCGACCTGCTCCTCGGCGGTGGCCTCGACGTGCGCGGCGACGCCTTCGTCCACCTCGCGGTCGAGAGCCTCAAGGACGGCTGCCTCCTCGAGGACTACAACGCCGACGTCGCCGCCGAGTGCGCCGTCGCCTGCCGCGACGCCGCCACCGGCGCCGCGCTCCGGGCCATCGCCGTCGAGGAGCGATCGCACGCCGAGCTCTCGTGGTCGATCCTCGCGTGGTGCCTCGACCGCGGCGGCGCCGCCGTGCGCGAGCGCTGCGCCCGCGAGCTCGAGGCCCTCGCCGCCGTCGACCGCCCGACCGCCGTCTCCGCGGAGAAGCGCGCCCTCGTCGAGCGCGCCGACCCCGCGGCCCTCCGCGCGCACGGCCGCCTGCCCGACGCGCGCTGGGCGGAGCTCTGGGGCGAGCGCCTCGGCGCCACCCGCGCCCGCCTCGACGCGATGCTCCGCGCCGCCGCGCCCGCCGCCGACGACGCCGCGCCGCTGGCCCGCGCCGCCTGACCCCGGTCGCGCGGAGGTTCTCCCGCCCTCGTCGGTGGATTTCACGGGCGCATTCCCCGCCGGCCGCCACGTCGGCGCTTGACGCGGCGGGCCGACACGGTGCCCTATGCGCGGGAGGATCGCCGTGAGCCCGGTCACCCCACGCCCCTGGCTGTTCGTCGCCGCCCTCGCGGCCCTCGCGAGCTGCTCGCTCCAACACCCCGCGGACCCGGGCGACGCCGGCCCCGACGTCGACGTGCCCGGGGACACCCCCCGGCCCGACGCCGACGTCCCCTCGCCCGACGACGTGACCGACGCGACGGACGTCGCCGACGCCGCGGAAGACGCACGCGACGCCGCGATGGATGCGCGCGACGCCGCGGAAGACGCCGACGCCGCGATGGACGCGCCCGACGTGACCGCCGACGCCGACGCGCCCGACGCCGACGCCGCGACGGACGCGCCCGACGACGTGAGCGACGCGGGCGACGCGATGGACGTCGCCGACGCCGACGCGCCGCCCGACGTGCCTGACGCGGGGCCCGACGACGCGCCGCCCGATGCGTGTGCCGGGGCGGCGTGCGTGTACGCGAGCTGCGCCGACCTGCCCCGCGGCAGCGCGAGCGGCGCCTACAATTTGCGCGGCACCGGCGGCACGACGTGGCGGGGCTACTGCCTGGTCAACCCCGACAACTCGCCGGCGTGGACGCTGGTGATGAAGGTCGACGGCGCGCGCTCGACGTTCCAGTACGACTCCGTGCACTGGGAGACGCTCTCCCGGCTCGACGACGGCGTGGCCGACCTCAGCCGGCGCGACGCCAAGTACGAGGGTTACAACGCCACGCCCGTCCGGCAGATCCTCCTGTTCACCAACACGAACCCCGCCGGTGACCGCGCCGTGATCGTGACGGCGGGCGACGCGCCCCGCCTTCCGCTGCTGTCACTGATGCAGATGCGCCCGCCTCCCGTGATGACCATCACGGGCCTCGACGCCTGGGCGCCCATCTTCCCCGACGCGCGGCTCCAGGCCGCGTGCAGGCGCTTCGGCTTCAACGTCAACCCCACGCCGGGCCCCACGTTCGCGCGCGTCCGCCTCGGCGGCGTCGGCGACGAGAGCGACGCGACGTGCTCCTCGCCCGACAGTTGGGTCGGCGTCGGCGGCTTCGTCGACAACAACGTATGCGGCTCGCGCGGCAGCGCCCTCAGCGCGGGCAACGTGTCGGGCTGCGACGGCGCGCCGGCGCCCCGTGCGGCGCCCGCGTTTGTCTGGATCTACGTTCGCTGACGCAGCCCCTCCACGCGGACGACGCGGCTCGGTGTAGAGTGCGCGCCGCAGGGCCACGAGAGCAATGGCGATCCCCGAACCCGGCGCGGTCTTCCTTGGGCGGTTCGCCGTGGAGTCCGTCGTCGGCAAGGGGGGGATGGGCGTGGTGCTGCGGGCGCGCGACCGGCGGCTGCGGCGCGCGGTGGCGATCAAGTTCCTGACGGTGAAGGAGGCGGGCGCGGAGGTGATGCGGCAGCGCTTCCTCCGCGAGGCGCGCGCGGCGGCGGGGCTGAGCCACCCGGGCGTGATCCAGGTGTTCGACGTCGGGGAGACCGACGACGGCGACGCCTACGTGGTGATGGAGTTCGTCGAGGGCGTCACCCTCCGCGCGGTGCTCGAGGCCGGCGTGATGCCCTCGCCCGAGCGCGCGCGCGTCGTCGCCGAGGCCGCGCGGGCCCTCGCCGCGGCGCACCGGGTGGGCCTCGTCCACCGCGACGTGAAGCCCGACAACGTCATGGTGCGCGACGACGGCCGCGCCGTGGTGCTCGACTTCGGCATCGCGCGCCGCACGCTCGTCGACCCCGAGGAGGACGGCGCGCCCGACGTCGACGCGGACGGAGCGCACGACGGCCCCGCGCCCCACGACCCGACGCTCACCCAGCCCGGCGCGATCCTCGGCACGCCGGCGTACTTCTCCCCCGAGCAGGTCGCGAGCGCCGACGTCGACGCGCGCGCCGACCAGTTCGCCCTCGGCGTCACCGCCTTCGAACTCTTCTCGTCGAAGCTCCCGTGGCGCCAGCGCAAGCCCGCGGCCCTCCTCGGCGAGATCGCCACCCGCGACGCCCCGCCCCTCTCCTCCGCGTGGAAGGACGCGCCGCCGGGCCTCGACGCCGTCCTCGCCCGCGCCCTCGACCGCGACCCCGACGCGCGCTACCCCGACCTCGACGCCTTCGCCGACGCGCTCGAGCCCTTCGCCCGCGCGTCCGCCGTCGCGCCCGCGGCCCCCGCGCCGGCCGCCCCCGCGCCCGCGCCCGAGAGCCTGTCGCTCACCCCCACCGTGCGCCCCCGGCCCACGCCCCGCCCGCCCGCGAGCTGGCGCCGCGCGGCCGCCGCTGGTGCCTTCGCCGCCGCCGCCGCGCTCGCCGCGGGCCTCGCGGTGAAGTCCCGCCGCGACGCGTCCGCCGTGCTCGTGCGCGACCCGTCGAGTTCGCTCGCGTGCGTCCCCTTCGCCCCCGCCGCGCCGGGCGACGGGTGGCTCGGCGCGGCCGCCGCCGCGGGCTTCTGCCGGCGCGCGGAGGTGATGCTCGGCGGCGACCCCGCGCGCGCCCTCCCCCCCGCGGAGCTCGTCGACCTGCCGCGCGCGCTCGCCGCGTCGATGCGCGGCGCCTACGACGGCGACGCCCGCGCCCGCGCCGTCCGCGCCGCCCGCGCCCGCGCCACCGTGTGGGCCGACGGGGCGGTCCGCCACGACGGGGCCGACTTCCACCTCTCGGTCACGCTCCGCCGGGCCGACGGCGGGGCGGTGGCGCGCGCCTCGGCGAAGGCCCCGCTGCTGGTGACCGCCGCGCGCCGGCTCACCGAGGCCCTCGCCGACGAGGGCGCGCTGCCGCGCGAGGGCCCGCTCGCGCCCGTCGCCGCGGAGGTGAGCGGCGTGCGCGAGCGCGCGGCGCTCCTCGCGTGGACGGACTTCGAGTGGGAGGAGTGGCTCTCGCGCGGGGAGCTCGCCGGGCGCTGCCGCGAGCCGTCGCTCGCGCGCTACGGCGGGCTCGCGGCGCTCGTGCGGGCGGAGTGCGGGCTGCTCGGCGTGACGCCGCGGGGGGCTCCGGTCGCGGTCGACCGGAGCTCGCCCGGCGCCCTCGCCCGCACGGCACGCTACCACGTGGTCACCGGCGGCACGGAGGATCCGTCCGCGCTCGCCGAGGCGCTCCGCGCGGCGCGGACGTCGGCGCGCGGGCCCGTGGCGGCGGCGCTCGCCGAGGCCGAAGCCGAGATGGCCCAGACGCTCGGGCAGGGGGCGCGCGCGCGGGAGCTCGCCCTCGTCGCGGTGGGCCTCGACCCGCGCGACTGGGTCGCCTGGGGGCGCCTCGTCTCCACCGCGGTCGACGGCGCCGACGTCCTCCCCCTCCTCGGCGCCTACGCCGCATGGAACCCCGACTCCTACGTCGGCTGGCGCTGGCTCGGCGCCGACTGGCTCCGCGGCGCCGCGCGCTCGCCCGAGGAGCGGCGGGAGTGGTCGCGCCGCGCCTACGTGCTCTCGCCCGACGCGCCCGTCGTCGCCGTCCAGTATGGCAGGGTGCTCGCGGCCACCGGCGACCCCGAGGGCGCGCGCGGCGTCGCGGCGCGGCTGCGGGCCTCGGGCGGCGACGGCGAGCGGGCGGCGGCCGCGGTCGACGTCGCGGTCGCCACCTGCGACGCGCGCTTCGGCCGGGCGCTCGACCTCGCGCTGTCCGCGCTCACCGGCGCCCCGGCGCGCGACATGGGCTCGTCGGCGGCGCTCCTGCCGTTGATGGACGACGCGCTCGAGCTCGGAGCGATCCTCGGGCGCGAGGCCGAGGTGGCCGACCGCCTCGCCGCCGCCTTCCTCGCCGACGGCGCGCGGATCGAGCGCTTCGGCGCGCTGCCGCTCCGCATGGCGGCGTGGTGCGCGGCGGCGTCGCCGGCGGCCGCGGCGGCGTGCCGGGCGCGGCTCGACGGGCTGATCGCGCGGCGCCATTTCCTCGCGCTCACCGCGCGCTTCGACGAGGCGTGGCGCGGCGTCGGGCGCGCGGTCGACGGCGACGCACACGGCGCGGCGGAGGCGTGGCGGCCGCTGGTGCGCGACGGCGACCTCGCGGCGCGCGTGCTGCGGGCCCCGATGGCGCGGGCCTTCGAGGCGGCGGGCGAGCCCGACCTCGCCGACGCGCTCGACGAGGCGGCCGCCGACGAGCGCCCGCGCTGGGGCGGCGCGACCCGCGCGGACGCGTCCCTCGCGCGGCGGGCGGCGGCGCGGGGGGATCTCGCGCGGGCGCGGGCGCTGGCCGAGCGCGTGGCGCGGGCGTGGCAGGCGGCCGACCGCGTGCCGCCGGCGGTGGCGGAGATGCGCGCGATCCTCTCGCGGCGGTGAGTGCGGTTCAGCTGATCTTCGGGACGCGCAGGGGGACGATGGGCGCGGCGGCGGGCGGCGCGCTCGAGCGGGAGCCCCCGACCACCTCGCGGATGCGGGCGGCGAGGTCCTCCGGGGAGAAGGGCTTCGGGAGGATCGGGCCGATCTCCTGCGCGGCGCCGAGCGGGATGATCGCCTCGTCGGCGTAGCCGCTCATGTAGACGACCGACACGCCGGGCACGAGGCGCCGGACCTCGCGGGCGACCTCGAAGCCGTTGGCCTGCGGCATCACGATGTCGGTCACCAGCACGCGGACGGTGTCGCGGTACATGCGGGCGAGCTCGGCGGCGCGCTCGAAGCCGTCGGCCTCGAAGACCCGGAAGCCCAGGCGCGTGAGGCCGCGGTAGAGCGAGCGGCGCACGGCCTCGTCGTCCTCGACGAGCAGCACGCACTCGCCGGCGGGGACGGCGGAGAGGCGCGGCGGCGGCGCGGTGGGGCGCGACACGCGGTCGGTGCAGGGGAGCGCGATGCAGAAGCGCGAGCCGCGGCCGGGGATGGAGTCGACCTCGATCTCCCCGTCGGCCTGCTGCACGATGCCGTACACCGTGGCGAGGCCGAGGCCGGTGCCCTGGTCGGGGCCCTTGGTGGTGAAGAAGGGCTCGAAGATGCGCTCGCGCACCTCGGGGGTCATGCCGACGCCGTTGTCGATCACCTCGATGACGGCGCGGGCGGGCTCGCAGGCGACGTCGAGGCTGGTGCGGAGCTGGATCACGCCGCCGTCGACGATGGCGTCGCGGGCGTTGAGCACGAGGTTGAGCAGCACCTGCTGGAGCTGCGTGGGGTCGAGGGCGACGCAGGCCTCGCGCGCGTCGAGGGAGACCTTGAGCTCGATGTTCTCGCGGATCCAGTGGCGGAGGATGGACTCGGCCCAGTCGCGCACCACGACGTCGACGGCGGCCTCGGAGGTGTCGCCGGGCTGGCGGCGGCTGAAGGCGAGGAGGCGCTGGGTGAGGCTGGCGGCGCGGTGGGTGGCCGACACGATGTCGCGCGCGTCGGGGGACACCGGGTCCTCGGCCGGGAGGTGGTCGCGGAGCGCGGTGGCGCAGCTCAGGATCACCGTGAGGAGGTTGTTGAAATCGTGGGCGATGCCGCCGGCGAGCTGGCCGATGGCGCGGAGCTTGTCGGCCTGGCGGAGCTGGTCTTCGAGCTCGCGGCGGCGCGTGACGTCGGTGATGGCGACGATGGCGCCGTCGACGCGCCCGTCGGTGCGGATCGGGGCGGCGGTGAAGGTGAGGTGGCGCGTGCGGAGCGAGCGGGCGGCCGGGTCGCGCACCTCGGGGTAGTACGGGAGGTCCGTGGCGGGCACCTCGGCGCCCTCGAGGGCCTGGAGGAGGAGCGACGCGACGCCCTCGGCGCGGCAGACGGAGACGAAGGGGCGGCCGACGCGGGTGGAGCACGGCGCGCCGAGGACGCGGTCGACGGCCTCGTTGCACATCACCACGTCGCCGTTGGGGCCGACGCAGACGATGCCCATCGGGGCGGCGGCGATGACGGCGCGGAGGAGCTCGTTGGCGCGGCGGGTCTCGCGCTCGGCGTGCCAGCGCTCGGTGATGTCTTCGACCACGACGAGGCAGGCGTCGACGCCGTCGAAGGTGACCTCGTGGGCGCTGGCCTCGGCCACCATCGCGTCGCCGTTGCGCCGGCGGAAGCGGAGGAGGCGGCTGTCGCGGCCGCGCGCCGGGGAGGCGAGCCACGCGGCGATGGCGGCGGCGTCTTCCTCGACGGCGAGCCCGGACAGCGCCCGCGCGCGGAACTCCTCGCGGCCGAGCTGGAAGGCGCGCTCGGCCGCGGGGTTGGCGGCGAGCACGGCCTGGCCCTCGCGCGACGCGATGAGCATCGGCACGGGGTTGACGTTGAAGAGCTGGCGGTAGTTGGCCTCGGAGGCCATCAGCGCGCGCTCGGCGGCGACGCGCTGGCGGTTGTCGGTGACGGTCACCAGGAGGCGCGGCTCGTGGTCGCCGCGGGCGAGCGCGGCGGGCTCGACGTGGACGGCCATCGACGCGCCGTCGCCGCGCAGCACCTCGAGCTCGCACGCCCGGTGCTGCCCGTCGCACACCGCGGCCACCGCCGCCGCCCACGCCTCCCGGTGCCCCGGCGAGACGAACCACTCGAACGCGTGCATCAGCAGGTCGCCCCGGCGCCGCGCGAGCAGCGCGAGGGCGGCGTCGTTCGCGTCCTCGACGATCCCCTCGGGGTCGAGGAGGAGGTAGCCGACGGGGGCGCGCTCGAAGAGCTCGCGGTAGCGCTTGCGCGAGCGGTCGATCTCGGACTTCTGCCGCGCCAGCTCCTCGCGCTGCAGCTCGACCTCGCCGAGCGTCACGTGGAGCGCGCGCGCGAGCTCGCCCACCACCGCCGCGTCGAGGCCCGCGGGCTCCTTCCTGCCTGCCGCGATCGAGTCTGCGATCTCCCGCACGAACCCGCGGCCCATCGACGTCTGCACGCGTCGCTCCCTTCAGTACATCATCCCGTACGCAATCCAATCCGGTCCGCCGGCGACGCCTCACGGGCCGCCGAACCCCCGCCCAGCAACAACAACATCCGCGTCCTCAACGTCGAGACGCACCTTACGAAAATTCCCTCCGACCTTTCAAGACGCTCGTGCGCTCGCGCGACATCATTTCAGCAAGAGCTCCGTGCGCACGCGGCGTGCCTCGGCGCCGCTGCACGTCGAATCCAATTGCAACCATGATGCAACAAGCGCTAGGGATGGCGCGGCGATGGCGAGCGGGTCGATGCATGGTGACGCGCGGAGGTCGCCCCGGTTCGGGGGCCCGGTCGGGGTTTGGCGCGGGCCCTGGGTCGGTGTCGCCGTCGCCCTCGCCTGGACCGCCCTTGTGCGGCGCCCTGCACAAGCACAGTCGACGGAATCGCCCGATGCCGCGCCATCTTCCGCTGATGCTTCGGTCGTAGTCGAGCTGGACGTTCCAGCGGTCGAAGATGCATCGCCAACCGGGGCTCCCGAAGACGCCGGGGTGTCCGACGCACATCCTTCGGCCGAGCCTCTGCCGACCCCGTCGACGCCCCCCGCGACGGGCCCTGCGACGCCCTCGGAGGCGCCGTCGGACGCACCCGCGCCGCCCGCGGACGTCGGTGGCGCGACGGTTCGCTCGCACGCGCCTCCGTCGCGCGGCGCGAGCGACGTCGCCATCACCGTGGGCCGCCTCGGCGACGTGCCGCGCGCCAACGCGAGCGACCTGCTGCGCCTCGCGCCCGGGATCTTCCTCGCCAACGGGCTCGGCGACGGCCACGCCGACCAGGTCTTCCTCCGCGGCTTCGACGCGCGCATCGGGCAGGACCTGGAGTTCACCGTCAACGGCGTGCCGATCAACGAGCCCGCGCACCCGCACGGGCAGGGCCACGCCGACACGCACTTCATCCTCCCCGAGCTCGTCGAGTCGCTGCGCGTCGTGGAGGGCCCCTTCGACCCGCACCAGGGCGACTTCGCCGTCGCGGGCTCGGCGCACTACACGCTCCGCCTGCCGACGCGCGGCGCGATGGCGCGGTACCGGTACGGGTCGTTCAACTCGCACCGCGCGGTGGCGGTGTGGGGCCCGGAGGGCGAGTCGCCGGGCACCTTCGGCGGCGTCGAGCTCGCGTCAAGCGACGGATACGGGCAGAACCGCGCCTCCGAGCGCGCCTCGGGCAACGCGCAGTACGAGGGCCGCGCGGGCGCGCTCACCTGGCGCGCGCTCGTGACGTCGTACGCGACGCGCTACCGCTCGGCGGGCGTCGTGCGCGCCGACGACGTCGCCGCCGGGCGCGTCGACTTCTACGGCACCTACGACCCCACGCAGGGCGGCGAGACGACCCGACACATGGTCGCCCTCGACCTCGAGAGCGCCCGCGAGGCCTCGACCCTCCGCGCGCAGGCCTGGTTCGGCTACCGCACCTTCCGCCTGCGGGAGAACTTCACGGGCTTCCTCCTCGACGCGCAGCAGCCCTGGCAGTCGCCCCACGGGCAGCGCGGCGACGCGATCGACCAGGCCGCGCAGAGCTTCGACGTCGGCGCCCGCGCGTCGGCCCGCTACCGCGCGACGGTGCTCGGTCAGCCGCAGCAGGTGGAGGCGGGGCTCTACGCGCGCCACAGCGCCGTCGACTCGACGCAGCGACGTCTGCGCGCGACCACCGACGTCCCCTACCGCACCGACTTCGACCTCGACAGCGCGGTGAGCGACCTCGCGCTCTACGTCGACGCCGAGCTCAAGCCGCTCCGCTTCGTCACCCTGCGCGGCGGCGTGCGGGCCGACCTCTTCCAGTACGACGTCCTCGACCGCTGCGCCGTCCACGACGTGAGCGTCCGCGGCGCGCCCCTCGACGCCGAGTGCCTCTCGGCCGACCGCGCGGGCTACCGCAACCCCACGCAGCGCCGCACCTCCGGCGCCCTCGCGGTGCAGCCGCGCGGGGTGCTGCTCGTCGGGCCATGGAAGGGCCTCACCCTCTCCCTCGCGGGCGGCATGGGCTCGCGCTCGGCCGACCCGGTGTACCTCGGCAACGACCAGCAGGGCCCCTTCAGCCCCGTCGCGGCCACGGAGGCCGGCGTGGTGTTCGACCGCCGCTGGGGCGACGTCGCCGTCACCGCGCGCGGCCTCTTCTACTACACGCACGTCGGGCAGGACCTCGTCTTCGACGAGCAGCAGGGCCGCAACACGCTCGCCTCCGGCACCACGCGCCTCGGCGCGCTCGCGGCCGCGCGGGTGACCGGCGCGTGGTTCGACGTCGCCGCGCACGCGACCTGGGCGCGCGCCACCTACGACGACACGGGGCTGCTCGTGCCGTACGTGCCCGACCTCGTCGTGCGCCTCGACGCGAGCGCGACGCGGGCGCTCCCGTGGCTCGTGCGGGGCCGCGCGCCCACCGTGAGCGCCGCGCTCGGGGTCACCTACGTCGGCCCGCGCCCGCTGCCCCTCTCCGAGCGGGGCGACCCGGTGTTCACCGTCGACGCGCAGGTCTCCGCGCGGTGGACGCACTTCGAAGTCGGCCTCTCGGGGCAGAACCTCCTCGACGCGCAGTACCAGTGGGGGCAGTTCAACTTCGTGTCCGACTTCCAGGGGCGGCCCTTCCCGACGCTGGTCGCCGCGCGCCATTTCACCGCGGGCCCGCCCCGCGCGCTGTTCGTGTCGCTGACCCTCTACCTCGGCGCCGCCGCCGCCCGGCACGGCGCCCCCGCGGAGCCGACCCCATGACCCCACGCGGCCCCCTCGCACTCGCCCTCGCAGCGTTCGCGCTCGCCCTCGGCGGCGCCGGCGCGCTCACCGCCGGCTGCGGCGCCACCGGGCAGCAGCGCGTCGCCTTCGCCGCCCGCGCGGCAGGCTTCGAACGCCCCGCCGGCGACGTCCGCTTCACCACCAACACGGGCTGGTCGGTGACGCTCCGCGAGGCCCGCGTCGCGCTCGGCCCGCTCTATTTCAACACCCTCGAGCCCCTCGCCTGCGACGGCTGCGCGTCGAGCTCGCTCCTCGACCGCCTCTCGAACGCGCTCGTCCCGCGCGCGTGGGCCCACGGCGAGGGCCACCTCGGCGCGGGCGTCATCGCGGGCCAGGTGACCGAGCAGGTGGAGGTCGACGCGCTCTCCCCGACGCCCGTCCCGATGGGCCGAGGCGGCGACGGCGTCGACCTGCCCGTCCGCAGCGCCGAGGTGTGGCTCTACAACCGCGACGGGGCCCTGCGCGGCGCGGCGATCCGCGTGGCCGGCGTGGCCGAGCGCGAGGTCGACGGCGCGGCGGTGCGCGTCCCCTTCCGCGGCGCGCTGGTGGCCGACGCGTCCATCACCACCCCGCAGACGCCGCTCGACGTCGCCCGGCGCGTGCGGGGCATCCCGGCGGACTTCACGCTCAGCGAGGGCGCGACCCTCACCGCGCGCGTCGACCCGCGGCGGTGGTTCACGGGCGCCGACTTCGCCGAGCTGCTGGAGGGCGCGGCGGAGGAGGGCGGCGAGCGCGTCTTCACGGCCAACGACAACGTGGGCCGGGCCTTCCTCAACGCCGCGCGCGCGTCGCGCGGGGTGTTCACGTTTCAACTGACGACGCCGTAACGGGTTTGGCGCCACCGCGGGTGGCGCGCGACGACGAAAGCGAGACGACGATGCAGCACACGAAGAGCGGTGCGCGCGCGCATGGGGCGCGGGCGCGGTGGGCGATCTCTTGCCTCGCGGCGCTGGCCGCGGGCTGCGGCGACGACACGACCGCGCCGGGGACGCCCCCGATGTACCCGGGCACCGACGCGCTCGGCGCGGCACCCGTGGCGGCGGCGTTCGCGCCGACGACCAACGAGCCGAAGAGCATCCAGGTGTCGATCTCGAGCGAGGATTTCGGGCAGCGCGGCTTCCGCTACAGCGCGTCGCCAGAGGCGGGGGAGCCGGTGTTCGTCGACGGGTGGGAGGTCCGCTTCACGCGCATCCTCGTGACGGTGAAGAACGTCCGGCTCAACCGGCCCGGCGCCAACCCGAGCGACCCCGCCTCGGTGGGCGCGGCGGTGGCGGCCAACCCGCGCGCCTACGCGGTCAACGTGCAGAAGGCGGGGCCGCTCACGGGCGCCGGGGGCGGCGAGGAGACCGCGATCCCCCTCTTCGTCTTCCGCAGCGACGGCGCGGGCGGCGCGCTCGACCCCTCAGTGCGGTACGCCGTCTCCTACGACGTCGTGCCCGCGACGATGGCGTCGACCAACGTCAACCTCGACGACGCCGACCGCGCGGCCTACGGCACCATGGTCACACGCCGCTGGACGCAGCTCATCGAAGGGACCGCCACCTACCGCGGCGCGGCCCCCGCGATGGGCTCGCCCTTCACCAGCTACCCCACCACGGTCAACTTCTCCTTCGGCTACGGCGCCCCGTCGGCCTACGTCAACTGCGCCAACCCCGACAACGGCGGCGAGGGCATGCCCGGCGTCCAGCCGAGCGCGACGGGCCGCGCGCGGGCGCAGCTCACCTTCCACATGGACCACGCCTTCTGGGAGGCCCTCGGCCGCGAGGACCCGCCGCTCCACTTCGACCCCATCGCCGCGCGCGCCAACGTCACGGGCGCGACGGGCGCCGTCACGATGGACGACCTCGCGGGCGTCGTCCCCACCAACCTCCGCGACCGGATGATGCGCGCCGTGCCCGACCGCGGCGGCCAGACCATGGGCTACACCGCGCGCAACCCGATGGCGCTCTCCCTCGACCTCGGCGGCACGCCAGGCATCAACGACCTCCGCGACTTCGTCGCCTTCAGCGCGCGCGCCTCCGCCCACCTCAACGCCGACGGGCTCTGCGCCGTGCGCCCGAGCGCGCCGATCACGTACTGACGCTCGCCCGCCGCGCGCGCCACCACGCCGCCGCGGCCGCCGCCGACCCCAGCGCGGCGAGCCCGAGCGCGGCCCCCATCCGCGGCGTCTCGTAGCGGAGCGACACCGCACGCACGCCCGCGCGCACCGGCACGCCGAGCATCACCCGGTCGACGCGGAGCACCGGCGCGTCGCGGCCGTCGACCGAGGCCCGCCAGCCCGACGCCCACTGCTCGACCCACACCGCCACGCCGTCGGCCGCGGCCTCGCAGCGGAGCGACACCTCGCCCGGCGCGTAGCCCACCACCGCGCAGGGCGACGGGGGCGCGGGCGTGCGGCGCGGCACGCGGGCGAGCTCGGCGGCGGCGAGCGTCACGAGGGCGCCGGTGAGGACGGGCTCCTCGACGAGGTGGCTCAGGCGGTCGGGCGCGGCGTCGGCGACGGCGGCGTGCGCGACGAAGGCCCGCGGCAGCGGCGCGTCGACCGAGAAGAGCCGCGCGCCCGGCGCGACCTCCTCGACGAGGCGCATCCCCGGCGGCGCCGACGAGCGGGTGAGCGCGTGGTCGATGGAGAGGAGTCGCAACGGCGCGGCGCGGCCCGCGCGGGCGAGGCGGTCGACGTCGCCCGACACCGCGACCTCGTAGCCGGGGAGCACGCCGACGCCGAGGTCGAGGTTGAACTTCGGCCGCAGGAGCGCGCGGCGCTGCGCGGTGACCGACGCGCCCGCGTCGGGGACGGACACCTGGTCCATCGCGGGCGAGCGCCACAGGCGGACGGGCGCGGGGCCGCGGCGCGACGCGTCGGGCAGCGCGCGGAGCCTCGCCGCGAGCGGGGCACGCGCGGTCTGCGCGGCGCCGTCCTCCCACTGCTGGACGGACACGGTGAACGCGCCGAGGTCGAGCGCGACGAGGGCGGCGAGGGCGAGGCCCGCGCGCTCCCCGAGGGTCGGCATCGAACGCAGCGCGAGGGCCAGCGCGCCGAGCGTGAGGAGCGCCCGCGCAGCGCCGACCGCGACGTGCGGGGCGAGCTCCCGCGGCACGGCGACGACGAGCACGCCGACCGCCGCCGCCACCGCCACCGCAACCGCACCGAGACGTCGCGTCCACGCTCCGCCGCGGAGCGCCCGGTCGGCGCCGAGCGCCGCGAGCGCCGCCACCGCGAAATGCGTGAGCAGCAGGAACTTCGCCGGCGAGCGCATCCGCGCGAAGGGCCGGGCGACCGCGGTGAAGATCGCGTGGGCCGGGAGGTGGCGGCCGAGCGCGAGGGCGAGGCCGAGCGCGGCGAGCGCGGCGAAGGGGAGCCACGGCGACCGCGCGCGGCGGGTGGGCGCGAGGGCGGCGAGCGCGAGGGCGGCCGCGCCGAGGTACACCGCGGGGTAGAGCTGGACGCCGCCGAGGAGGGCCGCCGCCGCCGCGTCGCCGCGCGACACGAGCGCGTCGAGCGTCGCGCGCGAGACCGCGAGGTCGACGAGGAGCGCGGGGTGGAGCGACCATCCGACGCGCGAGGCGGATTCGAAGGACTCGCCGCGCGGCGTGGCGCCGACCAGCGCGACCGCGGGCAGCCACGAGGGCGCCGAGAGGGCCGCGGCGAGGGCCCCCGCGCCCGCGCCACCAACCGCGAGGCGTCGACGCGCGGACGCGTCCCACGCGGGGCCGTCGGTGAGGAGCGCGGCGGCCGCGCCGGTGAGCGCCGCCATCGCGCCCATGAGCGCGACGAAGACCTCGCCCGAGAGCGCCATCATCGCGCCCGCGACGCCGAGCCCGAGGGCCGGGCCCGCGACGCTCGTCCCCGCGCGGGCGGCCCCCACCAGCGACCACGCCGCCGCCGCGGCCCACGGGAACCACGCCGCCGGCAGCAGCCGCACGCCGCCGTCCCACTCGCTCGCGGTGACGCCCGAGAGCGCCCACGCGAGCGCGCCCACGGCGGCGGCGATGGGCAGCGCGCCGAGGCGTCGGGCGAGCGAGAAGGTGCCCGCGGCGCCGAGGGCGACGTGGGCGAAGAGGTAGAGCGACGTCCCCCACGCGAGCGGGAGCGGGAGGGTGACGAGCGACGGGGGGTAGAAGGTCGCGAACAGCGGGTCGGCGGCGACCGGGAAGCCGATGCCCTCCCACGGGCACCACGCGGGGAGGCGCCCGCGCGCGAGGGCCTCGCGGACGAGCCAGCGGGCCGGCGCCGTCCACGACCCCACGTCGCGCGAGAGGAGCGAGCGGCCGGCCCACAGCGGGTGGTACACCGCCGCGAGGGCGAGGGCGACGAGCGCCGCGGCCTTGCGCGCGTCGGCGGGGAGGTGCGGGTCGGACAAAGCCGCGCGACGACACCCCCCGCGGCGCGCGAAGTCAAGCGCCGACGTCGGCCCCGGGGCCTCGACGCGTGCTTGACCGCGCGGCGCCCGTTGCGGCATCCGTGTCCGCATGGAGAGCCGCATGACCACCCGCCCCTCGCACGCCGCCCTCGCCTTCGCCCTCGCCGCGTTCGCCGCCGCGCCCGGGGCCTTCGCGCAGGCCCACCCGCTGCGCCTGAGCCTCGACCGCGCGTTCGGCGTCGGCTACACGTCGGCCACCACGTCGTCGTCGATCACGGTCGGCGGCGCGACGGTGACCCGCGAGTCGACCACCACCGGCGTGGGCCTGAGCCTCCTCGGCGTCGGCTACAACAGCGTGTCGCCCTCGGCGGTCCTGGTCGCGGTGGTCCCCGTCCACCAGCCGCCGCGGCTCGCGCTCGACTACGAGCTCGCCAGCCACCTCACCCTCGGCGCGTCGGCCTTCTTCTCCTACGGGCAGGCCACCGACGCCGACGGCGACGGCGCGTCGGCCTTCGGGTTCGGGGTCGCGCCGCGCGTGGGCTACTCCCTTGCTCTCGGTGACCGGCTGATCCTCTGGCCGCGCGTGGGCGTGTCGTTCTCGTACGCTTCGGCGTCGCCGATCCGCTCGGGCACGTCGACGGTCACCACCTCGTCGAGCACGTCGTACACGTCGCTCTCGCTCAACGTCGAGCCGACCGCGGTGTTCATGCTGGCGAGCCAGTTCGGCCTCACCGCGGGCGTCGTCGTCGACGTGCCGCTGGTCGGGTCGGTCACCACCACGTCGACGGTGATGAGCGGCTCCACCCGCACCGAGACCACCACCGACGGCACGCTGAAGCTGCTCTACTTCGGGCTCCAGTTCGGCGTGATGGGCCGCTTCTGATCGGTCAGGGCGCGAAGGTCGTCGCGAGGTCGGCGCCGCGCGCGAGGCCCATCGCGGGCTCGGCGAGGGCGCCGTCGGCCGCGAGCGCGTAGGCGTGCCAGACGCGCCACGCGCCGGCCTCGACCTCGTCGGGGGCGACCAGCGCGAGCACCCGGCGCCCCTGGACGAAGCGCGCCCGCGCGGGCCCGCCGTCGAAGCGGTTGGTGATCGAGCGCGTCGCCCGCCCGTTGCCGTCCACCTGCGCGATGGCGACGTGGAGGTTGAGCGTCACGGGCGACGCCGGCGCCGGGGCCCCCGCCGGGGCGCGCGCGCGGGTCACGGCCGCGCCCCACGCGTCGATCGTGACGAGCGCGTCGAGCGCGACCTGCGCCTGGCGCTGCCCGCGGGCCTCGGTGAGGGTGACGTCGGCGAGCGCCCAGCCGGACGCGAGCGCGTCGGCCACCGTCGCGGGCGCGTCGACCGGCGCCGACACCTCCTCGGGCTCCCCCGCGCACGCGAGGAGGGCCGCGCCCAACGCCACCGTCACCGCTCGCATCGCGGGCGCGAGTATCGCCCGCGGCCCGCGGCCCGCGCAATCCCGTTGCCGCGCGAGCGTGCGCCGTTGCACCATCGCGCGGGAGGGCACCCATGAACCCCCTGCGCCGCAAGCTCGCCATCGCCTCGTGGGACGCGCCGCGCGAGCCCAACATCTACGGGCGCCTCACGCTCGACGCCGAGCCGGCCCTCGCCTACGTCGAGCACCTCCGCAAGGCGAGCGGCGAGAAGGTGACCCTCACCACCGTCGTCGGGAAGGCCGTCGCGATGGCCCTGCGCGAGACGCCGAGCCTCAACGGCTATATCCGTTTCGACACCTACGTGCCGCACGAGCGCGTCAGCGTCGCCTTCCTCGTCGCCTTCGAGGACGGGAAGAACCTCGCCAAGGCCAAGATCGACGACCTCGACAGGAAGTCCGTGCTGGAGGCGACCGTCGAGCTCCGCCAGCTCGCCGAGAAGCTCCACAAGGGCAAGGACGACGCCTTCAACAAGAGCATGGGGCCCGTGCGGATGCTGCCGGTGTGGGTGATCCGCCGGCTCCTGCGCTTCGTGGGCTTCGTCTCGACGCGGCTCGGGTGGTCGGTGCCGTCGCTCGGGATCGAGGCGTTCCCCTTCGGGTCGTGCGTGATCACCAACGTCGGGGTGTTCGGGCTCGACGAGGGCTACGTGCCGCCGACGCCCTTCGCCGGCGCGCCGCTCTACGTGCTGATCGGGGCCGTGAAGGACGCGCCGATGGCCGTCGACGGCAAGGTGGTGGTGCGCAAGCAGCTCACGCTGACGGCCACCATCGACCACCGGTACATGGACGGCGCGCAGGGCGCGACGCTCGCCAACACCGTGCGCAAGGTGCTCGCCAACCCGTGGCTGCTCGAGGGCCGCGACGGCCCGCCCGAGGCGCTCCCCGGCTGAAGTCTCGTGAGCACGACCACCCTCCGCGACACCCCCGCGACCCTCGGCGACGCGCCCGGGGACGCCCCGCAGTGGACGCTCCAGGTGATCCACCACCCGACGCGCGCGCTCGTCGGGCTGCGCCGCGTCCTGCTGCCCGACACCGCCGTGGCCCTCGGGCGCGACGGCGAGGCGCTCGGGCCCGGCGGCCTCGACGACGCGCGCCTCTCGCGCCGCCACGCCCGCGTCGCCGCGCGACCCGACGGCACGCTCGCCGTCGACGACCTCGGCTCCAGCAACGGCACCTGGGTCAACGAGCGGCCCGCGACGCAGCGCGCGCTCGAGCCCGACGACGTGCTCCGCGTCGGCGGCATCGTCCTCCTCGTGCAGCGCGCGCCGGCCGCGTACACGCCCGACCCGCGGGGCGCCGTCCCCGCCCTCTCGTGGCCGATGGCCCGCACGCTCCGCGCGCTCGCCCACCTCGCGCCGCGGCGCCCGGTGGTGGCGTGGGCCGAGCCCGGCGCCGGCGCCGACGCGCTTGCCCGCTGGCTCCACGAGCGCGAGGCCCCCGGCGCGCCCTTCGCGCACATCGCGGACGTCGCCGCTCCGCGCGCGGTCGCCCCCGACGCGACGGTGCTGCTCGGCCCGGTCCGCTCGCTCAACGACCCCGCGGTGGCCGACGCGCTCGCCGCGCTCACGTCTTCCGCGCGGCGGGTGGTGCTCTGGCGCGAGGCGGCGCCCGGCGAACAGGAGGCCTACGAGCTCGACGCGCACCCCGCCCTCGCCGCGATGGGCGCGCTGGCGCTGCGCGTCCCGCCCCTGCGCGAGCGCGTGGCCGACCTGCCCGAGCTCGTCGACCGGGCGTCGCGACGTCACTTCGGCGCGCCGGCCTCGCTCCACCACCGGCTCGCGGCGGCGATGGCGCTGGCGCCGTGGCCGGGCAACCTCGCCGAGCTCGACGCCTTCGCCCTCGCGCACCTCCGGCCGGGCGACCGCCCCACCGACCTCCACGACGCGATGCCGCTCGGGCAGCGGATCCCCGCGGAGGGAGCAGCCGAGCCTCGCGCGCTCCTGCGCGTGGCGGCCGACGGGACGTGGTTCGCGCGCGACGACGGCGCCCGCGTGGCCGTGCACCCCCGCCGCACGCTCGTGCGGGTGCTTCGCGCGCTGGCCGAGCACCACCGTGCGGGCGTCCAGGAGGCGCTGAGCACCGCCGAAATCGTCGAGGCGGCGTGGCCGGGCGAGCGGCTGGTGGGCGACAGCGGCCCGACGCGGGCGTACGTCGCGCTCTCCTCGCTGCGGCGGATCGGGCTCCGCGACGCGATCGCGCGCGACGGCGAGGGCTACCGCCTCGGCGGCGACGAGGTGACCGTCGAGGTGGTGTGACGCTCGCTACGGCGCGCGGGCGCAGCGGAGGCCGCGCTGCGCGCTGGCGGCGTGGACGTTGCCCGACGCGCGGGCGGCGCCGCGGAGGGTCACCCCCGAGGGGTCGTCGTCGTACCAGCTCCCCCCGCGGGCGGTGCGCTCGGCGGCGCCCGTCCCGCGGCAGAGCGGGTTGCGCTGCGGGCCGAGTCCCCAGCAGCGGTTGGGCGCCGACGCCGCCGCGAAGGGGAGGTACTCGTCGGCGGCCCACTCGGCGACGTTGCCCGCGAGGTCGAAGACGGCGCCGCGCGCGCCGAGCGGGAGGCTGCCGACGCGCCGCGTGGCCTGGGTGTCGTCGCCCGCGCAGCGCAGGACGGTGGGCATCGCCTGCCAGTGCGCGCGGGCGCAGGTGGGGGCCTCGGCACCCCACGGCCACGCGCTCCCCGCGGGCCCGAGCGCGTGGCGGGCGGCCCGTTCGAACTCCGCCTCGGTGGGCAGGCGGCCGCCGTCCCACGCGCAGAAGGCGAGCGCGACCTCCCACGCCACGCAGTTGATCGGGTGCGACTCGCGCGCCGGCGACCGGACCATCGGCGTCCAGTTGCACTGAAGCCCCGAGTCAGCGAGCGGCGACCGCAGCGCGGCCCGCTCCACGGTGAGCTCCGTGACGGGCGAGGTGGGGTAGCGGGCGGCGAATCGATCGCCGAGCGTGCCTGCGTTGTACGCGTCGACGAAGCGCCGGAAGCGCGCCACCGTGACCTCCGTCGCGTCGAGGACGAAGTCGTCCACCGTGATCCCCGGCTGCACCGGCGCGCTCCCCGCGGCCTCCTCGCCGAGCGTGAACGTCCCGCCCGGCACCCGCACGCGGCGGCACCCCGGCGTCGCCTCCGTCGGGCAACTCGGCGACGCGACGAACCCGCTCACCGCCGCCTCGGCCGCATCGACGACTTCGACCGCATCGACCGCATCGACCGCGTCGCCCGCATCGGGCACGTCGGGGGAGGCGACATCCCGCGACGCGTCCGCGGCGACCTCCGCCGCGTCGCCCGCGTCGTCGCCGAAGCGGAGCGATGGGAACGTGCAGCCCGCCAGCGCCGCGATCAGAACGACCCGGTGACCGCGCACCACGCCCCCCCGCACACCACCGCCCGCGCGCCCGTTGACCGCCGCGCGCCCAGCGCCCACCACAAGGCCGCGCCGGCCAGCGCGCTCGCGCCCACCGCGATCGACACGTCGACGCCGACGCTCGCCGCCTCGCCGCGCGCGTGAAACGACCGCGCCGCGTCGCCCGCCGCGCGCGGGCACGTGACCGCGCCGTCGCCCTCGGCGCACCCGATCGCCCGCAGCGAGGCGAGCGCGTCGTCGCGCAGCACGAGCGACACCGCGAGCCCCACCGCCCCGAGGCCGAGCCCCGCGCCGCCGAGCACCCACGGCCCCACGCCCGCGCCGCGCGACGACTCCCGCGCGCGCCGCGGGGTCACGGGGAGCACGGGCGGCGCCGCGACGACGACGGGCGCCAGCACCGCGGGCGGCTCGACCGGCGCGACGGGCGCGGGCGGCGGCAGCGGGCGGAGCGCGATCGTCTCGCGCACGAGGACGCCTCGCTCGAAGGTCACCTGGCGCTCGGCGGGCGCGTGCCCGTCGCAACGGATGGACACCGCCGCGGCGCCGAGCGGCCAGCGCACCGGGCCGTTCAGCGGGAAGGTCGCCACCGCCTCGCCGTCGATCGCGAGGGTCGCGCCGTCGGGCGGGCCGATCACCTCGAGCGCGCCGAGGCGCTCGTCGATGGCGCCGAGCGCGTCGGTGAGCATCGCGCGGTTGCGGTCGACCCACGGGTCGCTCGCGTCGAGGGCCTCGCGGAGGTGCGCGTCCGCGGCCCGCCAGCGCCCGAGGGCCTGCTCGGCCAGCGCCACCTGCGCCCGCACCATCGGCGACGGGCGCGCGGCCCACGCCCTCTCGAAGGCCGCGAGGGCCTCGGCGTCGCGCTGCTGCCGGCGGAGCGAGACACCCTCGCGGACGAGCGCGTCGGGGTCCGCCGCCTGCGCGTGGACGGTGCCCGACGTGAGCACCAGCGCGAGCGCGAGCCTAAGGCTCCAGGATGAGCGCATGGTTGGCTCCTCGCGCGGGCGACGGCGCGGACAGCGGGGGCGGAGACGGCGCGTTCGGACGGGCGGGCGCGCGGGCGACGACGCGCGGGCGGGGCCGGGGCGCGACGGGCGCAGCGACGACGGGCGCAACGGGCGCGGCCGCCGGCGCGGCGACGACAACGGCGACGGGCGCCTCCACGCGCGCAGCCTCGCGACGCGGTGATGAGGCCGGGGCGACGGGCGCGCTCGGGCCGCGGGCGAAAGCCACCACTGCGGCGACCGCGAGCGCAGCGGCGACGGCCACCCCGACGCGTCGAGGCGACTTCGCGTGCACAGGGACGGGCGCGGGCGGCGTGTCGAGCGTCGCCACGGTGTCGCGGGCGGTCCGCTGCTCCACGCCCCCGACACCGCGCGCGAGGGGCGCGTCGGGGAGCTCACCGCACGCGCGGAGGGCCTCGGCGAAGGCCGCGGCGCTTGCGGGGCGCGCGGCGGGGTCGCGGGCGAGGGCCGCGGCGAGGAGCGCGTCGAGGGCCGCTGGCGCGTCGGGGCACACGCCGCGGAGGGGCGGCGCGGCGAGCGTGAGGAGCGCGGCGAGCGTCTCGGTGGGGCTCCCCTCGAAGGGCGGGCGCGCGGCGACGCATTCGAAGAGCACCGCGCCGACGGCCCACACGTCCGCGCGGGCGTCGACCTTCGCGGCGGCGAGGCACTGCTCCGGGGCCATGTACGCGGGCGTCCCGATGACGGCGCCGGTGCGGGTGCGGGCCTCGTCGGGGTCGTCGACGCGGGCCACGCCGAAATCGATGAGCACCGGGCGGGTCGAGCCGTCGTCGGCGCGGGCGAGGAGGACGTTCTCGGGCTTCACGTCGCGGTGGACGACGCCGCGGGCGTGGGCGTACGCGAGCGCGTCGAGCAACGGGAGAACCGCCTCGCGGGCAGCGCGCGGGGAGAGCGGGCCGCCCTCACGGAGGCGCGCGCGGAGCGTCTCGCCGTCGACGAGCTCCTCGGCGAGGTAGAGCGCGTCGCCGTCGGCGCCGAGGTCGAACACCCGCACGATGTGGGGGTGGCTGAGCTGTGTGAGGATGCGGGCCTCGCGCTCGAAGCGGCGACGCGCGCCCTCGTCGGCGCCGTCGGCGAGGAGGAGCTTCACCGCGAGGCGGCCGCGGGTGTTCCGGTGTCTCGCCTCGTAGACGGCGCCGCAGCCGCCGCAGCCGACGAGGCGGACGAGCTCGTAGCGCCCACCGACGAGCGCCCCGACGCGCGCGCGGGCCTCCTGCTCGACGAGGCGGCGCGTCACGGCGCGAGGCTCCTCCGGGTCGGCGGGGCGTGGACGTGGCGGCGGCCGGAGAGCACCTCGGCGGCGAGCATCCCGCACAACGCGGCGCCTCGACAAGCCCGCCGCGGGGCCGCCGGGGACTCCGACCTGAAAGCACCTGAATTCGAACGGACCGCCCTTGCGGTGTCAGTCGCGCCACACCTCCAGCGAGTTGGTCGGGCAGCGCGCGCCGGCCTCGGGCGTGAGCTGCCCGTCGAGGGTGACCGACTGCTGCTGGGGGACGTCGACGTCGAAGAGGTAGATGTACCCATCGGTCTCCATCCCGCCCTCCGCGGACTGGCGCGGCGCGTGGATGATGATGGGGCTCTCGTCGCCACGCGGCAGCCCGCTGATCGTGGCCCCGCGCGCCGTCACCACGACCGGCACGGGCGCCACCGGCGGGAGCCCCTGCACCCGGTACCCCATCTGCCCGCGCAGGGTGAACTCGCCGTCGCGCGAGGTGCACCCGAAGCGGAGCCAGACGTGCAGCTTGCCGGTGTCGCGCGCCTCGAAGTAGCGCCCTTCGGGGGAGTTCACGTTCATCCGCTGCATCCACGCGGGGGAGGTCTGGTCGGGGTACTCGCTCGTGAACTGCGCGGGGCTGTCGGTGCGCGCGAGGCGGCCGCTCGGGTGCTGGCGCTTGAAGAGCTTGCACCCGGGCGCGGCGAGCGCGGCGATCGTGAGGGCGACGGCGAGGCGGACGGAGGGCGACTTCATGCGCGCGACTCTCGCACCGCCGACGCGCGTTGAGCCCCCCGGGAGCCGCGACGTTCAGGTGGATTCAGGTGAGCGCGGGCGTCCGCACAACGCCCTCGCCCCCGGCGTGCGGAGGCCCGCACATCGCCCCGCGGAGCTCCCGCACAGGCGTCCCGCGCGCCCCGTGGCACCCGCGTTGCTCCGCCCCCTCTTCACATGAACAACCACCGCCTCCGTTCGCTCCCGCCGCGCGGCCGGCCGCGCATCTCGCTCGTCGGCCTCGCGGGCCGCGTCGGGAGCCGCTCGTTCTCCGCCGCGGAGCTCGGCGCGCGCTTCGACCTCGCGCCCGAGAAGGTCACCGCGAAGACCGGCGTGACGTGCCTCCGCCGGCTCGACGACGGCGAGTCGATCGTCGGCCTCGCCCGCGACGCCGCCCGCGACGCCCTCGCCCGCGCCCACGTGTCGCCCGGCGCGCTCACCGCGGTGTTCGGCTCGTCGAACCCCACCGCCGACGACGTGCTCCCGAGCTTCACCGCCGCCGTGGCCCACGCGCTCGGCCTCCGCGACCTCGTCGTCGACCACGTCGGCCTCGGCTGCTGCGGCGCGCTCCAGTGCCTCCGCAACGCCTGCAACCAGCTCACCGCCGACGCGCTCGACGGACGCGTCGGGTACGCCCTCGTCGTCGCCGGCGACCACACCAGCCGCATCCTCGACCCCGCGCGCCGCCAGACCGGCACCCTCTTCGGCGAGGGCGCCGCCGCCGCGCTCCTCACCAACGACCCCGACGCGCGGACGGGCTACGTCATCGAACGCGTCGCCACGCGCAGCCTCCTCGGCGACGGCCTCTACGCCCTCCGCCTGCGCAACCCGTGGGCCGCGGGAGAAGGAACCCCCCTGCCCCGCCTCGAGATGGACGGCGCGCGCATCTACGACTTCGGCGTGGCGGCGGCGGGCGAGTTCCTCTCGCTGCTGAAGCTCGACGCGATGCCCGCGGGGGGCGCGCTCGTCCCGCACCAGCCCAACCTCGCGATGCTCGACGCGATGACGGCCCGCGCCGGCCTCGACCCCGCCAACGTCTACGTCGACGGCATCCGCACCATCGGCAACACCTCCGCGCCCGCGGCCCTCCTCGGCCTCGAAGACGGGCTCCGCCGCGCGATCGTCCGGTGCGACCAGCCCGTCGTCCTCGGGGCCTTCGGGGCCGAGCTCCAGGTCGGCGCCGCGCTCCTCACGCCGATCGACCCCGCGGCGCTCCTCGGGCCCGCGGTGCCGCGCGCGGAGGTGGCCGCGTGAGCACGGTGCAGCTCCCCGCCGCCATCCTCGGGACGGCCTCGCTCCTCCCCGGACGTCGCATCACCACCGCGGAGGTCGCCGCGCGCCTCGGCCGCCCCAGCGACGCCGCGCGCATGGAGGCGAAGACGGGCATCCGCGCCCGCCACTGGACCGAGCCCGGCACCCTGATGGCCCCCGCCGCCGCCGACGTGCTTCGCCGCGCGCTCGCCGACGCGGGCCTCGCGCCCACCGCCCTCCGCCGCATCATCCTGGCGCGGGCGGGGACGGGCGACCGGATGTTCCCCGCGACGGCCAACGCGGTGGCGGCGGCGCTCGGGCTGCGCGGTGAGTGCGACGCGTTCGACCTCCAGAACGCCTGCATGAGCTTCCTCTCCGCCCTCGACCTCGCGGCCCGCTCGGTGATGACCGGCGTCGGCCCGGTGGGCGTCGTCGCCGTGGACTTCTGCTCGCGCGGCATCCGACCGAGCGAGCACCGGCCCTACATGGTGTTCGGCGACGCTGCGGCGGCCGCGGTGGTGGGCGCCGCGCGCTCGCCGGAGGAGGGCGTCGTCGCGAGCTTCCTCGCCAACGACGGGAGCCGTCCCCCCGACGTGTACGCCGAGGAGGCGACCGTCATCGGCGAGCGCGCCTTCGTCCGCTTCGAACAGAGCGCCGACGACATCGTGGCCGTGGCCCTCGGCGCGCTCCGCCAGGGCGTCGACGGCGTCCTCGCGCGCGCCGGGGTGACCCTCCGCGACGTCGCGTGGGTGCTCCCACACCAGCCCAACGGGGTGATGTTCGACGGCATCGTGCGCGCCTTCGAACTCGACCCCGCCCGCGTCGTCCGCGTGGTCGACGAGACCGGCAGCGTCGCCGCGGCCTCGCTCCCCTACAGCCTCGACGTGCTCCGCCGCACGCGCCCCGTCCGCGCGGGCGACCTCGTGCTGATGATGGGCGTCGGCGGCGGCGTCTCCTACGGCGCCACGCTCTACCGTGTCGGAGGTGCCGCGTGAGCGCGCCCGTCGTCTCGCCCGCCCGCGCCGAGGTCGGCGCCTCGCCACGCTGGGCGGTGGTGCTCGGCAGCTCCGCGGGCTCGGGCCTCGCCATCGCCCGCGCCGCCTCCCTCGACTGCGGCATGAACCTCTTCGGCGTCCACCGCGGCAACCACCCCGACGCCGCCCGCGCGCTCGCGGATGAGGTCGTCGCCGCGGGACGTCGCGCCGAGACGCACCTCGACGACGCCGGCACCGCCGAGGCCGCCGAGCGCGGCGCGGACGAGCTCCTCCGCGTCGCGGGCCCGAGGTCGGTGGGCTTCTTCGTCCACTCGCTCGCCAACGCATCGCTCGGGCGCTTCCTCGGCGACGGGACGCGCGGGCCGCTGGTGCCGCGGCAGTTCGAAAAAACCTTCGCGTCGATGGCCCACTCGTTCGTCTACTGGGTGCAGGCGATGGTGGCGCGCGACCTCCTCGCGCCCGGCGCGCGGATCCTCGCCCTCACCAACCCCCTCCACGAGTCGCTGATCGGCCACTGCGCGCTCGTCGCGGCGTCGAAGGCCGCGCTGGAGATGTACGTCCGCCACCTCGCCTTCGAACTCGGCCCGCGCGGGCACCGGGTCAACCTCCTGAAGTTCGCGACGGTGGTCACGCCCGCGGTGGAGAAGGTGTACGGCGCCGACGAGCTCGAGCGCGTCGAAGCGATCCACCGCGCCATCACGCCGGCCGGGCGCATGTGCACGACGGAGGAGGTCGGCCGCTTCGCCGGGCTCCTCCTCGACCCGCGCGCCGAGTGGATGAACGGCGCCACCGTCGACTTCACCGGCGCGATGACCCAGACCCTCCTCGACTTCGCCCTGGTGCGCCGTTGAGCGACCGCGCCGTCCGCGCCGCCTGGCTCGCCCTCTGGCGCGCGATGCGCGTCTGGAACCGCTACGATGTCAGGGGCTTCGAGCACCTCGAAGGCGGCCGCGCGGCCCTCCTCGTCGCCTACCACGGGCGTCCGATCGCGTGGGATCAGTGCATGCTCACGTCGTACATCCACGAGCGGCTCGGGTACCTGCCGCACGGGGTGATCCACGGGGCCTTCGGCGCGACGCCCGCGCTGCAGCGGTGCCTCGACGCGCTCGGCTTCGTCACCGGCGACGGCCCCGCCATCGAGCGAGCCGTCGCGTGCGGCGAGCACGTCATGGTGCAGCCCGGCGGCACGCGCGAAGGGTGTCGCAGCTTCCATGCGCGCCACCGCGTCGAATGGGGCGAGCGCACCGGCTACCTCCGCCTCGCGATCCGCCATCGTTTGCCGATCGTCCCCGTCGCGGGGCGCGGCGTCGACGACGGCTTCGTCGGCCTCAACGACGGCCACGCGCTCGGCAAGCTCCTCGGCGTGCCGGGGCGCGTCCCCGTGTGGCTCGGCGTCGGCGTCGGCGTGTGGCCCCTCGCGCTGCCGCTCCCCGTCGCGATGACCACCGTGATCGGCGCGCCCATCCCCTTCGAAGCGCTCCGCGACCCCGCCACCGGCCGCCCCGTCGACGGCTCCGACCCGGCCCCGCTCCTCCGCCTCCACCGCCGCATCGCGCGGGGCATCCAGCGCCTGCTCGACGAGGCCAACGCGGAGCCCTCCCGTGCGGCCTGACGCGATGACGAGACCTCACTGTGTGGTGACCGGCGGGAGCCTCGGGCTCGGCGCGGCGATCACCCGCGGCCTCCTCGCGCGGGGCGCCGAGGTGCTGGTGGCCTGCCGCGACGTCGCACGCGCCGAAGACCTACGCCCGACGCTAGCTCCGGCCGACGCGCAGACCCGGCTCCGCATCGAGCGACTCGACGTGTCGAGCCTCGCGGAGGTCCGTTCGTTTGCGGAGACGCTCACGTCGCGCTGGCCCCGCCTCGACGTGCTGGTGAACAACGCGGGCGCGTCCTTCCCGCTCCGCCGGCTGTCGGTAGACGGGCACGAGCTTACCTTCGCCACCAACGTGCTCGGCGGCTTCGCGCTCACCCGCGCGCTGCGCCCGCTGCTTCGAAACGCCGAGGGCGAAGGGCGCGTCGTCCACGTCGGGTCGGCCGCCCAGTACCTCCGCGCGCTCCGCACTGAGCGCCTCCTCGACGTGCGCGGGCTCTACCAGCACGAGCTCGTCTACGCCCACACCAAGCGGGCCCAATTCGAACTCAGCGAGCGCTGGGCCGACGTGCTCGACGAAGAAGGGATCACCTCCACCTGCGCCCACCCCGGCGTGGTCTCCACGCCCGGCGTCGCCGACGCGTTTCCCCGCTACGCGAAGGTCGCGGGCCCGTGGCTCCCCGCAGTGGAAGAGGGCGCCGACACCGCCGTCTGGCTCGCGACGTCGCGCGAGGGCGCCGGCCGCACCGGGGGTCTCTGGTGGCGGCGCGAACGCCAACCCGCCGACGTCGTCCCGTGGACGCGCACCCGCGCGAGCGAGCGTGAACGCCTCTGGCAGACGTGTGAACGCCTCACCGCGGAGGCCGCTTCGTGACCGTCACCGTCGTCGACGAGACCGGCATCGACCGCGCCGCGCTCCAACGTCTCGTTTCGCGCGCCACGCGTCCCATCGCATTGCCGCGTCCGGCACACGTCCGCTTCGTTCGTGGCGGCACCCGTCCAGCTCCCTCCCCCGCCGCGCTCACCGCCTGGATCGGCTCCCCCGGCCGATACCGCGCCCCGGGCGACGTCGTCCTCCCCGACGAGCGAGCGCTCACCCCCGCGCTCGCCGAGGACGGCGTCATCTCGCCCGCGCTCGACGCGGCGCTCGGTCGACTCGGACGCGCACTCGCCGGCGCCCGCGTGGGTGTCGCGCTGAGCGGCGGCGGCGCCTGGTGCTACGCGCACGTCGCCTTCCTGCGGGCCCTCGATCGCGCGGGCGTTCCGGTGGACATCCTCGCCGGGTCGAGCCTCGGCGCGGCGATCGGCGCGCTCTACTCGCAGCAGGGAAGCGACGGGCTCGACGCACTGCTCTCCGCGTGGCGGCGGGTTCAGCTCGCCGCGGCCGCAAGCGTGGTCTCCTCGCACGCGCTCGAGCTCGCCGCCCGCCACCTCCTCGGCGACGTCGACCTCACCGAACTCGGCACCGCCGGCCCGCTCGCGATCGCCGTCTGCACCGACCTCGACACGGGCGACTCGCTCCCGCTGCGCCACGGG
Source organism: Polyangiales bacterium (assembly GCA_046351555.1). Taxonomy (GTDB): domain Bacteria; phylum Myxococcota_A; class Polyangia; order Polyangiales; genus CAISKJ01. The sequence continues at coordinate 235,443 of JAXLYI010000008.1, forward strand.
CCCGCCGCCACCGCGGTTCGCGCGAGCTGCAGCTTCCCCGGCGTGTACGGCGCCGCGTCGTGGGAGGGCCGCCCCGTCGCCGACGGCGCGCTCTCCGAGAACGTCCCCGTCCGCACGCTCCGCGCGGAGGGAGTGTCTCTCGTCGCCGCGTCGATCGCCTTCCCCGCGCCCGACGCGTCGCCCTCGCGCTTCCGCCGCGTCGCGGACGCATCTCGCGCGGCGCTCCTCTTCGGCCACCGCGTGAGCGCGCGCCTCGCCGAGGAGGCCGACGTCGTCTTCGCCCCCGCGCTGTCGCCCTTCCGTCTCACCGACTGGCACTGCGCCCACGCCATCGTCGACCGCGCCGCCCCCCAGGCCGACGCGCCCGCGCACCGCTTCGCCGCCCTCCTCCCCCAACGCCCCGGAGCCTCACCATGAACCACCCCCGCACCGCCCGCTTCGCCGGCCGCGTCGCCCTCGTCACCGGCGCCGGCCGCGGCATCGGACGCGCCACCGCCCTCGCCCTCGCCGCCGAGGGGGCCGCCGTGGTCGTCAACGACGTCGACGCCGACGGCGCCGAGGCCACCGCCGCCCGCGTCACGGCGCTCGGCGCAAAGGCGCTCGTCTCGCACGACGACGTCACCGACCGGGCCGCGGTGGAGGCGCTCGTCGCCCGCGCCGAGTCCGCGCTCGGCCCCGTCGACATCGCCGTGAACAACGCCGGCATCACCCGCGACGCGCTGCTGACGCGCCTCGACGACGCCGCGTGGGACGCGGTGCTCGCGACCAACCTCTCGGGCCCCTTCGCCGTCGGCCGCGCCTGCGCCCGCCGCATGATCGAGCGGCGCCGCGGGCGCATCGTCAACGTCGCCTCGCTCGCGGTGCTCGGCAACGTCGGCCAGTCCAACTACGCCGCCGCCAAGTCGGGCCTCGTCGGGCTCACCCGCACCTGGGCGCTCGAGCTCGGCCGCCACGGCGTCACCGTCAACGCGGTCGCGCCGGGCTTCGTCGACACGCCGATGACCCGCGCCGTCCCCGACGCGGTGCGCGCGCGCTTCGTGCGGAAGATCCCCCTCCAGCGCGTGGGCGAGCCCGAGGACGTCGCCGCGGCCATCGCGTTCCTCGCGAGCGACGAGGCCGCGTACGTGACGGGCCAGTGCCTCCAGGTCGACGGCGGCCTCGGCACGGGGATCGCGGGACTCTTGTAGCAGGCGGCCACGGCGCGTCGGGGATGCCGTGGCGGGCGGCCTACCTCCGGCGGGTCAGCGCTCCGTCAGGATCGCGTCGAAGATCCCCAGCACGCGCGGCACCTGCGTGAGGAGGTACTCGTCGGTGTCGTTGTGCAGCGCCGCCCCGGAGAGCGAGAGGAAGCGCCAGCGCCGGCGAAGTTCCTGCCCCAGCAGGCGACCCGGCCGCCCGCGACGCGTCGAAACGCGACGGCGCCGTCGGCCCGGGCGCCGCGCTCCTCCTCGCAGCTCAGGTCGTAGCCGAGCGCAAGGGCGGGCGGGGCGGGTTCGACGGACACGCGCCGGGGAGTCGAGCACGACGTGGTGTGGTGGAGGGTCCAGGGAGCGGGAGCGTGGGAGCAGGCGAGCAGCAGCAGGGAGGCCGCGGGCACGACGGGTCGGGCGAACATGCGCGTGAGACCCCGCCGTGGTGCGGCGGTTCACGCCGACCGCCGCGACGACGCTCAGCGGCGCGTGCGGTCGAGGAGCGCCCGGAGCCGCGCGACCTCCGCTTCGGCGGCGTCGGCGCGGGCCCGCTCGGCCTCCCTGGCAGCGCGCTCGACCTCCCTGGCGGCGCGCTCGACCTCCCTGGCGGCGCGCTCGGCCGCCGCGCGCTCGGCGTCGGTGGGGACGAGCTCGTCGCCGTGCGGAGCGGTCGCAAGGCGGAGGCGCGGGTTGCCACCCTCGTCGACGAGGCGGACCCAGCACCCGAGGACGCGGGACTCGACCCGGTCGCCCTGGCCTGCGAACACGCGGACGAAGCCGCGGCCGCGCACGCGACGGTACACCTGCCAGCGGATGCGCTTGCGGCTGCGGGGCGTGGCGCCGGGGTCGAAGATCACCAGCTCCTTGCAGCGCATGGCGTCGTAGGCGGGCGGGGCGTCGTCGTAGTCCTTCTTCCAGTCGTCGCTCGCCACTTCGAGCGCGAAGGCGGGGTGGTGGCCCTCCCACGTCTTCCACACGGCGCGGTCCGCCGCGTCCTGCGCCACGCCCTCCACCACGTACACGTCCGGCGCGCGGCAGTGCTTCGGCTCGCCCTTCACGAAGTACCAGAACTGGTCGCCCGCCACCCGCGCCGTCACGCCCTTCAGCGCCAGCCACGCCACCACCAGCGGCACCAGGCGCACGGCGATCTGGAACTGCGTCTCGTGCTCCCCCATGTGGTCCGTCTCCGGGTACACCACCGTCGCGGGCAGGGGCTTCGCGGTGTGCATGGGCGGGAGTGTATCGCGCGCGTCGGAGCCGAGGAAGGCATCGCCGTTCACCGCCGCGCGCGGGGCTCCGGGTCGTCGCGCGTCCTCTCCGAGCGCGGCGCGCGGCCAGAGCAGCGCCGTGACGGCATACGTGACGGGCCGGCGCCTCCAGGTCGACGGCGGCCTCGGGACGGGGACTGAGGGGCCGTTGTAGCGAGCGGCGGCGCGCCGGACGGCCGCGCTTCAGGGCTCGTCGGTGAGGGTCGCGGTGCGGTCGGCGGTGCCGTCGCCGTTGTCGTCGTAGCCCACGCTCATCGGCATGGTGTCGCCGCCCCACGCGCCGAAGTTGACGAACATCGCCGACGTGGGCGTCGCGGTCACGCCGCGGTGGTCGAACACGATCGTCCCGGACGCGGTGACGCGCTCGACGTAGAGCTCGAAGGTGGGCGCCGAGGTGCTGCCGTCGAAGCTGACGCGGGCGCGGTTCATCGCGAAGTCGACCGAGAGGCGGAGGTTCTGCCCGGCGGTCATCGCGCCCGAGCGGACCTCGATGAGGTAGTCGTCACCGGCCGACTGGAAGGCGAGCGTGAGCGTCGGGGTCTCGACGCCCGACGCGCGGTAGAGCAGGTCGGGCGCGCCCGGCTGGATCACCAGCGTGTCGCGCTGGCCCGGGTCGATGCTCACGCCCTCGAGACCGAGCGTCCAGCCGGTGCCCTGGAAGAGCACCTCCGAAGGCGAAGCGGCCGAGAGCCCGGCGCCGTCGAGGGTGACGGTGAGCGCGGTGGCGCGGGGAACCTCGAAGAGGGGGTCAGGCTGGCGCAGCGCGCCCGGCATGCGGAGGCTCACCCGCGAGCCGGGGATGGCCTCCTGGTAGCGACCGTCGGCGCCGAAGGCGGTGGTGCGCATCATCGCGTCGGTCACCGAGATGCGCGCGTCGCCCACGGTGTTGATGCGGACGCGGTTCGCCCCGCCGCCGTCCATCGGGGCGTTCTGCCAGGCGTCGCTGGGGTGCGGGAGCGCGAGGCGCGGCGCGGCGGCCTGCACGGTCAGCGGGCGAACGGTGTCGCTCCCCGACCAGAGCGAGTCGGGCATCGAGGCGTTGAGCGCGGCGGCGTAGCTCCAGGTGTTGGCGGCCGTGTCGAGCGTGACGAAGCGCTCGGTGCCGGGGTGGTTGTTGTCGTAGACGAGCACCTCGACCACCGTCGCGCTCCGCCGACGCAGCGCGTACGGGAGGATCGAGTGCCCCCCCTCCGCGCCCGACACCCCGAGCGAGACCCCGCCGAAGGCGCGCCCGCGGGCGAACTCCGCGGTGAGGAAGTCCACCAGCTCGCGCGGCGTCTTGCGCTGCGTCGGGGCCACCATCTGCGACACCGAGGTCTGCGAGAGCGCCCAGAACATGATCTCCTGCTCCAGCGGCTGCGCGAGCGGGAGCGCGAAGGCGTTGGCCCCGCCGTAGGTCATCGGCGAGATCGCCCCCGCGTACATGTGGGCCGCGAGGATGGAGTAGCCCTCGCAGTTGCCGGCGGAGGCGCCGTCGTTCTCCTTCTCGAGCCACTGCGCCGCGTTGGGGACGAGCACGCAGGGGCCGGTGGCGTTCGCCCCGACGCACACTGAGGGGCCGAACATGCGGCGCATGGAGTTGGCGTCGAGGCGCGCGGTCATGGGCTCCGCGCCGGGCCGGCTCGTGCCGCGGTTCGCGAAGTTGAAGCCGTCCGTCCCGGGGCGGAAGCCCCAGTCCATCGCGCCGGCGTCGACGGGCGGGGGCGCGTCGCCGGGCGCGACCACGTCGGTCGGCGCGGGCGCGTCGGTGGCGACGTCGGGCGAAGCGACGTCGGGCGAAGCGACGTCGGGCGAAGCGACGTCGGCGTTGCCGGCGTCCGGCGCGGGGCTGACCACCGAGGTGCCCTCACAGGCGGCGCCGCCCATCGCGGCGAGCACGAAGAGGAAGTGCCCCGAGAAGGCGCGGAACAAAAGGGAAGACGGCGACGTACGCACGATGTGGACTCCTTCGCCCGCGCGGACGCGGGGCGGCTGTGATGGCCTCGACGCTGCGTGCGGCGCGCGTGATTCGCTCGCGAAAGCTACAGAGCGCGGCGTTCTCACGCGAGCGCCCGGCGGCGCTGCGATCGCGTCGATCGAGGTGGTCGACGTATGCCGCAGGCGAGCTCTCTGTACAATCGGGCGCGGGGTCGAATCATTTCGAGGCCCGTCGCTCTCTCCCCCGCCCGCGCCGCGCTTTTTCGTGAAACCATCGGCGCCCTCGCGTCACATCCCGGCGATGGGCCCCCTCTCCCTCATGTCGTCCGACCTCCCCCCGCCACCGCCCGTGGCGCCCGTGGTCCCGCTGGAGAGCGCCCTCGTCGAGCGCGCCCGGCGCGGCGACGGGGCGGCGTTCCGCGAGATCTTCCGCCAGCACGGGCCGCGCGTGTGGCGCTTCCTCCGCGACCTCGTGGGGCCCTCCGCGGCCGACGAAGCGACGCAGGAGACCTTCGTCCGCGCCCACGCCTCGCTCACCGGCGGCGCCCCCGTCGAGCGCCTCGCGCCTTGGCTCTTCGGCGTGGCCCGCAACGTCGCGCGCGAGCACCGCCGCGCCAGCGCCCGCACCGTCCCGCTGCCCGACCCCGTCGACGACGAAGCGCCGGCACCCTCGCCCGACCCGGAGGCGCTCCTCGCGGGCCGCCAGGCCGACGCCGCCCTCGCCCGCGCGCTCGAAGGCATCGCCGACGACCGCCGCGCGGCGCTTCTCCTCCGCGTCGACCACGACCTCGCCTACGGCGACATCGCCGCCGCCCTCAACTGGCCCATCGCCCGCGTGAAGAACGAGATCCACCGCGCCCGCCTCCAGCTCCGCGCCGCCCTCGCCCACCACCTCGACGCCACGGAGGCCCGCCATGGCCGCTGACTGCGACCCCGACGCCCTCGACGCCCTCGCTCGCGGGGAGGCCGTCGCCGACCGCGCGGCCCTCGACGCCCACCTCGCGACGTGCGGCGACTGCGCCCGCGAGCTCGCGTGGCAGCGCGCCGAGCGCGACCTCGTGCGCCACCGCGACGTCGGCGCCCCCGCCCTCGACGCGCTCTGGAACGGCGTCGCCGCGCGCCTCCCCCCGCCGCCCCCGCGCGCCGCGCCCTACCGCACGTCCGCCGCGCCGCCGCGTGAGCCCGCGCGGGTGCCGTGGCGCGCGTTCGCAGCAGGCGCTGTGGCGGCGACGGTGGCGATGGCGAGCGTGGCGGCGCTCATGCTGCGGGTCAACACGACGGAGCGCGTCCAGGCGCAGATGGCCTCGGCTCCTTTCGCGCCGCACCAGCTCGTGCGGCTGGAGGTTCGTGCGGCCGACGTGGCGGTGACGGCGAGCGAGTCGGGGCGCGCGGAGGTGACGGTGCAGGGGGCCGGCGGCGTCCCCGCGGTGGTGCGGGTGGGCGAAGGGCGCTACGAGGTCCGCGTAGGGGAGCACCCGCTGCGCGAAGGCAACGTTGCGCTGCGCCTCCCGCGCTGGACGGACGTGGAGATCGTGACGACCTCGGGCGACGTCTCCGTGCGCGGGCTCGACGGCTCGCTCCGCGTCCAGACGACCTCGGGCGACGTGCGGGCCTCGCGCACCGCCGGCGCGTGGGTCCGCTCGACTTCGGGCAACGTCGAGCTCACCGAGCACCGCGGCGACGTGTCGGTGACGACCAGCTCGGGCAGCGTGTCCGTCGATCAGCGCGACGACGCCCGTCACGTCGTGTTGCAGGCCACCTCGGGCGAGCTTCGCTGGGAGGGCGTCTGCGGCGCGGGCTGCGACCTGTCCGCGCGGGCGACGTCGGGCGACGTGCGCCTCGCGTTCGGCGCGCGCAGCGGCTTCGTGGTGGAGAGCCAGACGAGCAGCGGCAGCGTCGGCGACGCGCTCGGGCTGCGCCTCGACGAGCGCGAGGGCGACGCGCCGCCCGCCCGCTACGGCGACGGCGCGGGGCACGTGGCGGTGGCGACGACGTCGGGCAACGCCTTCCTCGCCGCGCGGTAGGACGACGCCGCGGGCGTAGGGCGTGGACGGCCGGCGGGGCGCGGTGCGAGACTCCGCCCGTGGGCTACGCCGACCTGAAGAACGACGTGGTGTTTCGCAAGGTGTTCGGCCAGCACCCGCGGGTGCTGATGGGCCTGCTCAACGACCTGCTGGAGCGGAGCGGCGACCGCGCCATCACGGAGCTCGAGTACCTGCCCGGCGAGCAGGTGCCGCTGGTGCTGGGGTTGAAGCTCTCGATCCTCGACGTGCGGTGCCGGGAGAAGGGCGGCGCCACGTTCGTCGTGGAGATGCAGGTGCTCCACGTCACGGGCTTCCTCAACCGCGTCGTCTACAACGCTTGCAAGGCCTACGTGGGGGCGCTGAAGAAGGGCGCGGCCTACGGCGACCTGGTCGACGTGGTGGCGGTCTCCATCTGCGACTTCGTGCTCTGGTCCGACGCCGAGCGCGACGCCGCGGGCGCGCCGAGGGTGCCGCTGGTGAGCCGCTGGAGCATGGCGGAGCAGGCCAGCGGCGCGCGCTCGCTGGGGCAGCTTCAGTACGTCTTCGTGGAGCTGCCCAAGCTCGGCGACCACATGCCCGACACCACCAACGAGCGGTGGGCGGCGCTCTTCGCCCACGCGCAAGACCTGGAGCCTCGCTCCGTCCAAGACGTCCCGCTCACTGCGGCGCAGCGGGAGGCGCTCGAGCTCGCCCGCGAGGAGACCTTCACCCCGGCCGAACGCGACGCGATCGAGCGGGCCGACGAGGAGGTCGATCAGGTGCGGCGCACCGTCGCCGCGGCGAACGCCAGGACCGACGCCGAGGCGAAGGCGCGCGCGGCGGCGGAAGCGAAGGCCGCCGACGCGGAGGCGAAGGCCGCCGACGCGGAGGCGAAGGCCGCCGACGCGGAGGCGAGAGCCGCGAACGAAGCGAAGGCACGCGCTGACGCAGAGGCGAAGGCCGAGAGCGAGGCGAAGGCACGCGCAGACGCAGAGGCGAAGGCCGAGCAAGCGGCGGCCCGCGTCCGCGAACTCGAGGCGCTCCTCGGGAAGAAGCGCGGCGGGGCGTGATCGTCAGGGCTGCGCGGCGGTGACCACGTCCGGCCACACGTTGTAGCGGGGACCGAGTTCGCCCCTCACGCCCACCCCATTCACGCCGCCGCGGCGCGCCCATCGAGGAAGCCATCGACGGCGACGCTCACCGCGGGCGCCTTCACCCGCAGGCGCGCGAGGCGGTCGTGGGTGACGGCGAGCATCTCCAGCACCGCCTGGGCCTTCGGGTCGCGCCGCGCGGGCACGCCGAGCGACTGCACCCACGCCACCATCGCCAGCGCCCGCGCGTAGGCCGCGTCGCGCCCGGGTTCGCAGCGCGCGCGGGCGATGAAGTACCGGCTCCGCCCCGAGGCGCTCTCCCGGTGCATCGCCACCGACGCTCGGCCGTCGGCCTCGTCGCCCCAGGTGAACACGTACCCCGCCGCGCGAAAGAAACGCTCCCGCTCCGTCATGGCCCGTCGACTCCTCTGCCGCCGGCGCCGTGCGCCGTGGCGCGAGGGCGTGATGCAATCGGAGCTCCTGCGCGATGAGGCGCGGTGATTCGCCTTGCCCGCGCGTCGCCCCGCGTGGCGATGCGCGACAGGCGTGTCACGCGTGACGCCGCGGTGTGCGCGCACCGACGGCGCCACTTCGATAAGTGCTTCCGTGAGCGCTCGGGGCCATTCTACAAGCGCCCGGAGATCGATCGCGCAGAGGGGCTCGCCCGCGTCGACGTCGCGGCCGAGCCCGCTCGTCCATTCGATCCGCCGAGGTGGTGTGGTCGCGCGGCCGGCGCTGGCATACGATCGCGGCATGACGCGCTCGATCCTCTGGGCCGCCGCGTGGCTGTGCGGCTGCGCCACGACGACGCCTCCCGTCGTCCGCGCCACGACGCTCCCCACGCCGCCCGCGACGGTGGCGGAAGCGCCCGCCGAGCCGCCCCCTCCACCGTCCCTCGCGATGCAGTCGTACGCGGCGTACCGTCGGGCGCTCGAGCTCGCGCCGGAGCGGCCCGACGCGTACTACCACCTCGCCCAGCTCTACCGGATCGAGGGCGGCGGGGACATCTCGGCCCTGGCCTGCGCGGGCAGCTACTACCGGGCGTTTCTCACGCGCGCCGGCGACGACCCGCGCTACCGCGCGCAGGCGGCGAGCGCGCGTCAGGTGCTCTCTACGCACGCCGGGCCGCTCCCCGCCCTTCGCGCGATGGGGCCCCTCCCGGGCGGCACAGGGGAGGCCTTCGCACCGCCCGCACCTCTATCAGCGGCGAGGCCCCGCCCGCTGCCGGACTGCGCGATGTAGCGTTCGCCCTTGGGTACACGGCGCGCCGCACCCGCCTGGGGTCTCGAACGGGCCGCCGCCTGAGGCCGCCGCTCCGTCGCCGGCCCATGGTAGGCTCCGCGCATGTCCGTGTCGCTGCGAGTTCGTGTGATGGAAGGTCGCCTCGTTCCCCTCGGAGGCGAGGCCCTTCCGGAGGGGATGGAGTTCGACCTCGTCCCCGTACCGCACCGTTCGCCCGCGAACGATGGCGCCCCCTCCCTGCTCGAACTGCTCGCGTGCGACCTGCCCGACGAAGCGTTCGTCGAAGTGCTCGACCGCCCGCGTGACCCGCCGCGCAACCCGGCGCTCTGAATGTTCCTCGTCGACACCAACGTGCTGGCGGAGCTGCGCAAGGGCGCCCGCTGCGACCCGCACGTCGCGCGGTGGAGCGGCCGGCACCCGACGTCGGCGATGTGGATCAGCGTCATCACGCTCGGTGAGATTCGAAAGGGGGTCGAGCTCGTCCGGCCCCGAGACCCGTCGCAGGCGGCAGCGCTGGAGGCGTGGTTGCTCCGAGTGACCGGCGCGTTCTCGGGCCGCACGCTCGCACTCGACGCGACGGTTGCCGACGCATGGGGCCGAATGAACGCTCGAAGCCAGCTCCCCGCGATCGACGGGCTCCTCGCCGCGACTGCTTCCGCCCACGGCCTCGTCCTCGCGACGCGCAACGTCCGCGACTTCGCCCGCGCCGGCGTCGCGCTGGTCAACCCGTTCGAGCCGGAGCCGTAACAGCGCGCCCGTCCTACGCGCCGCCCTCGCGCAGCACGAGGCGCGCCCCCACGTTGGGCGACCCGCTCCCCCGCCGCTCCCCGCGCCAGAACACCCCGTGCGACATGCGGAACGTCACCCGCAACACCGCCGCGCAGTCGGACCACGAGCCCCCGCGCAGCACCTTCGCGGCCTCCGTCGCCGTGACCACGCAGCGCGGCTCCCGCTCCGGCGCCTGCGCGTAGAAGGCCGCGTCGTAGTCGTCGAGCGTCCACTCCCACACGCCGCCCGCCATCCCGTAGAGCCCGTAGCCGTTGGGCGGCAGCGAGCGCGGGTCGCGCAGCGCGAACGCCTCGAAGCGGTCGTAGTCCGCCAGCCGCGCCGAGGGCTCGACGTCGCCCCACGGGTAGCGCGCCCCGCGGAGCCCGCCGCGCGCGGCCTTCTCCCACTCCGCCTCCGTCGGCAGCCGCATCGTGCGCGACGCGCCGGCGGGCGATTCGAGCGCAGCGACGTCCCAGTAGCTCACGGCCACCATCGGCTTCTGCGCGTAGAGCGCGGCCGCCTGGGCGGGGTCGGCCGAGAGCGACGCCGCGAAGTCCACGCCGTCCGAGAGGCAGTAGCGCCGCCGGATCTTGTGGTCGTTGTGCGTCGCGAAGCGCTCCATCCGCGGGCGCGTCGCGGCGTCGGGGGGCATCGCGTGCGGCGGCGCGCTCCAGCCCGCGAGCGCGCAGAACTGGACCCACGTCAGCGGCGTGTCGGTGACCCAGTAGGCACCCAGGTCAACGCGGTGGGGCGGCCCCTCGTCGGCGTCGCCCTCGACCGTCCCCATCCAGAAGGTCCCCTCGGGCACGTAGCGCCAGTGGAGGCCGTGGTCGTCGCGGGCCAGCAGGTCGAGCACGCGCGAACGCTCGGCGCGAACCTTCGCGTTCGAAGGGTCCGCCGCCCACGCGCGGTCGAGCGCCGTGGCCGCGCGCTCCCGCTCCCCGTCGGCCTCCCACCGCGCCGCGAGCGCGAGCAGCTCGGGCACGTCGGCGGACGTCGCGTCGAGCGCCCGCACCTCCTCCCACGCGCGGCTCACGCGGACACCCGTCGGCGGCGCGGGTCGAGCACGACCAGCGGGTGGCGCGTCGACTGCGGTGCGCGCTGGTGCTCGACGATCCACGGGTCGGGCGCCCACGCGCTGCCCGCGAGCGCCATCGAGCGGGCCCGACACCCTCCCGTGAAGGCGTCGTCGGGCGCCTCGCGCAGCGCGCGAAACGTCTCGCCGCGGTGCCAGAGTTCTTCGAAGCCGTGCTCGCGGACGTTGCCGCCGACGAAGGTGGGGCCGAGGAAGGAGCAGGGGTTCACGTCGCCGCCGAGCGACACGGAGCACACGGTGTTGCCCGCGCCGCAGCCGAGGTTGTCGAAGGTGCGGGCCTGCGCGTCGGCGCGGGTGTGCGGGCCGAAGGGGTCGATGCCGCGCGGGGCGTGCTCGGGCGCGAGGGCGTCGAGGGCCCGCTGGTACTGCGCGAAGGTGGGCATCTGCGAGAGGTCGGACGCGGCCGTCCCCACGGGGTAGAGCGGGCGGAGGACGGCGGTGCGCGCGCCGAGGTCGCGGGCGAGGCGTGCGAAGGCCGGGGCCTCGTGCGCGTTGTGCGAGAGCACGGTGAAGGCCAGGGTGACCTTCGCGTGGCGGGCCAGCAGGCGGACCTTCTCCACCACGCGATCGAAGGTTCCTTCGCCGCGCGTCCGGTCGTTGGTGGCGGCGGTGGCGCCGTCGAGGCTCACGTTGATCCACACGAGCGAGCGCCGCCCCAGCTCGCGCGCGAGGCCCTCGTCGAGCAACAGACCGTTGGTGGTGAGGCACGGGTGGAGGCCGTGGCCGAGGGCGAGGTCGATCACGTCGAGGAGGTCTTTGCGCAGGAGGGGCTCGCCGCCGGTGAGCCCGAGGCGGAAGCACCCGACGCGGGACAGCGTCGCGAAGAGCTCGTCGAGCTCGGCGAGGGAGAGCGCCCGCTCGCGGCGCGGGAGCTCGCCCGCGAAGCAGTGGGTGCACGCGAGGTTGCACGCCGCGGCCACCTCCAGGTGGAGCGCGAGCGGGCCCGCGAGGTGCCCGTCGGGCGGCGTGAGCGCGCGCACCTCGCCCGCGAAGCGCAGGTCGGGCGTGAAGAGCCCGCAGGGGTAGAACTCGTCGAGCAGCCCGTCGACCAGCGCGCGGCGCGACGGGTCGAGGGACGACGCGGCCTCCGGCAGCGGGCGCTCCTTCGCGGCGACGAGGAGCGCGGTGACCTCGCGATCGAACGGGAGGTAGCGCGAGGTGTTGCGGTCGAACACCAGCGAGCCGAAGTGCTGCGGCACCAGCACCGAGGGCGCGAGGCTCACGGCCGCACCGCCCCGGCGCGCAGCGAGAGCGGCGCCCGCACCCACAGCCGGCCGCGGTACGACGGGAGCCCGAGCGCGACCGCGCCGTACTTCTCGACGCGCTGGCGGTTCCAGCGCAGCGCCTCGGACGATGAGCCTGGCAGCGGGGTGAGCTCGCTCCACGCGCGGTCGTCGAAGCCGAGCGTGTCCCACCCGTCGGGGGGCTTCCGCGTGACGGCGCGCCACGGGACGTCCGCGCGCGAGCAGAGGAGAACCTGGTGCTCCGCCTCGTCATAGCGGAGCGGGTTGGGGCGGTAGACCCCGGCGAGCTGCACGGTGGTGGCCTCGGGCTGCCCGCCGGTGATGCACATCCCGACGACCCGGTCGCCGAGCGGGACGTTGAGCAGCGCGGACGGGACTGCGACGCCGTCGAGCGAGAGCGCGATGCCCCCGGCGGCGGCGGCGTACACGGTGAGCGGGACGGCCTCGTCGAGGTCGACCCAGCGGAGCACGACGCCGCCGCAGCCCGCGGGCACCTCGCAGTGGCTGTACTCCTGGAGGATGAGCGAGTCCGAGCGCTTGCGGTACCGGTCGAGGTCGTTGAGTTTCAGGTCGCTCATCGAAGCTCCGCGCCCGCGCGGCGCGACGGACCCGATCATTCCCAGACGGATCCCGCGCGCGACGGACAAGACGTCGTATCCGATGCCCACGCGCATGGCCACGGCTGCGAGCGCCCTCGTGTCGATCTGCCTCCTGGCCCCGGCCTGCGGGTCGCGCACGCCCCTCGCCGTTCCCGACGACGCCGCGCCCGCGCCCCGCGACGCGGGGAGCGACTGCGCGAGGGCGACCCGCGTCGACTCCGTCGACCTGCTCTTCATGGTCGACAACTCCGTCTCGATGGCCGAGAACCAGGAGCACCTCGTCGGCGAGTTCGGGCCGCTCATCGACGTGCTGGTCGCGCCCCCACCCGACCCCACCACGGGCGCGCGCCGCCCGCCCGTCCGCAGCGTCCACGTCGGCGTCGTCTCCTCCGACCTCGGGACGCCCGGCAGCGTCGTCCCCTCCTGCGCCGCCACCGACACGGGCGACGACGGGCTGCTCAACCCCGTCCGCAACGGGCCCGCGCAGCGCATGCACGAGCCCTGGGTGGGCGCGGCGCGCGGCCGCCCGTCGCACTGCGTCGACGACCCCGAGGCCTACCCGGCCTTCCTCACCTTCGACGCCGACGGCTCCGACGCCGCGGCCTTCCGGGACGACTTCGTGTGCAACGCGTACCTCTCCACGGGGGGCTGCGGGCTGGAGCAGCAGCTCGAGTCGGCGTACCGCGCGCTGGTCGTCCACAACCCGCGCGCGCAGCCGGGCAACACCGACCCCAACGCGGGCTTCGTGCGCGACGACGCCGTGCTCGGCATCGTGGTGCTCACGGACGAGGAGGACGGCTCGACCCGCGACTGCCGCTACGCAGAGAACGGTGTGCCATGCGCCGACGCGACGAGCGTGTTCGACATCATGTCGACGCAGTGGGCGGGCGGCGACCTCAACCTCCGCTTCTACTTGTACGCCCCGGGCTCGCCGCAGGACCCGACGTGGCCGATCGACCGCTACATCGACCGGCACCACCCCGCCCGGGGCTTCACCTCGCTCAAGCCCGGCCACCCCGAGCGGGTGGTCTTCGCGGCCATCGCGGGCGTCCCCCTCGACCTCCCGACGCGCGGCGAACGCGTCGACTGGGACGCGCTCCTCGGCCGCAGCTCTGACGGCGCGGACGGGTACGTCGGCGAGAGCGCCGAGGGCCCCGTCTCCATGCGCCCGCGCAACCTCGACCCGGGCTGCCCCACCCGCGTGGTCCCCGCCTGCCGTCGCGAGGGCACGCGCCCCGGCGCGTCGTGCCGGCAGTCCGCGCAGTATTTCGCGCAGCCCTCGCGCCGCGTCGCGCAGGTGGCCCGGGCCTTCGACGAGGCCTACGGCAACGGCACGGTCAGCTCGATCTGCCGCAACGACTACGCCCCGGCGCTCCGGGGCCTGGTGAGCCGCATCCAGTCGCAGCTCTGCGAGTGACCGCGCGCGTCAGAGGCTCGCGCGGCCCGGCGTGAAGCGCGTGTTGATCGTCCCGTCGCCGAGCTGGAAGGAGTTGTTGTTCCCCCAGCACCACACGCCGCCGTCGGCGCGGCGCGCGCAACAGTGCCCGGTGCCGCAGGCGATCTGCGTCACGCCCGTGAGGTCGGCGACCGGCACCGGGGTCGTCGAGCCCGCCGCGCGCCCGTCGCCAAGGGTGCCCGAGTCCCCGCCGCCCCAGCACCAGACGGTGCCGTCGCTGCGCAGCGCGCACGCGTGCTGGGTCCCGGTCGCGACCTGCGTGACGTCCGAGAGGCCGGAGACGGGGGCGGGCGCGCCGCGGCTGGTCGTGGTGCCGTCGCCGAGCTGCCCGGTGTAGTTCGAGCCGACGCAGCGGACGGAGCCGTCGTACAGCGCGCCGCAGGAGTGCGACTCCGCGAGCGAGATCCCGCGCAGGGCCCGGTACGGGGTGTACACGGGGCTGTACGCGACGGGGTCGGCGACCGTCGCGCCGAACCGCGAGTCGACGTTGTACCCCGTGCACAGGACGAAGCCTTGGTGCGTGCGAACGCAGGTGTAGCTGCTCCCCGCCGTCACCTCGACGGGGTACGCCCCGCCGAGCCCGGTGGCGGTGGGCGTGAGGCGCGGCGTCGACGGGCCGTCGCCGATCTCGCCCAGGATGTTGCTCCCCCAGCAGTAGAGCGCCGGGATGGCGTCGGCGGTGAGGCCGCAGGTGTGCCCGAAGCCGGCGGAGATCTGGCTGAAGCGCAGGCCCCCCGCGACCGCCACGGGCGTCAGGCGGGCGGTGGTGGTGCCGTCGCCGAGCTGGCCGGTGTTGTTGCGCCCCCAGCACATCGCGCTGCCGTCGGCGAGGAGGGCGCAGGCGTGCGAGTAGCCCGCCGCCACCTGCCGCACGCCCGCGAGGCCCGCGACCGCGACGGGGGTCGCGCGCGGGGTGGTCGTGCCGTCGCCGAGCTGGCCGGAGATGTTGCTCCCCCACGCGCGCACGGTGCCGTCGTCGAGGAGCGCGAGCGTGTACAGCTCGCCCGCGGAGACCGCTCGTGCCGGGCGGACGAAATCGACGCTCGCCGCGGTGCGCGTGTTGGGCCGCAGCGTGAGGGCGACGGCCGAGGTGAGGCCGGCGGACACGTTGACGCTCACCGGGTCGCCGACCCACGTGGGCGCCGTCGCCGCCGTCACCGCCGCGCACGCCGCGTTGAACGCCTGCGCGCTCACCTGCGACGAGCCCGAGGGCAGCGCCCCGAGGTCGAACGACGCGGGCGCGGCCGCCGTCACCCCGAAGCTCAGCGTCGCGCCGCGCACGGTCACCCGCACGCACCGGACGTCGTCGGGCACCGCGGCGATGTTTGCCACCGCGCGCCCCGCCGCCTCGTCGCCGAGCCCCCCCGCGTCGCCGCAGCCGGTCGCCGCCAGCAGCGGCAGCGCGCCCGCCGCCAACCTTCGCATCGCGCCCATGGTGATCCTTCCCTCGTCCGCGCCGCGCGGGGGCCCACGGACGTCGTGGGCGCCGCGGGCGCCGCGCGGGGCGCATCGCAACACCGATGCCGCCGCGCCCGCCGCGGATTTGCGTCGCGCGGTGTTGCGCCGCGGCCACGGCGTGGCGCCGCCGTTATGGCGCCGACGACACACCCGCGGCCGCCGCCCTGGTACCCTCCGCGAACCAATGGCCCCCTCCCTCTTCCGCACGCGCCGCGCCATCGAGTGGCTCTCGGTGCTCGCCGTCGGCGCCTCGCTCGCCGCCCTCACCGGGAGCTTCTTCCGCGGCATGTTCGGCCAGAGCAACATCTTCGGCGCGGTGGGGACGGCGCTCCCGACGCTCGTCTTCGGGAGCTGGTGGGCGAAGCTCCTCCGCGACCCGCGCACGGTCGGCATGACGCGCGTGCGCCGGGGGTGGCTCCTGTCGATCCCGCTCGCCGCGGCCAACGCCGCCGCCTCCGCGGCGATGCTCCTCGGCTTCGAAAACGGGCGCGTCTCCCTCGAGAACGCGATCACCGGCTTCTTCCTCGGCGCCACCGTGGGGGCGATGTTCTGGGTGCCGGCGATGCTGCTCACCCTCGCGGTGTTCGGCGTCCCGATCGCGTGGGGGCAGCGCATGGCGCGCGAGGGCCTCGCCGGGCAGGAGCGCGGCGACGGCGTCGTCGGCGCCGTCTGCGCCCTCCTCGGGGGCGCGGTCGCGGTCGCCCAGGCGCGCGCGCCGGCGCACCACGTCGGCGCGCCCTTCCTCGCGCTGATGGGCGCGGCGGGGCTCACCGCGGGCCTCGGGGTGATGGGCGCGGCGTGGTGGCGCGACCGGCTGCGGCGCGCCTTCGTCGCGGACGTCGAGGCGGGGCGCGCGCCGGGCTACCGCATCGACCACACCGCCGCGGGCAAGGTGCTGATGCGCGTCGTGTCGCAGGGCGAGGGCTACCGCGTGGCGGACTTCGCCGAGGCCGTCGCGACGCTCGACGCGCCCGCGGGGTCGGGCGTGCGCGTGGCGGGTGAGGCGGACGGCGCGGCCGCGGCGACGGAGGACGCCGAGAGGGCGGCGCCGGAGCGCGAGCGCGAGGCGCGGGGTTAGCCCGGGGAGCGTGGCGCGGCTGTCTCGCATCGCGTCGCGCCTGCAACGCCCCGCGGTCGAATCCGCCGCGATTTCGCGGTGATTCCGCGCTGGCTCGGCGGTTGCGAAAGCCCCCACGGACGGCGCAGGGCGACCCCGCCCGGCCGCCGCTGGAGGCGATGTCCATGGTGAAGTTCCTTCTGCCCGCGCGCGCACCGCGCGTGGGCGCGATGCTGCTCGTTCTCGCGGGGTGCTCGCCCGCCGCGCCCGCGCCCGCGCCCGCCGACGCCGCGGCCGCGTCGCCGGTCGACCAGGTGTGCGCCCGGGCCCGCGCGCTCGGCTGCGCGAGCTTCGACTGCGCGATGGTGCGAACCTTCTCCGACTCGGTGGCGCCCCGGTGCGCGACGCAGCGGGACGCGTTCCTGCGGTGCGCGGCGCAGGCGAGCGGGGCGACGTGCGCGGACCTCCAGGCGGCCACCCTCCCCGCGTGCGCACCGCAGCGCGCGGCCTTCGAAGGCTGCGGCGCGGGCGGCGGCGACGACGGCGGCGCCACGCCCGACGCCAGCGCCCCCGACGTCATGCCCCCGGGCGTCCCCGCGCCCAACGACTGGCTGGGCCCGCCGCGGTCGGTCGGCCTGGTGTTCGAAGGAGCAGGCAACCCCACGCCCGAGAGCGGCATGGGCACGGCCTCCCTCGGGATCGGCCCCATCGGCAGCCCCGCCAACGCCTACATCCTCTCGTTCGAGTCGATGGGCAGCGCCCCCGTCGGCGCGCCGATCAACTGCCGCGTCGGGCTCATCTACGACCCCGCGGCCCGCTCGTACTCGTTCAGCGGCGCCGCCGCCCTCACCCAGCCCTGCGTCGCCATGCTCCTCGAGGACAGCACCACCCTCACGTTCACCGGCGCCTCCGTGGCCCTCGACCCCGCGGGCGCCACCGTCGTGCGGGTGAACCTCACCGCCGCCGGGTTCCTCGCCCGCGGCGAAGGCGTGATGCAGATCACCTTCCCCCCGCGTTGAACGACCTCGCGTCGCCGCGGGCGCGGCCGGCGCGAATGTGGTGTAAGGAGTCTCCCCGTGACGCGCGGTCTCCTCAGGTGTCGGTTGCTATGGATCGTCGGCGCGATGGGCTGCAGCGAGCTCGTCGGTCGCACGCCCGCGAGCGACGGCGGCGCGGACGGACCAACCCGCGACGTCGCCGACGCCGACGCGCCGACGCGGCCGACGGGGGACGTCCCGCCGACGCCCGGCTGCGCCACGCGCGCCGACGGCACCGCGGGCGAGGAGCAGGTCGCGCGCGCCGTCGACCACACCGGCACCGAGGTCCTCGGCCTGAAGGAGTTCTCCACGATCGCCGACGCGCGCGGGCGGGTCATCCTCCTGGGCACGATCATGCCGACGTCGGCGGGCTCGGCGGCGGCGGTGCTGCGGCTTCTCCCCGACGGCACCTTCGACCGGACCTTCGGCGACAACGGCCGCCTCCTCGTGCGGACGGGCGAGCCGTTCAGCTCGTTCCTCGGCGCGGCGTTCGACGCGCGCGGGCGCATCGTCCTGGCGGGGTACACCTGCGACGCCACCGGGGGCTGCCACGGCCTCGTCGCGCGCGTCACCGACGACGGCGCGCTCGACACGGCGTTCGCATCGCGCGGCTGGGCGCGCCTCGGGCCCGAGGTCTCCCCCGCGTCGACCTTCCGCGCGGTGGCCGTGCGGGACGACCGCATCGTCGCCGCGGGCACCAACCTGGGCCTGTACGCGCCGCCCACCGGGGGCGTCGCGGCGGTCTTCCGCGACGACGGCGCGCTCGACCGCGCCTTCGCGGGCTCCGGGGTCTACCGCGACCCCGCGCGCTGGTTCATGTCCGTGGCGCCCCACGCGGAGGGCTTCCTCCTCGGGGGCACCGAGCGCAACGGGCCGCACCCCTCGCTCCTCCTCCTGGGCCCCTCCGGCGCGCCGGTGCGCACGTACGGCGAGGCCGGCCTCGCGGTGCTCTCCTCCGCCTACGGCGACAGCTTCGACGTCCTCCCCGACGGCGCGGGCGGCGCGCTCCTGGGCGTCAACGCGCTCGCGCCCAGCGCCTCGTTCGTCGACGGCAACGGCCACGCGTTCGTCGCGCGCGTCACCCCCGAGGGCAACCTCGACCGCGCGTTCGGCCGCGGCGGCCTCCTCGCGCTGGAGAGCGGGATCTCCCACGTCTACGCGGTCGGCCGGCGCCTCGCGGCCCACTGCGACGGCACCTTCCTCTACGCGGGCGTCGCGCTCGACTGGCACACGGCGATGGTCGCGCGCTTCACCGGGCGGGGCGCGCTCGACCCGCGCTTCGGCGACGGGGGCATCGCGCAGGTCCGCGGGCTGGCCGGCGCCGAGTTCTCGGGCAACGCCGGCGTCGTCGTCAGCCCCGAAGACGCGAGCGCCGTCGCGGTGGTCGGCACCAGCACCAACAACGCCGTGGGGCTGCGCTACCTCCGCCCGTGACGGCGTTCAGCGACGGAGCGCGGCCCACACGAGGTGCGGCGACTGCTTGCCGGCCCGCACCATGCGCACCCACAGGAGCGTCATGTGCTCCAGGTGGAGCGCCTGGATGAGCCCGCCGACATCGACGGGTTCGAACCCGCAGTCGGCGATGAGCTTCGCGACACTCTCCTTGGCCGCCGCTTCGTCGCCGCAGAAGAGCATCGCGGGCTTCACGGCGTAGGCGGGGTAGCGCGGGTCGTCGAGGTTCTCGTAGCCGTAGATGGTGAAGGCCTTCACCACGCGGGCGCCGGGCGCGATCGACTGGAGCACCTCGCTGCCCGACCGCTTGCTCTCGAGCCCGTGCGAGAGCCCGGGGCCCACGGGGTTGGTGCAGTCGACCAGCACCTTGCCCGCGAGCGCGTCGGCGAGCGGGCGGACGATCCCCTCGTTGGCGCCGAAGGGCGTCGCGAGGAAGACGGCCTCCGCGCCCGCCACGGCCTCCTCCAGCGGCTTCGCCGTGAGACGGGCAGAACGCTCGAGCGCCTTCGCGACGCTGCCCGAGCCCTCGCGCGTCTCCGCGAGCGCCACCTCGTGCCCCGCCTCGGCGAGCCGAACCGCCAGCGCCGCGCCGACGTTGCCCGCCCCGATGAACGTGATCTTCATGGTCTCTCCTCTACCGATGCGTGGGATGGAAGTCGAGCGCGGGGCGTCACCAGTACGCCGGCCGCGCGGGGAGCGCCGCCGCGCAGCGCGAGCACGCGCGGTGGTCGTCGGTGGCGTCCTCGAGCGCGCCGCACGACGGGCAGCGGACCCACAGGCGGTTGACGCGGGTGGGGCTCCAGACGCTCGTCCAGACGGAGGCGACGAAGTCCTCGCCGAAGAGCTCGCGCATCGCGACGGCGTGGTGCCCCCCGAGCGCGCGCTTCATCGCGGCCTCGTCCTCCCAGGCCGTCACGGTGAAGCCGCGGAGCCCGGTGAAGCCCGTCACGATCGCGATGAAGCCCGGCTCGCCGACGAAGTCCTGCACGTTCTGCCGCGAGTGGGCCCGGATCCGCTCGCGCTCGGCCGCGTCCTTCGCGGCGATCCACGTCAGCGCGATGACCCCCGGCGGCCGCGGGTTGCCCGACGCCGCGCGGAGCGCGTAGCCGTACTGGGCGTTCGCGCTCTCGATGGGCTCGGCCAGCGCGAGGGCGACGAAGTCCTCGGGCGCCATCGGCCCCACGCGGGCAGCCTCGACCCACGCGGGCTTCTGCTCGACCCAGAGGTTCTTGACCACCCTGCGCGGGAGGGCGCGGTCGAAGAGCCCCGCCGACACCATGATCCGCGTGCCCGCGACGGGCCGCTTGGCGAGGCGGCTGCCGCAGTGCGCGCAGAAGCTCCGCTCGTTGGCCGGCGACGAGTGGTACCAGCGGACGTGCTCCTCGCCCTCCCAGCGCACGGCCCCCCGCTCGGCGGCGAAGAGCGCGAAGGAGTTGCCGTGGAGCCTCTGGCAGTCGGCGCAGTGGCACACGACCACGCCGGCGCTGTCGGCGGGCATCGTGACGCGCACGCGGCCGCAGTGGCAGGCCCCGGAGAGCGTCGTCGCGGCGACGGGTTCTTCGCTCATGGCGCGTCGTCCCCCTTCAGCGCCCGAGCGTCTCGATGACGAGGCGGGCCGTCTCGGCGCCGGAGAAGTTCTGCTGGCCGGTGATGAGGTTGCCGTCGCGGACGGCGAACCCGCGCCAGAGCCCGCCCTGCACGTAGTTGGCGCCGAGGCGCCTCAGCTCGTCCTCGATGCGCCACGGCATCAGGTGCTTGTCGAGCGGCATCGCCCCCATGCTCCAGACGGCGTCGTCGGCGAAGTCCTCCTCGACGTTGGCGAAGCCCGTCACCGTCTTCCCCTTCGCCAGCGGCTCCCCGTTGGAGAGCCGCGCGTACCGCAGGATCGCGACGCCGTGGCAGAGCGCCGCCGCCACCTTGCCCGCCTCGTAGAACTCCACGAACTTCCTGTGCAGCGCCGTCGCCCCCTCGAAGGAGAACATCGGCGCCTGCCCCCCCGCGACCACGATCGCGTCGAAGCGGGCGACGTCGATGTCGGCCACCGGGCGGGTCTCCTCCACCAGCGCGGCGAGGCTCGGCGTGTGGAGGAAGCCCATGCTGATGAGGTCGGACGACGAGTAGCCGCTGGCGTCGCGGGGGTCGCTCATCCCGTCGGCCTCGCACCGGCCGCCCGCCGGGCTGAACACCTCCACCTCGTAGCCCGCCTCGTGGAAGGCGAGGTACGGGTGCGTCAGCTCCGACCACCAGAAGCCCACCGGCCACCCGGTGGTGCTGGAGACGGCGGGGTTCGCGATCACGATCGCGACGCGGCGGGGCTTGCTCTTGTTGGACACGTTGGGGTCGCGCAGGCTCATGACGGTGGGGCTCTCCTTCGGCGGGGCGCAATGCGTCCCGGCGCCGACGAAGATCGGTCGCGCCACCGATGCGCACAACGAAACCGGATGAAAGTTAACGTTGCATCCCGTGCAACTATGTCGCGCGCCGACGCCGGCGCCGTCGCCCCTGGCCGGACGTGGGGTCGGTGGGGTCGAGGCGGGTGCGGGCCTGCTCGTGGCGCTCGCCCGCGGCCTCGCGCGCCGCCCGCACGAACACCTCGCGCAGGAAGCGGTGCCCCGCGTCGGCGTCGACCCGCGGGTGCCAGAGGAGGCTGAGCGCGTAGGGCCGGAGCTTCACCGGCGCCTCCAGCACCTCCAGGCCGTACGGGCCCGCGAAGCGACGCGCGATCCGCTCGGACACGGTGAGCAGGTAGTCGGTGCCCGCGACGAGCTGGAGGGCCGTCATGAAGTACGGCACCGCGCGGGCCACCGTGCGGGCGTGGCCGCGCTCGGCGAGGACGTCGTCGACGTACCCGCCGGGCCTCCCCCGCGGCGCCACCTGCACGTGCGGGTACGCCACGAACTGCTCCAGCGTGAAGCGCCTCCCCAGCGCCGGGTGCCCCTTGCGCGCGACGCACACGAAGCGGTCGGTGAGGAGCTGGCGGCTCCGCATCTCCTGCGGGAGCTCGCCGTAGATGCCCACCGCGAGGTCGGAGCCCTGGTCGCGCAGGAGGGCAGGGTCGTCGGGGGTGTTGGGCACGAAGCGGAGCCGCACCTTCGGGGCCTCCTCGCGGAGGACGCGGTCGACCGCCGCGCCGAGCACCGTGAGCACGTAGTCGGTCGCGTGGACGACGAAGTCGCGGTCGAGCTCCGCGGCGACGAAGGGGCGCTCGGGCTCGAGCGCGCGGCGGGCCTCCGTCACCACGCGGTGAACGGGCTCCTTCAACGCGAGCGCGCGCGGCGTCGGGAGCATCCCCCGCCCCGAGCGGACGAGGATCGGGTCGCCGAGGCGCTCGCGGATGCGGGCGAGGCAGTGGCTCATCGCGGGCGTCGAGAGCCCGACGCGCCGGGCCGCGCCGGTAACGCTCCCCTCCTGCAAGAGCGCGTCGAGGGAGGCCAGGAGCGAGAGGTCCGTCGGTTCCATCGCGTGCAACGGTGACGGGGGACGGTTGCACGGGTCAAGGGGTCACGAGTGCGCGATCGAAGCCTTCGCGGCGGGGAATAGATCGGCGATCCTCCAGCGTCTGGGACGCGACCCTTTGCGCTCCCCCGGAGGCCCATGAAGATCGCCCTCGTCTGCTTCGACACCCGCGGCGGCGTTCAGCCGTACCTCGCCCTCGGCCTCGGTCTCCGCCACGCCGGCCACGACGTCCGGGTGGTGGCGCCCGAAGGCTTCCGCGCGATGATCGAGGCGCGCGGCCTCGAAGCCCGCCCGCTCTCGGGCGACGTGGAGGCGATCGTCCGCGCGTCGCAGGGTGTCACGGAGAAGGGCTCCCTCGCGGCGACGCGCTTCGCGATGGCCGAGACCCGCGCCCGCACGCCCGTGTGGGCGAAGGAGTGCCTCGAAGCCTGCCGCGGGGTCGACGTCGTCGCCGCGGGCGTCGGCGGGATGATCACCGGGCGCGCGGCCGCGGCGAAGCTCGGCGTCCCGCTGGTGGAGGCGCACGTTCACCCGCTCGGCCCGCCCACCGACGCCTTCCCCGGCGTCCTCTCGCCCTGGCGCGGAACCTTCGCCCGCAAGCTCGGCCACCGCCTCACCGACCTCGCGCTGTGGACGCCCTTCCTCCCCGCGATGCGCCTCGCCCACGCGGCCCTCGGCATCGCCATGGCCCCGCTGCGCGACGACGCGCCGGTGCTCCACGGGTACAGCCGCCACATCCTCCCGCCCGCGCCCGAGTGGGGCGAGCGGCACCGCGTGACGGGCTACTGGTTCCTCCCCGCGGAGGAGGGGTGGACGCCGCCGGCGGCGCTGGAGGATTTCCTCGCGTCGTCGAAGCCCGTCGTGTGCGTGGGCTTCGGGAGCATGGCCAACGGCGACCCGCGCGCGGTCGGCGCGATGGTTCGTCGCGCGGCAACGCGGGCGAACGTGCGGGTGGTGATGCTCTCGGGCTGGGGCGGCCTCGACGGCGAGCGCGCGGACGACGTCTTCGTGGCCGACGCGGTTCCCCACGACTGGCTCTACCCGCGTGTGCGGGCGGTCGTGCACCACGGGGGCGCGGGCACGACGGGCGCAGCGCTGCGGGCGGGGGTGCCGGCACAGGTGGTCCCCTTCGCGATGGACCAGCCCTTCTGGGGCCACCTCGTCGCCGACCTCGGCGTCGGGCCCGCGCCCATCCCCCGCCGCAAGCTCACCGAAGACGCGCTCGCCGGCTCATTCGAATCGCTCGCCCGCGACGACGCGATGGCCGCGCGCGCCGCGGCGCTGGGCGAGAAGATCCGCGCGGAGGACGGCGTCGGCGAGGCCGCGCGGGCGTTCACGTCGCTCGGGTGAGCGTCAGGCGTCGAGGCCGTTCCACTGGGCGATGGCGGTGACGCGGGGGTCGCCGGGCATGTCGCGGCGGAGGCGGCGCATCACGTCGCCAGCCGAGCGCAGGTCGCCGCGGTCGAGGAAGAGCGACACCAGCGTGCCGTAGCGCCGCAGGGCCACCTCGCGGTCGACGCGCGCCATCTCGAACTCCGCCACGCGCATCTGCCCGTGGAGGTCGTCGGGGTTGTTGAGGGCCCACTGGTCGAGCGTCTGCCCAGCAGTCGGCGCGTGCCCGTACTTCACCAGCACCGCCATCTCCATCAGCAGCGCGTCGAGCTCGGCGCCCGCGGGCTGCTCGGCGGCGGGATAGCCCGCGGCGGGATAGCCCGCGGCGGGCAGCGGCCCCGACGGCGCCGACACGTCACGCCCCATCTCGGGCTGCGTGAGCGAGTCGTCGTCGATGATGATCGACTGCTCCATCGCGTGCGCGTGGGGCTGCACCTCGGGGAGCCGAACCGACACGTCCGTCGCGGGGTCGGCCTGCGGCAGGTGGACGACGGCGGGGGGCTTCTCCTCGGTGGGGTCGTCCCAGGTCGACTCCACCGAGCGCTGCGGCATCGCGACGACGCGCGTGGCCTCGTCGGGCTCGTCGCGCGGCGGCGAGGGCGCGCGCGGCGTCGGCACGACGGACGGAACCGCGGTGGCGGCTCCGGCCCGCGCGTGGCCGAGGAAGGCCTCGAAGATCGACAGGGCGCGCGCCGCGCTCGCCGGGCTCACGGGCGGGACTATCGCACGGTGCCGGCGCCGGCGTCATGCTCACTTACTTCATGGCGTTTCGTGTGCGCCGCGAAGGCTCGCTGCCCTCGCCGCGCCCAGGGTTCGCCCGACGTGCCCTGGCATAGTGGCCAAGGCTCACCCTGGGCTTCGAGCATGGGATCGTCCGCCCGGTGGCGGACTCCGGGAGCCAGCGCGAAGTGAAGACCTCGCGCGTCACCCACACCGCCTCGTTGGGAGCCCGGTACCGACCGGGCGATCCCATGCTCGAAGCCCAGGGTGAGCCTTGGCCACTATGCCAGGGCACGTCGGGCGAACCCTGGGCAACAGCGCGCGCCGCGCTCGCCGGGCTCACGGGGGGACTATCGCACGGGGCCGGCGCCGGCGTCACGGCCGCAGCGCGCCTCGCACCAGCCCGCGGGGGCCCCGGGGGCTTCCCAGCGGTCGACGTCGTAGTCCTCGTCGTCGTCGTGGCCAACGCGGGCGGGCCCGCCGGGCTGAGGGAAGCGCCACTCCTCGAAGAAGCCGTCGCCGTCGCGGTCGTGCCCCTCTTTGTGGACGGTGCCGTCGGGGCGGTAGACGGCGATGCGGTCGCGGACGTTGTCGCCGTCGCTGTCGTCGTTGACGGTGCGGAGGCGGCCCTCCAGCGTGTACGTCTCGCGGCGTTCGAAGATGCCGTCGCGGTCGTCGTCGCGCTCGACGCGCAGGGGGCCCGCGCTCGGCGGCCACCGGGTGTTGAACGAGCGGTTGACCTCGTAGAGCCCGTCGCCGTCGGCGTCGACGCCCTCCTCGGTGAGCCGCCCCGCGACGTCGAACGCGCGGTACCGCTCGGGGGTCGAGTCCTCGTTGGCGTCGACCCACTCCGACGCGATCCGGTGGCGCGCGTTGAACTGAACCCACCGCTCGGGCAGGGTGTTCCAGTTGCGGTCGGTGAGGGTCATGACGACGGCGCCCTCGGGGTTCACCTGGTCGGTGCTGTCGTAGCGCTTGTCGCCGTCGGAGTCGTAGTCGATGCGGTTGAGCCGCCCGTCGACGTGGATCTCCGTCCGCTCGGGGAAGCCGTCGTGGTTGGCGTCGTCCCGCACGCGCGACACGCGCCCCTGCGCGTCGCGCTCGACCCAGCGGTCGGGGCGGCCGTCGTGGTTGCGGTCCTCCGTCGTGGTCGTCTCCGCCGGCGGCGCCGCCCGCTGCCCGCGCAGGAACCATCCCCCCGCGAAGCCCCCGCCCAGCGCCGCCGCCACCGCCACGATCACCGCCGCCGTGCGCTTCGCGGAGCTCCGTCGCGCGGGCGGGGGTGCATCGGGGGCGGGCTCGGCGGCCACCGCTACGCCTCCCAGTCGCCGTCGACGGGCTGGCGCAGGCCGAAGAGCTCCTCGAGCTTGTCCATCCCCGCGCCCGCGCGGAGGAGCGCCGGCTCGCTCCGCGTGAGGTCGATGATCGTGCTCGGGTGCACGTCGCCGAAGCCCGCGTCGAGCACCATCCCGAGCTGCGGGAAGCGGTCGTCGATCACGTCGGGGTCTTGAATCGCCTCGGGGCCCTCGGCCGGGTGCGAGGCCGTCGTCGAGATGATCGGCACGCCGAGCTCGCGCGCGAGCGCCAGCGGGACGGCGTGGTCGGGCACGCGGATGCCGATGGTCTTGCGCTTCATCATCAGGAGCTTCGGCACCTCGCGCGTCGCCTCCAGGATGAAGACGTAGGGCCCCGGCACCAGGTGCTTGATGAAGCGGTAGTGGAAGTCCTGAACCACCGCGAAGCGCGCGATGCCCGACAGGTCGGGCACCACCAGCGCGAGGGGCTGCGTCCGCTCCATCTGCTTCATCGCGTAGAGCGAGTCGATCGCCCGCTTCTCGCTGATGAGGCACCCCAGGCCGTACACCGTGTCTGTGGGGTACGCGATCACCTCGCCGGTGCGCAGCGCGTGGGCGGCGCGCGCGATCTTGCGGGGCTCGGGGTGCTCGGGGTGGATCTCGACGCGCATGACGGGGCTCTTCCTCGGGGCCGCGGACACTACACCAGCCCGGTCGGTGGCGGGTACTCCGCCTGACGCGCCGCGGTGCGAAGGGACGTACGCGGGTGCGTCGCCCGCTGCGATCTCGACAACGCCGCGGGCGCGGGTATTTTCGCGCGCATGAAGGCCCTCCCCCGCAAGCTGTTGCCCGCGCTCGCGCTGGCGCTCTCGGCCGCCGCGTGCGGTGAGGACGAGGCCACGCCGGCGCCCCCGGGCGTCGCGCCGGTCGAGACGTCCCTGGCCGCGCGACCGACCGCGCCGACGGGCCAGCAGTGCCCCGAGCAGCTCAACGTGGTGACGGGGATGCGCACGGCGCTCAACCCGACCACCATGCA
Source organism: Polyangiales bacterium (assembly GCA_046351555.1). Taxonomy (GTDB): domain Bacteria; phylum Myxococcota_A; class Polyangia; order Polyangiales; genus CAISKJ01. The sequence continues at coordinate 262,220 of JAXLYI010000008.1, forward strand.
GACCGAGCAGTACGAGTACGCCCACGGGCGCGGCTGCGTGCACGGGACGGTGGCGGCGGTGTGGGCCGCGCTGCGCGACCCGGAGGTGACGGTCGACCGGCGGCGCGTGTCGGAGTTCATGGTGACGCGGGATACGGAGCCGCAGTACCCGGTGACCTTCCGTGTGCACAACATCGTCCGCGACGTGGTCACGCTGGAGTTCGACAACACCTGGCGCCTCGCGCCGCTCGAAGGCACCGTCGACGAGCCGCGCGTCGTGGTGGCCTGGTACCAGAAGACGTTCGGGTCGTCGTTCATCACCATCCTGCGCGGGTCGTTCGTGGCGCGGCCGATCGACGCGGACACGGTGGAGATCGAGGGCGTGCGGCACATCAAGTCGGCGGGCTCGGGCGCCGAGGACGCCAGCACCTACCTCCAGGACGCGTTCAACAGCGTGCTCGCCCGCGTCCACGGCCGTCCCCTCCCGCGGTACTGAAGCACGTTGCGACCGCGGCGGAAGGGCACTAGGGTCCCGACCGCCCCATGCAGAGCTCCCTCGGCGACCTCCTCTCCTCGCGCCGCGTGGTCATCACGGTCGGCTGCGGCGGCGTCGGCAAGACCACCGTCGCGGCCTCCCTCGCCCTCGCCGCCGCGCGCTCCGGCCGACGCGTCCTGTGCCTCACCATCGACCCGGCGAAGCGCCTCGCCACCTCCCTCGGCCTGCGCGAGATGCGCGCCGAGGCGCAGGAGATCGAGCCCGAGCGCTGGGGCTCGACGGGCAAAGGCTCGCTCACCGCGATGATGCTCGACGTCCGCGGCACCTTCGACGAGCTCGTCGCCCAGTACGCCTCGTCCGAGGCCGTGCGCGACCGCATCCTCAACAACCGGATCTACCGCGAGGTCGCGGGCTCGCTCGCCGGGACGCCCGAGTACATGGCGATGGAGAAGCTCTACGCCCTGCGCGACGACCCGCGGTACGACCTCATCGTCCTCGACACGCCGCCCACCTCCAACGCGCTCGACTTCCTCGACGCGCCCGACAAGATGATCGGCGCGGTCGACTCGCCCGCCATCCGCGCCTTCGCCGCGGCCTTCGAGAAGACCGGGAGGCTCTCGTTCAACCTCGTCTCCAAGGCGATGGAGAAGATCCTGTCGGGCCTCGGGGCCTTCACGGGGATCGAGTTCCTCACGCAGGTGGCGGAGTTTCTCAACGACCTCCAGTCGCTCTTCGGGGGCTTCAAAGATCGGGCGACGCGCGTCCGCGAGGCGATGCTCGGCCGGGACGTCGCGTTCGTGCTCGTCACCTCGCCCGACCCGATGGCCGTCGGCGAGGCGATGTTCTTCCTCGAGCGCCTCCAGCAGTCGGGGATGAACGCCGAGGGCCTCGTGGTCAACCGCGTCCGCACCGCCGACGACCTCGCGGCCCCCTCCAACGACCGCCTCGCCGCCGTGCTCCGCGAGGGCCGCGTCGAGCCCGCCGCCGACCTCGCCGCCGCCTACGCCCGCGCCTGGCGCGACGCCACCGTGTGGGCCCGCCGCGACGCCGCCGAGGTGGCCCGCGCCCGCCGCGAGATGGCCGCCATCCCGCGCCACGTCGTCGTGCCCGCGTTCGAAGAGGACGTGCTCGACGTCGCCGCCCTCGCCCGCGTCGCCGCCGTCCTCGTGCCGTGAGCCCCGCGGGCGCCGCCCACCACGTCGCCCTGCGCCTGCGCGCGTTCGACCCCGTCGCGCCCGTCGTCGACGCGGTGGATGTCGCGCCGCCGCCCGACGCCGTCACCCACGAGGAGCCCCACGTGGCGTGGTGGTTCGTCGCGCGCCCCGGCGAGGTGGAGGCGCACTACCGCTTCGACGCGTCGTACGCGGCCGCGCACCCCGAGGCGCTCGACGTCGCGCACCTCGCGATGCTCGCGGCGCTCCTCACCTTCAAGCTCTTCGACGAGGGCGACGTGCTCATCCCGCCGCGGCAGCTCGCCGGCGTGCTCCGCTGGCCCTCGCTCGACGAGCGCCCGCGCCCGCTCGCGGCGATGGGCGCGTAGCCCTCACCCCCACCCCTCTCAAGGTGCTCTGCTCGGTCGTCATTTCTCGTCGTCCGCGCCGTCGGCTCAGGTTCGCCCTGACCTGCCCTGGCATAGTGGCCCAGGCTCATCTTGGCTGAGCATGGGATCATCCGCGTGTCGCGGATTCAGGCGACGAGCGACGAACGATGAGCGACGAACGAAGAGCGACGAGCGACGAACGACGAACAACGAGCGGCGGTGCCTCGTCACCACGTTGCCCCGTCGCCTGAATCCGCGACACGCGGATGATCCCATGCTCGAAGCCCAGGGTGAGCCTGGGCCACTATGCCAGGGCAGGTCGGGCGAACCCTGGGCGACGGCGCGGACGACGAGTTTGATCGACGAATACGACCTGCGGAGCACACCTTGAGAGGGGTGGGCCTCACCCCCGCGCCACCACCAGCGCCGGGAAGCCGTTGCGCATCTCGAAGAAGAGCCCGAAGCGGCAGTGCAACCCGCCCGCGAGCGTCAGCACGCCCCGCGCGACGAACGACCCCTGCCGGTCCCACGGGCGCACGTCGATCACCACCGCCCGCTCGACGCGGCCCAGGACCCAGCCGTAGTCGACGCGCGCGGCGCGGGCCACCTCGTCGCCCTCGGCGACGCCCAGGTAGGAGTCGGCCAGGGGCTGGAGCGTGAGCTGCTCCCCCACGAAGCGCGCGCGGTCGCCGCCCAACGCCTCGAGCTCCTCGGCGGCCGGCCGCGCGTCGAAGCGCGCGTACGCCGCGGCGAGGTCGCGGCGGCACAGGTCGTCGAGCACGCCGAGCACGAGATCCCGCGCCTCGGGGGTGAGCCGCGCGGCCGAGTCGGCGTCGAGGACGAAATGAACGGGCGAGCGCGGTGAGACGCTCGGGGGCGGCGCCGGGCGCGGCGGGCGGGCGGCGCACGCGGCGGTGAGCGCGGCGCACGCGAGGAGGGCGCGGGGGAGCTTCATCGCGCGCGACCATATCGCGGCGGGCGGCGACGCGTGGCGCTTTCCCCCCGCGCGTCGAAGTACTTCGACGGGGGACGCGGCGCCCGCCCCGTAGGCTCCGTCGTGCGCACCGCCCAACACGGCGCGCTCGAAAGGAACGCCCCGCCCATGGCCCTCGCCCTCCCGTGTCGCTCCGCCTCGCTGCTCGCCGCGCTCGCGCTCGCCGCGTGCTCGTCGTCCCCCGCCGCCCCCGCGCCCGACGCCGCCGTCGCCGAGGACGCCGCGCCCGACGCCGCCGCGCCCGACGCGCCCGCGCCTGATGCCGCCGCACCCGACGCGCCCGCGCCCGACGCGCCGCCGCCCACCGACGGCGGCGCGTGCGAGGACTTCACCGGCGCGTACACCCTCGTCGGGACGTGCAGCGTGCCGGGCTTCAGCCCCTTCCCCTCCGCGTGCATCGCGCAGACGGGCTGCGCCGCGCAGATCGTCGTCACCACCGGGCCCACCGCGGGCACCGTCGTGGGCAACGAGCTCCGCTTCACCTCGATGGTGTCGGGCATCCCGCTCGAGTGCACCGCGACGCGCGGCGCCGGCGGCGTGCTCACGGTCCGCTGCGCGGCGGGCACCGTCGCGAGCTGCGACGCCACCGCGACGCCCGCGGCCTTCCCCGGCGCCACCCGCTGGTGCTGCGACCCCGGCGCGCAGGACTGCGGCGCCGGCCAGCGGTGCAACTTCGTCGGCGCGGGCACCAACAACGGGACCGCGCTCACCGCCTGCATCCCCGCCGGCACGCTCGCCGAGGGGGCGGCGTGCACCCGCACCGACGGCCGCCTCGGCGCGGACTCGTGCGGCGCGGGCCTCTCCTGCGTCAACTACGGCGGCGCCGGCGCCAGCGACCGCGCGTGCTCCCGCACCTGCCGCAGCAACGCGGACTGCACCGGCGGGGCCTCGTGCATCGGCGTCACCGACGCGCCGCGCGGGGGCGTCTGCCGGCCGCGCTGCACGCCCCTCGGGACGGACTGCGCCGCGGGAACCTGCCGCCACCTCAACGCCTGGCCCGCGGAGATGCGCGACACCGCCCCCGCCGTCACCGCCACCGTCTGCCAGCCCGTCGGCGCGGGCGCGGAGGGCGCCGCGTGCATGAGCTCCCTGGAGTGCGGCGCCAACCTCACCTGCGCGCGCCGCACGGGCGCCGACGCCTTCGCCTGCCGGCGCATCTGCGACATGGCCAACCCCTGCCCCGCCGGCACGACCTGCACCGGGGCGATGAGCGCGACCAACCCCTCCGCCGCGGGCGCCTGCATCCCGTAGTCACCCGTCGTAGTGGACGCGCAGCGTCTCCACCACCGTGGTGACGAGCGCGCGGACCCGCTCGGTGGTGTCGGCCCGCAGCACGACGTAGCCGTCTCCCTCGTAGCTGTCGACCTTGCGCTTGCCCACCGTCGGCAGCTTCGCCTCCACCAGCCACGGGTGGACGGCCTCCCAGGTCGCGTGGACGCCCGTCACTGCGCGCACCCGCCCCCGCCCCACGCCCCGCACGAAGGCCGTCCCCGCGGCGTGGCGGCGTTCCCACGCGCCGTCGAAGACACCATCGATCTCGGCGCGGGCCCACGCCCGGTACGGGTCGACGTCGTGGACGAGCCCGGTCATCTGGAGGAGCTGCGGGCCCGGCGGGCGCGCGGCGATCTCGCCGATCGCGAGCGAGCCGTCGGGCCGTTCGAACCACTCCATGTGGGTCATGCCGTCGCCGAAGCCGAGGGCCGCGATCGCCGCCTCGCCCACCGCCCGCGCGCGCTCGTACACCGGCGCGTCGAGGTGCCGCGGGAGCACGCAGGCCCACTGGATCCAGGGCTTTTCGAGCACCTCCAGGCAGCCCGGGAGGTAGCGCGACGACGACCACGCGCGCACCGCGCCGCCGACGGTGAGCGTCTCGAAGCTGTGCTCGCGCCCGACGAGCATCTCCTCCGCGAGCACCGGGCCCTCGGCGCGCCGCACCGCCGCGACGAGCGCGTCGAGCGAGCGGACGCGCGCGGTGTCGCGGGCCCCGACGCCCGCCGGCGGCTTGACCACCATCGGGAAGCCCACCGCCTCCGCGAACGCCTCCGCGTCGCGCTCGCTCGTGAGCAGCCGGTGGCGCGCGACCGGGAGGCCCGCGGCGCGGAGCGCGTCCTTCATCGCGGCCTTCTCGCGGAAGAGCGTGGCCGTCGCGACGCCGATGCCGGGGACGCCGTGGCGCTCGCGGGCGTGGGCGAGCGGGAGCATCGAGCCTTCGAGCGTCCCGACAATCCGGTGGAGCGGGCCATGGCGTCGCTGGAGCGCGTCGACCGCGGCGAGGAAGGCCGGGACGTCGTCGGGGTCGGCCACCCGCTCGACGTCGTGGAAGAGCCCGAGCTCGCGCGTCGGCGGGACGTGGACGACGCCGAGGAGCCGCACGTCGTCGAGCCGGGCGGCGGCGCGGACGAAGCGCATGACCGCCTCGGTGGGCGCGGGCGCGAAATAGACGACGTTGCGCGGCACGTCAGTACGAGGGGTCGTCGCGGGTGACGAAGAAGCCCGAGGTCGCCCCCGGCGGGTGGAGCGGGGTCACGTCGCAGCCGGTGGTGGCGCCGGTGGTGTCGGTGTGGGTGACGACGTCGACCGCGCGCCACATCGCGCCGACGGAGGTCGAACCGCTGCGACCGGTGAAGTCGGGCAGGGTGTCGGGCGCGGCGCCCACCGTCGCGCGCAGGTGGCCGCCGCAGTAGATGTTGACCATCGGGCGGGCCGCGGTGCCGGTGAAGTTCTGCACCATGACGCGGAAGCGGTCGCCCTCGCGGGGGGCGTCGACGTTGATGTTCTCGGGGACGCCGGTGGCCTTGACGAGGTTGTTGTCGATGTCGAGCCGGGGGTTGGGGCAGTTGCCCACCAGCGAGCGCCACTCGGCGCCGTGCGGCCCGCTCTCGCACGAGCTGATGGCCGAGCGCGCGTAGCCCCACTCGGCGCGGCCGCGGGTGCCGCGGAGCTCGGCCTCGCAGTCCGACCAGTTGCACGAGTTGAGGTTGGTGGTGGTGAGCGGCGAGCCCGGCCCGTCGAACCACGGGCCCGTGTTGCGCGGCGAGTGGACGTAGAGGTCGAGGTCGACGGTGGTGCTGGTGTCCCAGCAGAGCTCGACGCGCATCCCCGGGCCCGCGATGTGGACCACGAAGGTGCAGGTGAGCGTCGTGCCCGCGGCGGTGACCACCGTGAGGGTGACGGTGTAGTCGCCCGAGAGCGTCGGGGTGAAGGCCGCGTCGCGGGCCGTGAGCCCGCTGGTGGTGAAGGTGGGACGCGGGAGCAGCGCGTCGCACGGGCCCCCGCGCACCTCCCAGCGCCACGAGCGCGCCTCGCCGGGGTAGAAGAGCGCGCCGCGCAGGGGGTAGGCGGCGAAGGGGCGGCCGTCGGGCACGCGCGCGTCGCCGGGGGCCGGGCAGGTGATCTCCGCGCGGCAGCAGAGCCCGTCGTCGTCACAGCCGTTGCAGTCGTTGTCGAGGGAGTCGCACGTCTCCGCGCGCGGCCAGATGCCCCCGGCGCAGGCCGACCAGTTGCCGAACTCGCCCGTCCCCACGCAGCGCTGCGAGCCGTCGCGGCAGGCCCCGACGGCGCGGCGGCCGGGCGGACCGAGGAAGCAGTCCTGCACGGTGCCGGGCACGCAGGGGCAGCCCTCGTCGCTCGCCCCGTTGCAGTTGTCGTCGAGGCCGTTGCCGCACACCTCGCGCGCCGCGCAGCCGTCGGGCCGCGGGCTGCACGACATCATGGTGCAGGCGTCGGTGCGCTCGCCGCCGACGTCGTACACGCTCGTCACGTCGCCCATGGGGGGCGCGTCTTGCGACGAGACGTCGGGGCCGCCCAGGTCGGATCCGCCGGAGAGGTCGTCGGGCGCGGCGACGTCGGGCGGGGTGGCGTCGAGGCCCCGATCCGTCGCGGCGTCGAGCGAGGGAGTGCCGTCCGCGGGAACCGCGCGGTCGTCGGGGGCGGCGTCGCCCTCGGGGAAGAGGGTGTTGCCCCCCTGCGCGGCGCAGGCGGCGGTGAGGACGACGACGAAGGCGAAGGGGACGCGCACGCGGAGGGCCTCCAATCGCCCGAGCATCGCGCCCGGGGCGACGCGGCGTCAACCGCGAGCGGCGAGCCCTGGAGCTCGGAGCAGGTCTCGGCGCGACGAGCGGTGACGCCCGCGGGCCGAGGAGCGCGCCGAGGCCGAGGGCCTGGTCGAGCTCGCCGACCTGCTCTCGCTCCTCAAGCACGGCGCCCGGTGACGTCCGAGCACGTCCCCGCCTCGCTCCAGCGCCGCGTGCGGGAGCGCGCCCGCGAACGCTGCGAGTACTGCGGCATCGCGCAGGAACTCCAGGAGGCGTCTCTCGTCGGCGCGCCCTCGCCCATGCTCGCCTCCCCTTCGCCCTTCTTCGCCGCGCGCTTCGGGACGAACACCGCCCACAGGTAGAGCGGCTCGATCGACGGACCGCGAGGTGCGCTGCATGGCCCGCCGCGAACGCCCCCAGCACGCGCCTCCGCTCCGTACGCAGGCCGCCCGATCTATGGCATCCTCCGCCCCATGACCGCCGTCGCCGCGACCGCCGCGTCTCTGGAGCCGCTGGTGATCTACATCACGCACGGGTTCGACTCGTACACGTTCTTCGTCGACCGCGAGCAGCTCCACCGCGTGCGCCCGGCCGACTCCGGCGCCGACACCCTGCCCGACCGCATCACCATCGCGCTCGATCAGAAGCGCCCCTTCGCGGAGGTGTTCGAGCCGATCCACCGGCACGTCCTCGCGCTGTTGACGGGGCAGGACCCCGCGGCGCTCCGGTCGGCGGGCGGCGTCGAAGTGCGCGACTACGACGCGCAGTCTACGCTCTGGCGTCAGGCGTGACCGCGCGCCGGAGCACGGGGAACGCGCTCCAATCACTCTCCCACATCGCGAACGACCGCCCCCAGCCCGACACCCCCGTCGCCTCGAAGCGAAGCGCGAGGCTCACCGCGCTGCCCGAGCGACTCGGCGGCCGTCCCGGCTGACCCGCCCGCGGCGAAGCCTCCATGTCGGCCCGCGCCACCGACAGGTCACGGCGCGCGACGACCACGAAGCGCCACCGCGCGTCGGTCGGCACCGCGAACACGTACACCAGCGGGACCTCCTCGGCCTTCATCAGTTGTTCGGGCGGGATGAGGAAGGTCGCCACGGCCGCCCCGCCGACGTCGACCGGCGTGGCCGTCTTCACCTGAACGCGCGTCAGGCGAGTCCCGTCGTCCTTCGCGACGAAGACGTCGTCGCCCACGTCGACCTCGGGGATCGCGACGTTCCAGCCGCGCGCGAGCAGTTCGGCCATGACCGCGAGCTGGCCTGCTCGCCCGAGGTGTCCCGTCTTGTCGGTGAGCTCCCGCACGACGCGGCATTTCCTACCGCGTCCCTGGCCTGAGGTACACCATGGGCGGATCGGAGAAACAACGCCCCTCCCCGTCGACACCCCCGCGCCTCCCGCCCCCGCACCGTGCTTCGTCGGGAGGGTGTGAGTACACCGGCTGGATGACGCGCAGTGTCACTGTGGTGGTGATACCCTCACGCAATGGACGCCACGCCGCGCTGGTCCGTCGGGGTCGCCCTCCTCGCGCTACGTTGCGCGGCACCCTCGGCGATTGCGCGCGTCGACCCACCAGCGCCCGCCGCGACACCTCCGATCGCTCCGCGTTCTCCCGCGCCGGAACCCCCTCCGATGAGTGCGCCCACAGCGACGGCGCCCTCAGGGTGCGAGGCTTTGCCTCCATGGCTCCCGAGCCTGGAGCCTTCATGGCGCTGCGCCGCTCCAACCGAGCGCGCAGAGCGTACGGCGCGCGACCCGGTTCGCGTGGCGCTTCGCCGTGCCATCCGGGCGGCTGGGGCGGCGATGGGTCACTCATCCGAGGCCACAGCCTCTGAATTGCGCAGACTGGCCGGGGTGACCATCGCGTACGAGCGCCTCGGTTGCGTCGACGTTCGTACGGGCGCCTTCGCGATGGGCGCATCGTATCCGGGGTCGATGTGCGGAGATCGAGGGGGTGTCTGGCGAGTCGAGGGGGCCCGCGTGACACCATACTTTCAGGCGGCGCGTTCATCGGAAATCATGTCCACACATGTTCTCGATCTCACCGGGGATGGCCTCCCTGAAGTGGTCGTGCTGAGGAACCCACCCGACGGAGAAGCCCGGGTGGAGGTTCTCTCCGCGGCGCGGTCGCGCCCTTTGCTCTCCGCACGGGTAACGCATCGCCATACTTGTGAATCCCCCTTCGAGGCGCGCTTCTTCCACATCGCCACGACCCCCACCGGCCCCGCCCTCTGCCTCAATGGCCGGCTCCTTCGCTGGAACGGCGACACCTTCGAAGCCTCACCCGCCTCGTAGCCCTCGCCGCTACCACCAAAGTAACACTGCGCGTCATCCAGCCGGTGTACACGCCGCCACGTGTGAGCACAACGCGGGAAGGAGGCCACGGCGGGTGTCGGCGGCGGCGCGCGTTGGACGCCCTATCCCCTACGCGCGAAACTCCTCCGCCACGTAGCGCGGAAGCGCCCCCCCGCGGCGCTCCGCCGCCACGGCGAGGAAGGTCGCGAGGTGCCGCCGCACGAGGCCGTGCAACGCCGCGCCGGACGGGTCGTGTCGCGTGTAGACCGGCGCTCCCATCGCGGCGCGCCAGAGCGAGCGCCGTGCCTCGTCGCATGACGCCTCCGAGGTAGCGGTTTCGCGCGAATTCGCGACGTCCGCCGTGGCGCCCGCCACTCCGCCATGGCGACCGCCACCCCCCGCCGTGGCAGCCGACGCCCTGCGCATCTTCGGGCGCGCGAACCTCTTCTTCCAGGGCGCGCCGAAGCCGCTGGTCGACGTGGTGCGGCTGAGCCCCGAGGTGATCCGCATCGGCGCGTGGACGGCGCGCGAGGCCGAGCGCCGCGACGTCGCGAGCCGTGCGCAGGCGGCGGGACGTCGGGCGCAGAAGGGGGCCTCGGCCGACGTGGCGAAGTCCGCCGCGAAGGAGGCGCAGGGCGCGGCCGCCCAGCTCGCCGACGCGCTCTACAACGTGGCGGGGGCCGACGCGCACGCCGTCACACGGATCACGAAGGCGACGCAGCCCGCCGCCGAGGGCCACGCGGAGACGGGCCCGGGCCGCGTGCTCGCCGCGCTGGTGGCGGAGGGCCGAACGCTCGTCGCGAGCAAGGACGCGGGGGTGGTCACACGCCGCGAGCTCTTCCGCCTCGACGCCGCGTACCTCGACGAGTGCGCGCGCCTCGCCGAGCGGGCCCGCGACGCGACGCGGACGGCCGGCGCGCCGGCGGTGGCGGCGGGGCGTTCGCACGCGGAGGTGGATCTGTGGGACGGGCGCGCGCTCGCGCTCGCCGACATCGTGGTGGCGGCCTTCGCGAAGGCCCACGCGGTCGACGCGCGCGTCCCGAAGCTCGCCTATGTCTCCCTGCGCGACCGCAGCGGCGACAAGGGAAAGCCCGGGAAGAAGCCCGCCAAGGGCGCCCCGAAGGACCCGTCGAAGCCCGACGCCTGACGCGACGTCGCCCGCTCCCGCGAGCCGGCAGCCCGCGCCCGGAAGACCGCCGGGCGTGAGCCCGCGGGCGTCAACCACGCACTCAGCCGGGCCCGCAGAGGCCCTCGATGCAGTAGCGCGAGCAGCAGTCGCTCGGCGACGTGCAGCGCCCGGCCGTGGGGCGGCAGGCGCAGCGGCCCGCCATGCAGGGGGAGCCGCCGCAGCAGTCGGCGTTGGCGGTGCAGGTCTCGCCCGGGGCCGCGCACTGGCCGCAGGTGCCGTTGCCGCGGCAGATGTCGGGCGGGCAGCACTCGTTGGAGATCTCGCTCGGCGTGCAGCGGCCGCCGCTGGCGACGCACATCGGCCGCGGGCGGCACGCGCCCATGATGCAGGCGTTGGGCGCGCAGCAGTCGGCGTCGGTGGTGCACATCGCGTCGAGCGGGCGGCACGGCGGCTGGCAGCGGCGCGCGCGGCAGACGGTGGGGGCGCAGCAGTCGGAGTCGGTGACGCACTGGTCGCCGGCGCTCGGGCAGGGCTGCCAGACGCGGTAGGAGACCACCACCTCGTCGCCCATCGCGGGGCGGTAGGCCTCGCCGTAGAACACCACCGAGCCCGAGACGGCGTCGTAGTCGAAGCCCGCGCTGCGCGAGCGGGGCACGGCGCGGCCGCGCACGCGCACCTGGAGGGTGCTGGTGATCGGCGTCCGCTCGAGGACGAAGGGCGACGCGGCGCCGGCGATGGCCTCGACGATGCGGGTCATCGCGGCGGAGACCTCGGCGTCGGTGGCGGTGGCGATGGGGATGTACGCGCCGCGGTTGCCCTCGATCACGCAGCGCGGGAGGTCGGCCTCGCGGCCCATGCTGCACGGCACGGGGGTGGCGCCGGCGGCGAGCGCGCCCGCGCCGCCGGTGTTGGAGACGAGGCCGAAGGTGAGGACGTTGTTGCGGCGGAAGTAGCTGATGATGTTGGGCAGGCCCGCGGCGTAGCTGGCGCCCCAGGTCATGCCGGTCATCGGGTCGGGGCGGGTGGAGAAGCCGCGGCCCCAGTCGTTGCTGCCGGGCTCGTCGGTGACGTGGAAGGTGATCACCTGCGCGCCCTCGCGGAAGCGCCGGTCGGGGTTGGTCTCGCCCATCGCCGCGCGCCGGCGGAAGATGTCGTGGAGGAGCACGGCCGCGTAGGTGGGCGTCTCGCTGTCGCCCGGCATCGCGTAGGGGCTGACGGCGTCGCTGGTGGAGGTGGGGCAGGTGCCGAGGCCCTGCGAGGTCACCTCCTCGCAGAGGCGCCGGGCGCCGTTGACGTCGGTGCCGGGGATCCAGCGGAAGCCGGGGGTGTCGAGGTTGGGCGCGGCGCTGCCGGCGTTGAAGACGGCGACGCGGAAGTCGACGCCCGCGGCGCGGAGGCGGTTGAAGAAGGCCGTGGCGGTGTTGCCGAGGCGGAGCTGGTAGGGGCCCATCGAGCCCGAGGTGTCGACCGTCCACACGAAGTCCGCCGACGGGGGCCGCGTCGCGCGGAACACCTGGCAGGCCGCGCCGAGGCCCTTGTCGAGCTCCGCGGTGGCCGTCGCGTTGACGAGGTCGATCGAGCGGATGCTGGTGGGGGCGGCGTTGTCCTCGTAGGCCGCGCGCGGCGCGACGGTGACCACCACGTCGGTGGTGCCCACGCCGATGCGCCCCATCGTCCGCCGCACCGTCGTCACGTCGACCAGGAACTCGCTCGCCGTCCCCACCACCGCGGGCCCCGTCGCCACGGCCATGCCGAGCAGCGACTGGGCGGCGCCGTCGCGCAGCGCCGAGGCCGAGGTCGCGCGGGCGACGCGGTAGGTCGAGGTGATCGCCTCGTTCATCTCGTGGGTGGTGAAGGATCGCCCCACCAGCACGGCGCCCGTCCCCGCGCCGAGCCCCATCTGCACGAGCATCTCGGCCCGCGCCGACTCCGCCCGCGTGTCCCCCATCGACGGGGAGTTGAACACCCCCGCCGAGATGTTGGCCGCCGCGTCGTCCATCATGATCCCGGCGCGCCCCGCCGTGCCCATCGCGCGGCGCGCGGTGCCCCAGCGCGGGTCGAAGCCCGCCTGGACGTTGGCCCCCGGCAGGCCGAGCTGCGTCACGGTGGCGAGGCCCTCGGGGCGGCAGATCTCCAGGCCCGCTGCGCCGTCGCCGCGCCCGTCGCCGTCGCTGTCGGTGAGCCGCGGGTCGGTCTCGCCGTGGGCCGTGTCGATGATGCCGTCGAGGTTGCGGTCTTCGAGGCCGTCGCTGACGCCGTCGCCGTCGGTGTCGGCCGTGCGCGGGTCGAGGCCCCGGCAGGCCTCGCCGGCCATGCAGTCGGAGTCCATCGTGCAGCGCGGCGGCGGCCGTCGCTGCGTCGACGAGCGCGGCGAGACGCACGCGCGCGGGTAGCGGACCTCCTGGCCGTCGAGCGCGCCGTCGCGGTCGGAGTCGGGGTTGAAGGGGTCGGTGCCGATGCGGCACTCCTCCGCGTTGGTGACCCGGTCGTTGTCGGTGTCGACGTCCTCCGCACAGCGCGCGACCGGCGCGTCGCCCACAGGCCCGTCCGTGCCTGCGTCCGTCGGCCCCGCCGCGTCCGTCGGGCCCACCCCGTCGGTCGGGTTCACCGCGTCCGTCGGCGTCACCGCGTCCGTCGGCGCCGCCCCGTCGGACGCGTCCGCGCCGCCGCCGTCGGGGCGCGCGGCGTCGCCGCCGTCGAGGCGCGCGACGTCCCCGCCCGCGGGCACGTCCGAGACGACACCCCCGCCACCGCCGCCGGCGTTGGCGGTGCACGCAGCGAGCGCCGCGAACGTGACGAGCCAGCGGACCTTGGTGACACCCACGTGACGCATCGGACGGGCCTCCACAGCGAAGAGAGACGGCGATTGGACAGCGCTTCGCGCCGCCGCGTCAAGCACGTCCCCGCGGGGGACCTGGGATTCGGAGTAGGTTCTGTCTCGCGGTGCGGGCCCGCTCGCCTCGCCTCCATCCCCGCTCGCCGAGCCTCGCGCGTTTCCCCTTCCTCCGCCGCAGGAAGCGGCAGAGGAAGGGCGCTGTTTCGTCTCAGACGCTCCGCTCTCGCGCGCTCCGGGCAACGCGTACTACGAACGTCGACGACTCCGAGCCCGCGCGTGCTGTAGATGTCTTGAGGCTCTTCCTCTGCCGCTTCCTGCGGCGGAGGAAGGGGGAACGCGCGAGGCTCGGCGAGCGGGGATGGAGGCGAGGCGAGCGGGCCCGCACCGCGAGACAAACCTACTCCGAACCCCCACGGCGGCGAGCCGTTACATCCGCGCGGGGACGCGCGCGGAAGGTGACGATGCCCGACGCGCCCCGGAGGCCACGCGCTGCGCCGCGAAGCGGTTGGCCACGCACTGCGCCACGTCGGGGTCGCCGTCGTTGTCGTCGGCCGGGCGCGCGATGGGGACGGCGCCGTCGGGCCGCACGATCGCCAGCACCTCGACGTCCCCCGCCGGAATCCGCCCCGCATCCAGCCATTCCCGGAGCGGCCGCGCGGAGCGCCTGCTCGACCGCGTCGACGGGCACCGTCCCCACCACCCGCGGCGCGCCCAGCGTCACGGCCCCGGCGCGGCGCCGGCGGCTGCGGCGGGGCGATGGGCTGCATCGCGGGCGGCGGGCGCCTGGCGGCGCGGGAACGAGCGACGACTGCGGCGGCGGGATCGGCGTCATCTGCGGCTGCTCGGGGGCCCCGCGGGAGCCCGGCGCCGTCGGCGGCGAAGTAGCTGATGAGCATCGTGCCGCCGCAGCAGAAGAGCACGAGCGCGACGACGACGCCCAGCACGATCAGCGCGATGCGGGTCGCGCCCCGCCCGCGGCGGCCGGCGGCGGCGGCGCGGCGTGCATCGTCGGGACGTGCGGCCCGGCGAGGAGGTTGGGGCCGAGGGCGCGCCCCACGGCGCGGACGTGACCGGCGGCGGCGTCGCCACGTGCGGCGGCGCGGGCGGCGGCCCGGCGGGGGCGACCGTGACGGGCATCGCGAGCGCGGTCGGCGCCCAGCCCTGCGCCCCGGAGCCCTGCGGCGCCGTCGGGAGCGAGGCGCCGCCGCCCAGCGAGCGGCGGAGCGCGTCGGCGAAGGCCGCGGCCGTCTGGAAGCGCTGCGACGCCTCGCGGCCAGCGCCTGCTCGACGACGGCGACGAGCGCGTGGGCACGTCGGGCGCCACCTCCAGCAGCGGCGTCGGCGGCGTCGTGCACGCCTTCACGATCAGCTCGGCGGTGTTGGCGCCGTCGTAGGGGAGCCGGCCCGCGAGCATCTCGTAGAGCATCACGCCCGTCGCGTAGATGTCGACGCGGCGGTCGACCTCCTTCGGGCTCATGATCTGCTCGGGCGCCATGTAGACGGGCGTGCCGATCATCGTGCCCGTCTGGGTGATCTGCTGCTGCGGCGCGCCGCTCGGGTCGGTGAACTTGCTGATGCCGAAGTCGAGCACGGTGACGAACTCCGGCGTCGCCGGGTCGGGCGTGCGGCGCACGAAGACGTTGGCCGGCTTCATGTCGCGGTGCACGATGCCCGCGGCGTGGGCGGCCTCGAGGCCGTCGAGCACCTGCGTCACCAGCGCCACCGCGCGCGGCGGGGAGAGGCGACGCTCGCGGCGGAGCACGGCCTCGAGCCCCTCGCCCTCCAGGAGCCCATCACGAGGAAGGGCCGCCCGTCGGGCGGTGGCGCCGCAGTCGTGGACGCGGATGATGTGGGGTTGCCCACCGTGGCCGCCGCCCGCGCCTCGCGGAGGAAGCGCTCGAGCATGTCGCCGCGCCGCGCGAACTCCGCGTGCAGGAGCTTGATCGCCACGTGCTGGTTGAGCATCGCGTGGCGGGCCTTGTAGACGGCCCCCATGCCGCCGTCGCCGAGGAGCCGCTCGACCTCGTAGCGGTCGATGCGCGAGCCGCAGGGGCCGCTGCCCACGGGCTGCCCGGTGCGGGGGCACAGGGTGGCGTCGGACGGGTGGGCGTCGCCGCAGGAGGTGCAACGGATCATCGGGGCGCTCGAGCATCCCACGAATCCGCCGCCGGGAGAAACCCGCGAGCGCGCCCCCCGTCGAAGCGTCGGCTTGCCCACGAGATGCGCAGCGCCTCGCGCGGAAGTGCTTGTCCGCCAGGAGATCCCGGAGGTAGGAGCACCTGGCTCATCTGCTCGCGGCGCCGAGTGCCCATCCCCGCTCGCCGAGGCTCGCGGCCTCCATCCCCCGCTCGCCGAGCCTCGCGCGTTGACCCCTTCCCCCGGCGCAAGGCGCCAGGGGAAGGGGCACTGTCGCGACCGGGACGCACCGGCGTCTGGTGCTCGCGGCGTCTCAGCGTCTGGTGCTCGCGGCGTCTCGATGGCCCGGCGTCGGTGGGTCCTCGTTGTGACAGTGCCCTTCCCTGGCGCCTTGCGCCGGGGGAAGGGGTCAACGCGCGAGGCTCGGCGAGCGGGGGATGGAGGCCGCGAGCCTCGGCGAGCGGGGATGGGCACTCGGCGCCGCGAGCAGACGAGCCAGATGCTCCCATCCCCCGAAACCCGCGAGCGCGCCCGCCGGCCGCGGCGCCCTCCCCCGTCGAACCGTCGGCTTGTGACGCGGGGGCGCCTTCCCTATGGTCACGCCGCGGCCGACGCCCGGTCGGGGCCGCCCGACGATGCTCTTCGAACTCCTCATCGTGTTCGCGCTGATGGCGCTGAACGGCGTCTTCGCCGGCGCGGAGATCGCCGTCCTCTCGGTGCGCAAGACGCGCCTCGCCGAGCTGGTGGAGGAGGGCTCGGCGCGGGCGCGGGCCGTCCTCTGGCTCCGCAAGCGGCCCGAGCGCTTCCTCGCCACCGTGCAGATCGGGATCACCGTGGTCGGCACCACCGCGGCGGCCTTCGGCGGCGACAGCCTGGCGGAGCACATCTCCCAGGGCCTCGCGGCGCGCGCCCCGTGGCTCGGCGCCTCGGCCCACCGCGTCGCCTTCGTGCTGGTGATCGTGCTCATCTCCACGCTCGAGATCGTGGTGGGCGAGCTGATCCCGAAGTCCCTCGCGCTGCGCTACGCCGAGCGCTTCTCGGTGACGCTCGGGCCGATGCTCCGCGGGATGGCCTCGGTGGTGAAGCCCCTCGTCTGGCTGCTCACCGGCCTCTCCAACGTGGTGCTCCGCTTCTTCGGCGACCGCACCAGCTTCTCCGAGTCGCGGCTGTCGCCCGAGGAGATCCAGGAGCTGGTGGAGGAGGCCGGCCGCACCGGCGCCATCGACGCGGGGACGAGCGAGATCGCCTCGCGCGCGATCGACCTGCGGGAGCTCACCGCCGCCGACGTGATGGTCCCCCGCTCGGCGATCGTGTCGGTCGACCGCGACGCCGACCTGCCCGCCCTGCGCGCGGTGCTCCAGCACTGCCGCTTCGCGCGGCTCCCGGTGTACGAGCGCGACCCCGAGAACGTCGTCGGCCACGTCGCCCTCAAGGACCTGGTGCTCCCCGCGCTCGACGGCCACCCCCTGCGGGGCGCGACGGTGCACCCGGCCCAGTTCGTCCCGAGCACCACGTCGGCGACGGCGCTCCTGCGGCGGATGCAGCGCGAGCGGCTCTCGATGGTGATGGTGATCGACGAGCTCGGCGAGCTGCTCGGGCTCGTCACCGTCTCCGACCTCCTCGCCGAGCTGGTGGGCGACATCCTCGGTGAGGGCGACCCCGCGCCCCCGGCCCTCGCCCGCGACGCCGACGGCACCGCGGTGGTCCCCGGCGAGACGCCCATCCGCGACGTGAACCGCGCGCTCGGCATGGGGCTCCCGGAGCCCGGCACGGTGACCACGGTGGCGGGCCTGTGCCTGGAGGCCGCCGGGCGTATGCCCGCGGTGGGCGAGCGGGTCGCGCTGGCTGACGGCCACGTGCTCGAGGTGCTCGCGGCGACGCCGCGCAAGGTGAACTCGCTGCGGGTCCACCCCCCGAAGGACGAGCCCGCGCCCGAGGGCGCCGCCGACGAGGACGAAGACGAGGGGTGACGGGCGCCCCTCTCGTGGGTCCCCACCCGGTCGTCATCGCTCGGCGCCGCGGGCGGCCCCGATCAACGATCCGCCGCCACGTCCGCACCGGCGTCGCGCACCGGCGCCTGCACGCAGATGCACGCCCCGTAGGTCTTCTCCGCGGTGCAGAACTGCTCGCCCCGCGCCCCGTTGGCGCAGGCGCAGCCGCGGTGGTCTTGCGTGTCGCACTCGGCGCAGGCGGCGAGGAGGCAGGCGGCGAGGAGGGCGAGCGCGGTCTTCACGGCGCCGCGAGGATGCACCGCGCGCCGGGTGCGCTTCAATCCCCGTCGACGGCGCCCGCGCGGCGGTGGTACCGGTGGGGAGGTCATGAGGAAGTACAGCCACGACACGATCCTCCGGGTGCGCCTCCGCCACCGCCCGGGTCAGCTCGCCCGCCTCGCCGCCGCCATCGCCGACGCCGGCGCGCTCGTCGGCGAGATCACCACGGCGCAGATCGGCGAGAACGACACCGTCCGCGACGTGACCGTCGAGACCAACGACGAGGGGCACACCGCGCGCGTGATCGAGGCGATCCAGGCGCTGCCGGGCGTCGACCTGCTCGGCACGCGCGACCGGGTGTTCGAAGCCCACCGCGGCGGCAAGCTCCGCACGACCAGCCGCCTCACGCTCGAGCACGTCTCCGAGCTCCGGTACATCTACACGCCCGGCGTCGCCCGCGTCGCCCTCGCCATCCAGAAGGACCCGGACCTCGCCTGGGACTTCACCGGCCTCGGCACCTCGGTGGGCATCTTCACCAACGGGACGCGCGTGCTCGGGCTCGGCAACATCGGCGCCCTCGCCAGCCTCCCCGTAATGGAGGGCAAGGCCGCCCTCTACGACCGCTTCGCCGGCATCTCCGCCACGCCCCTCCTCGTCAACACGACCGACCCCGAGGAGTTCATCGAGACGGTGGTTCGCATGTCGACGGGCTTCGGGGGCATCCACCTCGAGGACATCCGCATGCCCGACTGCTTCCGCATCGAGGAGGAGATCGACCGGCGCCTCGACAAGCCCGTCATGCACGACGACCAGTGGGGGACCGCCACCGTCGCCCTCGCCGCGATCCTCAACGCCTGCCGGCTCACCGGCGTCGACTTCAAGGCCTCGCGCGTCGGCCAGATCGGCCTCGGCGCCGCCGGCAGCGCGATCGCGCGCGTCGCCCTCTCCTACGGGGCCCGCGAGGTGATGGTGGCCGACGTGTCGCCCGACGCCGTGGCCCGCCTCGTCGCGCGCGGCGCGGTCGCGTCGGACATGGCCACCGTCATGCGCGAGGCCGACATCGTCGTCACCACCACGGGGCGCCCCGGGCTCATCAAGCCCGAGATGGTGCGCAAGGGCCAGGTGATCTTCGCGCTCTCCAACCCCGACCCGGAGATCTCCCCCGACGAGGCCGTCCGCGCCGGCGCGGCCTACGCGGGCGACGGGCGCTCGATCAACAACGCGCTGGCCTTCCCGGGCATCTTCCGCGGCGCCCTCGACGAGCGGGCCAGCGCGATCACCCAGGAGATGCAGCTCGCCGCCGCCGAGGCCATCGCGGCCCGCGCGCCCGAAGGCGAGCTGGTGCCCAACCCGCTCGACATGAGCGTCCACAAGGCCGTGCGCGACGCCGTGGCGGCGAAGGCGCGCGAGCAGGGCCTCGCGGGCAAGGCGAAGCTGCTGTAGCGGGGCGGCGGCGTCCCTCGGCCCGCATGGACGATCGTCCATACGACGCCACGGACCATCCCCTCTTCAGAGCCCCGGCGCGATCGTGTCTCCTTCGCCGATGCCGCGAGTTTCCGCGCGCCCTTATGCGCCAGGCGCGAAGGGCCCCACGCCCCGGGGAGGGGTCGCCGAGGGGGCGAGGCCCGGCGCCCGCTTCGCACGCTTCGGCGAGCGCCTCCGCGCGCTTCGAACCGCCGCGTCGTTGACGCAGGCCGAGCTCGCCGAGCGCGCCGACCTCGACGTCTCCTACGTCAGCCAGCTCGAGCGCGGCCTGCGCGACCCGTCGCTCTCCTCCATCGAGGCCGTCGCCGGGGCCCTCGGGCTGTCGGTGGCGCAGTTCTTCGACGACGCAGCCGCGGCGGCTGGCGCGGCCCGCGACGCGCAGGCGCGGGCGATCGCGCAGGAGCTCTCGAGCCTCGATGAAGAGTCGCGGCGGGACTTCGTCGAAATCCTCCGCCGCTTCCGCGCCGCGCTCGAGCGCGCCGCATCCCGGAGAAGCTGAATCCGCCGACGCCGTCGCCGAGGCGAGGCTCCGGCTGCGCAGACGCATTGACCATCGTCCCAGTCGTCGCATAGCGTACCGTCCGTGTTGCGCGGGAGCGTTGCGCGGTGACGGCGGAGGTCATGTCCTTCTCGGGGCACGAGAGCTTCCCGCTGCGCTACGGGTGGCTGAAGAAGTGCGTCGACGCGGTCGCCTCGGACCCGGCGTTCTTCTCCCGCGACGACGCCATGGTCCCGCTCGGGGTGGGGAAGAACATGGTGCGGTCCATCCGCCATTGGGCGCTGACGGCGCGGGTCATTGATTCGGCCCCGAACGATCCGCGCGGCCTTCGCGGGCTGCACGTCACGCCGCTGGGCGCGATGTTGTTCGGCCCCGAAGGAGTCGACCCCTACCTCGAAGACGTCCAGACGCTCTGGCTGATCCATTGGCTGATCACCACGCACCCGGAGCGAGCCACGACGTGGCGTTGGGCCTTCGGGGAGTGGGGCCGCCAGGATTTCTCCCGCGACGAGCTCCTGCGCGACCTCGCCGCCTACGCCGGGGGCGGGCGCGCGACCGCGGCCACCCTCGCCCGCGACGCGGAGGTCCTCCTGCGCACCTACCTCCCCACGCGGGCCTCGCGCGCCGTGCCGGCCGAAGACGCGCTCGACGGCCCGCTCACCGAGCTCCGGCTCCTCCGCGAAGACGCGTCGGGCCGCTGCGAGTTCGCCCGCGGGCCGAAGCCCTCGCTCGGCGAGGAGGTGTTCGCCTTCGCGCTCCTGGAGTTCTGGGAGAGGACCGCCCCCGACCGTGACACCCTCGCGGCCGACGCCCTGCTCCAGCGCCCGGGCGCGCCGGGGCGGGTCTTCCGCCTCGACGCGGCCTCCCTCGCGCTCCGCCTCGAAGACGCCGAGCGGTGGTCGCGCGGCGCGGTCTTCTACGACGACACCGCCGGGCTCCGGCAGCTCCTCCGCCGCAAGCGCCCCGAGCCCATCGCGTGGCTCGGCCGTGCGCTACGGGCCGCGCGGGGGGGCGCGCCGTGACCCGCCTCGCGACGCTCTTCGAAGTGCGGCGGCGCTTCTTCCGCTCCGTCCAGGTGGCGCGCGACGCCCAGCGCCGCGACGCCTGCGAGGGCTACGCACTCACCCCCCTCGGCGCGGGCCTTCTCCGGCGCATCGTCGAGGGCGCGCGCGGCGAAGGCACCGCCCGCGCGTGGTCGCTCACCGGCCCCTACGGCGCGGGCAAGTCGGCCTTCGTGGTGTTCCTCACGCAGCTCATCGGCGCCGTCCCCGCCGACGCGACGGCCACCGCCCTGCACGAACTCCGCGGCGTCGACCGCGCGCTCGAAGGACGCGTGCGCGCCCTCGCCGACTCCCGGCGCTTCTGCCCCGTGCTCGTCAGCGGCACATACGGCCCGCTCCTCCCCTCCCTCCTCGACGCGGTCGAGCGCGCCGTCGCGATGCACTACCGCCCGAGCGAGGCCCAGCGCCGCCTGCTCGACGCCTCGCGCGCCATTCGCCAGAGCCGTGCGAAGTCCGCCGACCTCCACGCCCGCGTGGTGCGCCTCTTCGAAGAGCTCGGCGACTTCGTCGCGTCACGCGGAGGCGCGGGCGTCCTCCTCGTCGTCGACGAGCTCGGCAAGGCGCTCGAGCACGCCGCCCGCAGCCCCGGCCGCGTCGACGAGGTCTTCCTCCTGCAAGAGCTCGCCGAGGCCGCCGCCCGCAGCGGCGATCGCCCCCTCGTGGTGGTCACGCTCCTCCACCAGGCCTTCGACCGCTACGCCCGCGACCTCGCCGCCGAGACCCGCGCCGAGTGGTCGAAGGTGCAGGGCCGCTTCGAAGACGTCGCCTTCCTCGAAGCCCCCGGCGAGCTCCTCCGCCTCGCCGCCCTCGCCCTCCGCCCGCGCGGCCCCGCCGCCCTGCTGCGGCCCTACGACGCCCTCGCCGCCGAAGCCGTTGCGCTCGGCCTCGCCGCGCCCGAGCTCGAGCCCACCCTCCGCGGCGTCGCGCCGATCCACCCCACCGTCGCGCTCGTGCTCCCCGCCCTCTTCCGCGGCCCGATGGCGCAGAACGAGCGGTCCCTCTTCGGCTTCCTCACCTCGGGCGTCGACGACGCCTTCGGCGCCTTCCTCGACGTCGCGGAGACGAGGCCCGACGGCGCCACCGCCTACACCCTCGACCGGCTCTACGACTTCGTCGCGTCCACTCTGGGCCCCGGCCAGTTCGCGGGCGCCACGGGACGCCGCTGGGCCGCTGTCGACGAGGCCCTCGCGCGGCTCCCCCGCGACGCGCCACCGCTCGCCGCCCGCATCCTCAAGGCCGTCGGCGTCCTCGACCTGCTCGGCTCCCGCACGGTGCGGGCCTCGCGCGCGGTGCTCGCCTTCGCCCTCGCCGACGCGACGACCACCGCGGCCGAGGTCGGCGCCGCCGTCGACCACCTCGCCGCCTCGTCCCACGTCGTGTACCGCCGCTTCAGCGACGCGTACGCCCTCTGGGAGGGCAGCGACATCGACCTCGACGCCCGCTTCGACGACGCGCGGAAGGCCCCGCCCGACGTCCACGCCCTCTCCGCGCACCTCTCCGCCAGGCTCGTGCTGCGGCCGTGGGTCGCGCGCCGGCACTTCATCGAGACGGGCACGCTGCGCTACTTCGACGTGTCGCTCGCCACCGCCGACGTCGCCGCGCCCGACGCACCGCGCGAAGCCGACGGGCAGGTCGTCTACCTCGTCTCCGACCAGGGCGCCTCGCACCGCGACCTCGTCCACGCCGCCACCCGCGCCTCCGCGGCGTCGGACGTGGTCATCGGCGTCCCGCAGGAGGCGCGCTCGCTGCTCGACGGGGTGCGCGACTGGTTCGCCTGGGACGCTGTCCGCCAGAGCGCGTCAGGGCTCGACGGCGACCCCGTCGCGCGCCGCGAGCTCACGGCCCGCCTCCACGCGGCGTCGCAGCGCGTCGACGACGACCTCCTGCGCTGCTTCGGCCTCGCCGAGGGAGCACGCGTCGCGTGGGTCCACGCCGGCGCCGTCACCGACTGGCGCGGCGCCCGCTCGCTCTCCGCCGCCCTCTCCGCCGTCTGCGACCGCAACTTCCCCGACGCCCCGCTCGTCCGCAACGAGCTGCTCAACCGCAAGGCCCTCTCCTCGGCCGCCGCCGCCGCGCGCCGCGAGCTCCTCAACGCGATGGTGACGCGCAGCGGAGAGCCCGACCTCGGGCTCACGGGCACGCCGCCCGAGCGCAGCATGTACGCGAGCCTCCTCTCCGCCGGCGGCCTCCACCGCGCGCGCGACGGCGCGTGGGGCTTCGCGCCGCCTCCACCCGACGACCCGCTCCGACTGCTCCCCGCGTGGCGCGCGGTCGAGCGCTTCCTCGACGACGCCGAGCGCGAGCCGCAGCCGCTCTCGTCCCTCTACGCCGCCCTCCGCCAGCGACCCATCGGGATGCGCGAGGGCCCGATGCCCGTCCTCCTATTCGCCGTGATGCTCTCGGCCCGCGGCGAGGTCGCCCTCTTCGAAGACGGGACGTTCATCGCCGAGCTCTCCGAGGCCGTCGTCGAGCGGCTCCTCCGCCGCCCCGACCACTTCGCCGCGTCCCGCCACCGCGTCGCGGGCGCCCGCGCCACCGCGGCGAGGCTCCTCTGGCAGCGCCTCGGCGGCGACGGCGAGGCGCCCCCCGTCGAGCTCGTCCGCGCCGTCGTGCGACGCGTCGCCTCGCTCCCCCGCCACGCCCGGACGACGCGGGCGCTTCCCCCCACCGCCCTCGCGGTGCGCGACGCCGTCCTCCACGCGCGCGACCCGCTCCGGCTGCTCTTCGCCGACCTCCCCGCGGCGCTCGACCTGGCGCCCGTCGGGGTCGACGACGACGCGCTCGTCGCGCCCTTCCTCGAGCGACTCGGCGGCGCCCTCGACGCGCTCTCCGCCGCGTACGGGTCGCTCCTCGCGGACGTCGAGCGCGCGCTCGCGGCGGCCTTCGCGCCGGAGGTCGCGGGCGATGCGCTGCGCGAGGCGCTCTCGGCGCGGGCGCGGGCGCTCCTCGGCGTGGCCACAGACCTTCGGCTGCGAGCCTTCCTCGGCCGCGCGGTGGAGCCGTCGAGCGACCACGCGGCGTGGCTGGAGGGCGTCGCCACGGTGGTGCACCACCGCCCGCCGTCGGAGTGGTCGGACGGCGAGCGGGCGCGCTTCGAAGTGAGTCTCGGCGAGGTGAGGGCGCTCTTCCTCCGCGCGGAGGCGCTGGTGCGCGGGGCGACGGCGCGGGTGCAGGTGCCGGCGGTCGGCGACCCGGAGGCGGTCGCGCGGGCCGAGGCGGACATCCTCCGCGTGCTGGAGGCGAGCCTCGGGGCGCGGCGCGACGTGTGGCTCGCGGCGCTGGGGCGCACGCTCAACCGCGTGCTCGACGAGGGGGGGACGCCGGGGTCATGAGCGGAGGGGAGAAGCGGGTCCGTCACGTGCTCGGGCTGTCGGGAGGCAAGGACTCCTCGGCGCTCGCCATCTACATGCGCGAGCGCGTGCCCGAGATGGAGTACGTGTTCTGCGACACGGGCAAGGAGCTGCCCGAGACGTACGAGTTCCTCACGCGGATGGAGGCGTACCTGGGGAAGCCCATCCTGCGGCTCACCAGCGAGCAGGACTTCGACCACTACCTCGCGGTGTTCAACGGCTACCTGCCGTCGAGCCGGATGCGCTGGTGCACGCGGCTCCTCAAGCTGCGGCCGTTCGAGCGCTACGTGGGCGACGACGTGGTGGTCAACTACGTCGGGATCCGCGCCGACGAGCACCGCGAGGGCTACGTCTCGACGAAGCCCAACATCCGCTCGGTGTTCCCCTTCCGCGACGACGGGGTCACCAAGGCCGACGTGGTGCGCATCCTGGAGGAGGCGGGCCTCGGGATGCCGGGGTACTACCGCTGGCGCTCGCGCTCGGGCTGCTTCTTCTGCTTCTTCCAGCGCAAGGAGGAGTGGGTGGGCCTCGCGCGCGAGCACCCGGACTTCTTCGCGGAGGCGAAGGCGTACGAGAAGGTCGACCCGGAGTCCGGCGAGCGCTTCACCTGGCGCAAGGGCGAGACGCTCGACGAGCTGGTGGCGAAGGAGCTGGCGCGCGAGGGCGAGGCCCCGGCGCGGCAGCCGGCGGCGCGGCGCAACCTGCCGTTGGTGAGCGTGTTCGACGCGGGAGAGGACGACGAGGAGGGCGACGAGGAAGACCGCGCCTGCCTCATCTGCGAGCTGTAGAAAGGGGTGGCCTTGTGGAGGGGTACAAGAAGAACAACTGGGTGCGGTTCCTGCGGCAGTACGGGCCCGTCGCGACCAACGAGAACCAGTACGACGAGCACACCGCCAACTGCGCGAAGCGCAACGGCGTGCGGGCGCTGCGCTTCGACAGCGGCGGGCTCCTCGACGAGCTCGTCGCCAACTTCCGCGCGGCACGACCCGACTCGGTGGTGCTCACCGGCACCGCGGGCGACGGGAAGACGTACCTCTGCCGCGAGGTGTGGGAGGCGCTCGGCGGCGACAAGGCCGAGTGGGCGGGCGACGGGAAGTTCCGCGCGATGGCGCTACCCGAGGGCGCGATGCTCCACGTCATCAAGGACTTGAGCGAGCTCTCGCCGGCCGACGCGGTGCACCTCGCGCCGATGGCCGAGGCCCTCGCCGACCCGCGGTCGCGCGACGTCTGGCTGGTCGCCGCCAACGACGGCCAGCTCCTCCAGACGTGGGCCCGCGCCCCGGAGACGGCCGCCGTCCTGCGAGCGCGCGCGCTCATCGAAGACCTCCTCCTCCAGACGAAGCTGCGCTCGGGCAGGGACGGCCTCCGGCTCTACAACCTCAGCCGCCAGCCCTCCGCGGGGCTGATGAAGCGCGCCCTCGACGCCCTCGCCGCGCACGAGGGCTGGGCCGACTGCGACGGCTGCGCGGGCCAGTCCGACGACCCCGCCCGCCGCTGCCCCGTGTGGGAGAACCACCAGCGCCTCCAAGACCCGCTCCTGCGCGAGCGCCTTTCCGACCTGCTCGAGCTCGGCGACCGGAGCGGCTTCCACATCCCCACCCGCCAGCTCCTGATCGTCGCGAGCAACATGCTCCTCGGGCACCCCGACGTGAAGGACGACCTCGTCCGCTGCCAGGACGTCCCGGCGATCGTTCGCGACCGTACGACCCACCGCGCGGCCCTCTACCGCAACGCCTTCGGCGAGAACCTCCCGGAGTCGCGCCGCGACGCCGGCTCGGTGTTCGGCGCGCTCCGGCGCTTCGGCATCGGCGAGGAGACGAGCAACCGCCTCGACAACCTGCTCATCTACGGGCAGGACGACGAGAACTTCACGGCCCGCTTCCGCGCGCTCTTCGAGGGCGACCCCCTCTACGGGGCCAACGCGGAGTTCCGCGAGCACCTCGCGGCCTACCTGGAGGGCAACGACGCCGAGAAGGCCGCCCGCTTCACCGCCGTCGCGGTCGGGCAGCGCCAGCGCCTCTTCTTCACGCTGCCGAAGGAGCAGGCCGCCGAGCTCGGCCTCTGGGAGCTCACGGTCTTCCAGCACGCCGGGGAGTACCTCGACCGCGTGCTCCGCCCCCTGCTGCGGGGCGAGCGGGTCGACGCGCAGCTGACCCGGCGGCTCGTGCGGGGGCTCAACCGGGTGTTCACCGGGATGCTCACCTCGGAGGACGAGCGGCTCTGGCTCGCCTCCTCCGGCAGCCACTCGCAGGCGCGGGTGTGCCGCATCGCCGAGCACGACGTCCCCATCAACCAGGGGCGCCGCGGCAACGTGGCCGTGGAGCGCGAGGGGGACGGCGCGTCGCTCGCCGTCCAGCTCGACCGCGACGTGCGGCTGACGATGCCGCTCCACCTCGTGCGCTACGAGTTCCTGCTGCGCGTCGCGGACGGGGCGCTGCCGTCGAACTTCTCGCGCGAGTGCTACGAGGACATCCTCTCGTTCAAGAGCCGGCTGCTGCGGGCGTGGCGCCTGATCGACGGCGACGGGCCCGACGACAAGGGCTTCGCGCTGCGCGTGCTCGAACTCGGCGACGACGGCAAGCTCGACGCGCGGAGCGTCAACATCGACCTGGGGGGTGCGTGATGAGCGGCAGCGGGCCGGCGGGCGCGGCGGAGTTCACCTCCGACCTCTGGGTCGACGAGGCCATCTGGGGGCACCGCCTCCACGACGAGCAGACGCCGTGGATGGTGCTCCTCGAGCTCCTCGGGGTGCTCGCGTTCCAGGCGCGGCAGGGCAAGCCCTTCCAGGAAGACGCGCCCCTCGGCGGCGTCGCCTACGAGGCGCCGTGGCGCATGGCGCTGCGCAACATCCTCTTCAACAACCCCTTCCTGGAGGAGGTCGAGCGGCGCCACTCGGACGACGACGGGCGATGGAACGAGTGGCTCCGGCGCATGGCCGATCACACCCGCGGGCTCACCGGCGCGCCCGACCTGACCTATCTCCGCAAGGTGTTCCCGCAGGACGGCGTCGGGGGCGGCTCGTTCAAGGACTTCGCGCGGGTCGTCACCCTGCTGCGCACGACGGCGATCGAGGCCGACAGCAACAAGCGCTGGAGCTCGAAGTTCGCCTTCCCGTACGGGCCCGCCGCGCTCCTCCCCGACCTCGGCGTCAAGCGCGACGGCTCGGTGAGCATGGACCGCCGCTTCTTCGGGCGGACGGGCGAGCTCGCCTACCTCATGCTCTGCCGCAGCGGGCGCGGCGCCGAGCTCTACCGGCACCTCGAGCGCTCCGTCTTCGCGCCGCGGTCGCCGTGGAACCGCCTCGTCGCGCGCCTCCAGCCCCCCGACGAGGCGCGCGTCACGGCGAGCCACACGGGCTACCTGCCCCACGCCCGCCTGCCCGACTACGAGCAGCTCGCGGACGACCTGCTCGCGGTGCTCCGCTTGCAGCTCCCGGGCTACGACGCCCTGCCGCACCTCGTGAACCTGCTCGGGCTCCACCTCGTTCTCTACTACCTCCGCCGCGCCGCGGCCTGGGTGCCCGACGAGCCCGAGGCCCACCTCGTCCTCGAGATCATCGCCCCCAAGCGGACCACCGTGCGCGACCTGTCGGTCGAGTCCTTCCAGGCCAACAACCTCCGCGGCGAGAAGGCCGTCGACCGCTTCATCACGGAGCGGGTCGAGCGCAGCGACGCGTGGCGGGAGGCCTGCGCCGTCGGCGACGACGAGGAGCGGCGCGCCGAGCTCGCGAAGGCCATCTACGGCGCCGTCCGGTGGTGGGAGGTGCGGCCCGAGGCCGACCGCCCCCTCACCGCCGACCCCGCGGCCGCGCTCCAGCAGCTCCGCGACGCGGCGGTGAAGCGCCACCGGGAGCACGTCGCCGTCGTCCACACGACCTACGCCCAGGCCATCGGCCTCGCGTCGCGCCGCGGCACCCGCCGCATGCGCTACGCGCCGAGCGACCACCTGCTCCAGACCCTCGTCCTCGCCGTGGTGCCGAAGCGCATGGAGTTTCAGAAGTTTCTCGCGGCGCTCTGGGAGCGCTACCGCATGGTCGTCGGCTACGAGCAGGCCAGGGGCCTCCACAGCGCCGGGGACAGCGACAAGCCCGCGTTCGACGAGAACGCCCTCCGCCTCGAGATGCGCCTCGCGAGCCTCGGGCTCCTCCGGCGCCTCTCCGACGCCTGCGCCTACGTCGAGAACCCCATGGAGGTGCCCTCGTGAACGAGCATGAACTCCTGGGCGCCGTTGCCGCCGCGAAGATCAAGTCGCAGTACCTCCCGGCCGAGGAGGGCGCGGAGGGGCAGGGGCGCCTCGTCCTCGACCGCTTCACCGACGAGGAGGTCGGCGCCATCTGCCGCGCGGTGCTCGCCGACCCGCTGCTCGAGGCGGCGGTCGGGCTCCGCATCCCGCGCGCGGTCGGCGAGAAGACGGGCCTCCCCGAGTCCACCCTCACCGACGAGCGGCCGGTCTTCTGGCGCAACAAGACCATCCCCAACCGCCGGGTGATGCTCCTCGCCAACGCCGACGACGAGCAGGCGCAGTCGGTCCGCGAGCTCACGGCCATCGGCGCGCAGCAGCTCCTCGGCGACCCGCAGCTCTGGGTCGAGCGGGCGAGCGCGGGGCTCCGCCTGGGCGACAAGGAGGTCCGCCACTGGTGCTGCGCCCTCCACGGCCTGCTCCAGGCCCACACCCTCAACACCGCGCGCTTCGCGGGCTACGTGGTGATGACCCGCCGCGCCATCGAGCGCGACGGCCTGCCGCTCGACGTCGCGCTCGGCGACGCCCTCCCCGCGCTGCGCGCCCCGCGCGACCGGCGGCTCCTCGGCGGCATCCCCGAGGCGAAGCGGGCGCAGGTGGTCCAATGGAAGAACGCCTACCAGCAGGTGTTCCGCAAGCGGGCCCCCTTCCTCGTCAAGAAGAGCCCGTCGCAGCAGCCGATCGACGCCTCGGAGCTGGAGGCCAACTTCGAGAAGGTGCGCGGGGACATCGCGGCCGAGCACCACCCCGCGATCGAGGCCTTCATCCGCGCGCCCGCGGTGTGGACCGACGCGGCCCGCGCGGTGGCCGAGCTCGACTGGGAGACCTCCGGCATCAGCCAGCTCTTCGAGGGGCTCCACGTCAAGAAGCTCAAGAAGCCCCTCGGCGAGGAGACGCGCGACTTCTTCGAGGGGCAGCCCGAGCGCAACCCGCTCACCGAGGGCGAGCGCGACTACCTCGGCGAGCTCCTCAAGCGGCACCCCCTGGGGGAGCCCACCGAGGAGGACGAGTCGTTCTACGAGCGCCACCGCCACGAGCTCGCCTTCGCCCCCAAGGTGAAGGCCGCGTGGGACCGCTTCATCTTCGGCAAGCCGATCGACTGCGACGACCTCCGCGTGGGGCTCCTCCGCGCCGTCCAGCGCCTCTACGAGCAGCTCGACACCGACGAGGCCCGCGGCGGCCGCAAGGAGCTCGTCGTCGAGTGCGGCCGCCGCAGCGCCCGGCACTGGGAGGAGCTCAACGAGAGCGCGGCCCGCTACTTCGCGGCGCGCTACCGCGGGCTCCCGGCCCTCTTCGGGGGCGCCGTCCAGTGGGAGCCGCGGGAGCTCTTCGAGCTCGCCCTGAGCGAGCCGGCGGAGCCCGCCCGCGGCGCGAAGAAGGGCGACGCGCGCCGCCACTCCGTGGCCCGCGCCGCCAACCAGGTGAAGTTCACCGTCACGCTCATCGCGGGCGACGAGGACGCCTCGACGCAGGTGGTGTGGAGCTTCAACCCGTCGTCCATCCTCGCGGGCCTCGTGGGCGACCTCCACCGCCTCGCGGAGCGTCCCTTCGCGCCGTGCGCCGTCCGCCGCGAGCCCGTTAGCGCCAAAGGCCGCCTCCAGGCCCTCGACCTCCGCGACGTGATGACGCTGGAGCCCCACGGCTCGCAGAAGCGCGGCTCCCTCCTCCCCTCGAAGGACCGCAGCGACCTCGCCGCGGCCTTCGAAGACGCCCTCCGCGCCGCGGCCGGGGACGCGAGCCTCACCCCCGCGGGCCACGAGGCCGTCGCCGCCGCGTGGTCGACGTTCCGCGCAGCGTACGTCGCCGCGCTCGCCGCGTACCGCGCCAACGGGACGGCGCCCGACGAGTGCCTCCAGCTCGGCGAGTCGTACGGCCGCCTGCTCGACGCGCTCGCCGCGCACGCCACCAACGACCGCCTCCGCCGCACGCTCTGGGAGCCGGTGCTCAGCCTCGGCCTCTGCCGCGTCGAGGGGGGGGACTGCGCGGCCATCGTCACCCCGTGGCACCCGCTCCGCCTCGTCGCCGCCGCCGCGAAGGACCGACGTCTCGGCGGCCTCGTCCGCTACCTCCTCCGCGACGAGGCGGTGGACTTCGGCGACGCGCGGCTCTTCTTCCAGGACGTCGTCCACGAGCTCACGCACCCCTTCTACCCGGAGGTGTGCCTCGGCCTCGCGACCGACCAGGCGCCCGTCCTCCTCGGCTGCACCGACACCGTCGGCGAGTACTCGCTGATGGAGCCGCCCGTCCGCGTCGGGGCCGACCTCGCGCCCGGCGCCCGCCTCGCCACCAACGACGACCCGCGCAGGGCCGCGCGCGTGATCGAGTCCGTGGTGGCGCAGTTCCTCGCGCTCTACCCCCACGAGGCGGCCAACCTCGCGGTGGTGCTCTTCAACTGCGACGCGGTGGGGCTGCCCGAGGCCGCGGTGTCGGTGCTCAGCGAGATGTACGACGAGGACGACGAGCGCGAGGTGCGCTGCCACGTCCAGCTCAAGCACACCGACCCGCGGCGCCTCCAGCGCCTCTACGAGACGCTCCTGGAGGCGAGCGCGCGCGACACCGAGTCGGGCATCGCCAGCGAGTCGACGCGCGACTTCATGGCCCGCCTCCGCGTCGGGATCATGGCCCAGCAGGCGCCCACGCCCACCGCGCTCGACGGCACGCCGTCGGACATCGTCTTCCTCCAGGACGTCGTCGCCCGCCTCTGCTCCCTCGTCTGGAACGACCGCGCCGCCCCCCTCACCGACGCCGACCCGCGCGACCACGTCCCCGCGCGCTGGGCCCGGCGCATCCCCGCGACGCGCAACGACGAGCACTCGGCCACCTACCTCTGCTGCCCGGTGCAGACGCCCGCCGGGTGGAGCTACCTCCGCGCGCTCTGGGGCTACACCGAGAAGCGCGCGCCGCGGCCCGACGAGCACGTCCTCCCGATGCGCCGCGTGGGCTTCCAGGAGGGGCAGGCGCGGCGCATCCTCGACGAGGCGCACCGGCTCGGGCAGTGGGTGGTCAACTACGACGAGATCCTCTCGCGCGAGCACCTCACCAACCTCGGCGTGCGGGTGATCCGCAACCGCCGCGCGAGCGAGGGGCCGCGCAACGTCCTCGTCTCCTCCACCGCCCCGCTCACCCTCCTCCACCTCCTGGTGAAGCGGAACCTCGCCACCCTCGACCTCCAGCTCCCGCCCGCCGCCCTCGGCGACCTCGCCGCGCGGCTGGTGTCGTACGCGAGCGAGGTGTCGGGCGACATCGTGCTTCGCGCCGCGCGCCGCAGCGCCTTCGCCCACGAGCTCATCGGCGTGGCCCTGAGCCGCTACCTCCTCGACGACGAGCTCGGCCCCCCCGGCGGCGTGCGCGGGTGGTACTTCCTCGACGACTACGCCGCGTGGCTCGGCCAGCGCGAGGGCCACATCGCCGACATCCTCACGCTCCACCCCCGCCGCGAGGCGGACGGCCGCGTGGTGCTCGTCGCGCTCGTCAGCGAGGCGAAGTACGTCTCGGCCAACCTCCTCCAGGACCAGCGCGCCTACTCCGCCATGCAGGTGAAGCAGACGGTGGCGGGCATGAAGGACGCGCTCTTCGAGACGCCGCGCCGGCTCGACCGTGACCACTGGCTCACGCGCCTCGCCGACCTCTTGGCCGAGGGGGTCCTCACCTCCGACGCCCGGCCCGGCGACGTGGAGGACTGGCGCCGCCAGATCGCGGCGGGCGAGATGGAGATCGTCCTCCGCGGCTACTCGCACGTCTTCGTCTACGCGAAGGAGCCCGACGTCGAGGACCCGAGCGCGCGGCGCGAGCTCCCGGGCGACTCGCAGGTGTGGCAGGAGGTGTTCGGCCCCGACCTCGTGCGCCGGCTGCTCCTCGCCTTCGCCGCGAAGGAGTCGCCGCGCGCCGTTCGGGCCCGCCTCGGCCGCGAGGCGCCGTGGGAGCGCCACGACGCGCGCCGTCCCGCCTCGGGGGTCAACTGGGCCACGACCATCGCCTCGCTGGAGCTCATGCCCCCGCTCCCCGCGGCGCCGCCCGCCGCGGAGCCCGAGAAGCGCCGGCCCCGCCGCGCGAAGCCCGCCGCGACGTCGCCCTCGGTCACGCCCCCGGCCCCCGCGCCCGTGGCACCGAGCGCGTCGGTCGTGCCCCCCGCGCGCGTCTCGGCGCCGCCGGCCGCCCCCGCCCCGCCGCCCTCGACGAAGGACTTCGCCTGGGCGACGGCGCGGGTGGCGGAGATCCTCCGC
This sequence comes from Polyangiales bacterium, assembly GCA_046351555.1. Classification (GTDB taxonomy): domain Bacteria; phylum Myxococcota_A; class Polyangia; order Polyangiales; genus CAISKJ01. Next base: position 294,723 of record JAXLYI010000008.1, read on the forward strand.
GCGGCGGCGACGCCCACCGCGCAGAGCGCCGACGACGCGCTGTGGCTCGAACGGACGACGCAAGCGCTCGCCGCGGCGCTGCGCGGGTACAGCCACCAGGCGAAGGTGCTCGACCAGCGCCTTACGCCCAACGTCGCGCTCGTGCGCTTGCAGGGCTCCGACCGGCTGAAGCTGTGGGACGTCGAGCAGCGGCGGAGCCAGCTCCTCACGACGCACGGGCTCAACGTGGTGCGGGTGACGCCCGAGCCCGGCGCGCTCAGCGTGGCGATCGCGCGGCCGAAGCGCGAGGTGGTCTCCTTCGCGACCGCGCTGCGCGACCGCGAGGTGCACGACGCCGCAGGGCGCGCCAACGAGCGCCTCGTGGTGGGCGTCCGCGAGCGCGACGGGGCCCTGCTCTACCTCGACCCGCTGCGCGACCACGCCCCCCACACGCTCATCGCGGGCGGCACCGGGAGCGGCAAGTCCGTCCTCCTCCAGAACCTCCTCCTCGACCTCGCGATGACCAACGCGCCGGGCGCGGCGACCGTCACGCTCATCGACCCGAAGCAGGGCGTGGACTACGGGCACCTGGAGGCCCTGCCCCACCTCGACGGCGGCATCGTCGTCGAGCAGGCGGAGGCGATCGAGCGGCTCCGCGCCCTCGTCGACGAGATGGAGGAGCGCTACCGACGCCTGCGCGAGGCCGGCGTCGCGAACCTCGCCGCCTACAACGCGAAGGTGACGCCCGAGCGGCGGCTCCCGGTGCGGTGGCTGGTGCACGACGAGTTCGCCGACTGGATGCTCACCGACACGTACAAGGAAGAGGTGCAGAGCGCCGTCCAGCGCCTCGGCGTAAAGGCGCGCGCCGCCGGCATCCGCCTCCTCTTCGCGGCGCAGCGCCCGGAGGATCGTGTGATGCCCGTCCAGCTCCGCGACAACCTCGGCAACCGGCTCATCCACCGCGTCGAGAGCGTCGGGACGTCCACCATCGCCCTCGGCGAGGAGGGGGCCGAGCGCCTCCTGGGCAAGGGACACCTCGCGGCGCGGCTCCTCGGCGAGGAGGGGATCGTCTACGCGCAGGTCCCGATGGTCGACCCCGACGTGGTGTCGGCCCTCGTCACGGCGCTGCGGGCGGAGGCTCCGCCGCGGTGACCCGCATCCCCTCAGGCGGAGTCATCGCCGCGAGCACCTCGGTGAGCGCGGCGAGCGGCGGCCCGTAGCCGCTCCAGTCGAAGCCCGCCGTCGCCATCAGCGCCTCGTCGAACGCGCGCTGCGCCGCGTAGCCCGCGAGGCGCGGGTGCATGAAGCGCGACTTGCCGTAGAGCGGCTGCGGCTCGAACGCGTCGCCGTACTGGAAGAAGTCGACGTGCTGGCGGCGGAGGTCGACCTTCACGCGCTCGATGAGCCGCGGGATCGCCGCCCCCTCGTAGTCGTCGTAGGTCATCAGCGTGACCTTCGAGGAGCCGAGGTGGACCTTCACCATGTCGGCGTCCTGCGCCTCGCCGTAGAGCTTGCCCGCGCATCCGAGGTAGACGCGCAGCGCGGGGGGCAGGTCGTTGACGAGGCGGGCGTCGAGCTGGAGGGACTCGCCCGGCGCGAGGTGGCCGACGCCCGCCGCCGCGGCCTCCGCGCACGCCGACGCGACGGCCTCCGGGGAGCGCAGCGAGAACAGCAGCTTCCGCGCCTCCTCCTCCGCGCGGGCGCCGCCGCCCCAGAACTCCCGCAGGTCGTGCCGGACGCGCGGGGTCGCCGCCCCCGCCGAGCGCCTCCGCTCGAACTGGTTGAGCGCGAGGAACACGAGCAGGTCGCCGCACCGCCTCCGCCGCGCGTCCTCCCACGCCGCCTCCCCGTGGCGCTCGATGAGCCGCCGCAGCACGAGGCCCGGCGACCCCGCGCGCGCCGCGAGCTCCGGCTCCCGCGCGAACTCACCCTCGCGCGGCAGGCGCCCGAGCGCGACGCACGCCTGCCAGAACGACGCGACGAGCTCCTCCGAGGGCTCCGCGGCGGGGGCGCGTGGTTGCTTCGAACGCGTGCGAGGCGGCGGCTTCGCCCGCGCGGGCTCCGCGCGCGGCGGCGGAGCGGGCGCGTCGGGCGGGGCCGCGGAGCGTTGGCGGCGTTCGAGGAAGTCCTGCTCGTCGTCGTCGGCGCGGAAGACGAAGTAGAGCCCGGGGCCGACGGAGACGGGCTCGCGGCCGAGGACGTCGTGGATGTACGCGCCGAGCTCGGCGTGGGTGAAGTACTTCTGAAACGTCCCGCGCGACGTGAGGACGCCGTCGCCGAAGAGCCGATAGCGCTCGAACGCGGTGCGGCCCCCGATCAGCGCGGCGACCGCGAGCACTCGCCGCGCGCATCGGTACGCGCCCGTGAGGGCCTCCGCGCGCTCGACCGGGTCTTCGATGACGTTGAGCACGAAGCCCAGGTTGACCACGTCGGCCGGTTCGCGCCGCCCGTCGGGGCGGAAGTGCGGGTCCCATCCCTCCGCACGGAGGCCGTGACTTTGGAGGGTGGCGAGGTCGTCGCCGCGGCCGCACCCGTAGTCGAGGATCGCGTGCTCGGCGACGAGGTACCCGTGTCGCCAAAGCGCCTGCATCGGCGTGGAGAGAGCCCGCCGCGAGAGGGCCGTGCGGTGCCGGTGGACCTCCTGCGGCGCGGGCTCCGTCGCGTCGCCGAGGGGGACGAGCCGGTGACCCTCCACGCGCACGCCGCGGGCTCGTAGCTCCTCCTCCCACTGGGCGCGGTGCCCGATGATGGTGCTGTCTTCGAAGAGTCCGCGCGCCTCGGCCTCGCGGGTGAGGGCCTCGAAGGGGGCCCGACGCGGGTCGTCGGGGGCGAGGAGGAGTTCCTTGCGGTGGAGGATGGGCGGGTTGGCCTCGGGGCGGTACGCGCGGCGCTCGACGGCGCCGGTGGCGAGGTCGAGCGCCCACGACGCGTGGAGGGAGGGGAAGGCGTCGTCGAAGAAGCCGGGGTAGGCCAGGAGCCCGAGGCGCCCGCCGCGCGTGACCCTCACCACGTCGAACGCGTCGGGCGCGCACCCTGCGAGCTCGGCGAGGGCGGCCCGCGGCGCCGCGAGCGCGTCCGCGTGGAGGTAGAGCGCGTCGCCAACGCGCTTGCCGACGGGGCTCCCCTCGACGCGGCGCGCCCACTCCGCCACGATCTCAGCCGAGGATTGCGCCCGTGCCGCCATACGATCTCCGCGCTCGCTGCTCACGATACTTCACCTTCGCGGACCTGATCGAGTGCGGAGACACGTGGCGCCGCCTGCAATGCGAGGGGGCGGCGGTGCCCGACCTGCCCGCTCTCGACGCGACCTGGGAGGGGATCGCGCGGCTGGCCGAGGCCGTCCTCGACCCGCTCCACGAGCGCTTCGGCCGCGTCGAAATCACCTACGGCTTCGCCGGGCCGTCGCTCACGCGGCACATCCGCTCGTCCATCGCCCCGGCCCTCGACCAGCACGCAGGCAGCGAGCTGTCCCCGCGCGGCGTGGTGCTGTGCAAGCGCGGCGGCCAGGCCTGCGACCTGCGCGTGCCGGGGGTGAGCGCGTTCGAGGTCGCGCGGTGGCTGCGGGGGAACCTCCCCTTCGACCGGATGTACCTGTACGGCGAAGGCCGGGCGCTCCACGTGAGCTTCGGCCCCACCAAAGGGGGCCTCACCTACGCGATGGTGCGGGGGGCCAGGCGCGTGGTGCCGCGCGCGCTCCGCGACGACGGGGACTGGGGGGGCCTCGAGACGACCTTCGCCGCATCCGCGGGGGCCGACGGCGTTGCCCAGCGCCCGCGTGTTGGATAGACGTCTCGCATGGAGCGAGCGGCGCCCTACGTGTCGAGCAGCCTCCGCGCGTGGGTCGAGGCGCTCCACCGGGAGGGCCTGACCAGCCCGGTGTACAAGCCGGCGCTGCTGCTGATCGTCCTCGACCAGATTGACGCCGGCCGCGTCGACCCCGGGCACATCCCGCTGGATTCCCGCATCGCCAACGAGTTCGACGCGCTGCTCGTGAAGGCTGGGGTCCACGCGAACCCCGGGATGGTTTGGCGGCCCTTCTTCCACCTCGGCACCACGGTCCGGGGCGAGCGCCCGATGTGGACGCTCCATCACGCGGACGGGACGCCCTGGCCCGTCACCGGCGCCGACGCGCCGTCGTCGCTCACGGGCCTCAAGCGTCAGGTGGCCTTCGCCTCGTTCGCGCCCCGGCTCGCATCGCCGCTCCGCACCGAGGCCGGGCGCGTCGGTGTGCGCGAGCTGATCTACGACCTGCTGACGCAGCACCGACACGCGGACGCGCACGCGCTCCTCGCGGCGCACGACCGCGAGTGGCAGGAGGTGAACGACAGCATCTCGCTCATCCGGGAGGCTAGCGAGCGGCCCTTCGCGTTGCACGTCGAGCGTCCGCGGGTCGAGCTCTCCGCGCGGACGATGCGCTCCCGCGACCGCGGGTTTCGGATGGTGGTGCTGCCCGAGTACGAGCACCGCTGCGCAGCCTGTGAACTGCGCATCCAGTGGGGCTCGTTCCACGAGGCGGAGGCGGCGCACATCGTCCCCGTGGAGGCGGACGGCGCCGACGACGTCCGCAACGCCCTCGCCCTGTGCCGAACGCACCACTGGGCTTTCGACCTTGGCCTCTGGACCGTGGGCAACGACAGGCTCATCCGGGTTGTGGAGGGCGACGTCGATGACGACCTGACCGCGCTCCAGGCGCTTCGCGGCAAGGCGCTCCGCACGCCGAGCGCGCCGGCCTCGGCGCCGCACGCAGAAGCGTTCGCGTACCACCGGGAGCATCGCTACAAGGGCACACCCCGCGCGGCGTAGGGGCGCGGGCCACCAGATGGCGCTCTGAGTCGCGCCCCGACAGTGCAATCCGGTGGCGCGCGACGGGCCGCCCGCGCCGTGTTTCCGAGAACTCGCCCCGCCCCCGCTGTGCGGTACGCTCGCCCGGATGACCGACCGCCCCACCTCCACGCTGGAGCGTGACAACCGGGTTCCGTCCCTGTGGGCGCGGCTGCTCGCGGCCTTGCGCGGCGGCGTGCACCCGGCGCCTCCCCCGCCCGCCCCTCCGCGCGTGCCGCTCGAGCTCCCCTTCCACGTCCCCCTCCCCCCGCCGAGCGCGCGCGGGGACGCCACGACGGCGCTGCGCGCGGCCCTCCTCGCCTTCGGCCGCCCTCACGACGTCGCGGCGGTCGACGAGGCCTGTGGCGTCGCCGCGGACGGGAGCGCGTCGATCGACGCCCTCGAGGAAGTCGCCCGCTCGTTCGGCATCGACGCGGTCCAGCGGGTGGTCCCCGTCGAGCACCTCCTCCTCGCGGAGGCCGCGCTGCTCCCGGCGATCGTCGTCACGCGCCGCCAATCCTCCGCCCCGGCCTCCTTCACGCTCGTCTGGAACCTCGACGGGGGGCGGGTCCAGGTGTTGGAGAGCGACGGGTCGTGCAACTGGGTCGAGGCGACGAGCCTCCTCGACCTCGTCGAGCTCTACGAGGTGGTGCTGCCAGAGGAGACCGTGACGGCGATGCTGCGGGAGCCGAAGTTCGTGCGGCCGCTGCACGCCCGGCTGCGCGAGCGCGGCGTCGTGGACGCGGCGGCCCTCGTCGACGAGGCGCTCTCCGCGCCGGGGTGTCGCGGCCTCGCTGCGCTCGACGCGACGCTGCGGGCGGCGCCCGAACTCCGCGACGCCGAGCTCTCCCAGCGCGCGTCTGCGGCGCTCCGCGGCTGGGTCGAGGAGCTGCCGCCCCAGTCACGGCACGTGCGTGAGGAGCGGCACGGGCGATCGTCCGTTCGGGGCGTCGTCGCGCTCACCCTCGCGGAGGGGGGTGAGCCGACCCCACACGCCTTCGGCCTTCGATGAGCGCCCCCGTGCGCCGCCCCGCGACGCCTCACCCCGCGTCGGCGCTCGCCGCGGGCGCAGCCGCCGCCGTGGGCGCAGCCGCCGCCGCGGGCGCCGTCGGCGCGCTCGCGTCACCCACCGCCGCAGGAACCGCCGGCGTGCTCGCATCGCCCACCACCGCGGGCGCGGGCGCGGGCGGGGGCTCCGGCGCCGCGACGGGCGCGGGCGCGGCGACGGGCTCGGGCGGCGGGGCGGCGGGCTCCTCGCGCTTGCACGCGGGGGCCAGGAGCAGGAGCGAGAGGGCGGCGGCGACGTTCTTCATGGTTCACCTCGTGGGGAGTTTCGGCGGGGCCTCGCCTGCGCCCTTCGCGCGGCGTCGCTCCCGTCGAAGAGAGGTGTAGGCCGGGCGCGGTGTCACGGCTGTGCGAAGGCGGCACCGCGTTGCACGCGACCGCGCGCGCTTGTCGCCCAACTGTCGCGCGCGCCGACGGATCGTCGCGGGCGGTTGCATCCGGTCGCGAGACGTTGTGAAGTGCCACACCCACCGCACCGAGGAGGCACACCGCACCATGGCTCGACTCGTCGGATACTTCGCCAACCAGACCGACCGGCTCCGCTGCGCGCTCCGCCTCGACGGGCCCGCGATCGCCTTCGGCGCCGAGCGCATCGACGGCTGGGGCGTCGGCAGCTACCAGGGGGGCGAGGTGCTCCTGCGCAAGCGCCCCACGGAGTCGCGCGAGGCCCTCGACCTCGCCGACCTCACCCGCGACCTGCGGACCGCCTGCGCCCTCGCCCACGCGCGCTCGGCCACCGTCGGCGCGCGCTCGCTCGCCAACACCCACCCCTTCCGCCACCACCAGTGGCTCTTCGCCCACACCGGCACGCTCCCGCGCTTCGGCGAGGCGCGGCGGGAGATCCTCGCGGGCGTCCCCGAGCACCTCGCCCGCGGCGTCCGCGGCGACACGGACAGCGAGGCGATGTTCTTCGCCTTCCTCGGGGCGGTGTACCGGGCGGGGCGGCTGGAGGACCCGGACTTCGACCGCCAGGGCATCACCGCGGCGCTCGGCGAGGCCGTCGACGCCGTCGACCGCGCGTGCGGCGAGCCCGCCCCCATGTGCGCGGTGGTCACCCACGGCCACGCGATGGTGGCCTTCGCGCGCGGGGCGCCGCTCTCCTACCTCCTGCGCCGCGGCATCAGGGACTGCGCGGCGTGCCGGCGGGCCCCGGAGATGGCGGGCCGCGACGCGCGCCGCGCCGACCACGAGTCGCTGCGTTACGTCTTCCTCGCCGACGCTGCCGTGGAGGCCCCGGGGTGGCAGCGCGCCCCCGGAGGCGAAGAGGCCCCCCGCGGGTGCTTCGTCTCCGTCGACCTCGGGCTCGACGTGCGCGTCACGCCGCGCTGACCAGCCCGCGGACGTTGCGCCCGCCGGCGGACGGCGGGGGCTTCCCGCGGGTTTGTTGACCTGCGCCGTGGGGCCGTTGTTCAATCGCGCGCTGAGCCGGCGCACTCCGCGCAGGCGAAGGACGAAGACCCTACGATGAACTCACGCGGAGTTCTGCATGGCTGACGGAAACTACCTGGTGGGCGTCGACATCGGGTCGAGCTCCATCAAGCTCTGCCAGCTCAAGGACATCCGGGGCAAGAAGACCCTGGTGAAGTTCGGCTACCACGCCCTCCCCCCGCAGACGATCGTCGACGGCCACGTGCAGAACGCCGCGGCCATCGTCGAGGGGCTCAACCAGCTCTTCAACCAGCACAAGATCAAGCGCCGCGAGGTCGCGCTGGCCGTCTCCGGGCACGCCGTCATCATCAAGAAGATGGCGCTCCCGATGATGACCAACGCCGAGCTCGACGAGCAGATCGACTGGGAGGCCGAGCAGCAGATCCCCTACGACATCAAGGACGTCCAGATCGACTACGAGGTGCTGCGCAAGCGGCCCGAGCAGGGGCAGATGGACGTGCTGCTGGTGGCGGCGAAGAAGGAGGAGATCAACGAGGCGGCCCAGATCGCGCGCGACGCGAAGCTCAAGCCCCTGGTGATCGACGTCGACGCCTTCACGGTGCAGAACGCCTTCGAGGCCAACTACGGCCTGCCGCGCGAGGGCACCGTGGCGCTGATCAACATCGGCGCGACGCTGACCACGATCAACATCCTCTCGCAGGGGATCCCGTCGTTCACCCGCAACATCATCAACGGGGGCAACGCGATCACCGAGGAGATCCAGAAGCGCCTGGGGATCTCGTGGGAGGAGGCGGAGACCTACAAGACTGGCGCGGCGGGCTACGCGGGCGGCGACCACTACCGCTCGGTGGTGCCGAGCGAGGTGCCGCAGATCGTCAAGCAGGTGGTCGAGGGGCTCTCGGGGGAGATCCTCCGGTCGCTCGACTTCTACCTGGCCACCAGCGGCGAGAAGGAGATCAACCGGATCTTCATCGCCGGCGGCACGGCGAACATCCCCGAGGTGGGCGCGGCGATCGAGCGGCGCGCCAAGGCCCCGGTCGAGCTGCTCGACCCCTTCAAGGACGTCGCCGTCGACCTGAAGGAGGTCAACGGCGACCAGCTCAACCTCCACCGCGCGCAGGTGGCCGTGGCGATCGGCCTCTCGCTCCGCAAAGACCGGGAGAAGGCGTGACATGCTGAAGATCAACCTCCTGCCGTCGGAGAAGGGACGGGCCCGGAGCGCCTCCACGGGGGTGTCCAACCTCCTGGTGATCGGCGTCGCCGGCTCGCTCGTGCTCCTGCTCGGCGGGCTGTTCCTGTTCCACGCGACGCAGCAGGGCCAGGTCGACGAGCTCAAGGCGCAGAACACCCGCACCCAGGGCGAGATCGACGCGATCAAGTCCCGGGTGGCCGACCACCAGAAGATCCTCGACGAGCTCGCCGAGATCCGCCGCCGCGAGGAGGCGATCGAGCAGCTCCAGGCCGCGCGGACGGGCCCGATGTCGATGCTGGTGGAGATCTCCAAGGTGCTGACGCCGCGCGGCACGCCGACGGCCGACCCCGAGGAGGTCGAGCGCCTGCGCAACCGCGACCCGTCGCGCCTCTGGAGCAACGCCTGGGAGCCGCAGCGCCTCTGGCTCACGGGCTTCGAGGAGGACAACCGCAACGTGAAGATCGGCGGCGAGGGCCGGACGAACGACGACGTGAGCGAGTTCATGACCCGCCTCCAGCTCAGCCTCTTCTTCCAGAACGTGCGCCTCGACCGCACCGAGGCCTCGACCAACGCCGAAACGAAGATCCCGGTGCAGAAGTTCATCATCACCGGGCGGGTGAGGTACTGACATGGCCGCCGCGAAGAAATCCCCGAAGGATCTCCTCGGCGGGATCAACCCGAACGCCGCCATCGTCGGCGGGTGGGTCGTCGCCGTCGTCGCCGTCCTCGCGCTCTACTACTTCGTCTTCTACGAGCCCCTCTCCGAGGAGCGGAACGGCGAGGAGAACCGCAAGTCGACGCTCCAGCAGGAGTTCCGCACGGCCGAGGGCAACCTCCGGCGGTACAACACGGACGTCGCCGAGCTCGCCCGCGCCCGCCAGCGCGCCCAGCAGCTCCAGACCGTGCTCCCCAACGACCCCGACATCCCCGGCTTCATGCGCGCGGTCAACGCGCTCTCCGAGGCCAGCGGGCTCCAGCTCTCGCTCATCCAGCCGGTGGAGGAGCGCGTCGAGCAGTACTACGCGCGCATCCCCGTGCAGCTCGAGGTGCGCGGCAGCTACCTCTCGCTCGCGCGCTTCTTCCACTCGGTGTCGCAGCTCCCGCGCGTGATCAACATGGAGAACATCAAGCTCACCGACCCGCGGGAGGACCCCGTGAGCCACGAGATCCGCCTCCGGGCCACCGTGCTCGCCACCACCTTCCGCGGCATCCAGCGCGCGCCCGGCGCCCCCGGCGCGCGCCCCGGCGCCCCCGGTGCCCCCGGCGCGCCCGCCCCCGGAGGTGCACGGTGAGCCCCCGCCTCGGCCTCGCGGCCGCCCTCCTCTGCCTCGCCGCGCCCCTCGGCTGCGAGGACGACCCCCCGCCCGCGCCGCCGCCGCGCCGCGCCCACCGCCGCGGCCGACACGCCGACGCCGGCGCCGCCCGCCGCCCCGGCGCGCGCGGGCAGGCGCCCCCGCAGGTGCAGGTGCGCGACGACACCTTCACCGAGCCCGCCTCGCGCGATCCCTTCCGCTCGTACGCGCGCACCTTCATCCAGACGCCGGAGGACCTCACCGGCGGCTCGCGCGACGTGAAGCTCGCCCGCTACGCGCTCGAGGACCTCACCCTCGTCGCGATCATCATCGGCACCGACAGCCCCTACGCCATGGTGAAGGACCCGTCGGGCACCGGCACCATCCTCCGCCGCGGCATGTACGTCGGCCGCTCGGAGATCATCCACGCGATGAACACCCGCGGCAGCGACTACGCCGTCAACTGGCGCGTCGCCCGCATCACCCCCGCGCGCCTGCGCCGCATGCCCGACGGGCAGTTCGAAGAGGTGCCCGCGGAGATCGTCTTCGAGCGCCAGAACCCCCTCGACCCCAGCGTCCAGGTGGTCGAGCGCTCGATCACCCTCGCCGCCGGCCGCGCGGGCCAGCAGACCACCGCCGCGGGCCCCGTCGGCCCCATCCCCGGCGTCGGCGGGCCGTCCCCGTCGTACCTCCCGTCGAACCTCGGCGGCGTGGGCGGGGGCTCGGCCACGGGCGCCATCCTCGGCACCCAGCAGGCCGTCAACCAGGCCGTCCAGCCCGCCCCCACGGTGGTGGTGCAGGTGCCGCCGCAGCAGAACAACGTCGCCCCCGCGCCCCCCTCCAACGCCCCGCCGCCCGTGCAGATCTTCAACGGGCAGAGCACCTCGCGCTGACGCGCCCCCGGCGTCGCGGTCCCTTGATCGCGGCGCCGCCCCCGTGAGAAAGGTGCGCCCCATGCCGCGCACCTCCCCCCTCCCCTGGCTCGCCTCCTCCCTCGCCGCGCTCGCCCTCGCGTGCAGCAGCCCGCAGCGCGCGGAGCCCGCGCCGACGCCCCCCGTCACGGCGCCCGCGGCCGACGCCGCCGCGGCCGCCGACGCGTCCGCCGCGCCCGCCGCCACCGCCTCGTGGGACGCGCTCTCCCGCGACGACCTCTGCCGCGTCGTCACCGAGGGGGCGCACGCGCGCATCCGCGAGGCGCAGCCCGACTTCGAACTCGCCCGCCTCGACGCCTACCTCGCCGACCCGGCCTCCGCCCCGGAGATCGCCGGGCGCACCGCCGACCAGCTCTACGACCTCGCGATCGTCGCGCTCGTGAAGGGCCGCGCCGCCGACGCCGAGCGCACCGTGCGGCTCATCCGCGCCCGCGCCCGCAACCGCAACCTCGCCTTCATGGGGACCACCATGCTCGCGGAGGTCGCGCGGCGCGGCGCCGGCGACGACGAGGCCGCGCAGGGCCGCGCGATCGACGCGGTGTTCGGCGAGCTCCCGCGCCCGCGCTTCGGGTCGGCGACGGTGGTCTTCCAGCTCTTCCAGACGCAGGAGCAGCTCACCGCGCGGGTGCGGCAGATCCACGGGACGCTCGTCTCGCAGGACACCGCGCGCGCCGCGCTGTGGTTCGGCGAGGTGATGCCCGAGGTCGTGCGCGCCCGCGCCCGCTTCCTCGCCGCCATCGAGCGCGTCCGCACCGCGCAGAACGCCACCCCCGAGCCCGCCAGCTACGCCTTCGGCACCGTGAACCTCGCCGGCGCCCGCGACGCCCGCCCCGTCGTCGTCGGCGTGTGGGACCTCGGCACCAACCCCGCGCTCTTCCAGCGCCAGATGTACGTCAACCGCCGCGAGCAGCCCAACGGCCGCGACGACGACGGCGACCAGCTCGCCGACGACATCTCCGGCGTCGTGGCCGACGGCGACGCGCCCAACACCGCGCTCCTGTACGACCCCGGCGCCGACACCATCCGCCAGTACGCCCCCTTCCTCCGCGGCGTGATGGACCTCCGCGCCGGCATGGCCTCCACCCCCGCCGCCCAGCGGGTGCTCGAGCTCCAGCGCGGTGTGACCGACGAGGCCGGCCTCGACGCGCTCGACCGCAACCTCGACGCCATCGGCGAGTGGTCGCACGGCACCCACGTCGCCGGCATCATGCTCTCGGGCAACCCCCACGCGCGCCTCGCCGTCTTCCGCAGCGCGTGGGCCGGCGAGTCGCGGCCCTACCACCACCGCGGCCCCACCGACGCCGAGCTCGACGCCGAGCGCGCCAACATGGAGGCCGTCGCCCGCTTCATCAACGCCAACCAGGTGCGGGTGGTCAACGCGAGCCTCGGGTTCTCCGTGGAGTACCTCGAGGCCGAGCTCCGGCACGAGCGCGACCGCTACCACAGCGACGACGAGGTGCGCGCCCGCGCCCGCGCCGTCCAGGCCCGCCGCAAGGACAACTGGCGCCGCGTCTTCGAGCTGTGCCCGCAGACGCTCTTCGTCGTCGCCGCCGGCAACTCCAACCAGGACGTGATGGAGTACGACGAGATCCCCGCCTCCATCGGCGCGCCCAACCTCCTCGTGGTGGGCGCGGTCGACCGCTGGGGGGGATGGGCCACCTTCACCAACAGCAACCCCGAGCGCGTCCGCGTGTTCGACCACGGCGTCGAGGTCGACTCGCTGATCCCGTCGGGCGAGCGCGTGCCGCTGTCGGGGACGTCCATGGCCTCGCCCGGCGTCGCGTGCCTCGCGGGCAAGCTCTTCTCGCTCGACGCCGCGCTCACGCCCGAGCGCGCGATCGCGGTCATCGCGGAGACGGGCGACCCGATCGCCGCGCCCTTCAACGGCCGCATCGCCAACGAGACGCGCGCCGTCGCCGCCGTCCGCGCCGCCCGCCGCCCGAGCGCCCCGGGCGCCCGCCCCCCGCTGCCGACCGCGCCCAACGCCCCGGCCGCCGCGCGCTGAGCGGGCGCCGCGGGGCTCAGCCTCGGAGCAGCGAGAGCGCGACCTGCGGCGACTGGTTGGCCTGCGAGAGAACCGACACCCCCGCCTGCGCGAGCACCTGGTTCCGCGACATCGCCGCGGTCTCGGCGGCGACGTCGACGTCCCGGATGCGCCCGAGCGAGGCCGCGAGGTTGTTGCGCTGCGCCTCGAGCGTCCCGACGGTGCCGGTGAGCCGGTTGACGGCGGCGCCCCAGCCCTCGCGCAGCGTGCTGAGCGAGGTGAGGGCGGAGTCGAGCGTGCCGAGGGCCGTGCGGGCGTTCGCGATCGAGTCGACCGCGGCGCCCGTCAGCGCGAGGCCCGCGAGGTCCGCGCCGCCGAAGCCGACGACCATGCGGTCGGGGGCGGCGTTCTGGATGCCGACCTGGAAGGTCACGGTGGCCGACGAGCCCGCGAGCAGGTTGCTCCCGTTGAAGGTGGTCACCTGCGCGATGCGGTCGATCTCCGCGAGGTTGGCCTGGAACTCCGTGTCGAGGTTGGCCGAGTCGCCGGCGTTGAGCGTGCCGTTGGCGCCCTGCACGGCGAGCTCGCGCATGCGGGTGAGGATGCCGTGGATCTGCTCGGCCGCGCCGTCGGCCGTTTGCGCCATCGAGATGCCGTCGCTCGCGTTGCGCTGCGCCACGGCGAGCGACCGGAGCTGCGCGTTCATGCTCTTGCTGATGCCGAGCCCCGCGGCGTCGTCGGCGGCGCCGTTGATGCGGTAGCCGCTCGAGAGCTTCGCGAAGTTCGACGACAGCGCGCCCTGCGCGTTGGCGAGGTTGTTCTGCACGACCATCGAGGCGAGGTTGGTTTGGATGTAGAGCGCCATGGGGTGTCTCCTGGCCGCGTTGGGGGGCCTGGAATTCCTTGTAGCCCGGTCCCCCTACGGCCGAGCCAGCAGCTCGACCGTGGGCCTTCGATTTGCGCGCGCGGTGACCGCCGGCGCGACACGGTGACCGACCCCGCGAGGCGCAGCGGCGCGATCGCCGGACACGCGCGCGCCTCCGTTGACGGCGGCCGCGCGCCGTGTCGAGCGCTCACCGCGCGCGGTCGGGTTCGCCGCGCAGCAGTCGCAGCCGCGGCGCGCCGGGCGACAGCGCCTCGGCGACGTGGACCGCCGACAGGAGCGAGCTCTCGTGGCTGTCGATGTCGTGCATGTGAACGCCCGCGAGCCACAGGCCATCGCGGCCCTGCAGCCCGCGCAGCGCGCGCTGCGCCTCGAAGTAGCGCGGCGTGGGCCGCGGGTGGTCGTACTCGACGCGGTCGTACACGTTGGAAGGCTCCCGCGCGTCGTAGGTGACCCAGCTTCGGAACACCGGCAGGCCGCGCCGCGCCGCCCACACCGTGTTCTGCGCGTGGCGCCCGTCGTGGCGCACGTTCACGGTCGACCAGTCGCGCGGGTCCGCGGGCATCAGGCTCGGGTCGCCGTGCACCGCGATCCGCGTCTTGAAGTACTCGAAGCGCTCGAGCTGGTGGCGCACGGCCTCGGCCCCTCGGACGTCGCGGAGGAGCCTCGCGGCGTCCTGGGCGTTGGTCGCCACGACCACCGCGTCGAAGGCGTGGGCGCGGCCGTCCTGCTCGCGCACCACGAAGCCCCGCTCGCTGCGCTCGACAGACGCGAGCGCGGCGCCGGTGCGCAACGTGGCGTTGCGACACTGCGCGGCGAGCGCGGCGACGTACGCGCGAAGGCCGCCGACGACCTCCTGCATGTCGATCGCGCCGCGCGCGGTCACGTTCATGTACGAGTAACGCAGCACGTTGTAGGCGGAGAACTCGAGGACGTCTTCGGGCTCCACGCACCACCCCGCGAGCAGGAAGGGGAGCAGGAATTCCTCGCGGAACGCGCGCGTCAGCGGCACCCGCGCCAGCGCCTGGGCGACGGTGACGCGGGTGTCGCGCGCCTGCATCAACGGCCGGAGGCTCGCGAGCAGCAGCCCGTACTGCGTCAGGTCGAGCGCGCGGCGCGGCGTGAGGCGCCCCGGCGCGAAGCGTCCATCGGCGTGGGAGGCCTGGAGCACGTAGCACCCGCGCTCGCCCGTGCGGTACACGCTGATGCGGCAGGGGTAGCCGCGCAACTCGACGCCGAGCGCGGCGAGCAGGCGGTTGAAGGTGGGCCACAGCGAGCGCGAGAAGAACTCGAAGCCGCTCTCGACCGCCGCGACGCGATCCCCGAGCGGGACGTCGACGGTTCGAACGTGGCCGCCGAGGCGAGGCTCGCGCTCGAACAGCGTCACGTCGTGCTCGTCTTCCAGCAGCCACGCGCTGCCCAGCCCCGCGACCCCTCCACCGATGACCGCGATCCGCATGGGCGGAGAATCGTCGGCCGCTGATTCTCCGGTCAAGCCGTGCCCCGGAGGGTCGGGCCCGAGCCGGCCGGAGGTCGGGCATCCGAGGCCGGTGACATCGGGTGACATTGAGCGCCTCGAACTTTCGATCTACCGAAAGCGAGGAAACCCTCCGTCACCGAAACGCCGGTGAAATTCAGCGCGACGCCCGTGGTGGGGGTCGGCGTGGAGGGGGTCACACGCGCCCTCGCGGGGGCGCCATTTCAGGAGGTCGCATGCGTCGTTCATGGCATTCACCGCCGCGCCTGGGGGCGATCCTGCTCCCCGCGGCGCTCGCGCTCGCGGGATGTACCGGGGATCGCGGGGACGGGGTCGCGCGGAGCGCGCCGTTCAACCGCGGGCGGCAGCTCGCGATCAGCGACGAGCTCCACAACGGCGGGACGCGCGGCTTCGTCTTCCTGCCGCCGATGGTGCCGCGGCCGGCGTACTTCGGTGACTTCCTGCCCGACCTCGAGCCCGTCGTCCGCATCGACGAAGTCCGTCCCGACGGCACCACGATCCGCACGCTGGCGACCTTCACGCGCGACTCGGGCCCGAGCCGCGAGCGCATCCGCATCCACCGCCAGGGCGAGTCCTGCGACCGCGACGACGACGACGACGACCGCGACCCCAACGGGTATTTCTACGCGCGGTGGTTCACCAACTGCGAGCACCTGAGCACGTCGGCGGTGTACCGGGCGCGGGTGTTCGTGCAGGAGCGGGTGCACCCGTGCACGCGCCCGGGGTGGGGCCGCGCGTGCCGCCACGGCGAGGAAAACACCGCGCCGATGCGCGAGGTCGGGTACGCCGACGTCGACGTGGTGCGCAACGAGCGCGAGGCCCGCTTCGTCGACCGCGACGACTACGTCCCGCTGATCAACGGGCAGGTGCTCCGCATCAAGTTCCGCATCGACCGCCCCGTCGTCGACGCCGATGGCGACGGCGTCTACAACTGGAACGACAACTGCCGCGACACGCCCAACCGCGACCAGCGCGACACCAACCGCGACGGCGAGGGCGACGCCTGCGAGTGCCTCGGCGTCACCTGCGCCGCCAGCGACGCCTGCCACGTCGCGGGAACCTGCAACCCCGCCACCGGCCTCTGCTCCAACCCCGCCGCCCCCAACGGCGCCGCGTGCCCGCTGGCCAACGCGAACGGCGCCTGCGCGTCGGGCGCGTGCGGCGTGGCGTCGTGCAATGCAGGCTTCGCCGACTGCGACGCCAACGCCGCCAACGGCTGCGAGACCGCCACCAACACCCTCGCCCACTGCGGCGCCTGCGGGGCGCGGTGCACCGCCGGCGCCCACGCCTCGCCCACCTGCGCCACGGGATCCTGCGCCCTCACCTGCGACGCCGGCTGGTACGACGCCGACGGCGACCGGGCCAACGGCTGCGAGCTCGACATCACCACCGACGCCGACTGCGGCCGGCCGGGCAACGCCTGCGTCTCGGGCGCCGGCGACGTCACCACCTGCGTGGCGGGCGCCTGCTCGACGATGGCCTGCCCCGCCGCCCGCGCCAACTGCAACGGCGCGATCGCGGACGGCTGCGAGGTCGACACCGACACCGACGTCGCGAACTGCGCCGCCTGCGGCCGCCGCTGCACGACGCCCGACGGGACGCCCGCCTGCACCGGCGGCGTCTGCACCATCGCCGCCTGCGACGCCGGCCACGCGGACTGCAACGGCGCCGCCGCCGACGGCTGCGAGGTGAACACCCTCGCCGACGTCTCCCACTGCGGCGCCTGCAATCACGCCTGCTCCCTCGCCCACGCCGCCGCGGTCTGCGCCGCGGGCGCCTGCGCCGTCGGCACCTGCGACGCGGGCTGGGCCGACGTGAACGGCAGCCCCGCCGACGGCTGCGAGGTCGACCTCGCCACCGACCCGCGCCACTGCGGCGCGGTGAACAACGCCTGCGCGGCGCCCCACGCGACCCCGGCCTGCGCGGCGGGCGCCTGCGGCATCGGCGCGTGCGACGCGGGCTTCGCCGACTGCGACGGCGCCGGCGCGAGCGGCTGCGAGGTGAACACCCTCACCGACGTCGCTCACTGCGGCGCATGCAATCACGCCTGCCCCTCGGGCGCGCACTCCAGCGCCACCTGCGGCGCGGGCGTGTGCGGGCTCTCGTGCGAGGCGGGCTTCGCCGACTGCGACGGCGACGCGAGCAACGGCTGCGAGGTCGACCTCCAGGCCGACGGCGCCAACTGCGGCGCCTGCGGAACCTCCTGCACCCAGGGCCGCACCTGCCAGTCGGGCGCGTGCTCGGCGGCGGTGTGCACCGCGGGCCTCGCCAACTGCAACGGGGCGGAGGCCGACGGCTGCGAGGTCACGCTCGCGACCAGCGTCTCGCACTGCGGTGCGTGCGGCAATGCGTGCTCGTTCGCCCACGCGGCGGCCGAGTGCGCGGCGGGCGCGTGCGGCTTCTCGGTGTGCGACGTCGGGTTCGCCGACGTCGACGGCGTCCAGGCCAACGGCTGCGAGGTCGACCTCAGCACCGACGCGCGCAACTGCGGCGCGGTGGGCAACGCCTGCGCCGCCCCCACCGGCGGAACCACCGCCTGCGTCGGCGGCGTCTGCACCCCGTCATGCCCCGGCGCGCAGCGCGTCTGCGCCGGCGCGTGCGTCGACGTCACCACCAGCGTCGCCCACTGCGGCGCCTGCGGCAACGCCTGCCCCGCCGGCTACGGCTGCACCGCCGGGGCCTGCGCGCCGCTCTGCACCGGCGGCCTCACCGCCTGCGGGGGCTCGTGCGTGAGCCTCTCGACCGACGTCGCCAACTGCGGCGCGTGCAACAACGCCTGCCCCTCGGGCTACACCTGCCAGGCGGGGACGTGCCGCGCGCCGTGCGGGTCGTTCGGGCAGCCCTGCTGCACCGCGGGCGCAGCCTGCGGCACCGGGCTCTCGTGCAACGCGCAGAGCCGGTGCGGTTGCACGAGCGGCTTCGAGTGCGGCGCCGCGTGCTGCGCGTTCGGGCAGATCTGCTCTGCCGGAGCCTGCGCCAACGCCCCCACCACGACCTGCCTCGCCTGGGACGCGACGGCGCGCGACGGCGGCCAGTGCCCCGCGACGGGCTGCCCGCGCACCTGCCTCGACATCAAGCTCGCCGACCCGGCCGCGCTCGACGGCGTGTACACGATCGACCCCGACGGCACCGGCCCCGAGGCCCCGATCGCCGCCCGCTGCGACATGAGCCAGGACGGCGGCGGCTGGACGCTCGTCGGCTACGAGCCGCGCGGCTTCCCCAGCCCCGCCAGCGCGAACGGCGCGATGGCGTACCTCTACGCCCGCTCGGGCACCGCGGCGTCGATCGCGTCGGGCGCGGCCTCGGGGCTCCAGGGCGCGCGCTTCCGCGTCGGCGTCAACTACGTGAGCGCCCGCCTCAACTGGTGCAACCCGTCGGGCGCGACGCCGATCAACCGCTTCATGAAGTTCGACACGCCGGAGGAGCTCTTCCAGGACACGCGGCGCGACACCTTCAGCACGACGATCCGGCTGACGGGCTTCACCACCAACGACGCCTTCCTCAACACGCAGATCGCGACGCCGAGCGACGCGCGCTTCTGCCGGTCGGCCACGTCCTTCTTCCGCCCGGGCGACACGAGCTGGGGCGTGAAGGGCGCCGCCGACAACGCCTTCTCCTGCGGCTGCAACAGCGGCGGCTGGCAGGGCGTCGGCTCGTACTACGGCGGCATCAACCCGAGCTGCTCGGTGTGCTCGTGCTGGGGCGGCGGCTGGTCGGGCTCCGTCACCAACGGCAACCAGAAGGGCGGGCTCAACAGCAGCAACACGTACTTCTGGGTCCGCTGACCTCGCCGCCCTCACCAGGTGGGCGTCACGAAGACCTCGCGGACGTTGGCCCGCGCCGGCGCGAGCACGGCGAACATCACCGCGTCGGCGATGTCCTCGGGCTTCAGCTTCGTCGGCTTCGGCTGGTCGAAGAAGGGCGTGTCCACCATGCCCGGCGAGACGATGGTGCAGCGGCCTCCCCACGCGGCCATCTCCTCCGCGAGGTTGAGCCCGAAGCCGTGCACGAACCACTTCGACGCCCCGTAGATCGACCCCTTGTGGAGCGTGCGCCCGGCGACGGAGCTCGTCACGAGGAAGTGCCCCTTCTGCGCGCGCAGGTGCGGCAGCGTGAGCTTCGCCGTCCAGAGCACGCCCATCACGTTGATGTCGATCACGCGGCGCCACTCGGCGGGGTCGCCGTTCTCGGTGCCCGGCGTCGAGATGCCCGTCCCCGCGTTGGCGAACGCGACGTCGAGCCGCCCGAAGCGCGCGAGGGCCGCCTCGACGGCGCGAGCCTGCTGGTCGAAGTCGGTCGCGTCGCAGGGGAGCGCGAGGGCGTGCGCGGCGCCGAGCTCCTCCACCAGCGGTTCGAGGCTGTCCTTGCGGCGCGCCAGGAGGGCCACGTCGAGGCCCCCGCGCACGGCCGCCCGCGCCGTCGCCGCGCCGATGCCGCTCGACGCCCCGGTGATCAGCATGACCCGCCGCTCTGTGGTGCTCATCCGCGCCAAGGTACCAACGTGGGGACGCGGCGGGAAGGTCCGCCGCGCGGCCCCTTCCTCGGTCGCGCCCACCGGGCTCCCCGGGCCCCATCGACCCGCCGTCCGGGCCGACCGTGCCATCGCCGAGGGCCCCCGCGGTGTCGAGAAGGCGCGGCTGGCCAAGGGACGCGGCGGCGGAATAGGATGGCGCGCATGTCGGGCGCCTACTCCAACGACGCAATCCCGGGGTCGGGTCGATGGCCGGGGTGATCGGCACCGGCGATCGGCGCTACGCGCTCGGCGCGTCGCGGCACCACTGCGGCCTCGGCGAGTGCTTCGAGGCCGTGGACGCCGACGACCCCCGACGGCGCGTCGTGGTCAAGCGCCTGCGCGGCGCCGCGAACGCGCCGGAGCTTCGCGCGCGGTTCGACGCGGTGGGCGCCGCGCTGCGAGGCCTCTCGTCGCCTCGCGTCGTGCGCGTCCTCGACGTCGGCTGGAGCGACGGGCCCTTCGTGGTGCTCGACGCGCCGAAGGTCCCGTCGCTGTGGCAGTGGATGCAGGAGGCGGTCGCCGCGCAGACCCCCGTGGCGCTCACGACCGTGTGCCGGATCATCGAGGACCTCTGCCACGCCGTCGAGTCCGCGCACCGCGCCCGCCCCGCGAACTCCCTCCTCCACGGAACGCTCTGCGCCCAGAGCGTCCTCGTGCTCGACGCGAAGCCCGAGACGCTGCGCCTGAAGGTCACGGACTTCGGCCTCTGGCCCTTCGCGCGGCACGACCTCGCGGAGATGCTCCCGTCGCCCGCGGCCGACCCGCGCGCGCCCGAGCTCCTGGCGCGCCCCGACGCGCTCACCGCGGCGTGCGATCAGTTCTCGCTCGGGGTGCTGCTCGCGGCGCTCCTCACGCTGCCCGGCGGCGGCCCCACGTCGCCGGGGTGGGGGCAGCTCCTTCGAGAGCAACCCGAGGCGCTCGGGGAGCGGCTCCGCGGGCTGCGCGACGACGCGCGGGGGAGCGTCCGCGAGGCGCTCGCGCGGAGCCTCCACCCCGACCCGGCGCGGCGCTTCGAAAACGTCGAGGCGTTCCGCGCGGCGCTCCTCTCGGCGGACTGGCGGCCTGGGGAGCGGGCGGCCGTGGGCGCGGGTCGGGCGAACGGTCGGGCGGAGCGTTCGCTCGATGACTTCGAGCGTGTGTGGGGCGAGGCGTGGAAGGAGCGCGCGCGGCAGGGGGTGCTCCCGTCGGGGCTCCGGGCGAGCGCGCCGGAGCAGCGGGTGACCAGCGTGGCGCGCGCGTCACCGCAACCGCCGGCGCCCGCGGCCGCGCCGGAGCCCGAGCATACGGGTGTGTCGGAGGTGAGCCCGAGGGCGCCGTGGCGCGCCCCGACACCAGCGGCGTTGCGCGCGGCGGAGGAGACGCTGCGGGAGCGGACGCCGGTCCCGCCGAAGGAGCGGCCGCTGCGGGCGCCGGCGACGCCGCGAGACGAGTCGCAGACGCTGGTGGACGCTGGGGACGCGACGCTGTTGACCCCGGGGACCGACCGCGTGAGGTCGCTCGACGAGGGGACGGTTCGGTGGGTGGCCCCGCCGCCGGGGGTCGTCGACGAGGCGGCGCAGACGCTGGCGATGGACGCTGGCGCGGCGACCTGGTCCGGAAGCGCGTTGGGGTATGACGCAGGCGGCGACACGCTCGTGGTCGGTGACGGCGAGGGAGACGCGACGATTTCGATGACGCCTGGGGTGGGGGAGCAGGACCGGACGCGTGCCGTGATCCCGGTGCCGCGGCCGGTGGTGAGGGCGCCGTGGGTGGGCGAGCGGGTAGACCCCGGCGCGTGGGACACGCCGAAGATCGACGCGACGCTGCCGATGGATGGCGCCAACGGCGCTCCTCAGCTCGAACCTCGCAGGCACGAGCAACGCCCGACCACGGAGATCCGCGGCGATGGCTCCGCGGGCGACCGCGGGGCGCGCCCGGTCGTGTGGGTGGTTGTTTGCGTCGGGGCGGCGGTCCTATTTGCAATCCTGCTGACGATCGTCGCGAGAGGATAAAGCGCATTGGCGCCCGCTCACCGACGTTCGCGCGTGAAACGTAAGCCAGCGAGGTGCGTTCGCAAACCTGTCCTCTCCGTTATTGTGAGGGGCAGCCACGCCGCACGGCGACGAGAGCGAAGGGGGGGTCAGTGGAGGCGATGTGGCGAAGCTCTCAAACGTTCTCGCTTGAATCAAGCTTATTAAATGTCGTGATGGCACGATACAACGGCCGCTCCTGTGTACCGGGCCTGAAGGTGAGCATCTGGGCCGGCGAAGCGTCCTCCATCAGGAAGGCGTCAACCGGACCGAAGAATGCCGCCACCTCAGCGTGCGAGCAAGAAGGCAGGAACACGCGCATGACCCTCGGATCGTAGAAGCGGAAGTAGAGCTCGCGGCCGGCCTCATCTTCGACCATGAGAAACCTGCGGAAGTGGCTCCACAAATCCGCAAACACCACCTTCGACTCGACAAACACGCACGAGCTTCCGCCCCACACCCGGTCAACAAGGGAGCGTCGGAACTCCGAGTTGTGACATGCATCGACGAGGTAGGGGGCGTAGTCGCCCAACAACTCCGCGCTCACTCCGGTATAGAGCGACGCGTGGCGAACACCATGTTCTCTGATCATCTTGACGGCGTCGAGGTCCCTGGCGGCATCCACCAGAGCAAAGATGTCCACGCGCGTATCGAAGAGCGAATGCGGCATCAGAGATTGTCCCTCGTGGCGGTTCGGACGTGCCTCACCCTCGTAGCAGGCGGTCGTCCTGCACGAGCCAGGCGGCGAGCTGCCAGGCCTGACTGTCGGCCCAACGTTCCCGCGACACAACCTCCTCCTCCACGGAGAAGGTGCCGAGATTGTCGAGGACGAGTGAACCGCGCAGCGGCAGGACGAGGACCGTATGGTCCAGGTCACCCGGCGCAGGCAGGTCGAAAGAGTCCAGGTCAGAAAAGAAAAGCGTCCCCTGCACACGAGAATTGCCGAAGTAGTTCAGAATAGAGACACCGACGGCGACTCGCGGATGCACCACACACGCGTTCGCAGCGGCCTCAATCAGATACGCATAGAAGGGCCGCTCGTCTCGAATCGTCTTCGCGTAGGGCGGGGCCACGCTCCTCTGATTGCCGAAGTACACGAAGGGCGTTGCGTGGGGTCGGCGCCGACTCTTCAGCAGTAGATATTCACCTGGCGGCAACGCGCCGACCACCGCCTCGGCCGCGGCGCCCGCCGGACCGAACCATCTGCTGCATTCAGTTGCTCCGTCCCTCGAAAACGGCGGCACCCGAACGTCATTCTCACGGACCGGTGAGATGGACCAGCCATCGTCTGGAGCAGGCGGTTGGTCGAGCCGATACCGAGGAGTCCCGAGAACCTCGATGAGGTGCACCAGGGTCCGCGGATCCGTCGCGAGGGCTATGGCCCCCTTCGACTGCACCACGACGCGCGCCGCCAGCTCCGACAGTATTTCGATATCGGGTCCGTTCAAGGCATTCCTCACATCAGGGTTTTGGAGCAAAATGAACGAGGTGAAGGCGCCCATCGGGCATTCGGCACACCCTCCAGGTCACAGTATCGAACACCACTGGATTGGCCGGCGCGCCATCCTCCGAA
This sequence comes from Polyangiales bacterium, assembly GCA_046351555.1. Classification (GTDB taxonomy): domain Bacteria; phylum Myxococcota_A; class Polyangia; order Polyangiales; genus CAISKJ01. The sequence continues at coordinate 317,853 of JAXLYI010000008.1, forward strand.
TGGAAGCCTTGACGCTGCTCCGTCAAGCGCTGAGTTCCCCCCTCCGTGGAGTGCCCGTCCGCCGGCAGGGCGTCGATGCGCTCGCGATTGGCGTTGAGCACGTCGCGGAGATCCCGCTCACCCTGGCTGGACGAGCGCCAGGTGGTATTGTCACCTTTCTGCGTCGAGGAGGCGAGCGCGGCGGGGTCTTCACCATTGAGCGCCACGTGCTCGCCAGCGTGCCCGACATTCGTACCAGGCCCCGGCGCACCCTCGGAGTTGACCAGGATATCATGCGCATCGCTACGGCTAAAGGGCTCTACAGGGTTGGCCTCAGCCTCGGCTGGCGGTCCCTCAAGCGGGTCTCCCGCCGGCGCCTCACGGGCCGGCGCAGTGGGTAGTTCGGCCTGATCGACCGTGGTTCGACTCGCCCTCCATTGCGTGTATTTTCCAGCGAGGTATCGCCCGGCCCCGGCCGTCACGGCGCCCAGTGCAATCGCGCCCCCGAGGTCGGCCCAGTTGAACTCGCCACCTTGGAAGAGCAGGTTGGACAGGTAGCCAATCGCGCCGCTCGCGCCCCCCGCCGCGGCGAAGGCGAGCACACCCGCGGCCTCCGGTAGGAACAAGAAGGGGATCGACGCCAAGGCGCCGACGAGCGCCCCCCACCCCATCGCCTTCGCGATGCAAGGCACGCAGAATCCGTGGTTCAGCCCCTCGTTGAGCCCGCCGCCGACCGCGCCACCGACCGCGCCACCGAGGATGATACCGGCCGCGCCGACCACCGCGGCGGAAACGCCCAAGGCGCCAGCGATCGCGGGAGCACAAACCACGATTGCCGCGCCGACCGCGACCCCGGCGATGACCCCGCCCGCGACCGAAGCGCACGTCTGCCATGACGGCATGCTCCAAAGCCCGAGCGGGTCGGCCCGATTGCGCGGGTCGTTGTGCGCATAGACATAGGCATTCGTACCGGCGAGGAAGGAGACGGGATCGCGCGAGGCGTAGCGCCCCAGCCTGGGGATGTAGTAGCGAAACCTGTTGTAGTAGAGCCCCGTTTCCTCATCGTGCACCTGCCCGGGCATCCGCAAACTGCATGACGGAGTTCCTTGGACCGCGGCGACGCCGAAAGCGCTGAATGTTGCGCTCCAGACGACCCGGCCTTGCTCATCGCACATGCACTGCGGCGTCCCGCCACGGTCGGTGTGGACGGAGTAGACGAGGCCGTCCACCCGCTGCGCGACCACCTCCCGCGTCCCAGGGAGGTAGACAAATTCGCGCGCCCGAACCCCTTCGGGGCCCTCCTGATACTCTCCTATGAGAACCTCACCCGCCCACCCGTACCACGTGACGGTCTCACGGAACCGCTTCCAGATCCGCCTCGCCAGCGCGTCATACCCGAAGGAGACGACGTCGCCTGTCGGCATGGTCACGCGAACGAGCAGGTTCCTGCCGTCGTAGTCATACTTCCACTCGCCCCGCTCGTCGCGCATCCGAATCAGGTTGCCGTCATCGTCGTAGGCGCACACGAGGTCGCCCTGGCGCAGCAACTCATTATTTTCGCTGAAGGCGGCGCCCTCGCTCCCGCAGATCGTACGATTGCCTGCGCGGTCATATCGGTACGTCTCACAGAGGTCCGCGGCGTGCGTTCGAACGTCCGCCAGTCGTTCGGCACCGTCGTAGAACATGCTCACTTCGCCGACCCGCGAGTCCTCGCACGAGACCACGCGGCCCTCCAGGTCGTAGGCGTAGCGGAGGAGCAAGCCGATCCCTCCCGGTTGCGCCGGCGAGGCGACCGCCACTGAGGCGATCGTGCCGTCGCGGTTCGAGAGGGTCGTCGTGATGACGCCATTGGGACCAAGGATCCGCCGACCCGCGTCTTCATCGAGGTAGGAGACGTCGAAGATGCCCGAGCGCCAATCGACGACCCGATCGGGTCGTCGGTCGGCATCATACCGGAAGCCGACCCGCTCTCCGCTCGGGTAGACGATTCCGACCAGCGCGCCCCCCTCGTCCCGCTCGAGCCGGGTGACCATCGCGCCACAACGCTCTTCCACCAGGCTACCATCGGTGCTGTACTGAAAGCTTACCGTTGTCTGGTTGGTGGCCGCGGAGACCATCCTGCCGGCCGAATCATAGAGGAACTCGACCGCCTGCCCGTCGGAGTATCGAATATTCGTCGGGCGGCCGGCCTCGTCGTGCGTGAGTTGAACCTTCCGTCCGCCGGCGGTCGCCATGCGGCGTAGCAGCCCGGTATCATCGTAGAAGAACCGGTCCGCCGCACCGTCCGGGCGCACGATCACCTCAGGACGGTCCCATTTTCCATACACGAACCGCGTGCAGTTGGCATTGCCGTCCAGGATTTCTGTGAGCCGACCGGCGCCGTCGTACCGCAACACTTCGGCAGTCCCGTCACGATCTGCGACGCCGGTGAGCCGACCAGACTCCGCCCAGGAGAAGCTCGTGGCGGTGTCATCTGGGTGGTGAACCGCGATCAGATTGCCGGCGCCGTCCAGCGAGAACCTTGCAATCACCGCCCCGTCCCGTACTACCTGCTGGACGTTGCCGCGCCCATCGCGCTGCACCTCGACCCACTGGTTCGAAGGGCTTGAGAACCGTCGCACCGCCCCGGTGGCGTCTGTCTCGAACCGCCAGCGTCGCCCCATGGGGCTAACAACGGACTCGACAAAACCGTTCCCATCGAACTCAAGTTGGATGTCGTTCCCATAGGCGTCTCGGACGGCGATGCCTCCCCGATCCTCGTCACGAAACGCCAGTTGATGCTCTCCTTGAAAACTTCGAAGGAGGCCCCGCTCGATCGTTTGGCGCCGCGTCTCCGCGAACTGCTCTTTCCTGATCCGCAACATGCCGCCTCAAAACCTCGCGAGGAAGGGGGCGCCCGTCGCCGCACCTTCGAGCAGGCATTGCGCCTGCCGCGGCTTGCCGATCAGCACGCTGCGACATCCTTGGACGACCGTCCCCCCGTGTTGGGTCGGGTCCCCCATCCGCGCGGCGGGCCGCCCGCCGATGATCACCGAATCCTCCCCCTGAACGATCGCGTCGGGCGGACCGCACGCCGAGAGGTCCGTCACCCTGGCGACGGGCATCCCCCCGACGATGACGGACGGGCAGCAGGCCGGCAGGATGGCCCCGCCGCCGTGGATCGGGCACGTGTGATTGTCACCGATTCTCGCCGCGGGGGGCACTGGCCTTCCTCCTACGAATTGATCTTCACCAGCTTGCTCTTGATGTCGATCAGATCGTTCGAGTGGATGTTGATCGTGCCCCCGCTCAGCTCGACGGTCGAGGCCCCCGTCGTGATGACGATCCGCCCTCGGGTCATGTCGATCTTGCTGGGCGGGCACTCGATGAGCACCTGGTCGTTGGCCTTGATGTGCCAGACGTGCGACGCCTCCTGGAGCGCCTCCTGCCCCCGCACGCGCACCTCCAGGTTGCCCGTGACCGTCAGGCTGTCCGGCGACACGGCGTTGTGCTCCCCGCCTCCAATCCGCGTCGTGCGCCCGCCGATGACCGAGTTCGTCTCCTCGCCCTTCACGGTCACCGTGCGGTCGTTGCCCACCTCGATGCGCTGGTCGTGCAGCACGTCCTCCGCGTGGTCGCGCTGCGCGTGCAGATACACCCGCTCGCTCCCGGCCGCGTCTTCGAACGAGAACTCGTTGAACCCGTTGCCGCCCGGCGTGCTGTTGCTCCGCAGCCGCGTCTGGCTGCTCGCGTGCGGGTGGTCCACGGCGGGGCGGTTGCTGTTGTTGTACACGCAGCCCATCACCAGCGGCCGGTCGGGGTTCCCCTCCAGGAACTGCACCACCACCTCCATGCCGATGCGCGGCGTCACGACCATGCCCCAGTTGCCGCCGCCCCAGGCCTGCGCCACGCGCACCCAGCGCAGCGTGGTCGGGTCGCGCGCCTCGTCGCGCCGGTCCCAGTGGAAGCGCACCTTGATGCGCCCGTGCGGGTCGGTGAAGATCTCGCGCCCCGCCGGGCCGACCACCGTCGCCGTCTGGATGCCCGTCACCACCGGACGCGGCGTCGTCCGCATCGGCCGCCACGGGACCGACGCCGGGATGCAGGTGATCGTGTTGCGGTAGCGGTCGACCGAGGGGCCCGTGTGCTGCGTCTCGTGGTCGAGCGCATCGCGCGCGTTGCCCTCGTGCACGACGCGCGTGACGACGTGGCGCTGGTTGAGCGCCGCCCGGCCGTGCGCGCGGAGCGTGAACGCGAAGCCCGGCGTCATCCCCGTGACGTTGCTCGGCCCCGTCCCCTGCTGCTCCGAGGCCCGCAGCGCCTGCAGGCGGATCTCGGCGAGGCGCTGGACGTTGTCGTCGTGGTGCTGCTCGCTCCCGGCGCGGTAGTCCGAGAACACCGCCTCGGCCGGGTACTCGTACACCGGCCGCGCCCCCGCATCCCGCGGCACCTGCTGCGTGATGGGCAGCTGCGGGCGCGTGAAGTCGAAGTCGCGCACGATCACCGCGGTCGGCCGCTGCTCGCGCCCCCAATCGAGTTGGCGGACGGACTCCGTCGCGAGCACCCCGGCCTCCGTGCCCGCCACCGGCACCGCCTGCCCGTCGAGCGTCGCCACGGGTTGGTAGCAGTCGTGGTCGGTGACGACGAGCGTCTCGGTCCCTTCCGCGTGGCGGAAGAAATAGGTGACCCCCTCCTCCTCCATCAGTCGCTGGAGGAAGGCCAGGTCGGACTCGCGGTATTGGACGCAGTACTCGCGCCGCAGGTACGTATCGCGGAGCGCGACGTCGAGGCTGCCATCGTAGAGCCCCGCGTCGCGGAGCACGGCGCGGACCACGTCCTCGACCTTCACGTCGTGGAAGATGCGCGAGTTGACCCGCTGCGAGAGCGCCCACAGCGCCGGGACCACCCAAGCCCGCGCGAGGAGGCGGCCGTTCGCCGTGCCGAGGTGCTCCACGCGACGCACCACGCCCCGGAAATACCGGGTGACGGTGGCCCGCTGGACCACGGCGGTCGCCGGCCGCCCGAGGAGCGCGTCGGGGTCGTCGTGCAGGTCGTCGCCTGCGAGGTCGACCGCGGCCTCCCAGGTCTCCGAGAGGGCCTCCTGCGCGCGGAACTTCACCACGCGCCACTGCCCGCTGGCGCCTTCGAAACGGAAGGTCACCTCCGAGAGCGGCGCCGCGCCACCCGGCACCCCCAACGCGCCCGGCGCGGCCGGCGCGTCGGGGAACACGTTGCGGAAGGAGCCCATCAGCGACTGCGCTGCATCGACGCCGCCGGTGATTGCATGGAAGACGCCCGCGGGTGCGCCAGGAACCAGCGCCGCCGCCCCGAGCCCCGACGACACCAGGCCCGTGGCAGCTCCGAGGGCATCGCCGCCGGCGGCGAGCGTGCGCGCACTCGCCGCGACCTCGCCGACCCGCGCGGCGGTCGTGACCCCCTGCGCGACTGCGGCGCTCGGCAAGTGATCGAGGACGGCGCCCCCCAGAAGCGATCCTGGCGACGTCTGGGGCGCCGAAGGGACGGCGGCCTCAGGGACCACCCCCTCAGGCCACGACGGAAGCTCCCCCACCCCCGGAACCGTGGGGACCTGTACCGGCGACCCGAGATCGAGCGGCGGAGCAGGCACTGTCGTGGAGGGGCTGCCCCCTTCGAGCGCCACCGCGTCGACCCTTCGTCCATCCTCTTCCGGCACGTCCGACTTCCCCTCACTGACCGGCTTCGAGCGTGACTCCTTCGCGAGCCATCCACTCGCCGTCGTACCGAGTACCACCACCGCCGCTCGAATGACAAGCGGGAAGCGGCCATCGTGAGGTGCTTGGGTTAGGGCCGAGCGGTCTTCGACGCACCGCCCTACCCCGACGTCTTCGCGCCAGCGGTCCCCCTCGCGCCGATTGCCAGCCGTCCCGCTTCCCTCTACGTTCCGCCCCACCCATGAACCCGACCAGCTTCGACGCGGGCATCCCCGCCTTCGGGACGGGCGTGCTCTACGCGTTCCTGGTGACCGCCGCCGCCGCCTTCGCGCTCGCGGTGACCGCCGGCACGTCCTCCCCCGCCCGCGCCCCGCGGCTCCTGCGCGCCGCCCGCCTCGCGTCGCTCGGCACCTGCGCCCTCATCGGGCTCGACGTGATGGTGCTGCTCTACGCCTTCCTCTCCCACGACTTCCGCATCCGGTACGTCGCCCACTACAGCGACCGCTCGATGCCGACGGCGTACCTCATCGCCGCGCTCTGGGGCGGCCAGGACGGCTCGCTCCTCTGGTGGAGCTTCCTCCTCTCGCTCTACACCGCCGCGTGCGCCCTCTGGATCCGCGGGCGCTACAAAGAGCTCGCCCCCTGGGTGCTCGCCACGCTGATGAGCGTGGTGATGTTCTTCGGGGTGCTGATGGCCTTCGCGGCCAACCCCTTCGCGGCCACCTTCGGCGGCGCGCCCCCCGACGGCGAAGGGCTCAACCCCTCGCTGCAGAACTTCTACATGGCCATCCACCCGCCGAGCCTCTACGTGGGCTTCGTCGGGTGCGCGGTGCCCTTCGCGTTCGCCGTCTCCGCGCTCATCACCGGGCGCCTCAACGAGGAGTGGGTCGTCGCCGTGCGGCGGTGGGTGCTCTTCGCGTGGATGTTCCTGTCCATCGGCAACGTGCTCGGGATGCTGTGGGCCTACGAGGAGCTCGGCTGGGGCGGCTTCTGGGCCTGGGACCCGGTCGAGAACGCCGCCTGCCTCCCCTGGTGGACGTGCACCGCCTTCCTCCACTCCGTGATGATCCAGGAGCGCCGCGGCTTCCTCAAGGTGTGGAACGTCTCGCTCCTCCTCGGGAGCTTCTTCCTCACCATCTTCGGCACCTTCCTCACGCGCTCGGGGCTCATCTCCAGCGTCCACTCCTTCGCCCAGAGCGGCATCGGCATCTACTTCGTCTGGTACATGGGCTTCCTCGCCCTCTTCTGCATCGCGCTCGTGGTGTGGCGCCTGCCGAAGCTCCGCGGCGCCGCGCAGATCGACTCCGCGCTCTCGCGCGAGGCCATGTTCGTCGTCAACAACTGGATGCTCCTCGGGATCTGCGTCTTCATCCTCCTCGCCACCACCTGGCCCAAGGTGAGCGAGTGGCTCTGGAACGAGCGCCTCACCGTCGGCGCCAGCTTCTACAACGCCTGGCTCGCGCCCATCGGCCTCGTCCTCTTCGCCATCATCGGCGTCGGCACCCTCACCCCCTGGCGCAAGGCCACCCCGAAGAACCTCCTCGAAGCCTTCCGCGGCCCGCTCGCCGCCGGCCTCGTCGTCGGCGTCCTCCACGCCGCCGTCGGCCGCCACCTCGGCTTCGCCCCCGTCGTCCACCTCGACCCCATCTACGACAACGTCACCGCCATCAAGCTCGGCGGCCTCACGCTCGGCCACGTCAACGTCGGCCGCGCGCTCGCGTGGCTCGACGGCCACCTGCCGCCCTTCGCCACGGGCCTCTTCGCCTTCAACGTCGCCGCGCTCTGGCAGGAGTTTCAGCGCGGCACCCTCGCCCGCATGCGCTCGAAGAAGGAGGACGCCCCCACCGCCTTCCTCTCCCTCGTGGGGAAGAACCGCCGGCGCTACGGCGGCTACGTCGTCCACTTCGGCTTCGCGCTGATGATGATGGGCTACATGGGCGCGGGCTACCGCCAGGAGACCGAGGCCTCGCTCGCGCCGGGCCAGACGCTCCGGGTAGGGCGCTACACGCTCCGCTACGAGGGCGCCGAGTCGCGCCGCACGCCCGACAAGCGCGAGATCTACGCGCGCGTCACGGCTTTTGTCGGCGGCGAGCGCTACACGGAGCTGCGGCCCGCCCGCTTCATCTTCACCGCCCGCCCCGAGATGCCCACCACCGAGGTCGCCATCCACTCGCGCCCCCGCGAAGACCTCTACGTGGTGATGAACTCCCTCAACCCCGACACCCACGTCGCCCACATCAAGGGCGTGGTCAACCCGCTCACCCTCTGGATCTGGGTCGGCGGCCTCGTCCTCGTGTTCGGCGTGATGGTGGCCATGTGGCCCGACGCCTCGCGCGAGGCCGCCCGCGCCGTCGCCCCGCGCGCCGTCCCCGCGGGCGCCACGGGGCTGCTCCTCCTGCTCACCGCCGGCGGCGCGCTCGTGCTCCTCGCGCCGCGCGACGCGCTCGCGCAGGGGAGCGAGCACCGCGTCTCGTCGGGCATGCCCGTCGGCGTCGCGGAGAACTTCACCCCCGCCGAGCGCCACGTCTTCGACCAGCTCCTCTGCATGTGCGGCGGGTGCGCGCGCCTGCCGCTCGCCACCTGCGCCTGCGACTGGGCCGCCAACCACCGCGACGCCATCCGCGGGCGGCTCGCGGCCGGCGACAGCGAGGCGGCGGTCGTCGGCGACTACGTGGCGCGCTACGGCCGCGAGGCGCTGACGGTGCCGCCCGACCAGGGCCACAACAAGGCGCTCTACATCGTGCCCGTGGCGGCGCTCGCCGCGGGCGCGGGCCTCGTCTTCCACCTCGCCCGCAAGTGGGCCCGGCGCGAGGCGCCCCCGACGCTCCAGGCCGGCGCGAAGCCCGAGGCGCCCAAGCCCGACGCCGCCCCCTACGACGCCCGCATCGATGAGGAACTCCGTGGCCTCGACGAATGACCCCCGCGCCCGCGACCCGCTCGCGCGCCACGTCCCCACCATCGCGGCCGCCGTCGTGGTCGGCGCCGCGGTCCCCATCGGCATCCTGCGCGGCGCGCCCACCGTCGTGCTGTGGGTGGCCTTCGCGTTGCTCTCCGCGGCGGTCCTGATCTTCTGGGAGGCCCTTCGCACCGCGCTCGACCCCGCGGCGCCCGGCGACGACGACGACACCGACGAGTCCGGCGTCCCGAGCGACCTCGAGGCCCGCAAGCGCGCGGCGCTCAAGGCGCTGAAGGACATCGAGTTCGAGCGCGCCATCGGCCGCCTCTCGGAGGAGGACCACAAGGAGCTCGACGCGAAGTACCGCGCCGAGGCCCGCGCCGCGATGCGCGCGATCGACGAGGGCCTCGGGCCGTGGCTCTCCCGCGCCGAGTCGATGCTCGACGAGGCCGTGAAGCCCGCCGACGCGAAGGCCGCCGATGTGAAGAGCGCCGACGCGAAGCTCGAGCCCGAGGCCGCGAAGCCCGCGCTCTCGCTCGAGAAGAAGCCCGACGCCGCGCCCTCCCTCGCGTGCCCGAAGTGCGAGGCGGCCAACGACGCCGACGCGGTGTTTTGCAAGAAGTGCGGAGCCCGCGTCGCCCCGGAGGCCGCCGATGCGAACTGACCTCGCGCGCGTCGTCGCGCTCTCGCTCGCCCTCGCCACCCGCACCGCCGCCGCACAAGACGCAGCCGCACCGCCCGCCGACGCGTCGGCCACGGCGCCCGGCCCCGTCGACCCGACGCAGCCCCTGCCGCCCGGCCACGTGCCGGTGGACTCCGCCGACCCGCACGGCGGCGATCCCCACGGCGGCGACCCCCATGGCGGCGAGAACATCCACCGCGCGCGCCTGCCGGAGAGCTACGCGCGCGAGTCGGCGGAGCTCCCGCCCGGCGTGGTGGTGGTCCGCGTGGTCGACGCGAACGGCGCGCCGCAGCCCGAGGTGGTGGTGCGCGTCGGCGCGATGCGCGAGGGCGAGGTGGCTGGTGCTCAGGAGGTCCGCACGGGCCTCGACGGAACCGCCCGCATCGAGCGCATGGCCACCGACGGGACGATGGCCTACCGGCTCTCCACCGAGCGCAACGGGGCGCGCTTCGGGGCGCCGCCGTTCCAGCTCCCGCTCGAGCACGGCTACGAGGTTCAGCTCGTCCGCCATGAGGTCACCGACCAGCCGCGCGGCGTGCTCCTGTGGGAGGCGCGCGCGGAGGTCCGCTTCAAGGACGACCGCGCCGTCTTCGTCCTCCGCTTCAAGCTCGTCAACCTCACCGCCATGTCGCTCGGCGAAGGGGGCGCGCAGCCGATGGCCTTCGTGCCCGCCGCGGGCATCCGCTTCCCGCTGCCGTCGTCGTACACCGCCTTCGTGACGCAGCCCTCGATGGGCGACCAGCGGCTCACCGAGGAGGGCGGGGCGGCGGTGTTCCGGGGATCGGTTCCGCCGACCACCACGGAGCCGCTGGACATCGTCTACCAGTTTCAGGTGAAGCTGGAGGGCGGCGACGTCGCGCTCTCCCTACCGATGCCGCTGCCGGTGGTGAGCGCGACCGTCATCACCGAGGCGCCGCCCGGCCTCACGCTCGCGGTCGACGGGATGCCCACCCCCGAGGCGCGCCAGTCCGAGGGCCAGCGTGTGCTCCTGACGGGCCTCGAGCGACGCCCCAACGACCCGCCGCTCACGTCCCTCAACGTCCGCCTCGGCGGCATCCCCGCGGCGGCAGGGCCCGCCCGCCTCGCGGCCACGGCAGGGGCAAGCGCGATCGTGCTGGGCGCGCTCGGCTACGCCCTCTCGCGGCGCCGCCAGGCCGCCTCGAAGCGCCCGCGCGCGGCGGTGGAGTCCGACCGCGACCGCCTCCTCGCCGAGATGCGCGAGCTCGCCGCCCTCCACCGCGAGGGCGAGGTGGGCCCGCAGACCTTCGCGCGCCGCCGCCGCGAGCTCGCCACCGCCCTCGCGCTCCTGCTCAAGGAGCTCGACGAGGCCGCCGCGTAGCGACGCGCCCGCCCCCGAAGCCAACAATTCGGGAACCCCGACCCGGTCGCCGAAGCCCTCCACACGCTTTTGCCACGAGCCCCGCATTGACGCGGCCGCCGCGATCGGTTCTCGTCCCGCGTGATGACCCTCCGGCCCCCCTTCCTCGCCCTCTTCGCCCTTCTGGCCGCGTGTTCGGGTGAATCGCCCGGCCTGCCGCCCGCGACCGACGTCGGACCCGACGGCGACGCCACCGCCCCGCCCGACGGCGACGCGACGGCCCAGCCCGACGGCGACGCGACCGCCCAACCCGACGGCGACGCGGCGCCCCCCGGCGACGTGCCCGACGCGCCCGACGGGAGCACCCCGATGGGCCCGCGCATCACCACCTGCCCCGGCGACGCCATGCCCTCGCTCCCGTCGGGCGTGTGCAGCGTGACGGCGGGGAGCGCGTCGCTGCTCATCACGGGCGACATCCTCACGCCCGGCGAGGTGCTCCGCGGCGGCCAGGTGCTCGTCGACGCGCAGGGCGTCATCCAGTGCGTCGGCTGTGACTGCTCGATGGGGGCGATGGGCGCGACCGCGATCGTGTGCCCCGACGGCGTCGTGTCGCCCGGCCTCATCAACGCCCACGACCACCTCACGTACGGGCAGAACCGCCCCTACACCCTCACCGCCGAGCGCTACGAGCACCGCCACAACTGGCGCCGCGGCGGGGGCCCGCAGATGCACACCCGCCTCAACTCCACCGGCAGCGCCACCAACGACCAGATGGCGTGGGCCGAGCTGCGCTTCGTGATGGGCGGCGCCACGTCGGTCAACGGCTCGGGCGGCACCAACGGCTTCCTCCGCAACCTCGACCGCGCCAACCAGGAGGGCCTCGACCAGCCCCCGGTGCAGTACGAGACCTTCCCGCTCGGCGACTCCGGCGGCGAGCTGCTCACCATGGGCTGCGCCTACCCGGGCATCGACACCGCCGCATCGATCATGCGCGTCGACGCCTACACCCCGCACATCGCCGAGGGCATCAACACCGAGGCGCGCAACGAGTTCCTGTGCGTGCGGACGGGGGCCACCGACCTCGTGCAGCCCAACAGCGCCTTCGTGCACGGCGTCGGGCTCCTCCCCACGGACATCTCCGAGATGGCGCGCGACGGCACGGCGCTCATCTGGTCGCCGCGCTCCAACGTGACGCTCTACGGCGACACCGCGCACGTCACCGAGTACGCCCGCCTCGGCGTCCCCATCGCCCTCGGCGCCGACTGGATCGTCTCGGGCTCGATGAACATGCTCCGCGAGCTCCGCTGCGCCGACAACCTCAACCGCAACTACTACGACGGCTTCTTCACCGACGAGGCCCTCTGGCTCATGGCCACGCGCGACGCCGCCGCGGCCCTCTCGGTCGACGACGTCATCGGCACCGTCGCCCGCGGCCGCCGCGCCGACCTCGCGATCTTCAACGCCCGCGCCCACCGCGACCACCGCGCCGTCCTCGACGCCGAGGCGCAGGACGTCGCGCTCGTGCTCCGCGGCGGCGCGGCCCTCTACGGCGACGCGGCGGTGGTGGCCGGGCTCAACGGCGGCATGGCCTGCGACGCGCTCGACGTGTGCGGCGGCATGAAGCGCGTGTGCGTCTCCCGCGAGCTCGGCGGCCGCACGCTGTCCGAGCTCACCGCCGCCAACAACGGCCGCTACCCCCTCTTCTTCTGCGGCGAGCCGATGGGCGAGCCCTCCTGCCTCCCGGCCCGCAACGCGATGGGCTCGCTCCCCAACCCGGTGGTCAACGGCTCCACGCGCTACGCCGGCGTGTCGATGCCCAACGACCGCGACGGCGACGGCATCCCCGACGCGATGGACAACTGCCCGCGGGTGTTCAACCCCGTCCGCCCGGTCGACAACATGCGCCAGGGCGACGCGGACATGGACATGGTCGGCGACGCCTGCGACCCGTGCCCGCTCAACGCCAACACCACGGCCTGCACGCGGCCCGACCCCAACGACCGCGACGGCGACATGGTGCCCAACGGGATGGACAACTGCCCCGACGCGCCCAACCGCGACCAGGCCGACACCGACATGGACGGCCTCGGCAACGCCTGCGACCCGTGCCCGATGGCCGCCAACCCCGGCGGCGTCGCGTGCCCCGCCACCATCTACGCCATCAAGCAGGCGATGGTGGCCGCCGGCGCGCGCGTGACGGTGAGCAACGTCGTCGTCACCGCCGTCAGCCGCAACGGCTTCTACGTGCAGGCCGACATGATGACGCCGATGTACGCCGGCGCGGATTTCTCGGGCATCTACGTCTACACCAACACCGCGCCCGCCGCGGCGGTGGTGCCGGGCGCGCGCGTCACGGTCGCCAACGCCACCGTGGCGGACTTCTTCGGGCAGAAGCAGCTCACCACCCCGACGGTGATGGTGACCACCGCGACGGGCACCGTGCCTGCGCCGGTGGTGGTGCCCGCGGCGATGGCGGCGACCGGCGGGATGCGCGCGTCGGCCCTCGAGGGCGTCCTCGTCCGCGTCGAGAACGTCACGGTCACCAACCCGATGCCCGCGCCCGCGGGCGGCGAGGTGGCGCCGACCAACGAGTTCGAGGTCGAGGGCTCGCTCCGGGTCGACGACGGGCTCTTCCTGCTCACGCCGGCGCCGGCGATGGGCGAGCGCTTCGCGTCGATCACGGGCGTGCTGGTGCTCTCCCGCGAGAACTCCAAGCTCCTGCCGCGCAACGCGACGGACGTGGTCGCCGGCTCGGCGCAGCTCCTCCCCTTCCCCACCGACGTGACCTTCGCGCGCGTCGGGACGGCGGCCGCGACGACGATCCCCGAGCCCCTCACGGTTCGCCTCACGCGCGCGCTCGGGATGGACGCGACGGTGACCTTCATGGCGAGCTCGCCGGGCATCACCGTCGACCCGGTGGTGATCCCCGCGGGCCGCGCGAGCGCGGTGGTTCCGGTGCGCGGCGTGACGGCAGCGGCCGACCCCTACACGGTGACGGCGACGCTGGGCATGTCGACGCAGATGGCCCGCGTGCGGGTGATCGCGGCGGCCGAGGCCCCGCGGCTCGTCGGGATCTCCCCCGCGATGGCGACGGTGAGCACGGGCGCCCGCACCAGCCTCACGGTGACGCTCGACGTGCCGGCGCCGATGGGCGGCACGACGGTGACGCTCGCGGCCACGCCGGGGCTCACGGTGCCGATGACGGTGGTGGTCCCGGCCAACGCGCTGAGCGCGCGCTTCGACGTGACCGGCGGCGCGATGATGGCGACCGCGACGGTGACGGCGACGCTCGGGATGGACTCGCGGACGGCCGGGGTGACGGTGACCACGGCCCCGCCGGGTTCGCTGGTGATCAACGAGGTCGACTACGACCAGGTGGGCACCGACGCCGGCGAGTTCGTCGAGATCTACAACGGCGGCGACACGGCGGTGAACCTCGCCCAGTACGCCGTGGTGCTCGTCAACGGGAGCACCAGCGCCCAGTACGCGCGGGTGGCGCTGACGGGGATGCTCGCGCCGGGCGCCTACGCGGTGGTGGCCAACACGGGGGTGATGGTGCCGATGGGCGTCGCGCGCTTCACGCTGGCCGACAACACGATGCAGAACGGCGCGCCCGACGCCGTCGCGCTGATCAACACGATGACGATGAGCGTGGTCGACGCGCTCTCCTACGAGGGCGCGATCACCGCCGCGACGATCCCCGGCGTGATGGGGATGCCGTCGATGGTCGAGGGCACGGCGCTCCCCGCGAGCGTGGCCGACTCGAACACGGCCAACGCGTCGCTCGCGCGCGTGCCGAACGGCGTCGACTCGAACAACGCGGCCGACGACTGGAGCCTCACGATGACGCCCACCCCGGGCGCCGCCAACATGCCGTAGCGCACCCGCAGGGGCCGCGTGGGTGTGCGCCCACGCGGCCCGCGTCACCCGCCCACGATCAGAACCGACCCGAGCCCCCGTTGCGGCACATCGCGCACTCGGGGAGCGACGGCGTCATCGAGCAGCGCACCGGGCAGTACGGGACCCGCAGGAACTGGTACGGCTGCCCCGACCCGTTGTCGATCGCCTGGCACTCGCTGGAGAGGCCCTGCACGGTCATCTCGCCGTAGCCGCCGTTCATCACGAAGCGGCCCGCGCAGGTGGGGTCGCTGCTCGTCCACGCGGGCAGCGGGGGCATCGCCTGGCGCTGGCCGGGGCGCTCGTACCAGCCCTCGGTGCACGTCTGCGAGACGGTGCAGTCGCCCGCGGCGGGGCTCATCGGGTTGCCCGCCTTGATGGTGAAGCACAGGCGGAAGCGCCCCTGGCAGTCGACCGTGAGGAAGTTGGTGCTGAAGTTGGTGCCGGGCTGCGGCACCGGCGGGGGCCCGCCCGGGGTGGCCGGGCAGTGCGCCTGGCCCATCGCGTCGACGTAGGTGGACACTGCGTACACCATGTTGCCGGGGTACGTGATGAAGCACGGCGAGAGGTTGGTGAGCTCCCACTGGCCCTGCGAGAAGCACTGGCAGGAGTCGGGCCCGAGGCGCGCGCCCTCGCGCGGGAGCACGTAGCCCTCGCACGCGCTCCAGCGGCCGCCGAGCTCGTTGTCCATCACGCAGCGGGTCATGCCGTCGTGGCAGATGCCGCGGTTGCGGTTGACGCGGAGGCCGGGCCAGCACGGGCGCTCTTCGCCGATGGTGGTGCAGGGGCAGCCCTCGCGCAGGAGGTCGTCGGGGCACTCCGCGGTGCCGCCGGGGAGCGTCGCGGGCGCGCCCATCCCGCCGTCCGCGCCGCAGTAGCGGGGCGGGGGGTTGTCGGCCCAGAACGCGTCGGCGTTGGGCCCCGCGTCGCGTCGGACGTCGAGCGCCGCCACGTCGGGCGACGGCGGGATGAACGCGTCGGGCATGCCCGCGTCCATGCCCGTGGCCGGGCGGTCGGGGGCCACGGGGGTGTCGTCGTCCACCGGGATGACGGCCTGGTTGCCGGGGCTCGTGCAGCCGGCGAAGACGGCGAGGCAGAGCGCGATGGAGGGGAACGACGACTGGCGCATGGCGATCTCCACGAGAGCTGGACCGTCGCCACTCTACGCAACCGCCTCCCCCAGTGGCAAGGGGCGCGGATTTCGCGACGTCCGCGGCGCGCCGCGCCCAAGCATCGGGTGCGCCCTCTTCCGTCATGAACGTGCCGGCCCCCACCCCCTCGCCCGCGATTCGACAGGCGTGCGCCCGGCACGTTAGCGTCGCGGCGCATGCGTCGTCCCCCGCGAGGCAGGGCCCCGTGAGCGCGATCGACCCGCGCTTCGTGAAGGCGTTCCGCGAGGAGTTCCGCGGGGTGGCGACGCTCTTGCGGCGGCTCGGGGTGCGGCCGGGCGACGTCGAGGACGTGACGCAGGAGCTCTTCCTCACGGTCCACCGGCGCTGGGCCGACTACGACGCGTCGCGGCCGATCCGCCCCTGGCTGCGGGCCTTCGCGGTGCGGGCGGCGTCGGACTACCGTGACCTCGCGCGGGTGCGCCGCGAGAAGTCCGACGACACCCTCGACCCGACCGACGAGGCCGTCGGCGCCGACGCGCAGCTCGAGGCCCGCGAGCAGCGGCGCGCGGTGATGGCCGCCCTCGACGCGCTCGCGCCCGAGCGCCGCGACGTGCTGGTGCTCGTCGACCTCGAGGAGTCGCCCGTCCCCGAGGCCGCCGAGGCCCTGGGGGTCCCGCTCAACACCGCGTACTCCCGGCTCCGCGAGGCCCGCAAGGACTTCGCCGCCGCCGTGCGCCGCAACCGCCTTCGCCAGGGGGAGACGCCGTGAGCGCCCGCGACGACGACGACGAGCTGCCCGACGACGTGGCCGCGCTCCTGCGCACCGAGCGGGCGCGGCCCGGGCTCTCCGACGCGCGCGGCGACGCGATGCTCGGGCGCATCTTCAAAGACCTCGACATCGGCACCGGCGGCGACGACGGTGCTCCCCCCGCGGAGCCCTCCCCCGCGGCCCCGGCGACGCCCCCCGCAGTGCCTCCGGTGGGCGCGCGCGCGTGGCCCTCGTGGGCGACCTTCGTCGTCGGCAGTGCGGTCGGGGGCATCGCCGGGGCCGCCCTCCACGCGCGCCTCGCACCCCCGCCGCCGCCCCGCGTCGAGCGCGTCGTCGAGCGCGTGGTGGAGCGCGTCGTCGAGCGCGTGGAGGTGCCCGTCCCCACGACCTCCGACGCGAGCGCGCCCACGGACGCCGCGGCGAACATCGCGAGCGCCCCGCCCCGGCCGCCGACGGTTCCCGCCCCTGACCGGGAGCGCGAGGGGGCCCTCCTGGCGCGGGCGCGCGCGGCGATGCTGCGGGGGCGCCCGGCCGACGCGATCGAGGCCCTCGACGAGCACCGGCGGACGTTCCCCGAGGGGCGGCTGCGCGAGGAGCGGGAGGCGCTCGCGGTGCAGGCCCTCGCGGCGGGCGGCGACCGGGCGGGGGCGCGGGCGCGGGCGGAGGCTTTCCTGCGGCGCTTCCCCAACAGCCCGCTCGGCGAGGTGGTGCGCGCGGTGGTGCGGGAGTAGCGCACCGGGCGCGTCGTGGGGCGGCGTGCGGATGGCGCTTCCCGTCGGGCGCCTGCGCGGGTGAAACTCGCGCGACAAGGAGAGGCGCACGATGAAGGCCGAGAACGCGAAGGCGATCCTGGTGAAGCCCGGGTCGAAGGTGAAGCTCAAGGACATCGACACGAACGACGACGGCGGCATCAAGGACCGCGAGGACGCCGACGCCCAGCTCGCGCGCGACCGCGCCGACCTCACCGAGCTGCAGGAGCGGCTCTACGCCGAGAACCGCCGCTCGGTGCTGGTGATCCTCCAGGCGATGGACACGGGGGGCAAGGACGGCACGGTGAAGCACGTGCTCTCGGGGCTCAACCCCTCGGGCTGCGAGATCACGAGCTTCAAGGCGCCCTCCTTCGAGGAGCGCGACCACGACTTCCTCTGGCGGATCTACCGACGGATGCCGTGCCGCGGCAACATCGGGCTCTTCAACCGCTCGCACTACGAGGACGTGCTGGTGGTGCGCATCCACGACCTCGTCCCCGCGTCGGAGTGGAAGAAGCGCTACGACCAGATCAACCGCTTCGAGGAGCTGGCCAGCGACCTCGGGACGACGGTGCTGAAGTTCTTCCTCCACATCTCGAAGGACGAGCAGAAGCGCCGCCTCGAGGAGCGCCTCGCCGACAAGACGAAGACGTGGAAGTTCGACGAGAACGACCTGAAGGAGCGCGCCCACTGGGACGAGTACCAGAGCGCCTACGAGGACGTGCTCGCGAAGTGCAGCACGAAGCACGCGCCCTGGTACGTCGTGCCGGCCGACCGCAAGTGGTACCGCAACCTCATCGTCGCCCGGACGCTGGTCGAGACGCTGCGCGAGATGGACCCGCAGCCCCCGAAGCCCAACTTCGACCCGAAGAAGATCAAGGTGCAGTAGCCTTCACACCGCCCGTGCGGCGCACGCGCCCGCCGCGCGGGAGGCGTTGACCGGGCGCGCCCCACCCCGATAGGCTCCCGACCGCGGCGTCGGATGTCCCGCGCCGTCGCTTCGCGGAGAGAAGTCCTTTGCGTACGAGCCCGTTCGCGTTCCTCCCCCTCGCCGCGGCACTGCTCGCGGCGCCTTCCGTGGCGTTCGCGCAGCCGAGCGAGGCCGACCGCGCGGAGGCGCGGCGGCAGTTCCAGTCCGGCGTGCAGCAGTTTCAGCAGCGCTCGTTCGCGCCCGCGCTGGAGGCCTTCCAGGCCGCCTACCGCATCGCGCCGCACCCGTCGGTGCGCAAGAACATGGCCTTCTGCCTCCAGGAGATGGGCCGCGAGGGCGAGGCGCTCGAGCAGTTCGAGCTCTACCTCAGCGAAGCGCAGGCCGTCCCGCCCGCCGAGCGCCGCACCATCGAGCAGCGCATCCGCGCGCTGCGGGCCCGCGTCTCCGATGTCACCCTCGCGGTGACGCCCGCCGACGCGCTCAGCCTCGTCGTCACCGTCGACGAGCGCGTGGTCTCCCTCGCCCGCCCGGTGCGCCTCGCCGCCGGCCACCACACCGTCCGCGCCGTCGCGACGGGCTACGTCGCCGCCACCCGCGAGATCGACACCGTCGCGGGCCAGGCGCAGTCCCTCTCGCTCACCCTCGAGCAGGAGGCCCCCGCGCCGCCGCCGCCTCCTCCACCGCCCCCTCCCCCGCCGCCTCCGCCGCCCCCTCCCCCGCCGGACCCGTCGGGCTCGGTGCTCACACCGCCGCCCGGCGGCTCGGGCCAGGGTCCGCTCTCCTCGTCGACCGAGGACGTCGCCCCGCCGACGAGCAACCCCGTGCTCACGCCCGAGGAGCGCCACGGCCTGCCGCCCGCGGTCTTCTACGCCGTCGCGGGCGTGACGGGCGCCGCGGCGATCGCGTGGGGCGTCTGCGGCGCGCTCGCCCTCTCGCGCAACAGCGACTACGACGCCACCGTCGCCAGCGTGAACGGCCGCCCCGCCAGCGACCCCGCCGTGCCCGGGCTCATCACGCAGGGCCGGGATCAGGCCGCGAGCGCCAACCAGCTCGCGCTCTTCGCCGACGTCGCGATGGGCGTCACGCTCGCGGGCGCCGTGGCGGGGACGATCCTCTTCCTCAAGACCGACTTCGGGGGCCACCGCGTCAACGTGACGGCGGCCCCCAGCGCCCACGGCGGCACGCTCAGCCTCGGCGGCTCCTTCTAGCCAGCGCCACCGCCGCCAACGCGCACACCGCCCACGCGAGGCCGCGCGGCGCGGCGCGCCCTTCGCCGGGCACGTCGCAGCCGCAGCCCGTGTTGCCGGGGTCGATGACGAGGTCGCCCGCGTCGGGGCCGTCGAGGCCCGCGTCCTTCGCGGCGGGGACGTCCCGCGCGGCGACGTCCGCAAGCGCCGCGTCGTCGACCGAGACGTCGGCGCGCGCGGCGTCCATCGCGCCGGCGTCGGGGAGCGCCTCGCGGACGCACTGCCCGCTCGCGCAGCGGGTGCCCGCGGGGCAGCTCACGCCGGCGCAGCGGTCGGCGACGCAGCGCCCGAGGATCGAGTCGCAGCGCGAGCCCACCGGGCACGTCACGCCCTCGCAGGGCCGCACGCAGCGGGCGACGTCGCCGGTGCAGTCGACCAGCGCCTCGGCGGGGCACATGAGCATGCCGCAGCCCGCCGCCTCGCAGCGGCCTCGGCCCTCGTTGCAGGTGGCCCCCGACGCGCAGGCGACGCAGGGGCAGTTGGGCACGCAGCGGCCCGCCTCGCAGTGCTGGCGCGGCGGGCAGAGGACGCCCGAGCACGGGTTGACGCAGGCGCCGCCGCGGCACACCTCGCCGACGGGGCAGCGGGCGCCGTCGCACGGGTCCTGGCAGCCGCGGGGGCCGCACACCTGGCCCTCGGGGCACGCGACGCGCGCGCAGGGCGTCGGGAGGCAGTAGGTGGCGCCGGCGTCGCCCGCGACGCAGGTCTGGCCGTCGGGGCACGCGCCCTCGACGCACTGCGGGGCGCAGAGGCCGTTCACGCAAGTGGTGTTGCTCGGGCAGGTCGGCGAGGTGCCGTCGCAGTTGAGGTCGCGCGCGGAGGCGCAGCTCTCGACGGCGCCGGGGTTCACCGCGCGGTCGCGGTCGTTGCAGTCGTTGCCGCCGCAGGCCATGTCGCGGAAGCCGTCGCCGTCGCCGTCGGGGCAGATGGCGGTGTCGTCCTCGTTGAGCCCCGCGACGGCGTCGAGCTCGGCGTCGAACGACCAGAACTGGCACGCCGGCGAGGGGTTGCCGTTGTTGCCCGCGACGACCGAGGCGTAGCGGAAGGTGAGGCCGCAGGGCAGCGCGAACACCTGCACGATGCCGTCGCGCTGCGTGGGGTTGTTGAGGTTGGGCGTGAGCGCGGGGCCGACGGACTGACCGCCGACGCTTATGTCGGGGATCCAGCCCTGGAGGAAGGCACGGACGAGGACGGCGGGGTTCCAGCGGTTGGCGTCGGGTCGGCCGGCCTCGGCGACCTCGGTGGCGTTGGGGTTGTTGGAGAGCCACACGCTGAACTCGAACGACTCGCACGGCAGCGGCCCGTGGTCGGTGAAGGGGAACACCGCCACCCGGTTGCCCTCGCCCCCGAGGTCGAAGACGGCGCCGTGCTCGGGGAGGAAGAGCGCCTGCTCGCCGTCGCACACGCGGTCGCCGTCGGCGTGGCCCGGCGTGCCGATGTAGAAGCGGTCGACCTCGGCGTTGTAGCAGTCGAGGCCGTTGAGGGTGTCCTCGTAGCGGCGATCCCACCCGAAGCGGTAGTCGGAGTCCATCGCGTACGAGCGAGGCGGCCCGCCCGACGGCGCGCAGTAGCCCGAGGGGACGCCGTCGCCGTAGTAGAGCCACACCTGGCCCCCGTTGTACTGCCGCCCCACCGCGCGGTTGATGTCGCTCGCGGAGTTGGGCGCGCCCTTGATGAGCCGCGCGAACCGCAGCATCCGCGCGTCGCGCCCGTCGCGCGTCTGGAAGACGCCGGCGCGCCGCTCGGCCGCCGGCAGCGCGTCGAAGCACGCGGTCCCGTTGGCGATGCAACTGCCGCAGTTGACCGCGTCCTCCCCGCAGTTGGTGCAGGTGCCGCGGACGGGCTGCGCGGCGGCCGCGGCGGGGGCGAGGAGGATCGACGCGGCGGCGAGGGCGCGGAGGAGGGTGCGCATGGCGGAGGGAGATTCACACGGGCGAGCGCGCGAGCACAACGGGCTCCCGGCCGTGGAAGAGGTGTGATAGCGGTGGATGCGTCATGCGCGCGTTGGTGCTCGGTGCGGTGTTGGCGGGGTGCATCCCCTACGTGGACTTCGGCCCCGACTGCCTGAACACGAACAGTTGCCCCGACGCGGGCGACGCAGGCGACGCAGCGCGGAAGGACGCCGCGGTGGAGGCGGGAATCGACGCGCCCGACGCGGACGCGGGGCCCGACGTGACGAGCGAGCCCGCGGCGGAGGGCGGCGCGGACGTCGCGGCGGAGGACGTCGGGCTCGACGCGGAGGGCGAGGCGGGTGTCGATGTGGCGATGGAGGCGGCGGTGGAGGCGGCGGTCGACGCGCCGCGCGAGCTCGCGTGCGGCGCGGGCCTGCGCGCGTGCGGCGAGGCGTGCGTGAACACGCTCGACGACGTGTCGAACTGCGGCGCGTGCGGGCGGGCGTGCCGCGGCGATCAGGCCTGCGCGGGCGGCGCGTGCGAGTGCGCGGCGGGGCGCGTCGAGTGCGGCAGCGCGTGCCGCAACCTCCAGACGGACGCGATGCACTGCGGGCGATGCGGCAACGCCTGCGCGAGCGGGAGCTGCGTGGCGGGCGCGTGCGCCTGCGCGGCGGGCGAGGCGGCGTGCGACGGCGCGTGCCGCAACCTCCAGACGGACGCGATGCACTGCGGGCGATGCGGCAACGCGTGCCGGAGCGGCGCGTGCGCGGCGGGCGCGTGCCTCGCGGAGCAGCGGAGCTGCCGGACCGCGGGGACGCCGGGCTGCGGGCTGGTGGAGGTCGCGGGCGGGACGTTCACGATGGGGACGCCGCTGGAGTGCGGAGCGGGCGTCGACCCGTGGCTCTGCGCGGTCAACTCCACGCCGGCGCAGGGCCCGGTGACGATCGACGCGTTCGCGATCGACGCCTACGAGGTGACGGTGGCGCGCTTCCGGGAGTTCTGGCTCGCCCGCGCGGCGGACGGCGGCGCGTCGTTGCGCGCAGCGCCGGTGCGGTACCCGGGAGGGCGCGAGATGCCTTGGTTCGGGGAGGGTCAGGCGCCGCTGCCGGCGGATGTGCAGTGCAACTTCACCACGGCCGCCGGGGCCGCGCGCGGAGCGCACCCGATCAACTGCTTGACGTGGACGACGGCGATGGAGTTCTGCGTGTGGGACGGCGGGCGGCTGCCGACGGAGGCGGAGTGGGAGTTCGCCGCGCGCGGGCGGCCGGTGCCCAGCGAGGGACTTACGGCAGGGCGAGGATGGCCCTGGGGCAACGAAGCGCCGACGGGCTGCGCGCGCGCTCACGTCGGCGGGTGCGCCGGTGAGGACGGCGCGCTCACGCGGCGGGTGGGACGGTTCGCGGCATCGGGCGGAATCTACGATCTGGCGGGCAACGTCGACGAACTGATGGCGGATCGATACGAGCTCTACACAAACACCGCTTGCTGGGGACGCTTCGGGGTGAGCAACCCGCTCTGCCCTCCACTTTCCGCGACTGACCTCCGACGAACAGTGCGTAGCGGTTCATGGATCTCAACTGAGGTGCGAAGCGCGACGAGGCGACTGCAGGGATCAAACGAGCTGCTCGGGTACGTCGGATTTCGCTGCGCCCGCTCGCGATAACGCAGCCGTTGCGCGATTTTCTTCGCAGGTGAATTCCTCGACGCTCCCCTTGCGACGATTCGCAGAATTTCGGTACATCTTCCGCGATGAAACCGCGTGAGATCTTCCTCGCTTCGCTCGCTTGCGCCGCGCTCGCAGCGTCCTGCACGGACACCCCGACTCCGCCTCCGCCCCCGACCAACGACGTCCCGCAGGATCGCGTCGACGCGACCCTCGACGCGACCCCCGACGCGACCATCGATCAGCCCACGCCCGATGTGATCGCAGATGCAGGAACCGATGCTGCGCCGATGGACATCGGCCCCGACCGCTTCGACGTCCCGCCGGTGGACGTGCCGCCCGGCACCGCGTGGTGCGACATGCCGACGACCGCGGCGACGGAGGTCCGCGGCGTCACGATGCCTCCCGGCTTCTGCATCCGGCGCTACGCGGCCTTCCCGCTGACCAACCCGATCACGTTCGGACAGCCTCGCGTGCTGGCCTTCGCGCCGGGAGGCGACCTCTTCGTTTCATCTCCGTCCATGACAGGTCCGGGCGGCACGGGCCCCGGCATCAACGCGATCGCCATCCTGCCCGATGACAATCGCGACGGCATCGCGGACGGCGTTCTTCGGTACGCCGAAGGTGCCGCCGTCAACCTCCGGACGGACATGTTCGCCCAGCCCGGTACCGTCCACGGCCTCCTCTTCCAGCCCGGCTTCCTCTACTTCACCAACCACAACGGCGTGTACCGCGTGCCCTTCCGCGAGGGCGACCGGCGCCTCGCCGCGGGCGTCACCCCCGAGCTCATCGCCGACCTCGGCAACTCCGAGCGCTGGACGCACACCCTCGCCGCCGGCCCCGACGGGACGCTCTACGTCTCCATGGGCATCTACGGCTCGTCCACCTGCCCGTACCCGTCGCCCGAGCGCGGCGCGATCCTCGCGATCGGACCCGGGCACTCGATGCTCGCCGGCGGGCGCGTCACCTTCGGCGACATCGTCGCGCGCGGCTTCCGCAACCCGATGTACATCCGCTGCCACGCCTGGGGCTGCTTCGCCGCCGAGCTCACCGACGACGGGTGGACGGCGCCGGGGCGCGAGAAGATCGTCCGCTTCGCCGCGGGCCAGGACTACGGCTACCCCTGCTGCTACGACCGCGGCTCGCCGTCGCCCTCCAACCCGATGGGCGCCGCGTTCAACTGCGGCAACGTGACGGCGAGCCAGCTCGGCTTCCCCGTGGGCCACACGCCCTTCGGCCACGACTTCGCGCCGTCCACGTGGCCCGCGCCCTACGCCAACGGCCTCTTCGTCGGGCTCCACGGCGTCGTCGGCTCGTGGATGTACACCGGCATCAACTGGGCCCCCACCACCGGCGACGCCCACGAAATCCAGGCCGCCCAGGCGATGAACTTCCTCACCGGCTGGGGCCATGGCACGCCCAACGAGGGCCGCGTCGCCGACCTGACGTTCGCCCCCGACGGCCGCATGTTCTTCACCGACGACCAGCTCGGCCACGTCTACTGGATCGCCCCCACCACGCTCCGCCGCCCCTGAGAACGTCGCACGCATGAACCTCCGCACGATCCCCATCGTCGCGCTCGCCGCGATCGCCGCCTGCTCGCGCCAGCCCGAGCCGCCGCCCGTTCCCCTCCCGCCGCCCACGGCGACGGCCTCGCCGCACGGCCAGCTCCCCGCGGGCCATCCCCCCATGCACGGCGGCGCCGCGCCCGCCCCGGAGGCCCCCGCGCGGGAGCTCCGGTGGAGCGACCCGGTCGGCTGGCGCCGCGTCACGCCTTCGTCGTCGATGCGCCGCGCGCAGTACAGCGTCCCCGGCCCCGGCGGCGAGGCCGAGGTCACCGTCTTCTACTTCGGCACCGGCCAGGGCGGCTCCGTCGAAGACAACCTCCGCCGCTGGCACGGGCAGTTCGAAGCCGCCGCGGGCGCGCCCCCGCCGCCGCCCGACGAGCGCCGCACCTCGCACGGCCTCACCGTCCACGTCACGCGCCGCCAAGGGCGCTACGCGGGGATGGCGATGCCCGGCGGCGCGCCGGCCGCGTCGCACGACGACTACGCGCTGCTCGGCGCGATCGTCGAGACCCCCGACGGGCCGTGGTTCTTCAAGATGACCGGGCCCCGCACGACCGTGGAGGCCGCGGGCCGCGGCTTCGACGACCTCGTCGCGTCCTTCCAGATGCCGTGAGCGCGTCGCCCCTGCGCGCGCTCTTCGACCGCGAGCGTGAGCCCCCCGTGGAGGAGGCCGCGCTCCTCATCGCGCAGGATTTCGCCCCCGGCCTCGACCCCGCCGCCACCCGCGCCGCGCTCGACGCGCTCGCCGCCCCCGTCGCCCCGCGCCTCGCCCGCGCCGCCGACGACCGCGAGGCCGCCGCGCTGCTCGGCACGTGGCTCTTCGACGAGCAGGGCTTCCGCGGCAACGAGGACGACTACTACGACCCGCGCAACAGCCACCTCCACGAGGTCGTCGCGCGGCGGACGGGCATCCCCATCACGCTCGCCGTCGTGATGATCGCGGTGGGACGGCGCGCGGGCGTCCGCGTCGAGGGCATCGGCTTCCCGGGGCATTTCCTCGCGCGCGTGTTCGGGCCCGGCGCGGGCGGCGGCGCGCTCGTCGACCCCTTCTTCCGCGGCCGCGAGGTGACGCCCGCCGCCCTCGACGCGCTCGCGCGACGCGCCCTCGGCGACCCCGCGCGGCTGCGCCCCGAGCACCTCGCGCCGGCCGACGCGCGGGCCGTCGCGGTCCGCATGCTCGGCAACCTCCGCGGCGTCCACGAGGCCCGCGGCGACCACGCCGGCGCCCTCGTCGCGTGCGACCGCCTCGTCGACCTCACGGGCTCCCCCGAGGCGCGGCGCGACCGGGCGCGGCACCTCCTCGCGCTCGGCGCACACGAGGCCGCCGCAGATGATCTCGACGCCTGGCTCCGCGCGCGCCCCGACGCGCCCGACGCGGGCGAGGTCCGTCGCTCGGTCGCGCGGCTCCGCTCGTCCGCGCGGCGCCCGCCCCAATAGCGCTACGCCGCCGGCAGCGTGAGCCGGAAGCGCGCCGCGCCCGACGCGTCGCGGATGACCTCGACCGCGCCGCCGAAGCGCTCAGCGAAGACGCGGTGGAAGCCGTCGGCCACGGCCTCGTCCTGCTCGCGGGCGCCCGCGGGCTCGCGCGGACCGACGGCCCGCACCTCGACCTCGACGCCCGCGGAGACGGCGGTCACCGTGACGGCGACGCGGCCCGGCACGTCGACGAAGCGCTGCGCGGCGCGGGTCATCAGCACGACGGCCGCCTCGGCGAGCGCGGCCGGCGTCACGCGGACGAGCGGGGCGGGCGCGGGGGCGACGTCCACCGACGCGCGGGGCGCGAGGTACGGGGCCGCGAGGGCCGCGGCCGCCTGGAGCACCTGCGAGGGGTCGCAGGACGCCGACGCGTCGTCGCCGAGGCACGCGACGCCCGACACCACCTGCCAGGCCTCGTGCGCGAGGCCGCTCGCCTCCTGGAGGAGCGCGGCGGCCGAGCGGGCGGGCGCGTGGCGGGCGGCGGTGGCGCGGAGCTCCGCGAGCTCGGCGGCGAGGGAGGCCTGCACCGCGGCGAGCGACGCGTGCGACGCGGCGAGCGACGGGGCGGCTGCGCGCGTCAGGCGGCCGACGATGACCTCGCGGCGGTCGCGGCGCTGGGCGGACTCGGCGATCGCGCCGGCGACGTCGAGCGCCTCGGAGGCCATCACCGCGCGCAGCGCGAGCCCCGCGGCGCGGGCGAGCTCGCAGTCGAGCGCCGGGGCCACCGCGTCGCGCGCGAGCCAGACGGTGCAGACGTTCCGCGCGCCGACCGGGAGGTCCCACGCGCCGACGACGGCGCCCGGGAGCGCGGAGGTGATCGCGCCCGCGAGCTCGTGGCCCTCGAGCGACGCGAGGCCCGCGGAGAGCGCCTCGTCGAAGCCCTCCTCGCGCGCCGCCGCGACGAGCCGCCGCCCGCCCCCGAGCGCGGATTCGAACGACGCCGCCGCGATGTCACAGCCACAACGACGCGCGAGCAGCAGCGCGAGCGCGGGCAGCGCCTCGCCGATCGACGCGTGCTCGCCGAGCGCCACCACCGCGCCGAGCAGCCCGCCGTCCTCCTCGGCCGGCGCGTCGGGCGCGGCTTCGTAGGCGTCGAGGTCCCAGGTGAGGCCGTCGGAGGCGCCGACGTCGCCCTCCACCCAGGAGATCATGCTCACCGGGCGGGGGCGCGCCGGGGCCTCCAACGGCTGCGTGGGCTCGGTCGCGGGCGACACCACGTCGTTCGATGCAGCACGCGGCGTGCCCGCGCGCGGGCGTCTCGGGGAGGTCATGGCGGCGCGGAGCCCTACACCAGACTCTCGCGGGCCGTCCACCGAAGAACCGCTCCCGCAAGGCTTCCGCGCGTTCGAAAGCGGCGATGTGGCAGGCGCGCCGCGCGGTCATTGCTGTGACCGCGACGCCCTGGCCTACGAACGCGGTTGCGTAGCGGCAGCCACGCGTTGCGCGGTCGCGTCGACAAAACTTCGTTGGAGGGCGGCGGGGAGGCTCAGGAGGCGCGGGGCGCCGGGGCGGTGTCGGAGGGGTTCGAGGAGTAGTCGTACTTCCCGTAGTAGTAGTACGAGGGCGTGTCCTCGCGGAGGTCGACGGCGTTGAGGATGACGCCGACGACGTTGCTCCCGAGGTCGCGGAGCTGGCGCACGACGCCGGCGCCCTGGTCGCGGCGGGTGGAGCGCGCGCGCACGACGAGGACGACGCCGTCGAGCTGCGGGCCGAGCGCGAGGGCGTCGGTCACCGCGGTGATCGGCGGCGAGTCGAAGATCACCCGGTCGAAGCGCTTGCGCAGCGTGACGAGGAGCTCGGTCATCTTCTGGCTGTGGAGCAGCTCGACGGGGTTGTTGGGCACCGGGCCGCAGGCGAGGAGCTGGAGGTTGGGGACGGGCGTGTCGAGCACGGCCTCGTCGAGCGTCGCCTCGCCGATGAGCACGCTGGTGAGCCCCACCGGCGGGCGCACGCCGAACACCTTGTGCACGCGCGGGCGGCGCAGGTCGCCGTCGATCAGCACCACGCGCTTGCCGCTCTGCGCGAGGGAGATCGCGAGCGTGGTGGCGGTGAAGGTCTTGCCCTCGCGCGGCGAAGCGCTCGTCACCATCAGCGCCTGGAGCGGCGTGTCGGGCGACATGAACGCCAGGTTGGTGCGGATCGCGCGCGCCTGCTCGGCCACCACGGACATCGGGTGCGAGTGGGTGACGAGGTCGACGTTCTCCACCGGGGCGTCGGACTGGTGGGTGTCGCCGTACTGGTAACGCTTCTGCGCGCGGAGCCCGCGGTTGTTGATCAGCGGGAGGTACCCGAGGCAGGTGGCGCGGAGCACCTCCTCCACGTCCTGCTTGGTGCGCACCGTCCGGTCGAGCTGCACCACCACGAAGGCGCCCATCACCCCGAGCACCAGCCCGAGCACCGCGCCGATCGCCAGCACCAGCGGCACCCGCGGCTTCACCGGCAGCACCGGCACCAGCGCGTAGTCGAGCACCGACATGTTGTTGACGCGGAGCTCCTGCATCAGGTTGCCCTCGGTCGCGCGCTCGAGCACGATGCCGTAGATCTTCGCGTGGTTCTCGCGCTCGCGGGTGAGGCGCGAGTACATCATCTCCTGCTCGTTGAGCCGGACGGCCTCGCGCTGCGACGCCATCAGCTCGTTGCGGATGTTGCCCTCGGCGCGGGTCACGCCGCGGAGGTCGGCCTCGGCGGCGCCCTTGATGTTCTGCACCTCGGCGCGCATCATCCCGACCACGGTGTTGGTGCGGGCGCGGGCCGTGCGGAGCTCGGGGGCGGTCGGCAGGTAGCGCGGCCGCAGCGACGCCTCGTCGCGGCTCGCGACCTCGAACTGCGTCCGCAGCGACGAGAGCACCGCCGACCCGAGGAAGTCCGGCGCCGTGAGCTGCGAGAGCGCGCTCACCACCCGCCCCTGCCACTCGTCGCGCGAGGCCACCGGCGCGTCGAGGGCGGCGCCCGTCCCGGCCGTCCCGGGGGCGGGCAGCGCGTCGAGCACCGCGGAGGCCGCGCGGCTGAGCTCGCCGACGCGCGCCGCGAGGTTGAAGCGCCGCGTCTGCGCCTCCGTCAGCGCCTCGGAGAGCCGCGCGATGCGGTTGCCGAGCACGTTGCGCTGGTCGGAGAAGGTGTCCGACACGATGTTGTGCTCGAGGCGGTACTGCTGGAGGCGCTCCTCGGAGCGCGAGAGGTTCTCGCGGAGCTCGTCGAGCTGGTTGCTGAGCCAGCGCACCGCGTCGCGCGTGCTCCCCAGGCGGTGGTCGAGGTTCCGCTGGATGTACACGTCGGCCATGGTGTTGGCGAGGAGCTGCGCGCGGCGGGGGCTGCGGTCCTCCACGGTGATGTTGACGAGGCGGCTCTCCTTCACCGGCTCGACGCGCGCGCGGCCCATCAGCGTGTTGGCCGCCTCGGTCACCGACACCGAGCGCCACGCGCGGCGCCGGTCGGCCGCGACGCCGTTGAAGTCGGGGTCGTGCTGGAGCCCGAGGCGCCGCACCACCCCCTCGGCCACGCCGCGGCTGCGGATCACCCGGTACTGGGTCTCGTAGTACTCCCGGAGGTTCCAGTAGCTCCCGATGCCGCTCGAGTCGACGTCCTCCACCTGCCGCCCGAGGGGCCGCGGGGGGTTGGGCTCGAACTGAACCGTCGTCGTCGCCGCGTAGATCTTCGGCTGCCGTAGCACCCAGAGCGCGTCGAGGCAGAGCGCGATCGCCACGCCGGCCAGCACGATCGCTCGGTGCTTCCACAGCACCTTCAACTGCTCGAGCAGGGCGTTCTGCTCGTCGGCGTCCTGCGGTCGGGTCGCGTTCGCGTTCACGTCGTGTCTCCTCGGCCTCGACCCCGCTCGCGCGGCGCCTTGCGCCGACTCTGTTGCCCTACCCCGGCCCCGGATTCAAGGCCCGCCGTCCGCCGGACGTACGAGCCCCGCACGGCGCGCGCCCACCGGATCGCACAGCCGGATCGCCGCCTCGGACGAGGGGTCCTGCTCCAGGAGCACCGCGCAGCGCGCCTGGAGGGCCTCCCGGTCGCCCAGCCGCGCGGCCACCTGGGCCATCTGGAGCGCGTAGGGGTGGTCGGGCAGGGCGAGCGAGTCGGCCATCTCGTACGCCGCCCAGGCGCCCCGGTCGTTGCCGAGCGCGGCCTCGAGCTCGCCGCGCAGCCCGTGGCTCTCGATGAGCCTCGGGACGTCCGCGCCCGCGGCCTCCTGCATCAGCGCGGCCTCGCGGCGCATCCCCGACGCGTTGCGCGCCGCCGCGAAGAGCCGCGCGCGGGCCATGTGGAGGGGGTATCGGTCGCGCACCCGCGGGAGCGCCCGGTCGAGCGCGCGGAGCGCCGCCTCGGGCTCGTTGCGGGCCGTGAGCACGTCGACCCGGCAGAGCACCCCTTCGGCCTCCTGGGCCCGCGCCCGCTCGATCCGCTCGCAGAAGCGCGAGGCCTCGTCGAGGTCGCCCCGCGCCCGCGCCGCCGCCGCCCGCCGCTGGAGCGCGGGGATGAACTCCGGCGCCCGCTCGAGCAGCAGCGCGTCGGCCATCGCGGCGTACTCGGGCGTCGGCGCGGCCCCGGCCACGCCGTGCAGGAAGGCCACGCCGCCGAGGTGCCGCGGCGCCACCCGCTGGAGCTCCTCGCGCGTCGGCAGCGGGCGGAGGCGCATCACCGCCTGCGCGCAAGGGCCCGGCTGCGACGTGGTGCGCGCGAGCACCTCCTTCACCTCGAGCAGCGCCTGCGCGCGGCGGTTGCCTGCGGCGAGCACGCGCGCGAGGAGCAGGTGCGGCTGCGCCCAGGTGGGGGCGAGCTCGAGCGCCCGCGCGACGAAGCGGAGCCCCGCGGGGTGGCCCTCGGCGACGGCGTAGGAGCCCAGCAGGAGCTGGAGGTAGGCGTCCGACGGGTGCCGCGCGAGCACCGACCGCGCGTCGTCGGATTCGAACCACGCCGCCGACGCGCGGAGCGAGCGCTCGGCGCGGTCGCGCTCGTTCTCGAGGTTGGAGTGGCCGGCGACGAGCGCGAGGAGCAGGGCGGCGGCGACGGCGGCGGCGCCCGGCCAGCGCGCGAGCGACTCCGAGCGGGGGAGCGCCTTGCGCCAGCCGCGCGCGTACCAGCCCGAGAGCACCCCGCCGAGCACCGCCGCGAAGTACCCGACGCCGCCGAGGTGCATCGAGAAGTCGACGAGGTCGTGGACGACGAGGGAGAGCAGCGCCGCCCAGGCCGCGAGCGCGGGGGTGGGCGCGCCGGCCGGCGGGAGCCAGCGGCGGAAGGCGCGCGCGCCGAAGTACAGTGCGGCGGCCGCGGCGGCGACGCCGACGCTCAGCGCGAGGTCGAGCGGGAGCGACTCGGCGCGCAGGAAGGTGTGCTCGGGGTTGAGCCGCTCGCTCGTGGCGCTCACCACCGGGAGCGCGCCGCTGCCGTGGCCGAGGAGCTCGTGGCCCCGCAGCATGCCGAGCGCGCGCCGGAAGATCGCGAGCTTCGACGCGTCGCCCTCGGAGAACTCCCGCGCCAGCGCGCCGGACGAGAGCCACGCGCCGCCGAGGAAGATCGCGGCCGCGGCGGCGTAGCCCGCGAGCGTCTGGAGCGCGGGGCGACGACGTACCTTGCGGCTCCCGGGCGCCCCCTCGGTGCGCGCGTCGAGCGCGAGGAGGACCACCACGCCGCCCGCCGCCGACGCGACGCCGCCGCGCGACAGGGACATCGCACACGCCCCACCGCAGAGCACCGCGGCGACGCCGTGGAGCACGCGCGGCAGCGGCTTCTCCGACGCCAGCGCGAGGCCGAGCCAGAGGATCGCGCCGGCGCCGGTGAGGGCCGCGAGGTGGTTGGCGTTGAGCAGCGGGGAGATGACGGGTGGCGCGGCCTGGGCGGGGCGGTAGAAGCCGTAGAGGAGGTCCTGGCCAGTGCCGGCGTGGGCGAAGGCGACGAGGGCGGCGACGAGGGCGCTGGCGGCGCAGAGCTCGTAGAGGCGCTCGAGCACCTCGCGGCGCGCGGCCTGGGCGGCGGCGAGGTAGGCCGACGCGAGGCCGAGGAGGTACACGAGGTCGACGTAGCCGGTGCCCGGGTCGCGGTGGAGCGGGCGCCACGCGGACGCGCGGTCGACGCGCCAGGCCGAGAGCGCGAGGCGCGAGGCCTCCTCGGAGGTGCGGTCGAGCAGGCGGAGGAGCGCGGGCGGCAGCGGCAGGAGCTGGAAGACCCCCACCGCGAGCAGCACGAGGAAGAGCCGGGCGACCGGGTCGCGCAGGGCCGTCGGGCGGTCGACGCCCGTCAGGAAGAGCGCGACCGCGGCGGTGAGGGCGAAGAGCGGGACGGAGGGGTTCCACGCGCCGCCGAGCGCGAGCATCGCGCCGAGCACGGTGACGCCGAGCACGGGGACGGCGAAGCGGGTGCGGATCCGCGGGACGTCGACGGCGTCGAGGAGGCCTCTGCGGGGGGGTGGGTCCTGCACGGTGTCGGCTCGGTGGAACGGCTGGAGGAGGTGGAGGGAGGGCCGCGGCGCGCACCGCGTCCCCGCGTCAAGCCGTCACCGTTGCGACCGACGGCGACGCGCATTCACGCGGCGCTTCGTAGAACGGAAACACGCGCCGCCGCAACGGGTACCGCGCCCCGAACGAGCGCCCGCCCCGGCGCCCGCCCGACGCCCTCTGGCGCACGGAATCCGCCGTTGGCGAGGCGGAAGGTCCGTGATATCGACCCGCTTCCCGCCACCGGCCCGGAGACCACCACCCCCCATGACCGCCACGCCCTCCCCCCTCGCCGGCCGCTCGGTGCTCGTCACCGGCGGCAGTGGATTCCTCGGGAGCCACGTCGTCGACGCCCTCCGCGCCCGCGGCGTCGAGCGGGTGGCGGTGCCGCGCGCGGCGGAGTTCGACCTCACCGACGCGGCGCAGGCCCGCGCGATGTTCGAGAAGCATCGCCCCGACGTGGTGATGCACCTCGCGGCGCGCGTCGGGGGCATCGGCGCCAACCGCCGGCAGCCGGGCACCTTCTTCCGCGACAACATGGCCATGGGGCTCAACGTGCTCGAGGAGGCCCGCCGCGCCGGCACCGCCAAGGTCGTCGTCGCCGGGACCATCTGCGCGTACCCCAAGTTCGCCCCCGTCCCCTTCCGCGAAGACGACCTCTGGAACGGCTACCCCGAAGAGACCAACGCGCCCTACGGCATCGCCAAGAAGGCCCTCCTCGTGATGGCCCAGGCGTACCGCCAGGAGTTCGGCTCCAACTTCGTGGTGGTCTTCCCCGTGAATCTCTACGGGCCGCGCGACAACTTCGACCTCGAGGACTCGCACGTGATCCCCGCCATGATCCGGAAGTTCATCGACGCCGACGCGCGGGGCGAACGCACGGTAACGCTCTGGGGCGACGGGACGCCGACGCGAGAGTTTCTCTACGTCGATGACGCGGCCGAGGGGCTGGTGATGGCGGCCGAGCGCTACGACGACCCCGACCCGGTCAACCTCGGCGCGGGCTTCGAAATCTCGATGCGCGACCTCGCGACCACCATCGCGCGCGCCGCGGGCTACGCCGGCGACATCGTGTGGGACGCCGCGCGCCCCAACGGCCAGCCGCGCCGGATGCTCGACGTCACCCGCGCCCGCGAGCGCTTCGGCTTCACCGCCCGCACCGCCTTCGCCGACGGCGTCGCCAAGACCATCGCCTGGTACCGCGAGAACCGCCACGCCATCGCCGCCCGCGAGGCCGCGCGCCGCGCCACCTGAGAGCCACCGAAGACCATCCCCATGAAACGCGCGCTCATCACCGGCATCACGGGCCAGGACGGCTCCTACCTCTCCGAGCTCCTGATCGAGAAGGGCTACGAGGTGCACGGCGTCGTGCGCCGGTCGAGCTCGTTCAACACCGAGCGCATCGACCACCTCTACCGCGACCCGCACGAGGGCGACGTCAAGCTCCGCCTGCACTACGGCGACCTCAACGACGCCTCGTCGCTCCAGTCGATCGTCTCCGAGGTGAAGCCCGACGAGGTGTACAACCTCGGCGCGCAGAGCCACGTCCGCGTGAGCTTCGACATCCCCGAGTACACCGCGGAGGTCACCGCGCTCGGCACCATCCGTTTGCTCGAAGCCATCCGCAAGTCGGGGCTCCCCTGCCGCTTCTACCAGGCTTCGTCGAGCGAGCTCTACGGCAAGGTGGTGGAGACGCCGCAGCGCGAGACCACCCCCTTCCACCCGCGCAGCCCCTACGCCGTCGCCAAGGCCTACGCCTTCTACATCACGCAGAACTACCGCGAGGCGTACGGCACGTTCGCGGTCAACGGCATCCTCTTCAACCACGAGAGCGAGCGCCGCGGCGAGACCTTCGTCACCCGCAAGATCACCCGCGCCGTCGGGCGCATCAAGCACGGCCTCCAGCGCGAGCTCTTCCTCGGCAACCTCGACGCCCGACGCGACTGGGGCCACGCCCGCGACTACGTCGACGCCATGTGGCGGATGCTCCAGGTCGACGAGGCCGACGATTTCGTCGTGGGCACCGGCGAGACCCACTCGGTCAGGGAGTTCCTCGAGCTGGCCTTCGCGCGCGCCGGGCTCGACTGGCAGGAGCACGTCAAGATCGATCCCCGCTACATGCGCCCCGCCGAGGTCGACCTGCTCCTCGCCGACCCCTCGAAGGCCCGCGAGAAGCTCGGCTGGACGCCGACCGTCACCTTCCCCGAGCTCGTGGCCTGCATGGTCGACTCCGACCTCGAGCTCGCCGCCCGCGAGAAGCGCGCCCGCGGGTAGAACGCCCGGCGTCCCCCCCGCAACCACCAGCCACCGTGACCCCCGGCAACGACCGCGAGCGCCCCTTCTTCACCGTCATCGTCCCCACCTTCAACCGCGCGGGGATGATGCGCCGCGTGCTCGGCTCCGTCACCCGCCAGCGCCACGACGCGTGGGAGCTCGTCGTCGTCGACGACTGCTCCTCCGACGACACCGAGCGCGCCGTGCGGGCCCTCGGCGACCCGCGCATCCGCTACGTCCGCCACGAGGTGAACAAGGGCGTCTGCGCCGCGCGCAACACCGCCATCGACGCCGCCCGCGGGCGCTGGCTCGTGATGCTCGACAGCGACTTCGAACTCCTCCCCGGCGCCCTCGCCACGCTCGAGCGCCTCTGCCGCGCCGCCCCCGACGACGTCGGCAACGTCGCGACGCACATGGCGTGGGACGTGGGCCCGAGCACCCCCGACCCGTCGCCGCCTGGTGACATGCTGCTGACGTACCCGGAGTTTCTCGCGTGGCTGGAGGGCGTGAAGACGCCCGAGTGGTTCAACTGCATCCGGCGCGAGGTGTTCGACGCGCTGCGGTACCCGACGGGCCGGGCCTACGAGACGCCGCTCCACTTCGCGATCGCGCGTGACTGGCGCTTCCTGCTCGTGAAGGAGAAGGTCTGCCTCGGCCACACCGACGCGCGCGACCGGATCACCCGCGGACCGCCCCTCGCCCGCGCCCGCCGCCTCCTGCGCGACGCGCCCGACTGGTCGGCCTCCGTCGCCGCGATGCTCGACGCGCACGGCGCCGTGATGCGCGACGCCGCCCCGCGCATGCGCGACCGGATGGACATCCACCTCGCCAACCTCCTGCTGCTCAAGGGCGACCGCGCCGGGGCCCTCGCCGCCCTCCGGCGCATCGACCCGAAGCTCTCGCGCTCGCCCCGCACGCTCGTCATCACCGCGCTCGGACTCCTCGACCGACGCGCCCTCGCCCTCGCGCAGGCCCTCCGGTCGTGATCCTCGGCGTCGACGCGTCCAACCTCCGCTACGGCGGCGGCGTCACCCACCTCCAGGAGCTGCTCGCCGCGGCCGACCCGCCGGCCCAGGGCGTCTCTCGCGTGGTGGTGTGGGGCGGGCGCGCGACCCTCGACCGACTGCCCGAGCGCCCGTGGCTCGCCCGCGTCCACGAGCCCACCCTCGACGGCGACCTCGCGCGCCGAACCGCGTGGCAGCAGCTCGCCCTCCCGTGGCGCTCGCGCGACGCCGGCTGCACGGCCCACTTCGCGCCCGGCACCACCGCCCCGGAGTCCCTCCGGCCCCGCGTGGTGATGTGCCGCAACATGCTCCCCTTCGACGAGGCCGAGCGCGCCCGCTACCGCGGCACCACCGGCGGCCTGCGCCTCGACGCCCTCCGCGTCGCCCACGCGCGCGCCCTCTCGTCGGCCGACGGCGCGATCTTCCTCACCGAGCACGCCCGCGACGCGGTGCTCTCGCGGCTCCCGAAGCGCCCCCGCGCGGTCGCGATCATCCCGCACGGCGTCACACCCCGCTTCCTCCGTGCGCCGCGGCCGCAGCGCGCGATCGAAGACTGCACGCCCGACGCCCCCTTCCGCTGGGTCTACGTCTCCACGGTGACGCGCTACAAGCACCAGGCGAAGGTGCTCGACGCGGTGCGCGCGCTGCGGGCCGAGGGGCTCCCGGTGGCGCTCGAGCTCGTCGGCATCGAGGAGGACGCGCGCTCGGGCCGCGAGGTGCGCGAGGGGTTGCGCGCGTGGGACCCCGACGGGCGCTGGGCCCGCTACCGCGGCCACGTCCCCTTCGCCGAGCTCGCCGAGGTGTACGCCCGCGCCGACGGCGCCCTCTACGCCTCCTCGTGCGAGAACATGCCCAACATCCTCCTCGAGTCGATGGCCTCCGGGCTCCCCGTCGCGTGCTCCGACCGTGGGCCGATGCCCGAGGTGATCGGCGACGCAGCGGTGTACTTCGACCCCGAGGACGCCGCGGACATCGCCCGCGCGGCCCGCGTGCTCCTGCGCGACCCACGCCTGCGCCTCCGCCTCGCCGAGCGCGCCCACGCCCGCGCGCAACGCTTCACCTGGGGCGCGTGCGCCCGCGCCACCTTCGACTTCGTCCGCGCGGTCGCGTCGGGCGCCTGACGCTTTCTTTCACGTCTCCCCACCACTGAGGTCATCGCCCATGTTGCAGGTCGTCCAGGATGTTCGAAGCGGGGTCACCGGGGTCCGCGAGATCCCCGACCCCATCGCCGCGCCCGGGCAGGTCGTGGTCGCCGCCGCCGCGTCGCTCGTCTCCGCCGGCACCGAGCGCTACGTGGTCGAGCTCGCGCGCAAGAGCCTCCTCGGCAAGGCCCGCGAGCGCCCCGACCACGTCCGCCGCGTGCTCCAGAAGATCAAGCAGGAGGGCCTGCTCTTCACCGCCCAGCAGGTGCAGGCCAAGCTCGACGAGCCGATGCCCCTCGGCTACTCGTCGGCCGGCGTCGTGCTCGAGTGCGGCCGTGGGGTGCAGGAGTTCAAGCCCGGCGACCGCGTCGCCACCGCGGGCCCGCACGCCGGCGTCGTCAGCGTGAGCCGGACGCAGTGCGCGCGCGTCCCCGACAACGTCACCTTCGAGCAGGCCGCCTACACCTCCGTCGCCTCCATCGGGCTCGAAGGCGTGCGGCTCGCGAAGGTGACCCTCGGCGAGCGCGTGCTGGTGGTGGGCCTCGGGCTCATCGGGCAGATGTGCGTCGCGATGCTGAAGGCGTCGGGCTGCAGGGTGTTCGGCACCGACATCGACCCGGCCAAGCTCGAGCTCGCGAAGTCCTTCGGCGCCGACGGCGTGGGCCTGGGTTCGCCGCGCGACCTCGTGCGGAATTTCGCGGGGCCGCAGGGCGTCGACGCCGTGATCATCACCGCGTCTTCGAAGGACAACTCGATCATCGAGTTCGCCGCGGACGTGGCGCGGGTGCGCGGGCGCGTGGTGCTCGTCGGCGTGACGGGCCTCGACCTGCCGCGCGCTCCCTTCTTCATGAAGGAGCTCGAGTTCACCGTGTCGTCGTCGCTCGGCCCGGGGCGCATGGACCCGCAGTACGACGAGCGCGGCGTCGACTACCCCTTCGGCTTCGTCCGCTGGACGGCCCAGCGCAACATGGAGGCCGTCCTCGACATGATCGCCGCCGGCTCGCTCCCGGTGGAGAAGCTCACCACGCACCGCTTCCCGGTCGCGCGCGCCGGCGAGGCCTACGACCTCATCACCTCGGGCGCCCCGGTGCTCGGCGCGATCATCGAGTACCCCGC
Source organism: Polyangiales bacterium (assembly GCA_046351555.1). Classification (GTDB taxonomy): domain Bacteria; phylum Myxococcota_A; class Polyangia; order Polyangiales; genus CAISKJ01. Next base: position 355,671 of record JAXLYI010000008.1, read on the forward strand.
CGTCAGCGAGCGCCCGCGCCGCCGCGTCGACCTCCGCGCGACGAAGCCCGCCGCCGCCGGCGACCTCGGCGTCAGCCTCATCGGCGCGGGCAACTACGCGCGGCTGGTAATGATCCCGTCGCTCTCGAAGGTGGGCGGCGTCGAGTGGCGCGGCCTCTGCACCGCCCGCGGGATGAACGCCGAGCACTCGGGCCGCAAGATGGGCTTCGGCTTCGCCACCACCGAGGCCGCCGAGGTCTTCAACGACCCGCGCACCCACGCGGTGTTCGTCGCCACACGGCACGACCTCCACGCCGACCTCGTGATCGGCGCGCTCAAGGCCGGCAAGCACGTCTTCGTCGAGAAGCCCCTCACCATCAACGCCGCCGACCTCACGCGCGTCGCCGCCACGGTCGAAGAGCTCGGCGACAAGTGCCCGATCCTCATGGTCGGCTTCAACCGCCGCTTCGCCGCTGCCACGAAGCGCGTCCGCGACCACTTCGCCGGCGTCGCGCCGCGCACCGTCTCCTACCGCTTCGCCTCGGGCTACGTGCCCGCCAACATCTGGCCGCAGGACGAGGACGTCGGGGGCGGCCGCATCGTCGGCGAGGCCTGCCACGCCATCGACATGTGCGTCGCGCTCACCGGCTCCGCGCCCGTGCGCGTCTACGCCGAGTCCGTTGGGTCCGCGCGGGGCCTCGAGACCACCGACGACCAGGTGTTCATCACCATCCGCCACGAGGACGGCAGCCTCTCCAACGTGTCGTACCAGGCCGGCGGCGACCGCGCGGCGCCCGTCGAGCGCTTCGAGGTCAACGGCGGCGGCCGCACCGCCCACGTCGACGAGTTCGACGCCGTCGACCTCTGGCGCGGAGAGAAGCACACCGAGGTGAAGACCGGTCGCGACCGCGGGCACGACGCGGGCTTCCGCGCCTTCATCGACGCCTGCCGCAAGGGCGGCGCGTGGCCGATCCCGTGGCGCGAGATCCACGGCACGACGTGGGCCACCCTGATGGCCGTCCGCAGCCTCCGCGAGGGGCTCCCGATCGACCTCGATTCCCCCTGAAAGCCCCTTCCCAGCGGCGTTCGGAGCGTGGTAGGCGTCTCACCTACATCACCCGCTTCACAGGAGCCGCCGCCGATGATTCGCCTCCGTACGATCGCCCTCGCCTCGACGCTCTTCGCGCTCGGTTGCATGGCCGGGGAAGACCCCGCCGAGGCGCCCAACGCCGACGACACGGCCGACGGCGACAGCGTCGGGGTGGAGGCCGCGGGCTCGATCGGCGTGCGCGTCCCCTCGTCGCTCAACCTCGACCGGCGCGGGAAGTTCTACCTCACCTTCGACGACGGCCCGTCGGGCGTGTACACGCCGCGCATCCTCGCGACGCTGCGGGCCCACAACGCGCCGGCGACCTTCTTCATGACGGGCGCCAACCTCGCGGGCAACGAGGCCGTCATCCGCGACCTCGACATGCGCGGGCACGTGGTGGCCAACCACCAGTGGAGCCACGTGATCGCCTCGGTCGCGCAGTTTCGCACCTGGGTGCCGCGCGAGGCCGACCTGCTCGACACCATCCTCGGGCGCCGCATCCCGCGCGTGTTCCGCTACCCCTACGGCGCGGGCTCGGCGGAGAAGGAGTCGATCCTCCACGCCAACGGCTACTCGCACGGCGGCATCGGGTGGGACCTCGACTCGCTCGACTGGTGCTTCGGCGGCGGCAACGGCCGCTGCGACCGCGCCAGCGCCGCGTACCGCACGGACTACGTGAACTGGGTGCTCTCCGAGGCGCGGCGCCTGGGCGGCGGCGTGATCCTCTTCCACGACATCCAGGGCATCACCGCGCGCAACCTCGACACCATCCTCACGCGGCTCGAGATGGCGGGGTACACGTTCGGCGCGATCCCGACGACGCCGGCCGCCGCGCCCCCGCCCGCGGCGACCCCGACGACGTGCACCGTCACCTCGGCCACCGCCAACGTGCGCAACGCGCCCGACGGCGGCGTCGTCACCACGCTCAACCGCGGCGCCACCGTGAGCGTCCGCGCGGTGTCGGGCGACTGGTACTCGGTGCGATTCACCGCGGCGGGCCGCGAGTGGGGCACCGACGCGGCCCCGGCCTTCATGCACAAGACCGTCGTCACCTGCCAGTGACGGCGAATCCCGCGAACCCCTCCCGCAACGGACTCCCCCGCATGACGACCGCGCCGCCCGGCGACGCCGTCCTCCTCACCATCGACCTCGAGGACTGGCACCAGATCATCCGACGCGACCTCGGCGACCCCGACTGGGATCGCGCGGGCGAGGCGTTCCCGCGCCAGGTCGACAGGCTGCTCGCGCTGCTCGACGAGCTCCGCGTGCGGGCGACGTTCTTCGTGCTCGGGATGACCGCCGCGCGCTTCCCGAAGGAGCTCGAGCGCGTCGCGAAGGCCGGGCACCCGCTGGCCTCGCACGGCTTCGCCCACCGCCCCGTCCGCGAGCAGTCGCGCAAGGTCTTCACCGACGACCTTCGACGCTGCGTGGACGTACTCGGTACCGTCACCGGGCAGCGCCCGAGGGGCTACCGGGCGCCGGCCTTCAGCATCACACGTCGGGACACCTGGCTCTTCGACGCGCTCGCGGAGGAGGGCTTCGCCTACGACTCCAGCCTCCACGACTCGCCGCGCGTGCCCGACCGCATCCGACCGCCCTTCGACGGACCCTTCACCCTCACCACCGCGTCGGGGACTGCGCTCGTGGAGTACCCCGTGGCCGTGGCGCACGCGCCGGTGACGGGGACGTCGCTGCCGGTGGGCGGCGGGACGTACTGGCGCCTCGCGCCCTGGGCGATGGTGCGCTGGGGCCTCGACCGCCTCCGCGCGAACGGCGACGCCCCCACGCTGTACCTGCACCCCTACGAGTTCGACCCCGACGACCTGCGGCTCGACACGGCCCCGCGGCCGCCCGTTGCCGCCGCGGTCGAAGCCCGTTACAACCTGCGCCGCCCGCGCGTCGCCGAGCAGCTCGCCCGGGTCGCCGCGCGCTACGCCGTCACCCCCATCGAGGACCACCTTGAGCACCATCGGCCAGCTCGTTCAGCAGCATTTTCGTCAGCAGGCGAGCATCTTCGATCACCTGTATGACGCCAAGGACGGGACCGAGAGCCCCGTCCAGAAGATCCTCCGCCCGATCATGTTCGCCCGCCGCGACCGCGCGGTGGAGCTCGTGCGCGAGCGGCAGAGCCCCTCCGTGCTCGACATCGGCTGCGGCTCGGGCCGCGTCGCCGAGAACCTGCTCGACGCCGGCGCCGGTCGCTACGTCGGCGTCGACTTCTCCGAGCCGATGATCGACCTCTCGCGCCAGCGCCTCGCGCGCTTCGGCGACAAGGTGAAGCTGCTCACGGGCGACTTCATCGCGGCCCCGGTCGAGGGGACGTTCGACGTCGGCGTCGCGGTGGGCTTCTTCGACTACATCGAAGACCCGACGCCCTTCGTCCGCAAGGTGGCCTCGCTCGTCGACGACGTCTTCGTCGCGTCCTTCCCGCGCAAGGACTTCATCAAGGGGACCGCGCGGCGGATCCGCTACGAGGTCCTCCACGACTGCCCCATCTTCGACTACACCGAGCGCGAGCTGAACTTCCTCTTCAAGACCGCCGGCTTCGCCCGCGTCTCCCTCCGCACCTGGACCACCGGGTACGTGATGACCGCCTACAAGCGCTAGACCCCGCCGCGCCGGTGAGCCGCACGAGCCCCGACGCGCGCACCCGCGCGCTCGCCGAGCGCAGGCCCGGCGACCCGACGCGCCTCGCCGACGTGGTCAACTTCGGCCCCGTGACGCTCCCCGAGTTCGCCGCGGTCGGGATCACCACCGTCGACCAGATCGAGCGCCTCGGCGCCGAGGAGACGTGCCGGCGCTACGTCGAGCGCTTCCCCGAGCGGCTCAACGTCAACGCCCTCGTCGGGGTGGTGGCGACGCTCGAAGGGGTCCCGTGGACGCGGGTGTCGCCCGGCGGCAAGGCGCTCGCGCGGCGCATCGCCGACGACCTCGCGGCCCACTTCGGTCGCGCGCCCGCCCCGAAGAAGAAGCGGCGCTGATCGACGCGTCACCCGCGCCGACGCTGCGCCGCGGCGGGGATGCGGAGCTGCTCGCGGTACTTCGCGACCGTGCGACGCGGCGACGTCGGCGACCTCGATGGGGCCGCCGGGCGCCGGCCGCCATCCCGTCAGCACCGCGTCGAACAGCGATGAAGTGCCGTGGGGGCGTCAGAACGTGCCCGAGAGGCCGACGGCGCCGGGGCCGGCGGAGAGCGAGACGCGCGGCGCCGCGCCCGTGTCGGCGGCGCGGAGCGTGAACAGGAGCGCGGTGCCGATCGCCACGAGGCTGGCCCCGGCGACCAGCGTCGCGGTGGTGGCGGCGTCGAGCGCGCGGACGGTCGACGGGTCTTCGCCGGGGAGGAAGCCACAGCCGGCCGAGGCGTCGCTCGGTCGGTCGCGGCAGATCTCCTCCGCGACCCCCCACGTGATCGCGCTGGCGAGGAGGCTCGCGGCCCCCGCGCCGATCAGCGCGTACCCGAGCGGGTGGCGCCGGGTGGGGTGCGGGGCGGGAGGCGTGGGCGACGCCGTCGTCGGCCTGGGCGGGGGCGCGGGCGGCGCGACGCGCGCCTCGGCGGGGGGCGGCGGCGGGGCTTCGGGCGCGAGCGGCGCGAGCTCCGTCGGCAGCACCACGGTGGCGCCGGCCGCCACCTCGAGCTCGCGATGGTACGGGGCGAAGCCGGGCGCGGTGACGGTCACGGCCACGCGGACCGGGTCGACGCGCACGGTGGCCTCGGGCGCCTCTGCGGTCCGGTCTCCGACGGCGATCCGCACGCCGGGCGGCGCCGGGGCGACGCGCACGGTGATGGCGCCGACGAGCGACGCCAGGGCGACGCGCTGCTCGCGGCAGTACGCGAGGATCACGTCCCGGTTGGCGGAGGGCGGCTGCGCCGGCGCGTCGCGCACGCAAGCCTCGACGTGCTCGACCGCCTCGGCGTGCCGGCGGAGCTCGATGAGCTCGCGCGCGATGATGCCGTGGAGGGTGCCCGTCTCGCGCAGGGAGAGCGCCTGCACGGCGAGTTCGAGCGCGCGCGCGTGCTGCCCCCCCGCGTGGGACGAGGCGATCGCGCGCACCTGCGCCTGCCAGGCGGGGTCGGCGTGGGCCTGCGCGCGGGCGGCGGGGGCGGCGCAGAGGAGGGCGAGGATCAGGGCAGAGGGGCGGTGGGTTCGCATGGTCTACTCCGGGAGGGCGTTGCCGATGACGAGGGCACGCGCCCGGCGACGCGGGGCGGGCCGGTCGTCGAGGTGGCGCGCGGGGCGGGGCGACGCGGCGACGACCGCGGGCGGCGGGGCCGTGACGACGACGGGCGCGGGCGCGACGACGGCGGGCGACGCGGGCGCGGGCGCGACGACGATGGTGGGCGACGCGGGCGCGACGGCGGGGCGCGGCGCGCGGGCCGCCGTCGCCGTCGGAGGCGCTGGCGACGGCCCGGGGTGCGGCGACGCGCTGAGCCAGAGGGCGACGAGCGCGGTCGCGACGGCCGCCGCGGTGAAGAAGAGCGCCCGCTCGCGCAGCGGGTCGGCCCACGACGCCGGCCGCGCGGGGCGCCGGGGCGGCTTCGGGCGCTCGATGGGGCGCATGGACGCCTGCGGCGCGGAGCGCTCGGCCGGGTCGACGCCGCCCGCCCGCGCGCCGGGCGCGGCCTCGCCCATCGCAGCGAGGGCGGCGTCGACGGCGTCGAGGAGGCGCTGCGCGTCGGGGTAGCGGTCGCCCGCGCGGAGGGAGAGGGCGCGGCGGAGCACGGGCTCGAGGGGCCCGACGTCGACGCCGAAATGGGCCGGGGTGGGGCGCTCCTCGCGGAAGGCGCAGGCGAGCAGCTCGGGGGTCTCCTCGCCCTCGTACGCCTTCCGCCCGACGAGCAGCTCGGTGAGGATGAGGGCGAGCGCGTGCACGTCCGTCCACGGCCCGGTGCGCGTGCGGGTGACCTGCTCGATCGCCGCGTAGGCCGCGGTGAACCCGACCTCCCCCGGCGTGCGGGTCGCGGTCTCGCCCGAGCCCGCGCGCCCGTCCGACGGCTCGAAGGCCTTGGCGACGCCGAAGTCCAGCACGTACGGCACCGGGCCGCGGCGCGCGGGCACGAGCATGATGTTGGCCGGCTTGAGGTCGCGGTGGGCCACTCGCTGCTCGTGCGCGTAGGCGATGGCGTCGAGCACCGGCCGCAGCAGCGCGACGGCCTGCGCCGGCGCCATGCGCGGGTCGAGGCGGGCCTCGCGGCGGCGCCGGAGCACCTGCTGGAGCGTCTCGCCGTCGAGCCACTCCATCGCCATCCAGGGGACGCCCGCGCCGTCGGGCGCGCTCGTGACGCCGACGTCGTGCACGCGGACGACGTGGGGGTGGCGGAGCCGCGCGACGATCCGCGTCTCGTTGAGGAAGTCCGCTTCGAACTGGCGCCGCAGCGTCCCCGCGCCGAGGGCGTCGGTTTTGAGGATCTTGATGGCGACGGGGACGTCGAGCCGGAGGTCGACCCCGGCGTACACGGCGCCGAAGCCGCCCTCCGCGACGAAGTAGTCGACGCGGTATTTCCCCGCGAGCTCGAGGCCGAGGATCCAGTCGGCGCCTTGCGTGACGACCTCGATCGAGGGGCGTTCGTCGGGGGTGCGCGGGGGTTCGGTCATCGTCGCGGCTCCTGTCGGTGGAGGCGCGGACGTCGGTGCAGGCGCCGGGCCACGCGGCGACCCGCGCCGGCGTCCGCGGCGCGACCCGGGGGCCCGCGACGGAGTGTGGGCGCGGCCGGACAGTTCGTCGGCGCGACGGGCGACCGCTGGCGGCACGAAGGCCGCTCCGCCGCGGGCACCGCCCGTGCTTCGAGGCCCGACATGAAGCACCGCCCCCGCCCCCGCCCCACGGCACTGCTCTGGCGCGGACTCCTCCTCGCGCCGCTGGCCGGCGCCTGCTCGCACGACGCCGGGTTCGTCGACGTCCCGGACGTCGCGCGGACGGAGCGCGCCGAGCCGACGGGCAACGTCCCCGACGTCCCCGACGCACGCGGCGACGCCGACGTGCTCGATGTGCTCGACGCGCCGGGCGACGGCGACGCGTCCGACGTGATCGACGCGCCGGGCGACGGCGACGCGTCCGACGTGATCGACGCGCCGGGCGACGGCGACGCATCCGACGTGATCGACGTGCCGGGCGACGCGCTCGACGCGCCCGACGTCCGCGGCGGCTCGGCCCCCGCGTGCCCCGCGGGGTGTTCGAACTGCGCGTCGGGGCGCTGCGACGACGTGGCCACCGTCTCCCTGGGGCGTGACCACGCGTGCGCGCGGATGCGCGACGGCACCGCCCGCTGCTGGGGCGGCGGCGGCATGCTGACCCCCGAGGTGCCGATCGACCGCCCCGTGCCGACCGTGATGCTCGACCCGGTGAACGGGCTGCCGTTCGAGCACGTCGAGGAGGTGGCCGTGGGCTACGGGCAGACGTGCGTCCGCACCGGCGCCGGCGTGGGGACGCCTGCGGGCGTGACGTGCTGGGGCAACAACGCCTTCGGGCAGAGCGGGTACGAGTCCGACCCACCGCCGCCGCGGATCGCGCTGCCGCCGACCGCGGAGGTCGCCGCGACGTTCAACCACATCTGCGCCCGCGCGGTCGACGGGACGGTGTACTGCTGGGGCCACAACGACCTCGGGCAGCTCGGGCGCGGCGCGGCCGACGCGGCGCGCCACCCCACCCCGGCGCCCGTGCCCGGGCTCGCGGGCGTCGCGCAGGTGGTGGTCGGCGGCGACTACGTCCGCTCGTTCACGTGCGCGATCGTCGGCGCGGAGCGCGCGGTGCGGTGCTGGGGTTCGAACCTCGATGGGCAGCTCGGGCTCGGCTCGGCCGACGCGGCGCCGCACCCGACCCCGGCGCCCGTGCCCGGCCTCACCGGCGTCGCGGCGCTGACCGCCGGCGAGAACTTCGTCTGCGCCCGCATGGACGACGGCACCGCACGCTGCTGGGGCGCCCGCGACGACGGCCGCCTCGGCGCGACCCCCGCCGCCCCCGCTTCGCCCACCACCGTGCCGGGCCTCACCGGCGTGACGCGCCTCGTCGCGGGCGACGCGCACGTCTGCGCGCTCCTCGCGGACCGCAGGCTCGTGTGCTGGGGGCTCAACGCCGCCGGCCAGCTCGGCGGCGGGGCCGTCGCCCAGCCCGCCCCCGGCGCGCGCGTGACCGTCGACCTCGCCGCCGTCGGGGACGTCGCGGACGTCGCCGCGGGCGGCGCCAACACCTGCGTGATCCGGCCCGACGGCGCCCCCTTCTGCTGGGGCGACAACCGCCTCGCACAGGTCGCCGACGCCGCCTCGGCGGCGCGGGCGCCGGTCGCGGTCGTCGACGTCGCGCGCGCCCCACTGGCGGGCGCCTCGGCGATCGCGGCGGGCGGCGAGCGGAGCTGCGCCGTCCGCGGGCGGGAGGCCCTCTGCTGGGGCTCGGACGGGCGCTGGCAGGCGACCTACGCCGGCGAGGTCCGCGCGGCCCCGGTCGCGCTCGGCGGCCGCCACGTCGACGCGCTCGCGATCGGCGACCGCCACGCCTGCGCGCTCGACCGCGACGACGGGTCCGTCCGCTGCTGGGGCGGCAACGACGTGCTCCAGCTCGGCGAGGCCAGCGTCGGCGTCTTCCGCGAGTCGATCGTCGGCGCGCCGGTGGTGCTGACGGGCGCGACCCGCGTGGCGGCCGGCGACGGGCACACCTGCGCCCTCCTCCCGGCGGGCGTCTCGTGCTGGGGCGAAGGCGCGGTCGAGCAGCTCGGCCGCGGCGCCGAGCCGCCGCGCGCGCGCCCCGAGCCCGTCAGCGTCGTCGCCACCGCCGGCGCCACGGAGGTCGCCGCCGGCCAGCGGCACACCTGCGTCGTGCTCACGAACGGCGACGCGAACTGCTTCGGGCCGGCGTTCCCCACCCCGACCGCGCCCGCCTTCCGGGGCGTGACCCGCGTGGCGCTCGGTGGGTACCACGCCTGCGCGGTCACCGCGGCGGGCGGGGTCGAATGCAGGGGCGGCAACGCCTGGGGGCAGCTCGGTGCGCCGCCGTCGGGCGGGTCGGACACCCCGCGCGCGGTCGCGGGCCTCGTGGGCGTGACCCGAGTCACGACCGGCCGCGGCCACACCTGCGCGGTCCAGCGGGGCCGCGTGTGGTGCTGGGGGCTCAACAACTTCGGGCAACTGGGCGACGGCACGCTCGTCGACCGGTGGGCGCCGCGTGAGGTCGCGACGCCGGCCGACGCGTTCGACGTCGCGGCGGGGGAGAGTCACACGTGCGCGCTGCTCACCGACGGCGCGGTGACGTGCTGGGGCCGCGCCACCAACGGCCAGGCGGGCGACGGCACCCCGTGGCAGCGCTCGGCGCCCGCGCGTGTGGCGTTCCGTTGAGCCCCGGGGGGCGGGGCCGTCCGCGCTCGCATGACGAGGCCCGCACTGCGGTACGCCCCACGCCGCGCGACAGGACGCCGACCGCTTTCAGCGGCGGATCTCGTCGCACCGAGGGTCGCCCATCGGGCACGGCGGCGCGGGCGGCGGCGGCGGCGGGCTCACGGGGGCGGCCGTCACGACGTCGCGCGTCGCGGCGGGCGTCGCCACCGGCCTCCCCGCCGACGCCGACGCACGGCCCTCCACCCCCTCCGCGTGCGTCGTCACGCGCCCGCGCCGATCGACGCTGTAACGCGCGCTGGCGTGCAGCCGAAAGGGCGCCGACGGCCGCCCGCCGACCGCCACCGTCGCCTCCGGGGGGCTCGGGAGCGCCCCCGCGCAGCGCAGTTCGAAGACCCCGCGCGCGTCGGTGGTCGCCCGGCAGTCCGCCCCCGCCACCGCCACCGCCGCGTCGCGCAGCGGGCGCCCGCGCGCGGAGAGCTCCCCGCGGAAGACCAGCTCCGTCACGTCCGGTGGCGCCGCCGCGTCGGCCGCCGGGGGCGCCGCGTCGGCCCCCGCGCGCACCGCCGCGTCGAGCGCCCGCGGGGAGGCGGGCCGGGGCTGGTGCAGCGCCACGCCGAGCACGGCGGCGGCCGAGGCGGACGCGGCGACCGTCGCCAGCGCCACGGCTTGCCAGCGCGGCGCGACGGCGGACGCGGGCGCCGGCCGCAGCGCCCCCGCCCCCGTGGGGCGCGTCACCGTCGAGCGGGCGGCCTGGAGGAAGCGGATGTCCGCGGCGCTCACCCCCTCGCGGCAGTGGAGCGTCGGCAGGGCGCCGCGCGTCGGGACGGTGAGCTCCACCTGCGCGCAGGCGTAGCGATAGGCGGCGTCGAGGTCGCGGCCGAAGCCGATCGCCTGGTAGAGGGCGCCGGCGAAAGCGACGGCGACGCGGTCTTTGAGCGCGGTGGGGACGCCGATGACGCAGTCGACGTGCGCGGCGAGGGCCCTCGCGAGCGCCTCGGAGTAGCAGGCGTTGAGCACCACGCAGCGGATCGACAGCTCGGGGCCCACCACCGCGAAGAGCTTCGCGAGCTGCTCGGGGCGCGCGGGCGCGGCCTGCCCCGTCGCGTCGGGGAGCAGGAGCTCGCCGGCGGCGCTGCCGTGCCCGCTGAAGTGGACGACGTGGGGGCGGTGGCGCAGGAGCGCGGGCCCGAGCTCGTCGGCCCGCACCTCGTGGGCGAAGTGGAATTCGAAGCGGGCGGCGTTGTCGGAGGCGCGCACGCTGGCGTCGACGTGGCGGTACTCCTCGCCGACCGCGAGGCGCGCGGTGTCGGTGGGCGTGGCGCCGACGAAGAGCACGCGCAGCTTCGCGCCGGGCGGTCGGAGGGGGTCGGGGGGGTGGCGTTCGACCGGGGCTGCCATCGTCGCGGCGCGGCGACGCTACCACGCGCCCGCGCGCTCAGAGCGGGCGCGCGCGGGGCTCCGACCCCGCCGTTGACCGCGCCACGCCCGGCGCCCTACCGTCGCCCGATGTCCCCGCCGCGAAGCGATCCGCGCGCGCTCGAAGCGCTCGCCCGCGCCCACCTCGAGCCGCGGCTCGCGCGCGTCCGGCCGAGCGCGCTCCCCACCCGGCGGCTGCTCGAGATCCAGCGGGAGCTCCAACCGCTCGCCGTCGACTGGCTGCGGAGCCCGTCGTGTCACCCCGCGGTGTTGGGCTTCGGCTACGGCGTCCGGTGGGAGGGCGGGCAGCCGGGCGGGGAGCCCGTGTTCCAGGTGTTCGCGCGGCAGGCGATCGACCTCGGGGCGCACGGGCCGGCGGCGCTCTTCCCGCCGGAGTTCCGTCAGATCGTGGCGCTGGCGGTGACGCGCGCGCCCGACGCGCCGCCGGGCGACGGCGAGGGCACCGTCGCGGTCGAGGCCTTCGAGCCCGTCGTCCCGCTGATGGGCCCCGGCGCCGACCCGGCCTCGCTCCGCCAACGCCGCCGCACGCTCGTCGGCGGCTGCTCCTTCGGGCACCCGGCGGTCACCGCGGGGACGCTCGCGCTCCGCGTGTTCGAAGACGCCCGCGGCGCCACGGGCGGGCGCGCGCTGGCGCTCAGCAACTGCCACGTGCTCGCCGCCGACCCGTCGCGGCCGCGCCTCGGCGACCCGGTGCTCCACCCCGCGACGGCCGACCTCGGCGACGCGCGGCGCGACGTCGTGGGCCGCGTGGTCGACTGCGAGCCCCTGCGCCCGGGCCTCGACGTCCCCAACCGCATGGACGCCGCCATCGCCGAGATGACCGACCCCGCGGCGCTCGAGCCTGGCGTCGCCGGCGTCGGGGAGGTCCCCTTCTGGCGGCCCCTCGACGACCTGCCCGTGGGCTCCGTCGTGGCCAAGGCGGGGCGCACCACCGGGGTGACCTTCGGCGTGCTGCGCGCGGTCGGCGTGACGTACAAGGTCGACTACGCGCTCGGCGCGCCGCTGCTCTTCACCGGGCAGGTGCTCACCAGCCACCTCGCGATGGGCGGGGACTCCGGCGCGGCCCTGCTCGCGCTCGGCGAGGCGCCGTCGGTGGTCGGGCTCATCCTCGGCGGCTCGCGCGACGTCACGCTCGCGACGCCGATCGACGACGTCCAGAAGCGCTTCGACGTGCTCGCGGCGCCGGCGCGCTGGCCGGCGCGCCGCGCGGTCGATTGACACCGCGCGCGGGGGCGATCTACGGTCGCGGGATGCAAGACGCGGGAGCGGGCGAGGCGGTGATGCGGACGACGCCGCAGATCGAATCCATCGAGGTGCCGGCGTCGTTCCGGCCCTTCCTCCACCGGATGAGCGGCGCGCTCGTGGAGGACCAGCAGCGGCCCTACAAGCTCCGTCACGCGCGGGCCTTCAACGTGTGCCTCGCCCTCGCGGGCGACGACCCGCGCCTCGCGATGCAGTACTTCGAAGCCCTCCTCCAGGGCGTCGAGGAGTGGAACGCCGCCCTCGACGACCGCCACACCATGGACTTCCCCTTCCCCTGACCATGCCCGCCCCGACCGGCGCCGACCGCCTCTTCGCGCGCTACCTCGACGACCCTTCGCGCGCCTGGGTCGCCGCCGTGTGCGCGGAGACGGCGCGGGCCCACGCGGGGCTGCGCGCGCCGGTCTCCCTCGGGTACCTCGCCTTCCGCCTCGCCGCGGGCCTCGGGCGCCCCCTCGCCTTCGCGAGCCGCGCGGGCACCGTCCTCGACGCGCTCCAGCCGGTCATCGACCTCGCCGACAACCTCGCCGACGAGGAGCTCGACCGCGCCCGCGGCCTCGACCTCGCGCGCCGCTACCCGGGCGTCCCCCGCGACGCGCTCCCGAGCCTCGCCGCCCTGATGACGGCCTGCGCGGTCAGCGCCCTCCACGACGACTTCCCCGCGCCCGCGTACCGCCCGCGCGAGGCCGCCGCGCGCGTCATCGCGGCCCTCGCCCGGATGACCCGCGGCCAGGGGATGCCCCCCGACGCCCCGACGCGCGTCGACGACATCGCCGGGCGCCAGGCCGAGCTCATCTGCCTCCCGCTCTGGCTCGACCCCGCGGGGCCGCCCGACGAGGCCGGCCGCGCCGCCGTCGAGCGCTGGGCCTTCCGCTACGGGCGGCTCTGGCAGCTCCGCCAGGACGTGCTCGAGGCCGCGCCCGGCGACGATCTCCCCCGCGCGCGCTTCGACGACGCCGCCCGCGAGGCGGCCGCGGCGTGGCCGGGCTTCGCGCCCTTCCTGCCGGGCGGCGCGCTCGCGCGCGGGGCGCTCCTCGGGGGCGGGCCGTGAGCGACGTCGAGCTCCCGCGCGACGTCCTCGACAACCCCTTCTCGTACGAGAAGCTCCTGCGGCTCTACGCGCCCCGCAACCTCGCGCTCGGCCTCGCGGTGCCGGCCGCGCTCACGGCCCTCCACACGGCGGCCAACGCCGCGCGCGGGCCGCTCACCTGGGAGCGCGCGGCCCTGCCCTGGGCGCTGGCGGCGCTGCTCGCGCCGTGGATGGCGGCGTGCGGCGCGGCGCTGCGGGCGCGGCGGCGGCGGGCCTTCCACGCGGCGTGGTGGGGGCAGTCGCTCGCCCAGTTCGTCTGGCTCCAGTACCTCTGCTGGAGCGGGCCGGCGCCCTTCGCCGCGGCGGGCGCGGCGGTCTTCTGCGTGTGGGCCTTCAACGACGCCCTCGTGGGCTACGACGCCCCCGTGCTCAAGGCGCAGTACCTCGCGGCCTTCCCGGCCTTCGACGTCGCGCTCCTCGCGCTCGACGGGCTCGGCGGGCGCGGGCTCCTCCACGCCCTCCGCCACGACCGAGCGGCCCTCGACGCGCTGCTCGTCGCGCAGGCCGCCCTCGCCCTCGTCACCCAGACCGTCCTCTACTACGCCGGGACGGAGGCCCGCGCCCACGACCACCGCGTGCTGGCGATGTCGGCCCTCGAGCGCGACCTCGCCGCGGCCCGGGCCGAGCGCCGCGCCCTCCAGCGCGCCAACGCCTACCTCGCCCAGGGCATCGCCGCGACGCGCTTCTGCCACGACGTCCGCTCGCCGCTCCAGGTGGTCGCGGGCAACGCCGCGCTCCTCCGCGGCCACCTCGCGCGGCCGCCCCACGAGGACGACGACGCGCTCGCCGCGCTGGCGGCGGTCCCCGACGGCCTGCGGGGGCCCCTCTTCGACGCGTTCGACCGGTGGTTCGACGAGGCCCGGGGCCTGCTCGGCGAGCTCGCGCGCGACGTGGGGCGGCTCGAGGCGATGACGCGCGCGGTGGCCGCCGCGGTGCGCGACCCCGAGGCGCAGCGGGTCGCGCCGGCGGGCGAGCTCGTGGCGGAGGCCGTCCGCGAGATGCGCGAGGCGCTCGCCGGCCACCGGGTCGAGGCCCCGCCGCCCGCGCTCGACGTCGAGGACCTGGCCGTGGCCGCCAGCGCCGGGCACGCGGCCACGCTCGGCGCGCTGCTCGCCAACGGCGCGCTCCAGCGCCCGGACGTCGCGGGGGAGGTGCGCGGCCGCGCGGCGGGGCGTTGGTTCTACCACCTCGCGCTCCGCGACCACGGCGTGGCGGCGGCGGAGCGCGCGGGCGCGCTCGAGCGGATCCGCCGGTCGCTCTCGCTCGAGGCGGCCGACGGCCCCGCGGCGGAGCGGGGCGGGGGCTACGCGGGCTACGGCATCGCCCTGATGATCGCCAAGGTCTTCCTCGCGCGGTACGGCGGCGCCATCGCCGCGGCCGCGCCGGCGGCGGGCGACGGGGTGGTGTTCCACGTGGTGCTGCCGAGGGTCCCGTACGACCAGGTGCCGGCCGCCGAGGGGCCCGAGGACGCGCTCGCCGCGGCGATGGGAGGCTGAAGGGGCGATGAGCGAGCAGCTCGGCGAGGGCGTGCAGGTCGGCGACACGGTCGACAAGAAGTACCGCGTCCTGCGGCGGCTCGGCGCCGGCGGCGGCGGCGTGGTCTTCGAAGCCGAGAACCTCCTCCTCACGCGCCGCGTGGCGCTGAAGGTGCTGCTGTCGTCGCCGGTGATCGACGCCGACGTGGTCGAGCGCTTCAAGCTCGAGGCGCGGGCGCCCGTGCGCGTGCCGCACCCCAACATCATCGACGTGCTCGACATGGGGCGCGACGCGCGCACCGGGGCCTTCTTCATCGTCGAGGAGCTGCTCACCGGCGAGAGCCTCCGCGACGCGCTCGACGCCCGCGGCCCGCTGCCCGTCCACGAGGCCCTGCGCGCGATCTGCCCGGTGATGGAGGCGCTCGACGCCGTCCACCAGCGCGGCATCGTCCACCGCGACGTGAAGCCCGAGAACGTCTTCCTCGCCCGCGACGCGCGCGGCGGGGTCACGCCGAAGCTCCTCGACTTCGGCGTGTCGAAGGCGCCCGCGCCGCGCGAGGGGGCTCGGGTGACGCTCCCCGGCGCGGTCATCGGGAGCCTCGGGTACATGGCCCCCGAGCAGGCGCTCGGCTCGGTGGACGTCGACGCGCGCGCCGACGTCTGGGCCGTCGGCGCCGTGCTGTTCGAAGCGCTCTCGGGCCAGCTCCCCTTCCCGCCGACCAGCCAGTACCTCCACCTCGCGGCCTACGGCACGCCGCCGCCGCTCGCCTCGCTCGCGCCCGGGCTCCCGCCGGGCCTCTGCGCCGCCGTCGACCGCGCGCTCCGCCGCGACCGGGCCGAGCGCTTCGAAGGGATGGCCGCCTTCCTCGAGGCCCTGCGCGCGCTCCGCCTGCCGGGCGCGGGGCCCCGCCGGCCGGCTGAGCCGACGGCCGTGCCCGCCGACCTGCGCCCGGCGCCCTCCCCGTCGTCCCCGTCGGCCGGGCGCCCGCAGCCCGCGCGCGTCCTGGTGGCCGACGACGACGCGGGCGTGCGGCGGCTCATCCGGCGCGTGGTGGGCGACCACGACGTGGTCGAGGTGGAGGACGGGGCCGCGGCCGTCGACCGGATCGCGCACGGGGGCTTCGACCTGGTGCTCACCGACCTCCAGATGCCGCGCGCCAACGGCGTCGAGGTGGTGCGGGCCGCGGTGCGGGCCGGCGCGCCCGTCATCATGATCACCGGCACCGGCACCACCGAGACGGCCGTCCAGGTGATGCGCCTCGGCGCGGTCAACTACATCACCAAGCCCTTCGAACCCGACGCGCTCGGCCGGGTGATCGCCGACGTGCTCGCCGCCCGCGACCTGCTCCTCGCGCGCCGCGACGAGGTGGTGGGGAGCGACCCGGGCTTCCGCGCCGTCCTCGAGCAGGTGGAGGCGGTGGCCGACACCCCCGCCACCGTGCTCATCACCGGCGAGACGGGCACCGGCAAGGAGGTGATCGCGCGCCTCATGCACCGGCTGAGCGCCCGGCGCGCGGGCTCGTTCGTCTGCGCGCGGGTGGGCTCCGGGTCGACGGAGGCGGCCGAGCGCGAGCTCTTCGGCTGGGCCCGCGGCGCCCTCCCCGGGGCCGACGCCGACCACGGCGGGCTGGTCGGGGACGCGCAGGGGGGCACGCTCTTCTTCGACGACGTGGGCTCGCTCTCGCGCGACGCCCAGGCGAAGGTGCTCCGGCTCGTCGAAGACCGCGCGTGGACGCCGCAGGGCGCGCCGCGGCCCCGGCGCGCCGACGTGCGCGTGCTCGCCTCGGCGGGCGTCGACCTCGAGGCGAAGGTGCGCCGCGGGGAGTTCCGCGCCGACCTCTACTACCGCCTGGGGGTCGTCGAGATCCGCGTCCCGCCGCTGCGCGAGCGCCCGGGCGACGTGCGCGCCCTCGCCGCCCGCTTCGTCGAGACGGCCAACCGCGAGAACCGCCGCCGCGTCGAGGGCGTCGACGAGTCGGCGCTGGCGCTCCTCTGCGACCACCCCTGGCCGGGCAACGTCCGCGAGCTCCACAACGTCATCACCCGCGCGGTGATCCTCAAGCAGTCGGGCGCGATCACCGCCGCCGACCTCCCGCGCGAACTGCGCGAGCGCAGCCGGACCGCGCCCCTCTCGGGCTGGCCCTCGGCCCCGCCGCCCGCCGGGGACGACGCGCTCCGCGCCCGCTCGCTCTTCGAGGCCGACGTGGTGCTCCAGGCGCTCGCGCGCGCCGCCGGCCCGGGCGACGCCATCCTCGAGCTGCTCGGGCTCGACCGGGCCACCCTCGCGCAGCGCCTGCGGCCCACGCCGACGTAGCGCCCGCCGGCGGTTGACATCCGCCCGCCGCGCCGATCCCATCGCCGCCCATGTCCTGGCGATGCCCGGTGTGCGGCCAGCGGTACCGCACCAACGCCCCCCGCTGCCCGTTCGACGACGCGGCGCTCGAGCCCGAGCCCGACCCCTGGCTCGGCCGGGTGATCGACCGACGCTACGAGGTGCTCGAGCGCATCGGCGAGGGCGGGATGGGCGTGGTCTACCGCGCGCGGCACGCCGCCCTGCGCCGCGAGGTGGCGATCAAGGTGCTCGAGGGCGAGTACGCGGCCGACTCGGTCCGGGCGAAGCGCTTCGTGCGGGAGGCGCGCGCGGCCAACCTCCTGCGCCACGAGGCCGTGATCGACGTCCACGACATCGGCGAGTGCGACGGCGCCCTCTACCTCGTGATGGACCTCCTCCGCGGCGAGGCCCTCTCCGCGCGCATCGCCCGCGGGCCGATGCCCGCCGCGGAGGTGGCGGCGTGGGCCGCGCCGGTGGCCGACGCGCTCGGGCGGGCGCACGCGCTCGGGGTGATCCACCGCGACATCAAGCCCGGCAACGTCTTCCTCTGCGACGCGCCGGGCCGCGCCCGCGTGCGCGTGCTCGACTTCGGCGTCGCCCACGTCCGCGACGAGACGCCCCTCACGCGCCAGCACGAGCTCATCGGGACGCACGAGTACCTCGCGCCGGAGCTCCTCCTGCGTGCCCCCTGCACGCCCGCGAGCGACCTCTACGCGCTCGGGGTGACGATGTTCGAAGCGCTCACGGGGCGGCTGCCGTTCGAGGGGCCGCGCCAGGCGGCCGGCGCGCGCCGCGCGCAAGAGCCCGCGCCCGACGTCCGCGCGCTCGAGCCCTCCGCGCCTGGCTGGCTGGCGTCGCTGGTGGCGTCCCTGCTCGAGCGCGACCCGGCCCGCCGCCCGCCCGGCGCCGCCGCCGTGCTCGACGCGCTCCGCCTGGGCGCCGCCGCGCCGCCGGCCGACGCCCGCGCCTCGCTCGCCGCGCTCCGCGCGTGAGGGCGTGCCGCGCGGGGCCGCGGCGGGGCGGGCCGCCGACGCGCCCGACGCGCTCGCCGCCGCCGAGGCGGAGGCCGAGCGCTCGCCGGCGAGGTCGCCGACGTCGAGGCGCGGGCGCGAGGCGATCGCGGCGCTCGCGCGGGAGCTCGCCGAGCTCGAGGCCGCCCAGGGCGCGCCGAGGCCGAGGGCCGGGCGCCTGCGCTGGGAGGAGGCGCCCCTCCGCACGCGGGCGGCGGAGGCGGCCGAGGGCCTCGCACGGGCGTGGGCGGCGGCGCAAGCGGCGATGGGCGACGCGTGGGACGTCACCCCCGGGGCGCTCGACGCGCTGCGGGCGTTGAGCGCGGAGGCCGACGCCTGCGTGGCGGCGCGCGAGGCGCACGCGCGCGCGCGCCGGGGGCGGGCGGACGTCGAGGCCGAGGCCGCGGCGCTGGAGGCGCGCGCGGTGGCGGCCCAGGAGGAGATCGCGGCCGTCTACGACGGGGCGCGGCGCGAGGTGGCGCGCCTCCTCGACGTGGCGCGGGGCCGCGGGGCGGAGGCGGGGGGGCTCCCGCGCCCCGCGCAAGACGTGGGGGCCGTGACGCCGCGCGGCGGTGTATAGGATCGGCGCGGCGCTCCGCGCCGGACCACCGCCATGAGCAACGATCGAGGCAAGGACAGACCCACCGAGCGGCTCGACCCGCCCGCCGCGCCGGCGCCCGGCGCCCCGCGCGCCCACCGCGTGCTGCGCGTCCTCGACGGCGAGTCGGTCGCGACCGTCGCGCTCGACGGCGACGGCCCGCGCGTCATCGGCCGCGCCGCGGAGGCGGACATCACGATCGACGCGGCGTCGGTCTCCCGCCAGCACGCCCGCCTCCACGTCGGGCAGACGCTCCAGATCGAGGACCTCGGCAGCGCGAACGGCACGAAGGTCCGCGGGGTGCGCGTCGAGCCCGGCCAGCGGGTGGACGTCTTCCCCGGCGACGAGGTCGAGGTGGGCGCGGTGCTGTGCATCGCGCAGGGGGGCGGGCGGGCGCCCGGCGCGCCGGACGTCCGCGCGCTGCGGACGCACGAGTACTTCGAAGCGCGCCTGCACGACGAGTGCGCCCGCGTGTCGCGCGGCGCGCTCTCCCGCGCGCTCGGGGCCGCCCCCGCCGGCGACGCCGACCGCTTCACCGTCGCGCGCCTGCGCTGCGAGGGCGCGCCGCCGGGCGTCGAGGCCGCGCTGCTCGCCGCCCTCCGCCCGTCGGAGGTGGCGGCGTGGTACGGGCCGGGCAACTACGAGCTCCTCCTCCCCGGCGCGGTCATGGCGGAGTCGCGGCTCCGGGAGGTCGCCGCCGCCCTCGAGCGCCGCGGCGCCGCCGGCCGCACGGGCGCCGCGGCCTGGCCCCGCGACGGCCGCACGCCCGACGCGCTGCTCGGCCGCGCCGAGGCCGCGCTGCGCCCGCCGACGCCCGACGAGGCCCTCGCCGACGCCGACGAGCTGGTCGTCGAGGACGAGTCCATGCGCCACCTCCACCGCGTCACCGCCCGCGTGGCCCGGTCGAACATCTCGACCCTCCTGCTCGGCGAGATGGGGACGGGCAAGGAGGTCTTCGCGCAGCGCCTCCACCGGCTCTCGCCGCGCGCGGCGAAGCCGCTCATGGCGGTCAACTGCGCCGTGTTCACGGAGACGCTCGCGGAGGCCGAGCTCTTCGGCTACGAGAAGGGCGCCTTCACCGGCGCGACGGCGGCGAAGGCCGGGCTGCTCGAGGCGGCCGAGGGGGGCACGGTCTTCCTCGACGAGGTGGGCGAGCTGTCCCCGGCCATGCAGGCCAAGCTCCTGCGCGCGGTCCAGGAGCGCAAGATCCGGCGCATGGGCGGGCACGAGGAGCGCAACATCGACGTGCGCTTCGTCGCGGCGACCAACCGCGACCTCGAGCGCGCCGTCGACGAGGGCTCCTTCCGTGGCGACCTCTTCTTCCGGCTCAACGGGTTCACCCTGGAGATCCCCGCGCTGCGCGACCGGCGCGCGGAGGTGCTCCCGTTGGCGCGGCGCTTCCTCGCGATGGCGGCCCGCGACGAGGGGCGCGCGTCGGTGCCCGAGCTCTCCCCGGAGGCCGCGGCGCTCCTCGAGCGGTACCGCTGGCCCGGCAACGTCCGCGAGCTGCGCAACGAGATGGCCCGCGCCGCGCTGCTCGCCGACGGCGACGTGGTGACGCCCGAGCACCTGTCCTCGAAGCTCCGCGTCGACGCGCGGCCCACGCTCAAGCCCGCGCCGACGCCGCCCGCGCCGACGCCAACGCCGACGCCCGCGCAGCCCGCGACCGAGGCGCTGCGCCTGCCCGACGCCGTCGAAGACGTCCGCCCGCTCGCCGAGGTGCGGGCGGGGGTCGAGGCGGCCTACGTCCGGCGCGTCCTCGAGCTGTGCCTCCACAACCAGACGCGCGCCGCGGAGCTGCTCGGGCTCTCGCGCAGCCAGACGGTGGTGCTCATCGAGCGCTACAAGATCCCGCGCCCCCGTTCGTGACCGCCGCCCGACAGTCCGCCCGGCGCGTCGGACGGTTCGTCCGCCACGCCCGCGCGCGACCGCGGTGTGACGCCGCCACGACGACGGCACCGGCCGTGCACCGACCCGCCGCGGCGCCCCACGGCGCCCCACGCCAGAACGGAGAGGTGCGACGATGCCCAGGGGAACCATCGCGGTCGTGTGTTCGTGTCTCGTGCTCGCGGCGGGCGGCGCGGCCCTCGCCCAGTCCTCGCCCGGGGAGCGGGACGACTTCCGCCCCGCCGCGGGCTTCATGCTCCAGGGGCGCATGCTCAGCTACGTCGGCGCGTCGTCGGGCTCCGCGGTGGTGCTCTACACGCCCGCGGGGCCCGGCGCGGCCTTCGGGTACCGGGGGCGCGGGTGGTCGCTCGCCTTCTCGCCTTCGTACACGTCCAACGGCCTCTCTGAGCGCGGCGCCGCGGGCCGGGTGAGCGCCTTCGGCTTCACCGCGATGGTCGAGGCCGTCGTCGCGCGCGCGCTCGGGGGGCGCGCCGAGCTCAACCTCCTCGGGGGCTTCGGCGTCGCGCTCTACGACTCCGGCGACTACGACCCCGGCGTCGGCGCCTTCGCCGGCGTCGGCGGCAGGTACTGGGTGTCGCGCGGGCTCGGGCTCGGCGTCGCGTTCGGCGAGAGCTACTCCGTCGCCACCTGGAGCTCGGTCGCCGACCGCGCGAAGTTCGACACCTTCGCCACCTTCGGCGCCGTCGACGTGACCTTCGTCTTCGGCGACTGAGAGAGTGTCGACCGGCCGCGCTCGCGCGACCAGGCGCTGCGCCCGTGGCGCAACGGCCCCGGCCTCGCTCGTGAGCTCGGCTCGTCGGAGCCCGCGCCGCCGGCGGTCGGGCGGGGCCTCCAACGCAAACGACGTCGCGCGCGCTCCCCGCGCTACAACCGCTGGCTGCTCAGGCGCCTCGGGGCTGGCGGAGGGCGGCGCGTTCACCCCCGACCCGCGCGCGACCGCGCCGGGCCGCGCGCGCTGACGCCGGTCGCGGTCCGCGCCCCCGCCCCGGGGTCGACCCGACGTACCGCAACCTCGCGGTCGGGTTCCGCTGCGATCGCGAGGCGAGGTGGCGCGCAGCACGCCAGCCCCCGACGAACTGTCCGCCCCGCGCGACACCGCCGCGCCCTCGTCGCGCGAAACCCCTGGGCCTTCCGCCCCCGCGCGCCGTGGCCCGCCCGCTGCACTGCCCCCCGTTCGCGACGGCGCCCCACGCGCCGCCGCCAACCACCAGGAGATCACGCCATGCAGCACCGCACGATCGCCTCCGTCGCGCTCGCCGCCCTCGCCTCGCTCGCCGTCGCCCTCGCGCCCTCGGCCGCGTCCGCCCTGCCCCCGGTGCGCCGCCACGCGCCCGCGCGCCAGGCGTCGGGCCCCGCCGCCGCCCGGCCGCGCGCCGTCCGCCCGCCCGCGCCGCCCACGCCTGCCCAGCAGCGCGCGGAGCGCCTCGGGCGTCGCGGTGGCGGCGTTCGACGTTCGCGCGCCCGACGGACTCGCCCTACGCCGCGATGACCGAAGCCGCGCCCGCCGCGCCGCGCGAGGAGGCGCCCGCGGCCGCCGGCGCCGGCGCGGGGGCGACCGACGCGCCCGTGCCCGCCGCGCCTTTCGCTCCGCGGCCACGACGGCGCCGTGCCGACGCACAGCGTCTGGGTCACCTGGGAGGACGACGACCGCCTCCGCCCACGCCCCGGCGCCGCGGCCCGCGCGCTGAACGCGCCGCCCGCCCCTCGGAGGACCCATGCGAACCACCCGCCCCGCCCGCACGACCCCGCCCCGCGCCCGCACGGCGCCCCCCTTCGCCGCCTCGCTCGCCCTCGCCGCGCTCGCGGTCGGCTGCGGCGCCGACGACACCACGGCGCCGGGCGGCACGCTCTCCGGGGCGTGCCTCGTCGAACAACAGCACCCCGTCCCCGGCGCGCCGGCGCTGCGGTTCTGCATGGAGTTCTCGCTGCCCGCCGACGCCGCGAGCCCGCCCGCAGCCGTCTGCGCCGCGCAGCGCGGCACCCCGCTGCCCGCCTGCCCGGCCGACGGGCGCGCCGGCCGCTGCGTGTTCGCCGCCAGCCCGCAGCGCCAGGTGCTCCACTACTACGAGCCCATCGACCGCGACGCCCTCCGCATGCTCTGCGAGCGCGTCGGCGGGAGCTTCTCGCCCGGGTGATCCGGGGCGCGCTCAGAGCGTGGTCACGCGAGCCGGGCGCGCGCGCCACGGCTCGCCCGCGCCGACCGAGCTGCCCGGGGTGTTGTTCCCAGAGCACCGGATCTCGCCCATCGCGCTGATGACCACGCACATGTGCCGCCCGCCGAGGGCCATCGCCTGCGCGCCGGTGAGCACGCGGGCCGGCGCGTCGGCCGTCCCGCCGCCGAAGCAGGCCGTCGCGTCGCAGCGCCAGCGGTGGAGCTCGCCGCTGCCGAGCCGCGCGCGGCGCCGGTCGCGGTCGGCAAACTCCCGCGTGCCGGCGGGGAGGGTCAGGCGCACGACGGGCCGAACACACCACACCGCAGAAAGGTGGAGGCATCGGGCGGAGGCGTGAGCCAGGCGACGGCCTGATCCTCGCCGAGGGTGAGCTCGATCACGCCCGACGCCTCCGCAGGCGGGCGGGGCGGCAGCGGGGACGGCGAGGAGGTCGCGAGGCCGTCGTCAGTCACCGCGAACTCCGGCGTGCGCTCGCGCGCCGCCGCGTCGACGTCGACGCAGCGGGCGACGGTGGGCGGCGACCCCGCCACGCCCCGGCGCACGTGCAGCCGCAGCGAACGAACGATCTCCCACGTCGCCGGTGTCGCCGTCACCCGCCGATCGAGGCGTGGCGGGCGGTCAGATCCCCAACGTGCTCGCCGCGTCGCAGGCCGGCGCGCGGCACGTCCCGGGGAAGCCCAGGCACACGCCGCTCGCGCAGTCGTCGCCGCCCTGGCACGCCTCGCCGAGCGCCGCGGGGCGACGGCAGCGCGACCGGTCGCCGTAGAAGCGGCCGGGCCGGCACGTGAGGCCCGGGTCGCAGGTCGCGTCGGGCGGGCCCACCATCAGGCAGGGCTCCCCCTCGGCGCCGCTCGCCCGGCGGCAGGCGCCCTGCTGGCACGTGAGCCGGCGCAGCGGGTTGCAGGCGCCCGCGACCCCCTCGCTGTCGCACGCGTCGCCCTCCTGGTGGCGCCAGACGCGCGCGCCGCAGCCGGCGCCGAGCGGGTCGGCGCCCTCGCCGCAGGCGCGCTCGCAGACGCCGGCGATGACGCGCGACGGCCCGTACACGCCGGACGAGGACGTGCAGCGCAGCCCGGGCGCGCACCGCACCTCGCTCACCGTGCTCGCCCCCGCCCACCCCCGCCCGCACGCCGCACCCTCGGGGGCGTCGGGGGCCGCGACGACGTCGGCGCACACCGACGTGCCGTCCGCGCGCGGCCCGGCGCAGCGCACCGACCCGCGCGCGCCGCGGGGGTCGCACTGGATCGTGTCCTCGCACGTCCCGCCGACCGGGACCGCCGGCCGGCAGACGCCGCACGCCTGCCCGGGCCGGGGCTGGCAGTACAGCCCCTCCCCGCACGCCGCCGCGTCGAGGCACGGGGCGCCGTCGGCCGCCGCGCCGCGGAGCACGTCGGCGCACGCCGCCGCGGCCTCGCCGCCGAGGCTGCACGTGGCCTTCACCCGCTCGTAGCACCGCGCGGCCGCGGCCGGGTCGAAGCGGAGCCCGCCGCTCGAGCGGGCGATGCGCGCGAGGATGCGCGCCTGCGCGTCGCGCTGGTGGAAGGTGGCGAGGCACGCGGGGAGGCCCTCGGGCAGCAGCGCCCGGAGCGCGCCGAGCTCGCTGCCGGCGGGGCACGCGAACACGGCCTCGCACGTCGCGGCGGAGAGCGCGGCGGCGTGGGTCGCGGCGGAGGGTTCGGCGCCCCCGCCGGTGTCGTCCGCGCAGCCAGGCACGGCGAGGACGGCGAGCGCACCCAGGGACAGGAAGCGAATACGCATGGTGGTTCTCCTTGCCGCGGCGGGCGCGGTCCGGGCGGCCGGGGCCCCCGCCGGGCACCCGAGGCACTTCACGGTCCGTGCCCGTCGAGGTCCGCGCCCGCCCGACGGTCCTGCCTTCGCCGCGGCGCTCGATGGGCGCGGCCGACGAAGACGTTCCGTCCGCTCCGCACGACAGTTCGCCACCCGCGCCGTCGCTGGCGGGCCGCGCGGAGGTCCCGCTTGACCCGGCGCCGACCGCTCGCGGAAGATCGCGGCGCGCAGCCGGGGCGACGCCCCGCGACGACGCGAGAAGGGACCCGCCGACGCCCGTGGAGAAGAAGATCGAGCGCGCCACCGGGCGCCCCCCGACGGCCCGCCTTGGGGCCGCCGTCGCGCTGGGGCTGGCGGCGGCGCTCGCGGCCGCGCCGGCCCGGTCGCAGCCCGCCGACCGCCGGCGTGAGCGCGAGGCGCGCGCCCTCTTCGAACGCGGGGTCCAGCGCGCCGACCGCCGGCGCTGGGCGGAGGCGCTCGAGGCGTTCGAACGCTCGCTGGCGCTGCTGCCGCGCCCGAGCACGCGCTTCAACATCGCGCAGGCCCTGCTGCGCATGGGGCGCTTCCGGGCCGCGGCGTCGGCCTTCGAGGCCCACCAGGCCGCGCAGCCGCCCGACGACGACGGGGCCCGCGTCGCCCGGTCGCGCGCGATGCTCGCCGAGGCCCGCGCGCGGCTCGTGCCCGTGGCGTTGAGCGGCGTCCCGGAGGGCGCCGAGGTGCTCGTCGACGGCGCCCCCGAGCCCGCCGGGGGCACGACCCGCTCGCTCCCGCTCGACCCGGGCCTGCACCGATTCGAGGTGCGGACCGCCGACGGACGCTCCGAGCGCTTCGAACTCACCCTCGTCGCGGGCACGCCCGCGGCGCGCGCGCTCACCCTCGCGCCGGCCGCCGCGCCGACGGAGGCCGCGACGCCGCCGCCCTTCACCCACGTGGCCGCGGTCGATGCCTTCCGCCGCGGCGCCGAGACGCTGCGCGCGGGGCGCCTCGACGAAGCGGTGGTCGCCCTCCAGGAGGCGGTGCGCCTGGAGCCGACGCCGGGCACCTGGCGCTGGCTCGGGGTGACGCTGCGGGGCCTCGGGCGCTACCTCGAGTCGGTCGAGGCCTTCGAGCGCTACCTCGCGGCGCCCGAGCCCGACGCCACGGTCGCGCGCCTCGAAGAGGTTCAGCTCGCCGTCGGGGAGATGCGAAGGTCGCTGGCGCGGTTGACGGTGACGGTGCGGCCGGCGACGGCGTCCCTGCTGGTCGACGGCCGCGTCCGCGCGCCCGGGTCCGAGCCGCTGCTCGTGAACCCCGGCCCCCACGCGGTGGAGCTGCGCGCGGAGGGCTACGAGACCAACCGCCGCGAGGTCGAGCTGACGCCGGGCGGGCAGTTGGTGGTGACGGCCGACCTCGCCCCGCAGGCCGGGCGGCTGGTGGTCGAGCCCTCGGTGCCGGGCGCCGTGATCACGGTAGACGGCGCGGAGGCGGGCCGCGGGCGCGTCGAGCGCGCGGTGGCCGCGGGGGAGCACGCGGTGGAGATCCGCGCCGAGGGCCACGAGCCGCTGCAGCGGCGGGTCACGGTCACGCGCGGCGGCGTGGTGCGCGTCGACGCGGTGCTGGTGGGCCGCCGGCTGCCCGGGTGGGTGGTGCCGGTCGCCGTGGCGGGCGGCCTCCTGGTGGCGGGCGGCGTGACGGCCGCGGTGGTGCTGGCGACGCGCGGGACGGAGCCGCCGCTCCCGACGTCGTGGGGCAACTTCGCGGAGGCCCTGACGCTCCCCTGACGGGCGGCGCGGTACACTCGCGCGCCATGCGTACCCTCCGGCTCGCGCTCGCCGCCGCGTCGCTCCTCGCCGCGTGCGACGACGGCGCCCCCTCCCCCGCCGCCGACGCCACGCTCCCCGACGCGCCGCCCCCCGACGCGGCCGCGGACGTCGCCCCCGACGCACCCCTCCCGCGCGTCACCGCGATGAGCGCCTCGGGGCCCGTCGTCGGCGTCACGCGCAACGGCGTCAACGTCTTCCGCCGCATCCCCTACGCGGCCGCGCCGGTGGGGCTCCTCCGCTTCCGGCCGCCGACGCGCGCCGACCCGTGGATGACGCCGCTCGACGCGACCGGCCCCGCGTCGGTGTGCGCCCAGGGCGCGAGCCTCCTCGGCCTCAGCAACGCGACGGGCACCGAGGACTGTCTCCACGTCAACGTCACCACGCCGGGGCTCACCGGGTCGCGCCCCGTGATGGTGTGGATCCACGGCGGCGGCTTCGTCGTCGGCAGCGGCGACGAGTACGACGCCGCGCGCCTCGCCACCGAGGGCAACGTGGTGGTGGTCACCGTCAACTACCGCCTCGGCGTGCTCGGCTTCCTCGCGCACCCCGCCCTCGGCAGCGCCACCGAGACCACGGGCAACTGGGGCTTTCAAGACCAGCAGGCCGCGCTCGTGTGGGTGCAGGCCAACGCCGCGCGCTTCGGCGGCGACCCGGCCAACGTCACGCTCTTCGGCGAGTCGGCGGGCGGCACCTCGGTGCTCCTCCACCTCGCGTCGCTCGAGTCGCGCGGGCTCTTCGCGCGCGCCATCGTGCAGAGCGGGCCCGCCCCGAGGCTCCCGCCGCGCGAGCGCGCGTACGCGATCGGCCAGCTCGCGGCGCAGGGCGTCGGGTGCACCGCGGGCGACGTCGCGGCCTGCCTCCGACGCGCCGACCCGCTCCGCCTCCAGGCCGCGGTGACGGGGACCAACGAGCCCGGCGGGATCTTCTACCAGGAGCGCGGCTTCGTCTTCCTGCCGACCTTCGACGGCGTGACCTTCCCGACGCAGCCGATCGCGGCGCTTCGAATGGGGCGCGGCGCGGAGGTGCCCGTGATCCTCGGCACCAACACCGACGAGGGGACGCTCTTCCACGGCGGGCTCATCGGCGCGCCCGTCACCACCGAGGCCGAGTACCGCGCCGCCCTCGGGCGCGCTTCGAACGTCCTCGGCGTCACCCCCGCGCAGGCCGCGATGATCGCCGAGCGCTACCCCTCCTCGCGCTACCCCTCGCCCAACGACGCGCTCACCGCGGTGACCACCGACGGCATCTTCGCGTGCAGCGCGCGCTACGTCGCGCGGGCCCACCAGGCGGCGGGGCGCGTCGCGCGGCTCTACCGCTTCGACCAGGCGCCCGGGCGGGTGCTGCTCCAGGGGCTCGGGGTGTTCCACGGGGCGGAGCTGTCGTTCGTGTGGGGCGGGGGCGGCGGGCTGCTCGGCGACGAGTCGACCGCGCCGGCGCTCGGCACCGCCATCCGCGGCTACTGGACGCGCTTCGCCGCCACCGGCGACCCGGGGGGAATGCCTGCGTGGCCCGCGTGGGCGCCGACCGCCGACCGCCGCCTCCGCCTCGCGAGCACCGTCGAAGTCGAGCCCGCCGACCCCGACGCCCGCTGCGACTTCTGGTCGTCGATCTACGACACCCTGTAGCGCTCACTCCCGCGGCCGCAGCGCCCGGTAGCCGCGCGCGTCGACGCGGATCGCCCACGTCTCGCGCGTGGCGTCGTCGCCGGTCGCGAGGATCACCGCGGACTCGCCGCGCGCGAGCACCGTGGGCGCGGCCTCGAGCTTCACCCCGCCGTGGGCCGAGTCGTCGAACACCACCACCTCGGGCGCCGCCGCCAGCCCGTCGAGCGGCGCGAAGCGGTAGCGCAGCCCCTCGGCGCCGTCCTGCGTGTAGGCCGCGAGCACCCGGTCGCCCGCCACCGCCAGCCGCGGCGCGACCTCCGTGAACACGAACGCCCCCTCCGCCGCCGCGCACCCGTCCGCCGTGCACGTCAGCGCGTGGACCACCGGGCGCGGCACGTTCGTGTACCACGCGAGCCGCAGCCGCCCGTCGTGGCACGCGAACGCCCCGGGCCTTGCCTCCACCGCCCGCGCCGTCAGCGCCCCGTTGCGGGCCCACAGCACCAGCGCGCGGCCGTCCTCGCCGTAGGCCGCCGCGGCGGTCGCGTCGCCCATCCTGCACGCGCGGACGAGGGCCTCGCGCGCCGCGCTTCGAAGCGTTCCGCGCGACGACGGGGGCACCACCCAGCGGGCCGGCAGCGACTCCGCCACGAGCCCCGCGAGCAGCGTCCGCTCCGTCGGCGCGCCGGCGTCGCCCGACGCATCCCCCGACGCGTCGCCCGCGTCGCCCGCGTCGCCCACGCCACCATCCCCCGTCGCTGCGACAGGCGGCGAGGGCGCGTCGGCGAACGACACCACGACGCCGCCGAGCACGCGCGGCGGCGTGACGGCGCCCGCGAAGGTGACCCCGGGGCCGAGTTCGAAGTGCGCCGCGGGGCCTTCGCCGACGCGCGACGCGACGATCCACGCATCCTGGCCGACGCGGAGCGCGCCCGACGCGTTGAGCGCGAGCGGCGAGTCGGGGTGGCCCGGGTGGAGGAGCGCCCCGACGGCGAGCTCGTCGTCGGCGAGGCGCGTGAGGTAGCCCGGCATCCGCGGGTAGAGGGCCGACGTGAGGGCGGGGCGGCGCGCGCCGTCGAGGGCCCGGACGCGGGTGCAGTCGGGCGCGTCGAGCTCGCGGTCGAAGTCGCAGAGGCGCGCCTCGCCGCGGCCCACCAGCACGCGGAGCGCGCCGTCGTCGAGGGGCTGCTCGGCCATCACCACCGACCCGCCGCCCCGGTAGATCGGTCGGACACGCCGCGGGTCGAGGTAGCGGACGGGCTCGGGCGGCAGCTCCACGGTCGAGGGCGGCGCGTCGGGGAGCCCCGCCCGTTGGGCGGCGGCGAAGAGCTCGTCGAGGTAGTGGCGCGGGTCGTTGGCCCCCGTGCGCAGCGCGCCGCGCGCCAGCTCCGTCGCGGCCACCGACGAGAACTGGCTCAGCAGCCGGTGCCCCGCCGCCTCCGAGCGCGATTCGAAGAGCGCGCGGGTGAGCCGCTGGGCGGGCGCGGCGCAGCGCCAGGGCCAGACGCGCAGGCGTTCGGCCTCCGGGAGGTCGCGCACGCTGCGGGGGATGGAGAGCTCGCGGTGGCGCGAGACGGCGGCGACCTCGCCGACGCGCCAACGGTCGCCGGCGAGGCAGCGGGCGAGGTCGTTCCAGGCGGCGGAGGCGGCGCGGAGCCCGGTGGCGCGGCGCTCGGCGTCGTTGCGGTCGTTGACGAACCACGCGCCGCCGGCGGCGAGCCCGAGGACGGCGAGGCCGATGAGGGCGTTGCGCGCGGTGTGGTCGCCGGTCGGCTGGAGGTCGTCGTCGTCACCCGCTTCGTCGCTCATCGCCGCGGGACGATACACAGCCCGCGCGGTGGAGGTCACCCGCGATGGGCGGGGCCCCGGCGCCCCGACGCGACTTTCACCCGTCCGTGCTTCCACCCCGCGCGGCGCGCCGGATAGACTCTCGCGCGGAGGTTACGGGATGCGGCGCTGGGTCCTTCTCTTCGTGCTCGCGGCGGCGTGCTCCGAACCCGCGCGCGGCACCACGTACACCGAGGACGCCGGCGGCGACGCCGACCCCCTCGACGCCGGGCGCTGCGCCAACGACCGCGCCTGCGACGACTTCATCGCGTGCACCGTCGACCGCTGTCGCGCGGGCACCTGCGCCCACGAGCCCTGCACCGACTGCTGCAACGAGGGGCTCCAGTGCATCGCGGGCTTCGGCTGCGGGCGCCCGCCGCGCATGTGCACCGCCAACGCCGACTGCGCCGACGGCATCCGCTGCACCCTCGACTCGTGCAGCGACGCCCACCTCTGCGAGAACGCCCCGCAGGCCGACCTCTGCGCCGCCGGCGAGATCTGCCTCGCCGCCGTCGGCTGCCTCCCGCGCCCCCCCGACCGCTGCGCCACCGACGCCGACTGCGCCACCACCCCGTGCAGCGGCTCGTGGCGGTGCCAGGCCGAGCTCGGGTGCGGCTTCCGCGCGCCGGTGGACTGCGACGACGGCGACGCCTGCACCGTCGACACGTGCAGCAACGCGCGCGGCGGGTGCCAGCACAGCCCCCGCGACGCCGACGGCGACGGCCACGGCGACCGCGCCTGCGGCGGCGACGACTGCGACGACCGCGACCCCGCGCGCCACCCCGACGCGATGGAGTCGTGCGGCAACCGCGTCGACGACGACTGCGACGGGACCGCCGACGAGGGCTGCTGCGGCGCCCCCATGGCGTGCACCACCACCTGCGGCTCGCCCGGCACCACCACCTGCAACGCCGACGGGACGCCCGGGCCCTGCATGCCCGCGCCGGAGACCTGCAACGGCCGCGACGACAACTGCGACGGCATGGTCGACAACGGCTTCGCCTGCCCGCGCGGCGGCGTCGTCGCCTGCACCACGCCCTGCGGCACGCCCGGCACCCAGACGTGCAGCGACGCCTGCGCGCTCGGCGCGTGCGTGGCGCCGATGGAGGTGTGCAACGGCCGCGACGACAACTGCGACGGGCGCACCGACGAGGGCTGCTGCTCGGCCAGCACGCCCTGCACGACGTCCTGCGGCTCCACCGGCAGCACGCTCTGCAACGCCTCGGGCATGGCCTCGGGCTGCGCGCCGCCGATGGAGGCGTGCAACGGCCGCGACGACGACTGCGACGGCGCCGCGGACAACGGCTTCGCCTGCGCCCCCGGCGCGTCGGGCGCGTGCACCACCGCCTGCGGGACCACGGGCTCCCGCACCTGCGCGGCGGGCTGTGCCTGGGGCGCCTGCGCGCCGCCCGCGGAGACCTGCAACGGGCGCGACGACAACTGCGACGGGACGATCGACAACGGCTTCGCCTGCGCCGCCGGCGCGAGCGGGACGTGCACCACCGCCTGCGGCTCCACCGGCACCCGCACCTGCTCGGCGACGTGCATGTGGGGCACGTGCGCGCCGCCGCCCGAGGCGTGCAACGGACGCGACGACAACTGCGACGGGCGCACGGACGAGGGCTGCTGCTCCACCGCCACGCCCTGCACCACCACGTGCGGCTCCACGGGGACCACCACCTGCAACGCCTCCGGCGCGCCCACCGGCTGCCGCGCCCCGGCGGAGTCGTGCAACCGCCGCGACGACGACTGCGACGGGATGGTCGACAACGGGTTCACCTGCATCGCCGGGACGATGGCCTCGTGCATGACCTCGTGCGGCACCGTCGGCCAGCGCGTCTGCAACGGAACCTGCACCTGGGACGCGTGCGTCCCGCCCGCCGAGGCGTGCAACGGGCGCGACGACAACTGCGACGGGCGCACGGACGAGGGCTGCTGCTCCGCCGCCACGCCCTGCACCACCACGTGCGGCACCACGGGAACCACGATCTGCACCGGCGGCGTCGCGGCCGGATGCCGCGCGCCCGCGGAGACGTGCAACGGGCGCGACGACGACTGCGACGGGGCCGTCGACAACGGCTTCGCCTGCGTGCGCGGGGCCTCGGTCGCGTGCACCACGAGCTGCGGCTCGGCCGGCACGCGCGCCTGCGACGGCGCCTGCTCGCTCGGGGCGTGCACCGCCCCCGCCGAGACGTGCAACGGGCGCGACGACGACTGCGACGGCGTCGTCGACGACGGCTTCGCCTGCGCGCAGGGGAGCGTCGGGGCCTGCACCACCGCCTGCGGCTCCACCGGCACGCGCGCCTGCAACGCCTCCTGCGCGCTCGGGGCCTGCGCCGCGCCCGCGGAGACGTGCAACGGCCGCGACGACGACTGCGACGGGGCCATCGACAACGGCTTCACCTGCGCGGCCGGCGCGAGCGGGACGTGCACCACCGCGTGCGGCTCCACCGGGACGCGGACGTGCTCGGGCGCCTGCGCGTGGAGCACGTGCGCCCCGCCCGCGGAGGCGTGCAACGGGCGCGACGACAACTGCGACGGGCGCACCGACGAGGGCTGCTGCTCGACGGCGACCGCGTGCACCACCGCGTGCGGCTCGTCCGGGACGACGATCTGCAACGCGATGGGGATGCCCTCGGGCTGCCGCGCCCCCGCGGAGACGTGCAACGGCCGCGACGACGACTGCGACGGGATGGTCGACAACGGCTTCGCCTGCGCCCCGGGCGCGACGGGCGCGTGCACGACGGCGTGCGGCTCGACGGGCCGGCGGACGTGCCTCGCGAGCTGCGCCTGGGACACGTGCGCGCCGCCCGCGGAGACGTGCAACGGGGCCGACGACAACTGCAACGCGACCTGCGACGAGGGGTTCACGTGCTGCGCGGGGTCGACGCGGGCGTGCTCGGCGCTGGGGTTCGTGTCGGGGACGGCGACGTGCCGGGCCGACTGCGGGGCGTGGGACACCACCGGGTGCTCGAGCTGCGGCAACGGGCGCGTCGACGCGGGCGAGCAGTGCGACGGGACGGCCCTCGGCGGCGCCACGTGCGTGTCGCAGGGCTTCGGCGCGGGGACGCTCGGGTGCCGCGCCAACTGCACCTTCGACACGACGATGTGCCCCAACTGCGGCAACGGGCGCATCGACGGCGGCGAGCAGTGCGACGGCACCGCGCTCGGCGGCGCCACGTGCACCTCCGTCGGGATGGGCTTCACCGGCGGCACCCTCGCGTGCCGGAGCTCGTGCCTCTTCGACACGACGCGCTGCACGTCGCCCTTCACCCCGACGGGCTCGTGGCTGGTGTCGCCCGCGGTGACGTACATGTGCGCGTTCGGGCTGGTGTCGTACAGCTTCGGCGCGCTGAGCTTCAGCGACTCGGGCACCGAGCTCACCGTCAACGGCGGCGGCATCAACTGCACGATGCGTGGCGCGAGCGCGCGGACGACGCGGATGGTCGACGTCCAGTGCACGCTCCCCGGGAGCTGCGCGGAGAACTACCGGCTCACCGGGACGTTCACGACGGACAACACGTTCACGGGGACCTTCACGGCGACGTTCACCGGCGGCGCGTCGTGCTACGGCTGCGCGACGCGCTCGGCGGCGGTGACCGCCACGCGGATGTGACCGCTACCGCCCGCCCGCCGCGGCGCCCGCCGCGAGCAGCCCGAAGAACATGAACATCCCGCACGCCGCGAGGATGCCGAGGACGCTGAGGATCGTGGTGACGATGCCGAGGATCCGCAGCGCGTTGACGTTGGAGGGCTCCGGCGCGCCCGTCGCCGCGTACTTGTCGCGGAGGTCGTTGGCCTTCCACCACCCGAGCGGGCCGGTGATCCACATGAGGCCCACGAACCAGCCGGCGCACACGACGATGATCCAGGTCTGGATCTCGCCGTCGAGCGCGGCGGTGGGGGCGCTCGGGGGCGGCGCCCACGCGGTGGGCGTCTGCGGCGGCGCGGCGGTGGAGGTCTGCGGGGGATAGGGGTTCTGGCCCCACGGCGAGCCGGGCGGAGGCGTCATTGAGGGCGACTGTGCGCCGGGCCGCGGGCCACGTCCATCGGGGACGCGCGTCTCCCCGCGGCGGCGCGCTACTGCGTGAAGCCCGTCGTGGCGAGCGAGCCGTTGACGGTGCAGCTCCCCTCGCCCTGGTTGCGCGGGAGGACCACGTCGTGGAAGGTGACGTTCATCCTGCCGTCGGCGGGGGCGAACTCGGTGACGGTGATCGTGCCGCTCACGGCCCGCCCCGCGTTGAGGAACACCGCGTCGCCGACGCCCACCTGGAGGTTCTGCCGGCAGCGGCGGCCGAGCTTGCACACGTCCACCGTCTCCCCCGGCGCGGCGCCTTCGAGCTTCACGAACACCCGGTTGAGCGTGGTGCCGACGATGGCGACGACGTTCACCGCGCCGTCGGCGGGCATCACGCGGGTGACCGCGCCGGGGAGCTGGAAGGCCGCGCACTCGCCCGTCATCGTGAGCGACGCGGTGTGGTTCGCGCCCGCGCCAGTGCCACCCGCGGCACCCGGCACCGCGACGGCGCCCGGAGCACCCGGGACGGCGGCGCCCGGCGCGACGGCGGGCGCGGCGAGCGCGGCGGGCGTCGCGGGCGCGGGCGGCGGCGGAGGCGGCGCGGTGAGGTGGCCGACGACGAGCCCGATCACGCCGAGCGGGGACATCACGCCGCCCGCGATGAAGGCCTTCTTCGAGAAGCCCATGGTGCTCGCGAGCAGGTCGTCGCGGGACTTGTCCGCGAGGATGAGCGACGTCCAGCTCGGCGAGGTGATCGCGCCGTCGTCGCCGAGCTTGCCGTTGACGTAGAGCGGCCCCTTCGGCTCGAGAAACTGCTCGCTCACGAAGTAGGTGGCCGTCACGGGCACCTCGATCATGCGGCCGAGCGGGCCCTGCACCTGCACGCTCGCGGGGATGGTGAACTGGGCAGTCACCTCCAGCGGCTTCTGCCCGATGGAGGCCATCAGCCCACGCGAGAACTTCTTCCGGTCGAAGGGCTTCGTCACGGGGAACTCCCCGCCGCGCTTCGGGTCGATCCGCACCACCGCGGGGCCGCTGCCGTCGTTGAGCGCGAAGGGGACGGCCTGCGCGTCCTCGGTGACGGTGTACTTGCTCTGGACGTTGTTGTCCGTCCACTCCACCTCGAGCTTCATCGCGTAGTACACGCAGGGCGCGCCGCTCACCGGGGACGTGAGCA
This sequence comes from Polyangiales bacterium, assembly GCA_046351555.1. Taxonomy (GTDB): domain Bacteria; phylum Myxococcota_A; class Polyangia; order Polyangiales; genus CAISKJ01. The sequence goes on from JAXLYI010000008.1 coordinate 390,558, forward strand.
CCTGCTGCGTCTGCACCTGCCCCTGCGTCGAGATCGAGCCCTTCGGGTCGGCGAGGGAGCGCCCCTGCGTCGCCACCTGCCCCGTGCCCGCGAAGGGCGTGTTGCCGAGCCGCCCCGCGCGGACCTTCTGGATCACGCCCCCGATGAGCGCGAGCACCCCGATGAACAACAGAATCGTACCGATCGCCGTCATTGCGTTCTCCCTCGCGGCGGACGCTGCCCGCCCGCGGCGAGGGTCGTCAACGACATTGCGCGCGCGGTTTCGCCGTGATTCACGCGGCACGCGCGCGGGGGCACGCGTCGTCCCGCGTGTCACGTTTCGGGGCGACGCCGCGGCGGGACGTCTTGCAGGCTCTCGCGCGCCGCCGATACCCTCGCGCCCCTATGGCCGACATCGTCCCCTGCACCGCCTCGCACGCGCTCCCCGGCGGGCGCCTGGAGCTCCTCGGGGCCTCGCGCTCCGTCACCGGCGCGATGACGCGCGTCGAGCTCGGCGGCGCCGCGCTCCTGGTCGACTGCGGGCTCCCGCAGGGGCGCGAGGCGCGCGGGTGGCATCTGCCCGACGGCGCGCGCGACGTGGGCGCGGTGCTCCTCACGCACGGCCACAACGACCACATCGGCGCGCTCCCGGCCCTGCTCGACGGCGGCTGGCGCGGCCCGATCGTCGCCACCCGCGCCACCCTCGACGTCGCCCGCCTCTCCCTCGAAGACGCGCTCGAAATGAACGACGTCCCCCCGCGCGACGTCCGCACCTTCCTCGACACCTTCGACGCGCTGAAGCGCCCCGCGGGCTACGACCGCGCGGCCCCGATCGCGGGCTTCGAAGGCACCGCATCCTTCCGCGAGGCCGGTCACATCCTCGGCTCGGCCAGCGTGGAGCTCCGCGCCGGGCGCGCGCGCGTGGTGCTGTCGGGCGACCTCGGCCGCCCCGACTCGCCGCTCCTGCGCGACCCCAACACCGCGTGGGACGCCGACGCGCCGGTCGACCTCGTGGTGATGGAGTGCACCTACGGGAGCCGCGACCACGCGCACGACCACGCCTCCATCGAGGACACGCTCGCCCGCGTCGTCGGCGAGGCCGCGGCGCGCGGCGGGAAGGTCTTCGTCCCGGCGTTCGCGATCGGGCGGACGCAGACGCTGATGTGGTTCCTCGACCGGTTGGTGACGTCGGGGCGGGTGCCGCCGGTGCCGGTGTTCGTCGACACGCCGATGGGGCTCGCGGTGACCGACCTCTACCGCGCCAACCGCGCGCTCTACGACAAGGAGGCCCTCGCGCGCCTCGCCGCGGGGGACGACCCGCTCGACTTCGAGAGCCTCTTCGCCGTCGAGCGCGGCGCCGACTCCGCCCGCGTGCGCGCGCACCAGGGCCCCGCGGTGGTCATCGCCGGCAGCGGGATGATCTCCGGCGGGCGCATCGTGAAGCACCTCGTCCACGGCCTCCCCGACCCGCGCAACACGCTCCTCTTCGTCGGCTACCAGGCCGAAGGAACAACCGGGCGCCGCATCCAGCAGGCTCGCGGCGGCACCGTGCGCCTCGGCGGCGAGGACGTCGCCGTCCGCGCCCACGTCGAGACGCTCTCGGGGCTCTCGGCCCACGCCGACCGCCGCGAGCTCGTGGCGTGGCTCGGGCACGTGCCGGGGCTCCGCCGCGTCGCGCTCCACCACGGCGACGAGGACGCGCAGCGGGCCTTCGCGGCGTGGGCCCCCGACGCGCTCACAGCCTTCGACGCCGCGGTCGACCGCGGCTAGGCGCGCTGATCGTTCGGGGGTCGGTGCGGTGCCCGCATCTGCTCGCGGCGCCGAGTGCGGGTGGGGTCGCCGATCGCATCCAGTACCCGCCGAGTGCCGAGGGAGTCGGTGCACGCGTTTGCTCGCGGCGCCGAGTGCCCAGGGTTCGCCCGCCTGCCCTCGCTGAGTGGTTTAGGCTCACCCTGGGCAACGGCATGGGCATCCGCCCGGTGGTGCCGCGAGGGGCCGCGCGTAGCCCCGTCGCTTCGTTGGCCCGCCGCCGGGCAATCCCATGCCGTGCCCAGGGTGACCTAACCAGCGAGGGCAGGCGGGCGAACCCTGGGCACTCGGCGCCGCGAGCAGATGCGCGCACGAGGCTCGGCGAACGGGGGATGCCCCAACGTCGTCAGCGCGCCCCGCGAAGCGGCGCGCCGACCGCTACGCCGCGGGCGGCTTCGGCGCCGGCAGCACCGACACCACGAACAGCAGCAGGAACACCCCCGCGAGCCCGAGCAGCACCACCGCGGCGAGATAGCTCCTCTCGGGGATCTCCTCCTCCAACACCACGATCCGGTCGGCGAGCGCGACGCCCCCGTGGGTGAAGGCGCGCCGCGCGTCGTCGGGCAGCGCGTCACGTCGCAGCCCGCGGAACTCCGTCTGGTCGTGCAGCCGCCCCGCGCCCTCGTTGAAGGCCGACGGGCGCGTGTGGAAGATCACCTGCACCGGGCGCCCCACCGCCCACCCCGGCGCGACGATCGGGACGTAGTGGGACATGCGCGCCTCGTCGCTCCGCCGGCCGGTGGTGTTGAGGTCGACGACCGTCTCGAGCGCCGCGACGCCGCGCACGGTGAGCTCGCGCGCGGTGGGCGCGGGGCCCGCCACGACCTGCTCCACGGTGACCGTGGCCTTGCTGTCGTCGAGCGCGTCGGCGAGCGCGTAGACCCCCAGGGCCCCGCAGAGGAGCGTCACCGCCCCGACCACCGCGAGGCCCACGAGGCCGTCCCGCTTCGCCGCGGCGACCTGGGCGGGCGTCGGTGGCGGTGGGACCCAGCCCGCGCGCACGGCGCCCCAGCCCTCGGGCGACCAGTCGAGCCCGGCGCGGTCGACGATCGTGCCGACGATCGCGTCCATCAGCGCGCGGCCGAGGACGCTCTCGGCGACGACGACGGGCTTCGGCGCGACGTGGACGACGTATTGAACCTGAGGGACGCCGTGCACGTGGAAGACCCGCTGCGCGACGCGCTCGACGCCGGCCCACGGGACGAAGCGGGCGCGGCCGCGGCGCCGGATGACGAGCCCGTTCTCGTGCACCGACGCGAGCTGCGGGGTGGCCCAGCGGAGCCCGAGGAAGAGCGCCGGCCACGCGCCCGCCATCGCGAAGAGCGCGAGCGCCATCAGCGCGTCGGTGACGGAGTGGACCGCGGAGAGGATCGCCGCCCCCAGCGCGCCGAAGACGAGCCAGAGGAGGATGAGGAAGGGCAGGCGGACGATGCTCGCGCGGGTGATCGCGTGGAGCTGCGCCCCGGTGATGGCGGGGTCCATCGCGCGACGCTACCGCGCGCGGCGGCGCGGGCTCAACGGCGCGCGCGGTGCGACGTCAGCGCGGCGTCGGGTCGCCGGCGAGCGCGTTACGTCACGTGTCTGGACGCCGCCTCCCGCCCGCGCCTATCCTCGCGCGCACGGCGATGATCGAGCGGATCTACATCGACAACGTGCGCTCGTTCGTGAACTTCGAATGGCGGCCCGAGCGGCTCGCGCTGCTCCTCGGGGAGAACGGGTGCGGGAAGTCTGCGCTGATGGACGTCCTCCACGCCGTGCAGGCGGTGACGGAGCTGGGCGTGGAGGTCGACGTGGCCTTCCCCGCGTATGCCAGGACCCGCTGGGAGCGCCGGACCGCGCAGACGATCGAGGTCGACGCGCGCGGTCCGGTGGGGCTCTACCGCTACAAGCTGGTGCTCGACGCCGCGCGTGACGCGCCCGAGCGCACCGAGATTCGTGAGGAGACGCTCCACCTCGATGACGTCTTGCTGGCCAGCCGCGCGCGCGACCTGCCCCCGACCAACGGGAAGTCATCGCCCAAGTCCAGGCGCGCGCGTCGCTCGGCGCTCGACAGCGCGCCCCGGCCCGAGGTCGATGGGTTCCTCACGCTCATGCAGGGCATCTGGACGGTCGCCCCCAACCCGCGGGCGATGAGCGGTCGCGTCGACGAGGCCGGCGACTGGCTCCAACCCGACCTGTCGAACTTCGCGAGCTGGTATCGCGGGCTCCTGCTCCGCAAGATGGGGGGCGTCGTCAAGGCGATGCACGAGCTCAGCGAGATCCTCCCCGGGTTCGTCGAGCTCACGGTCGATCCCGCGTCCCCCGTCCATCTGCAGGCTCGCTTCGAACCCGAGGAGGGAGACGCCTACGCGCTCCGGTTCGCGGAGCTGTCGGACGGCCAGCGGCTGCTCATCGCGCTGTACGTCCTCCTCCACACGGAGGTGCTGCAAGGTCGCACCTTCTTCTTCGACGAGCCGGACAACTTCCTCGCGCTGCGCGAGATCCAGCCCTGGCTCCTGGAGCTGATGGAGCGCGCGAAGCAACCGCAGGGGGCGCAGGTGTGGCTGGTGACGCACCATCCCGAGGGGCTCAACCTCCTCGCGTCTGCCTACGGTTGGCGCATGTTCCGCGACGGCGCGGGGCCGACGCGCATCGAGCGCTTCAAGGGCGTCGCCGGGCTCGTCCCCGCGGAGGCGGTGGCGCGGGGCTGGGCGTCGTGACCGCCGGCGTCGACGCGGTCATCCTCTGCGAAGACCTCCAGTCGCAGGTGTTCCTCTACCGGGCGCTCCTCCACCGCGGGTACAACAAGCGCCGGATCCGGCTCGTGCCGGTGCCCGACGGTCAAGGCGCGGGCGAGCAGCACGTCGTGCTCTCCTACGCCGAGGAAGTACGCGTGCACCGCAGCCGCGCCGCGCGGATGAACGCCGCGCTCCTCGTCCACATCGACGCCGACACGCTGCCCTGCTCGGCGCGCCACGCGCGGCTCGCGGCGGCGCTCGTCCAGGCGGAGCTGGCGCCGCGTGGCGACCGCGAGGCCATCGCGATCCTCGTGCCGAAGCGCAACATCGAGACCTGGATCCACTTCTTCCTGTCGGGCCAGGCGGTGGACGAGTCGACCGCGTACCCGAAGTTCGCCGAGGAGTCCGAGGCGTGGCCCGCCGCCGAAGCATTCGACCAGGCGTCGAAGACCGCGGCCCCCGGCGAACGCACCGCCGTCCCTTGCGACGGCGCTGGCGGAGATGGCACGCATCCCGGCGTAGCGCGGCGCTCTGTGGCGCGGCTGCGATGTCGCCTTGCCGAGGGTCGACACTGGCGACGACGTGCTCGGCGCGGGAAGACGGTAGGCTGCGACGTTCAGGCGGGGAGCATGTCGCTCGCGGCGAGGCGCAGCGGTCCCTTGCGCCGGCGGGGAGGGCGGGGGTACGCCCGACTTCATGCTGAAGGTGATCCCCCTGCGGTACGGCACGATCTTCAAGAAGGCGTTCCGTGACCCGATGGTGTTCTCGCGCTTCGCCAGCGACGTGCTGGGGATGCCGATCGAGGCCTCGGTGGCGCACCGGGAGTTCAGCTATGGCACGCCCGTCGGGCAGTACCGGTTCGAGCGCGACGTCTTCACGCTCGTGGTGCTGACCACGGCGCCGCGCGGGCGCGAGCTGAAGTTCTCCGTCGCGGTCAGCGACATGGACCCGGTGAACGAGCAGGGTCAGCGGCTGGGGGTGTTCCGGCACCGGCTGGTGTTCCTCAACCCCAAGGTGATCAACGCGCAGACGCCGCCGGGGGTGCGCGCGTGGCTCGAGCTCATCGCCGACTCGCTCGACGGCGAGGACGACGAGACGCGCTACCCCGACCCGGCGCTGCAGCGGGTGCTGCGGGCGGCGGAGAAGTCCACCGTCACCCCCGAGGAGCTCGCCCGCATCAAGGACGAGGCGGCGTGGGAGGTGTCCAAGGCCGACGCGCGCAGCGAGGGCAGGGCCGAGGGCAGGGCCGAGGGCAAGGCCGAAGGAAGGGCCGAAGGGCTGCGTCTGTCGGTGCTCGCGGTGTTCGCGGCGCGGGGGCTGCCGGTGAGCGACGCGGCCCGCGAGCGGGTGGCGGCGGAGGAGGACGTCGCGACGCTGGAGGCGTGGCTGCGCGTGGCGGTGATCGCGGCGACCGCGGAGGAAGCGCTGCGGTAGGGGCCGGGACGCGCGGAGAGGCCTCGGTCGATGAGGCGGTCGACTCACGGCCAACCGCCGTCACTCGGCGCGGCGCAGGACGTAGCCCGTGTAGCCGTACTCGTCGCCGTGGTCGCGGTACAGGTCGAGCTCGACGCGCTCCGCCGCCACCGCCGCCGCGACCATGGGGTCGCTCGTGTCGTACGCGTCGAGCCGCGCGGCGATGGGGTCGTAGTACTCGGCCCAGTCGCTCGCCGGCAGCCGGTACGTGTCGACCACCGCGTACCCCGCCGCCTCCGCGCGCGCACGGTTGCCCTCCTCCGACGCCATGCCCGCGTACGCCGCCCAGAACGCCGCGGCCGCCGGCGACGGCGCATCGCTGAACCACGTCGCCTCGGTGAACACCAGCCGCCCCCCGGGCCGCAGCATCCGGCGCCACGCGCGCAGTCCCTCGGCGACGCCCATGACGTAGATCGCGCCCTCGCTCCAGATCAGGTCGAAGCGCGCGTCTTCGAAGGGCATCTCCGTCATCGAGGCGCGCACGCGCTCGACGCGGTGGTCGATGCCCGCGGCGGCGGCGGCCGACCCGAGCTCGTCGAGGAAGGGCTGGTGGAGGTCGACCGCGGTGATCGTGGCGTCCGGCAGCGCGTCGGCGAGGACGCGCGTCGCTCGACCGGGGCCGCACCCCACGTCGAGCACGGTCGGCGACGGCGGCAGCGGACCGCACAGCGACAGCAGGCGCCGGGTGGTCGCGTCGGAGCCCGGCGCCTGGCGGGGGAGCCCCGCGTGGATCTCCCAGAAGATCGATCGAGCGTCCATCGGCGCGCCAGACGACACCCGCGCGTCGAGCGCGGCGACGGCCTCGGGCGAGGCGCCGGCGTTGGTCGCGAACCAGTGGATCGGGCACCCCGGCTGCGACTCGCGCGCGAGGCGGTACACCCCGAGGGCCTCGTCCGCGAGGCCGTCGGCGAGCAGCCACGCCGCGACGCGGAGCGCAGACTCCGCGCCCCACACGTCCGGCGCGGGGCACGACGGGCCCTTCAAGCACGCGCGGCGCGCCTCGTCGCGGCCGAGGTGACGCTCGGCCCAGTACGCGAGGTGCGCGAGGAGCTCGACGTCCGCCGCGAGGTCGATCGCGCGCCGGAGGTCGCCCTCGTCGCGCGGCAGCCTGCCCGAATGCCAGCGGCGGAACCACCCCCACGCGTCCGACGGGTCGAGCGCGACGGCGCGGTCGTAGGCGTCCCAGGCGCGCGCGCCGAAGCGCCAGAGGAGCGCGTCGCCCACCCAGCGGTGAAACGCCCCCCGCGCGTCGAGCGGCCGCGCGTCGTCGCGGGCGAGCAGCGCCGCGAGCGCACGCTCCGACGGGTCGCGCGCAGTCGCCGCGAGGATCTCCGCGCGGCGGCCCGTGAGCAACGCAGCAGCCCCAGGCTCGTCGCCGTTCGCGTACGCGGCGAGCGCGGCCTCCGTCGTCCACCCGTCGAGCGGCGCGAGCGCGGCGACCCGGGCCCACGCCTCCACCGCGCCGGGCGCCTCGCCGAGGGCCATGTGGGCGCGGGCCTTTGCGATCCACGCGTCGCGGTCGTCGGGCGCGGCCTTCAGCCGGCGGCGCGCGGCGGCGAGGTCCTTGCGCGACTGCTTGATCGTCACGGGCGCATCGTGCCCGACCGCGCGACGCCGGTGAAGCCGCGAACGCGTCGAAGCACCGCGGCGTCGCCGACCCGCGCGTTCCGCTGCGTGCGGTACGATCCCCCGATGCAGCCCATCCCCCGCGCGACGGCGTCGCTGCGCCGCGAGGTGCTCACCGCGCTGGGGGTCGCCCTCGTGCTCGGCGCCGCGGCCGACGCGCTCGTCCTCCACCGCGCGACGACGTCGCCGCGCCACGTCCCCCCCGCGATGGACACCCTCCGCGGGTGCCTCGTCGCGGCCGCGCTGTACGGTTGCGCGCGGCGCTGGCCTCGCGTCCGTCACGCTGCGACGCTGGCGCTCCTCGCCACCGCGCCGCTCCTCCCCGCGTGGAACGCCGGCACCCTCCACTGGTTCGGCGAGACGCTCGTGGGCGGCTGGGGCGACGGCGTGTGGAACCTCACGGCGCCGCAACTCTACGTCGGCGAGCTGCGCGCGGTCGGCGTGCATGTCGCCCCGGCGGAGCTGCGGTTCGCGGCCTGCGTCGGCGTGGCGCTCGCGGCGGTGCTCTTCGCGCGGGCGACGGCGGCGCTGCTCGTTCGCCCCACGGCGCGCTCGGCCACGCTCGCGGTGCTCCTCGCCGTCCCCGCCGCGATGACGCTCCACGGGTGCGTCACGCACTTCACCCGCGCCCCCTTCGCGCGGTGGTGGACGGCGTACCCCGTCGTTGCGCGCATGCCGGCGTCGCGCGTTCCAACCGGGCCTGACCCGGCGGTCGCGACCGCGGCACCCTGCGTCTCGATGACCCCTTCGCTGTGCGCCAACCGGATGACGGACCACTACGACAA
>JAXLYI010000009.1:0-319913 GCA_046351555.1 Polyangiales bacterium
CGCGCCGCGGACGCTATCAGCCGGCGTGGAAGGTCGGCAACGCCACCGCGCTCCCTCGCCGCGGCGGCCTCATCGCACTGTGATCGCGTCGGCACATTACGCCCAGCGGAACGCTCACTCCACGAAGCCCGCCTCGTGCGCGCGCAGGCGCTGACCCGCGCACCAGTCGACCAGCATCAGCCCGTGGTCGAGCGCCAGCGGGTGGAGCCGTCCGATCACGTCGGGGAGCATCCCGTACACGCACAGCGCCTCGACGAAGCCGTCGCGCGCCACGCCGTACACCACCGCCTCGGCATCCGGGACGGCGAACCCGTCCGCCACCACACCGCCGCCGCGCACCGCCCACGGGCGCGCCTTCGCGCCGAGCGCGCGCTCCACCTCGCCGACGCGGAGCTTCACGCCGCCGAGGGGCTCGGGCACGCGCTTGCGGACGTGGATCGCGTCGAAGCCCGCGCCCTTGCGGTGCTCGGACTTCACCTTGGCGATGTCGGCGAGCTCCTCGTCGACGAGCGCGCGCTGCGAGGCGTGGACGAACTCCACCTGGCGCCAGTCGTCGCCGTGCAGCCGGATGGAGACGTCCTCGCCGGGCGCCGCGCCCTGCGCGGGGAGCGCGTCTTCGAGCGTCGGGAGGCTGAAGAGGATGTCCTTCGGGGAGACCTTCTCCACCTTGCGGAGCACGAGCTGGACGCGGCCGGCCTTCTTCATCTCGGCGCGGGTCTCGGGGTCGGCGCTGACCACGTGCCAGTCGGCGCCGCCGACCGAGAGGGTGGTCTCCATGCCGGCGAAGCGCTCGGGCAGGCTCTCCAGCGGGACCTCCGACTGCGCGAAGATCTCCCCGGTGGCGTGGTCGATGAGCTCGAGGGTGACGTCCATGGGGCGAATGTACCGCCGCGCCGCCCCCGAGGCGCAGCGCGAAACGCGGCCGTCAGCGCGCGTTGCAGCGCAAGCCCGGCGCGGGGCGGGCGAGCTCGGCGTGGCGGGCGCGGAGCTGCTCGGCGACGGCGGGCTCGCGGTTGTAGACGTTGCGGCGCTCGCCGGGGTCGCGGTCGAGGTGGAAGAGCTCCCAGGCGCCGCGGTTGGCGTCGTGGATGAGCTTCCAGGGCGGCGCGACGACGGCGGTGGCGAACTCGCGCTCGTTGCCCACCTCGGCGAAGACGGCGCTGCGCCACGGGACGGCGGCGCCCGGCGCGCTCTGGAGGATCGGGACGAGCGAGCGCGACGGCGCGCGCGGCGCGGGGGCCCGGTCGATGTAGGCGAGGAGCGTGGGCTGGAGGTCGACGAGCGAGACGAGCTGCGACCGCGGGCCCGGCACCACCCCGGGGCCCCGCACCGCGAGCATCACGCGGAGCGCTTCTTCGTGGGCGTCGAAGGAGTGGTAGTAGATCCCGTGCTCGCCGAAGGCCTCGCCGTGGTCGCTCATCGCGACCATGAGCAGCGGGCGCGCGGAGGACACGGCTTCGAGGGTCGACTGCATGCTCTCGAGGGCGTGGTCGGCCCAGGCGATCTCCTCGTCGTAGCGGTCGCCGGGCTCGTGGCCGAAGTCGTGCGGCGACGTCCGGTCGGCGTAGGGCTCGTGGGGGTCGACGAGGTGGACCCACGCGAAGAAGGGCCGCGGGGCGCGGGCGGCCTGCTCGATCCAGAGGCGCGCCCGCCACGCGGTGACGCGCGCGTCGTCCTTGAAGCCTGCGCCCTGCTCGACGGTGTCGAAGCCCTGGAAGAAGCCCGCGGTGAGCGCGAAGTAGCTGGTGTTGGTGAAGGCCGCGGTCGCGTAGCCCGCGTCGCGCAACGACTCCGCGACCATCTCGTTGGGGTCGCGCAGCGGGGGGAACTGCGGGTCCCTCCCCCAGCACAACGTGCTCGCGACGCGCCCGCCGAAGGCCGACGCGAACGAGCGGACCGTCTGCGGCACCGCGGCGTAGGCCCGGTCGAAGCGCGCGCCGTGGGCGAAGAGCCGGTCGAGCGTCGGGGTGGTGGGCCGGCGGTAGCCGTAGAGGCTCGCGTGGTCGGGGCGCGCGGTGTCGATCGAGAGGAGGATCACCGAGGGCCGCGAGGTGGCGGGCCGCACGAAGGCCGCGGCGCGCTCGTCGGGGATGGGCTCGGCGTCGCGTCCGGTGCAGTTCTCGTCGCGGCCGTTGCCGGGGATGTCGCGGGCGAGCGGGTTGACGCGGCGGTCGCGGTCGTCGCAGTCGCCGCCGCCGAACCAGCGCCCGTGGCCGTCGCCGTCGAAGTCGCTCCAGCGCTGGAAGGCGGGGATCACCGCGCCCGCCACCAGCGTCCGCCCCGTGAGCGCGACCAGCAGGGGCTGCGAGCGCCCGAGGTACGAGCCGCTCCACGCCACGCCCGCGACCGCGAGCGCCGACGCCGCGAAGGCCGCCCGACGCGGCGCGCGGGTGAGCCGCCGCGACGCCGCGCGGTCGGCGAGCACGTAGGTCACGGCGACGGCCAACGCCGCGACGAGGGGCGCGTAGCTGAGCCGGGCGAGGGCCGCGCGCGTGGCGACGGCGACGAGGGCGGCGACGAGCGCACCGCCCGCGACGGCGAGGCCGGAGACGGCGCCGGGGCTGGCGAGTCGGCGCGAGCGGCGCAGGGGCGACTCGAGCGCGAGCCCGGCGACGAGCGCGACCACCGCGCCCGCGGCGAGCGAGACGAGCGACATCCCCACGAGCGACAGCGCCGCGAGCGTCGGCGTCCGCACCGAGCGCACCACCCCGAGCGCGAGCCGGTAGCCCACGGCGGCGGCAGCGAGCGCGCCGACCACGGCCATCGCCACGCGCAGGGCGGCGCGCTCGTCGCGTTCGAACCACTGGCGCGGCCCGGCCTGAAGCCACGCGCGCGCCCGCCGCAGCGCCCCGCGCGCCATCACCGCGCGGGCCATCAGCGCGTGGAGGGCGCCGACGGCCGCGAGCGGCGCGCCGAGCGCGGAGGCCGCGAGCGCGACGAGCGGGAGGAGGTCGCGGGCCCCGAGCTCGCCGCGGGGCGTGCGCGCCCAGGCCACGACGCCGTCGAGCGCGCCCGCGCCGAGCCCCACCATCGCAGACACGAAAACCCTCCGAGCGAGGGTCGCCTGAGGGGCCTCGTCCGCGGGCGCTTCGGGGGTCTGACGGGTGGGGGCGCCGCCGTCCACGCCGCCTCCTACCACACCCCGCGCGCGTCGGGGGGCGCTGGACGCGGGGGGTTGCGACGCGTTACGACGGACGCGGAACTCATGGACGCGCAGTGCCGCTGGTACCTCGAGACGCTCCCGCTCCGCGGCGCGGTCGTGTGCGACGTCGGGGCCAACGTCGGCGCGCTGTCGTCGTTCTTCTTCGAGGCGGTGGGGCCAGCGGGGCGCGTGGTGTCGGTGGAGCCGCTGGCCGACAACCTCATGGCGCTGCGCGCGCGCGTCGCCGCGGCGAACGCCGGCGGGCGCTGGGCGGTGCACCCGGTGGCCGCGTCGTCGCGCGACGGCGAGGTGGTGCTCGCGACCGGGAGCAGCGAGGACACCGCGCACAACGCCGTGGTGGTGGCCGACCCGTCGCGCTTCCCGGCGCCGGGGCGGGTGAAGGTTCCGTGCCGCGCGCTGTCGTCGCTGGCGGCGGGCGCCGACGTGGTGAAGCTCGACATCGAGGGCCACGAGTACGAGGCGCTCGACGAGGCGCTGCCGAAGCTCGCCGGCGTGAAGGCGTGGGCGGTGGAGCTCCACCTCCAGCCGGGGCGCCCGCTGTCGCGCGCGGTCGCGGCCTTCACGGCGCGGGGCTACCGGGTGCTCGGCGCGGGCCGCCGGCGCGGCGACGCGAGCGGCGCGTGGGTGTCGGCCGAGGTGCCGCGCGGGATGGAGTGGGACGCCGTCCCGGTCGCGAAGCTTCGGCGCGACGGCAGCGAGTACAAGATGCTCCACGTGGTGGCGGTGCGCTGATGGCGACGAAGGGAACCGTGATCGGCGGCGGGAGCTACGCCTCGGGCGGGCAGAACCATTTCGTGCTGGCGACGATCGACCTCGACGCGCCGTCGCCGGTGGCCGAGCCGATGCCGCTGGCCTTCCTCGCGCACGGGGTTTCGGTGCACCCGCGCGAGCCGTGGCGGGCGGCGGTGTTCGAGAAGAAGGGCCCCGGCGCGTGCCTCGTCGATTTGCGCGCCCGCGCGGTGGAGCGCCCGGTGGAGACGTCGCGGTCGCGGCGCTTCTACGGCCACGGCGCGTGGTCGCCCGACGGGTCGGTGCTCTACGCCACCGAGTCACGCGTCGACCGCAACTTCGCGGGCTTGCTGGTGGCGCGCGACGGCGTGACGCTGCGCGAGCTCGGCGCGATCGACACGGGCGGCCTCTCGCCGCACGACTGCCGCCTGCTCGACGGCGGCCGCGTGATGGCGGTCACCAATGGCGGCGGCCCCACCGACGCGCGGGGCGGCGCCCCTTCGGTGACCTTCCTCGACCTCGCGACGCGCAAGGTGCTCGACCGCGTCGCGCTGTCGGGCTCGCGCGTCAACGCCGGCCACGTCGACGTGGGCCCGCGCGGCGAGGCGGTGGTGGTGTCGGCCCCGCGCGAGGGCTTCTCGGACGCCGACCGGCGCCCCGGGGGCGTGTCGATCCTGCGCCCCGGTGAGTCGACGGCCCGCACGCTCACCGAGCCGCACGCGGTCGTGTGCCGGATGGTGGGCGAGGCGCTCTCGGTGGCCCTCGACGCGGCGCGCGGGGTGGCGCTGGTGACCCACCCCCTGGGCGACTGCGTGTCGATGTGGCGCGCGGACGACGCGTCGTCGCTCGGCACGCTGGAGCTGCGCGGCCCGCGCGGCGTGGCCCTCACGCTCGACCGCGCGTGGTACGTGGTGAGCCACTTCGGCGAGCGCAACCCGCGGCTGAGCGCGTTCTCGGCGGAGACGCTGGCGCCTGCGGGGTTCGCGGTCGACCCGAGCTACCTCACCGGGTCGCACGTGGTGGTTCACGACCTCGGGCGGTGAAGCGTCATCCCGACGTGGGGGATGCCGTCTTCGATGTAGTTCTCGCCGACTCGTTCGAAGCCGAACGACCCGTAGAAGCGCTCGAGGTGGGCCTGCGCCGAGAGGTGGATGGGCACGTCGCCACACTCGCGCGCCACCACTTCCAACGCGCGCGCCATCAGGGCCCGCCCGATGCCGGTGCCGCGCACGGAGGGGGACGTCACCACGCGGCCGATGCACGCCTCGGGGCACTTCACGCCGGGCGGGAAGACCCTCGCGTAGGCGAGGACGCGCCCGTCGCCGTCGCCCGACCAGAGGTGCCACGCGGCGGGGTCGTGGCCGTCGGGGTCGAGGTACGCGCAGCGCTGCTCGACGACGAACACCTCCCCGCGCAGCGCGAGGATCGCGTAGAGCTCGCGCGCCGTGAGCGCGTCGAAGGGCTTGCAGTGCCAGGGGAGGACGGACATCGCGGGGAGCATCGCCGCCCGCGCGGGCGCGTCAAGCGCGATCAGCGCGCGGTGAAGGTGCAACGCGTGACGGGGATGCCGACGTCGAGGAGGACGTAGAGGTAGTACGTCGAGCCCGCGACGAGCGGGGCGGGCGCGCCCGTCGCGGGGAAGCGCTGCGTCGCGCCCGCGGGGACGACGCCGTAGCGGATGCCCGGGCGGATGGGCGTCCCCGTCGGGGGGACGTCGACGCGCCAGCGGGTCCCCTGCGGGAGGTCGAGGTTGGGCGGGACACCGGGGTTGGCCGAGCCGCCGTCGAGCACGTAGACGTAGCGCGCTGCGACGCCGCCCCACTGGACGAGCCCGTCGGCGCCGACGCCGATGCCCGCGCCGCAGGGCTGCGGGCGGTAGACGAGCTGGTCGTAGATGGGCCCGCCGAAGGGCTCGGCGCTCGCGAACGACTCGCGCGTGCGGCCGCGCGCCATCAGCTCGCGCTCGAAGAAGCGCTGCATGCGCGGCGGGTCGGTGCTCGGGAAGCCCGAGAGCGTGCGGGAGAAGCCGTTGTTCTGCTCGGGGGGGTAGGCCCCGAAGGAGGTGGAGTCGATCCAGTTGGCGCCGAGCGCGAGGCCCGAGTCGTCGAACGAGTCCATCCAGTTGCCGGGGGCCTCGATGTACCAGTTGGCGGGGCCCTCGGGCGTCGCGCGGGTGGAGTGGCAGCAGACGCACGCGCTCGCCTGCACCTGGCTCTTCACCCAGTCGAGCTCGGCGACGTAGGCGGGGTCGTTGAGCCGCGGGTCGGGCGTGCTGCGCGGGGCGCGCGCCCCCGAGGGGTAGTAGGGCCGCTGCGTCCGCACCTGCGCGCAGGAGGCGTAGTCGTCGTAGCGGCGGCCCTCCTCGGTGGAGGCGGAGATGGCGTTCCAGGTGCACACCTGGCCGTCGGGGCCGTTGCCGGGGCGCTCGCCTGCGCGCGGCGCACGGCACTCACGCGTCGGCGGGAGGAACACGCCCTCCGTCGGCGACGGCGTCGAAGCATCTCCTGCGGTCGCGTCCCCGGTTCCTGCGTCGGTTGCCCCGGCGTCGCTGTCCCCGCACACCCCGTCGGGCGTGAAGGCCCCGCGGGCGAACACCTGACAGCCCATCCGCGTGATCGCGCAGCGGGTCGCGTCGTTGCCCGGGAAGGTGATCCGCGTCGCGTTGGGCCGCTCGCCGTTGAGCATGCAGCGGCCGAGCGCCGCGGGAACCGAACACGCCGCCGGGCGGAGCGTCCCCTGCGACGACGCGCAGTCCGCCATCGCGGTGGGCATCGTCCACGACGCGCCGAGGTAGTCCTTGCACTCCTCGCTGCGCGAGAAGGCGTTCATGTACGTGCAGCTCGCGGTGATGGCGGCGGGGGGCGCGGTCGGCGCGGGCCCTTCGTCGGCACAGCGCAGCCCGAGGGCGCCCGCCGACACCACCAGCGCCATCCCCCACAACCCGGACGAACCTTCTGCACGACCCATGACCGACGCTCCTCCCGCGGCTCGAAGCGCCGCGTTCGGGCATTGAGATGACCTTCGACGGCCGGGCGGTTGCGCGCAATCGACGGGCGCGCGGGCGTCGCACAGGGTTTGCGCGAGTGGTCAGAAGTGGTCGGCGAGGGAGGGGAACGAACCCGAGAAGATCGCGGTGGCCGCGGCGAGGTCGCGCGGGTCGCCGACGGCGAGCCCGTCCCAGGCGAGCGCCTCCGCGGTGCGGAAGCCCGTGTAGAGCGGCGCGAGCGCGCGCACGTCGAGCGAGACGCCGGGGGTGTTCGCGTCGCGGCGGACCTCGGCGCGGCCGCCCGACACCTCGACGCGCCAGCGGCCCTCGTTGTCGGGGACGAGCTCGTCGCGGACATCGAGGGTGACGGAGGCCGTGATCGCCGGGTTGTAGCCGCGGGCGGCGAGCGCGGCGGGCACGTCGACCACGCGCGTCATCCAGAAGTCGCCGAGGGTGACCGTGTGGTGGCGCTCGCGGAGGCGCTGGGTGAGCGGGTCGTGCGGGCCGCCGAGCCAGCTCACCTCCGTGGCGAGCGAGCGGTACGCGCCGAGCGTGACGAGGAGCGCCTCGGCCGCGCGCGGGGTCACGGCGACCGCGTCGATCACGGCCACCTGCGTCTCGAGCATCGACGGGGCGGTGTGGGAGAGCACGACGTAGCCCTCGAGCCCCCCGTCGCCCGCGAACCCCAGGCGGCGAACGACGCGCTTGAAGGGGGCGTCGACGCGCGTCCACTGGTAGCTCCCGCGGTCGAGCGCGCCGTCGCGCAGGCGTGCCTGACGGTCGTAGAGCGCGCGCGTCTCCCCTGCGCCCACCGCGTCGAGGGACACCACGCGGAGCGCGGGGTCCATCCGCGTGGGGAGGTCGTGGGGGCGGACGGTCGTCTTCCACTTGCCGCCGGCCCGCTCGTAGCCCGCCCGCTGGTAGAGCGGCACCGTCGCCGGATAGAGCGTCGAGAGCGCAACGCCCTGCGCGCGGAGCGAGCGGACGAGCGCGCGCATCATCCGCGTGGCGGCGCCGCGGGCCCGGTGCTCGGGCGCGATGCCGACGCCCGCCACGCCCACCATCGGCACCGAGCGCCCGCCGAAGTACTGCCCCATCGGGATGGTGATGAGCCCGCCTGCGAGCGACGCGCACTCGCGCCACGCGAGCACGTTGTCGTGCCCCGCGCGCTCGAACCACGCCGGCGCGTCGGACGCGGGGAAGGCGAACGAGTGGGCGAGGATCTCCCCGAGCGATGCGCGCTCCGCCTCGGAGGCGACGGCCAGCGCGCCGGTGTCGTCGGCGCTCATTGCTCGAAGGCCCCGCCGGCGAAGAAGAAGAGCACCGCCGCCACGCGCCGCCGCGCGCCCACGCTCCCGCAGCCCTGCGCCTGCCCCCAGCGCGAGCCGCGCACGTAGATGTCGCCGTCGGACTCGATCTCGCCGGCGCGCGAGCCGCGGACGTAGACGTCGCCGTCGGGCTCGATTTCGCCCACGCGGGAGCCTCGCGCGTAGATGTCGCCGTCGGGCTCCACCTGGCCGACGCGCGAGCCCCGGACGTAGACGTCGCCGTCGGCCTCGACCTGCCCGGCGCGCGACCCGTTGACGTAGACGTCGCCGTCGTCTTCGAGCGTGGCCCAGCGCGATCCGCCGCGGTAGATGGTGATGTCGGCGAGCGCCGTGGCCGGGAGGAGCAGCGCGGCGAGGGCGATCGGGAGGGTGAGTCGCATGGGCGCGAGGATGCACCCAGGCGGCGCGCGCGGGAAGCGCAGTGGGGGGGCGCCGGGGCCGAGGCGGGCGGGTCGTCGCGATCGGCCGGTGCTACGGTGCGCGCCCCCGATGGAACACCGCCCCTATCCCCGGATTCATGGCGCTCCCTCCGAGCACGCCGCGCCGTCGACGTGGGTAGCGACCGAGAAGGTGCACGGCGCCAACCTCGTGGTCGCCACCGACGGCGGCGCGGTGCGCGTCGGCAAGCGCAAGGCGTGGCTCGGCGACGGCGACGCCTTCTTCGGCTGGCAGCTCCTGCGGCCCGCGCTCGCGCACGCGGCTCTCGCGCTCTGGCGCGCGCTCGACAGGCCGCCGCTCGTTCGCCTCCACGGCGAGCTCTACGGCGGCGCGTACCCGCACCCCGACGTGGCGCCCGTGCCCGGCAACGCGCCCGTGCAGACGGGCGTCTGGTACGCCCCCGACGTGCGCTTCTCGCTCTTCGACGTGCAGGTGGAGGCGCGCGACGGGGCGTCGTTTCTCGCGCACCGCGAGCTCGAGGCGCTCGCGCGGGAGCACGGGCTGGAGGTCGTCCCTGCCCTCGCCCGTGGGACGCGCGGCGAGCTCGACGGGCTGCCGGTCCGCTTCGCCACGCGCGTGCCGGCGCTCCTCGGGCTGCCGCCGCTCGCGGGCAACGTCGCCGAGGGCTACGTGCTCAAGCCCGACGCGCGTATGCCCGTCGCGGCGAGGCCCGCGGTGAAGCGCAAGATCCCCGAGTTCGACGAGGCCCGCTTCGACGACGGCGCCGCGTGGGACCCCGACGCGCGCCTCCCGCTCGAAGCCCTCCGCGCGCGCGCCGCCTCGCTCGTCAACGCCGCCCGCCTCGCGAGCGCGCGCTCGAAGGTGGGCGACGACCCCGCCGCCCTCTGCGACGAGGCCGCGCTCGACGCGCTGGTCGACCTCGAGGCCGCGTTCCCGGCGGCGATGGGCGCGCTCGATGAGGCCGCGCTCGACGCGCTCCGCGACGAGGTGGCGCGCCGCGTCCGGGCGCTCGCCGGCGAAGGCTCCCCGCCGTAATCGAGCGCGTCCGGCGTGCGGCGCGGGAGGGCATCGGAATCCCCCTCGCCGTGCGGCTTCGGCACCGGGCGCTGCGGAACCCGCACCCTGCTCCCGCCGCGCCCCGTGATGAATCGCGGCCTCCGCGTGCGGCACGGCGCGTGCGCTGCGGGCCGCTCGCGATGACCCACCCCTCCAGCGTCCCCGCCGTGCGCGCGCGCGGTGTCTCCCCCGTCGGCGTGCTCCCGCGCCTCGTCCGCGACCCCCTCACCACGCTCACCGCCATCGGCCACGCGCACCACGGGGCGGTGGTGGAGGTGCCCATCGGGCCGGGGCGCCTCCACCTGCTCACGACGCCGCGGCAGGTGACGCACGTCCTCCACGAGCAGTGGAAGCGCTTCCCCAAGGGCGAAGGCGGGATGTGGCGGCAGATCCGCCGGCTCTTCGGCGACGGGCTCGTCACCGTGGACGGCGACGCCTGGGTGAAGAACCGCCGCCTCCTCAACCCCCTCTTCTCGCGCCCCAACCTGGAGGCCCTCGCCGACGAGATGAACGCGAGCATCGCGGCCTCCCTCGACGACCTCGAGGCCCGCTGCGCCGGCGGCCGCCCCGTCGACCTCTCGCGCGAGACGGCGCGCCTCACCGAGCACTCGCTCCTCCGCACCATCTTCGGCGTCAACCTCGCCCGCGAGCGCGAGGACGAGCTGCGCGACGCCCTCATGGGCGCCTTCGCCGCCACGATGGAGCGGATGATCCTCTTCTTCGTGCCCGACGCCGTCCCGCTGCCGGGCGAGGTCGCGCTGCGGCGGGGCGTCCGGCGCCTCGACGACGCGGTGGCGCGGCTGCTCCAGACGCGGCGCGCCGACCCGAGCGAGCGCCGCGACCTCCTCTCGCTCCTCCTGCGCGCGAAGGACGACGCCGCGGCCCCGCTTGCCGACCGGCGCGTGCGCGACGAGGTGGTGACGATGTTCTTCGCGGGCCACGACTCGACGGCGCTCGCCCAGGCGTGGGCCCTCCACCTCCTCGCGCGCTCGCCCGACGTCCTCGACGCCGTCACCGACGAGGTCGACCGCGTCCTCGCCGGCCGCCGCCCCACCTGGGGCGACCTCCCCGCGCTCGAACACACCCGCCGGGTCGTGCTCGAAACGCTGCGCCTCTTCCCCTCCGGCTGGCTCATGCCGCGCACCTGCGCCGAGGACTGCGCCGTCGACGGCTACCGCCTCCCCGCCGGCGCGTTCCTCGCGGTCAACCTCTTCGCCCTCCACCGCGACCCCGCCCTCTGGGAGCGCCCCGACGCCTTCGACCCCGCCCGCTTCGCCGCGGGCCCCGACGCCTTCCCGCGCGGCCAGTACCTCCCCTTCGGCGCGGGGCCGCGCACGTGCATCGGCGACCAGTTCGCCATGCTGATGATGCAGTCGGGCATCGCCCAGTTCGTCCAGCGATTCCGCCCCGCCCCCGCCGACCGCGCGAACGTCCAGCCGACGGGCCTCGGCGGGTCGCTCCGTCCGGCCCGCGCGCTGATGGTCCGCTGCCTCCCGCGGTCGCGCCGAACCGCCCCCGCCGCGCCGCCGCGCGACGCGACCGTCGCCCCGGGCCTGCCGCTGGTGGGCCTCCTGCCGAGCCTCCTGCGCGACCCGCTCGCGGCCCTCTCCGCGGTGCGCGCAGCGCACGGCGACGTCGCCCGCTTCCGCGTCGCCGGCGCCGAGTGCCTCCTCGTCTCCGACCCCGAGCTCGCCGCGGTGGTGCTCGGCGAGCGGGCCGACCGCTACACGAAGGAGAGCAGCCTCTGGGAGGCCGCGCAGGCCCTCGTGGGGCGCGGCATCGGCACGACGGACGGCCCCGACTGGGAGCGCCGACGTCGCGCGCTCCAGCCGCAGTTTCAACGCGCCCGCATGGCGCCGCTGCTCGAGCTCACCGCCCGCGAGGTGCGGGCGCAGGCGGGGGCCCTCGCGGCGCGGTCGGGCGGGCGCGTCTCGCTCTTCCGCGAGGTGCGGGCGATGCTGTCGCGGGTGTTCTTCCGCGCGATGTTCGGCGCGTCGATCGGCGAGGGCGAGCTCGACGCGCTGCTCGACGCCGTGCGGGGGTCGTTCGAAGTCGTCGACCGGATGCTCTGGACGCACTCGCTCCCGTCGTGGCTCCCGCGCCCCGGCGGCCGGCGCTTCCGGGAGGCCGTCGCGGTCATCGACGACACCGTCTACCGCGTCATCACCCAGCGGCTCCGCGACGAGGCGCCCGCCGACGACCTCCTCGGCCTCCTCCTCGCGTCGCTCTCCCCGCGCCTCGACGACCCCGCGTCGATGCGGGCCGCGCGCGACGAGGTCGCCACGATGATCATCGCCACGCAGGACGGCCCCTCGCTCATGGTCGGCTGGGCCCTGGCCCTCCTCGGGCAGCACCCGGCGTGGGCGCGGCAGGTGCGCGACGAGGTCGACGAGGCCCTCGGCGGCGCCCCCGCCGCGCCCTCCCACCTCGCGAAGCTCCCGCTCACGCGCGCCGTGCTGGAGGAGGCGCTCCGCCTCTACCCGCCGCTCTGGCTCACCGTCCGGCAGGCCGCCCGCGACGACGTCCTCGGGGGCGTCGCCGTGCCCGCGAAGGGCTTCGTCTTCCTGTGCCCCTACGCCATCCAGCGCGACGCGGCGTGGTGGCGCGAGCCCGAGCGCTTCGACCCCGCCCGCTTCCTCCCCGGCGGCGACGCCCCCGCGCAGCGCGGCACCTACCTGCCCTTCGGGCACGGCCCCCACGTCTGCATCGGCCGCCACTACGGGCTCATGCTCGGGCAGCTCCTCGTCGCCGAGCTCACGCGCCGCTTCGAACTCTCCCTCGACGACGTCGGCCCCATCGAGACGCGCGCGATGGTGACGATCCAGCCGCGGCGCCCGGTGACGGCCCGCTTCACGCTGCGCCCGGGGGTGAGGCAGTGAACGGCGCGACGGGTCTTTTCGCGCGCGTGACGCGGGAGCTCGCGGTGAGCTGGCGCTTCGTGCGCAACGACGTCTGGGCGGGGCTGGTGCCCGGCGTCGCCTTCACCTTCGCCGCGGCGCGGAGCGGCGGGGCCTCGCTCGGCGGCGTGCTGCGCCCCCTCGCGGTGAGCGCCGTGTACTTCTGGCTCTACCTCTACGGCCACACGCTGGCCAACCAGCTCGTCGGCGTCGAGGAGGACCGCATCAACAAGCCCGACCGCCCCATCCCCGCGGGGCTCGTGACCCCGCGCGGCGCGGCGGTGCGCCTGGCCGCGACCGTCGCCCTCTTCCTCGCGTACGCGGGCGCCGCGGGGGCGCTGCGCTGGGCGGCGCTGTGGGTGGTCACGTTCCTGCTGCTCAACTTCTGGGGCCACCGCCACTGGTTCTTCAAAAACTCCCTGCCGATGGGCGTCGGCGCGCTCGCGATGATGGGCGGCGCGTGGGAGCTCGCCCGCCCCCTCACCCCCACCGCGTGGCGCGTGATGCTCACCGTCGCGGGCTTCGTCTCCGCCACCAGCCCCCTGCAAGACCTCCGCGACGTCGCGGGCGACCTCGTCCTCCGCCGCCGCACCCTCCCCGTCGCCATCGGCGAGCTCCCCGCCCGCGTGGTGCTCGCCGTCGCCGTCGTGGCGTGGCTCCCGGTGGCGTGGCGCTTCCTCGTCGCGCCGGCCCCCGACGGGGCGGCCGCCCGCGGCTTCGCGCTGGCCCTCGCCGCGCTGTCGCTCCACGTCGCGTGGCGCCTCCTCCGCCGCCGCGGCCCCGCGGAGGACCACACCACCTACCGCCGCTACGAGTACCTCTACGGTCTGTACGTCGCGAGCGCCCTCGCGTTCGCGCGGTGAGGGGGAGCCACGCGCCGCCATGGACGGACTCGCCGCCCCGCACGACCCCTTCGACGCGCTCCGCGCGCGCTACCTCCCGCTCGTCGCGTCGGTGACGCTCGCGCGGGCCGCCGAACTCCTCGGCGAGGCCTCGCCGCTCGCCGCGCTCCTCCGCGCCCAGCTCGCGGCCGGCGGGAAGCGCACGCGGGCCGCCCTCGCCCTCGCCGTCGCGGTCGCCCTCGGCGCGGACCCCGAGGCGGTGGTCCCCTTCGCAGCAGCGTGCGAGGTGCTCCACGACGCGACGCTCGTCCACGACGACATCGAGGACGGCGACCGGACGCGGCGCGGCGCCGAGAGCGCGTGGGCCCGGCACGGGCTCGCCCGCGCGATCAACCTCGGCGACGCGATGATGTTCCTCGCGGTCTCGCTCGCGGGGACGGCGGGGGCGGGCGACGCGGCGCGGCTCCGCGCGGTGCGGCGACTCACCGCCTGCGCGATGCGGCTCGCGGCGGGGCAGGACGACGACCTCCTCGCCCGCGAGCGCGGCGCCCCCGGCGACGCCCCCACCCGCGCGGCGTACGTCGCCACGGCGCAGGGGAAGACGGGCAGCCTCCTCGCGCTCGTGCTGGCGGGGGCGGCCGAGTGCTGCGGCGCGGACGAGGCACACGTCGAGGCCCTCGAGCGCGTCGCCGCGGAGCTCGGCGTCCTCCTCCAGGTGCAGGACGACCTCGTGGACCTCTACGGCGACAAGGGCCGCGGGCGCCCCGGGAGCGACCTCTACGAGGGCAAGCCGAGCTTCCTCGTGGTCTGCGCGTGCGAGCGCTCCCCGCCCGAGGAGCGCGCCGCCATGCTCGCGCTGCTGGCGCGGCCGCGCGGCGAGAAGCGGCCGGGCGACGTCGCGGCCCTCGCCGGCTGGATCGACCGCGCCCGCGCGAGGGAGGCCGCCGTCGCGCAGCTCCACGCGACGCGCGAGCGGGCGCTGGCGGCGTCCCCCGCGCGGCTCCGGCGCCTCGTGGCGGAGGCCGCGGACGTGATCCTCTCGCCCGCGCGGGCGCTGCTCGCGGACGCGTCGGCCGGGTGACCGCGGCGCGGCGGGGCCGCGCGTGCGACGCGCGCCCGGCGTGAGCGTTCGCAACGACGTAACCCCGTTCGTTACGCCCCGTCGACGACCGCGCTCGACGCGCAGGACGCTCCTCGCGCCTCGCCGCGCGGTCCCCCGGAGGTGACCCCATGAAGATCGAAACCGCTCGCGCCGTCCCGCCCCGCCGCACGACCCTCACCGTCCGCAGCAACCTGCGCGCGGGCTTCCCGATCCCGTCGGTCATCGGCCCGGGGCCCACCCTGAAGGTCACCTGGGCCCTGGGCCAGGCGTCGGGCAAGTAATACCGCTCCGCCTCACGCTCGCTCGTGAATGCGCCCAGGTCCCACCTCGTGGCGTCGAAGGCCCTCTCCCCCACCCCCTCTCCCGTACCGGGAGAGGGGAGCATGAGCCTTGAATTCATGGGTATTCCGGTGAGTCAGTCCTCCCCCTCGCCCGGTACGGGAGAGGGGGACGGGGGGAGAGGGCTCTTCGTGAACGAACCTGAGGAGGAGCGGTATGAACCGTCGCGCCCGGCGTCCGCGGACCGGTCCCGGGAGTGGTTCCGGCTGACCCCGACCCATGCGGGGACCGGTCCCGGGAGTGGTCGGCGGGTGACCCCGTCGATGCGCGGACCGGTCCCGGGAGTGGTCGGCGGGTGACCCCCCCCTCAGGAGAGACCGCTCCGGGGAGTGGTTCCTGATGGAGGTGCCTCGTGCGCGAACGCTCCCGGGAGTGGGTGCGGGATGGTTTCGTTGACACGGGCGCCCCGCGGCGTGTGCGATCGCGCGCGTGACCGCCCCCGCACGCGCCGACCTCGACGCACCGCCCGAGCTCCCGCGCACGTCCGCGCTCGCGCTGGTGGCGCAGTTCCTCGGGGTGTCGGCGGCGTTCGCGGCGGCGTCGTCGGCGGCGGGCGACCCGAGCGCGACGTGCGGCTGGTGCGGCGCCAACGCCTTCGACGAGGCCGTGCGGCGCGCGCTGGTGGCCGACGACCCGCTCGGCCCGGCGCGCTGGAGCCACGCGCTCTCGTTCGGCGTGGCGCCCGCGCTCGGCCTCGGGGGCGTGGTGCTCCCCGCGCTCGCCTCGCCCGCGCGCCGCCACGCCGGGCAGAACGCCGCCGTCGTGATCAACGCCGTGGTGCTCACGGTGGGCCTCACCGACGCGGCGAAGAAGCTCGCCGACCGCCAGCGCCCCGGCGTCCACCACGGCCGCGCCGCGCGCACGGAGCTCGCCGCCAGCCCGATCGAGCACAACCTGTCGTTCTTCTCGGGCGACACGTCGATCGCGTTCGCGGTGGTGGCCGCGGGGTGGGCCGTGGCCGCGCGCCGGGGCTACCGCCGGGCCGACGCCGTCGCCGCGCTGGGCTTCGCGGCGGCGGCTTGCGTGGCGCTGCTGCGCATCGCGGCGGACATGCACTGGGCCACCGACGTGCTCGCGGGCGCGGCGGTGGGGGCCGGCGTGGGCCTCGGGCTCCCGCGGCTCTTCCACGGCGCTGCGCGGCGGGGCTGAGCGCTCACGAACGATGCGCGCGGATGTGACGGACGCCCGCGCGTGAAGGTCGGCGCGCGCCGCGGCCAACGGGAGGTGAACCCCTCCGCCCGGAGCCCGTCCGATGAACGTCACCGTCCGCCGTCGTGTGCCCTTCACGTGCCTCGTCGCCGCGCTCGCCTCGTGCGCGGACTCCGCCTCGTCGACGCCGGATGCGGCCGCGCCCGACGCCGCGAGCCCTGACGTCGCGAGCCCCGATGTCGCCCCGCCCGACGCAGTGAGCCCCGACGCCGCGCAGGGCCCCGCGGCGCGGTGCGCGGTGATCACCGAGTCGATCCGCGCGGCGGGCTTCGCCGACCGGGTCACCGTCCGCTGCGACGAGCGCTACGCCTACCTCGTCTCCGACACCTACCCCGCCCACGTGAAGATGGACGGGATCACCGGGACCAACGACCAGGTGCCCGTCCCCGCGCCCGGCTACACCACCCCCGTCGCGCTCGCGCCGACGCGCGCCGCCCGGCCCACCAGCATCGATGCGGCGCTCGGGGTCGCGGTCAACGGCGTCCCCATCTACGACTACTCGTCGCAGGGGACGCTCGACCCCGCGATGTACGACGCGCGCTTCGACACCACGCGCATCGGCGAGCTCGACCAGTGCAACGGGCACTCGGGCCGCGGCGACGACTACCACTACCACGCCGCCCCCACATGCATGATCGCGGCGATGCGCAACCGGGGCCCGTCGGCGATCCTCGGGTGGGGCTTCGACGGCTACCCCCTCTTCGGCGACGCGAACCCCGACGGCTCACCGATCGCCGCGGGCGCGCTCGACATCTGCAACGCGCAGCCCGACCCGGCCTTCGGCTTCCGCTACCACACGTCAGCGCAGCACCCGTACATCATGCAGTGCCTCGTCGGCGCGGTGGACCTCGCGACCGCGCCGCGCGTGCCGCCGCTCTCGCGCGCCGGCGGCGGCGGGGGCAGGCCCCCGGGCGAGAAGCCCCCCGGTGGCGTGACCGGGCTCCGCTACGTCGAGGCCGCCGACGGGTCGCGGACGATGACGTACACGCACATGGGCCGCTCGTACTCGATCTCCTACCGCCCGTCGGCCACGGCCGGGTGCTGGGACTTCGAAGACCAGTCGTACACGACGCGCGGGGTTCTTCAGCGCGGCACGTACTGCCGGGGGATGCGATGAGGGCCGCGCCCACCGCGTTCGCGCTCTCCCTCGCGCTCGCCCGCGCCGCGGCCGCGCACGACCTCGCCGAGGGGACCGCGCGCGTGACGCTCCGCGACGACCACCTCGACGTCGCCGCCGAGTGGGACCTCTTCCCCCTCGCCGACGCCGACCCGACCGCGCTCGCCACCGGCCCCGACGCGACCGTCGCCGAGGCCCGCGCCCGGCTCTTCGCGCGCGTCGAGCGCGAGACGAGGCTCCGCGTCGACGGCGCCCCGGTCGACCTCGCGGTGACCGCGGGCCCCTCCTCCGAGGAGCTGCGCGCGCTCGCGGCGACGGTGTCCGCGTCGGGCGAGCGCCACGGCGGCCGCGCGCGCTTCCGCCTGGAGGCGCGGCGCCCGGTGCACGGCGCGAGAAGGGTGACGCTCTCGCCGCCCGCGGCGCTCGGCCCGGTGCTGGTGTCGTTCGTCCAGCCCGCGTCGCGCTACACGCGGCCGGGGGACGTCGCATCGTTCGATGTGCTCGCGCCGCGCGCCGCACCCGAGGCCGATGCCGCACCGCCGCCCGCAACGACGCGAGGTTCGACGCCGTGGCGCGCCGCCGTCATCACGCTGACCGCGTTCGCCGCCCTCGCCGCGTGGCGCTGGCCGGCGCTCGCCCGCCCCGAGGGGTCGAAGCCGTGACGCCGCGTTCAGCACTCTCCGGTCTCGCGCTGATGACGCTCCTCGCCGCGTGCGAGGAGTCCTCCTCCCCCGCGCCTCCGCCCGACGCGGCGGACGTTCCGAGCCCCGATCGCGTGGTCGCCGACGCCGCGACGGACGTCGTCGACGCGGCGGTCGATGGCACCGCAGACGTCGCAACGGATGCAGCCGCGACAGATGCTGTTGCCGCGGACGCAGCGAGCGCGTTCTCGCTGACGAGCCCGGCCTTCGTCCATCAGGGGACGCTCCCGGCGGAGTACACGTGTGACGGCGTCGGGCACTCGCCGCCGCTCGCGTGGACGGGCGCGCCCGCCGGCACCGTGGAGTTCGCCCTGATGATGACCGTCCTCTCGCGCGACGGGCTCAAGTGGAACTGGGTGCTCCACACGATCCCCGCGGCCGCGTCGTCGCTCGCGACGGGCTCGACCGCCGTCGGCGTCGCGGGCCTCACCAGCGACGGGCCCGCGCTCGCGTACTCCCCGCCGTGCTCCCGCGGCCCGGGCCCGATGATGTACACCTTCACCCTCTACGCGCTCTCCGCACACCCGACCCTGCCGGCGCGCGCCAACCAGGTCACCGGCGCTGTGCTCACCGACGCGATCGGCGCGATCACCCTCGCCTCGACGGCCCTGACCGTCACCTACACCCGATGAGCCCGCGCCTCTGAAGCTCACCGCCCGCAGCGCGCCCGGACGTCGTCCGCCAGCGCGCCCGCCGCCCCGGCCAGCGCGAGCGCGCGCACGCAGTCGCCCCGCGCCGCCGCCGCCCGCGCCAGGAGCGCCGATGCCTCGCCGCGCCGCGCCCCCGCGGGGTAGCGCGCGAGGTAGCGCGCCGCCGCTGCCTGCGCGCCCGCCTCGTCGCCGCCGCGGCGCAGCGCCACCACGCGCAGCCAGCCCGCGTCCTCCGCCCGCTCGTCGCCCGGCCGCTCGCGTTCGAACGTCGCGAACGACTCCGCCGCCACGCGGAAATCGCCGCGCCCCATCGCCTCGACGCCCGCCGCGAAGCGCCGGAAGGGGTCGTCCGCCGCCGCACGACGCGGGGCCGCGGCGGGTGCAACGGGCGCGTTCGGCGCTGCGGGGCTGGGCGACGTCGCGGGAGTGGTCGCTGGTGCCGCGGAGGCCACCACAGGCGCGACCTCATGGGCCCAGCGCGCGCCGGCGGCGAGCAGGCGCTCGGGCGCGCCAGCCACCCGCAACGCCACCAGCCCTTCGAACACCACCACGCGCTCCGTCCGGCCGCGGCGCGCTTCGACGACGAAGCGCGTGCCGCGCACCTCGATCTCGCCGTCGGGGAGCGCCACCACGAAGCGGTGCCCCGCGTGCTGCCGGGGGACGGTCACCTGGAGCGAGCCCTCCTCGAGCCGGACGGTCTCGCGCGACGGCTCCACCGCGCGCGTCCACCGCGCGCCGCCGCCCGCGTCGACCCGCGCCACCGCGTGCGGCATCACCGGCGCACCGCCGCGACGCACGGCCACCACCGCCGCCGCCACCGCCACGGCGCCCGCGAGCGCGATGCCCCACTGTCGCCGCGGCCGCTCGTCGCCCACCGCCGCCGCCCGCAGCAGCGCCGCCCGCGCCCGCCGCGCGTCCAGCTCCGACACCGGCGCCCGCGCGTGGGCGCGCGCCTCCTCGCGCAGTGCGATCAGGGCCTCGCGGCGCGCCCGGCATGACGCGCACTGCGCGAGGTGCCGCCCCACGCGCTCGACCTCGCGCGGGCCGAAGCGCCCGTCCGCGGCGGCCTCCACCTCGGGCCACGATGCGCACCCGTCCGGCCTGCTCATGGCTCGCCTCCTCCGGCGCTCTCCTGCATCCGCTTGCGGGCGTGGTGGAGCCGCGTCCACACCGTGGCCACCGGGATGCCGAGCGCCCGCGCGGCCTCCTCGCCCGACAGCCCCTGCACTTCGACCAGCACGAAGGCCGCGCCCATCTTCTCGGGCAGCGCCGCGACGCGGGCGGCGAAGGCCTCCCAGCGCTCGGCGGCGGCGCGCTCGTCCTCGGGCGTCAGCAGGCGCGCGGCGGGCGCCTGGTGCGCGAGGCGGGCGAGCGCGCGGAGCCAGCGCCCGAGCGAGCGGCGCCGGTCGGCGGCGACGCGCCACGCGGTCGCGAGGATCCAGGGACGCGCGTCGGGCCGGCCGTCGTAGCGGGGCGCCATCGCCGCGAGCTTGAGGAAGGTGTCCTGCACCGCGTCGTCGGCCTCGTGCCAGGGGACGCCCGCGTGGATCGCGACGCTCCGCACGGCCTCGTGGTGCCGGTCGAAGAGGGCCCCGAGCGCCCCCAGGTTGCCGCGGGCCACCTCCGCGAAGAGCTCGCCGTCGTCCCTTCCCACCGCCGTCGCGCGCCGTGCAAGCATCACAGCGCCCTCCCGTACGAGACCCCCGCGGCGAGCCCGACGCTCCACGCGGGCGCCGCCGGCACGCTCGCGGGCGGCGTCCCTTCGAACACCGTCACCGGCGCCACGTCGCCGTCGAGCGCGACGGAGAGCGAGACGCCGTCCCACCGCGACGACCACCGCGCGAGGGCGCCGACGCGCGCCTGGACCACCGTCTCCCGCTGGCCCGGCAGGAGCTCGCGGTCGCGCCACGTGTAGCTGTCCATCGCGAGCGTGACCGCGGCCTCGACGCGCCCGAGGGGCGTCCGCGCCGACCAGCCGACGCCGACGCCGAAGGCGCCCACGTCGAGCGAGTAGCGCCCGGGGCCCCGGTCGACGAGGCGGTACGCCCAAGGCTCGAAGCGAGCCCACGCCAGGAGCGACCACGCGCGGATCCGGAACGCCACCGTCGCCCGCACCGCCGCAGCCACGTACGAAGGCGTCGCCCCCACCCGCGCGCCGACGTCGACGTTGGCCTCGACGATCGACGCGGACTCCACGGGCCGCGGGGTCGGCGCCTCCACGCGCGCGGGCGGCGGCGGGGGCGGCGCGCGCGGCGTCGGCGCTTCGGCGCGCGCGGGCTCATCGACCGCAGGCGGCGCGGCGGCGGGCGGGGGCGCAGGGGCGAACTCCGGCGCCGCGAGGGACTCGACGATCAGCGCCGCGCGCAGCGTCGGGAGGAGCTCGCCGGGGCTGGCCACGCGCCGGCGGATCACCGTCCCCGACGGGAGCTGAACCTCCAGCACCGCGGCCCCCGACGCGCCCGGCGCGAAGCGGACCGCCGCCCCCGCGCAGTGCCACGGGCGCCCCTCGCCGGTGAGCGTGTCGCGCAGGGCCGCAACCGCCGCCGCCCAGCGCCCCTCGGCCAGCGACGGGTCGAGCGAGAGCGTCGACGCCGGGCACTGCGCGGCCGCGGGCGCGGCGAGCGCGAGCGCGGCGACGAACAGCGAGGGGAAGGGGCGGGCGCGCACGGGGTTCTGAAGGTTCCGTTGGCCGGTGTACGCCCGGAGCTTCACCGCGCGGGGCGATTTCGGACGCGACCGGGGACTCGTCGAGCCGCGTGAAGGTCGCGGCGGCGAGGGGCCAACGTCGGGGGAGGCCGCGCGCCGTGCACGGCCCCGAAGCCCGTGGAGCATCGCCCATGACGAGTTCTCGAGGAGGCCGCCGCGCGCGGTCGCTGTGCATCGCCGCGCTCGCCGCCTTCGCCTCCTGCACGACGAGTCCCGCGACCGACGCCGCCGCGCCGCCCGACCTCACCGCCTCGGAGGCCGGCGACGCGCCCGCGTCCGACCTCGCCCCCGAAGCACCCGACCTCGACGCGACCGCCATGGACGCCGCGCCCGACGCGCCGGGCCTGGACGCCGCGCTCGACGCGCCCCGCGAGGGCGGGATGATGCGCGACGGCGGGATGATGCGCGACGCCGCGGCGGCCGACGCGGGCGACCTCGGGCCGACGATGGTGGTCGACGCCTTCACCGACGAGGTTCTCACCGCGCCCGAGCTGCTCGCGCGGCCCACCGACCGATCGATCGTGGTCCACGTCGTCCCCGCGATGGCGCTCGAGGTCTCCTACGAGTGGGGCACGGCCCCGGGCGCCTACACCGCGCAGACCGACGCGCAGGCCGCCGCCGCGCGCGCGCCGCTCGTCACGACGCTCCCGGGCCTCGCCGCGGGCACCCGGTACTACTACCGCATGCGCCACCGCCGCCCCGGCGAGAGCGCGTGGCAGGCGCGCGCCGAGCGCTCGTTCGTGACGGCGAGGCCGCGCGGCGCGGCGTTCACGTTCACGGTGCAGGCCGACTCGCACCTCGACGACCGCTCGGACTACGGCGTCTACACGAGCACGCTCGACAACGTGCTGCGCGACCGGCCCGACTTCCACGTCGACCTCGGCGACACCTTCATGGGCGACAAGCACATGGCCCCCTTCACCGCCGTCGTGTCGCCCGCGATGGACCCCGGCACCGTCGACGCCCGCTACGCCTTCGACCGCGCCAACTTCGCGCGCATCTCCCACTCGGTGCCGCTCTTCCTCGTCAACGGCAACCACGAGGGCGAGTCGGGCTGGCAGCTCGACGGCACGGCCGACAACATCGCGGTGTGGGCGACCCTCGCGCGCAAGCGGTATTTTCCCAACCCCGTCGCCGACGGCTTCTTCAGCGGCTCGACCACCCCGGAGCCCATGGTCGGCGTGCGCGAGTCCTACTACGCCTTCGAGTGGGGCGACGCGCTCTTCGTGATGCTCGACCCCTTCTGGTACACGCGCCAGCGCCCCAACGCCGACCGCTGGCGCTGGACGCTCGGCGACGCCCAGTACCAGTGGCTCCGCCGCACGGTCGAGGGCAGCACCGCGCGCTTCAAGTTCGTCTTCCTCCACCACCTGCTGGGCGGCGTCACGGCCGAGGCCCGCGGCGGCGTCGAGGCGGCGCCCCTCTTCGAATGGGGCGGCCTCAACGAAGACCGCACGCCCGGGTTCGCCGCGCACCGCCCGGGGTGGGCCGCGCCGATCCACCAGGTGCTCCGCGACGCGCGCGTGACGGCGGTCTTCCACGGCCACGACCACGTCTACGTGCGCCAGGCGCTCGACGGCGTCACCTACCAGGAGGTGCCGCAGCCGAGCGCGAGCAACTTCACCAACGGCGCGACGCTCGCGACGGAGGGCGGCTACGCGAGCGGCGACGTGCGCAGCAGCAGCGGCCACCTCCGGGTCACCGTCTCGGCCGACCGCGCCGAGGTCACCTACGTGCGCGCCACGCCGCCAGCCGGCATGCGCATCCCCGACGGCGGCCTCGACGGCCACGCCTACACCCTCACGCCCCGCTGACACGGAAGGAGCCCCCGCCCGATGCCCGCACCCCGCCCCGCCGCCTTCGCGCTCGCGCTGCTCGCGTCGTGCGCGTCCGACCCCGTCGCCGCGCCCCCCGACGCGGCACCCGACATCGCCGTCGCGCCCGACGCAACCGCGCCTGACGTCACGCCCGACGTCACCGCGCCGCCCGACGCCCCGCCCGCGCGGCGTCCGAGCTTCATCGTGTTCCTCGCCGAGGCCAACGGGTGGACGAGCACCTCGGTGCTCCAGGACGAGGCGATCCCCGCGTCGCGCAGCGGCACGATCCAGACGCCGAGCCTCGACCGCCTGAGCGCCCAGGGGATGCGCTTCAGCAACTTCTACGCGCCCTCGCCGCGGTGCATGCCGACGCGCGCGAGCCTGCTCACCGGCCGCTCGCCCGCCGCGCTCCACATGACCTTCATCCCCGAGGCGCGCAACGAAGGCGCGGCGACGGGCATGGTGGTGCCGCCGGTCACGCTCACCACGCTGCCGGTCGCGACGCCCACGGTCGCCTCGGTGCTGCGCGCGTCGGGCTACGGGACCGCGCACTTCGGCAAGTGGCACGCGGGCAACGTCGACCCGCGGATGTACGGCTTCGACGCGAGCGACGGCGCCACCGCCAACCGCGGCCCCGAGAACGTCGACCACCCCAACCCCGCGCAGGCCTACCTCATCGCCGACCGGGCGATCGAGTTCCTCGACGCGCAAGCCGCCGCGGGGCGCCCCTTCTACCTCCAGGTGTCGTCGTACGGCGGCAAGGACGAGGTCGACGCGCGGCCCGAGACCTACGCGATGGCGGCCGCCCGCCTGCCCGGCGCCAACCCGCGCGACGTCGCGCTCGCCGCGGTGCAGATGGACATGGACGTCAACATCGGCCGCGTCCTGCGGCGCCTCGACGAGCTCGGGCTCGCGGCCGACACCTACGTGTTCTTCACCTCCGACCACGGCGCCCAGGGGCCCAACTCCAACCCGCCGCTCGCCGGCAGCAAGGGGACGGTGTGGGAGGGCGGCATCCGCGTCCCGCTCTTCGTCCGCGGCCCCAACGTGCGGATGGGCGTCGCGTCGCGCGCCCGCACCTACGGCGTCGACCTGCTCCCCACCATCGCCGGCCTCGCGGGCGTCGCCTCGCTGCCCGGGGGATTGGAGGGCGGCGACCTCCGCGCGATCCTCGGGGGCGGCGCGACGGACGTCCGCCGCGCGCGCGACGAGTACGTCGTCCACTTCCCCCACTACGACATGGACCCGCTCGGGCCCGCGAGCGCGATCATCCTCGGGGATTACAAGCTCACCCGCTTCTGGGAGACCAACGCGCAGCGGCTCTACAACCTCGCCGCCGACCTCGGCGAGTCCACCGACCTCGCGGGCCGTGACCCCGCCCGCGTCGCCGAGCTCTCCGGCCGCCTCGACGCCTACCTCACCGCCGTCAACGCGCAGCTCCCGACCCGCCGCTGAGCGCCGCATTCTCGTACGCGCGCGCCGCCCCGACGCCGTCGCCGAGCGCCTCCAGCAGCCGCCCCTGTGCGGTGAAGGTCGGCGCCGACGGGTCCCACGCCACCGCGCGCGCCGCCCACTCGCGCGCCTCCGCCGAGCGCCCCTCCCGCCACGACAACTCCGCGCGCCGAAGCGCCCCGGCGGGCTGATCGCACGTCGCCCCGAGCCAGCGCAGCACCTCGCCGCGCACCGCGTTGCCCCACGGCGCGACGCCCCGCACCGACCACGCCGCGTCGACGCGGACGAGCCTCACGCCGTCCCCCGTCAGCGCCGCCACCGCCTCGGGCGCCGCGCCGTCGAGCGAACGCGCCGCCGCCGCGCGAACCCACGCGCTCCGGTCACCGAGCGCCCGAACGAGCGCCGCGCGAACCGCCGCGTCGTCCGTCCACGCCGCCAGCAGCCCCGCCATCGAGGCCCGCCACGCGTCGTTGCGTTCCGTGAGCAGCGCCTCGGCGAGGGGCCGTGCGACCGTCGCGTCCCCGCGCTGCGCCCGCGCGACGAGGCGCGCCCGACGTCGGCGCGAACGCTCCCCCTCGCCGAACCAGCGGGCGACGTGGCCCGCGCGCGCGGCGGGGGAGAGGTCCGCGTGGCAGCGCCCGCACGCGTCGGGCAGCCCGAGCTCTCCGGCGAGCGCGGGGTCGGGGACGGTGAAGCCGTGGTCGCGCCGGTGGTCGCGTTGCATGAAGGTCGCCTCGGGCATGTGGCAGGCGACGCAGCGGGCCCCCGCGCCTGTCGGGTCGTGGTGGGAATGGGCCGCGGCGACGACGGGCGCCCCGCGCGCGCCGGCGGCGTGGCAGGTGAGGCAGAGCTGGTCGCGGTCGACGGGCGCGCGGAGCCCGGCGCCGTGCGGCTCGTGGCAGTCGAGGCAGGCGACGCCGCGGTGGCCCATCGGGCTGAGCGCGAGCGAGCCGGCTTCGAAGTCCTCGTCCGCGGCCTGGCCGTCGGGGTGGTACGCGCCCGGCGCGTCGGCGAAGGTGAGCCGGAAGTGGTCGTCGAAGCGCTCGCCCGCGCGGAACGACCCGGTGAGCTCCTCCCGCCGCGCGTGGCAGCTCGCGCACACGTCCGCCGCGCGATCTCGCGTGCGGCCGTCGACGGGGCGCGCGGGGTGGCTTTGCATCGCGCCGTGGCACTGCGCGCACGCGACGCCCGCGGCGTCCCAGGCGCTGCGGTAGGCGTCCGCGCGGGCGTCGTAGCCCTTCTCGAAGCCGGTGGTGTGGCAGGCCGCGCATTGGGCGTTCCAGCTCATGCCGCGGCCGGTCCAGTGGCCCCAGCTCCCGGGCGGCCGCGCGTCGTCGAACACCGAGAACCACCGGCCCGTCGCCACCTCGAGCGCCGGGTCGAACGCCTGCACCCGCCCGCCGCCCCGCGCCACGAGCAGCTGCCGCAGGGGCGCGACCCCGATCACCCCGCGCGCGGCGACACCGGCGGGCGCACCGTCGCGCGAGGCGTCGAAGGGCCGCTGCGCCGCCGCGTGCTGCGAGCGCCGCCACGCGTCGTACTGCGCGCGGTGGCACGCCGCGCAGGGCCGCGCAACCTCGGGCGCGGTCGACCCCGGCGCGCCCACGTCCCGGAAGCGCGGAGGCGCCGGCGGTTCTTCCGGCGACCGGCACGCGAGGGCGAGCGCGACCGTGCACGCGAGGGACACCCGGCGGGGAAGGCGCGCCGACACGCCCGGAGTTGGCCGGCGGGCCCTTCGGCCTTCACGGCCGGCGCGGAGTTCCGCCGCGCGGGGGGGTTGCGATAGACTCCGCGCGCCCTTCGCTGCCCTTCGCCCTTCCCGTTCGAGAGGAGACACCGCCCCGTGAGGCTGCGCTCGAAGTCCTTCGCCCTTTCGCTCTGCGCGCTGGCCGCCGCCGTCGGCTGTACCAGCAACGCGCCGTACGTGCCCGACCCGAAGTCCGACGCCGCCGCGGAGATGCCGCCGTCGCCCGACGTGGTCGACCAGGACGTCCCCACCTTCCCCGACCGCGAGCAGCCCGACGCCGCGCCGCCCGACGACGCCGCGCCCGACGTCGCGCAGGAAGCCACCGTGGAGGACATCGCCCCGCCCCCCGACGCCGCGCCCGACGCGTCGCCCGACGCCGCGCCCGACGTCGCCGCCGACGGGCCCTGCCGGACGCGCTGCGCGGGCTTCTGCGTCGACCCCGACACCGACCCCGAGAACTGCGGCGCCTGCGGCAACGACTGCACCCTGCGCCCCGGCGTCGACATCTCGCGCGTCCGCTGCGTGATGGGCCGCTGCGACTTCACCGGCGCGTGCCTCGCGGGCCGCGCCAACTGCTCGGGCAACCCCGACGACGGCTGCGAGGCGACCGTCAACACCGCCGCCCGCTGCGGCTCGTGCACCAACGCCTGCCGCGACCCCGCCCCGACCTGCGCCGCGATGCCCACCGCGCCCGGCGGCTACGCCTGCTCGAGCGGCTGCCCCGTCGCGGGCCAGCAGCGCTGCGGCGGCGTCTGCATCGACACCACCAGCGACCCGCGCAACTGCGGCGCCTGCGGCACCGTCTGCCCCGCCGTCGGCGGCGCGCCGGCCTCGTGCGTGATGGGGCGGTGCTCGTTCACCTGCCCGGTCAACACCGGCGACTGCGACGGCAACACGGCCAACGGATGTGAGACCAACCTCCGCTCGAGCGCGATGCACTGCGGCATGTGCGGCAACGCCTGCACCGCGCCGGCCGGCTCGACCGCGTTCTGCTCGCTCGGCGTGTGCACCCTCACCTGCACCGCCGGCAACGGCAACTGCGACATGAACACGGCCAACGGCTGTGAGACCGACCTCCGCACCAGCGTGATGAACTGCGGGTCGTGCGGCAACGCCTGCCCCTCGGGCCCGAGCGGCACCTCCACCTGCGCGTCGGGCGTCTGCTCGGTCACCTGCAACCCGGGCTACGGCAACTGCAACGCGGTGACGAGCGACGGCTGCGAGGCCGACTTCAACACCAACCCGCTCCACTGCGGCATGTGCAACCGCCGCTGCGCCGCCGCCGCCAACGCGAGCGCTGCGTGCGCGGCGGGCTCGTGCACCATCGCCTGCCTCGCCAACTACGGCAACTGCGACGGCAACGGCCTCAACGGCTGCGAGACGCCGCTCGCCACCGACCCGATGAACTGCGGCGCCTGCGGGATGCGCTGCCCCTCGGCGCCGGGCGCGGCGGCGACCTGCCGCACGGGCACGTGTGCGCTGGCCTGCATGACGGGCCAGGGCGACTGCGACGGCATGATCGCCAACGGCTGCGAGGTCGACCTCACCCGCTCGTCGATGCACTGCGGGGCCTGCGGGCGCGCGTGCACCGCCCCGACCAACGGGCGCGTCGCCTGCGAGGCGAGCGCCTGCGTGATCACCTGCGACGCGGGCTACCAGGTCAGCGGGACCACCTGCGTGCGGGCGCCGCTCCGGCCCGTTGCGCCCGCGGGCGGCACGTTCGTCACGACGCGTCGGCCCACCTTCCGCTTCACGCTCGCCCCCGGGGTCACCGGCGGGCGCGTCGAGGTGTGCGGCGACCGCGCGTGCACCATGGTGGCGACCACCGTGATGGCCACCGGCGACAGCGTCACCTCGCCGGCGACCCTGACCCCGGGCGTGTACTTCTGGCGCGTCACCGGGACGGCCGCGGGGTCGCCCGTGTCGCCCGCGTCGCCGGCGGCGGAGTTCGCGGTGGTGGCCGGCGCGGGCGCGGCGACGTCGTCGTCGTGGGGGCCCTTCCTCGACGCCAACGGCGACCGCTACGCCGACCTCCTCATCGGCGTCCCCTCGGGCAACCGCGCGCAGTACCACGTCGGGAGCACCGGGTCGTTCTCCACCGCGTACACCACGCTCTCGGGCGGGGTGAACTTCGGCGCCGCGGTGGCCGCCGCGGGCGACGTCAACGGTGACGGCTACGGCGACGCGGTGGTCGGCTCGTCGACCGCGGGCCCCGTCTACGTCTACCACGGCGGCGTCTCGGGCCTCACCGGCACGGTCGCCACGACGCTCGTCGCCCCGACGGGCGCCACGCGCTTCGGCGCCGCGGTGACGGGCGCGGGCGACGTCAACGGCGACGGCTACGCCGACGTGCTCGTGGGCGCGCCGGGCTCCTCGCGCGCGTACCTCTACCTCGGCGGCGCGACGGGCCTCGCGACCACGCCCGCCACCACCCTCACGCCGACGGGCGCGGGCACCAACTTCGGCGGCGCGCTCGCGGGCGCGGGCGACCTCAACGCGGACGGGTTCGCGGACGTCGCGGTCGGCACCGACGCGGGCATCGTGTACGTGTGGTTCGGCGGCGCGAGCGGGCTCGGCGCGACGCCGACGGGGCTCAGCGCGCCGACCGGCAACACCAGCTTCGGCCACGCCGTGGCGGGCGCGGGCGACGTCAACGGCGACGGCTACCCCGACCTCGTCGTCGGCGCCTACACCGCGACGGCGGCCTACGTCTTCCGCGGCAGCTCGAGCGGCATCGCCACCACGCCCACCAGCACGATCACGTCCAGCACGTCGCAGTTCGGCCTCTCGGTCGACGGCACGGGCGACGTCAACGGCGACGGCTTCGGCGACGTGGTGGTCGGCGCGCCCGGCGGGGAGTTCGCGTACATCTTCCACGGCAGCGCGGCGGGCGCGGCCACGACGCCCTCGACCACGCTCACCCGCACGTACGCCGGGTACCTCTTCGGCACGTCGACGTCGGGCTTCGGCGACTACAACCTCGACGGCTACAGCGACGTCGCCGTCGGCGCCCCGGGCCGCGTGGTGCAGATCTACCGCGGCTCCGCGAGCGGCGCGACGCTCTACCAGAACCTCGCGATCCTCTACACGACGTTCGGCCAGGCGATCGCGTCGCTCTTCGGCCTCCCCGTCCCCCGCGGCTGAACGCCCGCGCGCCGCCGCGTGGCCTCGCAGGCCCTCTCCCCCAGCCCCTCTCCCGTACCGTGCATTGTGCCGGACACATCTCTCGGAGCAGGGCCGTCCAGGGCCACCTCGAGCGTCCATCCCCGCTCGCCGAGCCTCGCGGCCTCCATCCCGGGCGCGCGTGCACCGCCTCGACCAACGGGCGCGTCGCCTGCGAGGTCGAGCGCCTTGCGTGATCACCGCCTGCGACGTGGCCACGAAATAGCGGCACCACCTGCGTGCGGGCGCCGCTCCGCCCGTCGCGCCGGCGGGCGGCACGTTCGTCACGACGCGCCGGCCCACCTTCCGCTTCACGCTCGCCCCCGGGGTCACCGGCGGGCGCGTCGAGGTGTGCGGCGACCGCGCGTGCACCATGGTGGCGACCACCGTGATGGCCACCGGCGACAGCGTCACCTCGCCGGCGACCCTGACCCCGGGCGTGGCCTTCTGGCGCGTCACCGGGACGGCCGCGGGGTCGCCCGTGTCGCCCGCTTCGCCGGCGGCGGAGTTCGCGGTGGTGGCCGGCGCGGGCGCGGCGACGTCGTCGTCGTGGGGGCCCTTCCTCGACGCCAACGGCGACCGCTACGCCGACCTCCTCATCGGCGCGTCCCTCGGGCAACCGCGCGCAGTACCACGTCGGGGAGCACCGGGTCGTTCTCCACCGCGTACACCACGCTCTCGGGCGGGTGAACTTCGGCGCCGCGGTGCTGCCGCGGCGACGGTCAACGGTGACGGCTACGGCGACGCGGTGGTCGGCTCGTCGACCGCGGGCCCCGTCTACGTCTACCACGGCGGCGCTCGGGCCTCACCGGCACGGTCGCCACGACGCTCGTCGCCCCGACGGGCGCCACGCGCTTCGGCGCCGCGGTGACGGGCGCGGGCGACGTCAACGGCGACGGCTACGCCGACGTGCTCGTGGGCGCGCTGGGCTCCTCGCGCGCGTACCTCTACCTCGGCGGCGCGACGGGCCTCGCGACCACGCCCGCCACCACCCTCACGCCGACGGGCGCGGGCACCAACTTCGGCGGCGCGCCCGCGGGCGCGGGCGACCTCAACGCGGACGGGTTCGCGGACGACAGGAGCCGCGGGCAGGGCAGGGCATCGTGTACGTGTGGTTCGGCGGCGCGAGCGGGCTCGGCGCGACGCCGACGGGGCTCAGCGCGCCGACCGGCAACACCAGCTCGGCCACGCCGTGGCGGGCGCGGGCGACGTCACCCGCGACGGCCACCCCGACCTCGTCGTCGGCGCCTACACCGCGACGGCGGCCTACGTCTTCCGCGGCAGCTCGAGCGGCATCGCCACCACGCCCACCAGCACGATCACGTCCAGCACGTCGCAGTTCGGCCTCTCGGTCGACGGCACGGGCGACGTCACCAACGGCGATGGCTTCGGCGACGTGGTGGTCGGCGCTCAGCGGGGAGTTCGCGTACATCTTCCACGGCAGCGCGGTGGGCGCGGCCACGACGCCCTCGACCACGCTCACCCGCACGTACGCCGGGTACCTCTTCGGTACGCGTCGACGTCGGGCTTCGGCGACTACAACCCTCGACGGCTACAGCGACGTCGCCGTCGGCGCCCCGGGCCGGGGTGCAGATCTACCGCGGCCTCCGCGAGCGGCGCGACGCTCTACCAGAACCTCGCGATCCTCTACACGACGTTCGGCCAGGCGATCGCGTCGCTCTTCGGCTCTGTCCCCTGCGGCTGGAACGCCCGCGCCGCCGCGTGAGCCCGCAGGCCCTCTCCCCCAGCCCCTCTCCCGTACCGTGCATTGTGCCGGACACATCTCTCGGAGCAGGGCCGTCCAGGGCCACCTCGAGCGTCCATCCCCGCTCGCCGAGCCTCGCGGCCTCCATCCCCCGCTCGCCGAGCCTCGCGCGTTGACCCCTTCCCCCGGCGCAAAGCCGCCAGGGAAAGGGGCACTGTCGCGACCGTGACGCGTCGGCGTCTGGCCCTTGTGGCGTCTCGGCGTCTGGTGCTCGCGGCGTCTCGGCGTCTGGTGCTCCCGGCGTCTCGGTGGCCCGGTGTCGGTGGGTCCTCGTCGCGACAGTGCCCCTTTCCCTGGCGGCTTTGCGCCGGGGGAAGGGGTCAACGCGCGAGGCTCGGCGAGCGGGGGATGGAGGCCGCGAGGCTCGGCGAGCGGAGGATGGACGCACGAGCCAGCCCTTGACGATCTCGCGCGGAGAGATGTGTCCGGTACAATGCCCGTACCGCGCGAGGGGGACGGGGGGAGAGGGCTGTTCGGAGAGGCGCCTCGGAACGAGCTACATCGCGACGGTGGCGACCACCGGGTCGGCGGTGTACTTGCGCCGCTCGCGGTACGCGCGGATCTCCTCGGGCGGGGCCGCGCGGCCGATGATGAAGAGGTCGTCGATCTTGCCCTCGAGGTTGAGGCGCGCCTCGCCGGCGTTGAGGTCGGCGCCGAGGATGACGGGGGCGTCGTAGTAGTAGATCGCGGTGTCCGGGGGGTAGCGGCAGACGCGCGCGTCGGGCGGCCCCGGGCAGTACGTGTCCTCGGGGAAGAGGTTGAGGTCGCGGGGGAACTCGTACCCGTCGGCGTCGAAGTAGCTCCGCCGCGTGGCGTGGGGGCGCGTGGTGGTGTCGACCGTCATCGCGGCGAAGTGCCAGCGGCGGGTGAAGGCCTCGCGGGTGAAGGGGCGCTTCGTGGTGATGTGGGCGTACTGGTCGATGTTGATGCAGGGGAAGACGCAGGTGTTGCCCTGGAGGAAGGTGTTGTTCGCGTCGTCCGAGCGGAAGAAGAGCGCCCAGGGGTTGAAGATCGAGATGCCGTCGAGGATCGCGCCCTGGAAGGGCGGCCGCGGGTGCGCGGGCATGCCGTAGCAGATGACCGTCTGGAAGTTGTCTTCGAACTCGTTGGCCGGCGTCTCGGTGTAGACCCACACGCCGACGGTGAGCTGGTCGTTGGCGGCGCGGAAGGGGAGGTTGGAGTCGCTGCGCCAGTTGACGAGGCGGTCGACGCGGGTGACGGCGGGCTGCCGCGGGTCGGGGATGGTGTCGGAGCGCTCGAAGTTGAGCGAGAACTGCCCGCGCGAGAAGCGGGCCGCGGCGTTGTCGGGCGCGAGCATCGAGGGCGGCGCCTCGCGGCTCCAGAGCTCGGGGCGGCGGCGCACCTCAGCGAAGCCGCGGGCGTAGGGGTTGTCGTGGATGTACGCGTCGAAGGCGACGCCGCCGGCCGCGGGGCACGAGCGGGTGCCGGTGCCCTCGTCGAAGGTCCACGCGCCGATGAGGTTGGCGGCGGCGGCGGGGACGCGGTCGAAGGTGTCGTCGTAGCTCTGCGCGGCAGGGACGGGCGTCGCGCCGCCGTAGTTCATCGCGACGACGGTGCCGGCGGGCTGGATCTCGGGGACGCGGATCCAGACCTCGCCCATCGCGCAGTTGGTGACGAAGTGCGGCACCCACTGGTTGCCGGGCGTGCGGAACGACAGCCGGTCGCACGCGGGCCCGGCCGCCGCGCGGATCGCCGCCGGCAGCACCACGCGCACCTGGAACTCCCGCAGCACGGTGCGCGCGCCGGTGATGTTGACGCGCGCGGCGGAGGGGAGCCCGCAGTCGCCCCGCGTGGGGCACGGGTCGGTGCGGCGCGGCGCGGCGGGCGCGGGGCACGGGGGCCCGAGCGGCGGCGCGTCGGGCAGGTCGCCGTCGCCGGAGGGGTCGACGAAGCCGCCGTCTTCGCCGCCGCCGAGGTTGAGCGGGCCGCGCGTCGGGCAGGCGGCGAGCGCGAGCGCCTGGAGGGCGAGGAGGGTGAGCGTGCGCGGTGCGGTCATTGGGGAGTCTGCCGGTCGACTCTGGCACGACCGGGGCGGCGGCGACAACGACCGGCGACCCTTCTCCCGCGGCGCCGGTGTGCAGTACGGTCGCGCCCCCAACGATGGACCGCCCCCCCGCCCCCACCGCCCCGCGCGCCGCCCCGCCGCCAGCACTTCGCCAAGCCGCCCCTCCGCCTGCAGACCACGACGCTCTGGGAGTACCCCTCGCAGCACTACGGCGAGGGCATGCAAGGCGACCGCAACTACGTCGGCGCCACGCCCTCGTGGGTCATCTGGAACGTCCTCCAGCGCTACACCCGCCCCGGCGAGACGGTGGTCGACCCGATGTGCGGCTCGGGCACGACGCTCGACGTCGCCCGCGACCTCGGCCGCGCGGCCCGCGGCTTCGACCTCGCCCCGCGCCGCCCGGACATCGAGAAGGCCGACGCGCGCCGCCTCCCGCTCGCCGCGGGCGAGGCCGACCTCTACTTCGTCGACCCGCCCTACTCCGACCACATCCACTACTCCGACGACCCGTCGTGCATCGGGAAGGTGTCGGCTTTCGACCCTCGCTTCTACCAGGAGATGCGCAAGGTGTTCGAAGAGGCCGACCGGGTGCTGAAGCCGGGCGGGGTGTTCGCGCTCTACGTGTGCGACTACTTCGAGAAGAAGCGAGGCTTCGCGCCGGTGGGCTTCGGGCTCTTCTCGATCTTCACGCTCTTCTTCGAGCCGATCGACGCGGTGGCGGTCGTGCGCCACAACAAGGACCTCGCCAAGGGCAACTACCACCAGGCCGCCGAGCGGGAGAACT
The DNA here is from genome assembly GCA_046351555.1 of Polyangiales bacterium. Classification (GTDB taxonomy): domain Bacteria; phylum Myxococcota_A; class Polyangia; order Polyangiales; genus CAISKJ01. The sequence continues at coordinate 33,978 of JAXLYI010000009.1, forward strand.
TCTTCCTCCGCGGCTTCAACCACCTCTTCCTCGCGCGCAAGCCCACGACGCCCGCGCGCAAGAGGCGCTAGAAGTCCACGCCGACGAGGGCTGACACGTCCCCCGTGACGTGCGACGGCTGGAGCGGCGCGGGCCGGCGCGGGTCGGTGCTGCGCTCCTCGTCTTCCGGGAGCACCCGCGCCGCGAGCCGCGCCTCGAGCGCGACGAAGAGCGGCCCCGCGAGCCGCGCGCGCCCGTAGGCCGACGCGAAGGGGGCGAACCACAGCCGGTCGCCGCGCGGCTGCCCCGGCTCGGGGAAGAGCGGGTGGACCGCGCCGAGCTCGACGCCCAGGCACCCCGCCACGCCGAACACCGAGCCCGCGTACGCGGCACACGCGCCCGCCGCGCCCGCCGTCGCGCCGAGCACGCGGATCGTGTCGCGCCGTTCGTACGCGACCACCGAGCGGAGCCCGACCACCGCGTGGATCCACCGGAGCCGCGAGGGCCCCAGGCGCACCTCGATGCCCCACTGCGGCGCCACCGCTTCGAAGCCGAAGGCGGCCCCGACGGAGAGCGCAGCCGACCCGACCATCGGGGCGCTGGCGGGCGCGGCCGACGCGCGACGCGTGCTCGATGCGATCGGCGGCGGGCGCTCGGTGTCGACGCCATCGACCCGCGCGGGCGGCGGTGGTGGCGGCGGTGGCGGTGGTGGCGATGGTGGCGGTGGCGTCGGGCACTCGGGCTCGGCCTCGGGCGTCGCGGCCTCGAGCGCGACCGCGAGCGTCACGCCCACCGTGTCGAGCAGCTCGTCGCAGCGCGCGGCGCGGCGCTCGATCACCCGCACGTGGCGGCGGCCCGATTGGGTGACCACCACCCACGCGTCCCAGCCCGCGGGCGACGGGACGAAGTCGACGGCGAACTCGCGCGACGCGCCCTCACGCGTCGGGTCGCGGCCGAGGCGGCGCGTGAGGTCGTCGCGCACCGCGTCGCGGGTCGGGCAGCCCTCGCGCGCGTGCACCACGAGCCGCACCTCGGGCGCCGCACCGCCCGCTTGTGCGCGCGCGACGGAGGGCGCGAGGAGCGTGCAGAGGACGGCGACGGAGCGAACGCGCACCCCGCGTTGATAGCGCAAAACAGTCGCCCTTCGTGAGAACCGTTCGCAGGATTTCATTTTCATGAAGCGCCCTGAAGGCGCGGCCATACAACGACAACCCTTCGGAGGTACCGCATGACGACAAGCAGGTTCTGGATCGGTCTCGCGTTCGCGCTGGCGCTCGGCTGCAGCAAGGGGACGGGCGCGACGTGCCCGACCAACAGCACGCTGACCTACGACAACTTCGGCCGCAGCTTCTTCTCGCGCTACTGCGACTCGTGCCACGGCACCGGCGGCCGCACGCAGCCGTCGCTCGCCACGCAGGCCGCCATCCGCGCGCAGGCGACCGCGATCGACCAGGAGGCCGCGGGCGGCCCCGACGGCGTCAACACCGCGATGCCCGAGAGCCCGCCGGCGCCCACCGAGGCCGAGCGCCGCCAGCTCGGCGAGTGGCTCGCCTGCGGCGCCCGCTGATCGGCCGCTGACACGGGGGCGCCCCCTCCCCTATGCTCGCGGCGCCATGGGCGCGACCTTCCCCGACGTCTTCAACCTCGCCGATTACTTCCTCTTCGACCGCATCGCCGAGGGCCTCGGCGACGCGGTGGCGCTCCGCTTCGGCGACGCGGCCTGGACGTTCGCCGACGTCGCGCGGCGCTCCGAAGCCTTCGCGGCGCTCCTCGTCACACGGGGCGTCCGCGCGGAGGAGCGGGTGCTCACCATCCTGCCCGACGTGCCGCCGTACGCCTGGGCCTTCTTCGGCGTCGCGAAGGCCGGCGCCGTCGTGGCCATGGGCAACCCCGACGCGCCGACGAGCGACCTCGAGTACCTCCTCGAGTACACCCGCGCGTCGGTCGTGGTGACGGTGCCGCGCGTGGTCGAGGCGCTCCAGGTCGCGATCGAGCGCTCGCCCTGGCTGCGCGCCGTGCTGGTGACCGCCGACGCGCGCACCGGCGAGGACGCCGAGGCCGAGGTGAGCGTGCCCGCGCTCGGCGGCGAGGCCCGCGCCGAGTGCCTCGCCCGCGCGCTCGCCACGGTGGACGTGCGCGCGCACCGGCCGCACGCCACGCGGCGCGACGACCCCGCGGTGTGGCTCTTCACCTCGGGCTCGACGGGGCGCCCGAAGGCCGCCGTCCACACGCACCGCGACTTCGCCTACAACACCGAGCACTACGCGCTCAACACCGTGGGCTACCGCCGCGGGGACGTCTGCGTGAGCGTGCCCCGGCTCTTCTTCGGGTACGCGACGGGCACCAACCTGATGTTCCCCTTCCGCGTGGGGGCGACGGTCGGGCTCTTCTCCGAGCGCCCCACCGTGGCGTCGCTCACCGACGCGGTCGCGCGCTACCGGCCGACGGTGCTCACCAACGTGCCCACGATGATCGGCAAGCTCCTCGAGCACGACGCCACCGAGCGCGCCGCCGGGCGCGCGGGCCTCGACCTCTCGTGCGTCCGCTTCTGCCTCTCGGCCGGCGAGGCGCTGCCGCCCGCGCTCCTCGACCGCTGGAATGAGCGCTTCGGCGTCGACGTGTACGACGGGATCGGGTCGGCGGAGATGTTCCATATCTATGTGAGCAACCGGCCGGGCGACGTGAAGCCGGGGTCGCTCGGGCGCGTGGTGGAGGGCTACGAGGTTCGCGTGCTGCCGCGCGACGCGAAGGGCCCCGGCGCCGAGCCCGCGGGCCCCGACGAGGTCGGCACGCTCTGGGTGGCGGGCGACAGCGTGGCCATCGGCTACTGGGGCGACCGCGACAAGAGCTGGCAGACCTTCCACGGGCGCTGGTGCTGCACGAGCGACCTCTTCCGCCTCGACGCCGACGGGTACCTCTGGTTCGCCGGCCGCGCCGACGACCTCATCAAGGTGTCGGGCCTCTGGGTCTCTCCCCTCGAGGTCGAGGACTGCCTCCTCGCCCACCCCGCCGTCGCCGAGGTGTGCGTCGTCGGCTACGAAGACGAAGGGCTGATGAAGACCCGCGCCTACGTCGTCCTCCGCGACGGCTTCACCGGCGGCGACGCCCTCGCGAAGGACCTCCAGGACCACGCCCGCGCCCGCCTCTCCAAGCACAAGTACCCGCGCTCGGTGGTCTTCGACGCCGACCTCCCGCGCAACGACCGCGGCAAGATCGACCGCAAGGCCCTGCGCGCGCGGGCCTAGACCCGCCGCCCGCGCTACAGTGCGCGCCCCGCCCCCCGCCTCACCGCCCCTCCCCTCCCCGAGACATCCCCATGGCCCACTCCTACAAGCTCGAGCCCATCGACGACGTCCGCTGGCGCATCCCCGTCCAGGGGGCGATGCGCGTCGAGGGGCGCATCTACGCCGACGCCTCGATGGTCGACTCGCTGCGCGACGACCCCTCGGTCGCTCAGGTCGCCAACGTCGCGTCGCTCCCCGGCGTCGTCGGCGCCGCGCTCGCGATGCCCGACTTCCACTGGGGCTACGGCTTCCCCATCGGCGGCGTCGCGGCCTTCGACCCCGACGCGGGCGGGGTCGTGTCGCCCGGCGGCGTCGGCTACGACATCAACTGCGGCGTCCGCCTCCACACCACCGACCTCGCCATCGAGGCGCTCCTCCCGCACCGCGACCGCGCGGCCGACGCGCTCCAGCTCGCCGTCCCCGCAGGCACCGCGCCCACGAAGCGAGACACCCGCGTCCCCGAGCTCGACCAGGTGCTCGCCGAGGGGGCCCGCTCGCTCCTCGACGCCGGCGTCGTGCTCGACGACGACCTCGCCGTCATCGAAGACGCGGGCTGCATGGAGTCCGCCGAGCCCGACCTCGTGAGCAAGCGGGCCCGCGAGCGCGGCCTCCAGCAGGTGGGCACGCTCGGCGGCGGCAACCACTTCCTCGAAATCGACCGCGTCGCCGAGGTGTACGACGCCGACCTCGCCGCGCGCTTCGGCCTGCGCGTCGGGATGGTCACCGTGCTCGTCCACTCGGGCTCGCGCGGCCTCGGCCACGCGGCGTGCGAGGAGCTCCTCCCGGTGATGGTGAAGGCCGCGAAGAAGGCCGGCATCGAGCTCATCGACAAGCAGCTCGCCTGCGCGCCGCTCGGCAGCGCCGAGGCCGAGCGCTACCTCCGGGTGATGGCCGCGGCCGCCAACTTCGCCTTCGTCAACCGCGCCCTCGTCGCCCACAAGGCCCTCGGCGCCCTCGCCAAGGCCGTGGGCCTCAACCGGACCGCCCTCGGCGCGTCGCTCCTCTACGACGTCTGCCACAACATCGCGAAGTGGGAGACCCACCGCGTCGACGGCGTCGCGCGTCGCCTCTGCGTCCACCGCAAGGGCGCCACGCGCGCGTTCGGGCCCGGCCGCGACGAGCTCCCCGAGCGCTTCCGCGCCACCGGGCAGCCCGTGATCATCCCCGGCGACATGGGGCGCTACAGCTACGTGCTCGCCGGCCTCGACGGCTCGGAGGAGACCTTCGGCAGCGCGTGCCACGGGGCCGGCCGCGTCCTCGCGCGCGCCGCGACCCGCAAGACCTCCACCGGCGCCGCGGTGCTCAAGGCCCTCAACGACAAGGGGATCGCGCTCCGCGCCGCCAGCGTCAACTCCGTCGTCGAGGAGATGCCCGAGGCATACAAGGACGTGGCCGACGTCGTGGGCGTGGTCGAGGCCGCCGGGATCGCGCGCCGCGTCGCGAGGCTCGAGCCCGTCATCGTCGTCAAGGGCTGACGCCGCAACGGGCGCGCACCACGCGCACGGAAGGCCGCGTCAGTGGGCGTGCGCGCGCACCAGGATCACCGGGCACGGCGCCTCGCGCACGACGGCGTCACCGGTGCTGCCGAGGAGGCGCGCGAGCGTGCGCGGGGTCACCGAGCCGAGCACGATGAAGCGGGCGTCGAAGTCGCGCGCGGCCTTGAGGATGGTCTCGGGCGCGGGGCCTTCGAGCAGGCGGGCGGTGAGGCGGACGCCCTCGGCGCGGTGCTCGGCGGTCACCTCGTCGAGGCGCTTCTGGAGGCGCGTCACCTGCTCGGCGATCTGCGCGGGCGGCATCACGAGCGCGATGTCGAGCGCCATGAAGGCCGGCGGCTCCCAGGTGTGGACGAGGATCGCCTCGGCGCCGAGGTCGCGCGCGAGGGTGACGCCTTGGACGATCGCGGGCTCGGAGTGCTGCGTGAGGTCGGTGGCGATGAGGATGGGCTTCATGCGCCCGTGGTACTGCAATCGAGGGACCGCGCGCTACGGGGCGCGCACGCCGCCCACCTGGCAGCACCACGGGACCTCGGTGCGGAGCAGGTCGAGCACGTGCTGGACCTTGGAAAGAAAGTCCCGCTCGGCGTCGATGATGTGGCGGTTGGGGTGCGAGGCCCACGCCTGCTCGATGCGCGCGTCGAGGCGGAGGGCCTCGTCGACGGCCTCCGTCCGGACGCCCGTCCGCTGGTACCAGGCGGCCCGCGGCGTGCGCAGGTGGATCACGGTGTCGTAGCGGGCGAGCTCGCGCGCGTGGGTGGAGCCGAGCTCGGCCCAGAAGCCGTCGGGCTCGCCGGGCCAGTAGGCGAGTCCGTCGACCGTCCCCCGATCGCAGAGCGCCACCGCGAGGTTGTCGTTGAACTCCGGCAGCCCCTCGAGCTCGGACTGGACGCGGTAGATCGCCCGCTGCGCCGCGCGCAGGGTCGCGTCGTCGGGCCGCCGGGGGAAGCCCCCGCTGAAGAGGATGCTCGCCGACTCGGGGAGCACCGCGACGTGGGCGCAGAGGTAGCGGCGCGCGATGCCGAGCGTGGCCGTCTTGCCGGCGCCGGGTCCGCCCGTGAGGACGACGCGGCGCAGCGTGTGGATGGCGGTGCAGGGGCAGGTGGCGGGTTCGTTCATGACTGGCTTCGGGGGTTGGATTCGAAGAGCGAGCGGCGCATCGGGAGGGCGACGAGGGGCGGCGGCTCGGCGAGGAAGCGCGGGTCGTCGAGCGCCTCGGCGAGGGCCGCATCGGCGCGCGCGGTCACCGCGGCGAGGTCCGCGGGGACGCGTGCGACCGGGAGCTCGATGGGGAGCGCGCGCACCACGCCGTCGCTCGACGCGAGGTGCTCGTAGACGGCGTGGCCGACCACCACGACGCGCGCCTCGCCCGCGCGAACCGCCCGCTCGACGACGTCGACGTCGCCCTTCGCGAGCGCCTCGCCGAGGGGCACCGACGCGAGCACCACGCAGCCGCCCTCGTCGAGCATGGCGAGCGCGTCCTGCTCGCGCGAGCGGGCGTTGGGGAGGCGCTCCGCCGCGTCGAGGCCGAGGCGGGTGACGGCCGCGCGCTGCCGCCGGTTGAGCGCGGCCTTGGCGCGCGGAAACGTCGCCCAGCACAGCATGTTGAAGAAGTCGTGCCAGGTGCGCGGCCGGCTCGGCACCTCGCCACGGTCGAAGACCCTGCACTCGTAGCGCTCGGCGGCGGGCGAGCGGCGACGTCCGCGCGGGGGCTGCGCGACAAACGTCAGGGGCACGCCCGAGCCAGCCACGAGGCCGAGGTCGGCGAGGCGGGCGTTCCAGAGGGCGAGGTCGGGCCAGTCGGGGGAGGCGGCGAAGCGCCCGGCCGCCGCCAGCGCCGCGAACGCAGGGTGCGCGCGCGCGAAGGCGGGGTCCCAGTCGCGCCGGGGCGCGAGCGTCGGCAGCGCCGTCATCGCGGCGGACGCTATCACGGCGCGCGAGGCACGCCGCGCCCGTAGACAAGGGCCGCGCGCTGTTGTGAGATCGCCCGCACCACACCCGGAGGGGATATCGTCCATGGAACCGACGGAAGCCGCCATCGGCCTCTACCGCGAGATCGCCGAGACGCTCGACAACCCTGCCCTCGAGCCGGACCCAACGCGCGACTGGTCTCGCGCCAACGACCGCCTCGACGACCTCTGGCGCCGCGTCGAGCACGACCTCGTCCCCGGCGCGCGCGCGGCCTACCGCGAGGCCGCCACCGCGGCCATCCCTCCCGGCGACCTCGCGGGCCTGCTCGTCGAGCTCGCGGCCCTCTTCGCCGCCGCGGGCCTGCGCGACCGCGCCGAGGCCGCCCGCGTCCACGCCGAGTCCCTCGCGCCCGAGGGGCACCCCTTGCGCGAGCTCATCGACGGCGCGAAGGCCGACCCCGCCGCGGCCTTCGCGATCATCCACGCCCAGTGGAAGGCGCGCCACCGCGACGTCGACGGCCACGACGACGTGCTCCGCCGCGCCCAGCGCCAGGCGCGCGACCCGAAGATGAAGGCCGCCATCGCGCGCCTGCTCGACGGCCCGCGCCCGGTGAAGTCGGCCCCGTCGCTCGCCACCCTCAACGGCGTCGGCACGATGCTCTACGGCCAGCGCGACGCGCGGCCCGACGGCTCGTACGTGGCCACGCGCTTCTTCACGTTCTTCTTCATCCCGGTGCTCCCGCTCGACGCCTGGCGCGTGCGGCCCGCCGACGCCAACTCGTACTACTTCCTCACCAAGGAGCCCCTGAGCGGGCTCGTCCGCAACTACCGACGCCTCGTCGCCGGCGCCGCGGTCGCGATGGCCGTCGCCGCGCCGATCCAGTCCTGGTACGCGTCGCCCGCGCGCCGCGCCGGCGCCGCTTACGACGAGGCCGCGGCCTACGCCCGCACGCACCCCGCGGAGGCCGCCCTCGCCCGCTACCGCACGGTCGCGCTCGCCTACGCCGACGCCGCGCCCGCCGAGGCCCAGCGCGCCGCCGAGGCCGCCGTCCGCATCGTCACCGCCCGCGTCGAGCGCCCCGCCACGCTGGCGCAGCAGCCGCGCATCCTCGACGCGATCCGCGCCTTCGACGGGCTCCCCTCCGGCGCGAAGGGCCCGGGGCCGCGCGCGGCGCTCTCCACCGCGCTCGCCGCGTGGGAGCCCGAGCTCGGCACCGGGTCGCTCGCGGCCCTCGAGCTGCGCGGCACGATGCTCCTCGCGCTCGAGCGCGTCTCCCCCGGGGACTCGTCGCGCTGGGTGACGGCCCGCGAGCGGCTGGAGGGCGACATCGCCCAGCGCGCCGGCAACGACTGGCCCGTCGACGCGCTCGGGCACGCGCTCCGCTCGGGGCGCTCGTTCGACGAGAACGCGACGTGGCCGTGGGTCGAGGCCGTGCTCGCGTCGAGCTCCTCGGTCCGCCACGCGGAGGAGGAGCTCCGGGGATGGGTCCAGCGCGCGCGCGACGCCGACCGACGGCAGCGCGTGGAGGCGGCCCTCGCCCGCGCGGCCGAGCGCGGCAACGACACGGCGCGCGCGGAGGCCCTGCGCGGCAGCGACCGGGCGGCGCTCGAGGCGCAGCGGGCGCTCGACGCGGGCGACCAGGAGGTGGCGCTCGCCCTCGCGGCGATGGGCTTCGCCGGGGGCGACGACGCGGCGCGGGCGCGCTCGCTCGCGGCGCTGGAGGCGGCGTCCCCCTTCGGCGCGGCGCCGCTCGAGGTGCAGGCGGCGCGGGCGTCGATGATGTTCGCGCTCGGGCGCGGCGCGGAGGCCGACCGGCTCGTCGGCGCGCTCTCCGACCTGCGGCTCCCGGCGATGCAGCGCGTCACCGCGGAGGCCCGCGCGCGGCGCACGAGCGAGGTCGAGCGCTACGTCGCCGAGGCCCGCGCCGGGGCGCTCCCGTCCGACCTGCGGGGCCGCCTGGAGAGCGCCGGCGGCGAGGAGCAGCAGCGCGAGGTCTTCCGCACGTGGCTCGGCGAGCGGCTCTCGCAGGACCGCGAGCTCCGCGCGCTCGACGCGAAGGCCGAGCGCTTCGCCCCGCTGGTGGGCGCGGTGCTGGCGCGCGGTCGGTGGCTTTTGCGCGAGGCCAACGACCGCGGCGGCGCGGCGCGGCAGGCGCTGCTGGAGCAGGCGCGCGGGGTCTTCCTCTCCGTGGCCTCGGAGAGCGAGGGGAGCGCGGAGTACCGCCTCGCGATGGGCCAGGTGGAGCACCAGCTCGGGCGCCCGCAGGAGGGTGAAGCACTCCTCCAGCCGGTGCTCCGCGAAGGGAACGTCGCCCAGCGCCTCGGCGTCGCCAACGTGTACCGCTCGCTCGGGCTCCTCTCGCGGGCCCGCGAGGTGGCCGACCGCGCGTGGCAGGACTCGACGGACCCCGAGGAGAAGAGGCGGATCGCCTCCTTCCGCGTCACCTTCCCCGCCTCCCTGGAGGACGAGGAACTCTGGCTCCCGCGCGCCGACGACGGGAGCGTGCAGCACCGCATCAACCGCAAGTCGGCCGAGGCGCGCCGCGCCCAGCGCGAGGGCCGCCTCGCCGAGGCCGACCGGCTGCTCCTGGAGGCGCGCCGGCTCTACCCCGTCGACGTGCTCGAGACGGCCGCGGGCGCCAACAACGCCGCCCTCCTCGACGAGCAGCGCTTCACCTGCACCGGCGACGTCGCCCGCCTGGAGGAGGCCCGCGCCGGCCTCGAGACCGCCCTCCGCCGCGAGCCCGAGAGCTCCACCGTCGTGCACAACCTCGTCGTTCAGCTCAACACGCTGATCGCCGGGCGCGCGGTCGAGCCCGAGCTCCGGCTCCGCGCGCTGCGGCCCGACCACGCCGAGCTCTTCCGCCTCGCGCTGGCCCTCCGCGACGGCGCCGGGGGCGCGCGGGTCGCGGCGGCGATGGCGTCGTCGGCCCCGCTCCGTCGCGCCTACGAGCTCGCCCAGCAGCTCGAGACGCTCTCGCCCTCGGCGGCGTACACCTGGGGCGCGTCGTGGGGCCTCGCCCGCCTCGCCGACGACCCCGCCGCGCTCGACGGCGTCGCCGCGCGCATCGCCCGCGTGCCGCGCATCGAGGCCGAGGACAGCGACCGCGACCGCGAGCGCGCCGAGCGCCCCGAGGCGCGCGAGGAGGCCCGCCGCGCGGCGCTCGCCTCCCTCCGCGAGGCCGACCGCGTGGTGGCCGACGCCGAGGCCACGCGCCACGCCCCGACCCGCGCCGCCGCCCTCGCGATGCGCGCGTGGCGCCGCGAGGAGGCCCTCGGCGCCTCCGACGACTTCGCGCAGGCCGACGCAGTGGTCGCCGACCTGCGCGCCGCCGAGGCCGCCTCGCCGGGCACGCTCGACCTCCGCCGCGACCTCGCCGACGCGCTCCTCGAAGCCGCCGCTGCCCGCACGCTCGCCGGCGACGCCAACGCCTCGAAGCGCGCGTCGTACTTCCGCGACCGCCGCTCGCTCAACGCCTCGCTCGCCCTCGCGCGACTCGCCCGCGCCGACGCGGGCTTCCGCGACGCGGTGCGCGCGAGCCCCGAGGCCGCCGAGGCGCTCACCCTCCTCGCCGCGACCGAAGCGCGCCACGTCTCGCTGAGCACGCGCGCGGCCCTCGACGCGCTCGGCGCGCCGCCGCTGGCCACGCCCCCCGCGGCGGCCCACTGGCTGGTCACCTCCGACGCCATCGACCGCCGCGTCGACCCGAACGACCCCGCGAACCCGCTCGTCGAGCCGGTGCTCGCCCGCCTCCGGTAGCGGTCACCCTCCCGCGCGTGGCGGCTCGACGCGCCACCGCGGGGTGGCTCCCCGGCTGGCCACCGCGCCCCTCCTCCCCACCGCCGTCGTCCAGATTCCGCGGCGCTTCCGCGCAACGTCGCCCCGCCCCCGGGGCGGCTCGGGGATTGCTGTTACGATCGGTGTCGTGGTGCGCCCGCCTCCCCGCCACTCCCTCCTCGTCGCCGCGCTCGGCGCGTCCGCGGTGCTCTGCGCCGGGTCCGCCAGTGCGCAGACGGCGGCGGCGCGCCCGACGGGGATCTTCTTCCGCGCGGGGGCGGCGGTGTCGGGCTTCGACCTCACGTCGATGACCTTCCGCCTGCAGGATCGGTCGAGCGCGCGGAGCGCGGCGCCGTCGTTCACGGGCAAGCAGCTCGCGCTCGGGCGCGAGTGGCTCGGGGGGGCGTCGCTCTCGGCGCACGTCGACGGGCCGTGGTTCTACGTGCGGGTGGGGGCCGACGTGTACGCGAGCCCGTCGGTGGCGATGGAGGACTTCCAGGTCGAGTCGACCGCGCTCGGGTGGATCGCCGCCGGGCCGCGCTTCGTCTTCGGCCCCTTCACGCTGCTCGCGGGGGTTCGGGTGGGCGCGCTGCTGGTCGACCTCAGCCACGTCGAGCGGGGCAGCACCGGGACGGGCGACCGCTCCTACCGGCGCGACTACACGGGCCTCGGCGCGCTCTACGCGGTGGACGTCGGCGCGCAGTGGCGGCCGATGCGCTGGGTGCAGGTCGACGTCGCGGTGGGGCAGGACGTGCTCGGCGCGATGCTGGCGACGACGGCGTCGGTCAACGTCAACGTCGGCTGGAGCGCCGCCGCGCGCTGAGCGTCACCGCCGGCGCGAGCGGACCTCTTCGGCGCGCACGATCCCGTCCTTGTTGAGCACGACGCGCAGGTGGGCGAAGCGGACCTCCGGCGCGTCGCCCACGCGCTCGCGGCGGACGCGGGCGACGACGTTGAGGTGGTACACTTTGGGGAGCTCGACGTGGACGAAGGCCCCGCGGTCGGCATCCCAGGCGTCGACGCGGTCGAGCGGGTCGTCGAGGCGCGTGAGGAAGTGCCGGAGGTTGACCCGCAGGATGTCGCGGATGCGGTAGCCCTCGGGCAGCCCCGCGCCCTTGTCGCCCGCCGTCAGCAGCTTGCGGTAGTGGATCACCTCCTCGCCCGCGGCCTCCAGGTGCCGCACCGTCCGGCGCTGGAGACGCACCTCCCGCACCTCCGACGGCACCTCCTCGGGCGACAGGAACACCACCGCCTCCCCGCTACGCGCCGCGAAGTCCTTCACGCCGAGGTCGGGCAGCGACTCGCCGTAGATCCAGTGCGCGTGGTCGTGCGTCCGCGCGCGCCGCAGCAGGAACTCCCCGGTCACGGCCTTGATGCGATCCTTCAGCACGTACGCGAGGACGGCGCCGGCGAAGAAGAGCCCCTTGGTGGGCCCCGAGAGGTTGGAGACGTACGCGGGGAGCTGCGTGGCGAGCGCCCAGATGGCCGCGAGCGCGGCGGCCACCGCGCCGACGGCGTTGCGGACGAACATGTCGCGCGTCGACCCGCGCACGTTGAGGTAGAGCGCCTGCTGGACGGACTTCTTGAGCAGCGACGCGCGGTAGGTGAAGTACTCGCCGGGGTCGATGGGCGCGCGCGCGCCGGGGGCCACCGGGTCGCGGCGCGAGGTGAGCGTGAGGTGCCCGTAGCGCGCGCGGAGCCCGGACTCGGCGCGCGCCACCGCCGCGAGGTGGGCCCGCATCCGCGTGACGAAGCCCGTCCCATCATAGCGGGAGGCGCGCTCGCCCAAGGCGCGGGAGAGGACGGCGAGGCGCTCCTCGAGCTCGAGGCTCATGTACTCGTCGGCGCCGCGCATCGCCTCGGCCACGCCCTCGTGGCAGAGCGGCTCGAAGGGCCACGCCGCGCCGCGCAGCGAGCGGAAGGCCCGCAGCGCCTCCTGCATCCGCGCCAGGGCCGCGGCGAGGTCGCGCTCGAAGGCCCCCTCCGGGTCGGCGACGCGGGGCCCCGTCGGCGCGGGCTCCGGACGGCCCTGCATGCTCGCGGTGGCGGGCAGGAGCGACGTGCGCTCCTCGTCGCGCTCGCGGCGGGTGAGGAGCTTCTCCAGCCGCCGGCACTCCGCCCGCACCGCGGCGACGTAGAGGTTGGCGTAGAGCCGCGCGTGCACGCTCAGCGGGCGCGTCGCGGGGGGCCGGGGCGCGGCGCGCAGGGCCTCCAGCGTCGCGGCGAAGCGGTGGAGCGGCGAGGCCGGGTTGCTCGGGTCGGCCAGCGCGTCGAGCGGGAGCGCGGCCGCGTCGACCCGCACGTACGCCGTGAAGTCCGAGTAGAACTGCTCCTTCGAGTAGTTGGTGCGGTTGAGCCCGACGTTGCGCGGCACGAAGAAGTAGGCGTCGACGTGGTAGTCGCAGCGCCCGTGCTCGCCCACCGCGTAGTTGAAGCGGAGCTCGAGCTGCTGGCGGTCGTGCACCTCGGCCTGGACGGAGAGCGAATCGACGCCGCGCCGCGCCTTGGGCTTCGCCTCGTCCGTTCGCTTGTCGCCGTGCGCCATTCGCCGTGCGCCGAGCATGGCACGCCGCGCGCGGCCGCGTCAGCGATTCGTCACCCGCCGAACTCGCTCCGCCGCAGGGCCTCGGCGTGCCAGCGACAGACCTCCGCCAGCGGCCGCTCGTCGCCCATCCACGCCACCACGGCGCGCGCGGGCGTCGGCAGGTCGCGAACGCGCAACTCACCCTCTTCGAAGGCCGCGGCGTTGGCCTCCCACACCCGCGCGGAGAAGTCCCGCGCCGCCTCCGGCGCGACGCAGCACCGAACCGCCGGGTCGACGTAGGGGAGCGCGTACGGAGCCCGCCCGATCGCCCCGTCGGGCAGGCGGACGACGAGGCCGCCGTGGTCGGCGCCGAGCAGGAAATCGCGGCTGTCGGCGACGTCCTCGTCGGGGCCGTGCGCCACCGCGAGCGCTTCGCCCACGATCGTCACCTGCTCGCGCAGGAGCTCTCGCGCGAAGGCGAGCGTCGAGCCGCTCATCCGGTCGTCGTCGTGGAGCGTGTAGCGGCCCGGCGGGAGGGCCGCGAGTTGAACGTCGAGCGGGGGCGACCCGGGGCGCGCGACGTGGCCGAGGGGCTCGTATCCGCCGAGCGCGTAGAGCCGGCTCAGCGCGAGGGGGCGACCGCCGCGGGCCATCGCGTCGAGGGTGATCACGTCGCCGCCGAGGGGCGCCGCGCCGAGGCTCGCGAAGCGCAGGTGCGCGTGCTCCTCCAGCAGCCCGACGAGCTCCTCCTGGAAGGCGGGGAAGTCCACGCGGCCGAGCGTCTCGACGGCGCGACGATCCTCCAGGCGCAGCACCAGGCGCGCGTAGCCGACGCGCGGGGGGAAGGGCTTGCGCAGGAGGCGCGAGGCCGCGGGGTGGTCGCCGTCGGCCCACACGATGTTGGGGTGGCCGGCGAGTTCCTGGCGCCAGCGGTTCATCTCGGCCTCGGCGCCGGGGCGGCCGACGACGGCGCACAGGCCAAGCTCGGCGAAGGCGAGCGCGAAGCGGGCGTTGTCGCCGCCGCAGACGAAGGCCACCTCCATGCGCGGGTCGACGTGGGCGCGGAGGTACGCGCGGAGGCGGGCGACGACGTCGGTGAAGTTCACCGCGACGCGGCGGTGGAGGGCCTCCCAGGGGTCGACGGACACCCAGTCGGTCGCGGCCGCGGCCTCGCCGCACAAGCGCAGCCGCTCCGACGCGGGGATCGCCGCGTCGCCGCACTTCATCCGCAGGTAGCGGTCGTGGCCAGGCGAGAGGTAGCCCCCGACGACGTCGAAGCCCGCGGCGGTGAGGGCTTCGCGCGCGCGCTGGAGGGTCGCGAGGTGGCCGTCGTGCACGGGGCAGAGCCCGCCCGTCAGCACCGCGACGACGGGCCGCTCGCCGCGCACCGGGAGCTTCGGCGGCGGCGTGCAGCGAAGCTCGACGTCGTCGAGGGGCGCGTCGTCGGGGTCGTCGTCGAGGAAGAAGCCCGAGGCCCACACCGCCGCCTCGCCGCGCCGTTCGGCGAGGGGACGGAGGTAGGGGTCACGGAGGATCTTCCAGTGCATCGCAGGGGCGCCCGTCGGGCACGGCTTCATACACCACGTCGCACCGGATGCTCACCCGGTCGCCGGGGCCCTCCCAGCGCGCCACGTCGTGACAGATGCGGTGGTCGAAGACCAGGGCGTCGCCGACCGCGGGGAAGACGGACGCGAGCACCTCGTCGTCGCGGGCGTCGCGCGTCCAGTCGCCGAGGTCGCGCGTCGCGAGGAAGGTGCCCTCCTGGCCGTCGCGGAGGAAGCGCGTCGCGCCGCTGGTGGGCGCGTCGGTGAGGTAGAAGACCACCGACAGGAGCGTCCGCCGCCCGTCGCCGTAGTCGTAGCCCGCGTCGTAGTGCCCGAGGTGCCTACCCCCGGGCTCGTAGCGCATGAAGCGGAGCAGCGGCGAGAGCCCCACGACGCGCCAGCTCCGGTGCCCCACCCGATGCTCTGTCGCGAACGCGTCCGTCGGGTCGCGCGGGCCCACGAAGCGGACCGACGGGACCGCAGGGCGCAGACGTTCCCACAGCGCGGCGGCGAGCTCGGGTGACCACCCCGTCGCGCGCACCGAGCCCACGCCGTAGCTCCCGCGCACGCCCGTGACCCCGACGGGCTCCGCCGCCCCGGATGCCGCCATCGCCTCGCGCAACACCGCGCAGTCGCGCGCGGTAAGCACCCCCCTCGCCCGCGCCGCGAAGCCTTCGGGCAGGGCGATTCGTTCGACCTCGGGGAGCCCGGCGACGGCGTCGAGCGCGAGCGGCGGCGGCGCCCACGCGCCCGCGATGGCGCCGGGCGGGGGCGGTCGTTCGTCGCGGCCGGCGAAGGGGACGTCGGGCCATCCCCCGGGCACGCCGCGCGGCATCACGTCGAGGTGAACCGAGGAGGTGCCCACCCGGTACTTGTGGGCGTTGACCGCGTGGTGACGCGCGACGGACGAAGCTTTTTCGCCCGCGAGGGATGCGTCGCGCCCGAGCTCGAGCAGCCGGACGACGGCCTCCACCGTGTCGTAGGGCGCGCCGATCATGGCCTCGTCGGAGCGCCCGTCGAACACGTCGCCCGAAGGCACGGCGTCGACGACGTCGCGGGGGACGCCGAGCAGCGCGGCGAGCGCGCGCACCTCGGATTTGTGCAGGTCGGAGATGGGCTGGACGTCGACCATGCCGTCGGAGGCCTTGCCGTAGAAGCCGAGCCACGCGCCCTCGTCGCGGTTGGTGGTGCCGACGACCACCGCGGCGTGCCCGTGCGCGCGGAGGAGCGCGACGGCGCCGTAGAGCGCGGGCGTTCGAACCACGCTCAGGCACTGGCCCTCGGCCCAGGCGTCGAAGCGAAGGCCCGACGCGCCCTCCAGCGCGACGACGGTGGCGGCGAGCGCGCCCGTGAGCGGCGCCTCCCATACCTCCGCGCCGAGCGCTTCGCACACGCGGCGGCCCTGCGCGGCGGCTTCTTCCTGGCGGGTGGCGCCGCGCCCGCCGATCGGGAGGACGAGGCCCACCACGCGGCGCAGGGGCGACGCAGGCAGGCGCGCGACCGCTTGCAACAGCGCGAGGGCGAGGGCGGAGTCGACGCCGCCGCTCACGCCGACGACCGCGGCGTCGAGTCGTTCGGTGGCGAACCATCGGGCGAGGCGGGCGACCTTGGCGGCGGCGACCTCGCGCGCGTCGAAGCCGCGGGAAGCGCGGAGGCGTGCGAGGAGGCCGTCCATCGCGCGATGGTTCGGGGTCAGAACCAGGTGTCGCTGTCGCGCAGGCGCGGCGGCGGCTCCCAGCGGCCCTGGGTGAGGTTGGCGGTGGGGACGGTGGCCTGCGGGGCGGGCTGGGCGGGCGCGCCGGGCTGCGCGGGGGCCCCCGGCTGCGCGGGCTGCTGGGCGGGCGGCTGGGCGGGCGCGGGCGGCGGCGTGGGGCGCGGCGGCGCGGGCTCGCCGAACTCCTGCCGCAGCTTGCGCGACAGGTGCTGGAGCATCATCGACTCGACGTAGGCGGGCATCTGCGGCACCTGCACGATGATGCGGGCGCCGGGGCGGCCGTCGGTCTCGCTGCGCAGGATCTCCACCGACCCGGGCACGGTGCGCCGCCCCTCGCGGTACTGGAAGGTGAAGTACCCGAGGTCGCGGTCGCGCTCCTCGATGGCGAAGCCGAAGTCGACGCGGATCATGCGGACGGCGGCGTTCCAGGTGGTGTCGACGGGGTAGGGCTCGTCGCGGACGCTGCGCCCCTCGGCGGCTGCGGCGGAGAGGGCGAGCGCGGCGGCGAGGGCGACGGCGGAGGGCTTCACCCGACGGGCTCTACCCCGGCCCCCGCGACGTCCGCCAGTTTCCGACAGGCCGGGCGGTCGCTCACACATGGGGCTTCCGGCGGGCGGCGGTTGCCGTATCCTCCGCGGCCGCCATGAGCGAAGGTCACTCCACGAAGGTCGTCCTCACGTCGCTCGCCGCCAACCTCGGGATCGCGACGGTGAAGACGGGGGCGGCGGTCTTCACGCACTCGGGCTCGATGCTGGCGGAGGCGATCCACTCGTTCGCCGACTGCCTCAACCAGGGGCTCCTGCTGGTGGGCATCCGGCAGTCGTCGGCGGGCCCGTCCGAGCGGCACCCGCTGGGGACGGGGCGGGCGAGCTACTTCTGGTCGTTCATCGTGGCGCTGATGCTGTTTTTCGGGGGCGGGGTGTTCTCGATCGGCGAGGGGGCGGAGAAGGTGCTGCACCCAGAGGAGATCCACAACGTCGGGGTGGGCCTCGCGATCCTCGGGGTGTCCTTCGTGCTCGAGGCGCTCTCGCTCAAGCAGTGCGTCGGCGAGGTGAACAAGAAGCGCGGGCAGACGGGCTTCCTCGACTACCTCCAGCTCACCAAGGACGCCGAGCTGGTGGTGTGCACGGGGGAGAATTTCGCCGCCGTGGTGGGCCTCGGCTTCGCATCCGCGTCGATGCTCCTCGCGTGGAAGGTCGACCCGCGCTTCGACGGCGTCGGGAGCATCTGCGTCGGCGCGGTGCTGGTGTGGGTGGCATGGTTCCTCGCGCGGAAGGTGCGGTCGCTGCTGCTCGGCGAGCGGGCCGACCCCGAGGTGGAGGCCGCGGTGCACGACGCCGCGAAGGGCGACGCGCGCATCAAGAGCGTGCTGCGGCTCATCACGGTGCAGCAGGGCCCCGGCGAGGTGATGATCGCGGTGAAGCTCCGGGTCGACGACGCGCTGACGAGCGGCGACGTGGTCGTGCTGATCAACGAGTTCGAGCAGCGCGTGCGGAGGCAGATGCCCGACGTGAAGTGGCAGTTCGTCGAGCCCGACGTGCAGGAGTAGCGGCCGTCAGGAACCGCTCACGCGGCCTCCATCCCCCGCTCGCCGAGCCTCGCGCGTTGACCCCTTCCCCCGGCGCAGAGCCGCCAGGGGAAGGGGCACTGTCGCGGCCAGGACGCGCCGGCGTCTGGCGTTCGTGGCGTCTCGGTGTCTGGTGCTCGTGGCGTCTCGATGGCCCGACGTCGGTGGATCCTGGTTGCGACGACGCCCCTTCCCCTGGCGGCTTTGCGCCGGGGGAAGGGGTCAACGCGCGAGGCTCGGCGAGCGGGGGATGGAGGCCGCGAGCATCCGCGAGCGGGGTTTGCCCTCAGGGCCCGGCGACGCCGTCGAGGATCGCCTCGATGTTGTACCGGATGGTGTTGAGCGTCGCGGCGTGGCCCACGTACCGGACGCGGCCGTTGTGGTCGAAGATGATCGCGCCCGGCAGGTCGCCGCTGGCGTAGCGCCGCACGCTCCCCACCGGGTCGACCAGCATCCGGTTGGTGAGCCCGTAGCGCGACTTCCACGCGCGGCAGAACTCCGGCGTCCCCACCGAGCGGTCGGGGTTCTGGATGATCACCTGGAGCACCCGCACCCCGCGCCCCTTGAACCGCTGATTCACTTCTCGTTCGAGTCGCCCGGACTCGGCCTGGCAGGTGCCTCACCACCCCGCCGCGAGCGATATGAACGTGACCTGCGCCGGGCAGTACTCCGCCTCGTCGTAGAGCACGTAGGGCTGCTCGGTGTCGCAGTCGGTGAGCTGCATCCGGGGGAAGTTCTGCCCGACGGCCCCGCCGTAGGGCGCCTCCGGCACGAGGCACTGCTCCGCGGCGTCGGGCGCGGCGGCGGCGTCCTGCGCGTTGCCGTTGGCCGGCGCCTCGTCCGACGAGCACGCGAGCATCGACATCACACCGAAGAGGGACCACGCGCGAGGGTTCATCGGAGGGCGCTCCTTCTCCCGATACGTCACCACGAGCCCGCGCGGCCCGTCAACGGCAACTCACGGCGTCATCTCGTTGCGGGCCCGTGCCACCGCCAGCACGTCGCCGATGTCGTAGAAGTCCACCGTGATGAAGTTGGGGAACACCCCGCGCTCGGCCGCGCAGCGCGTTGCGTGGTCGGCGAGGCCGGGGTTGAAGTTGACCATGCGCGCGAGGTCGGGCGAGGCCAGCGGCGCCGTCAGGAAGTGGTTGAGGATGAAGAGCGAGTTGCCCGCGCGGCCCCGGTTGGCGCGGCAGTCGAGCTCGGCGGGCGTGGTGGCGGCGTAGGGGTTCTCCTCGGCCCACGTCCACATGTCGTGGAGCCAGGGGCGCTCGCCGCCCGCCCGGTCGGTGAAGACCACGAGGCGCCGCCCGGTGCGCGCGATCGCACCGAGCGTGGGCCACGGGGCCCCGACGGGCTGCGCGACGACGTCGTCGAGCAGGTCGGCCTCGCGGAAGGCCGTCTCCATCTGGGCCGCGTCGATGTAGCTCTCGAACAGGATCGTCACGACCGCGCCCGGGTCCTCGTCGAGGTAGCGGCCGACGTCGCAGAGGCCCTCGGCGAGTCGACGGCGGCCGGCGAGGCAGATGCCGTGGCAGAGCCAGAGGTCGTCCTGCCAGGGGTGGGCGTCGAGCATCAGCCCGCGCACCCCGTCGCGGAGCTGGCGGGTGAGGCCGAAGTTCTGGTTGGGGGCGGCGAAGTGATCCTCCTCGGAGGACATCGCGTTGTGCGTCGTGGCGTAGGCCACGCGGTCGTAGCGGCGCGCGCAGAGGGACGCCGCGCCGTTGCACTGCGCGGGCTCGGCGGGCGGGCGTCGGTTGCGCACGCAGCGCCACGGCGGCGGGGCGTCGGGCGCGGGCTCGTCGGGCGCGACGTCGGCGGCGACGTCGGGCGCCGCGTCAACCGTTGCGTCAAGGGTCGCGTCGGGCGGGGCGGCGGGGTCGGACGAGCACGCGAGGATGGCGGCCGCGAGGCAGGCGGGGAGGCGTCGCACGGGCGCGAGGATACGCCAGGGCCAGCGACAGCGGCACAACGCCCACAGCACGCTGGCGGCAAGCCGCTGCGCGTGAGCGCACGGGCTCAGGATCCCCGCACCGACCTCACCCGCGGCGGAAGAACCCCCTCCGCGGCGCCTGGGCCTTGGCGGCGTCGGCGAGGCGCTGGCCGAGGATGCGGCTCATCTCGAGCGCGAGCGTCGGGTTGGCCATCACCACGCGGCGGAAGTCGTCGCGGCCGATCGCGGCGAGCTCGGTGTCGCCCGACGCCTTCGCGGAGGTCGAGCGGGCCTCGCCCGTGAGCAGCGCGATCTCGCCGAAGAACCCGCCGGCCTTCACCGTCTCCACCACGCGACCGCCCTCGGCGAGGAGCGCCACCTCGCCCGAGAGCACGAGGTAGAAGGACTCGCCGGGGTCGCCGCGCTGGAAGACCATCGCGCCCGAGGGCTTGCGCACGAGGTCGAGGCCGCGGGCCAGCTCGGCGAGCTCGCGGTCGTCGAGGGGCGCGAGGAAATCGATGCGGCGCAGGGCGCTGGTGACGCCGGCCACCGACTCGCCGTCGGCCGCGGGCTCGGCGGTGAGGAAGCCCACCGCGTTGCTCAACTGCTCGCGTCGCGCCACGAGGATCGCCGTGTGGTTGGGCCGGATCACCGTCGCGCCGGTCGGGAGCTCGGTGCCGCCCTCGGCGTCGACCAGGGCGATGAAGACGCAGTCGCGCGGGAAGCCCGGCTCGGCGCGGGCCTGCGCCACCGTCTTGCCCGCCACCAGCGTGCGCGCGGCGATCGGGAGCTCGAAGAGGATCATGTCGCCCGCCGGCAGCGGGATGATGCCGCCCACGTCGGGGAACTCGATCGACGAGACGATCTTCGACACGACGACGTCGGCCTCGGCGATGAGCTCGCGGGCGCCGGCGAGGCGGTAGGCGTCGCGGTAGCGGTCGTCGAGCATCCGCACCATCACCCGCGCGCCGCCGCGGCTGCGGCAGAGCATCGCGAAGGCGAGGTTGTCGGCGTCGCGCGCGAGCATGGCGGCGGCGACGTCGGCGTTGGCGACGCCGGCGGCGTCGAGCGAGCGGGCGTCGGTGGCGTCGCCGAGCACGGTGACCGCGCCCACCTCCTCGAAGATCTGCTCGCACACCTGGCGGTCGCGCTCGATGACGGTGACGGCGTGGCGCTCGGCCACGAGGCGGGCCGCGAGCGCCGAGCCGACGCGCCCCCCGCCGGCGATGACGACCTTCACGAATGGCCTCCCTGGGTGGGGCGGTGGGGCGGCGGGGCGGGCGGCGCGTCGCCGGCGGCGAGGGCGTGCTCGAGGGCGAGGAGGCGCTCGTCGGCCTCGGCGAGGAGCTCCTCGGCGGCGGCCTCGGGGAGCAGCCCCGCGCGGCGGGCGCCGACCACGGCGGTTCGCTCGGCGTCGAGCAGGCGGCGGCGCGCGGCGAGGACGGCGCGGGCCCCGTGGGCGAGGTGGGCCTCCTGGAGGCGGCGCAGCTCGCGCTCGGCGGCGGCGATGACCACCTGGCACTCGCCGCGGAGCTGGTCGTAGCCCGCGCGCGGCACGAGGCCGGCGGCGTAGAGGATCTCGAGCTCCTGGCGGGCGGCGCGCGCGCCGACGAGGCGGCCCTGCTGGGCGGCGACGATGGCGTCGCCGGGCTCCTCGCGGACGAGCCCGAGGCCGCGGAGCACGCGCGGGAGCATCAGCCCCTGCGCGACGAGCGAGACGAAGGTGACCCCGAAGGCGGCGTCGACGAGGAGCTCGCGCGACGGCGTCGACGGCGGCAGGCCGAGCGCGAGGGCGATGGAGAGCGCGCCCTTGATGTTGCCGAGCACGAAGACGTGCTGCCAGCGGAAGGGCACGGCCAGCGCGGGCCGCGCGAGGCGGAGCGCGAGGAAGGGGAGGTAGATCGCGACGGCGCGCCCGGCGAAGACGCACGCGACGGCGACGGCGGTCTCGTTGAAGTGCCCGAGGAGCGAGCGCGGGTGCGTCGCGAGGCCCACCGAGAGGAAGAGGAAGGTGTTGACCCCGAAGGCGGCGTACTCCCAGAAGGAGTTGATCGCGACGCGGCTCTGCGGCGCGACGTCGCGGCGGAGCGCGGTGCCGATGGTGAGCCCCGCGGTGACGACGGCGATGACGCCGGAGACGTGCAGCTCCTCCGCGGCCGTGTACGAGGCGTAGGCGAGCGCGCTGGTGGCCATGATCTCCGCGAGGGGGTCGACCGTCCGGCGGATGACGAAGGCGACGCCGAGGCCCATCGCGAGGCCCACCGCGAGGCCCCCGACGGTGGCGAGGACGGCCCGCGCGGCGAGGGCGGGGACGGCCACGGCGGCGCCGCGCGAGACGACGTCGACGACGGCGCCGTACATCACGAGGGCGGTCCCGTCGTTGAAGAGGCTCTCGCCCTCCATGATGCCGGCGAGGCGCGAGGGGACGGCGACGCGGCGGAAGGCGTAGAGGATCGAGACGGTGTCGGTGACCGCGAGGATGACGCCGAGGAGGAGCGCGGGGCCCCACGCGAGGCCGAGGGTGAAGTGCAGGGCCGCCCCCGTGGCGCCGATCGCGAGGAGCATCCCGACGGTGGAGAGGAGCGCGATGGGGGAGGCGTTGGCGCGGATGTTCCCGAGGTCGGCGGTGATGCCGCCTTCGAAGATGAGGGCGGGGAGGCAGACGAGGAAGACGACGTCGGGGTCGAGGTGCGGCACCGCGGGGAGGAGCCCGCTCACCGCGATGAGCATGCCGCCCACCACCAGCGCGACGTTGTAGGGCACCTGCGCGCGCTTCGCCGTGATCGCCACCGCGGTGGCGGCGACCAGCAGGCCGATGGCGACGGGGAGGTTCAGGTGCACGGGGCACCTTTGCATAGGGCCGCGGGCCCCGACGTCAACGCTTCGAAGAGGGCGTCAGATGTCGAAATCGACGTCGCCGGGGGCGGGGCCGGGCGGCGCGTTCGGTGCGCCGTCGCCGGGCTTCGCGCGGGGGGTCGCGACGCGGAGCTTCGGGGCCTCGAGGGCCACGCGGTACCCCTCGGGCACCGAGCGGGTGATGAACACCGACCCGCCGACCACCGCGCCGCGCCCGAGCACGGTGTCGCCGCCGAGCACGGTGGCGTTGGCGTAGATGGTGACGTCGTCCTCGACGGTGGGGTGGCGCTTGGTGCCGCGGATGAGGTTGCCCTGCGCGTCGCGGGGCATCGAGAGCGCGCCGAGGGTGACGCCCTGGTAGAGCTTCACCCGCGCGCCGATGCGGGTGGTCTCGCCGATGACCACGCCGGTCGCGTGGTCGATGAAGAAGCTCTCGCCGATGTCCGCGCCGGGGTGGATGTCGGCGCCGGTCTGCGCGTGGGCCCACTCCGTCATGATGCGCGGCATCAGCGGGACGCCGAGGCGGTAGAGCTCGTGGGCCACGCGGTAGACGGTGACGGCGAGCAGGCCCGGGTACGCGAGGATGATCTCGTCGTGGCCCGACGCCGCCGGGTCGCCGTCGAGCGCGGCCTGCACGTCGAGCACGAGCTTGCGCCGGAGCTCGGGGAGCTTCGCGAGGAAGCGGTCGGCGACGAGGCGGCCGTGGTTGCGGCAGCGCGGCACGTCGGGCTGGCGGTGGTCGCCGCTCTCGGAGCCGTAGCAGAGGCAGAGCTCGACCTGCGCGCAGAGCTTCTCGCGCAGCGCGTGGAGGGTGGCGCCGACGTGCCAGGAGACGTTCTCGTCGGTGAGGTCTTGCCGGCCGAAGTACCCCGGGTAGAAGAGCTCGAGGAGCATCCGCAGCACCTCGATGGTCTCCGCCCGCGACGGGATGAAGCGCTTGTTGAGAAACTGCCCGCGCTCGTCGGCGCGGTAGCCCTCGACGAGCGCCGCGACCACCTCGGTGAGCCCGCCCGGCGGGGCGCTGTCGCGCGGGGCGTTCACGACGCCTTCGCCTGGACGATCTCGTCGAACATGCCTTCGAAGAGCGCGCCGGTGAGGTAGCGCTCGGCCGCGTCGGGGAGCACCACCACGATGGTCGCGTCGCGCCACCGGGGCTCGCGGGCGAGCTTCGCGGCCACGTGCATCGCCGCGCCGCACGAGATGCCGCAGAGCAGCCCCTCCTCGCGCGCGAGGCGCCGGGCCATCGCGATCGCCTCGTCGTTGGAGACGGTCTGCACCTCGTCGACGATCGAGAGGTCGAGGTTCTTCGGCACGAAGCCGGCGCCGATGCCCTGGATCTTGTGGGGCGCGGGCTGGACGGGCTGCCCGCCGAGGGTCTGGGTGATGACGGGCGAGTGCGAGGGCTCGACGGCCACCGAGTGGAGCTTCTTCCCGCGGGTCTGCTCGAAGTAGCGGCTGACGCCGGTGATGGTGCCGCCGGTGCCGACGCCCGCGACCAGCACGTCGACGTCGCCGCCGGTGTCGTCCCAGATCTCCGGGCCCGTGGTGCGCTCGTGGATGGCGGGGTTGGCGGGGTTTTCGAACTGCCGGACGAGCACGTACTTGTCGGGCGCCTGGGCGGCGAGCTCCTCGGCCTTGGCGATCGCCCCCTTCATCCCCTGCGGGCCCGGGGTGAGAACGAGCTCGGCGCCGAGCGCGACGAGCACCTTGCGGCGCTCCATGCTCATGGTCTCGGGCATGGTGAGCACGCAGCGGATGCCGCGCGAGGCGCACGCGAACGCGAGGGCGATGCCGGTGTTGCCCGACGTGGCCTCGACGACGGCCTTGCCGGGCCCGAGGAGGCCGCGCTCCTCGGCGTCCCACACCATCGCCGCGCCGATGCGGCACTTGACGGAGTAGGCGGGGTTGCGGCCCTCGATCTTGGCGAGCACGGTGGCGCCGCCGGGCTCGACGACGCGGTTGAGGCGGACGAGCGGCGTGCGCCCGATGCTGTACGAGTTGTCCTTCGCGACGTTGGGGTAGGTCTTCACGGGGAACTCTCCTCTGCGGGTTCGCGAAACATCCAGCGCCAGTCGTCGGCGACGGGCGCGCCGAGGTAGGCCGCGGCCTTGTCCTCGTCGGGGAGCATGTAGTGGACGGTGCCCATCAGCACGGTCTTCCCGCGCTGCGTGAGCCGGACGGCGACGGCGGCGATCGACCCGTTGCGCGACGCGATGCGGCCGCGGGCCTCGACCTCCTCGCCGACGAGGGCCGGTCGGATGTACCGCACGTCGAGCGACGTCGTGAAGCCCATCCGCCCGAGCAGCCCGACGCAGGCCCACGCCGCCACCTCGTCGGCCACGGTGGCCTGGAGCCCGCCGTGGAAGACCCTGGGCGGCCCCTCGAAGCCCTCCGCGGGCGTGAAGCGGGTGACCACCTCGTCGCCCTCGCGTTCGAAGCGGAGCCTGAGCCCGAGCGGGTTGTGCGGCCCGCAGCCGAAGCACCGCTGGGCGGCGCCGAAGACGTAGGGGTCGAGGGGCTGGCGCTCGGGCATCGCGGTCGCCCGTGTGTGCCGACACCGCGGGGGCCCGTCAAGGGGGGTTCGCGCGGGTCTAGGCCCCGTAGGTCTGCCGGAGGTACGCGACGATCTCGGCCGACTCGAACATCGACGTCCCGGTGTTGGGGTCGTGGAGCCAGGGGACCTGCATCTTGCCCGAGCGCTCGGCGAAGGCGCGGCGCCCCTGCGAGCCCTGCGCGACGTTGTGGAGCACGTAGGGGATCTCCAGCTCGCAGAGGGCCTCGCGCGCGATGCGGGAGTAGGGCGAGGCCTCGTAGCTGTAGAGCTCGAGCGCCTGGGCGGGGAGCTTCGAAGGCCGCGCCGCGCGCCCGTGCCCGAGGCGCCACATCGAGGCGAACGACGACGTGAGCGCGGTGAGGGGCCCGAGGCGCAGCAGGGCGGGCACGCTGCCGTCGCCGTAGGTGGTGGCGAGGTGGCGGATGATCGCGTCGCTCTCGTACATCGCGACGCCCGCGTTGGGGTCGACGAGGTAGGGGAACTGCGCCTTCCCCCCGCGCTCGACCACCGTGGGCCGGTAGCGCGTACCGCCCGGCGTACACGGGAACACCTTGGCCTCCAGGTCGAAGGCGCTCAGCGCCTCGCGCACCTTGCGGCAGAAGGGGCAGGCTTCGAACTCGTAGAGCTCGAGGAGCTTCTCCGGGCGGCGGGCGCGGTGGGTGACCTTCATCCCGAGCGCGAAGCGGGCGCCCGAGGCGAGGAACGACGTGGCGACATCGAGCGTGCGCGACATGGGGCCCGTTGGTACCACAGGCCCCGCGCGCGGTGGGGGGAGCGGCGCGCTCAGCTCACGGCGGCGCGATGAGGGCGGGCGTGCGGGTGAGGCCGTCGATGCCGGCGGCGAGGAGGGCGCCGTTGCCCGTCCAGCCCCAGCAGGCGACGGTGCCGCCGCGCTCGACCGCGCAGGGCCCCGCGTAGGCGGGCGGCATGTCGAGGACGACGTAGTCGCCCGCGACCGTGCGGTAGGTGCCGTCGTAGTACGCGAGCATCCCGCTCCCGTTGTTGCCGAACTCGTTGTACCCGTTGCACTCGGTGGCGCCGGTGGTGCGGATGACGCAGGTGGCGTTGTTCGACCCGTTGAGGTCGTAGTCGAGGATGTTGTTGAAGGAGGTGGTCACGGCCGCCCGGTTGCCGCCGAGGTGGCTGCCCCACACCACCCACGCGCCGCCCGACTGCTGCGCCCAGCACCCGTAGTACGAGCACCGGATCGAGGTGACCGACGTGAGCGAGACCGGCGCGGTCACCGTCGACGCGCTGGTGGTGACGGCGCCGGCGGAGAAGCGGTTGGTGTTGCTCCCGTCGGCGAGCTGCGACTCGATGTTGCGCCCCCAGCACCACACCTGCCCGGCCAGCGCGCCCTCCGTCCGGCGGACGCAGGTGGCGTTGGCGAGCACGCGCAGGTCGGCGGCGTCGGTGATCCCGGGGACGCGCACCGGGACGCGCGAGTCGACCATCGTGCCGACGCCGAGCTCGCCGTGGAAGTTGTAGCCCCAGCACCACACCTGCCGCTCGGCGCCGCTCGCGACGATGGCGCAGGAGTGGTTGCCGCCGACGCCGACCTCGACCGCGCCCGCGATCCCCATCACCGGCGTCGGGACGTTGCGGTTGGTGACGGTGTTGTCGCCGAGCTGGCCGTAGCCGTTGTAGCCCCAGCAGACCACCGCGCCCGACGCGCGGATCGCGCAGGCGTGGAGCGACATCACCGAGAAGCGCGTCACGTCGGTGAGCCCGGTGACGGGCGTCGGGAGCGTGTGGGGGACGGTGGTGCCGTCGCCGAGCTGGCCGTACTCGTTGCCGGTGGTGCGGCCCGACCAGCAGCGGAGCGTGCCGCCCGACGGGCACGCGCGGTTGGCGCCGCCGGCGCAGGAGAGGGCGCAGCGCCAGGCGGTGCCGCCGCCCGTCCCGACGTTGGAGGCGCTGCCCGACTGGAGGTCGACGACGTCGGTGAGGCCCGTGAGTCGCGCCGGGGTGGGCCGCGCCTCGGTGCCGCCGCCCGCCTCGCCGAGCGGGTTGTAGCCCCAGCAGTACACGTTGTTGTCCGTCGTGATCGCGCAGGAGTGGTGGTCGTAGGCCGACACCCAGCGCGACGACGCGAGCCCGGCCACGGCGACGGGGGTCGCGCGGTCGGTGGTGGTGCCGTCGCCGAGCTGGGACCAGGCGTTCTCCCCCCAGCAGCGGACGCCGCCGGCGGCGAGGACGGCGCAGGCGTGGCGGAGCCCGGCGCGCACCTGGCGGACGCCGGCGAGCCCCGAGACGGCCGTGGGCACGTTGACGTTGGCGGTGGCGCCGTTGCCGATCTGCCCGTTGGCGTTGGCGCCCCAGCACACGACCGAGCCGTCCATGCGGAGCGCGCAGGTGAAGGCGGCGCCCGCCGTGAGCGCGGCGGCGTCGCGCAGGCCGGTGACGGCGACGGGCGCCGTGGAGTTGGTGTTCGCCCCCTGGCCGAGCTGGCCGCTCGACCCGGTGCCCCAGCAGACCACGGAGTTGTCGGCGAGGCGCGCGCAGGCGTGGCTCCCGCCGGCGGCCACCTCGACGGCGCCTGTGACGCCCGCGACGGCCGTGAGCGCGGCCATGGTCCCGTCGCGGGGGATGCCGTTCCAGCAGAAGACGGCGCCGTCCATGCGGAGGGCGCAGTAGTTCTGCCCGCGGGCGGAGAGCTGGGTGATCGACGAGAGGCTGGTCACGTCGCCGAGCGCGTAGCCCGCGCCCCAGCAGCGCACGGTGCCGTTGCGCAGGAGCGCGCAGGCGCGGGAGTCGCCGGTGGCCACCTGGCGCACGGACTCGAGCGGGCGGCCGATGGAGTCGGTCACCTGCACGGGCGAGGTGCGGTGCGCGAGGCTCCCGCCGCTGGTGGTGAGCACGCCGTTGTTCTGGCCCCAGCAGAAGACCCGGCCCGACGTGTAGAGCCCGCAGTTGTTGCTCTGCATCGACTCGAGCTCCGCGACGCCCGAGCACATGCCCATGTAGCACCCGGTCGAGCAGATGTTGCCGCAGCGCCCGCAGTTGTTGGGGTCGTTGGCGAGGTCGTAGCACTCGCCGTCGCCGCAGAGCGAGAGGCGCCCGGCGCAGATGGTGACGCACGACCCCGCGGTGCACGCCTGGTCGGCGCGGCAGCGGTTGCCACAGCCGCCGCAGTTCTCCTCGTCGGTCTGGAGGTTGACGCAGACGTTGGAGCAGGGCGTGTAGGCCATGTCGACGCAGCGCACGACGCAGGCCCCGCCGGTGCACCCGAAGCCCGGCGAGCAGGCGTTGCCGCAGCGCCCGCAGTTGAGCGGGTCGGTGTCGAGCGTGGTGCAGGTGCGCCCGCAGGTGGTCTGCGGCGCGAGGCACGAGTTGACGCACGTCCCGGCGCCGCAGAGCTGCGTCGCCGCGCAGGCGTTGCCGCAGCGCCCGCAGTTGTTGGGGTCGTTGGCGAGCGTCACGCACGCCGCCCCGCAGCGCACCTGCCCGGCCGGGCACGGCGTCACGCAGGCGCCGTCGGCGCACTCCTGGCCGACGGGGCAGACGCGCCCGCAGGCGCCGCAGTTGCGCACGTCGGTGAGGGTGTTCTGCTCGCAGCCGTTGCCGAGGTCGAGGTCGCAGTTGGCGAAGCCCCGGTTGCAGCTCGCCCCGCACGCCCCCGCCGAGCACACCGCCGACGCGTTGGCCGGGGCCGGGCAGCGCGTGCCGCAGGTGCCGCAGTTGCTCACGCTCGTCCGCACGTCGGACTCGCAGCCGTTGGTCGCGTCGCCGTCGCAGTCGGCGTACCCGAGCGCGCAGGCGTAGCCGCAGGCCGCGCCGACGCACGTCGGCACCGCGTTGGCCGGCGTCGGGCAGACGCGCCCGCACGCCCCGCAGCTCCGCGGGTCGCCCTGGAGGTTGACCTCGCAGCCGTCGGCCGCCATTCCGTTGCAGTCGGAGAAGCCGCCGGCGCAGGGCCCCACGCCGCAGGCACCGGCCCGGCACACCGCCGACGCGTTGGGCGGCGTCGGGCAGGCGTTGCCGCAGCGCCCGCAGTTGGCGAGGTCGCCGCCGGTGAAGGTCTCGCAGCCGTCGGCCGCCGTCATGTTGCAGTCGGCGAAGTTGGCGCTGCACGTCCCGACGCCGCACCGCCCCATGGCGCACGCGGGCACCGCGTTGGGCGCGGTGCAGGCCGCCCCGCAGGCGCCGCAGTTGGCGACGTTGGCGCCGGTGTCGACGCAGCCCCCCGCGCAGCACGTCTGGCCCGCGGGGCACGCGCGCATCGCGTCGCAGCCGGCGACGCAGGCGCCGCCGCGGCAGGTGGTGCCGAGCGCGCAGTGGGAGTCGTCGACGCAGCCCACGCAGGCGTGGGTGGCGACGTTGCAGCGGGGCGTCGCGCCGCCGCAGCCCTCGTCCGCGCGGCACCCGTCGGCGCAGGCGAAGGTGCGCGGGTCGCAGTGCTGCGCGGCGGGGCACGAGTCGGCCGCGGGGAGGCACGCGACGCAGAGGCCCGTCGCGGCGTTGCACGCGGGGGCGTCGGCGCGGCCCGCGCAGTCGGCGTTGGAGGCGCAGCGGAAGCACGCGCCGGTCGCGGCGTTGCAGAGGGGCGCGGCCGGGTTGGCGGCGCAGTCGTTGTCGCTCATGCACCGAGAGCAGAGGCCCGAGAGGAGGTTGCACTGCGGCCCGGCGGGGTTGCCCGCGCAGTCGGCGTTGGACGCGCAGCGGGTGCAGACGCCGCTGGCGCGGTTGCAGAGCGGCCCCGCGCCGTTGCCCATGCAGTCGGAGTCCTCGGTGCAGCGCCCGCAGAGGCCGCCCATCAGGCACATGGGCCCCGCCGGGTTGCCGCCGCAGTCGACGTTGGAGGTGCAGCGGACGCACGCGCCCGAGAGCGTGTTGCAGAGCGTGCCGCCGGGGTTGCCGGCGCAGTCGGCGTTGGAGGCGCAGCGGAAGCACTGCCCGGTGGTGGCGTTGCAGAGCGGCCGCGAGGGGACGGCGGCGCAGTCGGCGTTGCTCGCGCAGCGGCCGCAGCGCCCGGTGGAGGCGTCGCACACGGGGCCCGCGGGGCTGTCCATGCAGTCCGCGGCGCCGGCGCAGGGGCCGCAGCGCCCGGTGGACATCACGCAGGTGGGGCCCGCGGGGTTGCCCATGCAGTCGGCGCTGCCGGTGCAGCGGCTACAGCGGCCGGTGGTGAGGTCGCAGACGGGCCCCGCGGGGTCGGCCGCGCAGTCGGCGTTGCTCGCGCAGCGGGGCGCCGCGTCCATGCCGGGCGCGTCGGGGGGCGGGGCGTCGGGGGCGACGTCCTTGGGGGCGTCGATCGACCGATCGGGGGCGAGGTCGTCGCCCGGCGTCGCGTCGAGCGCGCCCCCCACCACCGGCACACCGCACCCGACCGCCGCGACGAGCGCCGCGAGCGGCAGCCACGCGGCCGGCCTTCGAACCTCTTGAAGCAGGCGCATGAAGAATCATCGCTCCTTTCCCGAGGACGTCCCGCGTCCTCCGCGCACGCGGGCGCTCCTGCGGGAGGCCCCCGCACGCAGCGCAGCGTCGGCCGAGCACCGTAACGAAGATCCGTGGAGATTCGCCTCGGAATCGGGGCGCTCCGTCGAATTCAGCGGGAGGTTTCCGCCGCCACTGCGCGCCGCCCCCGCGATCTTCTCATTCGCGCGTGAGGGCCGCGGGCCGCGGGGATGCGGTACGTTCGGCGCGATGGACGCCGCGCCCTTCGCCCTCGACCCGGCCGCGGTGGAGTCGCCGTCGTACTGGCGCGCGCTCTGCCCCGGGCACGCGGTCGCGGAGGGCGCAGCGCCGCCGCCCGCGCGCCTCCCCTCGCCCGCCGCGCTGGTCGCGACGCTGCGGCGCGAGGGCTACGTCAACGTGCCCGACGTCCTCGACCCGGCGGCGGTGGCCTCGACGCTCGCGCTGGTGGAGGCGCTGCGGGGCAACGGGCTGCCGCTGGCGTTCGCGTTCGTGTACGACGCGCCGTGGGGGCTCTTCGCGTCGGTGGGGCCCTTCCTCGCGGCGGCGCTGGGGGAGTCGTACCGCGCGCTGCCGGACTTCTGGGCGTGGCACCTCGCGCCCGACGACGATGCGCGCGGCTGGGGCCCGCACCGCGATCGCGTCCGCCCCACCATCGACGCCGACGGGACGCACGCTTCGCTGACGGCGTGGCTCCCGCTCACCGACGCGACCGCGCTCAACGGGTGCATCTACGCGCTGCCCGCGCACCGCGACCCGTGCTTCGCGCGGCGGTCGTGGGACGGCGCCGACGGCGCGATCCTCCGCGAGCCGCAGGACGTCCGCGCGCTCCCCGCGCCGGCCGGGAGCCTGCTCGCGTGGAGCCAGAACCTCCTCCACTGGGGCGGCCGCTCGAGCGCGCTGGCCGAGGGGCCGCGGGTGAGCTTGTCGTGCGAGTTCCAGCGGGCGGATCGCTCGCCCTTCAACGCGCCGTGGCTCGACCCGGCGGCCGCGCCCGACTTCCTGCTGCGCCTCGGGCTGGTGGGCAAGCAGCTCCTCCAGTACCGCCACATGCACCCGCTCGACGCCGCCACCGCGACCCTCGCCGAGTCCCTCCGCGCGCGCCACCTCGACGCGCGGGACGACCTGGTTAGGGGGCGATGATGCGCACGCCGAGGTGGTTGGCCACGACGCGTTCGAAGCGGTCGGAGGGGCGGTTCACGACGCCGCCCTCGCGCTCGATGTAGAGGGCGGTGCTGCCGCCGCCGTCGAGGTTGATCGCGTCGCTCACGCCGAACTCCTCGAGCATCGGGACCATCTCGAGCGCCGTCATCCCCATGATCGGGTGGCGCCTCCCGTCGATGGCCGCGAGCACGAGGTGGGTGCCGCCGGGCGTCGTGCCGACGAGCGTCCGGGGGTGGTAGCGGTAGAGCCCCAGGGGCTCCTCGGGTTCGAACACCACCGCGCCGTCGGCGAGCATGCGGGGCCAGCCGGTGACGACGTTCCACGCCCAGTCGAAGGGGTTGATGCGGGTGTGCTCGAAGCTGTCGAACATCCGCGCGCGCGTCCCGCCGCCCGGCGCGGGCCCGAAGGCCAGCGAGGCGCGGCACCGGTCGTAGTAGGCGTCGCGCCACACCGCGCGCTCGCCGACGGTGAGCCCGCACGGCGACGACTCGAAGAAGTTGGCGTTGACCGCGATCTGCGCGCGGGCCTCGCGGGCGAACCTGCTGACCGTGGAGGCGCGCTCCCGCGGGCGCGACGCGATCACCTCGACGCCCGGGCACGTCAGGTCGACGATGACCACGTGGGCGTCGACGCGCGGCCCCACGCGGTGCACGTGCTCGACGCAGGGGTACGGCCAGGTGAC
This sequence comes from Polyangiales bacterium, assembly GCA_046351555.1. Classification (GTDB taxonomy): domain Bacteria; phylum Myxococcota_A; class Polyangia; order Polyangiales; genus CAISKJ01. Next base: position 66,375 of record JAXLYI010000009.1, read on the forward strand.
CACGTCGTCGGCGCGCGCGGGCCCGGCGAGGGAGGCGAGCGCGAGGGTGAGGGCGAGGCGGGCGTTCATGCGTCGCCGCCGCGCCGGCCGAGCGCGGTGGCGACGGAAGCAAACACGCCGAGCGCCAGCCACGCAAGGGGCGAGGGCGAGGCCCCGGGCGGCGGGAGCGGGCACGACGCGGGCGGCGCCGCGGGGGCGCACCCGGCGGCGAGGAGGAGCGCGGCGGCGGCGGTGAAGACGACGGTTCGCATGGCGGGCGCCCGTTGTTCGCGCACCCGAGGGCGGGAGGCCAGAAACCTGCACGTCGGCCCCGCCGCGGCCCTACAGCGCCGTGCAGACCGTCGCCCGGCAGAGGAGCCCCGTGGCGCAGTCGCCGTCCTCGCGGCAGGGCCCGCCGCGCGCCCCGAGGCAGCGGCGCGCCTGGCACGTCATCCCCGACGCGCAGTCGGCCGCGACGTCGCAGACGCCCTGGAGCCGCGCGCGGCACTGGCCCGCGTCGCACACGAAATCCGCCGCGCAGGCGCGCGACGCGTTGCACGTCGCGTGGAGGCCGCCGCGGCACCGCTCCATCTCGCAGGTGAGCGTCGGGGCGCAGTCGACCGGGCGGGCGCAGGCCGTCCCGTAGTCCGCGCGGCACACCGACTCAGCGCAGACGTGGCCCGCGACGCAGTCGGTGGCCGCCATGCAGGTGGTGCCGTTGGCGGCGCGGCAGGCGCCGCGGTCGCAGACGAGGTCGAGGCCGCAGCCGTCGTTGGTGGTGCAGGCGGATCCGACCGGGCCGCGGCAGCGCGCGCGGTCGCACCGGAGGCCCGCGGCGCACTCGTCGGCCGTGGTGCAGGCGGCGCCCGAGGGGAGGCGGCAGAGGCCGGTGCGGTCGCACACCGTCCCGACGACGCACTGCGACGCGTCGAGGCACGCGCCGCCCGCGGGCGAGCGGCAGAGGCGCTCGTTGCAGGTGAGCCCGTTGAGGCACTGCTGGGTGCTGGCGCAGGCGCCGCCGCGGGGCGAGCGGCAGAGCCCGTCCTCGCAGACGAGCGCGGCGACGCAGCGGTCGCGCGTGGTGCAGGCCGCGCCGAGGGCCCCGCGGCACACGCCCTCCTCGCACGCGAACCCGTCGGCGCAGGGGTCGGCGGCGGAGCACGCGCCCCCGCGGCCCACGCGGCACTGCGCCCGCTCGCAGAGGCGGCCGGCGGCGCAGACGACGTCGCCGCAGGGGACGGGCGTGGCGCGGTCGGGGTCGACGTCGCCCGCGACGTCCGGCGCGCGGTCGGCCGGCGCGTCCATCCGCGCGACGTCCGGCGCGGCGCCCGCGTCGGTGAACTCAAAGGGCGCGACGCACGCGGCGAGGGCCGCCGCGGGCGCCAGCAAGCGGCGAAGCAACACGGGGCGATTGGAGCGTGCGGGCGTGTCCGAGGTCAAGACCGACGGTGGCGTCGTGGCGCGCGAACGACGCGCTGTGCAGCGCGCTTCGCAGTCGGCGCGGGGACCGGCCGCCGCTTACCGCATGCGCGCGACCTGGCCGACCATGGCGAGGAGCTCGGGGAGTTCGAAGGGCTTCTCGAGCACCGCATACGCCCCGGCGGCGTGGGCGCGGCGGCGCGCGGCCTCGTCGACGTGGCCCGACACGAGGATGAAGCGGCGCCTCCCCACGAGCGCGCCGAACTCCTCGAGCACCTCGAGCCCCGACGCGCCGGGCATGTCGATGTCGGTGACGACGACGTTCCAGTCGGGCTCGTCGCCGGGGAAGAGCACCGACTCGCGGAGCTTCGCCCGCAGCGCCGCGCCGTCGCGGGCCTCGGCCGCCTCGCCCCCTTGCACCTGGATGGCGCGCGCGATCGAGCGTCGGAGCTCGCGGTCGTCGTCGGCCACGAGCACGCGGGCGGAGGCCAAGGGCTGGTTCATCGCGACGGGTGCGGTCATCGTCGTCACCTCCAACCCCCTCGCGCGGCGTGCGGGGGGTGTCATCGGCGTCCGTTGCGCGGGGCACGACGGGCGTTCGATGCCGGGTCAACGCGGGGCCCCGGCGGGCGATTCCGCGGGAATCCACGCGCGGCGGAAGGCGGCGCCCGAGGGGACGCCCGTTGACCCGCGGTCGCGCTCGCTGCTACGCCCGTCGCGTGCGCCCCGTCGCCCCGCCCCTCGCGCTGCTCGCCGCGGCCTCCAGCGCGCTCGCGCAGTCCGTCCCGCTCGTGCCCGCGCCGTCGCAGCCCTCGCCCGAGCTCGCCGCGCGCGTCGAGCGGGCGGCGGAGGCCTTCCGCGAGCGCCGCGCCCGCCCGCTGCGCGAGCGGTGGTCGGGCTTCCTGCGCGAGGGGCGCGCGCGCGTCTTCACGCTCGCGGTCGAGCGGCCGCAGTGCGTGGGCTTCGTCGCCGTCGGGCGCGAGGGCCTCGACGACCTCGACCTCGCCGTCTCCAACGAGGCCGGCGCCGAGCTCGCCCGCGACGACCGCCGCGACGCGCACCCCTACGTCCGCGCGTGCCTCACCGCGCCCGGCGCGCTCCACGTCCGCGTGACCGGCGCGCACGGCAACGGCGAGGCCGCGGTGCTCACGCTCGCCGACGCGCCGCTCGTGCCGCCTCCGCTCGACGACGTGCTCGGCACCCGCCCCGCGTCGCTCCTCGGCGGCCCGCGCGTCGCCCGCGCCGAGGTGGGCCGCGACCCCGCGGCGCTCTCCGCCGTCGAGCACCTCGCCCGGCTCTCTGCGCGCCTCACCGACCTCGGGTACCGCCGCGTCGGCGCCGCGCGCAACGGCCAGCTCCCGCACGGCCAGACCAACCAGAACCCCGTCCCCCTCGCCGCGGGCCGCTGCTACGCGATCCAGGGCGCCGGCGGCGACCACGTCGACGACCTCGACCTCCGCGTGCTCGGCCCCGACGGCCGCCCCCTCGGCCAGGACGTCGGCACCGACGCGCGCCCGCTCGTGCGCCTGTGCCCCGCCGTCGACGGGCCCCACTCGGTCGACCTGCGGATGTTCTCGGGCTCGGGCGAGTGGGCCTTCGAGGTGTTTGAAGCGCCCGCCGACGTGCCGCAGCGGCTCGGCGACGACGTCGTGGGCGTCGAGCGCGCCCGCGCGCTGGAGGTGGCGATGGAGGCCGCGCGCCGTCGGCTCACGCCCGCGGGCGACGCGGTGCGCGGCGGGGCGTGGCTCGGCCCGGCCGTCCCCTTCGGCGTGACGCTGCGCGCGGGGCGCTGCTACCTCTTCGGCGCGGCCGCGGACGAGGAGCCGGGACTGTTCGACGTGTGGCTCGCGGGGCGCGACGGCGCGGTGCTCGCGGCCGACACCAACGAGCGCGAGCGGGCGATGGTGTTCCACTGCGCGCGGCGCGACCAGCGCGCGACGGTCAACGTGCGCGTCCAGGGCGGCCGCGGGGAGTTCGTGTACGAGGCGTTCGAGAGCGAGCGCTGACGGGCGCTCGTCGGGGCGGCGGGGGCGATCAGCGCTTCGGGAGCGGAGGGGGCTGGCGCACGGTCTGGAGCGCGTCGCGCAGCTCCTCCACCTCGAGGACGAGGTCGGCGTAGGACTCCTTCGGCGCGCCGATGGCCTTCGCCACGCGCACGAGGTAGTCGTCCTCCTGCGTGTCGAGCACCTCGTCGGCGTCGCCCACCGCGGCCACCAGCTCGAGGAGCTTGCGCTTGCGGTCGGACGGGTCGCCGGCGAACACCGCCGCCGCCTTCGCGAGGTCGAAGCCCTTCGGGTCGAACGCGCGGATGCGCGCGTCGAGCGCGTCGGGGAGCGTGTCCGTCTTCAGCAGCTCGCCGAGGAGCTTGCGGAGGCGGGCGTCCTCGCTGCCGGCCTTCGCCCCGTCGGCGTAGGCGGCCCCGAGGAGGATGTCGGCGACGTGGGCGATGCGGTCAGCGGTGGCGTCCATAGGGGGGTTCGCGTCCTCAGTTCTTCCCGGCGTCCTTGGCGGCTTCGAGGCGGGCGGCGGCCCAGTCGACGAGGCGCCGGGCCTCTTCGAGGTCGGCCGTCTCGGCGGAGCCCTGCGCGGCGTCGAAGCGGCGCTGCGCGGACTCGAGCTCGGCGCGCGTGGCGGCCACGTCGACGTCCGACGCGTTGACGCAGCGGTCGGTGAGCACCGTCACCCCCTCGGCGCTCACCTCGGCGAAGCCCGAGTCGACCGCGAGGCTGGTGGTCTTGCCCGCGCTGCGGTAGCGAACCACCCCGGCGCGGAGCGCGGCGAGCAGCGGGCGGTGGCCCGGCAGCACGCCGAACTCCCCGTCGACGCTCGGCGCCTCCACCTGGTCGGCCTCCGCCGTCACCGCGGCCCCCTTCGGGGTCATCACGGCGAGCTTGAGGACGCCCGCGCGGGGGACGGTGGCGAGTTCGTTCTGGGCCATCGTCGCGCTCCGCTCAGGCCTTCGCGAGCTCGGCCGCGCGGCGCTTCACGTCCTCGATGTCGCCCTGGAGGTAGAAGGCCTGCTCGGGGAAGTCGTCGTACTTGCCCGAGAGGATCTCCTCGAACGACGTGATCGTGTCCGACAGCTTCACGAAGCGCCCCTCGAGGCCCGTGAACTGCGACGCCACGAAGAAGGGCTGCGAGAGGAAGCGCTCGATGCGGCGCGCGCGCGCCACCGTGCGCTTGTCATCCTCCGAGAGCTCGTCCATGCCCAGAATCGCGATGATGTCCTGGAGGGACTTGTACTTCTGGAGCGTCTCCTGGACGGCGCGGGCGACGCTGTAGTGCCGCTCGCCGACCACCGCGGGCTGGAGCATGCGCGACGTGGAGTCGAGCGGGTCCACCGCGGGGTAGATGCCCTTCTCCGAGATGGCGCGCGAGAGCACCGTCGTCGCGTCGAGGTGGGCGAAGGTGGTGGCGGGCGCCGGGTCGGTGAGGTCGTCGGCGGGCACGTACACGGCCTGCACCGAGGTGACCGAGCCGTTCTTCGTCGAGGTGATGCGCTCCTGGAGCGCGCCCATTTCCGTGGCCAGCGTGGGCTGGTACCCCACGGCGCTCGGGATGCGGCCGAGGAGCGCCGACACCTCGGAGCCCGCCTGGGTGAAGCGGAAGATGTTGTCGACGAAGAGCAGCACGTCCTGGTTCTGCTCGTCGCGGAAGTACTCGGCGACGGTCAGCGCCGAGAGCGCCACGCGGGCGCGCGCCCCGGGGGGCTCGTTCATCTGGCCGAAGATGAGCGCCGTCTTCGAGATGACGGGCTCGCCGGTCTGGAGCTTCGACTCGGTCATCTCGACCCAGAGGTCGTTGCCCTCGCGCGTGCGCTCGCCCACGCCGGCGAACACCGACACGCCGCCGTGCGCCTTCGCGACGTTGTTGATCAGCTCCTGGATGAGCACCGTCTTGCCGACGCCGGCGCCGCCGAAGAGGCCGATCTTGCCGCCCTTCTTGTAGGGCGCGAGCAGGTCGATCACCTTGATGCCCGTCGGGAAGATCTCTTCCTTCGTGCCCTGCTCGGTGAACTTCGGCGGGTCGCGGTGGATCGGGAGGAACTTCTTCGCCCCCACCGGGCCGCGCTCGTCCACCGGCGCGCCCACCACGTTGAGGATGCGCCCGAGCGTCTCGTTGCCCACCGGCACCATGATCGGCCCGTCGGTGGCGAGCACGTCCTGGCCGCGCACGAGGCCGTCGGTCGAGTCCATCGCGACCGCGCGGACGGTGTTCTCGCCGAGGTGCTGCGCCACCTCCACGATGAGGTTCCAGGGCTCGTCGCTCAGCGACTTGTTCGAGATCTTCAGCGCGGAGTAGATCGCCGGCAGGGCCCCCGGCGGGAACTCCACGTCGACGACGGGGCCGATGATCTGCGTGATCTTTCCGTGGACGGCTTCGGGCATCGTTCTCTTCCTTCAGAATCGGAGCGTAAACGCTACGGGGAAACGCTTTCGCGCGGCGGCCTCGGGATGTCGGTCCGCCTCGCGGCGGCGCCCCACTACCACGGCGCGGGATCTGGGGTCAAAAGCCTTCGCGACAACCGCCGTTCGCCCCTTGCGCGCGCCCTCCGGGGCGGTGCACACCGTCTCCCCGCGATGCCCTCCCCGATGCCCGCCTGGCGCGCCGTCGCCCTCGCCTTCGGCCTCGCCGCGTGCGGCGCCGCGCGCCCCGGCCCCGCCCCGCCGACCCTCCCCCCGCGCCCGGGCACGCCCGCCCCGGCAGGCCCGGAGCTCCCTGCGCTCGCCCCCGCCGACCTGCGCGTGACCGACGGCGACCGCCTCGCGTGCACCCTCGCAGCCGACGGGAGCATCACCGTCGACGGCGCCCCCTTCGCGCGGATGGAGGCCCGCCGCGTGGTGGCCGCCGACGGGCGTCCGCTCGCCGTCCTCGACCCCGACGGAACGCTCCGCTTCGAAGACGCCGCGCGCGCCGGGAGGCTCCTCGCCGACGGCGCGGTGGAGGCCCCCGACGGCCAGCGGATGGCGCTCCGCGACGACGGCCACGTGGTGTTCACCGACCCCGCCCACCCGGGCGACCACGTCACGCTCCGGCTGCGCGTCGAGGGCGTCACCGAGCGCGCCCGACCCGCGGCGGCGGTGCTCGTCGGGGTGCTGATGTTCCGCGCCAGGGCGCTCGCCGCGGCGCGCTGAATCGCCGCCCTGGGATTCGGAGTCGACGAGAGAGGCCACCGGCGGGCGTCGCGTCAGGCGACGGGCTTCGCGGGGTCCTTCGGGGCGCCCTTCGCGGGCTTCCTCGCGGGCCTTCCCTCGTCGCCGCTGCGGTGCACGAGGCCCGGTGTTCGGACACTGAGCGCTCGGAAGGGTCACCGCCGGAGGGAAAGTGCCCGACACCCCCGCTTGCGGAGGTCACCGCCGCCGCCGCGGAGCCCGCCGCCGGACGCGGGGAGCTGCACCGCCGGAGCGCGGAACGAGGCAGAGGGTGCTCGCAAATGGTGTAGGGGGCGCTCCCAACCTCCGACGCCGGGCTCGGGAGGTCCATGGTGCGTGCTCCGTGATGCCAGCGCCGGGCTCGGGAGGTCCATGGTGCGTGCTCCGCGATGCCAGCGCCGAGCGTCGGGGGGTGGGCGCCGGAGGTGCGGGGGCCGCTGCCGGCACGCCGACGCACCAATGCCCGGCCGCCGCCACGTCGCCGAGGGGTGGCGGTCGCCATGGCGGGGGTGGCGGCCGCCATGGCGGGTGATGCGCGATCGCCCTCCATTCCCGACGAATTTCCCGCCGCCAGGGCGAGGCATGACGCTCGCTCTGGCGCGCCGCGATGGCGGCGCCGGTCTACACGCGACACGATCCAACGGGTTCGGCGTTGCACGGCCTCGTGCGGCGTCACCTCGCGACCTTCCTCGCCGTGGCGGCGGAGCGGAGCGGTCGGCCGCTGCCGCGCTACGTGGCGGAGGAGTTTCGCGCGTACCTGCGCTGCGGGGTGCTGGCGCACGGCTTCGCGCGGGCGCGCTGCGCGGGCTGCGGGCACGCGCTGCTGGTGGCCTTCTCGTGCAAGCTGCGGGGCGTGTGCCCGTCGTGCGGCGGTCGGCGTATGAGCGCGATGGCGGCGCACCTGACCGACCGGGTGCTGCCGGAGGTGCCGCTGCGGCAGTGGGTGCTGAGCGTGCCCTTCGCGCTGCGACGGGTGCTGGCGCGCGACCCCGACGCGCTCACCCTGGTGTCGCGCACCTTCTGGGAGGAGCTTCGCCGCTGGCTCCGCGCGGCGAGTCACCTCACGCCCGGCGACGACGAACGCGTCGAGGCGGGGGCCGTCACGTGTGTCCAGCGCTTCGGGGGATCGCTGAACCTCAACGTCCATTTCCATGTGGTGGTGGCCGACGGCGTCTGGCGCTGCCCCACCGATGGGCGCTCCCCGCGCTTCGTCGCCACGGTGCCACCAACACGCGACGATCTGGCGGCCGTGGTGACGGGCGTCGTTCGACGCCTCGCGCACGCGTTCGAGCGTAGGGGGACGGTGAGCGACGGGCGCGGGGACGATGGGGACGACGCGCTCGCCGGGTGCTTCCGCGCGGCCCTCGCCCGCGGCTCCTACGGCGCGGTGGGCGACGGTGGCGGCGGCGCGCCGGATGACGCGACGGAGCAGCGCTTCGAGCGGCGCCCGCCGAAGGCCCAGGTCGCCGAGTTGGAGGGATTCAACCTCCACGCGAGCGTGGTGATCGGCGCGAAGGACCGCGCGGGCCGCGAGCGCCTCCTGCGCTACGTGGCACGGCCCGCGGTGGTGAACGAGCGCGTCACCGAACTGCCTGACGGCCGCGTCGCGTACCGCCTGAAAATGCCTGGCGGCCGCGGCGAGACCCACCGCATCATGGAGCCGATGGAGTTCATGGCGCGCCTCGCGGCGCTGGTGCCGCCGCCGCGACACCCGCTCGTGAGGTACCACGGGGTGTTCGCGCCCAACTCTCCCTGGCGCGGCGCGGTGATACCGACGGCGCCGCACGCCGAGCGCGGATGCCCGGCGGCGGGCAAGGCGCCGCGCCGATCGGCAGAGCGGGAGCCTCCTCAGGGGGTGCCGACGCTCCCAGGGCGACTCTCCCTCGAAGGAGCCGATGCGTTCACCGTGACGGACGGGGTGGTCGTTGCGAAGCCGCCGCGGCCGACGACGCGCATCGACTGGGCGACGTTGCTGCACCGCGTGTGGGGCGTCGACGCGCTGAAGTGCCCGCGCTGCGAGGGCGCGATGAAGTTCATCGCGACGATCCATGACCGCGCGGTGACCGTCCGCATCCTCGCGCACCTCCGACTCCCGACCGACGAGATGCTCCCGACTCCAGCGCGGCGGTGGGACGACACGAGCTGACGTGACCGATGAGAACGGAGGAAGGGCGGCGCAAAGGTGTGCGTCAGGGGCGACGTCTGCCCGCGGGGAACGCATTGGAGTCGGTCACCACAGTGACACTGCGCGTCATCCAGCCGGTGTACACACACCCATCCGCGCGAGTACGGCGCGAGAGGGAGCGAGCGGCGGGTGTCGACAGCAAGGCGCGTTGGAGTTCCTATCCGCCCGAGCTGCAGGCCCGTGTGCACGGGGAAGCCCCGGAGCTCGCTCCCGTCGGGCTCGAACGCGTGGACGAGGCCGCCCGAGTCGGCGATCACGACCTCGCGGCGGCCGTCGCCGTCGAGGTCGGCCAGGTGCGGTGAGCTCTCGACCGAGCTCCCCACGTCGACGGGGAAGCCCAGGAGCAGCGTCGGGTCGCGGTGCACGAAGAACGTCCTCCGCGCCTCGCCCGTCACGTCGCCCGCGGCGCCGCCGTAGTGCGCCGTGGCGCGCACCCTCACCGTGATCGCGTAGCGGTACTCCACCGCGTTGACGCCGGGGCCCGCGCCCACGTTGTCGACCGTGACGTCCGCGAGGTCGAGCTCGGCGAGCGCGTCGGTCACCGGGGTGGTGACGGCGGTGCCGCTTCGGATCGTCGTCCACGTGCCGTCGCGCACCTCGACGCCGCGGCCCCACTCGACGGTGTAGTCGAAGCGGGCGGCGCGTCGGGCGGCGATGCGCCCCTCGACGCGGAGCCTCCTCGTGGGGTCGCGGTCGGCGAACATCGTGGTGAACCACCGCGGCGACGTGATGTCGACCTCGGGCGGGAGTCGTCCGTCGCGCACGGCCTCCACCGCGCGCCTCGCGTTGACGCGCCCGTAGCCGAAGCGCTGGTCCCAGCCGGGGAGCGAGGGGTAGATCGTGGTGTCGTAGTTCGAAGCCGTGGGCAGCGACTCGGGGATGTTCACGTCGTCGACGGTGCCGATCAGGAGCTGCCGGGCCTCCTCGGCCGAGAGGGGAGGGTCGAGCGCGCTCGCGAGCGCTTGCGAGTAGAGGAGGCCCGCGACGCCGCTCCCGCGCCCCACGGCGCCGCTCGAGCACGACGTGGAGGCCACCGAGAGCTGGAGCTGCGGCCCGTAGTTGGTGCAGTTGTTGAAGCCGAGGAAGCTGGTCGAGTGCTGGGCGTCGGGGCCCGTGTACATGACCGCGTGGGTGTACACCGCGTGGTTGGCGGTGCCGGGCATGTTGGCGTGGTTGCTGTTGAGGTCCGACGCGCTGGCCATGACCACGAGGTCGTGCGCGTAGGCGTAGTCCATGGCCTGCGTGGCGAAGCGGGGGAGGTTGAGCGACCCGAGGGCCTCCTGCACCACGCGCACGCGCCCCGCGCCGTAGCGCGCGTCGGTCGCGTAGACCACGGCCTGCGCGTAGTCGCTGGCGTCGGTGGTGAACGAGTCGCCCACGCGCAGCGGCACGAACATGCACCGCGGGCACACGCCCGCCCCGCCGATCCCGTTGTCGGTCTCGGCGGTCGAGTCGTTGGCCTCGCCGGTGCCGTGGCCGTAGCGCACGTCGTCGTAGGGGTCGTTGTCGTCCTTGAAGAAGTCCCAGCCCGCGATGTCGTCGACGTAGCCGTCGTGGTCGCCGTCGACGCCGTCGGAGAACGCCCGGATCAGGTCGCCCGCGTCGAAGAGCCCGTTGCGGTTGGGGTCGTCGGGCATGCCGTCGGCGCCCCTGCACGCGCGCAGGGGGTGGGGGAGCGTCGTCCCCCCGCAGGTCACGCGCGGGTCGTTGAGGTAGTCGGCCACGTTCACCACGCCGTCGCCGTTGGCGTCGTAGCTCGCGGCGCCTCGCGGCATCGGGAGCTCTCCCACGTTGAGCGCGGCCTTGAGCTGGAGGTCGCGCTCGTCCCACTTGATGCCCGAGTCGAGCACGGCGATGAGCACGCGCGGGTCGCCGATGGTCACCTGCCACGCGCTGTCGATGTTGCTGCCCGCGCCCAGGGCGAGCTCGGGGGCGCGGAAGCCGGCCAGGCTCCTCGCGCTCGCGGGCACCCACGAGTACATGTCCCACTGACCGCTATCGGTCGCGCCGTGGAGGCCGAAGCCGGGGTCGCTCGGCCAGTACATCGGGTCGGAGAGGCCCTCGCGCGGCACCGACAGAGGAGCCGGCCAGATGGCCTCGGCGTGGGGCGTGAGCGCGAGCGGGGATGCGAGGAGCGCGAAGAGGGCGACGGTGGCGCGGCGCATGGCGGGCAGAGGATAGTGCCCGAGATCAGGGCTCTGGTGCACGGCGCGAAGCTTACGGGTCCCAGTTCGGCCCGGCCGACGGCGGGCCGGGGTGAAGCCAGGCCGGCACTTCGGCGCGCAGGACCTTGATCATCGCGGAAGCCCGTTCGTAGTAGCGCGCCAGCATCGCCAGCCAGGCCATGTAGAACACCCCGCAGAACACGTAGATGTGATAGGCGATCAAGCGGTCTTCATAGCCGTGGTGCATCTCGCACTCACGGTACTGGCCATAAATCAGGTACGACAAGGGGGCGCCCAGCACGAAGACCCCGAGGAGCCCCGCCCATGGGTGCAGGCCCAGGCCAGGCGTCGATCGAACCCAGCGCTTCACGCCGTGCCAGGGGGCTTCCAGCGCACGCCATACGGCGTCGGGGTGCGACGCCAGGAGTTCCAACGAGGACCACCGCCACAGGGTGGTCGCCGGGATCACGCCTGCGACCGTGAAGAGCAGCACGCCGATCCCCGAGTCCTTAAAAACGTCTGGCGAGAGGTTGTGGGCGAGCGAGCAGGTTTCAGGCTCGAACCCTGAGTACGGCGCGTGGACCATCGCGTTCGCGATGGCCTCCATGACCCCGCCGAGAACGAGCGCGTGCAGGATCCCGACGAGCAGCACGAGGGCCGTCGAGCGGTGGAGCCGCGTGCGCACGGCGAGGTGCAGCAGCGCGGGCACGGTGGCGGCCATGCCCAGGGCGGCTGCCGCTCCGAGGCCGAGGTTGCCCCGCAGGTGTCGCGCGAAGGGGAGGAACAGCCGTTCGAGCAGGAGCGCCGCGGCGACGAGCAGGGAGATGGAGGTCAGCGGGGGATCGACCGCCAGCGCCCGGAGCGCCTCGCTCGCCCTACGAGCCCATGGCGGCTCGCTCCAGGGTCGATCGCCGGCGAGGACCCGGAGCACCTCGTCGAGGTGGCGCACGGGAACGACCTCGACGCCCGCACGCCGGGCCCGCTCGACCGCGTCGGGGCCGAGGTCGATCGGGCGCACGCTCCCCTCGCGCTTCTCACCCGGGCAGACGAACTGGAGCCCTCGCTGCTGTGTTTCGATGAGCGCGTCGAGCTTCCGCTCGACTCCGCCGACCCTCGACACGGTCCCGTCCGATGACACCTCGCCCGTGAGGTAGATTGTCGGGGGGACCGCGCGCTGGAGGAGGGACGACAGGCACGCGACGACGATCGGCAGGTCGAGGGAGGTGTCCCGGATCCCCCTTCGGAAGCGGCCCAGCGCGGGGACGAGGAAGTCGAACCCCAGGGCGTGACCCCTGTCCTTCTGGAGGCCGAAGCGCCGCCCGTAGCTCTCGAGCACCGCGAGCGCGCGGGCCGCAGACTCGATCGAGTCGGGCACCCTGCCACCGGGCGGGGGCCTCAAGGCCGCGAAGAGCCTTCCCGTGACGCCTTGCGACCCGACCAGGATCGTGATGCCCACCTCGCCCGGAAGGACGTCGGGGCCGCCGATCGCCGCGGCGCGCCCGCCGAGCGCCGCGAAGTCGAGGGACTTGTCGAGCATCCGGTAGAGCACGTCGTCCGCGCGGTCGGCCCGGGGGAAGGCCAGATCGAGCAGGCGTTCGAAGGAGGCCTTCGAGCGGTCGGCGTAGAAGTGCAGGGCCGCCGCGAGGTGCTCGGTGAAGTCGGTCGAGTGGCCGTTCATCGCCCCGGCTCCGACGCGAACGGGTCCTCGTGCAGCGCGACCTCCCAGGTGAGCGCGCCCGACTCGGGCAGGTCGAACGTCATGGCCGCCACGCCGCGGCGCAGGGGCACGTCCTGCCGAGCCACGGCCTCGTCTCCGTCGAAGAGCTCCACGACGGCGGTGCCCTCGGAGACCCCGCCGGGTGCAACCTGCACGACGAGCTCGTGGGCGTCGGGCCGTCCCTCGGCGGGCGCGGGGGCGATGAACAGGTCGAACGGCTCGGCGAAGATGCTGATGAAGTCGGCGAACGACCTGTTCCCGCTGCCAGGCTTGGCATTTGCCGTGCCCCCCGCGCGCGCCGCCGGCCGCCCGCGGAGCTTGCACTGACCCACGAGGTCGCTCGGCGAAGGGACCCACACCCGAGCGGGGAGCGCGGCGTCGCCCTCGGAGCGTTCGCGCCAGGGGCGCTCGTGTCGCGGCATGTCGGGCGCTCTCCATGGCGCCCTGCGCGGGGAGGAGGAGCCGTCGAGGAGGCTACGCACGTGGCTCTGAAGAGGGGCGGCAACCCGCTTCGATTCCAGGTCGAGCGACAGCCCGCAGAACCGCTCGGCGGTGTGCCGGACCAGGGCGGCGTCGCCGTCGTGACGCTCGGGCCTCGACGCCCAGACCGAGCGCAGAGCGCGGGGGCAGGTCGCGGCCTCGAGCAGGGTCCGCAGGTGGTCGCCCATCCAGTAGAGCTGGTCACGAAACGGCGTCGGGAGCTCCCTGGAGTTCGAGAGAAGCCTCCCCTCGATCTCCGCGAGGTCCCCGAAAAAGCGCGGCAGGCCCGCGACCCAGTAGTCCGTCGAGCCCTCGCGAACCGCGTCGCGCGCCCTCGCAGCGTCGTCGCCGTCGACCTCGAGGGCTTCGGCTCCCGAGGGCAGCCCGAGGATGAGCCACTCGGCTTCTCGGACAGCCCAGATCCTGTAGTTCCTGTAATGCGATTCCTGCGGGAAGTTCCGCTTGCGGGCGCGGCCTTGGAGGCGCGACATCAGCCACCGGGCCGGCTCGTGGAGCTGTGCGGCGTCGTCCCGATCCTCGGGAGCGAGCTCGCGCACGAGGTCGCGCGCGGCCTCGTCGAACCCTGCGTCGTCGCCTTCTTCGACGGCGAGGAGCAGGCGCTCCCCGAGCTCGGTCCGGTCGCAGACCGCGTCGACCAGGCCGCGCAGCGCAGCGATGCGGGGGGCCATCACCGCCGCGGTGACGGCCTGACCGCCCGGGTGGAGCGCGTCTCGGAGGAGGGTCGAGGCGCGCTCGACGAGGCGGGCCATCGCATTGTCGAGCGGCGTCGCGCTGCGTCCGTCTCCGAGCGCGCCCACCTTCGCCCTCGCCGCGCGCATCTGGTTGGCTGCGGCGAGGGTCAGGTAGATCCGGGTGCGGGTGCGCTCGGGGTCGTGCGGCGCGATATATTGCTGGACGGGGTTCACGGCGTGCAGCTCCCTCGGTAGGCGGTGCCGAGGTTGTAGATGTTGCCGTTGATGGTCTCGGCGAACCAGGGGTCGACCCGGGTGGCGCTGCCGATCGACGTGCCCGCGAGGTCCCACGGGCAGTCGACCGAGAGCGCGCAGGTGCTCCCCGTCGGGCCGCTCACCTCGGAGCTGGCGCAGCGCCAGGAGAGGCTGCCGCCGTTCATCACGAGGTCGATGTCGACCCGAGAGGGGCACCGCCCGGCCACCGGGTAGACGTTGCCGCGGTAGTGGAAGGCGCCACGCTGACAGTGCGACCCGACCTCGAAGTCGATCGACATCGACGACCTCTGCTCGCCGATCGGGTCGAAGCACTCGAGGCCCGGCCGGGTGCTCGCCGCGTTGTACGCGGCCGACTGGAGGCACCGCGAGACCCCCCGCGCGGTCGCGCAGTCGCCGCCGTTGAAGCCCTCGCGGAAGCCTCCGTCGGAGTGCCGCTCGAACACGCAGGTGGCCGTCGCGACGCACCTGCCCGACGTGCAGGTCGAGCCCGAGCCGCACGCGCTACGGACCCAGCGGTCGCCCGTCGAGGAGCAGGTCTCCGCCGTGGAAGAGTCCGAGCAGCGGGAAGCGCCGGGCGTGCACACCATCGAGGCGACGCACCTGCTGACCGTGCAGACCTGGGACGAGGGGCACAGGGTGCCCGTACCGCACGAGGGGCCGCCGGCGCAGGCGTTGGGGATGGCGCTGCCGCAAGGCACCGCGGACGCGGGCGTGGTGCACGCGGGGATGCACGGCGGCTCGGCGGGCACGTCGGGGACGTCGGGGACGTCGAGGACGTCGAGGACGTCGGGCATGTCGCGGGGGGCCGGCGCGTCGGTCGGGCGATCGATCCCCGTGTCGGGCACGTCGGGCACATCGAGGCCACCCTCCATGGCCGCGTCGGGGACGTCGGGCCGGTCCGGCGCCGCGTCGGGAACGACGAGCGTGTCGGGGACGTCAGAGCCGCCGTCGAGGGGTGCGCCGCAGGCGCTGCGGTCGAAGGGCAGCGCGGCCCCCTCCTGGGTGGCGTAGGTGAAGAGCTCCGTGCCGCCGCTCAGCGCCACGTCGCCCTCGAAGGCGACGAGCGACGCGCCGTCCCGGAGCGCGTGGCCGACCGCGAGCAGCACGCGGCACATCAGGCCCACGGGCGCCGTCGCGCCGGCCGCGATGGCCGCGGTGCACGACTCGCGGGTGCCGCACGCGAGGCCCTCCAGCGCGAGCCGGGGCCACTCGTCGTTCAGCGCCGAGGCGGCCATGTCGAGGAACTCCTGCGGGGTGAGCTCCCGGTGGGAAGCCGCGGCCTCGATCACCCTCGGCACGACGTCGAGCAGGACGCGCTCGATCACGGCGGAGCCCAGGAGGTCCGCCGCGCACGCGACGAGCCCCGAGGGCTCGGCCTCCGTGACGGTGGAGGCCACCGCGGCGCCCTCCAACATAGCCGTCACGGAAATCACGTAGAGATCGAGTACCTGCGCGGTGACGTAGGTCTGGCGCGCTGAGGCCGAGGAGTTCCAGCCGAGCCGGTGGGCCTCGAGCACCCGCGCCGCGAGGGCCGGGTCGGGGGCGAGGGTGAGCGACATCATCGGCGCGGCGAGCCCTGCGGAGGCTTCCAGGCGTGCGTCCGGGCTGCAGAGCGCGGCGGTGGGCCAGCTCCAGCGCCGGGTCGACGAGATCGCGTCGCGGTGTTCGAGGAGGGAGCGGACCGCGCCGAGGACGCGGTCGAGCCCCGCGGCGCGGGGCTGGAGGTAGACCCACGCATCGGGCCCGGCGTTCGTGCGGTGGAGCACCGTCGAGCGCAGGAGCAGGTTGCTCGCTTCGAAGTCCGTCGTCGCCCCCGAGGGCGTCTCGGTCACCGTGACCCCGGCGAGCGAGCGGGTGGTGAGCGCGTGGCTGGTGTCCTGGAGCCCGGTGATCGCCAGGGCGAGGCCGGCGACCCGTCGCGCGAGCTCGATCTCGCTCCACTCCGGGGTCAGGGGCACCATCCTCGGGCTCGCCGCCACGGCATCGACGTAACGGGTGGAGCCGTCGGCCATCCGAACGGCCACCAGGCGGCCCCAGGGCACCTGTTCGATCGTGCCAGGAGGGTTCACCGGCCCGGCGCGCCCGTCGTTCCCGATGGAGCGCCAGTCCTCGGGACACCAGACCAGCGCCACATCACGGGCCGTGCCCGACCGCGAGACCGCACAGCTTGGGCCGAGCACCGGGCCTGCGTCTGCGGTCGCCGCATCCGCCGGGAGCGGTGGGGTCGTGCCGCCGTCGCGCCCGCCGTCGAGGCAGAGGCACCGATCGCTGCGGCACACGCCGCCGCGTTGCCCGACCGCGAGGCAGTCGCGGTCGCAGGTCGTGGGGTCGCAGATGGCGGGCGGGGTCGGCCCGCCGTCGGGGATGTCTTGCTGGCCGCTGTCGGCTCGCTCAGGGCGCGACGGTGCTTCGGGCGCGGAGCAGCCGACGGCGAGGGCCGCGACGAGGATCAGCCACACGCTGAGGATGAGTGACACTCTCATGGATCGCCTCCGTTCCGTTGGCGGTGGTAGCGCGCGGAGCGGAGGCGATCCGGGGCATGGAACGAAGATCGTCGGCGCCGCTTTGAAGCGACGAGGCTCGACGGATGCGCTACAGCCCTCATGCGATGTCTTCTGGAACGAGGACGCCGGCGGTGCGACCGCCGACGCCACCTCGAACGCGGAGGGGTCCGCGGCGAGCGCTCTACGGGCGCGCGACCGGGAGCACGAGCCGCGACGCGCGCGAGGGCGTCCGGTGGACGCGCATCACGGCGCGGTCTTCGGGCGGCCGCGCGAAGTGGTCGGCGTCGCCCGCGGCGAGGGCGAGCCGCACGCGGTGACCTCGCCTCCACAGGTGCGAGATCGGCAGGAGTTCGAAGGTCAGCGCCGCCACCTCGCCCTCGCCGAGCGGCGCGGCGTCGGCGCGGCGGAAGCTGCGGACCCCACCACAGTGACACTGCGCGTCATCCAGCCGGTGTACACACACCCATCCGCGCGAGTACGGCGCGAGAGGGAGCGAGCGGCGGGTGTCGACAGCAAGGCGCGTTGGAGTTCCTATCCGCCTCAAGGGCGGCGTCGGGCTCTTCTCGCAGCCGCCGCAGAACCAGCAGACCTCCAGCGCGCCCAACTCCTTCGCGCCCAACACCACGGTGGGCAACCCCTTCCTCATCCCGCAGCGGGCGATCCACTACGGGCTCGGCTTCGACCACGACTTCTCCGAGTACGTCAGCCTCTCGATGGAGGGCTTCTACCGCGACCTCGACGCGCAGGTGGTCTCGCAGCCCGGCACCACCGGCCTCGGCTACCTCAACAACGGCGCGGGGCGCATCTACGGCGCGGAGATCCTCCTGCGCCACCGGCCCTCCGAGCGCTTCTTCGGCTGGCTCGCCTACACCATCTCCCGCAGCGAGCGGCGCGACGGCCCGGGGCAGGACTACCGCATCTTCCAGTTCGACCAGACGCACATCCTCACGGCCATCGCGAGCGTGCGCCTCGGGCGCGGCTGGGAGGTGGGCGCGCGCTTCCGCTTCGTCACCGGCAACCCCACCACGCCCGTCGCGGGCGCGATCTTCAACGCCGACGCCGGCACCTACACCCAGGTGCCAGGCCGCCCCTTCTCCACCCGCGTCGACCCCTTCCACCAGCTCGACCTGCGCGTCGACAAGACCTGGTCGCTCGGACGACGCGGCACCTTCAACCTCTACCTGGAGGTGCTCAACGTCTACAACAACGCCAACCCCGAAGGCGTCCAGTACAACTACAACTTCACCCAGTCCAACGTGGTCACGGGGATCCCGATCTTCCCCAACCTCGGCATCCGCGTGGAGTACTGACATGAAGACCCTTCGCGCGCTGGGCCTCGGCGCCCTCCTCTCCGTCGGCTGCGGCAACGAGTTCGACCCCGCCTGGGACCTCAAGACCTTCCGCGTCCTGGGCGTGCAGGTGACCAACGCCTCGCGCGCGAGTGACCCCCGCGCGTCGGAGGTCGCGCCCGGCGAGACGGCCCGCCTCACGCTCACCACCTTCGACCCGACGCCGGGCCGCGCCGTCACCGTGGTGTGGCTCTTCTGCCCGCAGACCGCGCGCTCGGGCAACACCTTCGGCTGCGCGCCGTCCGACGAGTTTCCGCCGCTCACCGGGCCCACGGTGATGCTGACGGTGCCGCGGACGGTCGCGTTCGGCGTCGACCCGCTCGGGCGCTCGCGCATCCAGGCGCTCGCCTTCGCCTGCGCCGGCGGCACTGCCGGCTTCGACCCGAACACCCGGCTCCCCACCTGCACGGGCGCCAACGCCGAGTCGGTCACCGTCGCCCGCTCGATCACCATCCGCACGCAGGAGACCGCGCCGATCAACCACAACCCGGAGCTCACCGAGGTGGTGTTCTACCCCGGCGCGATCCTCACCAACCCGGTGGTGCTGCGCGAGGGCGACGCGTCCGTGCGGGTGCCGCGGTGCTCGGGCGACCCGTGCCTCGACCACATGATCGAGCTGCGGGTGTCGGCCGCGAGCCGCGAGAGCTACCAGACGCTCGACATCCGCGCGCAGCCCGTGACGCAGCCCGAGCGGCTCCAGTTCGGGTTCTACTTCGCGCCGCCGGCGATGGCGCCGCGGGCCGCGAGCGAGCAGCGGGCGCGCGGCGAGATGGACGGCACCTTCTTCGTCGACACCGCCGAGCGCCCGAGCGGGCCCGTCCGCAAGAAGTGGAAGGCGCCCACCACCCCGGGCGTGGTCGAGTTCGTCTTCAACGCCGCCGACGTGCGCGGGGGCTACGACGCCACCCGCCGCTCGCTCACCGTCGAGTAGTCACACGGGCCGCAGGCGCGTGCGGAGCTCGAAATTGGCGCGGTTGCCGGCGCCGCCGTCGCGCACGTACACGATGTACCAGCCCGGCTGGAGGAGCCGCGAGAGCGTCTCGCGCGACGCCTCGCCGCGCGCGGCCGCGATCACCTCGCCGCGCAGGTCGCGGAGCTCGAGGTCGAGGTCGGTGTGGTCGGCCTGGCGGCCGGAGCCCTGGATGTTGAGCTCGAGCCCGAGCCACGCGCGCTGCGTGACGCGGACGCGGTACACGCGGAGGGCGTCGTAGCCGTTCTCGGGGCGCCGCGGGCCGCCGCTCGGGGCGGGGCTGGTGAGCCCGTCGACCTTGTCCGTGGCCACGCCGGGCACCGCGAGGTCGAGCGGCCAGCGCGCGTCGGGCGAGCGCACCATCAGGGCGTCGGGCTCCTGCGTCGCGCGCAGCATCGCCGCCACCGCGTCGGGCGTGAGCAGCGCGTCCCGCGACCCTCCCCCGGCGAGCTCCTGCCGCGCCGTGACGAACTCCAAAAACGACGTGAGGCACGGGAAGGCTCCGTCGCTTCGGTTCATGTCGACCATCGCGCGGAGCACGGCCTCGGGGCCGAGCGCGACGCCGTCGTGGTCGCGGTCGGGGTAGGCCTCGAAGCCGTCGGTGAGGTCCCACAGCACGTCGGCGACGCTGTTCTCCGCGCCGTTGCCGCGCGGGCCGCCCGACCGCTCGAGGTCGTGGTCGACGCGGAGGCTCCCCGCGGGCTCGACGCCGATGGTGTCCTGGTAGGCCGGATCGCGCCGCACGGCCGCGGCGAACCAGGTCGCGCGACCCTCCTCCCACGCGAGCCCCGGGTCGATGAGCACGTTGGACGGGTGCGTCCCGCCCGGCGACGAGTTGGTGGTCAGCCGGTCCATGACGAAGTGGCCCACCTCGTGGAGGACGATGGCCTCGTCGTGCTCGTCGGTGTCGGTGGTGGTGTGGCGCCCGCGCTGCCCGCCGAGGAGCTCGAGCACGAAGCGCCCCGACCCCGCCGGCCGCTCGCCGCGGTAGTAGCTCCACTCCGTGGTGACGCCGCGGCCCCAGTACACCACCAGCGGCGGCAGCGTGGCGCCCGTCCAGCGCTTCGCCGCCTCGACGCCGCGCATGACGGTGTCGACGATGTGAAACGCGCCGCCCGTGCCCGCCGGGTCGCCGTCGCGGATGGTGAGCTCGACGACGTCGCCCTGCGGCGGGAGCTGCACCGCGAGCTCATGGAGGCGCCGCTGGTCGGAGTCGGGCGTGCACGACGCCTCCAGCCCGTCGTGGCGCGCGTGGGCGATGAAGGCGAGCGTCGTCGCGACGCCCGACATCGCGCACGAGAAGGCGCCGTCGCCGTCGGCCGCGCAGGAGCCCACGGGCGTCCCCGCGACGTCGCGCGCGACGATCTCGACGAAGCGGGCGGGCCGCACCTCCGCGGCCGACGACGCGCCCCGGGCGGTGGGCTGGCGGGCCTCGTAGCGGACCACCCCGCGGACCACCCGCGGCGGCGGCGGCTCGGCGCGCGCGACGAGCGTGCCCGCGCGGGGCGCCGCGGCGCAGGCGGAGAGGACGAGCGGGAGCACGGCGGCGCGGAGCGTGAGCATCGGGGGGAGCGATCGTAGTACACGCCGCGGACGCGCGGGTTGCGTTATCGTCGCCGCATGCGCGCGCCCCTCGTCCTCGCGCTGGCCCTCGCGCCGGCGGCCGCCTCGGCCAACAGCATGGTGTCGCACGTGTGGGTCGCCGAGCAGGCGGCCGACGCGCAGCCCCCGGGGCCCCTGCGCGACATCGTCACCGACCCGGCGCTCCGCCCGGCCTTGCAGAACGGCGCGATCTACCAGGACTCGGGCTACTCCGTCCGCGCCGAGTACGGCGAGTGGGCGCACTGGGAGAGCTTCCTCGAACCCTACGTCCGCTACATCCGCGGGCGCTGGGGCGCGGAGGGCTTCCGCTCGGCCGACGCGCGGCGCCACGTCGCCTTCCTGATGGGCCTCGCCGCCCACAGCATGACCGACCAGACCTTCGACCAGTACTTCATGGAGCGCGTCCGCCAGTACGATCGTACGGACGCGAACGACCTCGACCTCGGCGCCGACGCCTGGCTGATGGTGGAGCACGGCGTGACGAGCTCGGCCGACGGGCGCTTCTGGTTCGACGAGATGCCCGCGATCCACGCGGCGGTGGGCGGGCCCGCGGTGACGCCGGAGCTGCTGCGCCGCGCGTCGGACCTCACCGCGGGGACGACGCAGTTTCTCGCGCGCTACGGGTGGTCGCTCTACCCGGGGCACTGGCGCATGATGCCGTGGGCCGCCTCGCACTACTGGGACCGCGGCACCCCCGGCAGCTACCCCCACCTCGTCGAGACCACCGCGGCCTACCAGGCCTTCCTCTGGCGCCGCCTCGAGGGGACGGCGCCCGACGACGCGGGGTTCCTCTACTCGTGGCCCGCGCCGGGTCAGGCGAACTTCCCCGTCGCCGCGGCCGACATCGAGAGCCGCATCGCGCTGACCACCGCGTGGGGCCTCGACGACGCCACCGTCAGCGCCGCCACCGTGCGCGTTCGAACGGAGTCCGGCGAGGCGGTGCCTGCGCGCGTCTCGCGCTACGGCGACCACGGCAACACCGTGATGGTCCGCACGACGGGCGACCTCGCCTTCAACACCGCGTACCGCGTCGAGCTCGACGCGTCGGTCCGCACGCTCGCGGGCCGCGCGATCGGGCGGACGCTGACGGTCGCCTTCCGAACGCGCTGCGCGCCCGACCGGCTGGGGGAGTGCCCGCCGCTCACGGCGCCGCTGCCGACGCTCGCCGAGCCGCCCGTGCGCGACCCGCGCCCGCCGCCGGGGATGACGCCGCCGGGCCCGGTGGTGATGGTCGACGACGCGGGCAACCCCGAGGACGCGGGCGCCGACGCGACGGCGCGCGACGCGGCGGCGATCGACGCGGGGGCGCCGGCGCCGCGCGAGGAGGCGGGCTGCGGGTGCCGCGCGCAGGAGACGGGGCGCGGCGGCGCGTGGGCGCTGCTCGCGCTCGCGGCGCTGGCGAGGCGGCGGAGGCGACCGTAGCGGCCGGCCGCGTCTTTCTCGCGGCCGTCGGCGGGTCGTGATACCGACGGCGCGTCATGCCCTCGGTGAGTCACGAGTCGCTGGTGCACATGTTCCGCATGTCGCCGACGTTCGCCGTGGACGTGATGGCGACGGCCCTGGGCGTCTCGGTCCCGGCGCACGACCGGGTGACGGTCACGGAGGCGGACCTCTCGGAGCTGGTGCCCGTCGAGCACCGCGCCGACCTCGTCATCGAGCTCTGGGCTGGCGGCCCTGACGGTCGTGAGCGCCGCGTGCTGGCGGTCGTCGCGGAGCCGCAGCTCGCCGTCGACGTCGACAAGGAGTTTTCGTGGCCGGTGTACGCCGCGACGGCGCGGGCGAAGTTCCGCTGCCCGGCGTACGTGCTGGTCATCGCGCTCGACGAGGCGGTCGCCGCGTGGGCCGCGCAGCCCCTCGTGGTGTCCCCGGGCCGCGGCTCGTGGCGCCCGCTGGTGTTCGGGCCGTCGTCCATCCCCCAGGTGACCGCCCCCGCCTTCGCGCACGCGCACCCCGAGCTCGCCGTGCTCTCCGCGCTCGCCCACGCCAACCACGCGGGGCCGTCGGACGAGGCCATCGTCCGGGCCGTCCCCGCGGCCCTGGCCGCGCTTGATGCGGACTCGGGGAAGGCGTATCTGTTGCTCCTGCGCCGCGAGCTCCGGCCGGCGCTCCGCAAGACCCTGGAGGCGCTCTTGGTCGAGAAGACACCGTTCGGTGAGTTCGAAGTGCCCGCCTGGCTGTGGAAGGCTGAGCAGGCCGCCACGAAGCAGGGGCTCGCCAAGGGGCTCGCCAAGGGCCTCGCCAAGGGGCGCGCCGAGGGGCGAGCCGAAGGCCGGGCGGAGGCGCTGCTCACGGTGCTGGCGGCTCGCGGCATCGCGGTGAGCAAGGCGCGCGAAGCCGAGGTGCGCGCGTGCGACGACGACGCGACGCTCACGAAGTGGCTCACGGCGGCTGGGACGGCCAGGACGGCGTCCGACGTGTTCGGCGCGCCGAAGCGCAAAGCCGCGAAGGCGCGGTAGGAGAGCTCACCGCACGAAGGGCCGCGGTGGGTGGAGGCCGCGGACGGCGCGTTCAGTACGGTTGGTCGATGCTCTGTGCCTGCGGGCGACGCGCGGGGGCTGGCTCGACCGGCGCGACAGTAGCCGAGGGAGGCGAGGCGGCCGCTGGTGTGCGCGAGGGGTCAGACGGGCGTCGTCCGCGCGCAGACGCCGGAGGCGAGCCGCGGAGTTGAGGACCCGCGCGGGGCTCCGACCGGGTCGGGGTGGGCGGAGGGCTCGGCTCAGGATCGGCCGACGCGGCGGGCGCGGCGTACGCCGGCTGGGGAGGCGGCGCCGGTGCGGCGAGGGCCGCGGTGGACGTGGTGGGGCGCGCGACAACCGCGCCATGCGGCTCGCGCGAGCGCGTGGCGAAGAGCACCGCCACGACGAGCGCCGCCACCGCCAGGACGCCGACCAATGCGACGCCCCAGCGCTGTCGCGACCGGCCCTCGGGTGCAGAGACCACGACCGGCGGGAGCGTCACCGACGTCTCCGGTGCCGCCGCGACGGGCGCGGCGTGGCGAACGTCTTCGACGGGCGCGGCAGGCGCGACGAAGGCCGAGCGGGCCGCGTCGAACATCGCTTGCGCCGAAGGGAACCGGTCGGACTTGTCGGGCGCGAAGGCGCGCGCGAAGAACGCGTCGACCGCCGGCGGCAGCGACGGGTCGACCTCACGCGCCGGCGTGAATTGGGCCGTCACGATGCGGCGGACCAGGGACGCCGGGTCCGACGCACCGCCGAAGGGGAGGCGCCCGGTGACGGCCCGGTAGACGGTCGCGGCGAGCGCCCAGAGGTCGACCTGGGGGTCGTTCTCGGGGACTTCGGCGAAGGTCTCGGGGCTACGGTACTCCCACGTCATGGGGACGTTGGTGCCGGTGGTTCGCTCCAAACCCTCGAAGCGGGCGAGGGCCTCGTCACCGGCCTTCGCCGAGCCCAGGTCGAGCACCTTCAAATCGTCGCCGAAGTGGACGTTGCCCGGCTTGAGGTCGCGGTGGACGAAGCCCTTCCCGTGCATGTAGGCCACGGCGTCGAAGAGCGGGGCGAGGCACGACGGCACCTCCCAGTACGGGATCGGCCCGAAGGCGGCGATGTGATCTCGGAGCGAGGGTCCTTCGAGCAGTTCGAACACGACGTAGAGCGTCCCGTCGAGGAGCTCTTGTCCGTCGAGCCTCGGAATCGCCACGGCGGGCTCGGTGTCCTCGGTGGCGGCGCGCGAACGGCGGATCTCCCCGCCGCCGAGCACCTGCACGATGTGGGGGTGCCGGAGCTGGGCGCCGATGCGAGCCTCCTGCGTGAAGCGCAGGCGGATCTCCGCGTTCTCCCGGTGCTCGGGGAGGATGACCTTGAGCGCGACCTGGCGCTTCGAGAAGTCGTCCACCGCGCGGTACACCGCGCCGACTCCCCCCTTCCCGAGGAACGCGACGACGCGATAGGTTCCGATGCGGCCGAGCCCCTCGTCCGGTGGGATGTCTACCATGGTGTCTCTCGCGACGGTTGCGCACGACCGGCCGCCGCGGCCGCGATCTTCCACGAGGTCGCGCCCCGGGGCAATCCCGTCACCGCCTGGCGACGCTCGCGCGGGCTCACGGGCGCGGCGCCGCTACCGGAGCGCGTCCTCGGCCGTCGACGCCTCGACGGCGTTCTCGAGCCACGCCTGGAGCACTTCGAGCTCGTCGCACGCCTGCATGCGCTCGCGCTGCGCGTGGGTGAGGTTCAGCCCCCGCTTCGCGAGCACGCGCAACAGGCTCGCGCGCGCGGCCTCGAGAGCCCCGACCCGCGCGCCGAGGCGCATCCCCTCCTCGTGGCCTTCAGCGCGTTCCCCCCGCCGCGCGGCCTCCCATGCGGCCTCGTCCTTGATGCGGGCGAGCTCGTCGGGGGTGGCGGTGGATTTGACGGCGGCGCGCAGTACCCGCTGCTGGACGGGGTCGGGGTAGCGTGTCTCGTCGACCTCTCCGTCGAGGGAGTCGGCGATGAGCTCGAGCCATCGTCGGAGGGGCTTCGGCGTCCCCTCGTGGATGACCCGCGCGTTGAGGAAGACCATGCGGTGGCGGTAGAGGCCGAGGCGTTCGCCGCGCTCGTTCACCGGGTCGACGTCGCTGACGGCGACGGAGAATCGGAGGTGCTCGGCGCGGGGCTCGCGGGTGAAGACGACGATGGTGTAGACATCGCGCGCGGGTCGGTACTGCGTGTGGTCGGTGGCCTGCTCGACGATGCCCACCGCGTGGTAGTGGAGAAAGCGCTCGAAGGACTCGTCCTCGCGGATGTGCTGCATCTCCACGATGACGCGGTGGGTGGGGTCTTCGCCGAACAGGTCGTACTCCACCTTCACGCGGCCCACCGCCTCGGGGTAGCTGTACTCCGTGTGGACCACCGGGACGTCCACGGCGATGCCCAGGACGTCGCTCGCGAAGCGCGAGAACACCTCACGGTCGCTGAAGGCCTTCTTGAACACCGTCCCGTACCGGAGCGGAATCACCTGGAGCATGGGTGGTGGTCCTAGCCCGAAGGCAGGCGCCGCGGCAAGCGCGCCCGAGGCCGTAGGGCGACGCGCAGACGACGGCGTGTGGGTGGGAGCACCGCCCGACGTGCTCCGTGCGCCAGGCAACGCCAGGCGGTGAAGGCGCGGTGGAGAGAGGACAGCTTTTCAGGTGACGCCCGACGACGCCCGCTGATAGCGTGCGGAGGATGCGTCGCGGGACTGGTATCGTCGCGCACATTGCGCTGGTGATCGTGGCGGGCGGGGAAGCACTCGCCCAGCGCCGCCCTGCGCGGCCGCCTCCGACGCCCCCGGCGCCGACTCCCCCACCGAGCACAGCCGCGGTGTCCCCGCAGCAGCAGGCGCTCGATCGGGGCTTCGCGTTGCTCGAACAGCGGCGCGTCCGCAGCGCGCTCGCGGCCTTCGAAGAGGCCTGCTCGCCGGAGCCGCGGCCGCGCTGCATCTGGATGCAGATCGTCGCCCACGACGAGCTCCGCCAGTTCCTGCGCGCAGCGCAGCTGATCCCGCGGTACATCGCCCTCGCCAACGCACGCGACCCGAGCTTCGACGCCGTGACCGGGCACGTCCTCGCCAACGTCGGTCGCGTCCGGGTGATCCCCGACGGGAACGTACCGACGGGTGTCACCTTCTCGCTCGACGGCGCGCGGTTGCAGGCGAGCCAGGTCGGCGGCGACGTGATCTACGTCGAGCCCGGCGAGCGCGTGGTCGAGGCCCGCGGCGAGGGCAGAGAGCCCGTACGCCTTGCGGTGCAGGTGGCCGCGGGCGCCGACCGGTCGGTGTCGGTGCCGGTGCCCGAGGAGCGCGTGCCGGTGACGCGGCGCTGGTGGTTCTGGACGGTGATCGGCGCGGCGGTGGCGGGCGGGGTGGCGACGGCGGTGGTGCTGGCGACGCGGGAGGGGCCGGCGCCGATTCCCAACGTCCTCGGCTCCGAGACGCAAGCGGTGAGGTGGTAGCGATGAGGGGGTTTCGGCTCGTCTTCCTCTGGCTGTGTGTGGTGGTGGCGGCGTGTGTCGACGACCCCACGCGGGTCGTGCTGTACATCTTCACCGACCTTCCCTGGGGGCCGGAGGCGCCGGACGTGCCGCACCGGATCCAGAGCCTCGGCGTGCGGGTCGCGTCGCAGGACAGCCCCGACCAGACGATCTCCTGCACGACGATCCCGCTCGGGCGGGGGGAGCGTCGGGCCACGTTGCCCGGCAACTTCATCGTGATGCCGCGAGGCGGCGACCGGACGCGCCGCACCCTCGTGGAGGTCGCGGCATGCAGGGGGACGTCGTGCCTCTGCGACGACGCCGGAGCCCAGGCGCCCTTCGTGGTGCGGCGGCTCTGGTTCACCTACCCCAACGAGGGGACGCAGCACGTCCTCGTCTTCCTGGCACGCGCGTGTGGCGACTTCATGTGCCCGATGGAGACGACCTGCCGGGCGGACGATGGCGTGGCGCGGTGCGAGTCGCCTGAGACCAGGCCGGAGGCAGGACCGCCGGTTCCTCCGCCAGACGCCACAGACGACGCGTCAGTGTCGAGTGATGTGGACGTGAGCGACGCGAGCGCGATGGACGAGAGCGCTGACCACCCCGTGGGGATGGATGAGGCCCCTCCCGCCGATGTCGTGGTCGACATGCCCGCGGCGGATGCGCCCCCCGCGGATCGTCCGAGAGACGTCGCGTCGGAAGCATCGTGCCCGGCAGGGCGTACGCGATGCTCGATGGTGTGCGTCGACCTCCAGAGCGATAGGGCGAACTGCGGTGGTTGTGGAGTGGGCTGCACGGGCGGACAGGTGTGCGCGATAGGCCGCTGCCAGACAACCTGTCCGTACGTCATGTGTGGAAGTGATTGCGTTGACACATGGGCATCACGAGAGCACTGCGGATCGTGCAACAATGCGTGCCGTGGGGATCAGACGTGTCAGGGTGCCGGGTGTGTCTGCCGGGGCGGGACGAGCGATTGTGGCGGTGCGTGCGTAGACACGCAGAGTGATCGTCAGAATTGTGGCGCGTGCGGCGCGATCTGCCCGGCGGGGCAGACGTGTGGTGCGGGGCGCTGCATGTGCGCTGGCGGAACGACGGCGTGCGGAGCAGGTTGCGTCAACACGCAGACCGACGCGAACAACTGCGGAACATGCGGAACTCAATGCGGTAGCGGGCAGAGTTGCACAAGCGGAGCGTGTCGTTGTGCAGCGGGCACGCTATGTGGTGGTGGGTGTGTCAACACGCAGACCGATGTAGAGAACTGCGGTGCGTGTGGGGTTCGGTGTGGAACGCGCCAAACGTGCTCCGCAGGAGGGTGCGCATGCATTCCTGGAATGTGCGGGCCATCGGCTATCTGCGGAAGTTGCCCAGGTTACGATCGCCCTATCTGCTACACCACACCCCCAGGGTGTCCGGCTCCTCGATAAAACGATGCATATGTCGGCTGGAAGGCGCTATTTTTTCACCTTCTTCTTTCCCACCACCGCGCTCGGCGCGGGTGGGTACCACACCGTGTCGAAGGTCCGCTTGATCAGCCGCTTCAGGCTTACCACCGTGACTTCGTGGTCGATCTGGCGGTTCTCCGACTCGTGGGCGATGTCGCCCACCACGAAGCCCAGCGGGTATCCATCCAGTTCGCCGACCGGCGCCCCGACCAGCCCGCTGTACGCGTAGGAGTCCCGCACGCGGCTCCCCGGCGCGGGCATCTCGAAGTCCCAGCACACGATCAGCGAGGTCATGTTCAGCGGGTGGTTGAACTCGTCGTCCGCCGCGAACGAGTACTTGTACTCCACGGCGACGAGGTTCTGCGGCGTGGCCCCGGCGGCGTCGTCCTTCATCGCGAGCGCGTCGATGCCCAGCGCCACGAAGGTGAGCGGCCGCAGCCACAGCTTCTTCCACGGTGAGTCCGCCGGGACGAGGTGCGCGAAGAGCGTGTTGAGCGCACCGACGAAGTGCTCCTCCCCCGGCTCCGGTGCGTAGAACTTCCGACCCGCCAGGGCCGGCACCGACTTCACCACGAAGTGCTCCCGCCGCTGGAGCTCATCGCGCAGGCGGTTCTGGTTCTCCTGGTACTGGTCTTCGACCTTGCGGGTGGTCTCGCGCCGCAGCCGCTCGACGAGCTGCTTCAGCACCTCGCCATCCTTGCCCTGCGCGCTGTCGTCGAGAAACTTCGTCACCTTGTCCAGAAAGCCGGGCGCCCCGAGCACCGAGGTCGCGCTCGGCGCCGGGGCGTTGCGGTTGGTGACCAGGTCGAACTTCCCATCGATGAACATCACGAAGTGGGAACGGCCGTTCTTGAGCACCGACCACGACTTGAGCTGCGGCTTGTCGAAGAGCTTGTCGAAGGAGCAGACCTCGATCCCGTTGCTGCAGAGGTACACGCCGCGCTGCTCGGCCAGGGCGATGCCGCTCCGCGCCGCGCCCTGACGCCCGAGCATGGGGTATCCCTCCAGCGCCCGCCGCTCCCCATCGACCGCGAGGATGAGCGTGTAATAGCGGTCTTCGTAGGAGAAGGTGGTGGCGTAGCGCGCGGTGAAGCGGGCCGAGCGCATCTGCCGTACGTCTTGGGGCGCGTGGACGGCCTGCTCCCCGACAGCGACCGCTTCGAGGTACGGCCAGCCGAAGGGGACGAGCTCCAGCTTGCCCTTGCCGTCACCGTTGGTGAGCCACATGCGCAGCGGGATCTCCCGCATCCCGTTGCGCTGCGCCGTGATGGTGACGGCGTTG
Organism: Polyangiales bacterium; assembly: GCA_046351555.1. GTDB lineage: Bacteria > Myxococcota_A > Polyangia > Polyangiales > CAISKJ01. Next base: position 95,532 of record JAXLYI010000009.1, read on the forward strand.
ACGTCCGTCGGGCGGAAGCCCTGCTGCTTCGTGATGCGCCGCACGTCGCCGTGGGCGGTGCGGAACTGGAGGTAGTTCCAGAGGTAGTTGCTGTTGCGGTCGGCGCGGGTCGAAAACCAGGTGTTGTAGTCGTCCACCTCGATCCCCTCGATGACGAGCATCGTGCCCTGCGCGAACTCGCTCTTGAAGAAGGCCTCGCCGTACACCTGGAGGACGGCACGGGTGCGGTCGTCGGGCGACTTCAGCACCTCCTCGGCGAGCGTCTTCCACGGGGCGTCGGAGAGGGTTGGCGTCAGGTCGAAGGTGGTGTCGAGGGTGGTCTTGGGGTTCTCGATGGACTTCCAGCGCCACGAGGATTCCCCCGCGCAGCGCGTGAGGACGGTGAAGCGGCTCGACGCGAAGCAGAGCTTGGCGCCCTGGCACTTGTAGCCGATGCCCTCGCCGCGGGTCTTGGTCCCCTTGCCGATGGAGAAGAAGGCCACGAAGGGGAGGACGCCGTTGCGGCGCGCACTCTCCTGCTGCGAGAGGCCGTGGCCGTTGTCGAACACGAGCAGGCCGCGGCGGTCAGGCAGCGGGACGACGTCGATGCGGGTGGCGGCGGCGTCGTGCGCGTTGGAGATGAGCTCGCGCACGAGCTCGCAGGGGTCGTCGCGGTTGATCGCGATTTCCCCGAGGGTGTGGGAGAAGGATTGCTCGGGGAGGAGGGTGGACATTGGAACTTTGATCGTCAGGGGCGCGGGGGCCACTCGCAGTGGAAATGATGATCGTGATGTTTGTCACCGGGGCCATACACCTTCGAGGCCCCCAGGTCACGACACGCCTGACGAAATGCGGTCGCCACAGCACCCTTGTCAACTCGTTGGCCATCGATCCGATCCACATCGAATGCGAGACCATTGTAGTGCTGCGAATTCCCACTGTGTTCGGCACCGGAAATTTCTCGAACGTTTACGCTCTGATAGTCCTTACTTACATCGATCATTCCTGTGAGCATATCTTCGTCGAGCGCCGTAGACCCTCCAGGCGCTTTACTACCTTTGGGTCCGGTGCCGGGGTCATCGTAGGAGCTGCGCCGGGCTCTACGACCCTCGGATACATCTTTGACTACGTCATCCGCGTTGGCGGCATCATCAATATTCCCGAAGGGATGTCGCGCCTCTAGTCGGATGTTGGTGTGGCTGGCTATGAATCGGGCGAGTTGCTGCGATGTCGCGCGAACAGAGGCGCCCCCAATTTCGACGTTGGGTGAGCCCATCACGACGCTCCCGCCGTGCATCGTAGCGTCTCCACGGCGGGCCGCAGGTAGACCGTTGATCTCAACCGAAGCGGAACCATTTTGAACGAGGTCGTGGCCGCCAGCTGCGCCGAAACATTTTGCACGATCTGTAACCCTTGCAGCCAACTCTCCATTAATCTCAACATTCTCTGAACCTGTAGATACTGGTCCCCCGATGTGCACCGGATCCACTTTGGGACAAACATGCTGATGCCTGGTTGTTGCTGCGTCCGCCATGTTCTGCACGTATCCCTTAGGGGTTGATCTTAACCTTCTCTTTGCCCACAATCAGCATGTCTCCAGCGTCCGCCTGAAGCACTGCCCCCTTCTTGCCGAGAAGCCTCACCTCGTCCGCTTCGATGGTGATCTTCCCATTCTCCAGCACGATCTTGGCGCCAGCTCCCGTATCTAGTGTGATCGACCTCACCGCACTCGTCGCCGGGGGCGTCAGTTGCTCCACCAGCACCACCGACGCCCCGGCATCGAGCGTGATCTTCTTTCCGTCAAGCAGGACGCTGGCGCCGGAAGTTGTCGTGGTCTTCCAATGGTCGTCCACCATGCCCGTGTAAGTCCCAGCGTTGGCATCTTGCCCTTCGTCCGCCTTCCCCGCTTCCTCTTTCTTCTTCGGCGCGGGCACCTCCCACCGGAACATCTGCCCCGCCACCGCCTTCACCGTCGTCGCCACGTGCTCCAGCACGCTGTTGGCCTGGACGAACTTCGCCCCCGTCACCACCGCGTGGTCGTTGCCCGCAACGTTGCGGATGTGGTTCTGCAGCACGTTGACGATCTGGTTCTGCATCACCGTGCGCATGTAGTCCTTCGCGAAGCGCGCGATGGAGTTCCCCCCGACCACCCGGTGGAGGTCCTTGTCGATCGACACCCGCTGCTCGCCGCCCACACGCACCTCGCGGTTCTGGTCGACGCTCAGCGTCGCCCCCACCGCGCCGTGCACCTCCACCTCCTGGTTGCCGTCGACGTGCCGCACGTTGTCCATCTGCACGTGCGTGACGCGGTTCTGCTCGATGGTGTTGTGCTCGTCGCCCTGCACCACCTTCGTCCGGTGGCGCTTCACCGTCACGGTCTGGTCGTTCTTCACCAGGGTGTCATGGTCGCGCTCGGCCTGGACGTACATCTGCTCGACGCCGGCCTTGTCCTCGAAGCGGATCTCGTTGTAGCCGCCCGTCTTCGGCGAGCTCTGCGTCTTGATCACCGACTTCGTCTTCATCTCCGGCAGCGGGTACGAGGTCCCGTTCTCGCCGTTGTTGACGCAGGCGGTGACCATCGGGCGGTCGGGGTCGCCCTCGAGGAAGCTCACCACCACCTCCATCCCGATGCGCGGCAGCACCGTGAAGCCCCACCCCGGCCCCGACGAGCTCTGCGCCACGCGGATCCAGCACGAGCTCCGCTCGTCGCTCGCCCCCTGCCGGTCCCAGTGGAACTGCACCTTGATCCGCCCGTGCGGGTCGGTGTGAATCTCCTCGCCCGCCGGGCCCACGACCCACGCCGTCTGCGGGCCCTCCACCACCGGCCGCGGCGTCGTCCGCTCGGGCCGGTACGGTACGCTCGTCTCGATCTCGCCCGCCCGGTGCGTCTCGAAGGTGTTGCGGTAGCGCTCGACGCGCCCCCTCCGCCCGCCGCCCTCCGTCACCCCCGCCTCCGCGAGCGCGTCGAGCACGCGCTCGCTCGCGCGCACGTCTTCCGGCAGCTCCGACCACGCCTGGCCGACGCTCTCCACGGCAGTCACCAGGAAGGCGCGGTTCACCTCGGGGCTCTCGTGGCCCTCGAGTTCGAACACGCGGCCGGGGATCATCCCCGTGACGTTGCTCCGCCCGCGCCCGACGTGGGCGCGCATCTGGTGGGCCTCCTGGCGCACCCTCGCGAGACGTGTGGTGTTCTCGACCTGGTAGGCGCGCGCGCCCTCGTCGTAGCCCGAGAGCGCCGCCCGCGCAGGAAACTCGTAGAGCGCGCGCTGTCCCGGCTGCGCGGGGTGGCTCGGCGACAACGGGGTGCGCGGCCGCGAGAAATCGAAGTCCCGCACCGTCACGCTCGTCGGACGCAGCGAGTGGCGCTCGTCGAACCACCGAACCGACTCCGCCGACTCCGTCGCGTCGCCCGCGTCGAGCACCCGCACCGACTCCCCGTCGAGCGTCGGAACCTCGTCGAACGCGTGCGTGTCGCCCGCCAGCACCAGCGCCTCGCCGCCCGTCGCGTCGTGCCGGAAGTAGTAGGGGATCCCCTCCTCCTCGAGCAGTCGCTGAACGAAGGCGAGGTCGGTCTCCTGGTACTGGACGCAGTACTCCCGCGGCGGCATCGCCGCGAGCGTAGCGTCGGCCTCGAAGGCCCCCTCCCCCTGGTACACGCCCGCCACGCGGAGCACCTCGCGCACGATGGCGAGGACGTTCATCTGCTGGAAGATGCGGCAGTCGGAGCGCTGCGAGAGCGCCCAGAGCGACGGCACCACCACCACCCGCACGAAGCGGTGCGCCGCGGTGCTCCCGAGCTCCTCGACCTCGCGGACGATGCCCTGGAGCCGTCGCGCCACCGCGCCTCGCTCGACCGCGAGCGACGCGGGCGCGCCGAGCAGCCCGCCGAGCGAGGGCCCGCCGGGCTCCATCGCGAGCACCACCGTGAGCTCGCCCAGTGATGACATGGCCTCCCGCGAGATGAAACGGACCACCGTCCACGCCTCCGACGGCACCGCCCCCGCGGCAAAGGAGAAGGTTGTCTCTGGCAGGGTCCCCTGGGTCATCGCGTGGTCTCCGGGAGGGAGTGTCGCGGGCCGGGCAGTCCGGCTCACACAAACCAACAGACCGTTATCGAATCGCCCACCACAGCACAAGCCCCAACAGCGCCCCCACCCCGACCATCACCGCCACCCACGGCGCCACAGAACCCAGCGACGCCATGGCCGGCACGTCGGGCGGGGTCCGCTCCGGCAGCGCGCGGGGCGGCGCTGAAATCGGCGGCATCCCAACCAGCGGCGCCACCCCCGGCGTGACGTTGGCGCCGGACGTCATGGGGGCGGTCGGCTCGTCGGGGACGAACGCGATCGCAGGGATCACACGCCCGCCAGGAACGAGGGTGTGCTCCCGCGCGGCGCGAGACACCGCAAACGCGCCGCCCGCTGCGCCGATCGGGTTCGTGTGCTCCTCCGGTTCGACGGGCGCGGGGTCGGTCGCCTCCTCGGTGGCCTCCGGCGCGCACGAGGACACGTCCGTCGACTCGTCGCCAGGCTCGGAGGTGCTCGCCCGGGGCGGCGGCGGCACCGGTGGCGCCTCCAACTGCGTGGCCTCGTCGGCGTCGTCTGGCGGCGGCGGAGCGGCGGGGGGAGGCCTCGGGACGGGCCAGCGTCGCGGCGCCTCCACCTGCGTCGACTCGTCGGTCTCCTCCGCCGACGGCGCGACGGCGGGCTTCACGGCGACCTTCGCGGGGGTCACCCACACCTGCGGGCCCACCGATGGGGTCGGCACCTTCACCGGGGCCTCCTCCACCCGCGGCGCCGTCGGCCGCGGCGCGACCACCGGACGCTCCCGCGCCTTCCACGACACCGACGCGTGGAGGAGGCGCTCCCGGGCGGCGCGCGCGTCGGCGAGCCGGTGCGCGGGGTCGACCGCCAGGCACGCCGCGATGCCGTCGACGAGCGTGGCGTCGGCCTCCGGGAGGCGGTCTTCGAAGCGCCGCCGGACGGCGTCGACGTGGTGGAGCGTCGAGGCCCCCGTGAGGAGCTCGGTCGCCAGCAGGCCGAGCGCGAACACGTCCGCCGACGCGGTGAGGGCCTCACCCTCCGGCGGGCACACCCACCACCCGGGCGGCGCGACGACGCGGGTCCACCCCGCCGCGGACACCGTCACCGCCGGCAGGACGCCGCGCATCGCCACGCGGACGCAGGCGCTCCCGAGGCACCCGTGCGCGAGGGAGGGCGTTGGCCGATGAAGGGCCCAGAGCCCCTGGGCCACCTGGTCGATCACCGCGCGTGCGGCGTCGAGTCGCGCCGCGACGCCCGCGCGGGCCGGCTCCTCCATCCACGCAGCGAGGGGCTGACCCTCGGCGGGCGCCGCCACCACCACGACGGCGCCCGCGTGTTCGAAGACCTCCTGCGTCGCCGCCAGCGCGCGGTGCTTCACCGCCGCGGAGGCTCGGAGCCGCGCGATCGCTTCGCCGCGGTCGAGGCCGCCGCGCAGTGTGGCGAGGTCGTGCACCTCCACGGCCCGCCCGCTCGACTCGTCGCGCGCGCGCCATGCGTGCCCGAAGCCGGCGCGCTCGATGGCGTCCTGGAGTCGGTAGCGGTTCGCCAGGAGCTCTCCCGGCGTGAGCCGGGCGGGGCGTTGGTCGAGCATGGGGCCGCGTGACATTCCGCCAGGGACCGCGTGAGGCGCAAGTCCCTCGCGCACCTCGGCTCGGCCTCCACAGGGGGCGCGTGCCTTCCCCACCGCCCGCGGCGCACCGTCGCGACCGGCGCGCGGGTGCGGTACGCTCCGCGGGGCCATGACCCGCTCCGCAGCCACGCGCCCTCGGACCTCGATCGACGCGTACCTCGCGATGGAGGCCGCCGCGAGCGAGCGGCACATCCTCTGGGACGGCGAGGTGTTTCGGGTCGAGGCGATGGCGGGCGGCACGCCCGATCACAACACCATCTGCGGCAACGTCGTCGGCGCCCTCTACGGCGCGCTGCTGCGCTCGCGGTGCCGCGTGATGACGTCCGACCAGAAGGTGTGGGTGCCGCGCAAGAACGGCTTCGTCTACCCCGACGCGACGGTCGTCTGCGGCCCCCTCGCGCTCTTCCCGGGCACCTCCGACGTGGTGACCAACCCCGTCCTCATCGTCGAGGTGCTCTCCGAGGGGACGGAGAAGTTCGACCGCGGGGAGAAGTGGGAGGGCTACCGCACGGTCGCGTCGCTCCGGCACTACGTCATGGTGTCGTCGGAGCACCGGCTGGTCGAGCACTACGCGCGGGGGGAGGGCGAGGCGTGGATCCTCCGCGCGTACGGCGAGGGGGGCGAGGTGCAGGTGAGCGGCCCCGACCTCACGCTCCCGGTCGAAGCGCTCTACCGCATGGCGTTCGAAGACGCCCCCGCGGGTTGAGCGCTCGGTCTTCCCTCACCGCACGAAGGGCCGCGGCGCGGCGGAGAGCCACCACAGTGACACTGCGCGTCATCCAGCCGGTGTACACACACCCATCCGCGCGAGTACGGCGCGAGAGGGAGCGAGCGGCGGGTGTTGACAGCAAGGCGCGTTGGAGTTCCTATCCGCCGCTGCTGCGACGGTTTGCGACGCGGCTGCGGGCGTTGCGCGAAGCGCAGGGCTGGACGCAGGAGGAAGCCGGCGCGCGCTGCGGCATGGCGATGCAGCAGTACCAGCGCATCGAGGCGGGGCGCGTCAACCTGACCTTCACGAGCCTCGCACGCTTGTGCGAAGGGTTCGGCGTCGATGCTTGCGCGCTCCTGTGCCCCGTCGAGGGTGAGTCGACGACGGGATCGGCGTAGCCCGCGAGGTCGGTGAGCGACGCTACGCCCCGAGGATCGCGGCGGCCCCCTCGCCCGCGACCGCGCGCTTGAACCACGCCGCGAGCGTCGCCTCGTCGTCGCAGTCCGCCACCCGCGCCCGCTGCGACCGGGTGAGCGGCGACCGCGCCTCCAGCAGCGTGACGAGCACCTCCCGCCGCGCGCGCACCGCGCCCGCGCGCTGGCGCTCGGTGAGGGCCTTCTCGAGGACGCGGTTCTTCACGGCGAGCAGCGCGGCGGCGACGGTGTCGTCGGCGAGCACCCGGTCGACGAACGCGCGAACCGGGACGGGGACGCGGAAGCACGGGTCGGTGAGGGTCGCGTCGGGGTTGAGCTCGGTCCAGTCGCCGTGGGCGCGGTCCCACTCGTACACCCTTCGCTCGGCCACCCGGATCGCGAACAGCCGCCGCACCCCGCGGGCCGCGAGCTTCTCCACCTTCCTCGTCGCGTGGCTCATCCGCTCGGTGTCGAGCACCTCGAACGCGATCTCCTCCAGCCGCCGCCCCCCCGTCTCCGGGTCGACGCCCGACGGGAACACGCTGATGTCCGGCGCCGCGTCGGTGTCCTCGTCCGCGCGCGTCAGCATGTCGACCGCCCCCTCGTAGCCCTCCGCGAGCGCCCCCGCGAACACGTGGGTCGCCTCGAAGTGCCGCGTCCCGTGCGGCTGGTTCGAACCCATCGTGCGGTGGACCACCCCGTCCACGATCTCCGCGTGCGACTCGGGCGCCACCAGCCGCTCGTCCACCGCCGGCAGCCGCTGCCCGCGGCCCGGCGCGTACGCCGCCTGCGTCGTGGCCCCGGGCGCGAACAACATCGGCGGCCTGCTCGTGCTCATCGCGCGAGAGACTACACCCGCGCAGGCGGGGGCCGCCACCGCGCCGTTCGCGCGCGGGAGGGGGTGTTGACGCCTACGCGCGGCGGGCGTTGAATCCGCCCCGATGGACGACGCGTCGCCTGGGCCCTCGATCCCGCGCAAGTGGCTCGCGCTCGGCGCCTTCACGGCTGTCGTCGCGCTCGGCGCGGGCGTCGCGACCGCGCGCTTCGTCCTCGGCCAGGGCGCGAGCTCACCGACGCGCTCACCCTCCGGCCCGGGGCGCGCGCGCCGATCTACGTCAGCGTCGGCAGCGTCACCAACCACGCCGCCACGACGGGCGCGGCCATCAACGCCGCCGCGCAGGCCGGCGTCGCGGGGGCGCTCGCCGAGCGGACCGACGTGACCACCACCCCGCCCGCCGGCGGGGCCGCGCGGGGCGCCCGCGGGGCGGCGCGGGGCCACGTCCTCGACGCCAACGTCCAGTCGATCGCCGCGGCGGGGCCCAACACCCGCATCGAGGTGTCGATCGTGGTGTCGTCGTTCCCGGGGCGGGCCTACGAGTTCGAGTCGACGTCGGCGGTGACGCTCGTCGGGGCGGCCGCGACGCCGGAGGCCGTGGCGATGGACGTCCGCCGCGCGATGCGCGCGGCCACGCTGCAGGCCGTCGATCAGGTGACCCGCGCCCAGCGGTAGCGGGCCCTTTCCCCCTCATCCCCCCCGCGACGCCACCACGCGGCGCTCGACGGGCGCCCCCTCGCGCTGCATCGGGTCGACCCGCTCGAACACCACCGCGGCGCCGCGCTCGACGGCCTCGCCCTCCGCGCCGAGGCGGGTGCTCCCCGGCTCGCTGCGGGCCACGCGCCAGAAGGCCCGGTGCATCCCCTGCGGCGTGCGCATCACGTCGGGGCGGCCCACGTACATCCCGCGGCGGAGGGTGGTGCCGCGTTGGTTCGGGCCCACCACCATGGCGCGTGGGCCGTCGCCCCCGTCGACCACCCCGAGGAGCCGGAGCTCGTCGAGCGAGAGCCGACACAGCGTCACGTCGCGCGCGGCGCAGGCGTCGTCGGGCGGCAGCTCGGCGGGGTCGACGTCGTGCTGGAAGGGGTCGCGCGCGTCGGCGAGGAGCGCAGGCGTCACGAGGGCCACCACCACAGTGACACTGCGCGTCATCCAGCAGGTGTACACACCCATCCGCGCGAGTACGGCGCGAGAGGGAGCGAGCGGCGGGTGTCGACAGCAAGGCGCGTTGGAGTTCCTATCCGCTCGCTGATGAACTCGACCGGGGGCCTGACGGGGTCGAGCGAGCAACGTCTACCACTACGCCGGCCTCCCCGTGTACCGCTGCAACCTCGACGACTTCAGCGCCGTCAACAACCAGGGACGTCTCTTCGCGGCCAACCTCGGGCGCGACGGGCTCAGCCTCCTCCACGCCTACGACACCGCCTACACGCTCGGCATCCAGGTGGACGAGGAGCCCACCTCGCCGCAGCACGGGCAGGTCCGCTACGTCGTCCACGGCGCATGGGCGCCCTTCGCCTTCGATTTCCGCGCCATCGTCGGCTACGCGAAGGTCACCTACACCGTCGGCTGACGACGGCGCCCGCACCTCGCCATGGCCGTTCTCTCCCCGACAACCCCCGCATGCGGGCGTCGCCTCTCTGTGCGCCGAGGTCTACTCCGAACGCCAGCGCCGCCGTACGGGCTTGACCGGGCGCGCGCCTTCTCGCTACATCGGCCGCACCCATGAGCGAACGCAAGGCACGCATCCTCGTCGCCAAGCCCGGCCTCGACGGCCACGACCGCGGCGCCAAGGTGGTCGCGCGGGCGCTGCGCGACGCCGGCTTCGAGGTCATCTACACGGGCCTCCACCAGACGCCCGACATGATCGCCGCCGCCGCCGTGCAGGAGGACGTCGACGCCGTCGGCCTCTCGATCATGTCGGGCGCGCACAACACCCTCTTCCCCGCGGTGATGGCCGCGCTCAAGGGGCAGGGCGCCGACGACGTGCTGGTCTTCGGCGGCGGGATCATCCCCGAGGAAGACGTCACCCGCCTCACGGCCGCCGGCGTCGCGCGCGTCTTCACCCCGGGCACGCCCCTGGGCGACATCGTCCAGTGGGTCGGGGACCACGTGAAGCCCCGCGCCGCGTGAGGCCCGCGTGACCCGCCGTTTCGCCCTCGCCGCCGCGCTCGCCGCCGGGTGCGCCGCGCGCCGGCCCGAGCCCGTCGGCCGCGTCGTGTGGGTCGATCCCCCCCCCAACGCGCCCGCCCCCGACGCCAACGCCCCCGACGCGAGCGCGCCCGCCGCCCCCGCGAACCCGCCGCGCCCGATGGTGGCCGCGCTCCCGACGCTCGCGCTCGACAACCTGCGCTTCCGCGACACGCATGAGTGCGCGCGGGGCGAGTGCGTCCACGCCCGCTCGCCGCTCGCGCCCGCGGAGGTCGCGACGGACGACGGCGCCACCGCGCTCCCGCCCGCGAGCGCGTGGGTCCAGGTGATCCGCCCCGGCGCCACCGTGCGCGTGCCCGCCGACCCCGCGATCGACCTGCTCGGCGTCACGCTCGTCGGCGCGGTGTCCCTCGACCAGGCGCCCTCGCCGCGCTCCGCCGCGCCGACCGCCCCCGCGTGGACTGCCTTCCGCTACGGCGGTGCTGGCGCTGTGCTCCGCGCGTCGGGCACGACCCCCGCCGCCGTGCTGCTGGTCACCGCGACGGGCCCGGCCACGCCCTCCGCCGAGGCCGACGCCGGCGCGCGCGGGCCGTACCGCGCCGTGACGCGCGACCTCTCGGCGACCGAGACGCTCACCTGGGCGGGCGGCGCGATGCACGCGCGCATCGCCTTCGACGCGACCACTTCGCCGCGCGCGAGCCTCGAGGTGCTCTTCGCGAGCGACGACGCGCCCGTCGCCGAGCACGCCCACCCGGGCGCCTGGGAGACGCTCGTCGCGCTCTCGGCCGCGGGGCACCTCCACCTGCCCGCGCAGCGCGTCGGCGAGCGCGACCTCCCCGCCCGCGACCGCACCGTCACCGACGGGACCATCGTGTACGTGCCCGCGGACGTCCGCCACGCCTGGGTGCCCGACGGGACGCACCCGCTGGTGGCGATCCAGCTCTATTCGCCGCCGGGCCCCGAGCAGCGCTTCCGCACGCTCGCCGCACCTCCCTCCCCCGCGCCCCCCGCACCCGCGCCATGAACTTCGACCTCCCCGAGAGCCACCGCGAGATCCAGCGCATGGTGCGCGACCTCGCCGCCCGCCACGTCGCCCCCTCCGCCCGCGCCTGGGACGAGGCCGGCGCGCTGCCCGACGAGGCGCTCGACCGCGTCGCCGAGCTCGGCCTGCTCGCGGTTCGAATGCCCGAAGCGCACGGCGGCGCGGGGCTCGACCTGCTCGCCCTCGCGGTGGTGGTGGAGGAGCTCGCGCGCCAGTCGGGCTCGCTCGCGGCCGCCGTCGCCGCGCACGACGCGCTCGGGGTCGCGCACCTCGCCGCCGCCGGGACCGACGCGCAGCGCGAGCGCTACCTCCCGGCGGCCGCGTCGCGCGAGGGCCTCGTGGCCTGGGCCGACGCGGGCGTCTCCGCCGAGCGGACGGGCGGCGGCTGGGTGCTCCGCGGCGAGGCCCCGCGCGTGGCGCTGGGCGCGTCGGCGGCGCGCGTGGTGGTGGTCGCGCGGACGGGCGCGGGCGCGACGGCCTTCGCGGTCGAGCGTGGTGCTGCGGGCCTGCGCGTGGCGCGCCGTTCGAACGGGCTCGGGCTGCGCGCGTGCGAGGCGAGCGACCTCGCGTTCGAAGCGTGCGCGGTGGGCGACGACGCGCGGGTGGGCGAGGCCGGCGGCGCGGCGGACGTCGCGGCCCGGGTGCGCGCGGGCCACGAGGTCGCGCGGGCGGCGCTGGCGGTGGGCTGCGGCCAGGGCGCGCTCGACGCGGCGGTCTCCTACGCGAAGGACCGCAAGCAGTTCGGCCAGCCCATCGCCAACTTCCAGGCCGTCCAGTGGATGCTGGCCGACGCGAAGGTGGAGCTCGACGCGGCGCGGCTCCTCACCCACCGCGCGGCGGTGGCGGCCGACGGTGAGCTCGCGGCCGACGCGGCGACGGCGCTGCTCTTCGCGGGCGAGGCGGCCGCGCGGGCGTGCAGCCGGGCCCTCCAGGTGCACGGGGGCTACGGGTACACGAAGGAGTTCCCGGTGGAGCGGCACCTGCGCGACGCGAAGGCCTGCGCGCTCGGCGGCGCGGGCGACGCGGCCCGGCGCGAGGCGGTGGCCGTGAGGGCGCGCGCCGTCAGCGCATGACGCGGAAGGTGAGGTTGACGCGGGGCTCCGCGCAGCGCGCCCGCGGCGGCACGCGGTGTTGGTAGAAGCGCTGCGTCGCGCCGGCCATCACCAGCAGGGAGCCGTGGGCGAGGTTGACGGTGAGCGTCGCGGGGCCGCTCCCGCCGCGGCGCACCGCGAAGTCCCGCGCCGCGCCGAGCGACACCGACGCGATGGGGGCGTCGCGCGCGAGGTCGGCCTCGTCGTCGGCGTGCCACCCGAGGCCCGCCGCCCCGTCGGGGTACAGGTTGCACAGCGCGAAGGTAAACCTCACGCCGCACCGCCCGCGCAGCCGCTCGAGCAGCGCGTCGAAGCCCTCGGGCCACGGGTGGGCGGCGCGGGTGAGCCCCGAGTACCGGTAGCGCGTCTTTGGGTCGCCGAACGCACACGAACGCCGCCGCACGGGCATCGGTCGACCGAACATCACGGGCGATTCTTGTTCGAAGGGCGCGCCCGCGAGCAGCCGCGCGAGCAGCGTGGCGGCCTCCCCCTCGGCGAGGAACGCGGGCTCGTAGGTGACGACGCAGCCGTCGCCGTCGTCGAGGAGGCGCGTCACGCCCGCGGCCGGCGCGAGCCCCGGGAGCCACGTCGTAGGGTGCATCGCGCGCGATCGTGGCACGCAACGCCCCCGCGCCGCCATCGCCCGCCTGAACCGCAGCGCCCCCGCCCGCAACTTCCCCCGCGCGGCGAACGGCGGTAGCGTCCGCCCGGTTCTCACGACCCGTTTGCTTCGACTCCCGGAGGTGACTCACATGCGGTGGTATTCGGTTCTCCTGCTGGTGACCGCGGCGGCCTGTTCCGCGCGCGGCACGTCGCTGCCCGTCGGCCCCAACCCCGAGCCCGACGCCGGCGACGACGCCGTGGTCGACAACGACGTGCCAGCCTTCCCCGACCTCCCCAGCTTCCCCGACGTGCCGTCCTCGCCCGACGTGGTGACGCCGCCGGTCGACAACCCGCCCACCTGCAGCGCGCCGCGCGCGCTCTGCAACGGCTCGTGCGTCGACCGCTCCACCGACCCCAACCACTGCGGCGCGTGCAACAACCGCTGCGCGTCGGGCTCGTGCTCGGGCGGCTCGTGCGTCACCACCACCACCTGCCCGTCGCCCCGGGTGATGTGCGGCGCCACCTGCACCGACGTCAACACCGACGCCGCCAACTGCGGCCTCTGCGGCCTCCGCTGCGCCTCGGGGCAGAGCTGCGCCGGCGGCAACTGCGTCGCCACCACCACCTGCGCCTCCCCCCGCCGCATGTGCGGGACGGCCTGCACCGACGTCTCCACCGACCCGCTCAACTGCGGCGCGTGCGCGCGCGCCTGCGCCGCGGGCCAGACGTGCTCCGGCGGGACGTGCGTCACCGGCGGCGCCGCCTCGCGGGCCGGCGCCGCGTGCACCATGCCCGACCCGATGGGCGGCATGGACCCGGCGTGCGGCACCGACCTCGTCTGCATCCCCACCGGCACCACCCCCATCTGCACCGCGGGCTGCGAGGACGACCCGTCCTCCCAGGCCAACGAGCGCGCGCAGTGCGGCGGCACCGGCTCCACCTGCCTCACGCAGGGCGATGCGATGCCCAACTCCATCTGCGCGGCCGCGTGCCGCCCCGCGGGGACCACCGCCGCCACCGGCGCCTGCCGCAGCGGCTTCGTCTGCACGGGCTGGTGGTACACGCACGCCGGCGGCACCCCCGACACCACCGGCTGCTTCCCCTTCTGCTCACAGAACAGCGACTGCGGCGCGGGCGCGGCCGGCTCCCTCTGCAACGCCCGCACGGGCGCCTGCGGCACGACCGGGGTCGACACGACGCGCCTGCCCGACGGCTCGCCGTGCAACCCGACGATCACCGTGATGGTGCCGGGCTCGACCACGCCCCGCAACGTCCAGTGCCGCGGCATCTGCTTCAGCACGAGCTCGATGCGGCCCACCGAGGGCACCTGCGGCAGCTTCATCAACCTTCGCGTCGCCACCGGCTGCCCCGACGACCCGACCAACATCACCCCCCGCGTCCCGATGGGCACCGACAACCTCGCGATCTGCATCTTCCGCGGCTGCTCGCGCAACAGCGACTGCCGCTCGCCGCACATCTGCCGGTACCCCGAGGACGCCACGGGGATGCCCGTCACCGACGCCCCGACGACCTGCGACTACCCCACCACCGCCCAGCGCACCGGCACGCCGTGACGCGCCCGTTGCGCGCCGCCGCCCCGCGGTGGTAGTCGCAAGGGCATGTCCGGCGAAGCCCAGGTGAGGCTCACGCAGCTCGCGCACGGCGCCGGGTGAGCGAGCAAGGTCCGCGCGGCGGACCTCGCGCAGGTCCTGCGCGCGCTACCCCTGGTGATCGACCCCAACGTGATCGTCGGCCTCGCCCCGGCCGACGACGCCGCGGTGGTGCGCCTGTCCGACGAGCTCGCGCTGGTGTTCACCACCGACTTCTTCACGCCGCTGGTCGACGACCCGCGCACCTTCGGGCGCATCGCCGCCGCCAACGCGCTCTCGGACGTCTACGCGATGGGTGGGAGGCCGCTGGTCGCGCTCAACCTCGTGTGCTTCCCGACCAAGACGCTCGGCGTGGCCGTGCTCGGCGAGATCCTCGCGGGCGGCAACGACATCGCGCGCGAAGCGAACATCTCCATCGCCGGCGGCCACTCGGTGGAGGACGCCGAGCCCAAGTACGGCCTCGCCGTGGTGGGCACCGTCCACCCCGCGAAGGTGTGGCGCAAGGGCGGCGCGCGGCCCGGCGACCGCCTCGTCGTCACCAAGGCCCTCGGCACCGGCGTGCTCTCCACCGCCCTCAAGCGCGGGCGCATCGCGGAGGACTCCGCCCCGATGCGCGCCGCCGTCGCCTCGATGACCACGCTCAACGCCCGCGCCGCGTCGCTCGCCGCCGAGCTCGACGTCGCGGTGCACGCGGGCACCGACGTGACGGGCTACGGGCTCGCGGGGCACCTCGCGGAGATGCTCCGCGCGAGCGAGGGCGTCGGCGCGGTGTTGTCGGCCGGCGCGCTCCCGCTGCTCGACGGCGCGCTCGACCTCGCGCGCGAGGGCGTGATGCCCGGCGGCACCAAGGCCAACCGGTCGCACCTCGGCGCGGCGTTCGAAGTGGCCGACGGGGTCGACGAGGCCCGCGCGTGGCTCGCGTGCGACGCGCAGACCTCCGGCGGGCTCCTGCTCGCGCTCGCGCCCGACGACGCCGCCCGCTACGTCGCCGCCGCGCGCGCCCTCGGCGTGCCCGCCGCCGACGTGGGCGCCGTGGTCGCGCGCGCCGAGGCCGTCGTCCGCGTCGAGCCCTGACGCGCGGCGGCGCTACGGCGCGTCGGCGGCGGCGCGACGCAGCCGGCCCGCGCTCCGGGCGATGCCGATCGACGCGAGCGCGAAGCCCGCGGCCGCGACGTGGGCGGGCCGCCGCGGGTCGAAGGCGCCGGCCGCGGCGAGCAGGCCGTAGGCCGCCGCGAGGTTGGCGAGGCCCCAGGCCACGTTGACGGCGGGCGGCGAGAGCCCCCGAAACGGCGGCGACGCGAAGGGGGTGGGGAAGGGCCGCCCGGAGACGCCCTCCACGAAGTGGGGGACGAAGTTGGCCAGGAGCGCGCCGCCAAGGAGCTGCGCCGCGACGTGGTGCCAGGGCATCGGTTGGATCCTCCGTCAAGATGGCAACACCGCGTCGCCATCTGCGCCGTGAAGCTACGGCAGCAGCCGCCGAAAGGCAACCCGGCGTTGCCATCGCCCGCGGCGCGGTGGTACGGTCGCGCACGTCATGGGCCGCCCCCCCGAAGCCACGCGCCGCACGCAGGGCGTCCTCGGCGGTCGGAGCGACGAGGTCGTGCGCCGCGTGCTCGACGCGGCGACCGGGGAGCTCGCGCGCTCGGGGTACGCGGGCTTCCGCGTCGACGAGGTGGCGGCGCGGGCCGAGGTGAACAAGACCACGATCTACCGCCGCTGGCCGAGCCGCGCGGCGCTGGTCGGCGCGGTCGTGGGCCGCCTGAAGGAGCCGCTCCGCGCGAGCCCGCTGCCCGACACGGGGACGCTGGAGGGCGACCTCGTCGAGGCGTTCGCGCGGCGCTTCGCGGTCGGCCGGCGGGTCGAGGGGCGGGCCTGGGCGCGCCTCCTCGACGAGCGGCGCCACCCCGAGGTGGCCGCGATCCTCGGGGACGCGGTCGAAGGGCGGCGCGACGAGTGGCGGGCGATGGTGGCGCGCGCCGTCGCGCGGGCGGAGGTCCCGGCGGGCACCGACGCGGCACTCCTCCTGGAGGTCGCCCGCGCGATCGTCGACGCCCGCGGCGGGTCGCGGCGCCTGGACGAGGCGTGGCTCACCCTCGCCGTGAGGACGGTGCTCGCCGGCGCGCGCGCCGGGACGCTCATCCCCGCGACCGCGCCGGCACCCCCGTCCCGCGCGACGTAGCCCGCGACGCGCGTCGTCTTGCGTGGTTGTGCGCAGTTTGCGCGGGCGGGCGCGCTTGTGCCCGCTCGCGTCGCCGTGCTACGCGCCGCCCCACGATGGCCTCGCGGAGAGCCCTTCCCACGCGCGCCGGGGCGGCGCTCGCGCTCGCTGCGTTCGCGCTCGGGTGCGATGCGAGCACGCCCGTCGCCGACGCGGCGGCGGACGCACCCGACGAACGCGACGCGCCCGACGACCTCGCCCCGACCGACGTCGTCCCACCCCCGCCCGACCGCGCGGCGCCCGCGGACGGCGGCGCGGCGCGCGACGCTGACGTCGCGGACGCGCCCGCGGACGACGGGGCGCCCCGCTTCGACGGGTGGCTCTTCGACTTCCCGCCCGCGAGGGACGCCGCGCGCGACGCCCCCGCCCGCGACGCGTCGCCCGACGCGCCCGTGGACGCCGCCGCGCTGCGCGACGCGCTCGCGGGCGGCGACGAGCTCGAGCGGCTCCGGCTCACGGTCGGCGTGCTCCGCGGGGCGTGGTGCGACCAGGTCTTCCGCTGCGCCGCCTCGCCCAACTTCTCGCTGCCGCGCGCGAGCCTCGCCGACCCCGCGACGTGCCGGGCGCGGCTCGACGCGCTGCTCGACGGCGCCGCCGGAGACCCCTTCCCGTCGTCCTCACCGGTCTCGCCGTGGCTGCTCTCGCTCCGCGTCGGCGGTCGCCCCGCCCTCGCCGACGCCGTCCGCGCCGGGCGGGTCCGCCTCGACGAGGGCGCCGCGCTCGCCTGCCTGCGCGCGCTCACCACGACGTGCGACGCGCAGCTCTCCTGGCCGCCCGCGGGGTCGGCCTTCGCATACTCGTGCGACACCCTGGGGCCCGACGACGTCGGTTCGCGCGCGTGCCAGTTCGTCCTCGCCGGCGACGCCGCGGTCGGCGAGAGCTGCCACGTCCACGAGGAGTGCCGCGGCGACGCCTGGTGCGACTGGACGGACGGGTGCCCCGGGCGCTGCGCCGCGCGGTCGGGCGCGCCCGGCTCCAACTGCGACCGCCAGTGCCCCCTCCGCGCGAACCCCGGCCTCTCGTGCTCGTGCGGCGAGGACGCCGTCGCGCAGTGCGGCGAGGTGCGCCTCACCGACCCGGTGGGCGAGGGCCAGGCCTGCGGCGACGTGGTGGTCGGCGGCCGGCTCTACCGCACGCGCTGCCGCGACGGGCTGCGCTGCCACTTCGTCTGCCAGCGCGTCCACGCCGACGGCGAGGCGTGCGCCGCGGGCCTCGACGGCTTCTGCGCGGAGGGCTTCGTCTGCGTCGACGACCGCTGCGTCGCCCGCGTGATCCGAGACGCCGTCGGCGACCCCTGCGACGAGCGCCGCGAGGTCTGCAACCCCTTCCTCGGGCTCCATTGCGACGCGGACGGCTGCCGCCGCCTGGAGCACGCCGCGAGCGCGGCGCCCGGCGGGAGCCCGTGCACCGCTAATGCGCAGTGCGCCTCGAACCGCTGCGTCGACGGCCGCTGCGACCGGCCCTGCGACTTCTGGTGACGCCGATGCCCCCGACGCCCGCCCCCTCGACGGTCACGCGCTTCACCGCGCTCCTCGCGGCCCTCGCCCTCACCGCCTGCGAGCAGACGCAGCCCGCGGTCTCGGGGCTCGACGCGGCCCGACGCGACGTCGCCGCCGAGAACGCCCCGCCCGACGCCGCCGACGAGGCCCCCGGAGACACCGCGCCCGACTCCGCGTCCGACGTCCCCTTCGACGCCACCGTCGACGCGGACGCCGCTGCCGACGCGCCGCAGGAGGTCGTGCTCGCCTCGCCGGGACGGGCCTCGACCACGCCCTTCACGGAGTCCGATGAGACCAACGATTCGCGGGGCCCGTGCCGGATGGTCACCGCGGGCTGGGGGCCGCCGGGCGCGACGCCCGTCCACGTCGAGGTGGTCGCGCAGGGGCTCGCGACGCCGTGGTCGCTCGCCTTCCTCCCCGACGGCGACCTGCTCGTGGTCGAGCGGCAGTCGGGCGTTCGACGCGTCCACGCCGGCGCGCCCGACCCCGCGCCGCTGCTCGCGCTCGACGTCCGGCCGCGGGCCGGCACCTCGGAGTGGGGCGCGCACGGCATCGCGCTCCACCCCGACTTCGCGCGCAACGGGCTCTTCTACGTGTTCTACTGCAAGCGCGACACGGGCAACCGCGTCGAGCGCTTCCGCCTCGCGCCCGACGGCCGGAGCGCGACCTCCGACCGCGTGATCGTCGACGGCCTCCCGACCTCCGCCTACCACAACGGCGGCGGCCTCGCCTTCGGCCCCGACGGGATGCTCTACGTCAGCACCGGCGACGGCCAGACGCCCGACCGCGCGCAGGACGTCGACGGCCCCGGCGGCAAGCTCCTCCGGCTGACGCCCGACGGCGCGACGCCCGCGGACAACCCGCGCCCCGACCGCCCCTGGGTGATGCTCGGCATCCGCAACAGCCAGGCCTTCGGCTGGCTCACGCCCGACACGCTCTTCGTCGTCGACCACGGGCCCACCGGGGAGTTGGGGCGCGGCGGCAGCGACGAGCTCAACGTCGCCCGCGCGGGCGCCAACCTCGGCTGGCCCGCCGTCACGCAGTGCCAGGGCTTCGACGGCTTCACCCGCCCCGCCCTCACCTGGGCCGCCCCCACGCCGCCCGGCGGGGCCGCGCTCTACACCGGAACCTCCATCCCCTCCTGGCGCGGCAGCCTGCTCGTCGGCGTGCTCGGCGCGCGCCACCTCCACCGCGTCATGCTCGACCCCAACGTCCCCGGGCGCGTGCTCGGCCACGAGGTGTACCTCGACGGCATCTTCGGGCGCATCCGCCACGTCGCGATGGGCCCCGACGGGCACCTCTACGTCACCACCAGCAACTGCGACGGCCGCGCGGAGTGCCCGCCCGCTGGCGACGTCATCCTCCGCCTCACTGGCGCCTGAGCGCGCGGCGCATCTCGCCTCCCCCGCGCGGTCGTCTGTGCGATCCTCGCCGCGCACCCATGGCCCTCCGTCTCCTCCTCGCCGCGCTCGCCCTCGCCGCCTGTGCTTCCACGCAGCGGCCCGCCGCCTCGCGCACGCCGCGCCGCTTCGCGCTGGTCGACGGCGCCGCCTCGCTCCGCGCCGCGCCCGCCTCCGTGGGGCCCGCGCTCGCACTCGCCTACGCGGGGCCCCTCGCCTTCCGCCGCGTCCGCGTGCGCGGCGACGTGGTGGAGCTCGAGACCGTCGACGCCCCCGAGCGCCAGTGCGCGCCCGCGCTCGTCCCGCCCGCGGGGATGCGGCTGCGGTTCCATGTGCCGGTGAGCGCGATCGGGCTGGCGGTGGCGCGGCCGCTCCACCTGACGGGCCCGGAGGGGTCGCTCACGGTGGCGGTCGGCGCGCCGGTGCGCGAGGCCGCGGGGACGGGCGGGCTCGAGGTCGCCCACGCCGGGCTGCGTCTCTCGCTGCGTGACGCGCCCGCGGTCACCCGCTACTTCGCCGAGCCCCACGCCGAGCCCGCCGCGCCTCGCGCCGAACGCCTCGCGCCCGGCACACGCGCGTTGCTCCCGGGTGGGGCCGCGGTGGCGGTGGGCGACGACGCGCCGGTGCCGGTCTTCCTCCGCAGCCCGATGATCGAGGGGTCGCGCGTGGTGGTGGCGGCGCCCTGCGTCCGCTTCGAGTCCACCGTGCCGAACCGGGCCGTGCTCCCGGTGCTGGAGATGGAGCTCGGCGACGCCTCGCGCGCGCGCCTGCCGCGCTGGGTGATCCGCCCCGGCGCGCGGCTCCGCTGGCCCGACCGCGGCCCCGCGGGGCGCACCGTGTCGACCGTGGTGATCACGGACGCCGGCCGCGCCGACGGCGACGGGCGCTGCTTCCGCGTCCCCCTGCGGCTTCACGGCGCCGTCGCGGAGCCCGCCCCCGAGGTGGAGGTGTGCGCGGCGTCCGCCGACGTGCGCGAGGCCGGCGCCGAGCCCTAACCCAACTGCCCGAAGGCGAGGTTGAGCACGAAGGCCAGCAGCGCGCTGTTGTAGGCGAACGACAGCGTCGTGTGGACGAGCACCGTGCGGCGGATCTGCGCGCTCGACACGCACACGTCGGAGGTCTGGAAGCACATCCCCAGCGTGAAGGCGAAGTACGCGAAGTCGAAGTACGACGGCGCCCCGCCCCCCGGAAACTCCAACCCCCCGACGCCCTCCGCGTCGTCGCGGTAGTAGAGGTGCGCGTAGCGGAGCGCGAAGGCCGTGTGGGTCATGCTCCACGCGGTGGCGACGGCCCCGAGGCACAGGGTCACCATCGCGCGCGCGTGGCCCGGCGCGAGGTTGGTCGCGTGGCGCGCGAGCGGAACCGCCGCCATCACGCTCGCCGCCGCCGTGGTGACGACGAGCCCGTACATCGCCGTTCGCCCGGGGTCGTCGGCCGCGGCGCGGCGGCGCGTCTCCGCCGGGTCGCTCGCCCAGATCGTCCGCCACACGATCACCAGCAGCACGAGGCCGCCGAGGTCCCACCCCCCGACCACCGCGAGCGCCGTGGGGAAGAGCGCGTGGAGCGCGACGGCCGCGAGCACCGCGGCGCAGGCCGCGAAGCCCACGCGCACCACCGCGCGGTTGTGCGGGAGGAGCGTGGCGGCCACGGCGGAGTTCATGGAGCGCGGCGGAGGCTACCACGGCCGGGACGGGAGTTTCAGGTGCCGTCACCGCCGACCGCGATGGCCCGCCTCTACCGCCCCGCGAGCGCCGCGTCGTACACGCGCTCGTACGCCTCCGCCACCGCGCGCGGGCTGCACGTCGCCCGCACCCACGCGCCGCCCCGCCCGGCCTTCGCGCGGGCGCCCGCGGGGTCGTCGGCCAGCGCGCGGCACGCCTCGGCGAGGCCCGCGTCGTCGCCTGGTGACACCACGTCCGCGCCGCCCGACGCCGCGATCTCCTCCGCCGCCGAACCGCGGCTCACCACCGCGGGGACGTTCACCAGCAGCGCCTCCAGCAGCACCAGGGGGTAGTCCATCTTCGCGTGGAGCGTGTCGACCACCAGCGTCACCGCCGCCGCGCCCGCCACCACCGCGTGGATGTCGTCGATCTCGCCGAGCCACGTCACCTCGGCGCCGAGGCGTCGAGCCTCCTCGGCGAGGCGCTCGCGGGCGGCGTGGGCGGCCGGGGTCTTGGGCCGCGCGGCGACGACGAAGCCGAGTCCCTTCGCGCGGGCGGCGGCGCGGAGGAAGGTGGCCGCGCCGTCGGAGTGCTCGAGGTCGCCCGGGTAGAGCACGTAGCGCTCCGGGAGCTTGTGGCGGTCCCTCGCCCGCGCGATCGCGTCGGCGCCCACGGTCACCTCGCCGATGCACGGTGGGATCACCTCGGCCCGCACGCCCACCGCGTCGAGCCGCCGCCGGGTGTGCTCGCTTAGCACCACGACCTTGTCGGCGAAGAGCATCGGCGCGACGGCCTCGAGCTTGTCGGGCGCGCTGGCGATCGTGTGGACGGTGGGGACGCGCCGCACGCGCGCGGCGATGCGCCCGGCCCGCAGGGTGAGCGGGTTGGGGGCGAAGAAGAAGTGCCACACGTCGGCGCGGGGCCCGACCATCAGCCGCGCGAGCACGCGGGCGTTGGCGAGGCGCGACGGCGCGTAGGCCCCGGCGGCGTCGTAGACGGGCTCGCTGACGGCGCCTTCGAAGGACGCGCCGCGGGTGACCATGACCCGGGCGCGGGTGCGGGTGAAGGCGCGGGCGAGGTCGCGGACGAGGTTCTTGTTGGAGTCCGTCCACGGCGGGACGATGGGCTTGGAGATGAGGAGCGCCTCGCGCATCGCCCGCACCGCGTCAGACGCCGCGCGGGACGCGGGCGAGGTCGACCTGGAGCATCGCCGCGCGGAGCACCGACGAGCGGCTGGCCTTGGTGTACCCGCGGCGCTTGAGCTCGCGGACGGCCCCGTCGAGGCGCTCGAGGTCCTCGTTGTAGAGCGAGATGCAGATGACCTTGTAGTGCTCGGGCCGCGGCTTCGAATCGACCGCGCGCACGGTGCCCGGGCGGCGCCGCGGGTCGGCGCTGTCCTCGATGGGGACGTCCGGCGCGAAGAAGGTCTCGCGGAGCACGTCCGCCACGTCGTCGTCGAGCACCCGCTCGACGCTCTGTCGGGTGTTGGCTGCCATGGTGTGTCTCCTACATCGCCTCGGCCTGGGCGGCGGCCTCCGCGGCGGGCTTCGCGCGGTTGCGCTGCCCAGTGGCGCGGACGACGGCCTTCACGACGGCCCGGTAGTCCTCCGCCCCGTGCGAGTCGGGGGCGTACTCGAAGATGGTCTGCCGCGCCGCCGGCGCCTCGCGCAGCTTCATGTTGGCCCGCACCGGGCTCAGGCACAGGTCGCCGAACTTCGCCGCCAGCGTGTCGGTGACCTCCTTCGCGAGCTTGTGGCGCGCGTCGTAGAAGGTCGGCACGACGCCGAGGATGTTCACCGGGTGCTTGAGGTGCTCGTGGACGTTCTTGAGCGTGCGGACGCACTGCTTGACGCCGACGAGGGCGAGGTAGTCGCACGACACCGGGATGAGCACCGAGTCGGCGTAGCAGAGGGCGTTCTGGTTGAGCAGCGAGAGCGACGGCGAGCAGTCGAGCACGACGGCGTCGTAGGCGTCGGTGCCCACCATCCGCTCGCGGAGCACCCGGTCGCGGTTGGGCCGCGCGGCGAGGTACAGCTCGGCCGCGGCGAGCGACTCGTTGGAGGTGATGATGTCGAGGTTCGACCGCACCGGGATCGCCACCTCGCGCGGGTCGGCCCCGAGCACGAGCACGTGGTAGAGCGTCCGCTCTCCCCGCACGCCGAGCGACACGCCCACGTTGCCCTGCGGGTCGACGTCGACCAGCAGCGTGCGGAGCCCGGCCTCGGCCAGCCCGGCGGCCACGTTGATCGACGTGGTGGTCTTGCCCGTGCCGCCCTTGTGGTTGAAGACCGCGATGCGCCGCGTCGCGCGCTTCGGCGCGGTGCGCTCGACCTTGCCCCGGCACGCCTCGCTGCACGCGTAGCGCGTGGCCGCGTCGGAGGTGGCCACCTGCCAGGTGTACTCCAGCGAGAAGTCCTTCCCGCACGCGGAGCAGGGCACCCGCGCGCCGCCCGCCCCGATGCCCTGCTGCTGGCACTTCTGCGAGCAGTAGAACACCGCGCCCTCCGCCCGCTCCTCCACCTGGAAGCGGAACTTGAGCTCGAAGCTCTTCTCGCACACCGAACACGTCCGTCCTGCTGTCATGGCGAAGTCCTTCCCGAAGCGGTTGCGGAAGTGCAGTTACCGGAACGAGAAACGACGCGCCAAATTTTCGGCGACGATCTCCGCCGGCGACGTGGTGAGGGGACGTCGGGCGGCGCGCCGTTGACACCCGCGCGTCGCCGAGGCCCCATCTCCCGCGGAGGCCCACCGCCCATGGCGACCAAGGCACAGAAGCTCGTCCCCACGCTGATCCGCGCGATCCAGGCGCGCGACCTCGCCGCGGCCCGCGCGGCGCTCGACGCGGGGGCCGACCCCAACGGCGTGGGCGGGTTCAACGTCACGCCGCTCGGCGCGGCGACGACGACCTACCGCGACACCGCAGCGCGCGACGCGCTCACGGCGCTCCTCCTGGAGCGCGGCGCCGACCCCAACGCGCGCGGCCCCTACGCCTTCGACGGCCGCCCGATCTTCTACGCCGCCCACAGCGGCTACGACGCGGTGGTGCGGATGCTGCTCGACCGCGGCGGCTTCCCCCGCGACGCATCCGGCGCGCCCGCGCGTGGCGACGACGGGTCGACGCTGCTCGCCCTCGGGTGCCGCAGCGGGATGCGCTGGCTGGTCGACCGCGCGTTCGAAGAGGGTTGCCGCGCCGACGAGGTCGACCGCCACGGGAGCACCGCCCTCCACTACGCCGCGATGAAGCCCGCGTCGCCCGATCTCGCGGGCAAGGACACCGCGTCGCTCATCCACCTCCTCATCGACCGCGGCGCCCTGCTCGAGCACCAGCGCCCCAACGACTGGGGGACGGCGCTCCACTGGGCCGTCGCGCAGGGCGACCCGCCGGCCGTCCGCGCGCTCGTGGCCCGCGGCGCCGACCTGGAGGCCCGCAGCGACCGCACCGCGCGGACGCCCCTCCTGCAGGGCGCGCAGTGGGGGAAGGCCGAGACGGTGCGCGCGGCGCTGGAGCTCGGCGCCGACCGCCGCGCCGTCGACGCGTCGGGGATGACGGCGCTCCACGTCGCGGCGCGCCACACCGCCCACCCCTCGCTGGCGCCGTCGGGCGTGGTGGAGCTGCTGCTCGACGCGGGCCTCGACGCCGGCAGCGCGACGCCGCGGGCCTGACGCCTCTACGACCACGCGTGGTCGAGGGGCTCCCGCGCAAGGGGCGCCGCGTGCCGCCGCTCGACGCCGCGCGGCCGCCTGCGGCGCGCGCCCGTGGAACCTCGCCAACTACAACACCGGGGACGGCGAGGTGACGATCTGGCGGCGCTGAAGGGCGAACGGGGACGGCGCGAGACTTCGGCTACCCCATCCCGCACCGTCCGCGCCGCCGTACGCGTGGACTACTCGCCTTCAGGGTCGATCCCCAACGCCCGCAAGCGCTCCACCAGCCGTGCGGCCCGCGCACGCTCCTGCTCGGCCCGCGCGCGCTCCTGCTCGGCCCGCACGTCGGCCTGCTCGGCCCGCGCGCGCTCCTGCTCGGCCCGCGCATCGGCCTGCTCGGCCCGCGCGCGCTCCTGCTCGGCCCGCGCGTGCTCCTGCACGGCCCGCGCGCGCTCCTGCTCGGCCCGCGCGTGCTCCTGCACGGCGCGCTCTGCGCCCGTCGCCAGCAACTCGCCCTTCGCGTCGACCCACCGGAGCCACCGGGAGACGTAGCCTTCGAAGGCGCCGTCCCACAGCACCAGCCCGAGGCCGAGGCTCGGGAAGGTCGCGTCGCTCCGCTTCACATAGAGGTCGCCGCGCAGTTCGAAGACGTGCAGCGCCGGGTCGCCGAGGTAGCCCGCCGGATCCCACACCACGTAGTACGGGATGTGATGGCGGCGGTACTTCAGCTTCTTCTTGCCGAGCTCCTCGCCCTCCCGGTTCGACACGATCTCGATCACGAGGTCGGGCGACTTGCCGAACTTCCAGACGAAGTACGTGCGGTCTTCCTTCGCCAGCACGTCGTCGGCGAACGAGACGTCGACGCTCAACAGCACGTCGGGCACCACCGGCGGATCGGTCGGGGTGGCGAAGACCCCCACGTTGGCGGCCGCCACGAAGGGTCGCGGGAGGCCGTCCTCTTCGGGCGGCGGCCCCTCCCAGCTCGTGTAGATCGGGTCGGTGAGGCAGCGCTGCTGCTTCTCGGAGAAGAAGTTGTCCACCGGCGTGTCGTCCTCCGTCACGACTGACGAGACGTCCGGCGCGAACACGTCGCCAACGAGCGTGGGGGCATGGGACGGCGCGGACATGTCGGCGACCCTGACGCACCTCCGCCCGAGGCGTCAAGCCGCTCGCATCGCCACCCATCGCGCGATGCCACCCGCGTCCCGTGCGTCGGCCCGCCCTCACCGCGCACCACGGAGGGGTTGAACCCCGCCCCCATCGGCGATAGGTCAACGCGCCAACGGTGAACCGCCTCCCCCCGACGCTCGCCTGCTCCCTCGCTCTCGCGCTCGCGGGCTGCCGCGATGCGCCCGCCGCGTCGTCGAGCGCGACCGTCTCGATGGTGGTGGTCGCCGACGACGCGCTCGACCCCGGCGACGTCGCCCCGCCCCCCGTCGCGCCGCCCGACGCCGCGCCCTCCGCCGCGAGCGCCGCGGCCCCCTCGCCCGACGCCGCGCCCGTGGCGATTTCAGCGGACGGCGGGGGCGCGCCCACCACCGTGCGCATCGTCGCGCTGCGCGGGTGGACGCCCGTGCGCAAGACGCCCCAGCGCGAGGGCCCGCTCGCCGGCTACCTGCGCGCCGGCGCGGTGGTGGAGGTCGAAGACGACCGCCCCGTCGGCACCGAGGAGTGCGCCTTCCCAAGCGTCCCGCGGTCGGGCTGGTACCGCGTCCGCGGCGGCGGCTACCTCTGCGTCGGCGGCAACTTCGCGGCGCTCGCCCCCGCGCGCGATTTCCGCACGCCGACGCAGCCCGACTTCGACGCCTCGATGCCCTACTCGTACGCGGTGAGCTACGGGCGCTCGAACATGTACCGCCGCATCCCGACCTCGGCCGACCTGCGGCTCTACGAGCCCTGGCGCTTCCGCGCGGACGCGTCGCTCGACGGCGGCGCGGACGAGGCCGCGGTGGCCATCGTCGACGCGGGCCGACCCGACCGCCCCACCCTCGGCGAGCTCGAAGGCGACCCGACGTCCCCCGTCATCCGCCGGATGCTCACCGGCATGTACGTCGCGCTCGACCGCGCCGTGCGCGACAGCGCGAGCGGGAGCCGCTACCTCCTCACCCAGAGCGGCGGCCTCGTCCGCGACGACCGCCTCTCGACCCTGCGCACCGCGCCCACCTTCGAAGGGACCGCCCTCGACGCGACGCGCGGCCTCCCGATGGCGTGGATGGTGAGCGAGTTCGGCTGGACGTACACCGTCTCGCCGGAGGGACGCGTCGCCCGCAACACGCGCGCCCCGCGGCTCACGCCCGTCCCCCTCGCCGACGCGCCCCCCCTGATCGTTGGGAACCGAACCTTCTTCCGCACGGCCGACGGCGGCGCGGTGCTCGCGACCAACGTCCGCCGCGCGACGCTCCGCCCGCCGCCGGAGGGCGTCGCCGAGCTCGAGCGCTGGATCGACGTCGACCTCGACGAGCAGGTGCTGGTCGCCTACGAGGGCGCGCGGCCGGTGTTCACCACGCTCATCTCGTCGGGCCGGCGGACCAGTCGTAACGCGCCCGAGCGCTTCGAGACGCCCGCCGGGAGCTTCCGCATCCAGACGAAGCACGTCTCCACCACGATGGATGGCGACACCGCCACCGACGGCCCCTACAGCATCGAAGACGTCCCCTGGGTGATGTACTTCCAGGGCTCCTACGCGCTCCACGCGGCCTTCTGGCACAGCTACTACGGGTGGAGGATGTCGCACGGCTGCGTCAACCTCTCGCCGCCCGACGCGCGCCGGGTGTTCCTCTGGGCCGACCCGCAGATCCCGCCGGGGTGGCACGGCGTTCATGCCGACGCCAACACGCGCCCCGGCTCGCGCGTCGAGATCCGCCACTCGCGCGACAACCGGAGCGCCGAGTCCGAGCGCCCCGCCGGCGCCGCGCGGGCCGTCCCCGAGCAGAGCGGCCAGTAACCCCGGCGATTCGGCCCCCGCGGAAGACTATGGCGCCATAGTCTTCCGGGCGGCGCTCACGGGGAGAGCGGCACCTCGACGGGCGTCAGGCGATCGTCCGAACCGCCGACGCCGAGCTGCCCCTCGTTGTTGGCGCCCCAGCACATCACGCGCCCGTCTTCGAGCGCCGCGCAGGTGAAGGACGTGCCCGCGGCGAGCGCCACCACGGGCGCGTCGAGGCCCGCCACCGTGACGGGCGTCGCGCGGCGCGTGGTGGTGCCGTCGCCGAGCTGCCCGTGCCCGTTGCCCCCCCAGCAGCGCACCGAGCCGTCGCGCAGCGCGGCGCAGGCGTGGTCTCCGCCCGTCGCGACGAGGCGCGCGTCGCGGACGCCCGCCACCGGCACTGGCGTCGCGCGGGTCGCGCGCGTGGCGTCGCCGAGCTGGCCCTGGTCGTTGTACCCCCAGCACCACGCCGAGCCGTCTTCGAGTGCGACGCAGGCGTGGTTGACCGTGGTCGCGAGGTCGACCGCGGCGGCGCGCAGCGGCACCAGGCCCGGCGCCCCGCGGTCGTTGAACGTCCCGTCGCCGAGGGTGCCGTAGGTGGCCTGCCCCCAGCACGCCACGTCGCCCGAGCGGAGCCGCGCGCAGGTGTGATACTGCCCGGCCACCACCTCCACCGCGGGGCCTGGGAGCCCGGCCACGCGCGTCGGTCGCGAGCGCATCGCGCGCGTATCGTCGCCGAGCTGAGCGCGCGATCCGTCGCCCCAGCACCACACCTCCCCCGTGCCGAGGACCGCGCAGGTGTGAACTCCCCCTCCTGCGACGGACACCACGGGCGCGGGGAGGCCCATCACGGCGCCGGGGTTCGGGCTGTTGTCGCGGGTGCCGCTGCCGAGCATGCCGAAGCTGTTGTCGCCCCAGCACCGCAGGACGCCGTCCCAGGCGCAGGCGTGGTCGAACCCGGCCGCGACCAGGGTCGCCTCGCCCAGGGTGGGCACCGCGCCAGGCGACTCCGACGGCGAGGTGACCCCGCGGCCGAGCTGCGCCCTGTCGTTGCGCCCCCAGCACCGCACCGCGCCGTCACAGCGCACGACGCACGCGTACGGGTTGTGGCTGACCACGAGCGCCCGCACGGCGCGCTGCGCGCAAGCGGGGGCCGCGTCGGGCGTGGCGTCGGCGGGGGTCGCGTCGGGCGTCGCGTCCGCGGGCGCCGCGTCCGGGCGCGCGGGGCTTTGCGGCGGGCTCCAGTCGGCGAAGACGCATCCCGTGACGAAAGCGAAGAGAATTGCCCTGCGCGGCACGAGAGAGCCTTCGCCCGACGGCCGCGCGATGTCAACCACGCGGCCATCATGGCGTCGGCGTCAGGCACATGCCCTTGCACCACGGCGGCGGTGAATTCTCTTCAGGCGGGGCAAGCCCCGCCCCTACCTCGCCAGTTCACCCCGCGCATACCTCGCCAGTTCACTCCCCAACGCGAGCGGGGCCACAGCCGTAGGGGCTGGGCTTGCCCTGCCCGAACGGCAATTCGCGAACGGCCCGAGGCCACATCGGTGTCAGGGAGAGACGGTGGCGGAGGCGCACGTCAGGGCGATGCCCTCGACGGTGGCCGGCTGCATCGGGCTCATGGGGTTGTCGTAGACGTAACCCCGGACGCCGCTGGCGAAGCGGTTGGTGCCCGCCCCGGCGTCCACGCAGTACGCGGGGGCGACCGGCGTGCCCGAGGTGCCGGCCAGGGGGGAGTCCGTGACCGTGCCCCGACCGACCACGTAGCCCGCCCCCATCGCCGAGACCGCGATGGGCGCGCAGCGGAGCTGGAGCCCCACCGGCACGGTGTCGCCCCAAGGGCTCACGTCGGTCTGGATGCTGATCCCGATGGCGGCCTGACCCGACGGGCACGCGGTGATGAACGGGAACCCGACGCCCGTCACCCCCCGGCCGAAGGCGCTCGACGAGGTCGAGACCGAGCCCGTCAGCGACACACCGGGCGTCGCGTTGAGGCTCGCGTTCATGCACGTCGCCCACACCGACGAGAAGCCGACAGGGCCACCAGGGAAGGGCGACGGGCCGAGGCCGTCGAGCTCCGTGAGCAGCATCCCCGCAGGGCACGCCGAGGTAAGCGGCCCGCTGAAGAACGGCGCGGCGCCCGTCGTGGTGCCGAGGAAGGACGTCTCGCCCGCCGACGCGAGCACCAGCACGCGGCACCGAGCGCCCGCGCACGTCTGCGCCGAGGTGCAGCACTCCGACCCGCACGCGGTCGTGCCCGAGCCGCACGTCGCGCCCATGCACATGCCCGACACGCAGCTCTGACCCGTGGGGCACGTCGCGCCGTTGTCCACCGTGCCGTCGCAGTTGTCGTCGACGTTGTTGCACGTCTCCGTCCCCGGAGAGCCCGCCACCGCGTTGCACGCCGCGCTCCCGGCCGTGCAGGCGATCGTCCCGCTCCGCAGGCACGCCCCCACGCCCGCGGAGCACGCCCCGCCGAGCGCCGCGCAGGCGCTCCCGCAGACCATCTGACCCGAGGGGCAGGTCTGGCCGCACGTTCCGCTGGAGCACGTCGCCGCGCCACCCGTCGGCGCGGCGCACACGCGGCTGCACGCGCCGCAGTTGCTCACGTCGGCCTGGAGGTCGCGGCAGGTGGCCGTCATCGCCGCCGGCGTGCAGTCGGTCTGGCCCGTCGGGCAGCGAGCGACAATCGTGCACGCGCCGCCGACGCACATCTGGCCCGACATGCACGCGCGGCCGCAGCCGCCGCAGTTCGAGGTGTTGGAGCTCGCGTCGACGCACGCGGCGCCGCAGCGGGAGAGGCCCGTCGCGCAGGTCGGCGGCGCGTTGGGGACCACCGCGTCGAGGCCGCCGATCGCCGCGCCGTAGCGGTCGCCGCCCGCCATCGAGATCATGAACGCCGACGCCGTCGCGGGCACCGTCGTCGCCCCGCGCAGCACGTACACCGCGCCGAGCGAGTCGCTGTTCTCACCAGGGGCGCCGAAGGCCACGTCCGAGAAGCCGTCGCCGTTGGTGTCGCCGAGGCCCGCGAGCGACGCGCCGAGCGACGCGTACTGCGCGTCCCCCGACTGCTCGAAGATCCGCGGCGGGAAGGTGAAGAAGCCCGCCGCCACGAGCGCGTCGCCGTCGATGATGTACACGCGCCCACGGTTGGAATCGAGGAAGGGCGCGGCCACGAGCACGTCGTCGCGGCCGTTGCCGTTGACGTCGCCCGCGCCCGCCAGCACGCGCCCCCAGCCCGCGCGCGTCGAGTTGCCCGACGGGACGCTCGGGTTGGTGAACCCGCCCGCGCCGCCCAGAAACACGTTGAAGCCGCCGACGTCGCCGCCGAGCGCGAAGGGCGCCGACGACACCGCGTCGGAGTACCCGTCGGCGTTGACGTCGCCCGCGCCCGCGAGGCCGATGGTGAAGCGATCGCCCACGGTGCCGCCGTCGACGCGCGCCGTGGCCGTCGCAGGGAGCCCCGTCGCGCTCCCGCGGAACGAGTGGAGGCGCCCCTGGCCGCCGTTGTAATCGGGCTCGCCCACCAGCAGGTCGGCGAACCCGTCGCCGTTGAAGTCGCCGACGCCCGCGAGCGTGAGACCAAACTGCGCGTTCGCGCCGCCCGACCCCGTGAGCGTGGCGGCGGTGAGCGAGGTGACCGTCGCCGCGCCGCGGTACCAGCGCGCGAGGCCCTCGTTCGCGTTCGCGCCGGGCGCGCCCGCCGCGAGGTCGCCGTAGCCGTCGAGGTCGACGTCGCCCAGGCCCGCCACCGTGGTGCCGAGCGCGGCGCCCGCGGTGCCCGTCGCGGTGAAGCTCGCCGTGGCCGAGAGGCCCGACGCGCCGCCGAGGTAGAGGCTCACCGTGCCGTTGCCCGACGCGGCGCCAGGAGCGCCCACCACGAGGTCGCCGAAGCCGTCGCCGTTGACGTCACCCGCCGACGACACCCGCGTGCCGAAGGCCGCGCCCGCCGCGCCCGTGAGGCTGCGGTGAACGCTCGTCGAGAGGCCCGACCCGCTGCCGAGGAAGACGTCGACGCGCCCCGCGCCCGCGCTCGCGTTGGGGGCGGCCACGGCCAGGTCGTCGAGGCCGTCGCCGTTGACGTCGAGGTGCGGGCGAACGCTCGTCTGCACCGCCCCGCGGTTGCTCCGCGGCGTGTGGAAGAGCCACACCGGGCTGTTGTTGCCCGTGTCGGCGACGGCGCCGACCATCGCGCGGACGCGCCAGTAGTACGTGCGCGCCCCGGTGAGGGCCGTGGTCGCGACGACCGTGGTGGTGGCGACCGCGCCGCTCGCCGGCGCCATGATCGTCTGCGCGATGGAGGCGCACGCGCGGTCGTTGCAGACCTCGATCAACGCACCGTTGGCGTTGGTGGGGTTGATCCACCGGAACGCCGGGCGGAGCTGGGTCACGTCGCCGAGCGAGATCGGCGACACCGGCTTCGGACCGCCGTCCCCCACGCAGGCCGTCCCCACCACGTGCGTGCCCGCCGGGCAGGTTCGGGTGCACATGCTCGACGCGCACACGGCCATGCCGCCGGTGAGCGGGGTGCAGGGGCTCCCGCAGGCGCCGCAGTTGGCGGGGTCGCGCGTGAGGTCGGCGCAGTCGCCCGAGCAGTTGGTGAGGCCCGTCGCGCAGCTCACCGCGCACGCGCCCGACGAGCACACCTGGCCCGAGGGGCACACGGTGCCGCACGTCCCGCAGTTGGCGTTGTCGTTCTGGGTGTTCACGCACGCCGTCCCGCAGCGAGCGAAGCCCGCGTTGCAGGTGAAGCCGCACGCGCCCGACGCGCAGGTCGCGGCGCCGTTCGTGGGCACGGGGCAGGCGTTGCCGCACGACGCGCAGTTGCCCGGCGTGCCGAGCGTCGTCTCGCAGCCGTTGGTCGCGTTGCTGTCGCAGTTGGCGAAGCCCGCGTTGCAGCTCCCGATCGCGCACGCGCCCGAGGTGCAGGCCGCCACGCCGTTCGTCGGCGGGGTGCACGCCACCCCGCACATGCCGCAGTTCGTCACGGTGGTGGTGGCCGCGCACATGCCGTTGCAGCAGCTCTGGCCCGTCGAGCACGCCCTGTTGCACCCGCCGCAGTGGGCGGCGTTGCTCAGCGTGTTCACGCAGGTGCCGCTGCAGTTGGTCGTGCCCGACGCGCAGGTGAGCGTGCAGCTCCCCGCCGAGCAGCTCTGGGTCGGCGGACACACCGTGCCGCACGTGCCGCAGTTGCGGTCGTCGCTCTGCGTGTCCACGCACGCCATCCCGCAGCGAGCGAAACCCGCGTTGCAGGTGAAACCACACGTGCCCATGGAGCAGGTCGCGGCGCCGTTCGTCGGTTCGGAGCAGGAGGTGCTGCAGCCGCCGCAGTGCGCCGTGCTGGTCAACGTGTCGACGCAGGTCATCCCGCACATCGTCGGCCTCGGTGCCATGCAGGCCGCGGAGGAGCAGCTGCCCGCCATGCACGTCCGGCCCATCGCACACACGTTGCCGCAGGTGCCGCAGTTGGCGGCGTCGGTGGCGAGGTTGGCGCAGGCCCCGCTGCAGCACCCCTGGCCCGGGGCGCAGTCCATCGCGGTCGTGCAGCCCGTCGGGCGGGGGACGCACCGGTTCGACGTGCAGGTCTGCTCCGAGGGGCAGTCGGCGTCCATCGTGCACGCCGCCGGAGGGGGCACGCACTCACCCGTGACGCAGCTCCACCCCGTGGTGCAGCTGTGGGTGCAGGTGCCGCAATACATCGGGTCGGTCATCAGGTCGACGCAGCCCCCGACCGAGCACGACGTCAGGCCGGGCGTGCACGACGGCATCGACGTGACGCAGGTCGTGTTGTCCATGCAGGTCTCGTCCGTGCCGCAGCAGCCGGTGCCGCACGGGGTCTCTCCCATCGTGCAGTTCGTCGCGCCCGTGCAGATCGCGGTCACGGGCGTGGAGCGGTTCTCTTGCGTGCCGTCGCCGAGCTGGCCACCGTCGTTGTCTCCCCAGCAGCGGACGTCGCCGTTCTGGAGCCGCGCGCAGGTGTGGTGCCTGCCCGCCGCGATCTCGACGACGTTGGTGAGGTTGTCCATGCCCATGGCCGAAGCCCTCACCGCGACCGGCGTCTCGCTGTCGCCCGCGCTGCCGTTCCCCAGCTGGCCGTCGCGGCCTCGTCCCCAGCAGCGGACCTCGCCGTTCTGGAGCCGCGCGCAGGTGTGAACGACGCCCGCCGCGATCTCGACGACGTTGGTGAGGTTGTCCATGCCCATGGCCGAAGCCCTCACCGCGACCGGCGTCTCGCTGTCGCCCGTGCTGCCGTTCCCCAGCTGGCCGTCGCGGCCTCGTCCCCAGCAGCGGACCTCGCCGTTCTGGAGCCGCGCGCAGGTGTGATGGCCGCCCGCCGCGACCTCCACCGCCGGATTCTGGGGTGAGCCCGGGATCGTTTCAGGCCCGGAGCACACTGCGCTCGACACCGTCGTGCCATCACCCCGTTGACCTTCGTCGTCCAAGCCCCAGCAGCGCACAGCGCCTCCGGTGATCACCTCACAGGTGTGATCGTAGCCCGCCGCGATCTGCGTCGCGCGCGCTTCAGCGCACGCTCCGCCGACGCACACCTGACCCGCCGGGCAGGCCCTGCCGCAAGTCCCGCAGTTGTTCCGGTCGCTCTGGAGGTTGAAGCACCCCGCGGCCGTGCCCGATCCGCAGGGCGCGAGCGGGGCGGTGCAGCTCATCGGCGCCACGCAGCGCCCCGCGACGCAGGTGCGGCCGTCGGTGCAGGCGTTGTCGCACGCCCCGCAGTGGGCGGCGTTGGTCTGCGTGTCTACGCAGGCGAGTGCGCAGGTGGCGCTCGCTCGCCGCGGCGGCGTGGTTGTCATGTCGACGATCGGCCCGTTCGTCGCGCAGCCGCGTACACACACCGAGCGCACGGGGGTCGCGCTCTCGGAGGTCGCAGAGGGCACCCCGAGCTGCCGGTCCCGGTTCCGTCCCCAGCAGTGCACGTCGCCGTCCGCGAGGCGCGCGCAGGTGTGACCAGCGCCCGCGCTGATCTCCACCGCACCGGTGATGCCCGAGACCTGCACGGGCACCGAGCTGTTGTCGGTTGTCCCGTCCCCGAGTTGAGCGTCGTAGTTGGAGCCCCAGCACCATACAGACCCGTTGCCCAGACGCGCGCATGTGTGGGAGCCTCCCGCGCTGATCTCGACGGCGTCAGTGATCCCCGGGACCTGCACGGGCCTCCTGCTCTCGGTGACCATACTGGCCCCGATTTGCCCCCTCTGGTTGGCACCCCAGCACCATACGGCCCCGGTGCTCAGCCGCGCGCAGGCGTGGGCGCCGCCCGCGCTGATCTCGACGGCGTTGGTGATCCCCGAGACCTGCACGGGCGTCGGGTTGGCGTCTTGCGTCCCATCTCCGAGTTGCCCGGCGTTGTTGCTGCCCCAGCACCACACGGTCCCGGTGCTCAACCGCGCACAGGAGAACAAGGTGCCCGCGCTGATCTTCACGACGCCGGTGAGCCCTGTGACTTGTTGGGGCGGCACTCCAGAGCGATCCGTCATCTGCCCTGCTTGACCGGCGAAGTTTGAGCCCCAGCAGTACACATCGCCGGTGCCCAGCCGCGCGCAGGTATGACGCCCGCCCGCGCTGACCTCCACGGCGCCGTGGATCCCTGGGACCTGCCTGGGCGTCAGGCTGTCGCCCCCCGGATCCCCGAGCTGACGGGAATCGTTTGCGCCCCAACACCACACGTCTCCGGTGCCCTGCCGAGCACAGGTGTGACTGTCGCCCGTGGCCACCTCGACGACGTCTGAGAGCGCGACGCCGGTGCAGCCGTCCCTCCGGCTGCCTTGGGGGAGGCCGAGTTGCCCGGATTCTCCGCTGCCCCAGCAGACGAGTTCGTCGGCCGTATTGCTCGCGTTTCGTCGGATCGCGCAGGTGTGCGCATCGCCCGCGGCCAGCCGTCGCCCGTGGCACGCGCCCACGCACCGGGTCGCCTGACAACTGGTCACCGCCGTCGCGAGCGTCGTGCTCGCGTTCATGCACGCGGCCCTGCAGGTGTCGTCGACGCAGGCGGCGTGGCAGCGGAGCCAGGCGAGGCAGGTCGCGTCGGCGCTGCACGCGTTGACCGCCGCGGTGCAGGCTCCGTACAAGCACGTGCTGCACGCGGTCGCGGGGAGGCAGCGCCCCGCCGTGCACTGCGTCCCGGCCGCGCAGGCGTTGCCGCAGGCGCCGCAGTTGGCGTTGTCGGTCTGCAGGTTGAAGCAGCCCGAGGCGCAGGACTCACGGCCCGCGGGGCAGCAGAGCGCGCCGTTGGTGGGCGTGAGGCGAGGGTTCTCGAAGGTGCGGTCGCCGAGCTGGCCTCTCCCGTTGAGTCCCCAGCAGCGGATCTCGCCGGTGTTCAGCCGCGCGCAGGTGTGTCCGACACCCAGCGCGATCTGCGTCGCGCCGGTGAGTCCAGTCACCGGGACCGGGGTCGTGCTGGAGGTTGTGCTGTTGTTCCCGAGCGCGCCGCTAGAGTTGCTTCCCCAGCAACGGACCTCGCCGGTGTTCAGCCGCGCGCAGGTGTGAACCCAGCCCGCCGCGATGCCGGCGACGCCGGTGAGGTTGTCCGTTCCCATCGCCGAGGCCCGGACCGCGACGGGTGTGGCGCCTCTCCTGCCGAACCCGCTGCTCCCGTTCCCGAGCTGGCCGTCGGAGTTGCCCCCCCAGCACTGCACCTCTCCGCTCGACAGCCGCGCGCAGGTGTGTTCCCCGCCCGCCGTGATCTCGACGGCGTTCGTGAGCCCCGTCACGGGGACCGGCATGGCGCTGTTGTCCGTGCGGTCGTTCCCGAGCTGGCCCCTGGCGTTGCTTCCCCAGCACCGGACCGAGCCATCCGTCAGCCGCGCGCAGGTGTGGAAGCCGCCCGCCGTGATCTCGACGACGCCCGTGAGCCCCATCACGCGTACTGGTGTGGCGTTCGGCCTGCGATTCCCACTCTGCCCGTTCCCGAGCTGGCCGGATTCGTTGTACCCCCAGCACTCCACAGCCCCGCCGACGAGCAGCGCGCAGGTGTGCAGGCCACCTGCAACCACTTGAAGATACTGCCGAACCTGCGCGACCTCTCCCGACTGAAGGGGTGGCTCCCTCACCGCCGTTGGCGAGTTGCGATTCGTCGTCGTGCCGTCGCCGAGCTGGCCGAGAGTGTTGTCTCCCCAGCAGCGGATCTCGTTGCCGACCTGGATCAGTTCACCCCCGCCGGTGCAGGCACCGCTGCTGTCGGGCGGCACGACCCCCGTGGCCGTGCGACACATCGTCTGCGGCCCCACGATCGCGCAGGTGTGCGTTCCGCCCGCCGAGATCGCCACCGCGTTGCAGGAGTTGGCGGCCACGCACGCGAGCGGCGGTCTGAACTCCTGGCCCTCACCACAGGGGCTCGCCCCCGGCCCCGGGGGCAGACACGCCGGGAGCGCGAAGGCCCCCACGAGCATCAGGCAGAGCGCGGCCAGCGCCCGCGTCCAGGGGTTCTCACGGAAGGAAGCACGCATCGTCACGCCTCTCGGTTCGCGGTCACGTCGCATGGTCGAAATCTCCGGCGCGCTCACGGCACCCTCCGCGCGCCGAGGCGCGTGCTCATCGTGGCGCGACCCCCGGTCGCGGTCTGGAAGGAGTTCAGGCAGGGGTTGGTCGCTTCGTTCCCGAGGATCGCGGCCCAGCGCTCGACGTTGTCGAACCACGCGTCGGCCAGGGGCGTGCGCGAGAACACCACCGTGGCCGTCTTGAACGCGCGCTCGGACATCGGCACCGGCGTGCGCTCGCCCACCGCGGCCACGACGTCGTCGATGGTGACGACGCGCAGGGCCGTGCCCGTCCAGGTGCCGGGGGCGCCGGGCCCGCTCGCGTTGTCGAGCACGTACCACGGCCCGCCCGTCTCGGCGCGGGGGAGCAGCCCCATGAGGTAGAGCTCCAGCGGCGCGAAGGGGATGATGTCCCCGGGGAGCGCGACGTCGAACCAGGGCAGCCCCGTGCGGCGCGGCATGGACGCGCGGCAGGCGTCGGAGATGGGTCCGTTGGGGAGCGAGAGGGTCGTCGGCCCGGCGCTCACGCAGGTCGAGAGCGCGCCGCCCGACGCGCACCGCGCCGTGGTCGGGTCGAAGCCGCCGAGCACGCCGCGCACGCTCGACACGCCCCAGTGACTCCCGAACGACGACGCGCGGAACAGGGGCCGCGCGCGGGTCGACGGCAGGTCGACGCCCCAGTAGTGCATCAGCTCATGGAGCGTCGTGGGCGAGGAGGTGGTGCCGCTCTGGAGGATGCCCATCACGCCGCGGAGCCGGTTGGGCGCGCCCACGAGGTACTGCCTCGAGTTGCGCGGGCCCAGGCCCGTTCCGGGGATCGCGGGGCGGTGCACCGCCTCGTGCGCCGCCTGCGCCCCCACCGCGCAGACGCCGTACTCCGTGTTGCACGTCACGGGGGCCTCGCAGTCGGCGTTGCGTGCGCAAGACTCCCCCCCGAAGTTGCGGTCGGTCACGATGAGCAGGAAGTCGTACTCGTCGCGGAAGTATTTGTAGAACTCCCCCGTCGCGGCCGAGAGGTCGTTCGCGTCGTTGAGGAAGCCCGCGACCTGCGCGCTGAAGTCGGTCCCGGTGGCGCCGGTGACGATGTTCACCGCGTGGCCGCCCGTGTGGATGCGCGACCCCATCGGGAGCGCGGTGGGGGGCGATGCGCAGGCGGCGCCCATCGCCGTCTCGCACCCGTCGGTCGGGTCGTTGTTGCAGTCGCGGAAGCCCGTCGCGCACACCTGCGCGCCGCACGCGCCCATCGCGCAGGCCGACATGGTGTTGCCCGACGCGCCGCCACAGCGGTTGCCGCAGCGACCGCAGTTGTTCGAGTCCGTGGCGAGCGTCGCCTCGCAGCCGTTGGTGGCGTTGGCGTCGCAGTCGCCAAAACCCGCGTTGCAGGCCATCACCGCGGCGACCCCCAGGCGGCACGCGGGCGTCCCGTTGGCGACCGTCGCCGCGCGGCCGCAGGCGCCGCAGTGCATCACCGAGCTCGTGGTGTCGGTCTCGCAGCCGTTGGCGAGGTTGCCATCGCAATCACCCCGACCGAGCGGGCAGCTCAGGGCGCAGCGTCCGCCGCGACAGGCGATCGCGCCGTTGCCCGCACCGGGCGTCGGGCACGCGTTGCCGCAGCTCCCGCAGTTGGCCGGGTCGTTCTGCAGGTCGACGCAGGCGGCGCCGCACGCCATCCGGGGCGCGCAGGTGCAGGCGCCGTTGACGCACGACTGACCCGCCGTGCAGGCGTTGCCCATGCGCCCGCAGTTGGCGGCGTCGCGCTGCAGGTTGGGGCAGGTGCCGTTGGGGTTGGACGGCGTCGGCGCGCAGCACTGGAGCTCTTCGGTGATGGTGCCCGGCGGCTGCACGAGGGCGGAGCCCATCCGGCCCCAGCAGCGCACCGGGACCCCTTCGGGCGCCACCGGACGCATCAGCGCGCAGGTGTGCTCGAGGCCCGCGGAGAGCTGGTACGCGCCGGCGCCTCCGGGGAGCGCGACCGCGATCGGGCGGCTGCTCGACGCCGGGGACGCGACGCCGAGCCTGCCGTTGCCGTTGTCGCCCCAGCAGTACACCGCGCCGCCGGTCACGATGGCGCACGCGTGGGCCTGGCCGACCGCGAGGGACTCGACGTCGGCGAGGTTGCCCGAGCCCGAGGGCGCGAGCACCGCCACGGGCATCGCGCTCTGGGTGGTCGTTCCGTTGCCGAGCTGCCCGGCGTTGTTGCCCCCCCAGCAGCGGACCTCGCGTCGGGTCGAGGCGTCGGCGCCCATCGCGCCGGTCTGCGGCGCGTCGACGATGGCGCAGGTCGTGTAGCCGCCCGCGGCCAGGGAGACCACGTTCGGCAGCCCCGTGACCCGCACCGGCCGGGAGACGCGCT
Organism: Polyangiales bacterium; assembly: GCA_046351555.1. Lineage (GTDB taxonomy): Bacteria > Myxococcota_A > Polyangia > Polyangiales > CAISKJ01. The sequence continues at coordinate 134,828 of JAXLYI010000009.1, forward strand.
CGGTGCTCCCCGGCCCGATCTCGCCGAAGAAGTTGTCCCCCCAGCAGTGGACGGCGCCGCCGCGGAGCAGCACACACGCGTGGCCAGAGCCCGCCGTCACGAGGTCGACCGGCGTGCCCCCGAAGGTGAGCTCGGTCCGTCGAACCTCGGCCGAGGAGATGTCGCCAGGGCCGTCGCCGAGCTGCCCGAAGCCTCCGCTGCCCTCACACCGCACGCGGTCGTCGCCGACGATCGCGCAGGCGAACTCCCCGATCACCGCGTCCGCGCCGCCGACCGCCACCTGGCGCGCGCCCTGGAGCCACCCCGGCACGAGCGCCGGAGAGACACCGCCGTTGCGGTCGATGCGACGGACGGTCAGCGCCGTCGAGCCGCCGCCGAGGGCGAAGGTGGGGACGGTCGGAGGCACGCCCCCGTCGAAGGACACGGGCTCGATCGTCGAGGGCGTCGACCACTCGTTTCGCCCGTAGCTCCCCCAGCATCGAACGATGGCCGACGCGCCGTAACAGCCGGGGAGTCCGGCGCCGCCCGCGTCGAGGCTGTCGTTGCACACGACGTAGGGGCTCACGCGGATGCAGGCGAAGTTCGCCCCGCTCACGAGCTGCGCCGCGCGGCAGGCCCCGCCCGGCGGCGGCGCCGGCGGATCGCACGCGGGCGCCATGCCTGCGGCGCCGAAGCTGATCATGGCGAGCAGGCGGATCCACGGTGAACTCGGCAAGGAACGTCGCATGGTCTCTCCCGCGCCGCCCGCGACCCGACCGTGAGGTCTCCGCAGGCGTGCGCGAGGACGAGGCTAGACACACCGCCCCGCGATCTCCGATCACACATCGATTACACGCACCCGAAGCGAAACACTGGACGGATCCCCCGACGAGCCGCCTACCCTCGTCGCGGGAGACCCAACGACCGATGCGTCCTCGCCATCCTTCGACCGTCCACGCGCTGGGCCTGACGCTCGCGGCGGTGCTCGCGCCGTCGCTCGCACACGCGCAGCTCATCGATCGCCTCTCGCTCTCGGGGCACGTCGGCGCGAGCGCGGTGCTGTCAGACCCGTACCCCGGCTTCCTCGACGTCGGCGTCGGCGCCGAGCTCCGGCCGACCGTGCGGCTCTGGGGGCCGCTGCACCTTCAGCTCCTCGCGGGGCTCCAGCTCTGGCCTGTCAACGGCCAGCTCCGGTCGCTCACGCCCTTCGTGGGCATCCTGCGCTTCGGCGGCGGCGTGCGCGTCCACCCCGAGCTCTCTCCCCGCTACGGCGGACCCTTCGTCGACGCCGACCTCGCCGCCTCGGTGACCACCGTCCCCGCGCAGGTGAGCTTCTCCTTCGGCGCGGGCTGGCTCGTCCCCCTCGGGCGCGTCGTCCAGGTGGGGCCCGCGGTGCGCGTGGGCTGGTCGGACGTGGGCGACAACCCGTACGGGTTCAGGTCGTTCTGGTACCTCACGGCGGGCGTGGAGGTCGCGCTGCGCCTGCCCCGCGCGACGCCACCGCCGCCTGATGCACCCGTCGTCGCGCCGCCCGTGGCCGCGGCCCCGACGGCGACGCGGGTCGGGCCTGCGCCGGTGGTCGAACCCGACCCCGACGGTGACGGCCTGCGCGGCGCGGCCGACCGGTGCCCCACGGAGCCCGAGACCGTCAACGGCTTCGAAGAGAACGACGGCTGTCCCGACAACCCCGACCCCGACAACGACGTGGTGACGGGCGCCGCGGATCGCTGTCCGAACGAGCCCGAGACCCGCAACAACTTCGAAGACGAAGACGGCTGCCCCGACAACCCCGACGCCGACAGCGACGCGGTGCTGCTGCCCGCCGACCGCTGCCCCAACGAGCCGGAGACCCGCAACGACTTCGAAGACGACGACGGCTGCCCCGACACGGTGCCGGCGGTGCAGTTCGTGGGGACGCGGATGGTGGTGCGGGACGCGGTTCGCTTCGAAGCCGAGCGCGACCGGCTGCTGCCCGAGTCGTCCGCGGCGCTCGACGCGGTGGCCGCGGCCCTCGCGGCGCGCCCCGACGTGCTGCGCGTCCGGGTGGAGGGCCACACCGACGAGATGGGCTCCGCGCGCCGCAACCGCACGCTCTCCGAGCGCCGCGCGCGGGCCGTGGCGCGCTACCTCCGCGACCACGGCGTCGACCGCCACCGCCTCGACAGCCAGGGCTTTGGCGACGAGCGCCCCGTCGTCGCCACCACCGGCCCGGCCGACCCGCAGCGCAACCGGCGGATCGAGTTCACCGTCACCGATCCGCCGCAGGGGGTGGCCGCAGCGCCTGCCGCGGCGGCGCCCACCGCGACACCGCCCGCGACGCCTGCACCCGAGGGCGACGAGGGGCACGGCCACCACCGCCGTCACGGCGAGGGTCACCACCGTCGCGGCCACTGATCGAAGCGCGGAGCAGGGGCGTCGCGCAGATGCCCCCTTCTCACCGCGCGGCCCGGACGGTAGGGTCAGTCGCTGTTGGGAATGCGTCGTGCGTCCATCCCCCGCTCGCCGAGCCTCGCGGCCTCCATCCCCCGCTCGCCGAGCCTCGCGCGTTGACCCCTTCCCCCGGCGCAAAGCCGCCAGGGGAAGGGGCACTGTCGCAACCAGGATTCACCGGCGCCGGGCCATCGCGACGCCACGAGCACCAGACGCCGAGACGCCACGAGCACCAGACGCCGGCGCGTCCCGGTCGAGACAGAGCCCCTTCCCCTGGCGGCTCTGCGCCGGGGAAGGGCAACGCGCGAGGCTCGGCGAGCGGGGATGGAGGCCGCGAGGCTCGGCGAGCGGGAGAGGCCCCACGAGGCCCGAACCTTGGGCGCGGCGAGAATCGCGGGACTTCACGACGAACATGAGACCCCTGCACCCGTTGAGATCCACGCACCACCCCGCCGCGCTGTGGCTCGCCGCGTGCGCGTTCGTTGTGTCGTCGGCGCGCGCCGAGGCGCAGGTGGGGGCTGACGTCGCGCGTCGCTCGCTCATCGACGCGGCCTCGGCGGCGGCGCGGGCCGGCGACCACGCGCGCGCCCTCGAGCTCGGCGAGCGCGCCCTCGCCCTGCGCGCCACGCCCTCGCTGCGGCTCTTCCTCGCGCGGGAGCACCTGCGCGCGGGCCACCCCGTCGAGGCCCTCGCGCAAGCGGGCGAGTGCGCGACGAGGGCCCGCGGCGACGCGACCGTGCCCGACCGCGACGCGACGCTCGCGCGCTGCGAGGCGGTCGCGCGGGAGGCCGAGCGGGGCGTCGCGCGGTTGACCCTGCGCGTGGCCTCCCCGCGCCCGAGGGGCTGCGCGTGACGGTGCGGGGGAGGTCGTCGCGGCGGCCCTCTACGACGTCGCGTGGCCGCTCGCGCCCGGCGAGGCGTCGGTCGACGCCACCGCCGCGGGGCGCGTCGCGTTTCACCGCGACCTCACGCTGGCGGCGGGCGCGAGCGAGGCCGTCGACGTCACGCTCGCCGCGCCCGAGGTGCCCGCGCCCGTCGTCGCGCCGGTGGTGGTGGTCGCCGCGCCGGTGGTCGCCCCCCCCGTGCTGTTGCCGCCCCGACGCGAGCGACGCGTCGCGCCCGCCCCCTCGCGGGGGCCGTGGGTGGTCGCGGGGGTGGGCGTCGCGGGGCTCGTCGCGGGCGGCGTGCTCGGCGCGCTCGCGCTCGGGCAGCAGTCGTCGCGCGACACGGCGTGCCCGTCGGCCGCGAACTGTGACGCGCCGTCAGCGCTCTCGCACGACGCGACGATGCGCGACCTCGGGCTCGGCGCGAACGTGGCGTTCGTCGCGGGCGGGGCGCTCGTGGTGGGGGGCGTCGCGTGGTGGCTGATCGCGCGCGCCACGCGCACGGCGACGCCGGCCCCGGCGGGGCTCGCGCTGCGCTGGTGACGGGCGCGGCTCACCCCTCCGGGAGCGAGCCCTGCACCTCGGCGCGCGAACCGGGGGGGAGCCGCACGCGGAGGCCGCCGCCCTTGCGTTCGAAGAGGTTCACGCGGTCGAGGCCGGCGTCGGCGAAGTCGCGCCGCACGCGCCAGAGCAGGGTGTTGAGGTCGGTGCGCGCGGCCTCGCCGCCGGGCCAGAGGCGGTCGAGGAGCACCGCGTCGGGGACGAAATCGCCCGCGGCGTAGGGCGGCGGGGGCCGGAGGAGGAGCGCCACGAGCTCGCTCCGCTTCTCGGCGAGGTAGACCTTGCGCTCGCGCGCGCCGACGCGGAGCGAGAGCCTGCCGCCGCGGGGGAAGAACGACAGCACCGCCGACGTGACCTGCTCGTCGGCCGCGGTGACGGCCGTGGGCTTCGACGGGTCGGCGGGGAGCGCCACGACGCGCAGCGCGAGGGCCCCGCACGCGATGAGCTCCCCGCTCTCGACGTGGACCATCTCCCCGACGTCGAGCGCCCGCCCGACCCGCACGTCGGCGACGTTGGCCTCGAGCACGAGCCGCTCGCCGAGGGCGGCCAGCGCGACGGCGGACGGGGGCCACGCCGCGACCACGACGTCGTCGTCCCCGCCGCCGACGGTGACGCGCTCGGCCGCGACGCGCACCAGCACACCGGGCGTCGGCTCGATGAACCAGTGGAGGCCCGGCTCGGCGGCGAGCGCGTCGGCCTCGAGCGAGAACGATCGCCCGTCGATCTCGAAGCGGTCGCCGGCCCGGAGCGGCTGCACGCCCTCGACGGCCTTCGCCCCGAGCATCGTGGGGCCGCCGAGCGCGACGACCTCGACGCCCCCGTCGGTGACGCGAACGAGCGCGTGGTGCCGGCTCACCCGCTCGCCCGAGAGCACGACGTCGCAGTCGAAGTTGCGCCCGATCAGGAGGCTGCCGCCGTCGAGGGGGAGGCGCGCGTCGTCCGTGCGAAGCCAGTGTCGGAGGCCCATGGCGCGCGCCGGATGCTAACCCCGCGCTCACTCGATCACAAAGTCCTCGTCCGCCCCGCCGTCGCGGGCGCGCGGTCGAGCGCGCGGTGCGGCGCGCGGGGGCCGCCTCGCGGGCAGCGCGGCCGCGACGCCCCGCCCGGCGCGACGGGCGGCGCGGCGGCGGGCGGGGCGCTCCCTGGCGGCGAGGTCACGGGCGGCGACGGCTCGGGTAGAGGGCTCGGGCGCGGCGGCGCGGCGGGTGCGGCGACCGGCGCGGGCGGCACCGAAGCGCGCCCGCGGACCGCCGCGACCGCGAGCGCGCCGAGGGCGGCGAGCACCGCGAGCGCGACGGCGCCGCGGCGGGCGTAGGTCGTGCGGCCGTGAGGCGCGGGCGACGTCGCGGCGGGGGAGGCGGGCGACGTGACGGCGGGCGCGGCGGGCGGGGGGGCCGACGGCGTCCGCGGCGCGCGGCCGCTCTCCCAGGCGCGCTGGGCGTCGTCGAGGGAGGCGTCGAGGTCGGCGAGGAGCGCGGCGGCGTTGGCGTGGCGGTCGCCGGGGGTGATCGAGAGCGCGCGGGCGAGCACGGGCTCCCAGGGCCCCACGTCGACGGAGAAGCGCGACGGCGTCGGGCGGCTCGGCGCGCTGATGCTGGCGTAGAGCTCGATGGCGGTGCGGCCCGCGTAGGCGCGCTGCCCGACGAGCGCCTCGACGAGGAGCAGGGCGAGCGCGTGCACGTCGGTCCAGGGGCCCGTGCGCAGCCTCGCCACCTGCTCGGGCGCCGCGTGCGTGAGCGAGAACGACGAGTGGGGGTCGGCGGTCCGCTCCGTCCAGTCGGGCGCGTCCTCGTCGGGGGAGAAGACCTTCGCGACGCCGAAGTCGAGCACCTTCACGGAGGCCTCGCCGCGCCGCGCCTCGGTCACCATCACGTTGGCGGGCTTGAGGTCGCGGTGCGCGACGCCGGCCTCGTGGGCGGCGGCGATGGCGTCGATCACGGGGCGGAGGAGCGCCATCGCCTCGCGGGGCGCGCGGGGGCGGCCCTCGTCGGCGCGGAGGCGGGCCTCGAGGGTCTCGCCGTCGAGCCACTCGAGCACGATGAAGGGGTGGGCGACGCCGGCGAGGTCGGTCACCCCGAAGTCGAGCACCCGCACGATCGACGGGTGCCGCAGCGTCGCGACGATGCGCGCCTCGCGCTCGAACGCCTCGAAGAAGCGCTCGCGCTCCGCCTCGCGCAGGGCGGCCGGCACGGCGAGCACCTTCACCGCGACGGGGCAGTCGAGGGCGTTGTGGGAGCCGCGATACACCGCGCCGTAGCCGCCGCGCGCGACGAAGCTCGTGAGGCGAAAGCGAGCGTCGATGGCGGTCCCGTCGAGGCGCTCGATGGGGTCGGGCGACTCCATGCGGCGGCGGGGAGTATATGCCCCCGACGGCCCGCGCGAGACCAGCGGATGCGGCGCGACGCGCGCCCCGACGGAAGACTATGGCGCCATAGTCTCGGACGCCCCCCGGTCAGGGGATGCCCGTCCGCTGCGACGCCGTGGGGTAGTCGCACTGCGGCGGCTGCGTGCGGTCGGGCACGCCGGTGGCGTCCTCGTTGTAGCGGCACACGAGCGGCGCGGTGCAGTTCGCGTTGCGGGTGCAGTTCCGGTACACGCAGAGCGCGAGGTTGTCGGTGCCCGGGGGCGCGAGGAGGTCGACGTTGGCGGGGTCGTCGGGGCAGGCGCGGCTCACCGCGAGGTCGACGAAGCTCCCGCAGATGCCCTGCGTCGCCGAGCTCGACACCCGGAAGCAGATCCCGCGGCACTGGACGTTGCGCGGCTGCGTCTCGCCGGGGACGGTCACCGTGATCGACGGGTTGCACGGCGCGCCGTCGGGCAGGCGCGTGAGGTCGGCGCCCGCGGTGCCGCAGCTCCCGACGCGGACGTTGCAGCGCCGCCCGCTCGGGCACTGCGCGTCCGACGAGCAGAACGGGAAGCACCCCGGGCTGTCGGGCGTCGCCCCCGCGTGCGTGTACCACCACCCCGTGCACGCGAAGCCCGCGCGGCACCCGGTGACCGCCCCCGGCGTGCAGGCCTGGACGCAGAGCGAGTCCGCCATCGCCCCGTCGCCCTGCGTGAGGCAGGTCGCGTTGCCCCCGCCGCACATCGACCGCTCCGTCACCTGCGACGGGCTGTTGACGCAGTTGTCCGTGCACATCGGGAGCGACCCCGTCGGCACGCACACCAGCGCCCCGCAGGCCGGGTCCGCGCCGCCCGCCGGGTCGGCGTTGGTGCAGGCCGCACCCGCCCTCGTCCCGCCGGTCGACGGCGTCGTGCACCGCCCCGCCGCGCACGTCTGCCCGGTGGCGCAGCGCAGCCCGCAGGCGCCGCAGTTGGCGACGTCGGAGCTCACGTCGGTGCAGAGCGTCCCGCACATCTGCCGCGGCGCCACGCAGGTGGAGGTGGTGCCGCAACGCCCAGCGACGCAGGGCTGACCCGAGGCGCAGCGGACGCCGCACGCGCCGCAGTTGTTGAGGTCGGCGCTGGTGTCGGTGCAGACGCCGGAGCACGTCACCCGCGGCGCGGCGCACGAGCCTCCGGTGCAGTTGCCGCCGGCGCAGCTCTGCCCGGCGCTGCACGCGAGGCCGCACACGCCGCAGTTGGCGGGGTCGGTGTTGACGTCGGCGCAGGTCATCCCGCAGAGGACGCGCGGCGCCGAGCAGGTGGGCGGCGCCCCGGCGCACGCGCCCGCGGAGCACGCCTGGCCCGAGGGGCAGGCGTTGCCGCAGCGGCCGCAGTTGAAGGCGTCGCTGCGCGGGTCGACGCACGACGTCCCGCACATCAGCCGGGGCGACGCGCAGGTGGGGGCCGGGTCGGTGCAGGCGCCCGAGGTGCACGACTGCCCCGCGGCGCAGGCGTTGTTGCAGCGGCCGCAGTGCCGGAGGTTGACGGACACGTCGACGCACTGCCCGCCGCACACGAGCTCGCCGCTGGCGCAGCCTGGGAGCTCGGGGTCGGGCTGGTCGAGCACGGCGGCCTCCGCCGCGGCCTCCTTCGCGGCGTCCGCGCCCACGTCCGCGCTCGCGTCGTCGTCGAAGGGGACGTAGCCGCCCTGCACGGCGCACCCGAGCGACAGGGACAGCGAAGCCACGAGCCATCGAGAGACCATCGCGAACCTCCGGCGGGCGCACGCCCGAAGCTCGACGGTAGAGGGTTTGCGCGGCCCGTCAAGAGAAGCGCGACGTCCATCCCCGCCCGCCGCAAACTCCCCTCCCCCGCCCGCGCCCGCGCATACTCGCCGGCGCCGCATGGACCCCGCCGCGCCCCTCGCCCAGCACCTCGACGCCTTCCGCACCTACCTCGCCCACGAGCGGCGCGCGTCCCCCAAGACCGTGGAGCACTACCTCCGCGACCTCGCCACGCTCGACGACTTCCTCCGCGCGAAGGTCTCCCCGGCCCCGACGCTCGCCCACATCACCCTCGCCTCGCTGCGGGGCTGGCTCGCCGCCCGCACGAAGGGCCGCGTCGCCTCGACGCTCTCGCGCAACGTCTCCACCGTACGGTCGTTCTTCCGGTGGGCGCGCAAGCACTCACTGGTGACCGACGACCCCACGTCGCTCCTGCGCGCGCCGAAGGTGCGGCGCAAGCTCCCCGACACGCTCTCCGTGCCCGACGCGGGTCGCCTCATGAGCGCCCCCGAAGAGCGCGCCCGCCCCACGAAGCGCAAGGACCTCGCGCGCGTCACCGGCGCCCTCCGCGCGCGCGACCGCTTCCTGCTGGAGCTCATCTACGGCGCGGGGCTGCGCGTGAGCGAGGCCGTCGGGCTCGACCTCGGCGACGTCTCCGAGGGCGCCCGCACCGCCCGCGTGCTCGGCAAGGGCTCGAAGGAGCGCGTCGTCCCGCTCGGCGCGCCCGCCCTCGCGGCCTGGTCGGCGTGGCTGCGCGAGCGCCCGAAGATGGTCGACCCGCGCACCGGCGAGCAGCACGCCACCGCCGTCTTCCTCGGGCGCGCGGGCAAGCGGATCACCGTGCGGCAGGTCCAATACCTCATCGCGGAGTACGGCGAGCTCGCCACCGGCGCGCCCGGCGTCCACCCCCACCAGCTCCGCCACGCCTGCGCGACGCACCTGCTCGACGCCGGCGCCGACCTCCGCATGATCCAGGAGCTCCTCGGCCACGCCTCCCTCTCGACCACGCAGCGCTACACCCACGTCTCGGTCGACCACATCATGAAGGTCTACGACGGCGCCCACCCCCTCGCGAAGCCGCGCGACGCCTCGTCCGGGTGACGCCCCGCTACCCATTCGCCCCGAAGGCCGTTACAACACCGCCGCCATGACGCCACGCCCCCGCGCCGTCTTCTTCGGCACGCCCGCCTTCGCCGTGCCCTCGCTCGTGTCGCTCTCGTCCTTCGCCGACGTGGTGGCCGTCGTCTGCCAGCCCGACCGCCCCGCCGGCCGCGGCAACGTCGTCCAGCCCCCCGCGGTGAAGGTCGCCGCCACCGAGCGGGGCCTCCCCGTGCGACAGCCCGAGAAGCTCCGCGACGGCACCGTCGCCGCGTGGCTCCGCGAGCTCGCCCTCGACGTCGCGGTGGTCGTCGCCTACGGCCGCATCCTGCCGCCCGACGTCCTCGCCGCGCCCCGCGCGGGCTGCGTCAACGTGCACGCGAGCCTCCTGCCGCGGCACCGCGGGGCCGCGCCGATCCAGTGGTCGATCCTCGCGGGCGACGACGAGACGGGCGTCACGCTCATGCAGATGGACGAGGGCCTCGACACCGGCCCGATGCTCGCGACCCGCCGCACGCCCATCGGCCCCGACGAGACCGCCGCCGAGCTCTTCGGCCGCCTCTCGCACCTCGGCGCCGAGCTCGTGCGCGACGAGCTGCCGAAGCACCTCGCGGGCGCGCTCCCCCCCGTCGCGCAGGACGGCGCCGCCGCCACGCTCGCCCCGCCGCTCACCAAGGAGCTCGGGCGCATCGACTGGCGCCAGACCGCGCGCCAGGTTCACGACCGCGTGCGGGGCCTGCAGCCCTGGCCCGGGTGCTCCAGCACGCTCGGCGCGCGGCGCCTCATCGTGTCGCAGACGCGCCTCGACGACCCACCCGCGGTGGTGGCCGGCGCGCCCGGCGAGGTGGTGGCCGTCACGCGCGACCGCGTCTGGGTGGCGACGGGGCACGGCCTCGTGGCCCTCACCGAGCTCCAGTTCGAAGGGAAGAAGCGAATGACGGCGAGGGAGTTCATGGCGGGTCATCCGCTGCGCACGGGGATGATGCTCGGGCAGGAGCTGGGCCTGTGAAGCTCTACACGAAGACCGGCGACGCAGGGGAGACGGGCCTCTTCGGCGGGGCGCGCGTGTCGAAAGCGTCGGCGCGCGTGTCGTCGTACGGCGCGGTCGACGAGCTCAACGCCGCCCTCGGCGTCGCGCGCGCCCACGGCCTCCCGGGCGACCTCGACGCGACCCTCGCGCGGGTTCAGGTCGACCTCTTCACCCTCGGCGCCGAGCTCGCCACCGCGCCCGGCAAGGAGCGCAACATCGGCATCGCCCTCCTCGACGAGCCCGACGTCGCGCGCCTCGAAGGCGCCATCGACGCGAGCGAGGCCGCGCTCGAACCCCTCAAGAGCTTCGTGCTCCCGGGTGGATCGGTCGCCGCCGCGCACCTCCACGTCGCCCGCACCGTCTGCCGCCGCGCCGAGCGCGAGGTGGTGGCCCTCGCCGCGAACGAGCCCGTCCGCGACCTGCTCGTCGTGTACCTCAACCGGTTGAGCGACCTTCTCTTCTCGCTCGCGCGCCGGGCCAACCAGCTCGCGGGCGTCGCGGACGTCCCCTGGACGCCGCGGTAGCGCGCGACGAAGACGGGCACCGCCTCGCCTCCGCCGCGCGCCCCGACGCCCGCTACCGGACGGCCGGCGTGCAGGTCGCGGTCTCGCTCCCGTACGCGCCCACCCACACCGTGTAGCGCCCGTCGGCCGGGCACATGAACGTCACCAGCGGGCACAGCGACACGTCGCCCGCGTCGGGGCCGCCCGCGTCGCGCGTGCACATCGCGCTCGTCGGCGCGTCGTCGTTCTGCGTGATCGCCGTCGCGCACGGCGTCGTCGCGTTGCCCGGGCAGATCTGCATCAACGCGTCGCCGGTGCAGGTCCCGAGGCCGCAGCCCGCGTTGCACCCGACGGTGACCATCTGGCCCGCGGTGCACGTCCGCGCCGCGCCCGACAGCGTGAGGTTGCACGTGCGGGGCACGCCCGACGGGCACCCGCCGCCGTCGCCCGCGCCGCCGTCGCCGTTGCACTGGCTCGACACGTAGGCCCAGTCGGCCCCCATGCAGCCGCCGGTGGTCGAGCCCGTCGACGTGCCCGGCACGCAGGAGTTGGTGCGACGGCACCACCCGCAACCAGGCAGCGGCGTGCACGCGCCGCAGCCCATCGACCCGCTGCCGCAGTTGGGCGGAGGCGTCCCGCCGTCGCCGCCGCACTGGCTCGGGAGGTAGGCCCAGTCGGTGCCCGTGCAGCCGCCGGCGGTCGAGCCCATGGCGTTGCCGGCCACGCAGGAGTTGGTTCGCCGACACCACCCGCAGCCCGGCAGCGGCGTGCACGCGCCGCAGTTCGCCGAGCCGCCACCACAGCTCGGCCCGTCGCCGCTCATCGTCGCGTCGTTGCCCGACGCCGTGTCGTTGCCCACCCTCGCGTCGTTGCCGGTGCCCGTGTCGTTGCCCACCGTGCTGTCCGGCGCGGTCGACGCGTCGGGGTCGGTCACCCCGCCGCCACCTCCCCCGCCGCCGTTACAGCCGAATATAACCGAAGAAACGAAGATCACACCCGCGTGCAGACGTGCCATGCCGAGAGCCTCCTGCGGGGATCCTACGGCATGCGGAGTCTCTTCCGCATCGGGATTTCTCCGATTACGCCGCGTCGGCCTCGAGCGCCGCGAAGAGGTCGTCGAGCTCGCGGCGGCCGCGCAGGGCCTCGGTGAGCTCGCCGGCGTCCTTGAGCAGCTCCGCTTCCATCGCGGCGAGCTGCGTGGCGGCGATCTCCAGGCGCCGCTGGATCCCCTTCATCTCGTCCTCGCCCTGGAGCGAGACCCGGTCGAGCTGCTTGCGCATCGCGTCGATCTGAAACTCCAGGTCGCGCACCTCGCGCTCGGCCGAGGCGTGGGCGGCCTGGGCGTCGCGCAGCTCCTCGGCGTGCGGGAGCGCCTCGGCGAGGGCCGCGGTCGCCGCGTGGTAGCGCTCGTAGAGCTCGCGCGGCGGGAGCGCGGGCGTCGGCCCGAGCGCGGCGATGGAGGCGTGGAGCGTGACGAAGGGGTCGATGAGGGGCCGGGCCGCCGACTCGCGCGCTGCCGCGTCGGCGCGGGCGCGGTCGAGGGCCTCGCGGGCGGCGTGGAGGTCGGCCGAGAGCGCGTCCATCGCGCGGCCGAAGCGCTGCTGGGCGTCGCGGGTTCGGTCGGCGACGGCGTCGGCGCGGGTCTGGTCGCCGAGCCACGAGGCGTGGACGCCGGCCATCGCGGTCACCGTCGCGCGCAGGCGGCCGAGCGCGGCGTAGTAGCGGGCCTCGGCGCCGCGGGGAAACGCGCGCAGCACCATCGTGCCGAAGAGCTCCGTCCGCCGCCCCCAGCGCTCGACGCCCATCGCCGAGAACATGCCCCCCTGCACGGTGCTCTTCTGCACCTGCACGGCCCGCGCGATCGGCGTCGGCGCCACGTGAACACCCGAGCGCCGCCGCGGCCGCGGGTTGCGCTCGGCCAGCGCGGCGATCGCCCGCTCCATCGCGCGCGCGTCGGCGGGGCGGTTCTCCGGGGCCTTCTCGAGGCTGCGGAGGATGAGCGCGTCGAGCTCGGGCGGGAGCTCGGGGTTGAGGCTCCGCGGCGACGGCGGGATGTCGCGCAGGTGGTGGATGAGGTACGCCGTCACGTCGCCGGCCTGGAAGGGCAAGCGACCAGTGGCGCAGCGGAAGAGGATGCAGCCGAGCGCGTAGAGGTCGGCGGCGGGCCCGGCCTCGATGCCCGTGATGCGCTCGGGGGCCATGTACTGCGGCGTCCCGAAGATCTCCCCGGTGCCGGTGAGCCGCGAGTCGAGCATGTAGCGGGCGATGCCGAAGTCGAGGATCTTCATCCGCTCGTCGCCGTCGGGCGTCGTCGCGAGGAAGAGGTTGTCGGGCTTCAGGTCGCGGTGAATCACCTGGAAGTCGTGCGCGCGCGCCAGGCCCGCGAGCATCTGCGCCGCGCGGTCGAGCAGCATCGGGAGCGGCATCGGCCCGGGGTTCTGCTTGAGCCACGCCTCCAGCGTCATCCCCTCGAGGAGCTCGGTGACCATGAACGGGATGCCGTCGTCCATGTCGCCCTGGTCGATGATCTCGATGATGTTGGGGTGCGCGAGGCGCCGCGTGCTCGTCGCCTCGCGGCGGAAGCGCTCGCGGAGCTTCAGGTCGTTCGCCAGCTCCTTGCGGAACACCTTCACCGCCACGGCGCGGTCGGCGTTGCCCACGCGCGCCCGGTACACCGTCGCCATTCCGCCCGCGCCGAGGATGCTCTCGATGAAGTACTTGCCGCCCACCACGGCGCCGATGAGGGGGTCGGGCACGAGCACGAGCGGCGCGCGGCAGACGATGCAGCGCACGCCCTCGGGCGGGTAGCGGAGGTTGCAGGTGGGGCAGTGCTTCAATCCCGACGCCACGGCGCGCGCGAGTGTACCATCGCGGCCCCCCACGGAGACCCGAAGTTGCCCGCACGCACGATCACGGTTGACCAGAAACGTCACGACACCGCCCTCGGCACGCTCGTCCGCGAGACCCTGGAGGTCCCGTGGTCGGAGGCGAAGCGGCTCTGCCACCGCGGCAAGGTCACCGTCAACGGCGCCGCCCGCACCGACCCCGGCGCCCGCGTGAAGTCCGGCGACGTCGTCGTGATCGACCCGAGCGCACCCGCCACCGCCGCCGCCGCCGGTCCGACGAGCGGCGCGGGCAGCGCGGCGGCCGTCCAGCTCGATCGCGCGCGGCTGGTCTTCCACGACGCGCACGTGGCGGTGTTCGACAAGCCGCCGGGCATCAACACCGTCCCCTTCGAGGAGGGCGAGCGCGGGGCGCTGGTCGACCGGCTCGCCGTCGCGCTCCACCGCTGGGGCCTCGCGCCCGCCAACGCGCCGCTCTTCGTCGTGCACCGGCTCGACCGCGAGACCTCGGGGCTGCTGGTGTTCGGGCGCACGTGGCTGGCGCAGCGGCACCTCGCGGGGCTCTTCCGCCGCCACGCGATCGACCGCACCTACGTCGCCCTCGTCTGCGGCCACCTCCGCGGCGAGCGCACCATCGACACCGAGCTCGTCGAGAACCGCGGCGACGGCCTCCGCGGCTCGCTCAAGGGCGGCCCGACGCCCCGCGGCGCGCGCCGCGCGGTCACGCACGTGCGCCCGCTCGCGGAGCTCCCTGGCGAGGGCGGCGCGACGCTGGTCGAGTGCAAGCTGGAGACGGGTCGGCAGCACCAGATCCGCATCCACCTCGCGGAGTCGGGGCACCCGGTGGTCGGCGAGCGGGTGTACATCCGCGGCTTCGGCGCGCCCGCGCTCGCCGCGCCCCGCACGATGCTCCACGCGCGCGCGCTGGGCTTCACCCACCCGGCGCGCCCCGAGGAGGAGCCGGTGCGCTTCGAGGCGCCGTGGCCGGAGGATTTTGTCGCGGTGGCGCGGCGCCTGGGGTGGCGGGGGTAGCGCGGCGGGGCGGCGCAGCGGTGGAGCGACGGGGACCCAGGCCCGGGCGCTCACGCGCCACGGTTTGCCCCCTGCGTGCTGGCGACGGTACGGGTGCCCCCAGCGGGCGACGGTGCGCGTGCGCGTCGCGCGTCAGCAGCGATAGGCACCCATCACACATCACCCGCGATGGGCACCCGTCGCACGTCACCCGTCGCACGTCACCCGTCGCACGTCATCCGCCGCACGTCGCACGTCGGACGTCGGACGTCGTCCGCTGGGGGCACCCGTACCGTCGCCAGCACGCAGGATTTTTCGAGGCTCTGCCGATTCCTACTTGCCTATGACAGCGCCCGGGCCTGGATCCCCGCCACCCCACCACCACACGGGATGCCGCGCGGGTCACCCCGACGACGCGTCCCCGCCCGCGCGGCCACCATGCCCCGCAGCAGCCAGGGCCGCCGCCGCGGCGAGCCGGTGCGCGGCCTGCCAGGGTGGCCCCGCGGCGCGGCCCATCGCGCGGAGGAGCGTGTCAACGTCCCCGCCGCCGACCGCCGCCGCAGCCTCCTGCGGCACCCGCTCGCGGTCGTACCAACACACCCTCCAGCCGCGCGCCTCGGCCGCGGCCGCCAGGGCCTCCCGGTACATCACGGAGTCGGCGACGGTCTGAGCGCGGTGGTCGCGGATGCGTTCCTCGGTCGTCGGCGGCAGCACGGGGCACGCGCGGATCGCCACGCCGCCGATCGGCACGGGCACCGCCGCGGCCAGCGCCGCCAGTGCGTCGCGCGCGCCGACGGACGCGGCGGCCCGCACGCGCTCGACGAGCGCAAGGGCGTCGGCGAGCGCGGTGGGTCGCGCCCACGGGCTGTCGAGGTAGCGCCCGACCGCCCACGACCCCTCGTGGTGGTGCGGGTGCGTCGACAGCCCTGCGCCCGTGAGCTCGACGCGCCGCCGGTCGAGGAGCTCGCCGCCCGCGTCCAGGGTGACGAGCACCGCCGCGTTGGCCTGCTCGACGACGCCGACGGTCGCGGGGCCGCGGGTCACGGGTCCGTCACCTCCGTCGGGCTGAGCCACTCAGGCCGCATCTCGCCCGCCGCCAGCATGCGCCCGATCACCCGCGCCAGGGTCGGGCGATCGAGGCGGGCGACGAGCAGGTCGGGCGGCAGCAGGTAGTCCGCGGACGCCGTGGCGTCTGCCTCGCGCGGTTGCGCCGACATCGCCCGGTGCAGGTGCGCGAACGTCCACACGTTGAGCGCGTAGCGGCGGCCGTCGGGGAGCCGGACCTCGACGTTGCAGAAGTCGTCCGCGGGGTCGTCCCCCTCGCGCGGCTGTGTGTGCTCGAACTCCAACCACAGCTCGAAGCTCGGGGCGCCGGTCACGCGCCGAACTCTCCGGCGGGCGGGCGACGGTGATCAAGCCCAAAGGCGCGTGGCCGGTTGTATGCGGCGACGAGGCGACGGGGATCCAGGCCCGGGCGCTCACGCGCCACGGCTTGCCACCAGCGAGCTGACGACGTTGCGGATGCCCCAGCGGGCGACGGGGTGGCGAGTGTCGTCATGCGCGCAACCGCCCGGCGCCTTCGGAGCCTCCAACTTCGCCATGTTCGAAGGCTTCGCCAACGTCTGGACGCCCGTCAGCGACGCGCGCTCGCTCGGGTCGCGCCCGCTCCCGATCACCCTGGCCGGCGAGAAGCTCGCGCTCTTCCGCGACGGCCGCGGCGGCGTCGGGGCCCTCGTCGACCGCTGCCCCCACCGCGGCGTCGCCCTCTCGCTCGGCCGCGTGACGCCCGAGGGCTGCCTCGCGTGCCCCTTCCACGGGTGGGAGTTCGACGCGACCGGGCGGTGCGCGCACGTGCCGCTGACGCCCGACGCGAAACGCGAGACGCTCGGCACCGTGGCCGTCCCCGCGCGCGAGATCGGCGGGCTCCTGTGGGTCTACACCGCGCCCGGCGCCACGGCCCCGTGCGAGCCTTCGCCCCCCGACACGCTCACCCGCACCGACCTCGGGCGCGCGTACGTCGACGAGACCTGGCAGACCCACTGGACGCGCGCGATGGAGAACATGCTCGACTCGCCGCACGTCCCCTTCGTCCACCGCGGCACCATCGGGCGCGACCAGGCGAGGCGGATGCGGCGCGACTCGAAGATGGTGATGCGCTGGGAGCCGACCGAGCACGGAGGCCTCATCAAGATGACCCTCGACGACCAGCCCGAGCTCGGGATCCTCGAGTTCCGCCGGCCCAACATGATGGTGCTGAAGATCCCGATCCCGGGGAAGCTCTTCCACATGCACTCCATCTGCGTGCCGGTGGGCCCGCGCGAGACGAAGATGATCGTGGTGGGGGCGCGGGACTTCGCGACGTCGTCGCTGCTCGACGGCTTCTTCAACCGAACCAACCGGAAGGTGCTCGGCGAGGACAAGGCCGTGCTCGAGTCGTCGGACCCGCCGGAGGTTCCGCCGGCCGGGGAGGAGCGCTCGGTGGCGAACGACCGCCCGACGCTCCAGTTTCGGAAGTACTACTTCGACGAGCTCAAGCCGAGCTCTGCCTGAGGGTTCGCGCTACCGGCGCGCGAAGTGCGACGCGAGCACGCTGGCCACCGACGCGGTGAGCCGCTTGCCCGTCGGGACGTGGAGAAACTCGTTGGGCCCGTGCGCGTTGCTCCCCGGCCCGAGCACCCCCGTGATCAGGAACTGCGCCTCCGGGAACTTCGCCCCGAGCATCCCCATGAACGGGATCGTGCCGCCCTCGCCCATCGCCATCCACGGCCGCCCGAAGTACGTCTCCGAGGCCGTGGTGAGCGCGTCGGAGAGCCAGGGGGCGAGCGCCGGCGCGTCCCACCCGGGCGAGCCTTCCTCGCTGTCGAACTCCACCTCGACGCCGTACGGGGGGTCGCGCTCGAGCGCCTCCTTCAGCGCGCGCCGGGCCTTCTGCGGGTCGACGCGCGCGGGGATGCGCACGGAGAGCTTGAGCGTGGTCTCCGGGCGCAGCACGTTGCCCGCGTTGGTGAGCGGCGGGAGCCCCGCGGCGCCCGTCACCGAGAGCGTCGGCCGCCACGTGCGGTTGAGCACCCGCTCGGCCCCGCTGTCCCCCATCGGCCGCGCCCCCTCCACGAAGGGGAACTTCCCGTACACCACCTCGCCGAGCTCCTCCGCCGCGCGCGCCGCCTGCGCCACGCGGCCCGCCGGGATCTCCGTGTGGAGTTCCTCGAGCTTGATGCGCCCGGTCTCCTCGTCCTCCACGCGCGACAGGAGCTGACGCAGCACGCGGAACGACGACGGCACGATCCCACTCGCGTCGCCCGAGTGAACGCCCTCGCGGAGCACCTTCACGCGGAGCGATCCGCCGACGAGGCCGCGGAGCGAGGTGGTCATCCAGAGCTGGTCGTAGTTGGCGCAGCCCGAGTCGAGGCACACCACCAGCGAGGGCTTGCCGATGCGGTGCGCGAGGTGGTCGATGTACGCCGGGAGGTCGTAGCTGCCCGACTCCTCGCAGGCCTCGATGAGCACCACGCAGCGCGCGTGGCGGAGGCCCTGCGCGTGGAGCACCTCGAGCGCCGCGAGCGACGCGAAGGCCGCGTAGCCGTCGTCCGCGCCGCCGCGGCCGTAGAGCCGGTCGCCCTCGCGGACGGGCTTCCACGGCGCGAGGTCGGCGCGCCAGCCCGTCATCTCGGGCTGCTTGTCGAGGTGGCCGTAGAGCAGCACGGTGTCGTCGCCCGCCCCCGGGATCTCCATGAGGATCACCGGCGTGCGGGGACGCCCCTTGTCGTCGGTGAGCCGCACGACCTCGAGCGTGAGCCCGGGGATCTTGCGCGCCTTGCACCAGTCGGCGATGAGCGAGACGGCGCGCTCCATGTGGCCGGCGGCGTGCCAGTCGGCGTCGAAGGCGGGCGACTTGTTGGGGATCGCGATGTACTCGGTGATCGTCGGGAGGATGTCGCGCTCCCAGACGTTGTCACAGTACGCGCGGGCGTCGGCGGGGGAAGGGAGGGTCATGGCGCGCGGACGCTACCGCAGGGCGCCGCCGCCCGTCGATACGCGACTACGGCGCGACGGTGCCCGCGAGCACGAGCTGCGCGCCGAAGTAGAGCGGCCAGCCCCAGAGCTTGTTGTCGAAGCCCGGCGCGACGAAGCGGTCGCGCGCGACGGACAGGTCGGAGAGGTAGAAGGCCAGCGCGCCCGCGAGGATGGCGCCGCCGCCGTGGGCCACCGCCGTCGCGAAGGCGCACGCGACCATCGCGGTGATCACCAGCATGTACGCGCGCACCGGGAGCAGCATCGGCGCGGGCACCTTCGGCAGCAGCCACCGCGCCACCGCGACGAACGGAACCGTGAGCACGACGAGCCCGGCCACCGCCGCGGTGAACGACACCCCGCGCGCGACGAACGCTGCGGCGTACGCGACGTGGGCGAGGAGGAAGGCGCCGAGCCCGAGCAGGAAGCTCCCGCGCGTCTTCGGGATGAGCAGCACGTCGCCCCACCACGAGAGGCAGAGCCCGAGGTAGATGAAGAGCCCGTAGCGCGAGTCGAGCGCGCCGTGCTGGAGCGCGGAGACGCAGAAGCCCGTGGAGGCGATGGGCTTCAGCGCCCACTCGCCGGCCTTCGAGCCGCGTCGGACGGCCACCAGGAGGGCGGCGACGGAGAGGACGGTGACCCAGGCGCCGGCGTTCATCGGTCGGGTACGGTGCCACGGGCGGCGGGGCGGCGGGAAGCGCTGCGTTCTTGTGGTCTCCCGGGGGCGTCGCCCAGAATGCGCCGCCGAAGGAACCACGGATGAAGCTCAACCTCGGGTGCGGCCCCGTCCAGCCGGCGGGCTGGGTCAACGTGGACTACTCGTACCGCGCGCGGCTGGCGACGCGCCTGCCGTGGGTCGACCGCGCGCTCGTGCGGGCCGGCGCGATCGCGGAGACCGAGTTTCGCCCGGGGCTGGCGGTGGTCGACCTGGAGAAGCGCCTCCCCTGGGCCGACCGCTCCGTCGACGCGATCTACGGCGGCGAGATGCTCGAGCACTTCACCGAGCCCAAGGCCATGGCGCTGCTGCGCGAGTGCTTCCGCGTGCTGCGGTCGGGCGGGGTGTTGCGGATGCGCGTCCCCGACAACGCGCGCTACTGGGGCAACTACCTCCGCGACTACGAGGCCATGCGCGCGCGCCCCCGCGCGGAGTGGAACGACGACCACGTCCGCTGGACGCGCGACTTCTTCAACGAGATCTGCGTGCGGCCGCGGCTGGGATTCTTCGGGCACTTTCACAAGTGGGCCTTCGACGAGGTCTCGCTCTGCCTCGCCTTCGAGCGCGCGGGCTTCCGCGAGGTCGAGCGGCGCGGGCTCCACCAGAGCCGCATCGCCGACGTCGCCACGGTGGAGTTGCGCGACGACCTGACCGTCGAGGGCGTCAAGCCCTGACCCGACCGCGGGCGCTCGTCAGGGCCCCGCGTCGGCCGGGAGGCAGCAGCCGAAGTAGGTCCCTTCGAAGCCGCCGCTGACGGGCCGGCAGCCGCCGGTGATGGTGCCGCCGCTGGCGAGATCGTTGCCAGGGCCGCTCCACGTCCGCTGCCCGAAGGGGGTCACCCGTCCGGGCGGGCAGGTGACCGTGAAGGTGGTCAAGCGCATCGCGACGACGCAGATGCCGCCGCGCGCCTCGCAGGGGTTGGGCGGCGCCTCCTCCACGACGTCCGCGGGCGGCGTGACGTCCAGAGGGGGCGCGTCCGAGGCGTCGGGGATGTCCGCGACGTCCGCCTCCGGGGCGGCGTCGGACGAGCCCGAGCTGGAGACGGTCGTCCCGCAGGCGACCAGGGCAGGAACCAGGAGGAGCACCACCCGACGCATCGGGCGATCCTATCGCATCCCCAGCGGGTTGCGGTGGGTCAGTCGCGGCGGCCGCCGAAGAGGCGGAGCAGCATCAGGAAGAGGTTGATGAAGTCGAGGTAGAGCGTGAGCGCGCCCTGCACGGCGGCGTTGGGGCCTGCCTCGTCGCCCACCTCCTTGATGCGCTGCGTGTCGTAGGCCGCGAGGCCGGTGAACACCACGACGCCCGCCATGCTCGCGATCCACTGGACCGCGGCGGAGGCGAGGAAGATGTTGACGATCGACGCGAGGATGATGCCGACGAGGCCCATGAAGAGGAAGGCGCCCCACGACGCGAGGCTCCGCTTCGTGAGGGCCCCGTAGGCGCTCATCGCGGCGAAGGCCCCGGCGGTGACGAAGAAGGTCGCCGCGATGGACGTCGCCGTGTAGACGAGGAAGATGGACGACAGCGTCGCCCCCGTCAGCGCCGAGTACGCGAGGAACATCGCCCCCGCCACGGCCGGCGACACGCGCGCGGCGAGCGGCGCGAACGCGACCACCATCACGAACTGCGCGATGAGCAGCCCCCACATGAGGGGCGTGGTGAAGAGCAGGCGGACGGCCTCGGCGGACGAGGAGACGGCCAGCGCGGTGAGCCCGGTGACGGCGAGGCCGCCGGCCATCCAGGTGTAGACGCGCGAGAGGAAGCCCTCCGTCTCGTAGCCGAGCGCGCGGGACGAGTAGGGGTTTTGCGGGACAGGGTACATGCGATGCCTCCTTGCTGGGGGCGGTGGGAGATGGGACGGCGAACACATAGTCACGCCGTGGCTCCCGCGCCAGCCCTTCCTCTTCGTGTAAGGGGGGGCGCACTTGACGCGGTGGTGGGGGTGCGTCTCCCATCCGGCGCACGATGGCTCCCCCGAAGGCCCCCCGCCCCGCGCCGCCCGCCACGCCACCGCCCGCGAAGCCCTCGTCCCGCGGCGGCGCGTCGGTCGCGTGGGCCGTGGTGAAGGTGCTCGTCGGCCTCGCCTGCTACGCGCTCGCCTGCGCGCTCGCCTTCGTCGTGATGGAGCACGCGCTCTCCACCGTCGCCGCGGCGCTGATCGTGGCGGTGGGGGCGCTGCTCGTGCCGCTCGCGCTGACGCAACTGCTGGTGCCCGCGCTGCGGAGGCTAGACCCGGAGACGGGGTTCTTCTCGACCTTCGTGGGGCTGTCGGGGCTGTGCGCGGTGGTGACGCTGGTGGCGCTCCCGCTCACGGCGCGCGGGCCCGTGTCGCGCGCGCTCGGCGACCTCGCGCAGCGCCATCCGCAGGCGGGCGCGGTCCCGCTGGGGGCGGCGCGGGCGGCGTCGCGGCTGCTGGCGGAGCCCGCGAGCGACGCGGGCGTGAGCGACGGCGGGGTGCGCGACGCGGGCGTTCGTGACGCGGGCGCTGCGCGCGACGCGGCGGTGGATGCGCAGGCAGACGTGGCCGATGGTTCGGTGGCGAACGATGCCACCGATGCGGCCGATGGTTCGGATGCGAACGACGGGGCCGACGCGGCGGATGGCGACGATGGCGAGGCCGCGGTTACGGTCGACGACGCGGCCGCCCCCGACGCGGCGGGGGCTTCCGGGGCGCTGGAGGCGTTCGTCGAGGTGGCGGTGTGCCCGGACAGCTTCCCGCTCAGCGTGCACGCGGCCGACCTGGAGGGCGACGCGCGCGACGAGGTGGTCGTTCGGTGCTGGAAGAGCCTGCACGTCTACGCGCTCTCCGAGGGCCGCCTGCACGAGCGCGTCCGCTACGTGAGCGAGGCGCCCCCGCCGCTCGAAGCCGCCCTCGGCACGCCCGCCCTCTTCGACATGAACGGCGACCGCCGCGGCGACGTGGTCCTCTGCGAGCACTACACCAGCGGCCGAGGCGGCGGGCGCGGCGGGGTGACGTGGCTCCTGCCCAACCTCGGCGACGGCCGCTGGGGCGCGCTCACCCCGCTCGACCGGACCGACGGCTGCGGCGCGGCCGCGGTGGGCGACGTCACCGGCGACGGGCGCCCCGAGCTCCTCCTCGCGACCATCGGCAACCCCTACGCGCCGTCGCCGAACGGGCGGATCGCGTGGTTCGCGCAGGCGGGCCGCGCGTGGCAGCGGCGCGGCGGCCTCCCGGTGCTCACGTGGCCCCAGGCCATCGAGCTCGCCGACCTGAACCACGACACCATCCTCGACGTCGTGGTGCGCCACCACTGGAGCGGCGTGGACGCGGTCGCCGTCTTCGCGGGCTCGCGCGGGGGATTGCGCGCCGTGGACGCCGGCCTCGCGCCGCCCCCCGAGGCCGACCCGAAGGTCGCGACCGCGCGCTTCGACGACGACGCGACGCCCGACGCCGCGGGCTTCGAGGGCCAGCGCCTCGTGCTGCGGCGGAGCGCGCCGGTCGACGAGGTGATCCGCGAGGCGCAGGAGGCCGCGGCGCCGCTGGTCCCGCCGATCGCGAGGTCCGACGCGGGCGCGGACGACGACGAGGACGAGGGCGGGTGACCGTCGCGCCGCTCGCGCCGCGGCTGCTGGCCGACGGATCGTCCGCAGGAAGACCGCCCCGGCGCCCCCATGTGATGTGGTTCGCGCCCGACGGCGAGGCTGCGTACTGGGTGTCGGCGAGCGAGCGGGAGGGGCTCTCGGTGTGGCGCCTCGACCTCGACACCGGCGAGAGTTCGCTCCTCGTTGAGCGCGCCGTCGACACGCCTGTGGCGGTGGCCCGTGACGTCGGCCGTGTCTTCTGGAGCGAGGACCGGGGCGCGACGCTGCGCTGGTTCGACGTCGCGACGGGCGGGGGCGGTTCGCGGCCCTGCGCGCCCGCCGGGGGCGTGACGGCGTGCTCGGACGACGGTGCCCACGTCGCGCGGTGCCCGGGCTCCTTCGAGCGTTGGGACATGCTCGGGTCGCGCGAGCGTGAGGTCGTCGTCGAGCGCACCAAGGACGGCGCCGCGGTCGCGCGCTTCGGGCCGGGTACGGAGGCCGTGGCGTTCGCAGGGCAGGGCGCGGCGGCGCTCGTGATCTTCCATGAGGCCACGCCCCGCCGACTCTGCCTGCGCACGGGGGAGTCCGTCGCGCTCGCCGCGCCCACGGGCGGAGCCTTCCACCCGATGGCCGAGCGTGGCGGCGCACGCGTGCTGGCGTCGACGCCGGGGGAGCCCGGCACCCTCTACGATCTCCACACGGGCGAGGCCTCGACGCTCCCCACGATCGCGGGCGACGGGCGGCCGCTCGACTTCGTCGCGGGCTCCCTGGCCTACCTGGGCGTGCACGCGGGGAAGGCGTCGCTCCTCGTCCGCGCGCTGGATTCCGGGGAGGTTCGCGTCGTCACCCGCTCAGCGGGCTGCCGGGCCGCGCTCTCTCCCGACGCGGGCCGCGCGCTCGTCCACGAGGCCGGGCCGCTGGCCTGCTTCGACCTCGCGAACGCGACCTCGCGCACCTGGCACCAGGGCCACGACGCCACGGTGGTCGACGTCGCCTGGACGCCCGACGGAGCGCTCCTCGCATCCCTCGGCGCCGACGGCGCGGTGAGGGTGTGGGAGGTCGCGCCGCCCGCGCTGCGTTGGACGCTGGAGACGGGCGTCACCGACGCGAAGGCGCGCTGCGCGTTCACCCCCGACGGGCGCGGCCTCTACGCGGTGGGCGCGTCGGGCCTTGTGGCGTGGGACGTTTCGACCGGCGTGGAGACGGCACGGGCCCCGAGCCTGCGCGACGCGGACGCGGGCCTCACCGTCTCCGACGACGGCCGGCTCCTCCTGGTCTCGAGCGCGCGGCGCGGAGACCGGATCGTCGACATCACGGCCGGCGTCCGCGTGGTGGGGGCGACGCGAGCGCCCGACCGCCGCCGCGCGTTCGTGCACCACAGGCCGACGCAGTGGCCGGCCGCCTTCGTCGACGCGACGACGGTCCAGGTGCTCCGGTGCGAGCGGGTGCCCGACTTCGCGCAGACGGGCACCCGGTGGCATCGCTCGCGCTTCTCGCTGCGCGGCCGGCTCCGCGACGCCGTCGACCTCCCGGCGCTCGATCACGTCCCGATCACGCTGGTGGAGGGGGACTCCTCACGGGCGCTGATCGCGCGCGACGGGGCCACCGTGATCGTCCACCTCGACGCCCCCGACGCGCCCGAGAGACCGCTCGGACCGAGCCTCGGCCCCGTCGCCCACGCGACCCCGACGGCCTACGTGAGCCGCGAGGGCGAGGCGCTGGTGGTCCGCTCGATGGTGGACGGCGTGGCGCGGGCCCGCGTCGACACGCGGCGTCGGCGGTCGCTCGCGCGGCTCTCGCCGGACGGCGCGCGGCTCGCGGTGGCGTGGGCCGACGGTGCGGTGGAGGCCTTCGACGTGCGCGGCGGGTGACCGTCAGCCCATGCCGGGCATGACGCGGGACTTCGCGCGGGCGAGGGCCTGCGAGGCCCAGTACGGGAGGCGCTTCACCAGGGCCTTGCGGGCGCGGTAGGTGAGCGGCGACACGTCGACGATGGGCGCGCCTTCGGGCACGCGGAAGAGCCTCACGTAGTCGGGCACGTTCGCCGCCGCGGACTCGGTGAGGTAGAGGAAGAGGTTGTGGCGGTACCACGGCGAGACGGCCGGGTCGTCGCGCACGAGCGGGCGGAGGCAGTCGAAGAGCGCGTAGCCGCGGGCGGCGAAGAGGTCGCGCCAGTACTCGTAGGGCTGCTCGTTGATGTGGTGCTCGCCGCCCTGCCCCGGCGGCGCGGCGGAGAAGAGCACCGCGTCGGCGTGGCGCGTGAGGTCGGCAACGAAGCCCGCCGCGCGCGAGGCCGGCAGGTGCTCGGCCACCTCGAGGCTCTGCGCGAGGTCGAAGCGGCGGCCGAGGTCGAAGGGGGTCGAGAGGTCGTGGGCGTGGAAGTTCGCCGGGTCGATGAGCATCCGGGCGCGATCGACGTAGTCGCCGTCGACGCCCTGCACCGCCGCGCCACCGTCGCGCCACACGCTCAGCCACACGCCCTGCGCGCAGCCGACGTCGAGCACGCTCGCCACCGGGAAGATCCGCTTGATCGCGTCGGACACGCGCCGCGCCGACGCCAGCGACCCCTGCGTCGCGTGGTCGAAGAAGGCCGCGTCGTACTTGTAGGAACCCGTCTCTTGCACGGTCACCGCTCCGTCCACCGCCGCGCCGAGGGGGGCGCCGTGGGGGGCCGTTTACATCACGTCCCCGCCCCGGCCACAACGAGGCGTCGCGCCCTACCAATCGGAAGGTGTCCCCCGCCTTCCCCGTTGGAGGCCGTCGCGACCGTGCTTCCGCGCCGAAAGCCCGCATTCGTGGGAGACCCGCGCACCCACACCACCCCACCCGCGCCGGCGATTGGTGGACAGTCTACCTACCAACTGGTCACACTCATGATCACTTCGGTGGATAGCCCCGGGAGGGAAAGCTCCCACGCTTCGGGAGATTCCCTACCGATCGGTCAGACGCCCGTCGGCATCGGGCGTGCAATCACTCCGGGAGAGCCATGGGAGCCACCGGGACCACCCCCCGGGAGCGTCGGGACGCGTCCCGTCGACTCCCCGCGACGTCGCTTTGCCTCGCGGCGGCGCTGTCCGCCTGCGCCGCGGACCCGTACGACGACACGCTGCCGGCGGACGGCGGTGCGACCGCGGACGCGCGAACCCCGTCTCCGTCGCCGTCTCCGTCTCCGGGCACGACGGCCGCGGTGGTGATCGAGCCCCCGACGGCCCCGACGAGCTGCGGGGTGGGCGAGTACTTCATGGGCCGCGTGCGGGGCCAGCTCCTCGACTTCAACGGGCGGCCGGTGGCCAACGGCAACGTGACGGTGTGCGGCTCGGTGTGCATCCCCGCGGTGACGGGGGCCGACGGGCGCTTCGAGGTCCGCATCGACCGGTGCTTCACGGGGACCACCGAGTACGCGCACGGCGCCGCGCTGAGCTTCGACGGCCTCGGGCGGCAGACCGACCTCTACTTCGATTTCAACGCCGCCAACGAGCCGCGGATGGGCGTCGTCCGCATCGAGCGGCCGCTCTACGTCGGGTCGTTCGAGGGCCAGGGGTACGCCCCCGCGCCGATGAGCGGCACGGCCCCGATGAACCTCGTCGACGGCCTCGGCTTCTCGCTCCGCGTCCAGCCGAACACCATCGAGTACCCCGTGACGGCCCCCGAGGAGGCCGTGCGGGCGATGCGCGTTCCGCCGTCGAAGCTGCCGCCCTACGCGGGGCGCGCGCCGGCGGTGATGTACGCGATCCACCCCGCCGACGCGGTGCTCTCGGCGCCCGCGGCGGTCACCTTCCCCAACGTGTCGGGCCTGCGCCCGGGGGCCCTCGTCGACATCGTGGCCGTCGGCAACCACGCGAGCCTCGGGCGCCCCGCCGTCGGCGTGCTCGACCGCGTGGGCTTCGGCCGCGTGTCGGCGGACGGGCGCACGATCTCCGCCGACGGCGGGATCCGCTTCTTCGGCCTCGTCGGCTACCGGGTGATGTCGCCATGAACGCTCGCCGCGCCCTCGCGCTCACGTACACCGCGCTCCTCGCCTCGTGCGGCACGCCGCAGCCCGAGGAGCCCTTCTACGACGACCCCTTCACCCGCCCGCCGACGGGCGCGCCGCCGGAGCCCGCGCCCGGCAACACGACCCCCGCCGACCCGCCGCTGCCGCCGCCGATGTGGCGCGTCGAGGGTGTTGATGGCGGTGTCGATGCGACCGCGCGGCCTGACGCGTCGGCCTCGCCCGACGTCGCCACGCCCCGCGACACTGCGGCACCGCCGCCCCCTCCCCCGCCACCGCCTCCCCCGCCTCCTCCTCCGCCGCCCGCCGCCGAGCCCTGCGGCCGCTACGCCGGGTGGAACATCTGGAGCTGCATCGACGCCAGCACGCGCGTCCGCTGCATCGCCAACGCGCTCCAGCGGGAGACCTGCGCCAACGGTTGTGTGGGCCAGCCCGTCGGCGTCGACGACTACTGCCGCCCGTCGGGCACCGCCGAGCCCTGCGGCCGCTACGCCGGGTGGAACGTCTGGAGCTGCATCGACAGCCGCACGCGCGTCCGCTGCATCGGCGGCGCGCTCCAGCGGGACACCTGCGCGACGAGCTGCGTCGTCCAGCCCGTCGGCGTCGACGACTACTGCGCCACGCCCGGCGCGCCGCCGGCCGACTCGTGCTCGAGCGCCACCACCTGCGGGGTCTGCACCTCGCAGAACAACTGCGGCTTCTGCCGGAGCCTCGGCCGCTGCTACCTCGGCACGCAGGACGGCCCCGTCAACCGCGCCTGCGGCTACGCCGACTGGTCGTGGCTCCCGTCGGACTGCTCGGGCACGCCCGCGCCGCCGCCTGCCGACGCCTGCGCCGCGGCCACCACCTGCGGCACCTGCACGCCGCGCTCGGGCTGCGGCTTCTGCCGCTCGACCAACCGCTGCCAGTCGGGCAACTCGGTCGGCCCGACGCTCAACGACTGCCCCGCCGGCCAGTGGGTCTGGAACGCCGAGAACTGCGCCGGCACCACGCCGCCCGCACCTCCTCCTCCTCCTCCGCCGCCTCCACCGCCGCCTCCACCGCCCCCTCCTCCTCCTCCTCCTCCGCCGCCCGCTTCGGACGCCGGGGTGACGATGCCCCCCGCGCCGACGTGCATCGCGACGACGCCGACGTCGGGCTTCTGCACGTCGCCGGGCTCGTGCAACCTCACCGCGCCGCGCACGACGGCCTGCGACACGCGGGCGCCGTACGACTTCTACGGGGCGGAGTACTGCAACGCGCGGGCGACGCTGATCATCGTCGGCGCGGGCTGGTGCGGCGCGTGCCAGGAGGAGGCGCCGCAGGTGGAGCAGCAGATCACGCGGCCCTACGCCTCGCGCGGCCTGCGCGTCGTGACGATGCTCACCGAGAACTCCGACCGCAGCCCCGCCACGGTGGACTTCGCCCTGCGCTGGCAGTCGCGCTTCGGGCTCACGTCGCGAATGGTGGTCGACCCGGGCGAGACGATCATGCGCTTGGTGCGGCTCAACGCCTTCCCCTTCGTGGTCCTCGTCGACAAGCGCGGCCGCATCCGCATGGCCGAGGCCGCCCCCCACCTCACTCGCGTCCGCTCGATGGTGGACGCGCTGATCGCCGAACCCTGAACCGCCCCCGCTGGAGCGACACCGACCCATGAGACCGCACCGCCCCTCCCTCCACCGCTGGTCCGCCGCCTGCGCCGCGCTCGCCACGGCGGGCTGCGCCGCCGACAACCTCGCCCAGACCGGCGCGGGCGTCGTCGACGGCACCATCACCTGGGAGCGCCCCGAGGTGGGCACGCTCTACATCGGCAGCGGCATGTGCACCGCCACGCTGATCACCCCGCAGGTGGCGGTGACCGCCGCGCACTGCGTCGACTTCGGCACCACCACGCGGACCGGGTCGTACGGGCGCTTCGTCGTCCACGCCTCGGCCGCCGACACGCAGCAGCGATTCAACGTCGACCTCTACCGCTCCTTCGGGCGCGAAGACGCGATGGACGTCGCGCTCGTGCACCTCTCGATCCCCGTGCCGGACAGCGTCGCGCGGCCCGCGGGCATCGCGCGGCGGCACCCGAACGCCGGCGAGGCGATCACCCTCTTCGGCTACGGCTGCACGCGGCGCAACACGTCGATCGGGACGGGGCAGAAGCGCAAGTTCCAGTTCGCGCAGGGGCAGCAGACGTCGCGGCTGTGCCCGGGCGACTCGGGCGGGCCCATCTTCTGGGACGCGCAGGGCGCCGTCACGCGCGTCAACAGCGCCTACGTGGTCGACGCGACGGGCCGCGACATCTTCGGCGACATCCCCGTCAACTACAGCCGCATCATCGAGCAGATCGCCGCGTGGGGTTCGCCCCCGCCGCGCACCGCGGAGGACGGCTCCGCACCGCCTCCGCCGCCTCCGCCGCCGCCTCCGCCGCCGCCGCCTCCGCCGCCGGGCACGCCGACGCCGCCGCCGCCCGCGCCGAGCGGGTGCGGTGACTACGAGGGCTGGACGATCTGGTCGTGCATCGACAGCCGGACGCGCCTCCGCTGCGTGTCGGGCGCCATCCAGCGGGAGACCTGCGCCAACGGCTGCGTGGGCCAGCCCGCGGGCGTCGACGACTACTGCCGCTCGTCGTCCGCCGGCGAGCCCTGCGGCCCCTACACCGGGTGGAACGTCTGGAGCTGCATCGACGGTCGCACCCGCGTCCGCTGCGTGTCGGGCGCGCTCCAGCGGGAGACGTGCTCCACGCAGTGCGTCCCGCAGCCGCCGGGCGTCGACGACTACTGCCAGTCGAGCACGCCGCCCGCGCCCCCTCCCCCGCCGCCCCCGCCGCCCCCGCCGGGCGACACCACGGGCGTCAACACCGGCGAGCTGTGCTCGCCCGCCAACTGGTCGAACTGGCTCTGCCGCAACGGCCGCGAGCTGGTGACGTGCCGCAGCGGCCAGCTCTGGGCGCGCCCCTGCGCGAGCTCGTGCGAGACGCGCCCCGTCCCCTACGACCACGTGTGCATCGGCACGTCCCCCGCGCCGACCCCGACGCCCACGCCGACCCCCACGCCCACGCCTCCGCCTCCGCCGCCTCCGCCTCCGCCGCCTCCCCCGACGCCCACGCCGACGCCCGACCCGATGGTGCGTCCGCCGGGCGACGTGGTGTGGGTGACCTGGCGCGCGCAGCAGTCGCGTTCGAACGCCGCGTGGGGCCCCGCGCTGACGGACATCATCAACCACCTGCCGGCGTCGTACGGGAGCACCTACGCCGACGCCGACCTGATCACGTACGGCCACGAGACCACGCACGGGATCAACTCGCACGCCCGCAACAACCTCAACATGACGGGGCGGCGCGCCAACGGCTTCTACTGCATGAGCGACCGCGTCGCGATCATCGTGGAGCCCAACATGCGCAAGTCGGCGGTGGCGGCGTACGTGCCGGCGAGCCTGCGCGGCTCGCGCTTCAGCACCTACGTGACCGGCGCGACCGACTGGGATGATCGCCCGCTCTACCTCTTCGACGAGTGGGTGGCCTACACCAACGGGAGCGAGGTGGGCGTCGCGCTCTCCCGCGCGGGCCTCTGGCGCGCCGGCTGGCGCGACGGCGTGGCGGGGACGCTGGAGTTCACGATCTATGCGCTCGCGACGGCGATGGCGGTGGAGGCGCAGGACCCGACGTACTTCCGCGACCACACGCAGTTCCGCGCCTTCGTCGCGTGGAACGCGCGGCGCGCGATGGAGCTGTACCGGGCGGGCGCGGTGATGGACGTGTTCCGCTGGGACCGGCAGGACGCGATGTACCAGTCGCTGCGGACGAGCCCCGACGCCGAGGCGATGCGCGCCTTCGCCCGCCGCGTGTTCGGCGCGGCGTGGGCCACCGAAGTGCTCGGGGTGTGAGCCCCGTGCGGGCGGGCGCGGGCCATCAGCGGCTCGCGCCCGGCTCGCGCTTCGGCGCCAGAGGGGCCCCGGTCACATCCCCGCGGTCACGCCGCCAGGACGTCCGAGTAGGGGTAGGGGCCCTCGGAGAAGAAGGCGAGGATGATGCGCGCGGGGTCGATCCCCCCCCGGACGAGCGCAGGCGCCATCCCCCGCTCGGTGCCGTCGGCCTGGACCTACACCCTGCCGTCGATCCAGTCGATGTGGACGAGGCACCCGTGCACGCGACGGCGGTTCTCGCTGCCAACGATCATCAGCAGGAAGCGCCCCGCCGCGCGGTCGAAGACCGTCTCGGTCGCCACGTCGCCGTGGGCGTAGGGGACGGCCGCGTAGGCCGCGAGCGCCTTCTCGATCACTTCGCAGTCGGCGGTTCGGGTGTCCATCGTTCGATGACCTCGGCTTCCGTGTTGAATACCATCAATCGCAGGCGGCCGTTGGCGAGCAGCAGCGCGCCCATGGGCTCCTCGAAGACGTCGGCGTAGGCGCGGTCGCTCACCGCGAGGTAGAGCGCGCGCTCGGGCTCCACCTGCGCCAGCACGTCGTGATAGAGCGTGTACTGCCCGAGGGCCTTCTCCAGCGAGTCGATCGGCGACGGCGCGGTGAAGCTCTTGATCTCGACGGCGATGCGGACCGCGCCCTTCTCGGCGCCCACGAAGCGCTCCGCGCCGAGGTCCGCGAACACGTCCTGCTTGCGCCAGCGGAGCCGGAGCGGCTCGTGCGTGATCGTTCAACCGTCGCGCTCCAGCGTCGCCCGGACGTGCGCGTGGAGGTGGTCTCGAGCGGGCATCGGCGTGGCGCGGGAGGGTACCAGAAGCGCGCTCGCCCACGGAAGACGCTGTCCGCCGGCCCCGCCGACCACGCCCGTCGCCCGCGCCTCACCTGGGCGCGAGGTACCGGTTGGTCGCCATCATCCGCACGGCCCGCTGCGCGTTGATCGACGGCGTGTGGAGCACGCGCAGGTCCATCAGGTAGACGTCGCCCGCGCGGCCCGACATCTCGACGATCCGCAGCGGCACCCCGCAGAGCGTCCTCACCTCCAGAAACGCCTCGGGTGACGAGGAGAACCCGCCGTCCCGGTGCAGGTGGTGGAGCGCCCCGTGCCCGGGCTCGACGTGGTGCAGCCGGTGCGAGCCCGCGAGCGCCAGCGTGGCGCCGCCGTGCCGCTTCACGTCGTCGATCAAGACAAAGGCCTGCACGCCCAAGACGCGGTCGTCCTTCGGCGCCTTCAGGTCGAGGTGCCAGTTCAACGCGCGCAGCGACCACTCCTGCTTGTGCGGCAGAGAGAGCAGGAGCTGCGGCTGCGCCGGGGCCAGCTTCACGCCCGCCAGCGCGTCCATCACCGCGCGGAGGTCGTCGGTGAAGAGGCCGTCGATCGCCGGCGCCCCCCGCACCATCTGCCCCAGGCGCGTCGTCTGCTGGAAGACCGGCAGGTCGCGCACCTTCGACGCGTCGACCCTGCCGTTCACCTTCAGCCTCAGGCGCTCCAGCTCCGCGGCGATCCATTCGCGCGCCGCCGCGACCTGGGGGCGCGGCACGAACCCGCGCAAAGGCATGACGCCGCGCTCGACGAACTCCCGGGCCTGTGACTCGCTCATCGCGCGGAGCCTACGACCGACGGCGGCGGCAGGCCCGTGCGGGCGGCGGGGCGTTCGCCGGGCCCGATTTCCGCGGTCGTTACGTCGTTGCTCACATCGTTACGCCCCGGTCGCGAGGGCCACGAACGGCCCCCTCAACACCGGAGACCGACCATGCACCGCTCGACGCTCACCCCCAGCACGCTCCGCACCCTCGCCGCGCTCGCGGCCGCCGCCTCCGCCGCCTGCGCCCCCGCCGCCGACGTCGCCGACGGCCCCGGCGCCTCGTCCGAGGCCGTCCTCGGCGCCTCCCGCTTCGACGGGAGCTGCAACAACACCCAGGAGACCGTCATCATCGAAGCCGAGCGCTTCGGCCGCCGCATCGTCAACACCACGGCCTTCCAGCAGTGCATCCAGAACGCGGTCGCCGGCTTCACCTTCACCTACCCCAACGGCGCGCAGCGCAGGATCGGCCCCTACACCCGCTGCGACGGCGACCCCGGCTCGGCCAACGACTCGGCCGCGACCACCGCCGCCAACGTGCTCGTCGCCGCCCGCTCGCGCAACGACTTCATGCAGGGCTGCACCCCGACCTCCAACGGGAGCACCGTCGCCTCGACGACGCTCAACTACGGCCTCGGGCACGGCTACGACGAGGGCTTCCAGTGGGTCGGGCCCCTCGTGACGGACACCGCCAACGCGCTCTCGCTGCCGGTGTGCGCCGCCGGGGCCACGCCGCCCGGGTGCCGCTACGCCTACCCCTGGCCCTGGGCCAACATGGCGGCCACCGCGTGGCACGAGGCCTCGCACACGCACGGCTACCAGCACGGCACGGGCACCGCGGCGAGCTGCAACGCGCTCAACCCCAGCCCCCGCTACGTGATGAGCGAGACCACGGTGCCGTACATCATCCAGGCGTGCATCGAGGCGGTGGCCGCGGACTCGA
Source organism: Polyangiales bacterium (assembly GCA_046351555.1). Lineage (GTDB taxonomy): Bacteria > Myxococcota_A > Polyangia > Polyangiales > CAISKJ01. Next base: position 167,947 of record JAXLYI010000009.1, read on the forward strand.
CGCGCGCCGCGGCGGGCGGCCCCTCGCTCGCCAACAACTGCCCGCGCGGGCAGCTCTCGGTGGTGCCGTACCTCGGCGCGTCCTCGCAGGTGTGCGCCGACGACCCGCGGCTCGCGGCGATGGCCTTCACGCAGGGGACGCGCACCACGGCGGGCGCGTTCGGCGTCTTCTCCGTCGACCGGCCGACCGGCAACGTGATGCGCAGGGTGGGCGCGGGCTGGTCGACCGTCGGCGGGCCGGGGCTGAGCTTCGCCGCGGCCGACGACGCGCTCTACGCGATCAGCGCCGACGGGGCCCACGTGATGCGCTTCAACGGCTCGACGTGGACGGCCATCGGCGGCGCCTCGCGCGCGATCGCGGTCGGCGGCCGGCGGGTGTTCTCGGTCGCGCCGGGGACGGGCGACGTGTGGCGCTACGACGGCTCGCCGAACGCGTGGACGCGCGTCGGCGGCCCGGCCGCCCAGCTCGCGGTGGCCTCCGACGGGAGGCTCTACGCGCTCACGCCCGACCGCCAGGCGGTGATGCGCTTCGACGAGGGCGCCTTCGGGAGCTTCGGGTGGACGCAGGTTGGCGGCGCGGCCGCGCAGATCTTCACGTCAGGCGCCGACCTCCACGCGGTTCGCCCGGACGCCCTCGCGGTGCTCAAGCTCACGTCGTCGGGGTGGCAGGTGGTGGTCTCGTCGCCGTCGGTGCTGCGCGGGACCTTCCTCGGCGGGCCGGGCGGGCGGATCTACGGGCTCTTCTCGCAGGTGCTGACGCAGTACCGGGGCGCCGGGGGCCGCACCACCGAGACGATCGCCGAGGACGTGGAGAGCGTCGCCGTCACCGCGACGCAGGTCTTCCTCGACCGCGCCCGCGGCCCCCACGAGCTGCTGCGCCCGTAGGCGCGCGGCGCGAGGGGGCGGCGGCGCTCGCCCCCTCGATGTCGCGACGGGCGGGCGCGCTGGCACACAACGAACCACCCACCCCTGCGAAACGCTGCACATTCAAGCGTGGCACGACGCGCGCAGAGGGGGCTGTCATGCGAAGCACGTCCCGCGGATCTCTGGTGGCGCTCCTCCTGCTGCTCGCGGGTTGTGGCAGCACGACCGTCCAAGGCACGGCCGACGCGACGCCCGCGCCCGACGTGACCGCCGAGCCCGGCGACACGCCCGGCAAACCCGACGCCCAGAGCGTGTGCTTCGTCGACTTCCCGTGCGCCCCGTGGCAGCGCTTCACGTGCGGGGTCGACGGGCGGTGGCAGCCGCTGGTTTCGCAGCCGTGCGAGGCGGTGTGCCCGCCGGGGCCGTGCTCGGGCGGCGTGTGCTCCCCGTCGGGCGCGCCGCGGTCGTGCCCGGCGGGGACCCGCTGCGTGATGTTCGCGGGGATGACGATGGACCCGCGCGACACCCCGTGCGAACCGGTCGTCGGCGACGGCGGCGTCAGCGACGGGGGCGTCAGCGACGGCGCCGTCGACGCGGCGGTCGACGCGTCCGCGTGCCCGCTGCCCGAGAGCGCGGCGGACTGCGCGACCGACGCGGACTGCGCGACCATCGCGCGCCAGTGCTACTGCGGCCAGCAGCCGGTCGACGGGGTGAACGCGCGCTCCCTCGCCGCCGCCACCGCGTGTGAGACGGGCCGCGGCGAGCACTGCGCGCTCGGGTGCGCGGTGTTCGACGGGCGGCTCGCGCAGGACGGGCGGAGCGTCACCGACGGCGGGGTCATCGCCGTCCGCTGCGAGCGCGATGCGGGTGTCGGGCGGTGCCGCACCTTCGCTGCGCCGTGACGCCGCGCGGGGTGCTCGCAACCGCCCGCGCCGCGGTATCGTCGCGCGATGACGGCCTCCCGCTGGATCTGGATCGAGCTGCGCGGCGAGCGCATCCTCGCGTACCGCTACGTCGACCCCACCGCCGGCCCCTCCGCGAAGGGCGCGGTCGTGAGCGCCTCGCCCACGCCCGAGGAGCTCGACGTCGCCGTGCAGCGCCCCAACCGCACGCTCCGTCAGCCCGACGCGTTCGGGGCGCGTGCGCTCGACGCGGCCGAGGCGCGCGCGCTCGGCCTGCCCGACCGGCCGCCGTGGGTGGGCATCTTCGAAGGCGAGTCCCCCGCCGGGACGAACGCGCCGCCGTGGCGGAGTGACGCTGCGCTCGCGGGGCGCTTCCACCCCGACTACCCCGACGACCTCGAGGTGATCGTCCACGACGGCGAACCCCGCCGCACGCAGCGAGCACCCGAGCTGTGCTGGGTGACCGTCACCGGCGTTCACGCGAGCGCGCGGATGCCCGCGGTCAGCGCCGACGCGACGCCACCGTTCACCGCCGCCGACGCGAAGTGGAGCGAGCGCACCGTGTACCGCGGCAAGCTGCTCAACCAGCCGCACGCGCTCACGAGCGCGCGGCAGGGCGACGCGGTGCTCTTCCTCGTCGTTCCCGGGCTGCCCAATCCGCTCCAGGTCACCGAGGCGTACCTCGCGGAGCGGGCGCGGTGGGCGGTGGTTCCGTGCGACGGGTGCGGCGCGGACCAGGGCTTCGACCCGCCGTCGGTGATGGCCCGAACGCGCTTCCCGCAGCTCGACGAGGGGACGGCGCCGGTGATGTTCACGGCGCGCTGCGGGTGCGGCGGGGTGATGTCGCTCGCCGCGCTGGAGGACGAGGCGCCGAAGCCGCCGAAGCCGTGGTGGAAGGTGTGGTAGGCGGGGCGGTAGCTTCAGCGCGCGAGGCGCTCTCGGATGCGCCGGCGGGCGTCGTCCGGGAGCGTGGCGAGGTAGTCGTCGGGGAGCACGCGGAGGGCGGCGTCGGGCAGCGCCAGCACCCGGTCGGCCTCGGAGAGCGCGCGGGCGATCTCCTCTGGCGCGAGGCCGGCGAGGCGCTCCTCGGGCGTGACGTCCTCGAGTCGGATGCGGACGGGGATGGCCCTGGCGAGCTTGCGGATGCGGCGACGGCGCGCAGCGATCCCCGCCGTTCGCCGAGCCTCACAGCGGGTTACCTCAACGCGTGCTGGAGAGCGTAGGGCGCTGGCAGTGAGCGACGGACGGCGCAGTGCAGGCCGTGGTCGCGACCAGGGAGGCAGGCGGAATCGGCGCGGCGGGCCCGCTGCGGCTACCGCGTGTCGCGGCGGAGGCGCGACGAGACCGCGTCGAGCACCATCACCAGCGCGACGATGGCGACGATCACCACGGTGACCTTCCCGTACTCGGCGCCGCGCATGTACGTCTGGAGCAGGAAGCCGATGCCCTGCGCGCCGACGAGGCCGAGCACCACCGCGCCGCGGACGTTGAGCTCGAAGCGGAAGAGCGACAGCGACACGAAGTGCGGGGTGAACTGCGGCCAGATCCCCCAGCGCACCGCCTGCGAGCGCGTCGCGCCGACGCTCCACATCGCCTCGACGGGCCCCGGGTCCATCGTCTCGAGCGTCTCGTAGAACTGCTTGCCGAGCGAGCCCACCGTGTGGATCGCCAGCGCCCCCACGCCGGGAAATGCCCCGGGCCCGTACGCGCTCACCAGGATGAGCCCGACGATGAGCAGGTCGACCGAGCGGTTGAGGTTGGCGAGGAAGCGCGCCGCGCGCCGCAGCCAGCCGACGGGGTTGACGTTCTCCGCGGCGAGGAGGCCGAGCGCGAGCGCGAAGGGGACGCCCGCCGCCGTCCCCACGAGGGCGAGGCGGATCGTCAGGATCGTCGCCTCCAGCACCTCCGCCGCCACGCTCTTGTCGGGCGGGTACATCCCCTTCAAGAAGTCCGCGATGTGCCCCCAGCCCTTCGCGAAATCCCCCGGCGGTAGCCTCGCCGCGTACCCGCCCCACGCCAGCGCGAACGCGAGCACCGCCCACGCCGCCCCCGTCTGCGCGCGCGGCCACCGGCGGAGCGCGCCCGCGCCGAGCACCACCACCGCCACGAGCAGCCCCGCGAAGATGGCGACGTGCGTGGGCTCGTCGAAGCGCCCGGTGCGGGCCCGCGAGCGCTCCTCGCGCGTGGCGCGGAAGGCGCGGCGGACGACGTCGTACGCCGCGGGGTTGGCGGCGACGAAGCCGTCGGTGTGGTTGAGCCGCCGGAGGATGGCCTTCCCCTCCTCGCCCTGCCCGATCGCCACCAGCGCGGCGGCGACGTTGCGCGTGAGGAGCGGGTGCGTGCGGGCGAAGTCCTCGGTGGTGGCGATCGCGTCGCTCGGCACCGGCGGCGAGTACGCGACCGGGCGGAGGCGCGGCCCCGGGCGGTTGGCGGTGTAGCGCGTCCACGCGCCGGTGTGCTCGTCGGGGGGGTCGGCCCACACCGCGGCGACGTCCACCTGCCCCCGCTGGAGCGCGAACACCGCCGCGTCGTGCTGGCCGGCGAACACCTGGCGCGTGAAGAAGCTCGACGGGTCGTGCGCCCGCTGGAGCACCATGTAGCGCGGGATCACGTACCCGCTGGTGCTGGTGGGGTCGACCCACGCGACCGAGGCGCCGCGGAGGTCGTCGAGCGTGCGGAAGCGCGAGTCGTCGCGGACCACGAAGGCGGAGTAGTACGTCGCCTGCCCGCGGCGCTGCTGCGTGAGGAGGACGCGCACGGGGAAGAGCCGCTCGGCGAGGACGAGGGGCGAGGGCGTGAGCCAGCCGAAGTGGACGTGGCCCGCGCGCATCGACTCGACGAGGGTGGTGTAGTCGAGCGTGACGGTGGCGCGGACGGGCAGGTGGATGCGCTCGGCGAGGGCGCGGGCGAGCTCGTCGGCGGAGCGCTGGAGGGTCTGGGCGTTCTCCGCGGGGTTGAAGCCGAGGACGACCTCGTCGGGGATGGGCTCGGGCGCCGGCTGGGCCCGCGCGGACGGGGTGAAGAGCAGCGCCGCCGCGAGGGTGAGGAGGAGCGCGACTGTCTGTTGCGCGCGAGCCTGGAGCGCCGTCATGGCGCGGTGGTACCGCAGAACGCGCCCGCGCGGGGAATTTCAGGCCCCTTCGGCGCGGCGGAGGGCGGACTCGATCGCGTCGTCGTCGAGGTCGCCGTCGGCCATGCGGCGGAGGAGGTCGCGCTCGGCCGGGTCGGCGCTGGCCTCGGGGGCGACCCGGACGCGCGTCGAGGGCTGGCCCGCGGGGGCGACGGGGGCGAGCGCGAGGGCGGCGCCGACGCGGCGTTCGAGCGGGGCGGCGGGGTCGGCGGCGAGGGCCTCGAGGCGCGCGCGGTCGACCGTCTGCTCGCGGTAGCCCGCGGCCGACGTGAGGAGCGTCGCGAGGTCGGCCCGCCACTGCGCGATGGAGCGCCCGTTGCGGTCGAGGGCGGTGAGCGGGTCGGCGGCGGCGGCGGCGCGGCGCCAGGCGTCGAGGGCTTCGCGGGCGCGGGCGTACACCGCCGGGTGGACGGTGGCGTCGTCGGGGTCGCACCACACCGTCCGGCGCGTCCCGTCGTGGAGGACGAAGGCGACCCAGCCGACCCCCCGCTCGACGGAGGCGACGCGCGACCAGGGGAGGAAGCGCCCGCGCCACCGCGTCCGGTCGAGCACGCCGTTGGCGCCGACCTCGAGGTCGAGCGACGGGCGGAGGATCCTGCGGAGGCCGAGGAAGGCCGCCGCGAAGAACGTCAACGCCGCGGCCGGCGAGTGCGCCCACGACCCGTGCGGGAACGCCTGCACCAGCATGGCTGTGGCCGCGCCCGCGAGCGGCGCGCTGACCATCCACGCGAGCGCGCTGTGGAACACCCGCCGCCCGCGGAACGACGCCCGGTGGTTCGAAGGGTCCTTCCCGATGCGCCGGAGGAAGGCCTCGGCCTCGGCGTCGTCGCGCATCGAGAAGCGGAGGTGCGTCCGCCCGCGGAGCTCGAGGGCGACGATGGGCCAGGCGGTCCACCCCGCCATCGTGTTGCCCGCGCGTCGAGGGTCGGGCGGCGCGATCCACGCGCTCCGCCACGCCGACGTCACGTCCGCGATGGGCACGCGCTCCACGCGGCCGTTGAAGTCGTAGACGATGTCGCCGCCGTCGACGCGGACGTCCCCCCACCCGCTGCGCTGCCGCGTCCAGAGGGCCCACGCGAGCCACGGGAGCACCAGCGCGGTGACCGACAGGATCGGCGCCTTGAGCGACACCAGGCAGACCGCGCAGAGCGTCCCGACGAGCGCCATCATCGCCGAGGGGGCGAAGGCGTCGCGCTCTCGCACGACGTGGCGCGGGCCGACGGGCGGCGTCACCCGACCACCGCGTCGGCCTCGATCTCCACGCGCATCCACGGCTCGATGAGCGCGCGCACCTCCACCATCGACGTGGCGGGCCGCACCGCGCCGAAGGCTTCGGCGTGGGCCGCGCCGATCGCCTCCCAGTCGCGCGCGATGTCCGTGACGAACATCCGCGTCCTCACGACGTGCTCGAGGCCCGCGCCGAGCTGCGCGAGGGCCCGCGCCACGTTGGCGATGCACTGCGCCGCCTGCCCGTGGGCGTCGCCCGCGTCGACGTGGCCGCCGTCGGGGAGGAGCGCGGTGGTGCCGGTGACGAAGACGAGGTCGCCCGCCCGCACCGCGCGCGAGTACCCGACGATCGCCTCCCAGCGCGCGCCCGTGGTGGCCTTCGAACGCGCGAGGGGCGCGACGCGCTCGCCCCCGAACGCGACGCGGCCCGCGGCGGGGACGTCGGCGACGACGTGGACGTGGGCGACGGGGCGGCCGCACGCGACGGCGACCGCTTCGGCGACGGCGCGGAGGGAGCGGGCGCGCCCGGCCTCGTCGTCGGGCCACGCGCGGCGCAGGAGGTCGACGAACACCGGCGCGACGCCGTCGGGGGCGCCGCCGTCCTCGGCGTAGTCGTCCGCGGCGACGCGGTGGAGGCGGACCCAGGTGGTCCCTCGCGGCGCGTTGAGCGCGGTGGCGAGGGCGTCGGCGAGGCGGCGGGCGAGGCCGGCGGTGTCGTGCGCGGAGGCGCCGACGATGGTCACGTCTGCGATGGGCATCGGGGCGCCGCGAGCGTACCCGCGGGGCGCGGCCCCGGCGCGCGAATCCGCTCCAAGCGCGCGCACCCGCTCTGGTACTGATGGAGCACGATGTACCAGCCGCTCGCCCCCTGCCCCGGCTGCGCGCGCCACGTCCGCGTGCGCGAGTCCGCCTGCCCCTTCTGCGCGACCGCGCTCCCTGGCGACCTCGCGCCCCAGGGACCGCCGGTGCCCGCGGGACGCCTCGCGCGCTCGGCGCTCGCGGCGCTCGCCACCGCCGTCCTCGGGGCCGCCTGCGCGCGCGAGACGCCCGCCGCGCCGCCCCCGCCACAGCCCTCCAGCGGCGGCGCCGTCGTGCAGGGCCCCATCGGCGCGCCCTCGACCGATGCCATTCCCCCGCCGCACGTCGTCCCCGTGGCCGACGCGGGAACCGGGCCCGACGACAACGGCGCCACCTTCGCGGAGTACGGCGCGCCCGTCCGCCCGCGCGCGGACGCGGGGGTGAGCGACGCGGGCGCGGTGGTGGCGGCCTACGGGGCGCCGGTGCAGCCGGCCATCACGCCGCCGCCCGACAACGGAGGCATCCGCCCGCTCTACGGCGTGCCGCCGCGGCCGTAGGGAGTGCGCCGCGGGGCTGGACGCGGCGCCTCCCCACGCGGTACCACCCGCCGCGTCATGGCACTCACCGGCAAGCAGTCCCGCCACCTCCGCGCGCTCGGCCACCACCTCGAGCCCGTCGTCCACGTCGGCAAGGAGGGCGTCACGGAGGCCTTGTCGAAGGCGATCGACCAGGCGCTCACCGACCACGAGCTCATCAAGCTGAAGCTCAACCCCGAGACCCCCGAAGACCGCCACGACGTCGCCGCGGCCGTCGCCGAGGCGCTGAAGGCGGAGGTCGCGCAGGTGCTCGGGCGGACGATTCTCCTGTACCGCCGGCACCCGAGCGAGCCGAAGATCAACCTCCCGCGGGCTTGAGCCGCCGGCAGCGGGCGAAGTCCGCGAGGGTGGCGTTGCAGCCCGCCTCGACGCAGCGGTCGCAGAGCCCCTCGTGGGCCGTGAGCTCGTCGATGCTGCGGTCGCAGCCGCACGAGTACGTGAGGTCGACGCAGCCGAGGCAGGTGCACGTGAGCGACACGCGGGCGCCCCCGCAGTAGGGGCAGGGCGGCGCGGGTCCGTCGTTGGGGGGGATCATGCGGGCGTCGTTGATGCCACCGGACGCGGCGCGCTGGCAAGCGCCACGGTGGGGGCGGTCACGCCGGCGCGTCGTAGCTGAAGTGGACCGCGTCGGCGACGGGCGCGTAGCCCATCGCGGCGTAGATGCCGTTGGAGGTCGGGTTGGCCTTGTCGGCGTAGAGGCAGCAGAAGCGCCGGCCCGCCGCGAGCTGACGCTCACTCCACGCGGCCACGCACGACGAGGCGTAGCCCCGGCCGCGCAGGGCGGGCGGCGTGTACACCGTGCTCACCACCGCGCCGTGACGCGTCAGGCGCGCGGTGCCGGCCATCGAGACGGGGCCGCCGTCGTCCCAGAGGAAGAAGTTGCCCGCGGCGGTCTGCTGGCGCGCGCGGGCGATGACCCCGTCGCGCTGCGCGGGCATCACGTCGGCCTCGGTGGCGAAGGCGAGCGCCCAGTCGCACACGAGGTCGAGGTCGGCGTCGGTCGCGACGCGGAGAAAGCCGGGCGCGGGCCGCGGCGGGACGACGGCGGTGAGCGCGTAGATGCGCTGCTCCATCACGCGCGAGGGCGAGGCGCCGGTGCGGAGGCGCCACGCGTCGGCGAAGGCGGCGGCGACGTCGACGGGCCCGCTCACCGCGGGGAGCGTGTGGATGCCGCGCGCGGCGAGGGCGTCGAGGAGCAGCGGGGCGACGTCGGGGAGCTCGGTGCGCGAGAGCATCAGCCCGCGCGGGGGCGCCGGGAGCGCGACGACGAGCGCCACCGCGCCGCCGCGGGAGACGTCGGCGAGGAGGACGTCCGCGCCCGGGGCCGCGCCGCCGAGGATGCCGAGGAGGAGGTTGTGCTCGGCCTCGTGGGCTTCGAGCCAGGCGCCGGCGGCGGCGAGGAGCGAGGCGCGGTCGGGGTGCGGCGTGAGGGTGAGCGGGCCCATGACGTCGCGAGGGTAGCCCGTCGCGCGGTGGGGTGGTGCTATCCTCCCGCGGCCATGGCGATCCGTCGCAGCCTCGCGCCCGGCCTCCTGCTCGCGGCCCCCCAGCTCGGTGACCCCAACTTCGAGCGGACGGTGGTCCTCCTCGCGCGCCACGACGCGTCCGGCGCGCTCGGGTGGGTGCTCAACGGGCGCTCGCTCGGGGTGGTGCGCGAGCTCCTGCGCGACGCGAAGCTCATCCCCGAGGGCGTCGAGCTGCCGCTCGCGGGCCCCTACGGGCGCTCGGCGCGGCTGGGCGGGCCTGTCCAGGGGTCGACCGGGTGGGTGCTCTACCGCCGCGACGCGGGCGAGCTCGCGGGCGAGATCGACGTCGGCGACGAGCTCGCGGTCACCGGCGACCTCGACGCGCTCGGCGAGCTCCTGCGCAAGCAGGACCGGGACTTCCGGCTCCTCCTCGGGTACGCGGGATGGGGCCCCGACCAGCTCGAGGGCGAGGTGAAGCAGGGCGTGTGGCTCCCCGCCGACATCGACGCCGAGCTCGTCTTCGAAGGCGACCCCGAGGCCCTCTGGGACGCCGCGTACCAGCAGACCATCGGGACGCTCCCCGGCGCGTTCATCGGCTCCCGTGGCGGCTCGGCCTGAGCCCTCCATCACCGTGTCGTCGCGCGCACTCGCCCTCGTCGCCTCGCTCGCCCTGACGCTCTTCCCCGCGGCCGCGCGCGCCGACCTCCGCGCCGCCCGCGAGGCCTTCGCCCACGGTGACTACCCTGCCACGGAGGCAGCGCTTCGCACGCTCCGTCCGGCGGAGCGCGCCGCGGGTGATCGCGTCCGCGTGCGGCTCTTCCTCGAGACGGGCCGCTACGACGAGGCACGCGCGCTCGCCGAACGCATGGCCCGCGCGCCCGCCTCGCGCCCCGAGGGGCTCATCGCGCTCGGCGAGGCGCTCGTCGCGACGGGCGACGCCGCGGGCGCGGTCGCGAAGTGGGAGCAGGCGATCGCCGCGGGGCCGCCGGCGCGCGTTCGAAGGGCCCACGCGCTCGCGGCGTGGTGGCACTTCCGCCTCGGGCACCGCGACGAGGCGCGCGAGGCGGCCAACCCGCTGCTCGACGCCTACAACGACGCCGTCAGCGCGGAGGAGTCGGGCACGCGCACCGGGCCGCGGGTGGCGGTGCTGCGCGACGCGGAGTTCCTGACGAGCGTGGGGCTGGCGGCGCGGGCGCTGGGGTCGGTTCGAAGCGCCAATGATGCGTACAACCAGGCGCTCCGCGTCGAGCCCGCGCGCGTCGACGCCAACCTCGAGCAGGCCGAGCTCATGCTCACCACCGAGGACTTTGGCCCGGCCGGCGAGGCCCTCCGCGCGGCGCTCGCGGCCAACCCCCACCACGCCCGCGGGCTCGCGCTCCGGGCCCGCGCGCGGCTGCTCAACAGCCTCGATTTCGCCCGCGCCGGCGACGACCTCACGGCGGCGACCGCCGTCAACCCGAGGCTCCCCGAGGTGTTCGCGCTCCGCGCCGCCATCGCGCTGCGCGACGGGCGCGTCGCCGAGGCCGACCGCCAGCTCGACCAGGGCGCGGCCATCAACCCCCGCGACCTCGACGTGCTCGCGATGCGGGGGATCGTGCGGTTCTTCGCCGACGACCGGGCGGGCTTCGCGCGGGCCTTCGACGCCGTGTTCGAAGCGTCGCCCACCTACGCGGAGGCGTACGAGGCGCTCTCGGATTTCGCCGACTGGGAGCACCGCTACGCCGAGGCCGTCGACCTCATGCGCGAGGGCCTCGCCCGCCCCGCCATCGCCGCCGACCGCCGCCTCGGGGCCCGCCTCCGCGCGAGCCTCGGCGTCAACCTCCTGCGGCTCGGGCGCGAGGAGGAGGGCCTCGCCGAGCTCCGCGCCTCCTACGACGCCTCGCGCTTCAACGTCCGCGTCACCAACCTGCTCAACCTCTACGAGCAGACGATGGGGCGCGAGTACGTCACCGAGGCCGTCGGGCCCTTCCGCTTCCGGTACCACCGCGACGAGCGGGCGGTTCTCTCGCGCTACGTCCCGCCGCTGCTCACGACGGCCTGGGAGGACATGGTGCGGCGCTACGGCTTCACGCCCGAGGGCCCCGTCTCCATCGAGCTCTACGCCACCGAGGAGCACTTCTCCGTCCGCACGTCGGGGCTGCCCGAGATCGGCGTGCAGGGCGTGTGCTTCGGCCGCGTGGTGACGGCGATGTCGCCGCGGGCGGGGCCCTTCAACTGGGGGCAGATCGTGTGGCACGAGCTCGCCCACGTGTTCGCGATCCAGCGTTCGCGCTCGCGGGTGCCGCGGTGGTTCACCGAGGGGCTGAGCGAGTGGGAGGCGTTCCACTCGCACCCAGCGTGGGCCCGCGAGGACGACCCCTCCCTCGCCCGCGCGCTCGCCGACGACCGGATCCCGCGCGTCGCCGACTTCAACACCGCCTTCACCCACGCACGGCGCCCCGACGACATGCTCGTCGCCTACTACGCCGCGTCGAAGCTGGTGGAGTTCATGATCGACCGCTACGGCTTCGCGCGGGTGGCGGCGCTGCTCCCGCTGTGGGGCGAAGGGCTCGCGACGCCCGCGGTGATCGAGCGGGGCCTCGGGGTGACCGCCGACGCGCTCGACGCCGCCTTCCGCGAGGCCCTCCGCCCGCGGCTCGCGCGCTACCAGACGGCCTTCACCGTCGCGCCCGCGATGTACGACGACCGGGCCGCCCTCACCCGCGCCGCCGAGGCCGACCCCCAGGGGGCCGCCGCGCAGGCCGCCGCCGCCGCAGCAGCCCTCTTCGACGGCGACGCCGCCGCGGCCGCGCAGCTCGCCGAGCGCGCCGTCCGCCTCGACGCGAGCACCGCCCTCGCCCGCTGGGTGCGCGCCCGCCTCGCGCTCGAGCAGCAGCGCCCGCGCGACGCGATCGAGGAGCTCGACTCGCTCTTCGCCTCGGGCCGCGACGGCTACGGGCTTCGGATGATGGAGGCCCGCGCCGCCCTCGCCGCCCACGACGACCGCCGCACGGAGGCTGCGTTGAACGCGGCCGTCCGCTTCGACCCGCTCCAGCACGACGCGCACCGGGCGCTGGCCGAGCTCTACCGCCGCTCCCGCCGCGCGCCCGAGCGGCTGCGCGCGCTGCGCGAGGTGGTCCGCCTCGACCAGCACGACCGCGAGGCCCTCGGGGAGCTCGTCGAGGCGCTGGTCGCGTCGTCGGGCTGGCGCGAGCTCCACGCCCTGCGCGACCACGCCAACCAGCTCGACCCGGAGAACCTCGCGCTCCACCTCGCGCTCGCCCACGCCGCGTACGAGTCGGGCGACGCGAACGCCTCGGTGTTCGAGTACGAGAGCGCCCTCGCGCTGGAGCCGCCCAACGCGGCGGAGATCCGCGCGCGTGTCGCCGCGGTGCGCGCAGGCCAGCGGGGGCTCCCGCGCATCGAGGCGCCGCGGCGCCCGGCGGCGCAGGGCGGCGCGGCGCCGAGTGCCCAGGGTTCGCCCGCGCGCCCTCGCTGAGTGGCTTAGGCTCACCCTGGGCAACCTGCATGGGATCATCCGCGTGTCGCGGATCTCAGGCGGCGAGCGACGTGGCGACGGGGCATCGTCGCTCGCCGTTCGTCGCTCGCCGTTCGTCGCTCGCCGTTCGTCGCTCGCCGTTCGTCGCTCGCCGTTCGCCGCCTGAATCCGCGACACGCGGATGATCCCATGCAGGTTGCCCAGGGTGAGCCTAAGCCACTCAGCGAGGGCGCGCGGGCGAACCCTGGGCACTCGGCGCCGCGAGCAGGTGAGCCAGACGCTCCAACCTCTCGAAACATCGAGCGCACAAGCACTCCCGCGCGAGGCGTTGCGCATCTCGTGGGCACGGCGTGGAGGGACGGGGAGGGGCAGCCGAACCGCAGGCTCGACGCGCGAATCGAGCCACTGCGACGGCCATCGGGCGCGCGTTGCGCATTGTTGAGCCGCGACGAGAGACTCGGGTCGCCGTCGGGTCCCCTCCCCAGATCGCGCCCTCACTCGACCCACGTCAACCCGGCCATCTGATCCGCCCCCACCACCGAAGCGACGACGCCGACCAGCGTCGAAGGGATCCACGCGATGACCTCGACGCCGTCGCCCCGGCGCTCCCCTCCGACCCACAGCCCCCAGGGCGGCAGGTCGAGCGCATCGATGAAGTAGCCCGTCTCGGGCGCCGCGAACCGCGCGAAGTGATGCCCGTCCGTGAGCGACGAACAGCGCAACAGGCGGCCTTCGCCGGGCGTGCCCTGCGCGCCGAGGCTGCGGACCAGGTCACGCCTTCGCGCCGCGAGGTCCGTGAGGTCGGTGAGCAGGTCGTCCGTGGCGATCGGCAGCGGCACTTCGAAGTGCTCGTCGTCGACGTCGACGACCATCGAAGTGCCGACGACTTCTCGGAGCCTGGCAGCAGTGACTGCGGGCGCGCCGCGGGTGCGCCGGTGCGTGCGCGCGGGGGCGAGGTCGAGCGGGCGGAGCTGCACGCCCGGCCTGTCCAGGCGCGGGAGGCTGCTCATCCAGGCGTCCACCGCACGAACTTCGTCAGCTTGCATGGTTGCCATCGATGCACCTGAAGCGCGGACCTTTCTCGCGGATTCGCGCCGTAGCTCAGGCGAAGAGCGCCGCGAGGTCGTCGCGCGTGAGCGTCCCCGCGGGGTCGCCCCCGTCGAGCGCCGTCACCGCGAGCGAGCGCTTCTTCTCCTGGAGCGCGAGGATGCGCTCTTCCACGGTGTCGCGCGCGACGAGGCGGTAGACGGTCACCGGGCGCGTCTGCCCGATGCGGTGGGCGCGGTCGGCGGCCTGGTCTTCGACGGCGGGGTTCCACCACGGGTCGAGGAGGAAGACGTGGTCGGCGGCGGTGAGGTTGAGCCCGGTGCCGCCGGCCTTGAGCGACACCAGCATCACCGGCGGCCCCGCCTCGGCCTGGAAGGTCGCCACCACCAGCGCGCGGTCGCGCGTGCTCCCGTCGAGCCGCGCGAAGGCGATGCCGCGCGAACGAAGCTCGGGCTCCACCCGGTCGAGCAGCGACGTCCACTGCGAGAACACCAGTGCCCGGTGCCCGTCGGACGCCGCCGACTCCAGCGCCTCGACCAGCGCCGTCACCTTCGACGACCCCTCCGCCGTCTGCCCCGGCACTAGCCCCGCGTGACACGCCGCCTGGCGCAACCGAAGCAGCGCCTCGAGCACCGCCAGCGTCGCGCGCCCCTGCCCCAGCGCCTCGACCACGTCGCGCTGCGCAGCAGCCCGCACGGTGTCGTAGACGGCCCGCTCGCGCGCGTCGAGCTCGCAGCGCATCACCACCTCCGTCCGCGGCGGGAGCTCGGGCGCCACGTCGCGCTTCAAGCGCCGCAGCACGAAGGGCCCCGTCCGCTCGCGCAGGCGCGCGGCCGCCGTCGCGTCACCGTCCGCCACGGGCTTCGCGTAGCGGTCGTCGAAGTCCCCGCGACCGCCGAGGAGGCCCGGGTTGGTGAAATGAAAGAGGCTCCAGAGCTCGTCGAGGCGGTTCTCGATGGGCGTGCCGGAGAGGGCGGCGCGCCAGGTCGCGCGGAGGGCGTAGGCGGCGCGGGCGGTCTGGCTGTCGGGGTTCTTGATGGCCTGCGCCTCGTCGAGGACGGCGACATCCCACGGAACCGCCGCGAGCGCCTCCGCGTCGAGCCGGAGCACCGCGTAGGTGGTGAGTGTCACGTCGGCGCGCGGGTCGAGCGAGCGGTCGGCGCCGTGGTAGAGCGACACCCGCAGCCCCGGGCGGAAGCGGCGGAGCTCGGCGGCCCAGTTGTCCACCACGCTCCGCGGCGCCACCACCAGCGCGCGTCCGCGCAGCGCGCAGAGGCACTGGAGCGTCTTGCCGAGGCCCATGTCGTCCGCGAGCACCGCCCCGAGCTCGGCGTCGCGCAGGAAACACAGCCAGTCGACGCCGCGCCGCTGGTACGAGCGAAGCTCCGCGCGAAGGTCGCCCGGGAGCTGCGCGGGCGGCACCTCGGTGAAGCCCTCGGCCAGCGCGCGGAGCCCGTCGAGCTTCGCGGGCCGCGGGTGATCGAGCGCGTCGCAGAGCGCCCCGAGCGCAGGGAGCGAGGCGCGCGGCACGGCGCCGTCCTCCCGGCGGGCCGCGAGGAGGTCGGCGACGCGGTGGCCGTGCGCGCGGAGCCACGACGTCGGCAGCGGCGCCCACGTCCCGTCGGTGAGCGGGACGAGGTCGAGCCCCTCGCGCCACGCGGTGAGGACGGCCCCGGCGTCGGCCTTGCGCGCGGCCCCGTCGGGCGTTCCGGGTTCGCGCGGGAGTTCGAACGCGAGGTCGAAGCCGTCGTCGCGCGCTTCGAAGCGGGGGACGAGCGTCTTCTCTTCGAAGAGCGACGCCGTCGCCCCGCGCCCCTCGCCCTCCCACTGCTTCAGCCTCGCCACGAAGCGCGGCACGTCGTCGCCGCGGAAGTCCGCGCGAACGCCCGGCAGCAGCCCGAGCTCGTCGCGCATCCGATGGACCACCGCCACCTCCTCCGCCCGCGATCGAACTGGCACCGGGCCCCCGAGATGAACCAGCCGCTCGCCCACCACGCGCGCGCACGGCGGCGCCCCGTACACCACCGAGGGCATCACCGTGAGCAGATGCGGGAGCAGCGTCGCCCCCATCTCGACGCGCGGCTTCAGCGAGCGGGCCACCGGCGGGAGCTCGACGCGGACGTCGACCGCGATCTTCTCGCGCAGCGCCGGGAGCGTCTCGACCACCAGCTCGATCGCGTCGGCCGAAGCGACGACGCGCGTCTCGGGGAGCGCCTCCCACGCGACGCCGAGCACCGACGCGACGCCCACCGGGCGCACGACGTCACCGCAGCGGGCCATACCGCGCGCGACGTCGCCCGTCACCGCGGGGTCGCGCGCGAGGCGGAGCGCGTAGCCCTTCGGGTGCGCGTCGAGGGTCGCGCGCGGGAGCACCGGGTCGAGGGAGACGCGGACGGGGTCGTCGCCGGCCCGCACGTCGGCGCAGTCGGCGAGGGAGGCGAGCACGGCAGCGAGGCGGTCGGCGGGGACGGGGGCGCCGTCGCGCACCGCGGGGATGCGGTCGAGCGCGAAGTCCGAGTCGCCCACGGCCACGGGCACGGTGAGGTCGGGGAGCGGCGTGCGGAGCGGGGCGATGGTTCCGTCGGGGGAGACGAGCTCGCGGGCGACGCGGAGCGGGCCGCGCTCACCGGAGAGGCGGTAGCGAATGGACGCGCGGACGGCGGACGCGCTGCGCAGGGACTTGCCGCTGCGGACGGACTCGGCGACGGCGAGCGCGGCGGCGAAGACGTGGGCGCAGGGGTCGGCGCCGCCGCAGTCGCAGGCCCACTCCTCGCCGTCGGGGTAGAGCTCCACGGTCGCGGGCGTGGGCCAGTCGGGGACGGGGACGGCGAGGACGGCGCCCTCGTCGACCAAGCGGACGACGGTGACCTCGCCCGACTTCGCGAGCGAGGCGCCGACCGCCTGGCGGTGACCGGGGGTCTTCTTCCGCAGGATCGCGAGGAGCGCGTCGATGGAGGCGAGGGTGATCGTCACGGGGCCGCGGGGTGTACCAGCGGGGCCGCCGGCGCGGCAACCCGACCGGGTGCGCGTGGTTCCGCTCGCCCGGGGGCGCTTCGGTGTACTAGGGTTCGGCGCTCCCCGGATGACGCCCCTCGAGCCCGGCTCCGTGTTCGCCCGCGACTACCGCGTCGTGCGGCTCATGGCGCGCGGGGGCATGGGGGCCGTCTACGAGGTCGAGCAGCTCAGCACGTCGAAGACGCGCGCGCTCAAGGTGCTGCACGGGCAGCTCGCCACCGACGCGAAGATCCGCCAGCGCTTCGAGCAGGAGGCCCGCGCGAGCGCCCGCATCGAGAGCGACCACGTGGTCGACGTCGTCGCCGCGGGCGTGATCGAGGGCGACGGCACGCCGTGGCTGGTGATGGAGTTCTTGAAGGGCGTCGACCTCGCGAAGCACCTCGAGCGCCGCGGGCCGCTGCCGCCGGGCGAGGTGCTCGAGATCTTCCGGCAGATGGGCCACGCGCTCGCCGCCGCCCACCGCGCGGGCCTCGTCCACCGCGACCTCAAGCCCGAGAACGTCTTCCTCGCCGAGTCGCGCCGCGAGGGGGCTTCGTTCACCGTGAAGGTGCTGGACTTCGGCATCGCCAAGGCCCTCGCCGACGCGCCCGGCCGCGCGACCATGGCGATGGGGACGCCCTTCTGGATGGCCCCCGAGCAGACCGAGGCGTCGAACATCATCCAGCCCGCCACGGACGTGTGGGCGATGGGGCTCATCGCGTACTCGCTGCTCACCAACGCCTGCTACTGGCGCTCGGCGGCGAAGGCCGAGGCGGGCGTCGCGGGCGTCCTCATCGAGATGACCACCGGCGCGCTCGACCCGCCGAGCGCGCGGGCCCGGGAGTACGGCCGCGACCGGCTCCTGCCGCCGGGCTTCGACGCGTGGTTCCTCCGGTGCGTCGCGCGCACGCCGGCGGAGCGCTTCCCGAGCGCGGCGGAGTGCGTGGCGGCGCTCACGCCCGTGCTGGCGGGTCCGGCCGGCCTCCCCCTCGCGGCCACGACGCCCGCCTTCGGCGGCCCCACCCCGACGCCCCTCCAGGGCGTGCCCTCCGGCGCGCCGCCGCCCGCCGTCCCGCAGACCGCGTGGCACGGCGCGCCCGTCGGCGCCGGGCCGCTGCTCGCCCCGGCCCCGTCCGCCCCGCCCGCCCCGCAGTCCGGCTCCGTGGCCACGCAGCGCGTGCCCGCGTGGGTGATCCTCGTCGCCGTCCTCGCGACCATCGCCGTGTGCGTCGGGGTCTTCGTCGCGTGGCGCCTCACGCGCTTGCTCCACCGCGTCGACGGCGAGCGCGACCACGGCCCCACCGCGCGCCCCACGCCCGCGCCGCCGAAGCCCCGCGTGCCGTCGCCCGGGATGGTTCCGATCGCGCCGACGCCCGACGTCCCCGCGGGCACGGGGCCCGCCGAGGTGGCGCTCGTGGCCGTCCGCCAGGTGACCAACGGCGGCGTGCTCGGCAACCCGCCGCCGGCCGTCGTCCGCTCGATGCACCGGACGGAGCCCATGGTGCTCGCGTGCCTCCGTCAGACCGCGGCCGTCGGCGAGCTCTCGGCGGTGGCGACCTTCGACATCCGCTTCGACGTGGCCCCCACGGGCCGCGCCGCCGACGTGAGCTTGGTGGGCCTCGACTCCGCGCGGCTCAACGGCTGCGTCACCGACGGGCTCTTCCACCACCTCTTCCCCGCCGGCCGCGGCGCGACCTACGTCTCGACCTGGGTGATCACCTGGTGAGCACGTAGACCGTCGACGCGACGCCCGCGAACAGGAAGAACAGCGCGAACACCACGCCCGCGACGGCGAGCGTCGGGTGCGCGTCGATGAAGTCCGACCACGCGCCGTTGGCGCGCTTCAGCCCGGTGCACGGGCACTGCACGGGCGCGCGGCCCTCCATCGCCATCTGGATGCGCGCGCAGAGCTCGCCCACCGACTGGTAGCGCTTCGCCGGGTCCTTCTGGAGCCCGCCGTGGACGAGCCACGCGTACTCCGGCGGCACCTGATATTTGTGGTGCATCGCGAGGGGCCCGGCCTCGGGCTCGCGCGTCTTCACCGACTCGAGGAGCTCGTTGACGTTCTTCGTCGGGGGGAGGTAGTGGCGGGTCGAGAGGAGCTCGTAGAAGAGCGCGCAGAGCGAGTAGATGTCGCTGCGGCCGTCGGTGCGGTCGTGCTCGCCGCGGGCCTGCTCGGGGGCCATGTACGCGGGCGTGCCGAGCGCGTGGCCGAGCATGGTGCCGTAGGCGTCCTGGCCGGTGGGCTTCTTGTTGTAGACCTCCTCCGGCGCGCCCGTGGCGCTGATCTTCTTGGCGAGGCCCCAGTCCATCAGCACCACCTCGCCGTAGGCCCCGACCATCACGTTGGCGGGCTTGATGTCGCGGTGAATGATGCCCTTCGAATGGGCGAACTGCACCGCGCGGCAGAGTTGGAGGAAGAGCTGCGCGCGCGCCTCCATCGAGTAGCGGGAGAGGTACGAGGGGTCGCCCGCGCGGAGCTTCGCGATGATCGACTCGAGCGTCTCGCCGTCGACGTACTTCATCACGAAGAAGTAGCCGGACTCGTCGAGGCCGACGTCGTGGATGGGGACGATGCCCGGGTGCTCGAGCGAGCCCACCGCCTGCACCTCGCCGACGAAGCGGATCAGCGTGTCCTCGTCGACCATCTCGGGCTTGATGCGCTTGACGGCGACGCGGCGCTCGATGTCGTTGTCGGCGACGAGGGCCACCTCGCCGAAGGCCCCCTCGCCGAGCTTCTTCACCGTCTCGTAGCGGGCCCGGCCCGGCGTCACGAGCCGCACCCCCTGCGGGGTGAACTCCGTCCGCGGGAGCACCGTCACGCTGCGCGTCGCGGCCGGGGGCTGCGAGGGCTGCGCGCCGGGGTAGGCGGGCGCCGCGCTCGGGGCGGCCTGCGTGGCGCCGAGGGAGGCGATCATCTCGAAAGGGGTCACGGTGGGCTCCGCCATGGCTTACGCCGCTCACTCTTGAACGGATGCAGGGCGTGGCGCAAGCGGTCGCCGCTACGCGGAGCGGGCCGCACGGAGGGCGGCGCCATAGCCCAAGGCCGTCGGGTCGGCGGCGTCGGCGCGCGCCTCCACCGCGGCGCGGAGGGCGGGGTCGGCGGCCATCACGCGAGCCACCAGGGCGCAGGGGACGTCCCACTCGGCCTCGCGGACCTCCAGCGCGTCGTCGCCGGACGCGCCCTCCACCAGCGGGGGCAGCCCGGCGGCCTCCAGCGCCTCGGCGAAGCTGTAGGCGTTGAAGCTCACGCACCACGTCTCCGTGCTCGAGCGCGCCACGTCGTCGGCCGCGGGGGCGGCGCTGCGGTAGGCGTCGGCGGGGGGCGCGACCTCCCCGGCGCGGGCCGCGGGCCACTGCCACGCGTGCTCGCGATGGAACGAGAGGGGGGCGTGCTCGCCGCCGTCCCAGGCGAGGAAGACGGCCGCGAGGCCGCGCTCGAAGGGCGTGGCGCCGTCGAGGGCGGGCGCCTCGGCGGGGAGCGGCCAGACGGTCGCGTGGTCGACGCCGCTGGCGGTGGCGCCGGCGGGCCCGGAGACCACCTGGGCCTTCACCTCGCGGGCGTCGCCGAGGCGCGTCTGCGGCGCCCAATCGAAGCGGGGGGGCGTGTGCCGGGCGCGGCGCGCGACGTCGACGGCGCCCCACAGGAGCATCACGCCGAAGCCCGCCGCGAGGGCGCCGAGGAGCGCCACGAGGGCCCCCATCGCAATCGTCGGCGCGGAGGTCATCCCGAGGAGGAACATCCCCCCGAGGCCCATCACCGCGAACGCCCCGAGCGCGAGGACCAGCGCGCCGAACGGGTCCACCGACGTGAGCTTCCACCCGGCCCCCTCGCCGAAAGCGTAGCCGCAGCGGGCGCACGCGGCGCTCCCGTCGGCGCCTGCCCCGCACGCCGGGCAGCGCGCGAGGAGGGCGGCGTGGCGGCGGAAGAGTCGCTCCGTGCGGAGGCGCCCCCAGAGCGGCCACACGCACACGGCGAGTTGCAAGAGGAGCGACATGACGAAGAAGACCCGCAGGCCCTCGGTGGGGAGCGCGCCGCGTCCGATGGTCATCGTCGCGGCCTTCCAGACGAGGAATCCGACGAGCGGGGTGGCCGCGACGCCGAGCGCTTCGAAGACGCGCTGGCGGCGGGTGACGGGCGGCGGCGCGGCGAGCGGGCGCATGGCGAAGGTCAGCCGACGGCGGTGCCGAAGGGGTTCGTGTGTTCCTTGCGCGGGTCGCGCGGGGGGAAGGGGCCGCCCTGGCCGTCGTAGCTGGCGTGCCCGCCGGGGAGCGCGCCGGGGGCGCCCTGGAAGGACGCGGAGGTCGACGCGGCGGGCGGCGGGGCGAAGGTGCCGGCGCCGAAGCGGTCGAGCCACCACGACCACGCGACGCCGACGAGCGCGAGGAAGCCGAGGAAGGTGACCGCGAGGTACCAGAAGAGCTCGCTCGGGACGGTGTCGGGGTCGAGGTGCGGCGCGTCGACGGCGATGTACGCGCCGAGCATCACGAGCGGCAGGAAGAAGGCCGCGCGCGCCGGCCGCAGGAGCGCCGATCGCCACGAGACGCGCTCGGCGAAGGGCGAGGCGTCGAGGGACATCGCCGGCGGGCGGGGCGCGGCGTCACCGCGGACGGCGGCCGCGAGCCAGCGGAGGCAGCGGGCGTGGTACTCGGCGTGCGCGTCGAGCAGCCACACGCCGACCGCGAGCGCGGGCGCCACGAACATGTACCGCGGCTGCGAGTGCGCGCCGTGGAGGGCGACGAAGCCGCCGACGGTTACGAGCGCGGCGACGCGGACGCGGAAGGCGTTCTGCCGGTGGCGGGCGACCTCGGCCTCGACGAGCTCGAGGTGCCGGAGCGCGTAGGGGACGTCGGTGGGTCGCGCGGCGGGGGCGTCGCTCATGGCGGGCGGATCATAGGCGAGGCCGCGCGCGGAGGCACCTCCCGCTTCGCGACGTACGCCGGCCGCGCGTTGATCGCCCACCCGCCGGCGCGCCGGGGTACCGTCGGCCGCCATGACCGCCGCTCCCTCCCCGACGCACGCCGCGCTCGCCGAGCTCCTCGCGCTCGCCTCCTCCCTGCCCGTCGCCGTGCGCGACGCGCGGCGCCTCGCGGGCGGCGCCTCGATGGAGACGTGGGCCGTCGACGCTGATGTCGGCGGCGCCCCCGAGCGCCTCGTCGTCCGCCGCGACATGGGCGCCAACATGTACCCCGACGCGCTCTCGCGGCCCGACGAGTTCGCCGTGCTCCAACGCGCGTTCGAACACGGCGTCCTCTGCCCGCGGCCCCGCTGGTGCGTCGGCGCCGACCGAGCGCCCGGCGGCCGTGCGTACTTCGTCATGGACCGGGTCGACGGCGAGAGCGTCGGCCGCCGCGTGGTCAAGCTCCCCGAGCTCGCCGCGGCGCGCGCAACCATGGCCCGCGCGATGGGGCGCCAGCTCGCGCGCATCCATGCGATCCCGTACGACGGCCTCGACTTCCTCTCGCGCCCTGAGCCGAACGAGGGCCCCTGCGAGAAGGCCGAGCGCGGGATGCGCGCCATGATCGACGGCCTCGCGCGCCACAACCCCGTGTGGGAGCACTGCCTGCGCTGGCTCTCGACGCACCGCCCGGCGGCGACGTCGCAGGGCCCGGTGGCGCTCGTCCACGGGGACTTCCGCGTCGGCAACCTCCTCGTCGCGCCGTCGGGGCTCGCGGCCGTCATCGACTGGGAGTTCGCGCACGTCGGCGACGTCCACGAAGACCTCGCCTGGCCCCAGATGCGCGACTGGCGTTTCGAACAGGACCACCTCCGCGTCGGCGGCGTGGGCTCGCCGGAGGAGCTCCTCGCGGGCTACGCGGAGGCCGGCGGCGCGCGCGTCGACGCGGGCTCCCTCGCGTGGTGGGAGCTGATGGGCAACCTGCGCTGGTCGGTCACGTGCCACTCGCAGGCCGAACGCCATCTCTCGGGCGCCGACCCCTCGGTGGAGCTCGCCAGCCTCGGGCGCAAGTCCGCCGAGGTCGAGTGGGAGATCCTCGCGCTCCTCATGGGTGAACCGCCGCCCGCGCCCGACCTCGCCGCGCTGCCGGCGCCCCCCGCGCACCCGCTTCCGTCGCTGCGCCCGACCGCGGTGGAGCTGCTCGAGGCCGCGCGCGACCACCTCAAGGCGAAGGTGGCCCCGGCCCTCACCGATGCGCCGCTGCGCTACCAGACCCTCGTGGCGGCCCACGTGCTCGGGGTCGTGTGCCGCGAGCTCTCGGCGGGGCCCGGGGCCTTCGCGCGCGTGGCCGAGGGCCGCCTCGCGCTGCCCGGCGCGCCCGACGACGACGCCGCCCTGTGCGCCGCCATCCGCCGCGGCGACCACGACGCCGACCCGACGGCCCTGCGCGCGCACCTCGCGCTCCGCACGGGCCTCGCCCTGCTGGCCTGGAACCCCCTCCACCTCGCGCGGACGGCCGCGGGCGGGTGAGTTTTGCCTTCTCCCGGCGCGCGGCGGGGCGGTAGGCTCCGCGCGCCATGGGCGAATACACGTCGGTCTCCGAGATGTTCCTGCGGCGCGTGGCCGAGACGCCGTCGCGCGACGCCTTCATCTACCCGAAGGGCGAGCAGTGGCTCACGCTCACCTGGAAGGAGGTGGGCGAGAAGGTGCGGGCCCTCGCCAGCGGCCTCCGCGCGCTCGGCCTCGAGGGCGAGCAGCGCGTCGCGATCATGAGCACCACGCGCGTCGAGTGGGTGCTCGCCGACATGGCGATCCTCACCGGGGGCGGCGCGACCACCACGGTGTACACCGCGACCACGCCCGAGGACTGCGCGTACATCCTCAACGACTCGGCCACGGTGATGGCCTTCGTCGAGGACAAGAAGGCGCTCGACAAGCTCGCCAGCGTGCGCGAGCAGATCCCGTCGCTCAAGAAGGTCGTCGTGATCGACGGCGCCGGCGGCCACGACGGCTGGGCGATCTCGTGGGCCGAGCTCGCGGAGAAGGGCGCCGCCCACGACAAGGCGAACCCCGACGACTACGAGCGGATCGCCAAGGCCGTGAAGGGCGACTCGCTCGCGACGCTGATCTACACGTCGGGGACGACGGGCAAGCCCAAGGGCGTCGAGCTCACGCACTCGAACTGGGTCTACGAGGGCAAGGCGATGAGCGAGCTCGGGCTGCTCTCCGTCGACGACGTCCAGTACCTCTGGCTCCCGCTCGCGCACAGCTTCGGCAAGGTGCTCGAGTGCGGGCAGCTCTACATCGGCTTCTGCAGCGGCATCGACGGGCGGGTCGACAAGATCCTCGACGGGCTCGCGGCGGTGAAGCCCACCTTCGTGGCCGCGGTGCCGCGCATCTTCGAGAAGGTGCACGCGAAGATCGTCGGCCCGGCGAAGAACGCCGGCGGGCTCAAGTGGAAGATCTTCCAGTGGGCCGTCGGGGTCGGGGCGGAGGTGTCGAAGGAGGTCCAGGCCGGGCGCCAGCCGACGGGCTTCCTGGAGTTCAAGTACGACATCGCGACGAAGCTGGTCTTCTCGAAGATCCACGCGCGCTTCGGCGGCAGGCTGAAGTACTTCGTCTCGGGGAGCGCGCCGCTCGCGCGGGAGCTGGCGGAGTTCTTCCACGGGGCGGGGGTGTACATCCTGGAGGGGTACGGGCTCACGGAGTCGAGCGCGGCCACCTTCGTCAACCGCCCGAAGGCGTACCGCCTCGGCACCGTCGGCCTCCCGATGAACGGCACCGAGGTCAAGATCGCCGACGACGGCGAGATCCTGCTCAAGGGCCCCGGCATCATGCGCGGCTACCACAACCTCCCGGAGCAGACCGCCGAGGCGCTCGACGCGGAGGGGTACCTCCACACCGGCGACATCGGGCAGGTGGAGGAGGGCGGCTTCCTGCGCATCACCGACCGCAAGAAGGAGCTCATCAAGACCAGCGGCGGGAAGTACGTCGCCCCGACCTCGCTCGAGGGGCGGCTCAAGGCCTTCTCGCCCCTCATCGGCCAGGTGCTGGTGCACGGCAACAACCGGAACTTCTGCACCGCCCTCATCACGCTCGACGCCGACCTCACCCGCGCCTGGGCCGCGGCCAACGACGTCGCCGAGACCGACCTCGCCGCCCTCGCGAAGAACGACAAGGTCCGCGCGCACCTCCAGGGCGCGGTCGACCAGCTCAACGCGACGCTCGCCCGCTTCGAGACGATCAAGAAGTTCGCGGTGCTGCCGACGGAGTTCTCGATCGAGACCGGCGAGCTCACCCCGTCGCTGAAGATGAAGCGCAAGGTGATCGAGGGCCGCCACAAGGAAATCCTCGACGGCTTCTACGAAGGCGCCGACGCCGCCAAGGGCGACTGACCCCTCCACGCGCCCGAACTCCCGGCGGGCGCCCGTTTGCATCCCTCTTCCACGCCCTGACGCAGATGCCGTCCGACCGCGCGGCCGGGTCGCAGCGGCGCAACGTCGTCACGCGAACCGCCGCGCCGCGCAGGCACTCGCGACGTCGCGTCGGCGCACCACGCGTCGCACCACTGCGACCGCACGCTTTCAGCAACGCCTTTGATTGCAGGGCATCCAGTCGCGCGACATAGCTCATCGAGAGAGGTCACCGGCGGAGCGGGGAGCTGCCCCCGCGCGACGCCGGGGAGGAGGTCCCATGCCCAAGGCTCGGCTCCAGCCCGAGGCCCGTGCGTCGGCGCGCGGCAAGGCGCGCAGCATCGTTCGCTTCCCGTTCGAGTTCGACGACGAGCGCGAGGCCATCCTGCGCGCCGCGCGGTCGGTGGCGGTGCTCGACTTCAACCCGGTGGGCACCGCCGGGCGCGCGACCGCGTACCTGTCGGGGCCCGCGACGCTCACCACGGCGGGCCACGCGGTGCGCGACGACGCCGGTGCGCCCATGGAGCCCGCCCTCTTCGAGCTGGTGGTGGCGCGCTTCTTCGTGCGTGACGCGTCCGGGGAGGCGGTCGGCGCCGTGCTCGCGCGGCCGGTGCCGGACTCGCTGCGATTCGAAGACGGCGTCGACGTCGCGAGCTTCGACGTCACGTTCGTCCTCGGCGAGCCGCCGCCCCCGCTCGAGCTCGACGACCCGGCGCTCGACGAGCCGGTCGCCGTGGTGACGCACGGCCACGCCGCGACGCTGCGCCTGTGCTCCGCCTTCGGCCGCGTGCACGCGGTCGAGGGGCGCTCGGTGATCTACGACTGCGACATCCACCACGGCGCGTCGGGCGCCCCGGTCTTCAACGCGCGGTGGCGGGTGATCGCCACCCACGCGCGGGGCGTCGACGACGGCCCGCCGCCCCTCAAGGAAGGCGTCGCCCCGGCGGGCGCCCCGAACCCGTAGGACACACAGGAGAGGTCATGAACGCCATCAAGCCCGTCACCCGCCACTTCGCCAGCCTGTTCGGCGCCCGCACCAGCGACGAGGAGATCTGGGAGGGGTACATCGAGGTGCTCCAGGACGACTTCGCCGGCGGCCCCCTCGCGGAGCGCGGCCGCGTCCTGGTGTATCAGGACGCCATCGAGGAGGAGCGCTGGTTCCTCTACACCAAGGACGACCCCGGGAAGGGGGCCAAGAAGTTCAAGCCCATCGCCAACGGCTCGACGATGGTGCTGACGGCCAACCAGACCGTCGCCGCGCAGCAGATCCACGCCTCGTGCGCGCGCGCTGACCCCAACGCCGCGGCCAACCACGCGAGCTTCCGCGCGGGCCTCGCGGCCCACACCTACGTGGACTGGGTCGTCAACCAGAACAAGCCCGACGCCGACTTCGCCGCGGCGTGGGCGGCCGCGCAGGCCAGCGAGCGCTTCAAGCTCCTGCAGGGCAAGTACAACGGCGGCGTGCCGGCGCTGAGCTGGGTCGGCTACGTCATCTGGCGCGAGACCGGCTCGCAGCACTGGCTGCTCTTCACCGCGAACGGCGCCAACGGCGAGACGAAGTACGTGCCCATCGGCGTCGACCCGAACACCAACAAGGACAACTCGGGCCCCCTCGGCACCCACGGCACGCTCGGCTTCACCGCGGCCGGCGGCGTCAACCTCGACGCGAACGCGCTCGCGGCGCTGCCCGCGCACAACAACATCCTCCACACCGAGACGCAGTGGCCGTGACGGCGTGACCCCGCGGCGCCCCTCCGCCGGGCGCCGCGCGGTCACCGCCCGCCGCCGTCGCCCCCGTCGCCCTCGGAGGGCTCCGCGGGGTCCTTCAGCCCGCAGTCCTTCCAGCGCCGCCAGATCGTCGCGCGGTCGACCTCGCGGGCCCGCGCCGCCGCCACCACCCCGCCGTGCACGTACTTGATGTGCGGGAGGTACAGCCGGTCGAAGCGGCGGCGGAGTTCCAGGAGCGCCGGGTCGTTCTTCAGGTCGAGCAGGTCCTGGACGGCGACGGAGGCACCCGGCGGCTGCGGGCGGGTCTCCGCCTCCGGCGGCGCCTCCCCGAGGACGAGGTAGCGCTCGATGAAGTGGACGAGCTCGCGCACGTTGCCCTCCCACCGGCGGCGTCGCATCACCGCGCGCAAGTCCGCGGGCATCACGAAGCCGTAGGGCACGTCGACCCGGCCGCGGGCGCGCACCACCTCCACCAGCGTGTCGACGAGCCCGTCGAACTCGTCGAGGCGCTCGCGCAGCGGCGGCAGGTGGATCGTCCCCACCGCCATGCGCCGGTAGAGGTCGAGGCGGAAGCGCCGCTCGCTCACATCGAGGTCGAGGTCGCGGTTGGTCGCCGCGATCACGCGGACGTCCACCGGGCGGTCGCGCCCCGTCTCGCCCACCCGCTGCACCACGCGCTCCTCGCCCACCACGCGCAGGAGCGCCGCCTGCGCCGTCGGCGACAGCTCGCCGAACTCGTCGAGGAACACCGTCCCCCCCTGCGCCTCTTCGAAGACCCCCGGGCGGTCGGCGTTGGCCCCCTGGAAGGCCCCCTTCCGGTGCCCGAAGAGCTGGGACATGATCAGCGAGTCCACGAGCTGCGCGCAGTCGACCGTGAGGTAGGGCCCGCCCCGCGCGCCGCGCTTGCTCCGCGCGTGGATCTCCCGCGCCAGCGCCGTCTTGCCCGTGCCGCTCTCGCCCGTGAGGAGCACGGGCAGGTCGCTCTCGGCCAGGCGCTCGGCCCGCGCGAAGACGCGCCGCATGCCCTCGCTCGCGCCCGTGAGCGCGCCGAAGCGCGTCGACGTCGCCGGCGGCAGCGGGCGCGTCGTCGCCTCGACCACCAGCATGAGCTCCGTCTCGCCGACCCGCAGCGACGTCGTCGCGAGGGCCGTGAGGTCGCCGCGGTGCAGGAAGAGGTCGCCGATCCACGTGCCGTTGGTCGAGCGCTCGCGGAGGTTCACCCCGCGCACGTCGGATTCGAAGGTGATGTGGACCTCGCTCACCGACGGGTCGTCGAGCGTCAGCCAGCCCTCGCCCTGCGCGGCGCCGCGCCCCACGCGCAACACCCCCTGGCGGTCGGGCTCGCGCAGCTCCCCGCGCGACGGACCGCTCAACACCTCGACGTGGAACCGCTTCACCTGCACGGTCGAAAGCTTCAACGGGCGCGTGGAGGGCATCGCGCGGATCCTATCCCGCTCGACGGAGCGGTCGTGATATCCAAATTCGCCGTGAGCGCTTCGACCCGACCGGGCATGGTGGTCGGCGGCCGCTACGAGCTCCTCGAACCCGCGGGGCGCGGCGGCAGCGCCTCCGTCTGGCGCGCGCGCGACGCGGCGGACGGCGCGGCGGTGGCGCTGAAGTGGTTCCCCCGCGGGGGCGCGCGGGCGCAGCGCTGGGAGGTCGGCGTGCTGCGGCGGGTGCAGGGCGACGGGATCGCGCGGCTGCGCGACCAGGGGCGCCACGGGGGCCACGAGTTCCTGGTGACGGAGTTCGTGGAGGGGGAGCCCTTCGGGCACGGGGCCCCGCGCGCCTGGGCCGAGGTCGAGCCGCTCGCGCGCGCCGCCCTCCGCGCGCTCGCCCGCGTCCACCGCGAGGGCTTCGTCCACTGCGACCTCAAGCCCTCCAACGTGCTCGTCCGCGACGGGCGCCCCGTGGTGATCGACTTCGGCGCCGCGCGCCGCTGCGGCCGCCTGCGCTCGGCCCCCGAAGGGCGCTCGGCCACCGCCGACTACATGGCCCCGGAGCTGTGGGCCGGCGACGTGACCCCGCAAGGCGACCTCTACTCGCTCGCCGCGATGCTGCACCGCGCCCTCACCGGCCGCCTCCCCTACCGCGCCACGGGCTCGCTCGAACGCCGCCTCGACGCCCGCGCCGCCGCCCCGCCGCGCACCCGCTGGTCGCTCTGCCCCGGCGGTTGCCCCGCCCACGTCGCCGCCGCCCTCGAGCGCGCGCTCGCCCCCTCACCCCGCGACCGCTTCGCGTCGGCCGAGGCCCTGCTCGACGCGCTCCGCGACGCGCGCACGGCGCCGAGCGTCCCCCCCGGCGGCGCGCCCTTCACCGAAGACGAACTCCGCGCGCGCTTCGAAGGGCCCGACGTCTTCCTCCACCTGCCCGAGGACGCCGCCCGGCTCCTCTTCGCGCGCACCCACGGCGACCGGCGCGCCGTCGACCTCGAGCTCCGCGCCTGGGAGCGGACGGGCTTCGCGCGCCCGAGCGGCCCGCGCGTCGCCGTCTGCCGCGACGACCTCGACCTCGCCGCCACCGACGACGTCCCCTGCGAGCTGCTCCCGCCGCGCCCGCTCCCGCCCTCCGCGTTCGCCAGCCTGCCCGACGCGTCCCGCGAGTGCGCCCACTGGCTCTCGCTCCGCTGCGCGCCCTGCCCCGCCGCGCTGCTCGCCGTCGTCAGCGGCCTCGCGCCCGAGGCCGTCGCCTCCGGCCTCGCCGCCCTCGCC
This sequence comes from Polyangiales bacterium, assembly GCA_046351555.1. Taxonomy (GTDB): domain Bacteria; phylum Myxococcota_A; class Polyangia; order Polyangiales; genus CAISKJ01. The sequence continues at coordinate 197,198 of JAXLYI010000009.1, forward strand.
GCCGCGGGCCTCGCGCGCGCGGACGGCGCGGGCGCGTTCGTCCTCACCGGCGCGCCGCCGCCGCCGTGGTCGGCCGCGCGCCGCCGCGAGGCCCACGCGCGCTTCGCCGCCGCCTCCGCCCCCGACGCGCCCGGGAGGCTCCACCACGTGATCGCCGGCGACGCGCCCGCCGCCGCCCTCGCCGCCCAGCTCGTCGACGCCGCGTCGCGCGCCGCGCGGGCCGGGCGCGTCGGGCCCGCGCGGGAGGTGCTCGCCGTCGGCCTCCGGGCGCTCCTCGAGCGCGGCGACGTCGGCGCGGGCGACGTCGCGGCCCCGCTCGCGCTGTGGCTCCGCGTCGCCCTCGAGCAGTGGACGCCGTCGGCCGTCGACGCCTTCGCCTGGGCCGTGTCCGACGCGCGCGGGCGGGTCGGGCCGCTGCCCGCGTACGAGGCCCTCGCCCGCGCCGCGCAGGCCCGCCTGAAGCGCCCGCGCGAGGCCGCCGCGCTCCTGCGCGACCTCGCGGTCGACGGCGGGGGCGAGCTCGCGATGCTCCGCCGCGAGATCCGCCTCCACGCCCTGCGCGGCGACGTCCCCGCCCGCCGCGAGGAGCTCGCCGCCGCCGCCCGCGCCGCGCCCGCGACGGCCGAGTGGGCGCGCTTCCTCGACGGGTGGCGGGGCCAGCTCGCCCACGACGAGGGGCGCTTCCGCGAGGCGATGGACGCCCACCTGCGCGCGGCCGAGGGGGAGGCGTGGCCGACGCGCTCGCTCCGCGCGCGGCTCAACGCGGCGGCCGCGGCGCTCGAGGCGGGCGCGCTCGGCGAGGCCGCGCGGTGGTCGGCCGCCGCGCGCGAGGAGGCCAGCGCGCTGCGGCTGCCCGCGATCGAGGCCCGCGCCTGCTACCTCGAGCGCGTCGCGCGCTGGCGACGCGGCGACGACGCGCCCGGCGACCTCGCGCTGGCGGAGGCGGCGCGCGGGGTCGACCCGCTCGTGACGCTGCTGCTGGCCTTCCACGACGCGGCGCGGGCGTGGCGGGCGCGGGACGTGGGGGCCTTCCGCGCGGCGCGCGAGGCGGCGGCGGCGGCGGAGGGGCACGCGGCGAGGCCGGCGGCGCGCGCGCTGCTCGACGGGATGGCCGTCGACCTCGGCGCGGCCGCGATGGGCGCCGCCGCGCGCGAGGAGGCGCTCGCCGCGGCCGAGCGCGCGCACCCGCGCATCGCGCTCCAGGTCGCGGCGCTCACCCGCGCGGAGCGCGCCCGGGGCGAGGAGGCGCAGTGGTCGCGGTACGCGGCCAGCGTGCCGAGCGAGCACTGGGGCCTGCGGCTCGACGTGATGTCCGTGCGCGAGTGCCTCGACCTGCTCGGGTGAGGGAGGCTCGGAGGGGCAGACGCCCGGAGAGGCGCTGTACGCGCGGGGGACAGCCTCGTACGCGCGGGGGACAACGCGGCGGGGCGCGCGACGCCCGACGTTCGGCGCGCCGCGTGGCCCGCCCCGTGCACCCGCGTGCCACGACATGGGAACGATCCACCCTCGCTTGAAGGCCCGCCGCCTCGGCCTCGCCTTCGCCGCCTCGGCCATCGCGATGACCGCGCCGCGCGCCGCCCGCGCGCAGGACGCGCTCTACGTCCAGCTCGAGGGCGGCGCCAACGTGATGCTCTCGTCGCCGCAGACCGACCGCTACGGCCCCGGCGGCTACCTCAGCGGGCGCCTCGGCCTTCGCCTCGTCGGCCCGGTCGGCGTCCACGGGATGGCGGGCTACTTCAACTGGACGGCGCGCGACCCGCAGGCCGGCGCGGCCGCGGTGAGCCCGGGCACGCTCACGGTGTTCGGCGGCGGCGTCAGCCTCGCGCCCCAGCTCTCACCGAAGCTCGGGCGGCTGTCGTTCGAGGTCGACGGCGGCGTCGGGGTCACGGGCGCGCAGGGCGCCACCCGCTTCGTCCTCGCGGCCGGCGCGGGGTGGCTCTTCCCGCTGGCGCGCCCGCTCGCGGTCGGCGTCTTCGCCCGCTACAACCAACTGGTCACCGTCGACGGCGACGGCAACGACGCGCGGTGGTTCACCGCGGGCCTCGCGGTGGCCTTCCCCGGGAGCCCGCCGCCGCCCGAGCCGCCGCCCCCCGACGCCGACGGCGACGGCGTGGTCGACGCCGACGACCTCTGCCCCGCGCAGCCCCGCGGCGCCCACCCCGACCCCGCGCGCCGCGGCTGCCCCGTCGGCGACCGCGACGGCGACGGCGCGCTCGACACCGACGACCGCTGCCCCGACGTGCCCGCGGGCCCGCACCCCGACGCGCGCTTCCGGGGCTGCCCCGGCGCGGCCCCGGCCGCCGCGTGCCCCCCGCCGCCGCCCGCCACGCCCTGCCCCGCGTGCCCGCAGGCGCCCGCCGTCGTCGTGCAGGTGACCGCCCCGACGCCCGGGCCCACCCCCGCCGCGACGCCCGCGCCCGCCCCCGCCGCCGTCATCGAGAACGGCCACATCAACATCAACGACTCGATCTACTTCGACACGGGCACCGCCACCATCCAGCAGCGCTCGTTCGGCGTGCTCGACGCGGTGTTCTCGGTGATGGCCTCGCACCCCGAGGTGCTCCGCGTGCGGGTCGAAGGGCACACCGACGACGTCGGCAACGCGCGGCGCAACCAGCGCCTCTCGCGCGACCGCGCCCGCGCCGTGATGCGCTACCTGACCCAGCACGGCATCCCCCGCGAGCGCCTCTCGGCCGAGGGCTACGGCAGCTCGCGCCCGGCGGTGCAGGGCGCCACCGAAGACGCCCGGGCGCGCAACCGCCGGGTGGAGTTCCTCATCCTCGAGGGGCCCGGCGCGGCCGCGGGCGGCGGGGGCGACGAGGACCATGGGCACCACCGCCGGCGCCACCACTGAGCGCGCCCTCTCCGCGCTCTCCGCCGCGCTCGCCGCCGCCCTCGCGGCGCCCGGCGCGGCGGCGCAGGCCAACTACCAGTCCTACCCCGTCGGCGGCACCGCCAGCGGCATGGGCGGCGCGTACACCGCCCTCGCCGACGACAGCTCGGGCGCCTACTACAACCCCGCCGGGCCCGCCTTCGCCGTCGGCGACTCGCTCTCGCTCTCCACCAACCTCTACGGCATGGTCGGCGGGTCGAGCCTCGGCGCCTTCGGCCGCGGCGTCGACTTCGACTACCGCTCCGTCAACATCGTGCCGTCGGCGGCCTCGTCGCTCTCCCACCTCGGCGCCTCCACCCGCGAGCGCCCGTCGCGGTGGGTGTTCACCTTCAACGTCTTCGCGCCGCAGACGCTCCAGGTGACGCAGCGCTCGATCCTCAACCGCGGCGAGACCACCCTCTTCACCAGCTACGACGAGAAGGCCCTCCTCGTCGGCCCGACGCTCTCCGTCCGCCTGAGCGACCGCCTCGCCGTCGGCCTCTCCCTCTACGGCTCGTACCACTCGCTCGCCACCCGCACCGACCTCACCGACGTCTTCGGCGCGGTGATGTCCACCGCGTCGGATTTCATCCAGCTCACCCTCAACAACGACGCCTCCAACCTCGGCCTCGTCGCCGCCGCGGGGGCCCGCTGGGAGCCGACCCCGGGCCTCCTCCTCGGCCTCTCGGTGCGGAGCCCCACGATCCACGTGTATGGCTCGGGCAGCGCCTTCCAGCGCGTCGCCGTCGCCGCCACCTCCGCCGGCCGCGCGCCCGCCGTGATGACCACCGTCGACGAGGTCGACACCGCCCACGTGCTGCCCGCGCGCGTCGCCCTCGGGGTCGCGTGGCGCCGCCGCGGGCGCTACGCCGTCGCCCTCGACCTCACCGCGTACCTCCCGGTGAGCTACCAGGCCGTGCGCTCGGCCCGCACGCCGAGCCTCGACGTGACGGTCGACCGCCGCGCGGTGGTCAACGGCGCGCTCGGCTTCGAGTACTTCCTCACGCCCGCCATGCCGCTCCACGCGGGGGTGTTCACCGACCTGTCCGCCGCGCCCTCGCCGACGGCCGCGGGCGGGGAGGACCGCGTCGACCTCGTCGGCGCCTCGCTCGGCCTCGGGCGCTTCTCGGAGCACACCGCCACGCAGGTGGCCGTCGTCGGCTCGCTCGGCGGCGCCGAGGTGGTCGGCGTCGACCTCTCCTCGGGCACCTACGAGAGCTTCGTCGCGCGCGGCACCCAGTGGCGGCTCTACGCCGTGCTCTCGGGCTCGTACAACTTCTGAAGGGGCCCCGAGGCGGGCGCCGCGGCTCACCGCGCGCGGCGCCCGGCGGAGGTCACTGCCAGTAGTAGCGCAGGAGCAGGACGGCCTGCGCGATGGTGACGTTGGCCACCGTCGACTTCGGCAGGAGCGTGATCTGCGCCTCCGCGCCGAGCACCAGGTGGCGGCGCGCGGTGTAGAAGAAGCCCGCGGAGACGTCGTGGATGAGCTGCGCCCCGGGCTCGACGCCCGCGGAGGCCCGCCAGGTGCCGAGGAAGCCGAAGGGGATCGGCGACACCGCGTGCAGGTCGACGCTCAGCCCCAGGCCGGCGCGGAAGCGCGCGGTGTTGGTGGGGTCGTCGTTCACCTTGGTGAAGTCGTGGGTGTAGCGGACCTCGCCGAAGACGCCGATCGCGCGGTGGAGCGTCACCGCCGCCTGGAGCGCGCCGCCGAGCTCCAGGTGCTGCGTGTTGGTGAAGAGCGTCCGCGCGTCGACCCGCCCCGCCGAGATGCTGTTCACGATCGCGCCGACGATGTTGAAGTTGTACTCGGGGGAGTAGCCAGCGTCGATCGAGGCGCCGAGGCGCACGCGGTCGCGGTGGGCCCAGCTGAAGGTCGTCCCCGCCCGCGCGTCGTAGCGCGCGCTCGCGCCGGCCTCGAGCGCCGACACGAGGTTGATGCCCGACAGCAGCGACCCGGAGCCCTCGACGTACACCGACCACCAGGGCGCGAGGCCGAGCTGGAAGTCGAAGCCGAGCCCGGCGGCCGCGAGCTGGTAGTTGAGCTGCGGGTCGCCGTTGGGCGGCGTCACGGTGATGCCCGCGTAGCCCACGCCGGTGTAGCTCCCGACGGAGCTCGCGGTGAAGGGCGCGCGCACGTTCTGGGAGGGGATGAAGGTGTGCCCCCCGAGCGTGCGGGTGGGCCCGTCGTTGTCGTCGGGGTCCCCGCTGCGGTCCTGCGCGGCCGCCGGCGCACCCCAGGCCAGCGCCGCAAGGAGGAGGGGGGAGAGGGTGAGCAGACGTCGTCCGAGAGGTCGCATCGAGGCGCTCCTGGGTAGAGAAGGGTCGTCGGGGGAGCGGGGGCTGTCCGCGGGGGGGGCACGGGTGTCCCCTCCGCGAACAGCCCCGCGCCGGGCGGTCAGGGCATCGGCGCTTCGGCCGGCTCGCCTTCGCCGTTGGGGGTGTCGTCTTCGGCGTTGGGGAGGCCGTCGCCGTCGGCGTCCGGGTCGGTCGCGTTGGGGATGCCGTCGCCGTCGAGGTCGCCCTCCGGGCCGAGCCGCGCCGCGTCGGGCGTGCCCTCGCCATTGTCGGTGGTGTCCATCGCGTTGGGCATGCCGTCGCCGTCGATGTCGGGGTCGACGTCGTTGGTGAGGCCGTCGCCGTCGGTGTCGCCGAACTCCGCGTTGTCGGGCATCCCGTCGCCGTCGTTGTCGAGGTCCATCGCGTTGGGCATGTTGTCGCCGTCGACGTCGGGGTCGATGGCGTCGGGCATCCCGTCCTCGTCGAAGTCCTCCTGCATGAGGGGGCTCGTGGCAGGGGTGGTCTCGATCGCGCCGGTGTCGTCGGGCCCCGGGTCCTGGATCTCGCCGAGCTCGATCGGCCCCTCGGTGCACATCGGCCGGCCGACGCAGCGGCGCGTGCCGATGCCGAAGATGTTGGTCTTGCCCGTGAGGCCCGCGGGGCGCGGGAAGACCAGGGGCTTCGTGGTCCGCCCGATCACCAGGGTGATCTTGTAGCGCGCGCCCTTCGTCAGGCCGGTGAGCACGAAGCGCCTCTGCGCATCGGGCACCACGCTCGCCACGACGCGCTTCGTCTTCACGTCGACGGCGATGACGCGGGTGACGTTGCGGCGCGCGGGGACGGTGCCCCGGATCTCGCGCGCGGTGGCCGTGACGGTGACCGAGGGGTTGTCGTTGCCGCAGCCAGCCGCCGGGCCGAGCAGCGCGAAGCCGAGGACGAGCGCCTTGAAGGCAGAAGCGAACTTCATCGAGGAGTCTCCTTTTCCCTACGTCGGCGTCGGCGCACCGCCGCGACGACGACGATCGCCGCCGCGGCCAGGGTGGGGTGCGCCCGCACGGGCCGGGAGAGAGCACAGGCCATGCCGCCGGTGATCGCGATCGGCGGCGCGACGGGGCGCTGCGGCGCGCAGCCCCGCTGCGGTCGCGGGCGCGACACGGAGCCGGGGTACGACGCGCACACGCCGCGCGCGTCGTCGGGGGTGAGGGCGCGGCGCTGGCGCTCGACGTCGCCGGTGCCGGCGGCCATCACGGCATCGGCGCGGTCGGAGTGGGCGAGGCCGGCGACGTGGCCGAGTTCGTGGAGGAGCACGGTGGGCAGGTCGGCGACGCCCCACGACGGCGCGCCGTCGCCGAAGGGGTAGCCGAGGGGGTTGCCGGGCGCGCGCGCGTCGAGCTCGACGTCGGCGTCGAGGAGCGCGCCGGTGTCGGCGTCCGTGGTGACCACGGTGATCGCGATGACGCCGGGGAGGTGGTAGGGGTCGGGGCCCCAGCGGCGGTTGACGGAGACGACGTTGCGGCCGTCGGCGGCGAGGCCCTCGTCGAGCGCGACGTCGGGGGCGAGCGCGAAGCGGAGCGAGGGCGCGCAGGGCGCGTCGGACCACGCGTCGGCGGCGCGCGGGAGGTGTGCGCGGAGGAGGTCGGAGAGGTCTTGCTCGGCGGGCGTCGGGGCCGCGAGGCCGCGGGCGTTGAGCGCGAGGCCGACGCAGGCGACGGGCCACGCGACGGGGTCGCCGCGCTCGCAGAAGGGCGGCGGGGTGAGCGGCTCGGTGGTGCGGCAGAAGGCGTGGAGCGGAGGCGCGGCGAGCGCGAGGGCGAGGGCGAGGGCGAGGGCGAGGGCGGGGAGGCGGCGGGTCACATCGCGAAGGGGGCGGTCACGGCGACCGCGTGGAAGGACGCCGCAGCGTCTCGACCATACACGTCGGTGACCTGCGGGACCAGGACGTACGCCCCGATCGGGGCGGGGACGGAGCCGACGCTGAAGACGCCCGGGCCGATCACCACCGGCGTGCCGGGGCGGTACATGGGGGCGGCCACGCCGCCGTCGCCGCTGCCCTGGGTGAAGACCCTGCGGGCCGGGGCGAACTCCAAACCGAACGTGCTCTGGAGGTCGATGATCCGCGGGGGGATGACGTTGAAGGCGATGGGCGTGAGCATGCGCGCGCCGCTGTCGGCGCAGAGGAGGATGGCGCCGACCCGGGTGGGGCCGTCGATCAGCGCGCCGGGGATGCCGACGATCGCGGGCTGGTCGGTGGTGGGCGTGCCGGCCGGGGAGGGCAGCACGGGCAGCACGGTGACCTGCTGGTTCTGCAGCGGGGGGACGGCGGCGTCGCCCGCGGGCAGCATGTTGCGGGGGAGGCCGGAGACCACGGTCAGCAGGCCGTCCCAGGCGACGGTCACCGGCGTGTTGTTGGTCACCGGCTGCCGTCCGAGGAACTCGAGCGCGTCGACGGAGGTGGGCGACGTGATGGCGGCGAGCGCGACGGCCATCTCGGCGACGTCGCCGCGCGGCGTGATGGTGACGGTGGGCCGGGTGGTGGCGGTCGGGCTGTCGAGGTTGATCGCGGTGGAGGTCACGCTGGTCGGCGCGGTGGTGGCCGTCGCCTGGAGCGAGCGGATCATGTCCGACCAGCCCGTCTGCATCTGCCAGATGGGGACGTTGGCCGCGTACAAGCCGGCGACGGCGGGCGTGAAGGCGTCGGGCAGCGGGAACGCGACCTGGATCCCGCCCTGGTTGGCGGCGCGCCGGAGGTCGCTCTCGGCGACCCCGAGCGTGGCGGTGTCGAGGCGCTGGGCAGCGGTGCGGGCGGCGTCGCGGATCGCCGCCGGGAGCATCGCGTCGCCCTGCACGAAGCTGAGGAACTGCCCGATGTCGCGGTAATTCGGGGCAGTCTCCGTGGCCTGGGCCAGCGCGTTGGCCTCGATGTGGTAGCCCGGCACGCTGAAGTACCCGTGGCGCGCGACGCGGGCGCGCGCGGCGGCGTCGCCCGCGATCACGGCCTGCGCGAAGGTGCGGGTGGCCTCGGTGAAGGGCGCCACGCCGGCCATGTCGACGGCGACGTGGGAGCGCAGGAGCCGGTCGAGCTGGCCCATGCTGTGGTGCGCGTTCCAGTGGGACACCTCCTGCATCGCGATGCCGGTCATCGGCGCGGCGAGGTTGGCGCCGATGTAGCTGAAGGTCGCGTTGTAGTCCCAGCCGTCGCCGTAATCGATCTCCGCGGCGCCGAAGTACACCTTGGTCAGGGGCTCGAACTCGCGCATCACCTCCGCGGTGCCCATCAGGCAGGTGTCGAAGGAGACGAACTCCAGGGGCCGCGCCCCGGTGAGCCCGCGCATCGCGAGGCCCGCGCGGACGGCCCCCGCGACCACGGCGGGCGTCATCGTCGTGGGCGCGGGGCGCACACCGCCGTCGGGCAGGATCATCCCGTCGCGCGTCGCGTCCTGGTTGTCGCCGCCGTACCCGCCGTCCCAGGCGCCGCCGTGGTCCCACAGCACGAGTCCGTAGCGCTCGGCGGGGAACTCCCGGAACGCCGCGTCGATCGCCGCCGAGAGGTTGCGCGGGTCGTCCATGTCCTTCTCGGGCTCGGCGCGGAGCACCTGCGGCGTCGCGCGGCTCCGCACGCGGTACCAGGTCGTGCCCGCGGGGTAGGTGCGCCCGGCGGTCGCGTCGGCCGCGCTGAAGAGCGGGAAGGCGGCCGACATCGCGCTCGGATCCGGCCCCTTCACCCGCTGCGTGGCGTCGTAGTCGGCCATCACGATCACGTTGACCTGCTGCCCGAACATCGCCTCCGACATCTCGTTGATGTCGGCCTCCAGGTTGGTCGAGAGGCTGTGGTCGGCGTGGCCGTAGACGAAGATCGTCCACGTGGCGCGGGGCGCGACCGGGACGTCGGCCGCGACGTCGGCCGGCGACGCGTCGGGCGGCGACGCGTCGGGCGGGGACACGGGCACGTCCACCGCGCCGAGGTCGTTGCTGTTCCCGTCGGCCCCGGCGTCGGGCGTGCCGATGATCGCGGAGCCGGCGCTGCAGGCCGTGAGCGAGGCGAGCGCGAAGGGGAGCAAAGCCAGGCGGTGGGGCGCGTCGAACTTCATGAAGTCTCCGGGGGGTCGCAGGTTCGGTCGCGCCACGGAGCACGGCTCGTGCCCGCCGCGCCGGCGCCCCGCGGCGGAAGGCGCGCCGGCGGCCGCTGTCCCCCCCGGGGACAACCGTGTACCCTCCCAGTACAAGCCCCGCGCGCAGACGTGGACACGGCGTCGACCCCGCGGGTAGTTTCCCCCGCCACGCGATGACCGAAGCCACCGAGCCGATGCGCGAGAGCAGCGCGCCGTCCCCGACGGTGGGCGTCCGGCTTGTCGTCGAGGAGCCCGGCGCCGCGCCCCGCCTCGCCTTCGTGTACGCCGGCCAGCGGCTGCGCGTCGGGCGCGACCCCGAGGCGGAGGTGTGCCTCAACGACGCGAGCGCCTCGCGCCTCCACGCCGAGGTGACCTTCGACGGCGCGGTCGCCACGCTCGCCGACCTCGGCAGCCGCAACAAGACCTGGCTCGACGAGCGCCCGGTGGAGGGCTCGGCGCGGCTCTCGACCGGGGACGTCTTCCGCGTCGGGGCGACGCGCTTCGCGGTGGTGCTCATCGCCGGCGCCGCGCACCGGCTCGAGCCCGAGCCCGCCGCCGACGTCGAGCCCCTCGGCCTCGGCGACGACGTGGTGGCGCGCGACCCCGCGAGCGTCGCCGCCTTCCGCCTGCTGGTCCGCCTCGCGCGCAGCCGCCTGCCGGTGCTCCTCCAGGGCGAGACGGGCTCGGGCAAGGAGGTGGCCGCGCGCGTCGTCCACCGCAGCTCGCCGCGCGCCGCGGGGCCCTTCGTCGCCATCAACTGCGCCACGCTCGCCGAGGCGCTCGCCGAGAGCGAGCTCTTCGGCCACGAGAAGGGCGCCTTCACCGGCGCCGCCGCGCGCCGCCTCGGGGCCTTCGAGTGCGCGCAGGGCGGCACGCTCTTCCTCGACGAGGTCGGCGAGCTCTCGGAGCACAACCAGGCCCGGCTGCTGCGCGCCCTGCAGGAGCGGTCCGTCGTCCGCCTCGGGTCGACCACGCCCGTCCCCGTCGACGTGCGCGTGGTGGCCGCCACCAACCGCGACCTGCTCAACGACATCGCCCGCGGGCGCTTCCGCGAGGACCTCTACTTCCGGCTCAACGGCGCCACCGTGATGCTCCCACCGCTGCGCGCGCGGCCGCTCGACGTGGTGCCGATCACCGAGCGCGTCCTCGCCGAGCACGGCGGCGCCGCGCTCGGCCCCGGCGTCGCGGAGCTCCTGCGGCGCTACGCCTGGCCCGGCAACGTGCGCGAGCTCCGCCACGCCGTCGAGCACGCGCTCGCCCTCGGCGACGGCCGCACCGTGCAGATCGAGGACCTCCCCGCCGCCCTCCGCGGCGCCAGCACCCCGCCGCCCGCCGCCGACCGCGAGCCGCCCCTGCAGCGCAGCATCGACGAGGCCGAGCGCCGCGCCATCGTCGGCGCCCTCGACGCCAACGGGTGGAACCAGACCCGCGCCGCGCGCGCCCTCGGCGTCACGCGCCGCGCGCTCATCTACCGCATGGAGCGCCTCGGGCTGAAGGCCCGCCCGGGGAGCGCCTCGGGCGGGTGACGTCGTGAGCGCCCCCACCGCCCTCCGCGCGGGCGACCGGGTCGGCCGCTTCGAAGTCGTCGCCCCGCTCAAGCGCGGCGGGATGGGCGCGGTGTACGCCGCCGTCGACCGAGCCACCGGCGAGCGCATCGCCCTCAAGGTGATGCTCGCCGACGACCCCGCGTCCGCCGACCGCTTCGAACGCGAGGGCCGCGTCGCCGCCCGCCTCGACCACCCGCACGTCGTCGCCTGCCGCGCCTTCGGCCGCGACCCCGACGGCCGCGCCTGGATCGCCATGGAGCTCCTCCGCGGCGAGGACCTCGAGGCCCGCCTCGCGCGCGCCCCGCTCCCGCCCGCCGAGGCCGTCGCCCTCGCGATGCAGGTGTGCGAGGCCCTCGGGCACGCCCACGCGCGCGGCGTCGTCCACCGCGACCTCAAGCCCGGCAACGTCTTCCTCTGCGAGGGCCCTGCGCCCCACGCGCGCGTGCTCGATTTCGGCGTCGCCCGCCTCGAGGCCGCCCCGCGCCTCACCCGCACCGGCAGCCCCGTCGGGACGCCCTCGTACATGTCCCCCGAGCAGGCCCGCGGCGAGCGCGACGTCGACGCCCGCGCCGACCTCTGGTCCCTCGGCGTCGTGCTCTACGAGTGCCTCGCGGGGCGCACGCCCTTCCAGGCCGGCAGCGTCGTCGGCACCCTCTACCAGATCGTCAGCGCCGACCCGCCCGACCTCGCCCGCCTCCGCCCCGACCTGCCGCGCGCGCTCGTCGAGGCCGTCCGCCGCGCGATGAGCCGCCCGCGCGGAGAGCGCTTCGAATCCGCCGCCGCGATGCGCGCCGCCCTCGCCGCGGTCGACCTCGGCGCGCGCCCCGCCGCGCCCCCCGCGCTCGCCGCCACCCGCGCCGACCCGACGCCCGCCGAGGTGACCGCCACGCGCGCCTCCGCCGGCGGCGAGGGCGAGCGCCGCCTCCTCGCCGCGGTGTGCCTCGACGGCGTGCGCGACCCGGTCTTCGTCGAGGGCGTCGCGCGCGCGCTCCAGGGCCACGTCGAGCCCCTCGCCCGCGGCGCCACGCTCGTTCTCTTCGGCGCCGAGCGCTGGGCCGGCGACGAGCCCCGCCGCGCGCTCCGCTTCGCCCGCGCCGCGGCCCCGGCGTGCCGCGCCGTGGGCGTCGCGACCGGGCGTGCGATCCGGGGGACGCTCGGGGGCGTGTTCGGGGTCACGGGCGAGGCCGTCGACGCCGCCGCCGCCCTCGCGCGGGCCGACGGGCTCCACATCGACCCCGCCACCGCCGCGCTCGACGAGGCCGCCGACGCCCCCGACCCCACCGCGCCCGGCGCCGCGCCCCGGGGGCCCTTCGTCGGCCGCGCCCCCGAGCTCGCGCTCCTCGCGCGGAGCGTCGCGGACGCGGCCGAGGCGCTCGCCCTCCGGCCCGTCGCGGTCGTCGGCGCGGCGGGCCTCGGCAAGAGCCACCTGTGCCGCGAGGCCCTCGCCCGCGCCGCCGAGGCCGCGCCCGGGCTCCGCGCGCTCACCGTCCGCGGCGAGCTGCTCCACCGCGACGCGCCCTTCCTCGCGCTGCGGGAGGCCCTCGCCCGCGCGGTCGACCCCGGCGTGGCCGCGCTCCTCGACCCCGCGCCCGAGGCCCAGGGCGACCCCGTCGCCGCCCTCGACCGCGCGCGCGCCTCGCTCCGCACCGCGCTCGAAGGCATCGCCGCGGACAGCCCGCTGGTGGTCGCCGTCGACGACGTCCAGTGGCTCGACCTGTCGTCGCGCGCCGCCCTCCGCTGGCTCCGCGAGCAGGAGCCCGACCTCCCGATCGCCCTGTGGGTCTTCGGCCGGACGGAGGCCCGCGACGCCGCCGCCGACCTCGCCGGCGCCGCCCCCCTCGAGCTCGGCGCCCTCGACCGCGCCGACGCCGAGGCGCTCCTCCGCGCGCTCTGCGGCCGCGCCCCGGAGGCGCTCCTCGAGCGCGCGGGCGGCCATCCGCTCTTCCTCGAGTCCCTCGGCCAGCTCTACGCGCGCGGCGAGCTCGCGCCCGGCGACGCGGCCGCGCTCCCGCTCTCGGTGGAGGGGGCGCACCTGGCGTGGCTCGACCAGCTCGCCCCCGCCGAGCGCGAGCTCGCGCGGCGCGCGGCGGTGTTCGGCCGGCACTGGTGGCTGGAGGGCGCCGAGCGCCTCGGCGGCGAGGCCGCGGCGGCGGCGGGGCTGCGGCGCGCGGGGGTGGCCGCGCCGCAGGCGCGCGGGCGCTTCCCGGCGGCGCGCGAGTTCGCCTTCCGCACGGGGGCTCCTCGCCGAGGTGGCCTACGGGCTCCTGCCCGAGGCGCTCCGCCCGCGGCTCCACGCGCGGGCCGCCGCGTGGCTCGACGCGCAACCCGGCCGCTGCCCCCGACGAGCTCGCCCGCCACTGGGAAGCTCGGCGAGGAGCCCCGCGCGCGCGGCCGAGCGCTGGGCCGAGGCCGCCGCCGCCGCCGCCGCCGTCGCCGACGCGCCCACCGCGTGCGCCCACGCCGCCCGCGCCCTCGCGCTCGCCGCCGACCCCGCCCTCCGCTGGCGCGTGCTCGCCTCGCGCGACGACGCGCTCCAGGTCGCCGGCGACGCCGCGCTCCAAAGCGCCGGGCTCGACGAGCTCGAGGCCCTCGCCCCCGGCCTCGGCCTGGCCCACGAGACCGAGGCCGCCTGGCGCCGCTGCTACTCCCAGCGCCTCGCCGACGACGTCGACCGCGCCGTCGCCACCGGGCGCCGCGCCGCCGCGCTCGCCGCGCGCCTCGGCGACCCCCGCTGGGGCGCCCGCGCGAACGTCGAGCTGGCCCTCCTCCTCGCTGACGCCGGGCGCGCGGAGGAGGCCGCCGCGCGCGCGGAGGAGGCCGCCGCGCTCGCCGCCCGCGCCGGCGAGTTGTGGCTCCTCGCGCGGGCCGACGCGGCGGGGGCCTACGTCGGCCTCGGCGACGACCCGGTCGCCGCGCTCGCTCGCTTCGAACGCGCGGCGGAGGGCTTCGGCGCGCCCGGCGACCGCCGCCGCGAGGCCCTGATGCACAACAACGCGGCCGCGGTGCTCATGCGCCTCGGCCGCGTCGCCGAGGCCGCCGCGCGCTTCGAATCGGCGCGCGACGCCTCGCGGCGCGTGGGCAACGCGCAGACGGCGGCCGTCGCCGCGCACAACCTCGGGGTGACCCGCCGCCTCGCGGGCGACCTCGCCGGCGCCCGCGCCGCGCAGGAGCACTGCCGCGCCGAGGCCGAGCGCCTCCGCTTCGCCCGCCTCGCGGCCTTCGTCGCCGCCGAGCGCGCCTGGATCGCCCTCGCGGCGCAGGACGACGCCCCCCTCGCCGCCCTCGCCGCGGAGGCCGTCGCCGCCGCCGAGGCCGCCCGCGCGCCTGCCCTCGCGGCCTCCGCGCGCGCCGTCGCCCTGCGCGCCGCCTCCCACCTCGGCGCGCTCACCGACGCCGACCTCGACGACGCCCGCGCGCTGGCCGCGGCCTCGCCCGGCGACGCCCGCCTCGAGCTCGCCCTCGCCGTCTGGGCCGCGGGCGGGCACGCCGAGCGCGACGCCAGCGACGCCCGAGCGGCCTTCGCGGCCCACGTCGCGCGCGTCTCCGACCCCGACGACCGCGCCGCCTGCGCCGCGTCGCTCGCGCGCCGTCACCTCGTGCCCGCGTCGCTGCTCGCGGGCGACGCCGGGGGTGGTACCGTCGGCGCGCATGGCGAGAAGGAGTGACCGCGTGAGGCGCCTCGCTGCCATCTTCGCCACAGCTCGCACTGCTCTCTGGCTGCGGTGACGGCGGCGTGCCCGCCCCCGCGCCCGCGCCCGCCGCGCCCGCGCGCCCGTGCCCCGCGGGCTGGGTGGCCGGCGCGCGCGGCGGCTGCGGCCCGGCGGTTCTTCTGCGCGCCCGACGGCGGCGCGGCGGCGGCGCGCGTGCGCGGGTGTCGACCTCGCGCGCCCCGCGCCCATCCCCTCGCGAGCGGCGGCGCGGTGGCGGGCTTCCGGCGCCTCGCGGACGGCGGCGTCGGGGGCGCGTGGCCCGGCCCGGCGACCCCGCGGGCCCGGGCCTCGCGTCGTGCCCCGCGGGCTGGCGGCGAACGGACGACGGCGCCTGCGACCCCGCGCTCCGCGACGACTGCCCGCCTGGCGCGGCGGCGCTCCCCGGCGGCCGCTGCACGCCGACGGGGGAGGCCGACTGCCCGGCGGGGACTTCCCGGACGTCCCCGAGGGGGTCGACGCGGCGCGGGTGGCGTTCGTGCGCGCCGGGGCCGACGCCGCGCGCGCCGACGGGTCGCGCGCCGCCCCCTTCGCCACGCTCACCGCGGCGCTCGAGCACGCCCCGGACGACGGCGTGGTGCTGGTCGCGCGGGGCACCTACCGCGAGCGGCTCCGCATCGACCGAAGCGTCGCCGTCCTCGGAGCCTGCGCGGCCCGCGTCACCCTCGACGGCGCCGACCTCCCGAGCGCCGGGCCGGTCGTGGTCAACGCGCTCGGCGAGGGCGTCCGCGTCACGCTGCGCGGGGTGACGGTGCGCGGCGCGGCGGCGGGCGTCCGAGCGCACAGCGGCGCGCACGTCCGCGTCGAGCGCGTCGTGGTGGCCGACTGTCAGGCCGACGGGCTCTACGCCTACGAAGCGGGCTCGGTGCTCGAGGCGGTGGACAGCGTCGTGCGGGGCGTCCGCGAGCGGACGGCGCTGCTCGGCGGCTTCGGCCTCGACGCCTTCGACGGCGGCGCGGTGCGCGCGACGGACGTCGCGGTGGAGCGGGCGACGGCCTTCGGGGTGGCCGTCCGCCTGCGGGGCGAGGTCACGCTCGAGCGCTGCGTCGTCCGCGACACGCAGCGCGGCGCCGGCGGCGACAGCTTCGGCACGGTGGTGCGGACGGGCTCGTCGCTCGCCGCCTCGGAGACGGTCTTCACCGAGAACCGCACCGTGAACGTCAGCGGCCAGGAGGGCGGCGCCACGCTGACCCTGAGGGACGTCGCGTTGCTCAGCGGCGGGGACGCACCCGGCGGGGCCGGGGTGCAGGTGTACGCCGGGGCCTCGCTGCGCGCGGTCGGGCTCCAGGTGCTCGGCGCGCGCGGCGTCGGGGTGTCCGCCCTCGGGGCGGGGACGTCGGCGGTGCTCGCCGGGAGCCTCGTGCGGCGGACGGAGCAGCTCGCGGGCAACGGCGGCCAGGGGCTCGTGGTGGACGAAGGCGCGGCGCTCGCGGCGTCGTCCACCGCGGTCGAGGCGAGCGTCGCGCAGGGCGTGCTGGCGCGGGGCGCGGGCTCCGCCCTCACGCTCGAGGGCTGCGCGGTGCGCGACACCGCCGCGGGGCCCGCGCAGCACAACGGCGCGGGGCTGTTGGCGATGGCGGGCGCGTCTCTCCGCGCGCGCGGGATCGTGGTCGAGCGGAGCGTCTCCTTCGGCCTCATCGCGCACGGCGAGGGGACGACCGCCTCGCTCGCCGGCTCCGCCATCCGCGACACGCGGCACGACGCCTGGGGGGCCGCGGGGAAGGGCGCGGCGGTGTCCGTCGGCGCTTCGCTCGACCTCACGGGCGTCCTGGTGGCCGACAGCTTCGAAGAGGGCCTCTTCGCCACCGCCGCGGGGACGCGCCTCGCCGCGCGCGACCTCCTGGTGCTCGGGACGCGGCCGAGCGACGGGGGCCTCGGCCACGCGATCCTCATCGACGGCGCGCGCAGCGAGCTCGACCGGGTCGCCCTCCAGGGCTGCGCGGGCGCGGGGCTCCTGGTGTCGGGCTCCAACCGCGCGGAGGCCCCGACGGCGGTGCGCGACCTCGTGGTGCGGGAGGTTCGACCGGGCACGATCCGTTCGGTGTTCGAAGGCGCCACGCCGCGCCCCTTCGGCCCGCTGGTCTCCTACGGGATCCACGCGAACTACGGCGGCGCGGTGGCGGTGACCGGCGCGCTCGTCGACGTGGGCGACCTCGGGCTCTTCAATGCCGGCGGCGAGCTCTCGCTGACCGACGCGGTGGTGTCGCGCCAGCGCGAGGGCGTCGGGGGCTACGCCGCGGGGACGCCGCCGGGCGCCACCACGCTCGTCCGCGTCGTGTCGGTCGACAACGTCGACGGCGCGCTCCGCCTCCGCAACGACCTGCCGGCCGCGGCGAGCCTCGGGGCGCCGCTCGACCCCTGCGCCGACGGGTGCCTGTGAGCGCTACGGCCCGCCCGTCGCGACGGCGCCGCGCACGGTCGGGGCCGCGGCGGGGGGCGTGGGGTTGAGCCCCCGAATCGCGCCCGGGGCGGTGGTCCCGTCGACGCGGGCGGCGCCGTACAGCGCGAGCCCGTAGGCGTTGCCCGCGCCGCGGTTGCCGCCGTTGGCGCCGTCGTCGAGCGTCGCGTCGTAGCCGTCGAGCACCAGCCCGAAGCGCCCGTTGTCGCTGAACTCGCTGTCGACCACGCGCGTGCGCCCGCCGGTGCCCGCGCCCTGCGCCAGCGACGCGCCGTCGCCGACTTCGAAGGGCCGCGACGTGGGCTCCTCGGGCGTGATGACGCCGAGCCGCGTCCCGACGAAGCGGTTGCACACCATCAGCGGGACGCCGCCCCCCGAGGTGACGCCGAGCCCGAGCGCGACGTTGTCGGCCACCTCGGTGTAGGCGATCCGGTCGGCCACGGCGCGCTCCTGCACGTAGACGCCGGGGCCCCCGTTGGACGCCACGCGCGCGCCGCCGAGCGTGAGGCGGCCGGCCTGGCGCAGCGCCGGGGGGACAGGCCCCGCGGCGGCGTTGCGGTCGCCGTCGACCAGCGCACCCGCGCGCGCGTTGGCCACCAGCTCGCTCAGGAGCCCGCGCTCGGCGTCGCTCGCCGCGTCCGGGTCGAGCGCCACGGTCGCGGTCGGGCCGACGTAGAGCCCGTCGCCGCCCGGCGCCCCCGCGAGTGAGCGCGTCCCGGCGATGACCACGCGGGCCCCGAGCACCCGCGGCCCCGCCCACGCGAGGATCGCCTCGGACCTCCCCGCGGCGGCCTCCGCGGCGGTGGGCGGCGAGCGCGAGGCCCGCAGGCCCGTCACCGCGTTGCCGAGCACGGCGACGTCCGTCACGACGTCGACGGTGGTGCAGTGGCGCGCGGCCCCCGCGCCGAAGTCCGCCACGCAGCGCCGCGCGAGTTCGAAGCCCGCGCACGGCGGCGGGGCCGCGCAGTCGGCGTCGGTCATGCACGCGCCGCCCCGCAGCGCGCCGCGGATCGCCACGCCGTCGCGCCCGTTGGCCGCCACGAGCGAGCGCTCGAGGTGAAGGTGCGAGCGGTCGGCGATCACCCCCGCCTCGCCGTTGCCGCGCACGACCGCGCCGCGCAGGAAGACCGCCGCGCCCTCGGCCGCCACCACGCCGCGCTGCCTCGCCCCGCGCGCGGTGACGTCCGCCGCGCACGCGACCGCGTCGCGCAGCACCCGCAGCCCGTCGGCGCCGCCCTCCAGCGCCACGCCGCGCAGCGTGAGGGTCGCCCCGGCCCCCTCGGCCTCCACCGCAGGCGCCGCGGGGTCGCCCCGCACGGTGAGCCCCGCGAGCGTCACCGCCACCGAGGCCCCCGACGACGACACCCGCACGCCCCCGACGCCCGCCTCCGCCCGGAGCACCGTGGCGCCCGCCCCCGCGCCCACGATCGCGACCGAACGCGTGAGCACCAGGGCCGCGCCGAGGACGAGCTCGCCGCGCGCCACGGCCACCGTCGCCGGCGGGGGCGACGCCGCGAGGGCCGCTGTGAGGTCGCCGTAGGGCGCGTCACGCGTCCCGCCGCCGCTCGCCCCGGCGCGCACGAACACCACCGGCGCGGCGGCGCCCGCGGTGTCGGGCCACTCCCCGGAGGCCGCGGGGTCGGGCGCGCCCACGCGGGTGCAGACGTGTGCGCCGTCGGGTCGACGCAGCGGCGCCTCGAGCTCCCCCGGACACGACGGCGCGGCGTAGCGCGGCGGGCGCGGGCCCGCATTGGGGGAGACCTCGTCCCCGCCACACGACGAAGCCACGAGCGCCGCGAGCACGCCCCACCGCTGGAGCCCGACCTTCATCGCTGCGGGATGGTATCGCCTCGGCAGGGGCGCCGAAATCATGATCGCGTGCCGAACTGCACGGAGCACGCCGCGCGACCTCACGGGCGAAGGGATCGTCTTGGCCGTACCACGGTGGTACACGGTGCACGCGGGAGGGACGGCGCGGCGGAGCGGCGAGGCCACCGTTCGAGCGACGCGATGAGCGGGCGGCGCCCACCACGCCGCGCGTCACCCGCCGCGAACGAACGCGACGTCATCCACCAGCGCCCCGCGGATCGTGTCGTTGCCGCGGAGGACGCCCGTCCGCCGGAAGCCGCACCGCTCCAGCACGCGGCACGACGCCTCGTTGCCCACCGTGACCGTCGCCCGCAGCTCGCGCACCCCGCAGCCCTCGAGGTGCGCCACCACCGCGCGGACGGCCTCCGTCGCGTACCCCGCGCCCCAGTGCGCCGGGAAGAGGACGTAGCCGACGTTGGTGGCGACGTCGCCCACGCTCACCGAGACGTCCACGCGCCCCACGAAGGCGCCGTCGCCCGCGCGCCGCACCGCCCAGTTGAGCCAGGCCTCCTCCCCGTCGGGCGAGAGCCGCCCCTCGAGGCCCGCCCAGCGCTCCCGCAGGGCCGCGACGGTCGACGGGGGCTGCGACGAGATCCAGGCGTAGATCGCCGCGTGCTGCAGCGGGGTGAAGAGCGCCTCGGCGTGCGCCGCGGTGAGCGGCTCCAGCGCGAGGCGAGCGGAGGCGAGCGGGGCATTGAGCGCGCGGGCGTGCTCGGGGGTGACGCGCATGGCGGCCGCCGACGTAGCACACCTCCCGCATGAGGACGCGCGATCCTGACGAAGCTGCGCGCGCCGCGGACGTCCCTCCCGCGGCCGGGCGAAGCTCCTCAAGCTTTGTTTGGGCGTCATCTCGTTGCCCGACCGATTCGTCGCGCATAGGTTCGGCCCACGTCACAAACAGCCGCGCGGCGCTTCGGAGGAGGTGGTCCGAAGCCCTGCGCGGAGAGGGAGTTGCTCATGCGCAATGAATGGGATTCGTCTGCCTTCTGGTCGCCCCGGTGTGCCGCCGTCGTCGCCGCGCTGAGCGTGGGTTGCGGCAGCGCGGCCACCACGCCCGACGCGATGGTCACGCCCGACGCGATGGTCACGCCCGACGCGGTGGTCACGCCCGACGCGATGGTCGCGCCCGACGCGATGGTGACGATGGACGCGCCCGACGCGGCCGACGTCAACACCGTGGCGGACGCGCGCGCGGACTCGTCGGACGCCGCCGCGGATGCATCCCTCGACGTCCCCGGCGACGCGCCCGCGACCGACGCCGCGCCGCCGCCCGCGCAGGCCCTCCTCGGGCTGGCGCGGAACGACCTGGGCACGCTCTACCGCGTCGGCCTCGGGACGGTCACCGCGGCGGGCCCGGCGTCGTGGGATCAGTGCAGCGCCTCCTACACCGGGGTGGGACGCGACTTCCAGCGCGACGGGTTCTGGCTCTGCGCCTCGGTGGCGCTCGCCGACCGCCGCTTCTACGTCGGCAACGTCGTGCGCGGCGCCACCGCGTACTGGAGCCTCCAGCGCGGCAACGTCACCGCCCGCGGAACGGCCCCCCGCGACACCTGCGCGACGGGCTCCCTCATCGGTCGGAGCGGCGACGCCAACGACGGCTTCTGGGTCTGCATGGACCCGCCGCTCCTCACGCGCTGGGCGGCCGACTGGGAGTTCGACGACTCGTTGCAGGGGTGGACCCCCAACGGCGCGCCGCCCATCACCTTCATGTCCGGGCGCTTCAACCTCACCGACACGGGCGGCGACCCGTACCTCGTGTCGCCCGACGGGCTCGACCTCGACGCGACCAATTCGCTCGTCTACGTCGGACTCCGCAACCCCGGCGCCAGCCCCGAGGCGAGCCTCTTCTTCATCCCCTCCACCAGCGGGCCCAGCGAATTCTCCGCGGGCCGCTCGGTCTCCGTGCCGACGATCGCCAACGACGCCAGCACCCGCGAGTACGTGATCGACCTGAGCAGCCACCCCGAGTGGCGGGGGACGATGCGACGCATCCGGTTCGACCCGGGCACCACCGCGGGCACCTACACCGTCGACTACGTGCGCGTCGGGTCGCCCCTCAACCGGTCGCTCGCGCCGGTGTGGGAGTTCGCCACGGACGCTGAGCGGTGGACGCCCCACGGCGGAACGTTCAGCGCGTCGGGCGGCGCGGTCACCCTCGCGGTCACGGGCGACGACGCCGGGATGGAGCTCCCGGGCCTCTCCTTCAGCGCGTCGCGCACCAAGGTGCGCCTCCGCGTCCGCAACGGCCTCAGCGAGACGAACGGGGAGGTGTTCTTCACCACGTCCGCGGCCCCCGGCTTCGCGGCGTCGCGCGCGGTGCCCTTCGCGCTCGTCGCGAGCGACGGGGTGCGGCGCGAGTACGTCGCGGACATGAGCCGCAACCCCGAGTGGGCCGGCACCGTCACCGGGCTCCGCGTCGACTTCGGCGCCATGGCCCGCGGCAACGTCGAGATCGACTGGATCGGCGTCGACGAGTAGCCCGCCGCATCCACGCCCCGCCTCCGGTTGGCGGTGTGAAGACCCCCAAATGGCGAGAGGCCGAACCTTTCGATTCGGCCTCTGTTCGCTGTGGTTCTCGCGGAGCGGGTGAAGGGATTCGAACCCTCGACGTCAACCTTGGCAAGGTTGCCCGCCCCCGCTCCGCCCCGTTTCCAGCCGCGGAAAACTGCGGTAGTTTCTGCCCGTCGGCGCCGCAGGGCATCCACCCGTTTCGGCCCACTGGTGTGAAGAGTGGTGTGAAGCGCCTGAACGCGCGTTCATTCCGCGAGGTCATTTCGGGCAGGCACTTTGCGGCGCCAACGGGCGTTGCCGCTGCGAGGATTCGGACGCCGAGATGTCCCTCGGACCTCCCGATCGGTCCCAGTTGCACGGGCTACCGTCGCAGCGTTACCGCACCGACGCGGCGCACTCAGGGGCGCGGCTGGGGTGGCCGGCACGTCCAGCGCTCGGCGCGTGCGTCCCTCGCGCGCGCGACCACGAGCGCGCCACGGTCGAAGCGAGCGCGTAGGAAGACGCCCCGCGCCCCACGCAGGCACAGCCGGTCCCGCTCGAAGGCGAGGTCGACGTTCTCCCACTGCGCGCCGTAGCGAACACTGCCCGGCTCGACGAGCCCGAGGTCTTCGATCGGCTGTCCAGCGCGATCGGCGACGCATACCCCCACACCGCGCGCACCCACCCGATGCCCGGGCTCGTGCGCCGGCTGCCGGTCATCGCGACGGTGCTCAGGCCTCGCGTGGTGCCCGACGCGGCGATGACCTGGCACCTCACCCACGACCGGATCGACGGCCGCTTCGAACTCGGCGCGGCCGACGTCGCGTTCGCCCTCGGCCACGAGCCCACCGCGCGCTATCTGGCCGGCGAGTTCGCGGCGCTCCCGGCGCTGCGGGAGGGCTTCGCGCGGGCGCGCACGGTGACGCTCCCGCCCCTGCGTGGCGACGACCTCTACGGCGCGAGGTTCGAAGCCGTGCGCTCGCTCGCGCGCCGGCCGCAGGGCGTGCTCCCGCCCTTCATGCAGGGTGATGCCTGGGACGACCTCCGGATGAACTCCCTCGTCGTCGGCTTCGGGCAGCTCCGCCACGCCAACGAGTTGGCGGCGGCGTCGAGCTACGACGGCGCAGCTGCGCGATCCCCGACGCCTACGTCGACCCGACGCCGGACCTCTACGACGCGCTCCTCGACTACGTGGGCCGGCCG
This sequence comes from Polyangiales bacterium, assembly GCA_046351555.1. Lineage (GTDB taxonomy): Bacteria > Myxococcota_A > Polyangia > Polyangiales > CAISKJ01. The sequence continues at coordinate 219,670 of JAXLYI010000009.1, forward strand.
CGCGGGGCGGTCGCGCGCGAGGGGGCGTGGCTCGCCGTTGCACGGCTCACCCTGGCGACGAAGCAGGAGGGCGAACCCTGCCGCTACGCCGCCTCGCCTTCCACCGGCTCGGCGCCCCGCGCGGCCGCCACGTTGAAGAGCCTGAGTAGAGCGGGCAGGAGGAACACCCCGAGCAGCGTGCTCGACGCGAGCCCGCCGATCACCACCGTGGCGAGCGGCTGCTGCACCTCGCTGCCCACCGAGGTGGACGTCGCCATCGGCGCGAACCCCAGCGCCGCCACGGTGGCCGTGAGCAGGAGCGGGCGGAGCACGTGGCGCGCGCCCTCGACGATGGCCTCCTCCTGCGGTGCGCCCTTCTTCAGGCGCTCGCGGATCTCGCTGGCCATGACGACGCCGTTGAGCACGGCGATGCCGCAGAGGGCGATGAAGCCCACCGCCGCGGGGAGGCTGAAGGGCATCGCCCGCGCCTTGAGCGCCACCACGCCGCCGAGCAGCGCGAAGGGGACGCCGGTGAACACCGCGAGCGCGTAGCGCAGGTTGCCGAAGGTGAGGAAGAGCATCCCCAGGATGATCGCGAGCGCGAGCGGCACCACCACGGCGAGGCGCTCCTTCGCGCGGGCGAGGTTTTCGAACTGCCCGGCCCAGTCGAGGGTGTAGCCCTCGGGGAGCCGCACCTCGCGCGAGACGACCGCGCGGGCCTCGTCGACGAAGCTCACGAGGTCGCGGCCCCGGAGGTTCACCTCCACGCGCATGCGGCGGCGCAACCCCTCGCGGCCGATCTGCGCGGCGCCGTCCTCCTCGGTGATGTCGGCCACCTGAGTGAGCGGGATGAGGGCGCCGTCGTGCGTCCCGATCGGGAGGCGCCCGAGCGTGTCGGCGCGGCGGTCGGCGGGCGGGAGGAAGACGCGGAGGTCGTAGCGGCGGGCGCCTTCGAAGACGAAGCCCACCGGGCGGCCGATGCGCGTGGCCTCCACCGTGGCGAGCGCGTCCTCGACGGCGACGCCGTGGCGGGCGAGCCGGTCGCGGTCGACGCGGACGTTGAGCATCGGCAGCCCGAGCGCCCGCTCGACGCGGACGTCGCCCGCCCCCGGGATGCGGCGGAGGAGCTGGCCGACGCGCGACGCGACGTCCGTCATGGTGACGAGGTCGTCGCCGCCGAGGTAGGCGACCACGTCGGCGCGCGAGCCCGAGATCATGTCGTTGGTGCGGTCCTCGATGGGCTGCGAGATGGAGACGAAGGTCGAGGGGACCTCGCGCTCGATCGCCCGCTTGATGGCCTCGCCGAGGCCGTCGAGGTCGTGCGCCGTCGTCCACTCCTCGCGCGGGCGGAGGTGGGCGAGGATGTCGGTGTTGTCCATGCCCACGGGGTCGAGCGCCACCTCCGCGCGGCCCGTCGTCGCCAGCGTGGTCACCACCTCGGGGAAGCGCTTGAGCACCCGCTCGCACGCCAGGTCGAGTCGCCGGGCCTCCGTGATCCCGATGCTCGGGATGCGGCGGATGGTGACGTAGATGTCGCCCTCGTCGATGCGCGGGACGAAGTCGGCCCCGAGCCCCGCGGCCACCGGCGCCACCGCGACCAGCAGCGCGCAGGCCCCGAGGAGGAGCGCCCCGCGCGACCGGACCGCCCACGCGACGGCGCGGCCGTAGGGGGCTTCGAGCTTCGCGAGGAGGCCGTGGTGGCCGGGCTCCTTCGGGGGCTCGAGGAAGGTGACCGCGCCCGCGGGGAAGACCAGCAGCGCGAAAAGGAGCGATCCGCCGAGCGCGAGGGCCATGGTGATGGCCATCGGCCGGAACATCTTGCCCTCGACGCCCTGGAGCGCGAGGAGGGGGAGGTACACCAGCAGCACGATCGCGACGGAGAACACCACAGGGCGGGCGACCGAGCGGACGGCGTCGGCGACGGAGCGGGCGGCGTTGTCCTTCGTCACGCCCTCCATCGCGAGGCGGGCGATGGCGGCCTCGAGCATCACGATGGGCCCGTCGACCAGGAAGCCGAAGTCGATGGCGCCCAGGGACATGAGGTTGCCGGTGATGCCGAGGGCGAGCATCCCGAAGATCGCCAGCGACATCGCGAAGGGGATGCCCGCCGTCACCAGCGCCGCCCCGCGCGCCGACCCGAGGAACACCAGCAGCACCGCCGCCACCAGCAGCGCGCCTTCGAGGAGATTCACCGCCACCGTGCGGAGCGTGCGGTTGATGAACTGGGCGCGGTCGTACACCGTCTCGATGCGAACGCCGCGCGGCAGGTCGCGCTGGATCTCGTCGATCCGCGCGTGGACGGCGTGGACCACGGTGCGGGAGTTCTGCCCCGCGAGCATGAGGACGAGGCCCGCCACCACCTCGCCCTCGGCGTCCTGCGTGACCACGCCCTGCGGGAGCGCGCCCCCCGTCCGCACCTCGCCGAGGTGCCGGATGAGCACCGGCGTCCCCGCATGCCCGACCGTCACCACCGTCCGCGCGATGTCGTCCTCGCCGCGGAACTGCCCCTCGCCGCGGATCACGAACTGCTCCGCGCCGCGCTCGACGTACCCGCCGCCGACGTTGACGTTGTTGCGCTCCAGGGCCTGGAACACCTGGGCCAGCGTCACCCGGTGGGCCGCCAGCCGCGCCGGGTCGATCGCCACCTGGTACTGCTTCTTCACGCCGCCGAAGGCGTTCACCTCCACCACGCCCGGCACCCCCCGGAGGCGGGGCGTGATCTCCCAGTCGAGCAGGGTGCGCAGCTCCATCGGCGTGCGCCCCTCGCCCTTCACCACGAACTGGTAGATCTCGCCGAGGCCCGTCGACACCGGCGCCATCTGCGGCGTGCCGAACTGGGGCGGGATGTCGGCCTCGATCTCCCGCAGCCGCTCCATGATGAGCTGGCGGGCGAACCAGACGTCGACCTCCTCGTCGAAGATCACCGTCACCGTCGACACGCCCTCGCGGGTGACGGAGCGGATCTCCTCCAGGTGCGGCACCCCGTTGAGCCCCATCTCCACCGGGCGGGTGACGAACTGCTCCATCTCCTCGGCCGAGAGCCCCTGCGCGTTGGTCAGCACCTGCACCTGGACGTTGGTCACGTCCGGCACCGCGTCGACCGGGAGCATCCGCGCCGCGAACGCCCCGAGGATCAGCACCGCCAGCGCGTGGCCCAGCACCACCTTGCGCCACCGGATCGCGAAGTCGACCACCCTGTCGAGCATCGTCCGGCTCCCTACCGCAGCAGCTCGCTCTTGAGCGCGAAGGCCCCGCGCGTCACCAGCGACTCGCCGGCCTCGACGCCGCGCTCGATCTCCACCTCGTCGCCGTCGACCGCCCCGAGCTCCACCGCGCGGAGCTCGAACTCGTCGCCGCCCGCCGCGACGAACGCCGCCGGCCGCCCCTCCACCTGCACCACCGCGTCGCGCGGCGCCGTCACCGCCATCCGCGCCAGGGCCGCGGCGCCGAGCACCCGCGCCCGCACGAACTGCCCCGGCCGCAGCGCCCCCGTGGCGTTGTCGATCTCCACCCGCACCCGCGCCGTGCGCGTGGCGTGGTTCACCGACGTGGCGACGTGCGCGACCGCGCCGCGCAGGGTCACCCCCGGGCGCGCGTCGGTCTGGATCTCCACCGGGCTCCCCGGCGCGACGCGCGCGAGGTCGCGCTCGAACACCTCGAGCAGCACCCAGAGCCGCGCCGGGTCGGCGATCTGCAGGATCGTCGTCGTCGGCTCGACCACCTGCCCGAGCACCACCTCGCGGGCGACCACGCGCCCCGCGATCGGCGCGCGCAGCGTCACCCGCGCGACCGCCGGCGCCCGCGCGAGCGCCTGCGCCTCGGCCGCGGTGAGCCCCGCCGCCATCAGCCGTTGCAGCGCCCCGCGCTGCGCCGCCTCCTGCGCGACGAGCTCGGCCCGCTGCCGCTCGACCTCGCGCGCGGTCACCAGCCGGTCGGCCTCCAGCCGCGCCAGCCGCGCGCTCTCGGCCCGCGCCGCCTGCGCCGCCGCCTGCGCCGACACGTAGGCCGCGAGCGCCTCGCTCACCGCCGCGCTCTCGATCTCCACCAGCGCCTGCCCGGCCGCCACCGCCGCCCCCTGCCCCACGAGCATCCGCGCGACGCGCCCGCCCACGCGGCTCCCCACCTCGGCGACGCGGTCGCGGTCGAAATCCACCGACCCCACCGCGTCGAGCGTCGGCGACAGCGGGCGGCGCCGCGCGGGCGCGGTCTCGACGCCGGCCCGCTCCCGGAGGAGGCGCGACATCCGCACGCGCCGCGCCGCAGCCACCGGCGTCCCCGCGGCCGCGGCCGCCGGCCGGGGGGCCTCCGGGCGCGCGAGCTTCGCGCCCACCGAGAGCCCCAGCGCGCCCCCGGTGACGAACGAGAGGACCCCCGCGATCACCGCGGCGCGCGTGGCGGGGCCCGGGGTGCGCGGGGCGCCCGCGCGGTCGGCCGTTGGAAGGGATGGCTCAACGTGCATCGGTCTCTCCGCGGGCTCGCTCGAACGCGAGGCGCGCAGCCCACGCGGCCTCCAGCACCTCGAGGGCGCGCGACCGGAGCGAGAGCACCTCGCGCCGCGCCGCCAGCACCCGGAAGTAGTCCACCGCCCCGGCCGCCAGGGCCGCCTCCGTGGCCGCCATCAGCCGCCCGGCCGCCGGGAGCGCCCCGCGCTCGATCGCGTCGAGCTCGGCGAGGGCCCGCGCGAGGGCGTCCGCGGAGCGCGCCACGTCGCGCGCCACCTGCCGCCGAAGGAGCGACGCCCCGGTCCGCGAGGCGCGCGCCTCGGCCTCGGCCACCGCCCGGTCGCCCTGCGCCCGCTGCACGAGCGGCAGCTCCCACCGGAGCGACGCGCCGACGGAGGCGCCGAGCTCCTGCGGGCCCACCGCCACCTGCTGCCCCTCCAGGCCCAGCACCAGCGGCGCCACGGCCGCCCGTTGCAGGCGTGACGCGCCGGCGTCGAGGGCCGCGGCCCGCTCGTCGAGCGCGACCGCGTCGCCGCGAACCTCCGGCGCTCGGCGCGCCGCGCGGACGGCCTCCTCGGGGGTGACGGCCTCGGGGCGCGTCGGCGCGTCGACCTCCACCGCGGCGTCGGCGTCGAGGTCGAGGGCGCTTCGAAACGCGCCCAGCGCTTGCGCTTCGGCGCGCTCGGCGCGGGCGAGGTCGGCGGCGGCCTCGGCGCGCTCCTGCTCGGCGAGGGCGAGGTCGACGGCGGTGGCGGCGCGCGCGTCGGCGCGGGCGCGGGTGCGGGCGAGGGCCTCGTCGGCGGCGCCGAGGCGCTCGCGCTGAACGGCCACCTGCCCGCGCGCGATGGCGAGCGCGACGCGGGCGGCGCGGGCCTCGGTGACGGCGCGGAGGGTCTCGTCGCCGAGCCGCGCCTCGGCCGAGCGGACGCCGCGCGCCGCCTCGCGCGCCCACTGCCCGCGCAGGCCCGACACGTCGATCGGGAGCCCGACGGAGACGCCCGTCGTCCACGCGCCGAAGTCCGGGAAGCCCGGCAGCACCAGCACGCCGACGGTGGGGTTGCCGATGAACGGGCGCTCGCCGTGGACGCGCCCCGCCGCGGCGACGTCGAGCGCGGCGCGGGCCTCGCGGACGGCGGGCGCGCGGGCGACGGCGGCGCGGGCGACGCGCGCGTCGGTCCACACGGGCTGGGCGTCGGCGAGAGCGCACCAGAGCGAGGCGGCGAGCGCACCGGCGAGGGCGGAGTGCCGCGCGGTGGGGGTCATGGGCGCGTCTCTAGACCGTCAAAGCGCGGGGCGCATGACGCCAACATTACGAGTGCTTCATGTTGCGCGGAGCGCCCCACCGTTCGGCGCGCTGCGGTAGAAACGGGCCATGTCCGACGCAGCGCCCTTCGCCCCCGCCGAGCGCCCAGACGGCTGGTCCGGCGCCGCTGGTGCCGCGCGGGGGGCGCGGCGGTGAAGGCCCTGGTGGTCGAGGACGACCGCGGCGTGGCGCGGCTCATCGAGCGCGCCCTCGCGGAGGAGGGCTTCGCGGTGGACGCCTGCGCGACGGGGGCCGACGCCGTCCGCCAGGCGGGGGCCATCGCCTACGACCTCGTCGTGCTCGACTGGATGCTCCCCGAGGGCGACGGCCTCTCGGTGTGCCGCGACCTGCGCCGCGGGGGTTCGGCCGTGCCGATCATGATGCTGACGGCGCGCGGCGAGCTCTCCGAGCGCGTGCTCGGCCTGGAGGCGGGCGCCGACGACTACCTGGTGAAGCCCTTCTACGTGGAGGAGTTCCTGGCGCGGGTGCGGGCGCTCCAGCGGCGGGCCGGCGGCGGCTACGCGCGGCTCCGGTGCGGCGAGCTGGAGGTCGACCGCGGCGAGCGGCGGGCCTTCCTCGCGGGCGCGCCCCTCGACCTGACCGCGAAGGAGTACGCGCTCCTGCTCCACCTCGCCTTCCGCCCCGACCGGGTGGTGACCCGGAGCGAGCTGCTCTCGCAGGTGTGGGAGACGCGCTTCGACCCGGGCTCCAACCTCGTCGACGTCCACGTCAGCCGCCTGCGCGACAAGCTCGGCGAGCGCGCCTGGATGATCGAGACCGTGCGCGGCCAGGGCTACCGCCTCCGCTCGCACCGCGAGGGGGCACCGTGAGCGTCCGGACGCGCATGCTCGGCGCGGTGACCGGGCTCACGGTGCTCACGCTCGGCGTCGCCTTCGCGTCCGTCTCCGTCGTGGTCAACCGCGGCCAGGAGCGCCGGCTCGACCGCGCCCTCCTGCGCGCGGCGCGGGCGGAGGCGCGCGAGATCGCCGCGCTCGGCGGCGACCGGCTCGCGATCAGCGACCTCCCGGGGCCGCGCGCCAACGACGTGGGGCCGCTGCCCAAATACGCGGCGGTGTACGGCCCCGACGGCGCCGTCCGCGTCGCGACCGACACCTTCCGCGGCCGCCCCCCGCCGTGGCGCGCCGTCGGCCACCCCGCGGGCGCCGCCTTCGACCTCGCGGGCCCCGGCGAGCACCTGCGCGGCGTCGTGGTGGCGCTGCCCGCGCCCCCCGGCGCGAGGCTCCTGCTCGCGGCGCCGCGCACCGACCTCGACGGCGACGCGGCCTTCCTGCGGCGCGCGATGGAGCTGGTGTTCCTCGCGGCGGTGGCGTGGTCGGTGGCGCTGGCGAGCTGGTTCGTGCGGCGCATCACGCGGGGCTACGACCGGGTGGCCGAGGTGGTGGGGCGCGCGGCCGGCGGCGACCTCTCGGCCCGCGTCCTCACCCGCTCGCCCGACCGCGACCTCGCCCGCCTCGAGCGCGACCTCGACGGGATGATCGGCCAGCTCGCCGCGCTGGTCGACGCGCAGCGGCGCTTCATCGCCAACGCCGCGCACGAGCTCCGCTCGCCGCTCACCGTGCTGCTCGGCGAGATCACCCTCACCCTGCGCAAGGAGCGCAGCGCGCCGGAGTACCGCACCGCGCTGGAGGAGGCCCTCACCTCCACCGAGCGCCTGCGCGCCCTGGCCGACGAGCTCCTCGCGCTGGCGCGCCTCGGCGCCGACGCCGGGGCGCCCGCCGAGCGCGTCGAGCTCGCGGCGCTGGTTCGGTCGGCCCTCGACGAGCTCGCGGTGCAGGCCGAGGCGCGCGGCGTCGCGCTCGTCGGCGACGGCGCCGAGGCGTCGGTCGACGGGCGTTCGACCGACCTCCAGCGCATGGTGCGCAACCTCGTGGAGAACGCCGTCCGCCACGCCGGGGGCCGCGTCCGCGTCGCGACGGCGGCGCGGGGCGGACGCGCCGAGATCGTCGTGGAGGACGACGGCCCCGGCGTACCCGAGGCCGACCGCGCGCGGATCTTCGAGCCCTTCTACCGCGGGCCCCGCGAGCGCGCCGCGGGCGGCGGCGCGGGGCTCGGCCTCGCCATCGCGCGGGAGATCGCGCGCGACCACGGCGGCGACCTCGCCCTCGACCGGAGCGAGCGCGGCGCCCGCTTCGTCGTGACGTTCCCTCGCCCGAGCCAGACATCCAAGCGCTGACGTCGACGCGGGCCCGCCGCGATCGATCGACAGGGACTGGCGCGCGGGAGAGGGGGCGATTCGCGCCCGCCCGTTGCGGGAGCGGGGCGCCCGAGCCGCGCGTCGGGTCACGCGCCGTCGGCGCACGCGGTCGAGGGCGTCCCGTCGAGCGCCCCGCGGACGGCCCGCGCGAGCTGCTGGGTGGTGAAGGGCTTCGCGAGGAAGGGCTCGTCGCCCGCGGCGACGCCGTGGCGAACCATCGCGTCGTCCGCGTAGCCGCTGAGGAAGAGGACCCGGATCGGGGGGCGCGTGGCGCGCAGCCGATCGACCACCTCGCGCCCGCTGACGTGCGGCATCACCACGTCGGTGACCAGCAGGTGGATCGGCCCGTCGTGCGAGCGGGCCGCGGCGAGGGCGGACTCCCCGTCGCGCGCCGCGAGGACGCGGTACCCCAGCGACTCGAGCGACGAGCGCACGAGGCGCCGCACGCCGTCGTCGTCCTCGGCGACGAGGACGGTCTCGCGCCCGCCGGCCCCGCGCTGCGCGGGCCGCGGGCGCTCGCTCGCGTCGCGCCGCGCGACGATCGGGAGGCGGACGAGGAAGGTGGTGCCGACGCCCACCTCGCTCTCGACCTCGATGTGCCCGCCCGCCTGCGCCACGATGCCGTCGACCACCGAGAGGCCGAGCCCGGTGCCCTTGCCGACGCCCTTGGTGGTGAAGAAGGGCTCGAAGATGTGGGCGCGGGTCGCGCCGTCCATGCCCGCGCCCGAGTCGGCCACGCGGAGCTCGGCCCACCGCCCCGCGTGCTCGCCGGACTCGACCGTGGCGGCGGCGGTGGAGAGCGCGAGCGTGCCGCCGCGCGGCATCGCGTCGCGCGCGTTGACCCCGAGGTTCATGAGCACCTGGTCGAGCTGCGAGGGGTCGACCTCGACGACGCAGGGCGTGGGCGAGAGGGTCGACGAGAGCGTGATGTCCTCGCCGAGGATCCGCTGGAGGAGGCGCTCGGCGCTCAGCACCGCCTGGTTGAGGTCGATCGTGCGGGGGGTGACGACGGCTTTGCGGCTGAAGGCGAGGAGCTGCGCCGTGAGCGCCGCCGCACGACGCCCAGCGTCGCGGATCGCCTCCACGTTCTCTTCGCGCTCGGCCTCGCCCTCGCCGCCCGCGCACAGGAGCTCGGCGCTCGCGTTGATCACGGTGAGGACGTTGTTGAAATCGTGCGCGACGCCGCCCGCGAGCCTCCCGATCGCCTCCATCTTCTGCGACTGGCGCACCCTCTCCTCCAGGACGAGCCGCTCGGTGATGTCCCGCGCGATGCCGATCACCCCCGCCACCACGCCGCGCGCGTCCCGCCGCGGGTATTTCGAGGTGAGGAAGACCCGCCGCCGGCCGTCGACCGTCAAAGTCTCCTCCAGCGTGGAGGGCGCGCCGCTGCGGAGGACGCGCCCGTCATGCTCGAGGATCGTACTGACGTTCGGTTCGTCCCACAGGGCGCGGTCGTCGCGGCCGAGCACCTCGTCCGGCGCCCGCCCGAACACCCGCGCCGCGGCGTCGTTGAGGAGGCGGTACCGCCCCTGGAGGTCCTTCACGAAGACGGCGTCGGTGGTGCCCTCGACCACCGCGCGGAGGAGGGCGGTCGCCTCGTCGCGCGCCGCCTCGGCCGCCTCGGCGCCGCGCAGCGAGCGCCAGAGGACGAGGGAGAGCGCCGCGAGCAGGACGCACGAGGCCCCGAGCGTGGCGTCGAAGAGCACGTCCTGGCGGCGCGTCGTCCTGACCAGCGCGACCTCGGCGTCGGCGTCGACGCGACCGGCCACCAGTTCGAGGCGCACCACGGCGAGGCGGAGGGCGACGAGGCGTGCCCCGTCGGCCCCGTCGGCCCGCAGCGGTTCGAGGGCGCGCGACACCCCGGAGAGCGCGTCGCGGAGCGCGCCACGGTCCTCCGCGGAGCACTCCACGGCGGAGCCCGAGAGCTCGTCGACGCCTTGCGCGAGGAGCGCGAGGCCCTGGTGCCGGTCGAAGGGCGCGTCGGCGATGCCCTCGCCGAGGACGTGCGCGAAGCCGTTCGCGACGTCGAGCCGCGCGGTGCGGAAGTCCGCGAGCGCGCTGCTCGCCCTCGCGCGCACGACGCGCTGCCCCCGCTGCAACGCGAAGAGCAGCCCGAAGGACGCCACGGCGACGAGGACGGTCCCGATCAACTGCGCGCGCACGCCGGCGCTCGTCTTCGAGGCGAGCCTCATCGCGCGACCGCGTCCTCGGGCGCGGCGAGGTCGGCCCGCTCCTCGGGGCCGAAGCCGAAGGCCGCCACGGCGGAGGCGTGAGACGGAGAGCCGAGGAAGCGGGCGAGGGCGGCGTCCCAGGCGACGCGCAGGCTCCGATCGTGGCGGCGGAAGGCGAAGGCGCCGTAGCTCCACGTGGGAGCGCCCATCGCGAAGGGGACAGCGGTGGCGCGGCGGGCGGGGTCGGTAGCAGCCATCCAGCGAAGCGTGGGGAGGGAGAGGGCGAGGCCGAGCACGACGCCCGTCGCCACCGCGGCGCGGCCGGCCGCGGCGTCGGGGACGGTGACGATCTGCCCGGCGCGGACGCCACAGGCGCGGAGACGGTCGTGCTCCACGGCGCCGCTGATCACCGCAACGCGCGCGTCGGGGCGCCCGGCGAGCGCGCGGCAGGTGGTCGGCGGCGCGACGTCCTTCGACCGCACGAGGAGGCCCTCTGCGACTCGGAACGTGGGCCGCGAGAAGGCCACCCGACGCGCCCGCTCGCGCGTGACGAAGAGGCCCGACGCGATCACGTCGAAGCGCCCGCTCTCCAGGTCCGGGATCAGCCGAGCGAACTGGGTCTGCACCCAAACAACGCGACGTATGCCTAACGATTCGGCGACCCGGCGGGCGACCTCCGGGGACTCGCCGGTCGCCCTACCCTGCGCGTCCACGAAGGCGTACGGCGCCTCGACGGCGTAGCCCACCCGGAGCGTGCCCTCACGCTGCACGCGATCGATCGAGTCGTCCGGAGCGCACCCACAGGGCGCGAGGAAGGCGACCGCCGCCCCCCAGCCGAGCGCGCGCGCAACGACAAGCCATGCGCTCGACGCGGGCGGCCGTCGCTCCGGCGCGGCACGCTCATGGGTCCGGGAGATCATGGGGCGCTTCAATGCAAGGAACAGGCGGCCCACGTCTCTCCTGCGCACTCCTTCGGTCGTGACCCGTCGCGTCTGCAAGTGAGCGCGAGGAGGCGGCGCGCCCGGACGATACGGCCGAAGCCGCCCCCTCCGTCAACCCTCCGCTTCCGCCGCAAGGCGCGTACGTCTCCGCACGGGCGTGAGAACTCGTGCGAGATGAGTCGCAGCGTCGCCGCAGCGAACCCGACCGGCCGGCCCGCTGACGCAACGCGCGGTCCCGCCCGACATGGACGTCAGGAATCCGCGCATTCGCCCGGCGATCGCCGTGCCGCACGCGACGAACTCGTTGCGTGCCCGTGGTCGTCGGTCACACCGCGTCCCCTCACCCGATCCCCACCTCTCGAATGAACGACCTGCCCGGCGCGCCGTGCTTGCGTACCGACGCATGCGCTCTCTCGCCCTGCCGGGGAGGCCCTTGACGTTCGTTGGCGCCCAACTCAAGTGACGGCTGCCATGGGCGTCGACAACCCCACGCCGGACGCCCCCAACGGCACGCGCGCGGTCGCCTCGCCGATGTTCCGCTCGATCCGCGCGCGGCTCATGGTCGGGGGCCTGCTCACCGTCAGCCTGCCGCTGGCGGCGTTCGCCGTGCTGATCGGCTCGGTGCTCTGGCGCTTCTACCTGCAACAGATGGAGGCGGAGCTCGCCACCCAGGCGCGGGTCATCGCGGAGCAGGTGGCGCCCGCTCTCGCGGACGCCGCGCGAACACCGGCCGCGAGCGTGAGCGCCCTGGCGGTTGAAGCGCGGCGCTGGGAGCGCCTCTCGAACTCGCGGGTCACGATCGCCGACGTCGAGGGCGTCGTGCGTGCGAGCTCGTCCGACGAAGGCGTCGGCGAGGCGATCGACGACGCCCGGCGACCGGGCTTGCGTGACGCCGCCCGCGGCCGCGCGAACGCGACCGTTTGGAAGTCCCCGAACTTCGACTACGAAGACACGATGTACATCAACGCGCCGGTGCGGCACGGGGGGCGGGTCGTGGGGGCGGTGCGGGTCGCCCACAGCCTCGCCCAGATCCAGCGCAACATCGGCCGCGTTCGCACGACGCTCCTGGCAGCCGTGCTCGCGTATGCTGCGGTGCTCGCCGGGCTCACCGTGGGCCTCGCGGGCGGCATCGTTCGACCCATCGAGGTCCTCCAGCGCGGCGCGACGCGCATCGCCGCGGGCGACCTCGCCCACCGCGTCGCGGTTGCGGGGGGCGACGAGATCGCGCGGCTCGCCGAGACGCTCAACCAGATGACGGCGCGCCTGGAGGTGCTGGAGAACCTCCGGCGGCGGTACGTCTCGGACGTCTCCCACGAGCTGCGGACCCCCATCGCGGCCATCCGCACGATGGCCGAGACGCTGCTCCAGTACGGCGACAGCGACCCCGAGCTCTGCCGCCGCTACCTGCCGCGCGTCGTCGCCCAGACCGAGCGCCTCGCGCGGCTCGCCGGGCAGATCCTCGACCTCGCGCTCGTCGAGAGCGGCAACCTCCTCGGCGCCCTCGCGCCGGTGCCCCTGGCGGGCGTGCTGCAAGAGGTGTCGCAGACCCAGGCCGAGCGCGCGGCGACCCGGGAGGTCGAGCTCACGGTGAACGTGCCCCACCTCCTGCCGCCGGTGCTCGGCGACCGCGACCGGCTGATCCAGGTCTTCCTGAACCTCACCGACAACGCCCTGCGACACACGCCCCCCGGCGGCCGGGTGACGATCGCCGCGCACTTGAACGGAGACCGCGTCGAGGCCAGCGTGGAGGACACCGGCGAGGGCATCGTCCCCGCCAACCTCCCGCACATCTTCGAGCGGTTCTACCGCGTGGACAAGGCGCGGTCGATGCGCTCGGGCGGCGCGGGCCTGGGCCTCGCCATCGTCCGCCAGGTCGTGGAGGCCCACGGCGGCGTGATCGACGTCGCGAGCACCCCGGGCGTCGGGACCCGCTTCCGCATCGAGCTCCCGTGTGTCGTGCCCGAAGGGCGCGCCAGCCTCCCGCCACCCTCCCCCGACGCGGAGCCCCACCCATGACCGACCCCGCCCCGACCATCCTCGTGGTGGACGACGAGGAGGAGCTGAACGAGACGCTCCGGTACAACCTCACCCGCGCGGGCTACGACCCCATCGCGGCGTACGACGGCCGGGTCGCGCTGGAGCTCATCCGCGCACGACGCCCCGACCTCGTCATGCTGGACGTGATGCTCCCGGACCTGGACGGCTGGTCGGTGTGCGAAGCCCTCTGCGACGACCCGGCGCTCCGCACGATCCCCGTCGTCATCTTCACGGCCAAGGGTTCGCGCGAGGACTTCGACCGCGGGCGCTCCTTCCCCAACGTCTGCGGCTACTTCGTCAAGCCGTACGCCACCGGCGACGTCATCCGCCACGTCGGGCATGTGCTCGCCGCGCTGCGGTGACACTCGTCGCCGGCGGCGCCAGCGCGGCCGCGGGTGCGCGGGCCCTTCGTCGTGGCCCTCGCGCGGCTCCCAGGGGTCGGCGAAGACCTTTCCGCGGTGCGGAGCGGGGACGTTTGAACGGATCGAGCCCGACCCCACGCGTGCAGGTGCCGAGGCCGTTGACGAGCTCCGCGAGCGGCTGGGGCGGGAGTTCCTCGCGTTCGCCTCGCTGGCCCTCTCGGATGGCGCACGCTGACGGGCCATGAGAGACCGCCCGCCGCCACGACGCCCCCCGAGCCGATCGTTCGACCGCCTCGCGCGTGGCGCGTGGTCGCTCACCTCCTCACTCGTCAGCAGGCTGCGCGCCGCGCTCGGCGACGAGAGCCGGCTCCTCTTCGCGCTCACCGTGGTCATCGGGCTGCTGTGCGGCTTCGCGGCGGTCCTCTTCCACCTCGCCATCGACCTGGCCCAGCGGCTGCTAATCGATCGTGCGCTGCTGCGCACCGCGAGGCTGTGGTGGCTGCAGGTGCTCCTCCTCCCGGCGGCCGGGGGCCTCGTCGCGGGCGCGCTCCTCCAGTGGGTGGTCCCGGGCGCGCGGGGGTCCGGGATCCCGCAGGTCAAGAAGGCCTTCGCGCTGGACGCCGGGCGCGTCCCGTTTCGCGACGCGGTGGGGAAGTTCTTCCTCACCACGATCCAGGTGGGGACCGGCGCGTCGCTCGGTCGTGAAGGCCCCACCGTGCAGATCTGCGCCGGGATCGCCAGCCTCCTGGCCCGCGCCGCCCGCCTGCCGCCCAAGAACATGCGACGGCTGACCCCCGTCGGCGTCGCCGCGGGCATCGCCGCGGCCTTCAACGCCCCGGTCGCCGCGGTCACCTTCACCATCGAGGAGATCGTCGGCAGCCTCGACCACTCGGTGCTCTCGGGTGTGGTCGTCGCCGCCGCCCTCGCCGCGGTCATCGAGCGGAGCATCCTCGGCGTCCACCCCATGATCCGCGTCGAGCAGGCGTACGGCCTCGACGACCCCAGGTCGCTGCTCCCGTACGCCCTGCTCGGCGTCGCCGCCGCCGTCGTCTCGGTCGCGTTCACCGACGCGCTCCTCGCCCTGCGCGCGGGGTTCAAGCGGATGCGCGGGCTCCCCGCCTGGGCGCAGCCCGCGGTCGGCGGGCTCGCCACGGGCGCGCTCGCCGTGCTCGCGCTCGCCGCGCTCGACACGACCGGCGTCACGGCCGGGGGCTACGCCACGCTCCAGCGCGCGCTCGCCGGCCAGCTCGCGCTCCGCGCGCTCGCCGCCCTCTGCGCCCTGAAGGTCGCGGCGACGGTGGCCTCGTACTCGAGCGGCGGGGCCGGGGGCGTGTTCGCGCCGTCGCTCTTCATCGGGGCGATGCTCGGCGGGGCCGTCGGGCACCTCGACGTGGCGCTGTTCGCGCACGGGCCGCGGTCGCTCGGCTCGTTCGCGCTCGTCGGGATGGGCGCGGTGTTCGCGGGCGTCATCCGCGCCCCGATCACCTCGGTGCTCATCATCTTCGAGATGACCGGCGCGTACGGCCTCGTCCTCCCGCTCATGCTCGCGAACGCCACCTCGTACGTGCTCGCGCGGCACTGGCGCCCCGTCCCGCTGTACGAGGCCCTGCTCGCGCAGGACGGGGTGACCCTCCCCCACGTCGGCCGCGCCGAGCCGCACGCGCTCGACGCGCTCACCGTCCGCGACGCGATGACCCGCGGGGTGGTGACCGGTCGCCTGGGGGAGGCGGCGGCGACGCTGAGGGCGCGCGTGGGGGCGCGGGAGTTCTCGGAGATCCCCGTCGTCGACGACGCGGGCGCGCTCGCCGGCGCGATCCCGCGCGCGCTGCTCGTTCCGCTGGCGCCCGACGCCCCGATCGACGGGGCCGTCCGCGGGGCCGTCACGATCGCGGAGTCCGCCCCGCTGATCGACGCCGTCGTGCGCATGAACGAGCGCGCCGCGCGGCACCTGTTCGTCACCGGCCCCGGCGCGCGGGAGTTGCTCGGCGTCCTCACGATCTCCGACGTGGTGCGCGCCCACGCGCTGGCCTCGCCGCGCGCGGCGGACGGCGCGAGGGCCGCCGCCCGCACCTCGCTCATCCCGGCGGCGGTCACGGCCGGGGCCCTCGCCGTCGACGCCCCCGCGCTCGCCCGCGGCACCCGCGTCGACGCGGTCCTCGACGCGATCGAGGCCACGCCGCCCGCCGCGTGCGTGGTCATCGGCGCCCAAGGCGAGCCGATCGGGGTGGTGCTGCTGTCGACGCTGCGGGAGTTCGTCCGAGACCGCGAGCTGCAGAAGATGCTGATCGCGGACGACGTCGTGCAGCGGGCGCCCATCGTGGGCGAGCGGGAGCCGCTGGAGCGCGTCATCGCCCGCTTCGCGGACCCCGCCCTCGAGGCGCTCCTCGTGCGAGGGGACGACGGCGCCGCGCGCATCCTCCCGCGCGGCACCGTCGCGGAGCATGCGCTCGCGGCCGTGCGCGCGCGTCTGGAGGCGAGCGGGGGCGACAGCTCTTCCTGACGCCCGCGGGCGCGCCCCCGCCTCGGCCCCCCGCGCCATCCGAGGCCGCGCGCGGCGGTTCCCTTTGACGCGCACCCCGCCGGCGGCGACCATCGAACGACCCCGCCGCGCAGCGCGCAGGGAGAAAGGCATCGAAGCGATGAGCCTCCTGTTCCAGACCCGCGGCGGCACCTTCGAGCAGCGGTGGATCTATTACGCGATGCTCCGCGACAACGTGCAGCACCACCTGGAGGGCGGCGCGCCCGGCGAGGCGTTCAGCGCCCTCCACGCCGTCGCGCGCGTGCTCAGCGCCGGCCGGGTCGCCGTGCCCGCGGCGAAGCTCCGCGGCGAGCTCGCACGCGTGCGCGACGAGGTGCTTGCGCTGCCCATGAGCGAGTTCGCGGTGAGCCTCCGCACCAACGCCGTGATCAGCGTCGCCTGGCCGCTCCCGGAGCGCCGCGACACGATGCTCATCCGCGACGCATCCTCCACCCACATCCCGATCGACCCCAGCATGAAGACGCTCGGCGACGCCTTCGGGCACATGGTCGAGTCGCTGCTCCGGCTCACGGAGGGCGCGGCCGACGACGACGTGGTCGAAGTGCTCGACGTCTGACGCGAGGAGCCCGCGCGCATGAACCTCCCGCCCGGCGCCCACATCGCGCACTACCGCGTGCTCGCACGACTCGGCGCGGGCGGCGGGGGGGAGGTCTTCCGTTGCGTCGACGAGCGCCTGGGCCGCGAGGTGGCCGTGAAGGTGATGCCCGACGCGCAGCTCCACGACGCCCGCGCCATCGCCCGTTTCCGGCGGGAGGCGCGCGTCGGCCTCGGGCTCTCGCACCCGCACATCTGCGCGGTGTACGACGCCGGGGCCTTCGAGGGGCGCGACTACATCGTCATGGAGCTTCTCCACGGCTCGCCGCTCTCGCGACTCATCGCCCTCCGCCCGCTGCCGCTCCCCCGCCTGCTCGAGCTCGCGGTCCAGGTCGCCGACGCGCTCGAGGCGGCGCACGAGCGGGACGTCGTCCACCGCGACGTGAAGCCCGCGAACATCTTCGTCACGCGCGAGGGCCTGGTGAAGCTCCTCGACTTCGGCATCGCGCGCTCGGCCGACCCCCTCCCCGGCGACCGCCTCTCCTTGACCGGCGAGCGCGTGCTCGTCGGGACCCCGACCCACGTCGCCCCGGAGCGCGTCCTCGGGGCGGCGGCGGACGCCCGCGCGGACGTGTTCTCGCTGGGCGTCACGCTCTTCCAGATGGGGACCGCCCGCCTCCCCTTCCCCGGCGCCACCCTGCTGGAGGTGCTCACCGGCGTGCTCCGTCACGAGCCGGCCGCGCCGTCATCGCTCAACCCCGAGCTCCCGGCGGCGTTCGATCGCGTCGTCCTCCGCGCGCTCGAGAAGGCGCCGGAGCGCCGCTACCAGGACGTTGCCGCGCTCCGCGACGACCTGGTCGCCCTCCGCCGGCACGTGGCGGCCTCGGCGGACGCCGAGGGAGGCGCGCCGGGGCGCGACGACGCCCGCACGATTCCGTTGCACGCCCGCCCGATCCTCGACGCCTTCCTGATCGAGCCGTGGGACGCGGTCGCGCGCGACAGCCGCGACTTCGCGGAGCGCGGCGTCGGCGTGATGCACTGGTTCGGCGTTCCCCTCGGCGCGATCTCGTACCCCGACGGCTTCCGCAGCGCGATGCTCCCGGCGCTCGAGAACCGCCTCGTCGCGGAACTCCGCTTCGTGCTCGACGAGGGCTCGCCGAGCGTGCGCGCGGCGTGGGCCGCGCACGTGCTCCCCCCAGATCGCGCTGTGGTCGAAGCGTCGGGGGCAGGCGGTCGAGGTGCGGGAGGACGAAGGCGGGGGCGCGGTCCTCCGCGGGGACGGTCGGGCGCTCGTCTCCTGGAGCTTCCGCGACCTGTCGCTGGAGTTCGGCCCGGCCTTCAAGCTGTTCGCCGACGACACGCCGGGCGCGCGGGTCGAGGCCCAGCTGTACATCGCGACGTCCCCGCGCGAGGTGAGCGGGCTGGACGGGCGGGTGTTCCACGTCGGGGTGCCCGAGACCGTCATGCGCGTCGGAGGAGAGGCCTCCGCGCCTCTCCTGGCGGCGCTCCTCCGACGTACGCGCGGCCCTCATCTGACGCCCACTGCAGCGGCAACCTCGCGCTGAACGAGGGCCTGAATCGAGGCGGGCTCGGGGCCTGGCAAAGGATGGTCTGGCCCCCTCCGAGCCCCGCGGTGGGCGCCGCGCGTCAGCCCTCGCCGGGCTCGTCGTCGCGCTCGCCGAACCAGCGGTACAGCGTGCGGCGGTCGACGCCGAGGAGGGCCGCGGCGCGCTTCTTGTTGCCGCCGCAGCGGGCGATGACGCGCCGGGCGTAGGCGCGGTCGAGCTCGGAGATGGTCATCGCGCGGTCGAGGGCGCGGTCGAGGAAGTCCTCCTCGCGCGGGCGGTGGAGCGAGGGCGGGAGGTCGTCGGGGGTGACGAGGTCGCCGACGCAGAGGTTGACGGCGCGCTCGATCGCGTTCTGCAGCTCGCGGACGTTGCCGGGCCAGGCGTACTGGCAGAGCAGCCGCGCGGCCGCGCCGGAGAGCCCGCGCACCTCGCGCCCGACGCGGCGGTTGGCCTCGGCGAGGAAGTGCTCGGCGAGCGGGAGCACGTCGTCGGCCCGGTCGGCGAGGCCCGGGAGCGTGAGCTCGATCACGCAGAGGCGGTAGTAGAGGTCCTCGCGGAAGCGCCGCTCGGCGATGGCGGCCTTGAGGTCGACGTGGGTGGCGGCGATGACGCGGGCGTCGAAGGCCTCCGCGCGCGAGGCGCCGACGGGCCGCACCTCGCCCTCCTGGAGCGCGCGCAGGAGCTTCACCTGGAGCCCCATCGGCAGGTCGCCGACCTCGTCGAGCAGCAGCGTGCCGCCGTCGGCCTCCTGGAAGAGCCCGCGCCGGTCGGCGACGGCGCCGGTGAAGGCCCCGCGCTTGTGGCCGAAGAGCTCGCTCTCGAGCAGCGCGTCGGGGATGGCCGCGCAGTTGACGGCGACGAAGGGCTGGGCGCGGCGCCGCGACGACTGGTGGATCGCGCGGGCGATCACCTCCTTGCCCGCGCCGCTCGGCCCGGTGACGAGCACGGTGCTCGGGCTGTCGGCGACGCGGCGGGCGAAGGCGACGACGTCGCGCATCACCTGGCTGCGGGCCACCACGGCCTCGAAGCCGAAGCGGGCGTCGACCGCGTCGCGCAGGCGCGCGACCTCGGCCTGGAGCGAATGCTCGCGGAGGGCCTTGTCGACGGCGAGCAGGAGCGCATCGGCCTCGAAGGGCTTGGGGATGTAGTCCGAGGCGCCGAGGCGGACGGCTTGAACGGCCGTCTCCAGCGAGCCGAACGCGGTGACGGCGAGGACGGCGATGCGCGGGTCGTAGGCGCGCGCCCAGGCGATGAGGTCGAGGCCCGAGCCGCCGGGCATGCGGAGGTCGGTCACGATCACGTCGAAGCCCTCGCCGTCGCGCTCGACGGCGGCGCGGGCGGCGGCTGCGGCGTGCGCCACCTCGACCTCGTGGCCGGCGTCGGCAAGCACCTCGGCGATGAAGCGGGCGAGGCCCTCGTCGTCGTCGACGACGAGGATGCGGTGGGGAGCGGACGGCGAGGGCTTCACGGGACGGGGCGCGGCGACGCCGGCGCCCAACAGAGGAAGCAGGCGAACCGGGCGCCGCCGCTGGGCGAGGACTCTACACGGATCGTGCCGCCCGTCCGTCGGACGAGCTCGTCGCAGATCGCGAGGCCGAGGCCGGTGCCCTGGGCAGGGCCCTTGGTGGTGAAGAAGGGCTCGAAGATGCGCGCGCGGTCGGCCTCGGGGACGCCCGGCCCCGCGTCGTCGACGGCGACCTCGACGCTGCCCTCGCGGGGCGTGACCGTCACGTCGAGGGAGCCGCCGTCGGGCTGGGCCTGCAGCGCGTTGACGCAGAGGTTGAGGAGGATCTGCTCGAGCTCGTCGCGGCGCCCGAGGACGACGAGGCGCTCGGGGGCATGGACGGCGGCGCGCACGCGGCGGCGCTCGCACTCGTGCTCGAGGAAGCGCGCGGTGTCGCGCGCGACGGCGGCGACGTCGACGGGCTCGGCGGGCCCCTGCGCGCGGCGAGCGTGGGAGAGGAGCTGCTCGATGACGCGCGAGATCTGCTCGGCGCCCGACACGATCTCCCGGAGGTGGCGCGCGTCGCGCTCCTGCTGGCCGCCCTGGCGGAGGGCGTAGCGGGCGCGGCCGAGCACGACGTTGAGCGGCGAGCCGACCTGGTGGGCGACGTTGGCCGCCATCTGCCCGACGAGGGCGAGGCGCTGGGCGTGGCGCAGGCGGCGCTCGAGCGCGAGGGTGGCGTCGTTCTGCGCGGCGAGGGCGTCGCGCGCGGCGCGGAGCGAGGCCACCATGCGGTTGAAGGCGCGCCCGAGGCGGCCCACCTCGTCGTCCCCTTCGCCCGCCACGGCCCCCTCCAGGCGCCCGGCGCCGACGCGCTCGGCGGCCGCGACGAGCCGCGCGACCGGGCGGAGCACGGCGGCGCGGAGCGCGAGCGACACGGCCGTGGCGACGACGACGGCGAGCGCGAGGGCGAGCCACGCCAGGGCCACGGTGGAGCGCCGGAGGTTGGCGTCGATGTACGAGAGGTCGCGCAGCAAGACGGCCGCGCCGCGGGGCTCGGCGCCGGCCGAGCCCACGGGGACGGCGTAGGCGTAGAGCCGGCGGCCGCCCGCGTCGCGCACCTCGGTGACGGGCCTCCCCCGGGCGCGGGCGCGCGCGGCGAGCGGCGCGTAGGCGCCCTGGAGCGCGCGCACCGAGCGCGACGACTGGACGGGGCGGCCGCCGCGATCGAACACCAGCACCCCGAGGACGCGGTCGGCACGCGAGAGGTCCTCGGTGATCTCGTCGAGCTCGGCGAGGCGGCGGTCGCGCAGGATCGCGTCGAGCGCGACCTCGAGGACCGTGCCGTGGTCGCGCACCTCACGGGCGGCCTCGTCGAGCATCTCGGCGCGGCGCAGCCGCACGTTGGCGTAGCCCCACGCCACCAGGCACAGCGCGATGGGGACGATCAGCCAGAGCGCGAGGCGGACCGCCAGCGAGCCGCGGCGCGGGTCGGGGTCGTCGTACACGGTCCATTCAAGAGCACGGATCGCCGCCCGACGCCGTGAGACAAATTGCCCCCCAGGTGACAATTCGCACGTTTTCCTGGAGTTTGCGCTGCTGGTAGGGTTCGCTGCGGGATGACGGCGACCGCGAGCTGGCTGATCTTCGTCGGGACGATCGCGGGCGTGCTCGCGCGGCCCCGGGTCGCGAGCTTGGCCGTCCCGCCGGCGGTCGTCGCGCTCGGCGGCGCGGCGCTGCTCGTGGCGATCGGGGCGCTCCCGGTCGCGGAGGTGGGGCGCGCGGCGGGCGAGTTGTGGCGCCCGCTGGCGGGGGTGTCGGCGGTGATCGCCTCGGCGGCGGCGGCGCGGCGCCTGGGGCTGCTCGACCTGGTGGTGCGGGCCTTCGCACGGGCGGCGCGGGGGCCGGTGTCGCGGGCGTTTGCGGCGGTGTTCTGGGGGTCGTACGCGGTGGCGGCGGTGCTCAACAACGACGCCGCGGTGCTGGTGCTCACGCCGGCGGTGGTGCGGGCGACGCGCGCGCTCTACCCGCTGCGGCCGGCGCTGGCGGTCCCGTTCGCGTTCGCGGTGTTCGGCGCGGCGGGGGTCGCGCCGCTGGTGCTGTCCAACCCGATGAACCTCGTCGTCGCCACCTGGAGCGGCATCGGCTTCAACGCCTACGCCGCGCGCATGGCGCCGGCGAGCCTCGCGGTCGCCGCGGTGACGTGGGCGATGCTCCGCTGGCACTTCCGCGGCCTCGTCGACGACGCCGTGCCCGCGCGCGGCGCGCTCGACCCGTGGGCCGCGGCACCCGCGCCCGCCGGGGCGCTGGCCCTCTTCGGCGCGACGCTCGCGGCCTACCCGGTCTGCGCGGCGCTGGGGTGGCCCACGTGGGCGGTCGCGCTGGCGGGCGCGGCGGGGCTCCTCGCCTACGCCTCGCGGCGCTGCGGGGTGGGCCCGCGAGCGCTCGCGGGCGAGGTCGAGTGGGGGATCCTGGCGTTCCTGTTCGGGATGTTCCTCCAGGTGGGGGCGCTGCGCGAGGCGGGGCTCACCGAGCGGCTCCGCGCGCTCTACGCGTCGCTGCCCGCAAGCGGCGGCGAGCGCGCCGGGGGCATCGCGCTCGCGTCGGCGCTCGGGTCGGCGGTGTTCAACAACCACCCGATGGCCCTCGTGAACGCGGCCGCCCTGCGCGGCGCCGGCGCGGCCGCGCAGCGTGACGTGCTCGCCGCGCTCGTCGGGGGCGACCTCGGCCCGCGGCTCCTCCCCTTCGGCTCCCTCGCCGGCCTCCTCTGGCTCGACGCCCTCCGGCGCGAGGGGGTGGCCGTGGCGTACCGCACCTTCGCCCACGTCGGCATCGTCACCACCGTCCCCCCGCTGCTCGTCGGCGCGCTCGTCGTCGATGCGCTCGCGGGGTGACGCACGCGGCCCCGCCGCCCACACGGACCTCACCATGGACGGACGCACCCTCCTCGCACTGGCCGCCGACGTCGACCTCCGCCCCGAGCTGCTGCTCGGGGTCGTCAGCGCGACACGCCTGCGCCTGCTGCTCGACTACGACGGAACGCTCGTCCCGATCGCCGCGCGGCCCGACGACGCCGCGCCCGACGGCGCGCTGCTGGCGACCTTGAAGGCCCTCGCCGCGCGCGGGGGCACGGAGATCGCGGTCGTCAGCAGCCGCGACCGCGCGACCCTCGCGCGGTGGTTCGAAGGGGTCCCGATCGAGCTCTACGCCGGCAACGGCGCCTGGGTCGCCGACGCCTCCCGCTGCTGGCGGGAGCGCGCGCGCGCCGACAACGCCTGGCAGGCGATCGCGCGCCCGGCCCTCGAGCGGATCGCGTCGGAGCGAGCCGGCGCGTGGGTCGAGGCGCGCGAGACGTCCATGGCCCTGCACCATCTCGCCGTCGAACGGCCGGGCGGGCTCGACTGGGCCCGCGCCGTGCGCGGCAGGGTCGAGCCGATCCTCGCCCACGCGGACGTCCGCGTCGAGGTGACCCGGCGCGCAGTGGAGATGCGCCCACGCGCCCATTCGAAGCGCAACGCCGTGCTCGACGCCCTCGCCCTCAGGCCGCCCGGCGCCCTCGTCCTGGCGGCCGGCGACGACGCGCCCGACGAGGAGATGTTCGCGGCGATGCGCGGCGCGGGCGTGGCGCTCCGCGTCGGCGAAGGGCCGTCCGTCGCCCCCTGGCGCGTCGCCGACGTCTGGGCGCTCCGGCGCCTCCTCGCGGCGCTCGCCAGCCCCGAGATCGCCTACCGTTAGCGCTGCCAGAGGCCACGCCGCCATGCCCCTCCACCACGCCGTCGCGCTCTTCCTCGCCGGCCTCGCCGCGGCCGCCGTCGGCGGCGACCTCTTCCTGCGCGGCGTGCTCGAGCTCGCCCGCGCCCTCCGCGTGCCGCCCGGCGTCGTCGGTCTCACGGTCGCGGCCTTCGCCACCTCCAGCCCCGAGCTCGCCGTCGCTGTCACCGCCGCCGAGCGCGGGCAGCCCGAGCTCTCGATCGGCGACTCGATCGGCAGCAACGTCGTCAACGCCGGCCTCGTCCTCGGCCTCGCGCTCCTCGGCGCCCCGCTCCGCGTCGAGGGCCCCTCGCTCCGCCGCGACCGCGCCGCCGCCCTCGCCGCGCCGGCGCTCACCGCCGCCCTCCTCGCCGACGGCGCGCTCTCACGGCCCGACGCCGCGCTCCTCCTCGCGGGCTTCGCGGCGTGGCTCACCGCCACCGTGCGCGGCGCCCTCCGCGCGCGCGACGAGGGGCCCGTCGGGGAGGCCGCGCAGCCCCTGGGGACGGCGCTGGCCCTCCTCGGGGGCCTCGCGGCGCTGGTTGGGGCCGGGCACCTCACCGTCGCCGGCGCGCGCGGCATCGGCGGCGCCCTCGGGCTCTCGGCCTTCGCCACCGGCGCCACCCTCGTCGCCTTCGGCACCTCGGTGCCCGAGCTCGCCACCACGTTCCTCGCGGCCCGCCGCGGCCACGACGACGTGAGCGTCGGAACGCTCCTCGGCAGCAACCTCTTCAACGGGCTCTTCGTCGTCGGCGTGGCGGGGGCGATCCGCCCCGCGCGCCCGGCCCTCGCGGAGGTCGCCGCCGGCCTCGCGTTCGGCGTGCTCACCACGCTCCTGATGACGCCGGGGCGCGGCGCCGTCCTCTCACGCGCGCGCGGCGCCGCCCTGCTCCTGTGCTACGGGGCGTACGTCGCGCTCGTCCTCAGCGTCGGGGGGCGCTGACGCCACGCCCATGCACCACGAGTTCCTCTACCTCGCGCTCTTCCTGGTAGCGACGACGGTCGCGGTCGCCGCGCGACGTCTGCGCGTGCCCTACACCGTCGCCCTCGTCGTCGCGGGCCTGACGCTCGGCGCCACCCACGCCCTCTCGCCGCCGCGCCTCACCCGCGACCTCCTCTACGCCGTCTTCCTCCCGGGGCTCATCTTCGAGGCCGCCTTCCACCTCGACTTCAAGAAGTTCTGGGCCAACAAGCTCGCGATCCACGCGCTCGCGGTGCCCGGCCTCGCGCTCGCCACCGCCCTCACCGCCGCCCTGCTCACGCCGCTGGTGGGCGCGCTCGGGCTCGCGCCGGGCTTCACCTTCGCGCACGGCCTGGTCTTCGCGTCGCTGCTCGCCGCCACCGACCCGATCGCCGTGGTGGGGCTCTTCAAGAGCCTGGGCGCGCCCAAACGCCTCGCCGTCCTCGTCGAGGGCGAGAGCCTGCTCAACGACGGCACCGCCGTGGTCGCCTTCACCCTCGTGCTCGCCTACGTCACCGGCGGCGCCCTCTCTCCCGCGTCGGCGGCGCTCGACTTCGTCCGCGTGGTTGTGGGCGGTGCCCTGGTCGGCGCCCTCGTCGGCTACGCCACCTCGAAGGCCATCCAGCGCATCGACGACCCGATGATCGAGATCACCCTCACCTCGATCGCCGCCTACGGCTCCTTCGCCCTCGCCGAGCGCATCCACCTCTCGGGCGTGCTCGCGACCGTGGTGGCCGGGATGCTCTGCGGCAACTACGGGGCGGCGACGGGCATGTCGCCCTCCACCCGCGTCGCGGTCGAGACCTTCTGGGAGTACGTCGCCTTCGCGCTCAACTCGGTCGTCTTCCTCCTCATCGGCTTCGAAGTCCGCGTCGACGCCCTCGCGGCCGCGTGGGCCCCCGTCGCCGTCGCCTTCGCCGCCGTGCTCGTCGGGCGCGCGGCGGCCGTCGCCGTCACCGCGCTGGCGCTGCGGCGCACGGCGGAGTCCCTCCCGCCGCGCTGGGCCGCCGTCCTCACCTGGGGCGGGCTGCGGGGCGGCCTCTCCATGGTGCTCGCCCTCGCGCTCCCGCGCGACCTCCCGCACCGCGAGCTCATCGTGACGATGACCTTCGGCGTGGTGGTCGCGTCGATCCTCGCGCAGGGCCTCACGATGGGGCCGCTCCTGCGCCGCCTCGGGCTCGCCGGGGGCGACCCCACGGGGGGCCGCTACGCGATGGAGAAGGCCCGCCAGCGCGCCGCCCGCGCCGCCCTCGACGCCCTCGACGCCCTCGCGCGCGACGGAGGCGCGTCCGGCGACGCCGTCACGTCCGCGCGGGCCCACTACGAGGGGGTGATCGCCGAGAGCGGCGCCCGCGTCGAGGCGATGCACGTGGCCGACGAGGCCCTGGCCCGCGAGGAGCGCCTCGCCCTTACCCGCCAGCTCGTGCTCGCCGAGAAGGACGCGCTCCTGCGGGCGCTCCGCACGGGTGCGGTGGGCGCTGACGCGGCCGAGGAGCTGCTGGCCGACGTCGACGCGCGGCTCGTCGCCGTCGAGGACCAGGCCCGCGGGCACTGACCCGGGCCTGCCATGAACGCGCTCGCGCCGCACGGCTGCTGCGCCCCTCGCATCCAGAGGCCCGCCGCGACCAGCCGTCGGCTCCTCTTCTGGCCCGACGCCGCGCCCGTGAAGCCCACCTACAACGCGGCCATCGCCCACCCTGACAAAGTTCCGCACGCGGTGTGACGAATTCCGTCAGTCGAATTCGCGGCTCTTCATCGCAAAACCGTCGAGGCCTACGTTTCCTCACTGAGAAACAATGCCTCGCATCATCGGGGCACAATGCCCCGACGCTGGCATAGGTGCTGCTACGGAGCAGGTACCTGAGCACCTCGAGGTGAGGGGCTCATCTCACCGACTATCCGAAGGAGTCCGCAGTGAAGCGTTCGATGAAGCGTCTGGCCGGTTTCACGCTGGTGGAGCTGATGATCGTGGTGGTGATCCTCGGCATCCTCGCGGCGGTGGCGATCCCCGCGTTCACCCGCTACGTGAAGCGCTCGAAGACGAGCGAGGCGGCGGGCAACATCGCCAAGATCTACCAGGGCGAGCTGACCTACTACCAGGGCGCGCTCGAGCGCGGGTACTCGTCCTTCGTCAACGCCGCCACGCTCACGCCCGGCACCAACCCCGGCTCGGCGAAGTTCCCCGCCAGCGTCGCCGCGTGGAACACCGACACAAGCTGGACGGCCATCGGCTTCTCGCTCGACTCCGCCCACTACTACGCCTACGCCTCGCCGGGCACCACCACCGCCACCAACGGCGCCAACGCCTTCACCTCCTACGCGGTCGGCGACCTCGACGGCGACGACATCAACGCCACCTACGCGCGGACCGCGGCCATCTCCGGCGGTGAGGTCCAGGGCGCGCAGATGGTCATCACCAACGAGCTCGAGTAACCCCTCTCGCGCGCCGATCCCTTCGCCCCGCGCTCGCGGCGACGTAACGCCCGCGGCGGCTGACGCGAAGGACGGGGCGGTCGATGTTCCCCTTCGCCGCCGTCGCGCCTGCTCCCTGGCTGGTAACCGCGCTCACCTCGGCCGGCGTAGCGGCGCGGGTGACCGCCACGCCGCCCGTCCCACGACTCGACGACGCCACCGTGCGAGCCCTCGAACCGGCCCTCGTCCGGCTCGCCGCCCGCGCAGTGCGCGACCGGAGCGTCGCCTGCGACATCGTCCAGTCGGCCTTTCTGGCCGTGCTGGAGGGGGGCGCGGCGTTCGACCCGGCGCGGGGCCCGCTGCGGTCCTTCCTCGCGGGCGTGGTGGTGCGCAAGGCCGTCGACCACTTCCGTCGACGGAGTCGCGAGCGGGTGGCCGACGACCCCGAGGAGGCGCTCGCCCGCGTCGCGCACGACCCCTCCCGCGCGATGCACCCGGCCGACCGGCGCCGCGCGATGGCCGTCGTCGACGAGGCCCTCGGGCGCCTGCCCGATCTCCAACGCCTCGCCGTGCTCGCGTGCGACGTCGAGGAGCTCGACCGCGCCGAGGCCGCCGCGTCCCTCGGCGTCACCGAGGGGAACCTCCGGGTCCTCTTGCACCGCGGCCGCCATCAGGTCAGAAAGGCCCTCGAAGATGCTGGGATGCGATGAGGTCGAGCGGCTGCTCAGCGACTACGAAGACGGCGCGCTCCCGCTCGGGAGGCGCCTCGCCGTCAAGGCGCACCTCATGATGTGCGCGGGCTGCCGCTCCCTCGAGCGCTCGCTCCGTCAAACCCTCTCCTCGCTCCACGCCCTCCGCGACGAGCCCCTCCCCGGCGAAGAACCGTCAGGGCGGGCGTAACGCCCGGCCGCCCCCGCGCGAAGGAGCCCTCGGTCGGTTCACATCCACCGGAGGGACTTCATGCGCCAGCTCGTTCTGTCTTCGTGTTTCGGGATCCTCGCCGTCGCCGGCTGTGGCGATGACGGGTCGTCCACGCCCGCCCCCGCGGACAACATCCAGTACTTCAATGGGGCCGCCTCGTCGGCCCTCGGCGCGAGCGGCAACGGCGCCACCTGCGCGTCGTGCCACTCCAACGACGGCACGCCCCGATCGGGCGAGACGCTCCGCAACATCGCGTACCACACGAGCTTCAAGGGCGGCATGGCCCCGACGCTCCTCGACGCGACCAACGCCTGCGTGACGGGCTGGATGGGCGGGACGGCGCTCACCGCGACCGATCCCCGCTGGCTGGCGCTCCAGGCGTACATGCGCTCGATCTCGAGCCCGGAGTTCACCACGCCCAACCCGATGACCCCCGAGGTGCTCGCCAACGAGGCCGCCTACGGGGCGATGTACGGCGGCGGCGACGCGGCCGCGGGCGCGCCGCTCTACAGCCGCTTCTGCGCCAACTGCCACGCGGGCGGGCTGCGGGTGAACACCGTCGCCGCGCCGCTCCGCGCGACGCTCCGCGCGATGTCCGCGGGGCGCATCGCGCAGCAGGTCCGCACGTCGGGGCCGCCGCCGTCGGGGATGATGGACGCGACCGACAGCACGCCGGGCCCGATGCCCTTCTTCGAGCCCGACGAGCTCACCCCCGCCCAGCTCCGCGACATCGTCGCGTTCATCCGCAGCCCGATGTGACGGAGCGCCCTGCGCCCGCTACGGGCGGCCGTTGAGCCGCCAGTCGTAGTCGGCGAACTCCACCGCCCACCCGCCCGGCACCTGCGCGTCGCGGTCCCGGTACCGGTTGATGAAGGCGACGGCCCCGCCGGCGAAGTCGTCCGCGTACCAGTCGAAGATCTTCGAGAGCACCACGCGGCGGCGGACGGCGTCGACGCGGACGTTGCGCGGCTCGTTGCAGAAGCGCCGAGCCTCGCGGTCGAGCTGGGCGTCGAGGCGCTCGGGGGTGAAGGGCTCGCGCGGGAGGCGCGGGCACCCGAGCGAGGCGCAGTTGAGGGCGAAGTGGACGCGGGCGTCGCGGAAGGCCGCACGGACGCGGTCGTTCTCGAGGTCGCGGAGGTTGGTCTCGGCGCCGTCGACGACGAATCGGGTCGCGTAGAAGAACGACACGCGCACGCCGTCGAGCGTGCGCAGGGGCGGCCGGTCGACGACGCCCCGCCACACGTTGGCGTTGTAGGCGGTGAGGAAGAAGGCCTTGCGCGCGTCGTCCGTGGGGTAGAGGTCGGGGCGCGCGGAGGGCCCCACTTGCACGACGTAGGCGAGCACCCGGTCGAGGCGCCCGCGGTCGCGGCGGAGCCCCGCGTAGTCGACGCGCCCGTCGCCGTCGACGTACGCCGCGAGGAGCGCGCCGTACGCGGCGTAGGGGAACCCCGTCGCACCGCGAACCTCCGCCGTGGAGAGGCGTCGGCGCGGGGGTTCGGTGTGCTGGCACGCGGCGACCGGGGAGAGGCCCCCGAGGAGGAGCGCGCCGCTCCGCGCGAGCATGGTGGCGAAGCGGTCGAGTGGATGCGGCGGGGGCGTGGTCATGTCTCGCGGCGGAGCGCTGGGGTGGAGCGTTTTCGTTGACGGCGCGGGGCGTTGGATTTGCGCCAGGGGCGGGGACACGATGCATCAGTGACGTGCGGCGGTTGAAGCCCCGTCGCTCAGGGCGCGAGCGACGTGCGGCCCCGAAGGCCCGTCGTTCAGCGTCATCGATTCTCTCGCGGTCGCTCTCGCGTGAACCCATGCTCCCTTCCCCTGGCGCATCTTGCGACGGGGGAAGGCAAACGCGCGAGCGCAGCGAGCGGGGCTCGGGGCCGTCGCACGCGCACCGTGCCGCCCGACCGTCACGCGTCGCGGACCACGACGCCCTTCCAGAACGCGACGCGCCCTCGGATCTGCTTCGCGGCTTCTCGCGGCTCCGGGTAGTGCCACGCGGCGTCGCGGTTCACCCGGCCGTTGGCGGTGACGTGGTGGTAGCTCGCCGTGCCCTTCCACCCGCACACCGTGTGGGTGTCGCTCGGACTGAAGTGCTCGCGCCGCAGCGACTCCGCGGGGAAGTACGCGTTGCCCTCCACCGTCACGATGTCGTCGGACTCGGCCAGCACGACGCCGTTCCAGACCGCTTGCTTCTTCGTCATGGTCATCCTCCCTGCCCCCTCGCGACGAGGAGCGTGTGGGCGAAAGGCCAGCGGGCGTCGACCCACTGCCCGGCGCATCCAAACCCGGCCTCCGCGCCCCATGCGCGGAGCTCGCCGACGTCGAACCGATGGCTCGACTCCGTCCAGATCGTGTCGCCCTCGGCGAACGTGAACGCCTCGCCCGCGAGGTGCGCGGTGGTAGCGCGCGTCGCCGCGAGGCGCATCTCGATGCGCCGCGCGGCCTCGTCCCAACGCACGCGGTGGGCGAACGCGCCGAGTTCGAAGTCCGCGCCCCACGCGCGGTTGAGCCGCACGAGGACGTTGCGGTTGAAGGCCGCGGTCACCCCGAGGGCGTCGTCGTAGGCCGGTAGGAGGCGCTTCGGATCGCTGCCCACGTCGGTCGCGAGGAGGAGAGCGTCACCCGGCGCGAGCGTCGCACGCACGTCACGGAGAAAGCCCAGCGACTCACGGCGCTCGAAGTTCGCCAGGTTGCTGCCGAGGAAGAGGACGAGGCGGCGGTGGCCCGCGACGCGGGGCGCGCTGCGCAGGCCGTCGAGGTAGGTCGCCTCGACCGCGCGACAGGCGACCGCCGGGAGCGCCTCGAGCGTACGCCGACACTGCGCCAGCGCGGCGGACGAGACATCCACCGCGGTGAAGGTCACCGCGCCCTGCCGCCCCGCCACGGGGCCAAGGAACGCGAGCGCCTTGGCGCCACCGCCGGGGCCGAGCTCGACCACCTCGAGCGGCCCGCGGAGCGCCGCGAGGACGTCGGGCGTGTGCCGCGCGATGAGCCGGAGGTCGGCGCGGGGGAGCTCGTACTCGGGCAGCAGGGTGATGGCCTCGAACAGGGCCGAGCCGAGGTCGTCGTAGAGCAGCGCGCTCGGGAGGGTGCGCGGGGTCGCGCGGAGGCCACGCACGATCGCTTCCGTCAGCGGGTGCTCGCGCGGCGCGTCATCCAGTCGATTGGTTGAACTCATCGGGGCCTCCGGGCGCGCGGGCACACGCCCAAATGGCTCCTTCGCCGCAGCGGAGCAAACGGTTACCGCGCGCCAGCCGCGCCCCCATGCGCGGGAAGCGCATGTCGGCACACACGCTCCGAGGCTGTCGCAGAATGCTCGGCGCGTGCGCGGATGCCGACTTGCGGGTCGGTATGCGGACGAGCAACGGCAGGTTCAGGCCCGCTCCGAGCCGCTCGAATGGTCTGGCACTACGCAGGCGACGGTAGCTGTCGATCGACGCCCTCGCGCCGACCCGCGGGCCGGAACACGAGCGCGCCCTCCGAGCGTACGACGCCGCGGCCCCCGACCCTGGTACCGTCGCGTCGAGCAACGACGGCGGGGTCGCCTACCCCGCCGGGCCGTACGGGTACGAGGTCGGGCGACCCCTCGCCGACCTCCGCTTCGAGGGCGTCGTCGCGCGGGAGCAGTTGTTCACGTCGACCGGGAGCGCGGTGCGACGCGCGACGCCGACGCTGCTTCGGCTGCTCCGCGGCGGTTGAGCTACTCCCCCACGTGGCAGCGCGTCAACCGCGCGCGAGGGCGATTCGGTAGTAGTTCCAGAGGGCCGCGAAGGCGACGAAGATCGCGAGGAAGGCCCACGTCATCACCGGCGCCCCCTGCGCGATGGACGCGGCGAGGCCGACGACCGCCGCGCCCGACCACAGGCACTTGAGCGAGAGCATCGCGCAATACACCTCGCGGCCCTCCCCCCGCCCCAGGAGCGACTGCACGCCGATGCCGACGAGCGCGGCCCCCACGAGGCGCGTCGTGACCGGGTCGACCGCGGTCCATCCGAACAGGCGCAGCGTGGCCTCGGGCGCGACGATCATCGGCACCGCGAAGAGCAGGTCGGCGACGAAGTGAACCACGAACCAGCGGCGCAGGGACTCGGGGACGGCGGGGTCGGTCATGGGCCTCGGCGGGGGGGTTCACGCTACCGCATCGCCCGCCGTTGCCCGCGGGCCGCGGCGCGGTTCAGAGCATGTAGCGGATGTCGGAGCTGAAGGTAGGGTAGGCGAAGCCCGGCGCCCGCAGCGCGCTCGCGGGGATGCCGTGGGCGATGGCGAGGGCGAACACGTGGATGATCTCCGCGGCCCCGTGGCCGAGCACGGCCGCGCCGAGGACGCGGTCGCCCCCCTTCGCGAGCACCACCCTGGCCCGCGCGGCGCGCTCCGCGTAGGTGCGGGCCGACCGCCACGAGACCATCGCGCTGTCGCGCACCTCGACGTCGAGACCCTTCGCGCGCGCCGTGGCCTCCGTCTCGCCGACCGTCGCGAGCGTCGGGATCGTGTAGACGCACGCGGGGACGGCGTCGTAGCGGAGGCTCTGGGGGGCGTCCTCGTGAAGGAGGTTGTCGCCGACCGTCTGCCCCTCCCAGGTCGCGACGGGGGAGAGCTGCGGCGTGCCGGGGAGCGCGTCGCCCGCGAACCACACGCGGGGGTTCTCGGTGGAGCGCATCGCCGGGGTGACGCTCGGACGCCCGCGGTCGAGCGTGATGCCCGCGGCGTCGAGCTGGAGCGGGCCGAGCGCCGCGACCCGCCCGACGGCGTTGACCACGACGTCGGCCGCGAACGAGTGTGCCTTGCCCGCGACCTCGGCGGTCACCACGAGCGCCGCCCCCTCGCGGCGGACCGCGCGCGTCGAGGCGCCGGTGACGTGGCGGATGCCGAGGGACTCGCCCACCGCGGTGAGGTCGCCGACGAGGGCCTCGTCGAAGGCCGCGAGCACCCGCGGGCCGAGCTCGAGCACGGTGACCGCCGAGCCCGCCCGCGCCAGCACGTGCGCGAACTCCATCGAGATGACCCCGCCGCCGACGAACACCGCCCGCGCCGGCCGCTCGGGCAGCGAGAGGAACTCGTCGCTGGTGATCGTGAGCACCTCGCCCTCGACGCCGAGCGGTCGCGGCGCCGACCCGGTCGCGACGACGAAGTGTCGGGCGGCGAGCGTGCGCCCGTCGACCGCCACGGCGTCGGGCCCCACGAAGCGGGCCTCGCCGCGGACGAGCTCGACGCCGCGGCGTGTGAGCGACGCTTCGAAGTCCTCCGGGACCCCGCGGACGAAGCCCTCCTTGCGGGCCATCAGCGCGCCCCAGTCGAGCGCTGCGGGCGCGACGCGGACGCCGTGCTCCTCGGCGCGCGCGACGGCCTCCAGCGCCTCCGCCGCCGCCACCAGCACCTTCTTGGGGACGCACCCGCGGAGGGGACAGGTGCCGCCGACGTCGCGGCGCTCGACGACCGCCACCCGCCAGCCCGCCTCGCGCGCCTTGCCCGCGGCCGCGAGGCCCGCGTTGCCCGCCCCGATCACCACGAGATCGAACGTGTCTTTCATGAGGGAATCTCCTGCGTGGAGGGTGAAACCGCCGTGACCCCAGGCGGCAGGGGACCTGCGGTGTGGGAACGTCGGGCCCTCCGGGCCTCGACGGGGAGCGACCCGACTACAACACGTGGAGCCCCCAGTGGGCCACCGCGGCGAGCATCCCCATGAAGCCCATCCCGAGCATCATCTTGTCGTGGATGCACATCCCCTGCTCCGCCTTGCAGCCGTCGATCGGGCACATCTTCGCCATGGTCGTCTCCTCGGTGGGTGGCCGCCGTGGCCACGACGCTCCTTCGCGGCAGCGGCGCCCCCGTTACACGGGATGCGCTCGGGCGCGGCGTAACCGCGTGGCTCCGCGGGGCGTAGGGAAAGCAAAGTCCCTCCGTGCCGCCGATCGTCACGCCCCTCACCCTCGCGCTCCTCGCCCAGCAGCACCGCTGCGCCTGCTCCGACGCGACCCGAGTCGTCGTCGGGCCATACGAAATTCCTGTCGGGCCCGCGACCGTGCTCCTCGCCGCGGTCGTCGCGCTCTTCGGCCCGGCCGCGCTCGTGGGGCTCGTGAAGCGCCGCCGCGAGGCCCGCGCGATGCGCGACGTACTCTCCTCCTGAGGGGCCCCGGCCCTCACCCGTCGCGCTCGCAGAGCAGCGCCAGGCGCGTCGCCTCCAGCGCGAGCGCGGGCATCCCGGCCTCCCGTCCAGCCAGACGCAGCGACCGGGCCGCGCGCAGCCACACGCGCATCAGCGCGACCTCAGCCTCCGCGACCGTGTCGGGCGGGACGGCGCTCGCCACCGCGCGCAGGTCGTCGTCGGTGAAATCCCCCGACCGCCACGCGTCCCGGAGCGCGAGCGGCGCGTGCGGGGCCGGGTCGTCCGCGGCGTCGGCGGGCGCGTCCTGCGGGAGCGCCCCGTCGAGCAGCGCGCGCACGTCGACGTTCAGCGCCCGCGCGATCCGCCCCAGCGTGAGGTACGACGGGCGCTGCGTGAGCCCCGACTCGATCCGCTGGATCGTCTCCGTCGCGCTGTGCGACAGCCGCGCGAGCTGGACGTCCGTCAGGCCCTGGCGCTCGCGCAGCGCCTTGATCGCGCGGCCGACGTCTCCAGGGGGCTGCGATCGCTGCGAAGGCACTTCGAACACCCGCGACGGTCATCGCGCGCCGGGGTGACCGGAGGGTGACGTCGCGTCGAAGGGTGGACGACATCCGCGGGACGTCGGCGCCCGTGTGTCGCCCCCGCGAGCCCCGCGTGACGCGCCGGAAACATCGGAACTCCTCGCTTGTGGCGCGCGGCCGCGCGGCGGTAAGCGCCCCGGTGCATGCGACGCAGCCTCGCCGTGTGGACCGCCCTCGCGCTCGGGTGCGCCGAGCCCGAGGGCGCGCGCGACGCGGCGGTGCGGTCGGCCTTCGCCCGCGCCGACGAGGCGCTCGCGCGGACGCGCCCGGCGCTGCTCGCGGGGCGCTACGCGAAGATGGCGGCGTCGCCGGTGTCGTTCTACCGGGGGCAGGTCGCGCTCTTCCTCGCCGACTGGCGCGACCCGTCGACGGGGCTGTCGGGCTCCTCGTTCGTCGGCGACCTCCCGCAGCCCCTCGGCGTCGGCGACCCCCACGTCGAGAACTTCGGCACCCTCGTCGGCCCGTCGGGCGCCGTCACCCTGGAGCCCAACGACCTCGACGGCGCCGACCGCGTCCCCTTCCTCTGGGACCTCCGCCGCCTCACCGTGGGCCTCTGCGTCGCCGCCCGCGCCTCCAACCCCGACGACCCCACCGCGCGCCGGGCGCTCGCCGACGCGTCGGGCGACGTCGTGCGCGCGGCCGTCGCGTCGTACGTCGACGGGCTCCGCGCCGATGCCGCGCCCCCGCCCGCGGACGCCCCCACGGGAACGGTGCTCGCCGACCTCTTCCGCCGCGCCCGCCGCGACGTCGCGTCGCGCGCCGAGCTCGACGAGCGGACGGCGCTCCGTGACGGCGCGAGGCGCCTCCTCCGCGGGGGCGTCGACGCGGACGACCCGCTCAACGTCCAGGCCGACCTGCCGGCGTGGGCGGTGGACTCACTCCCCTCGCTACTGGCGTCATACCGGCTCACGCTCGCGGCGCCGCCCGACGCGCGCTTCTTCACCGTGCTCGACGCGGTGCGGGAGTTTGGCAGTGGGGTCGCGTCGTTGCCGCGGGTGCGGGTGGTGGTGTTGGTGCGGGGCCCGACCGACGCGCCCGACGACGACGTGCTCCTCGAGGTGAAGGAGCAGGCCGACGCGGTCACCCCCGGGGCGCCGCCGCCCGCGGTGGCGTCGGAGAGCGTCCCGCGGCGGGTTCTCTCTGCGCGCGACGCGCTGTGGTCGCGGCCCGACGCCGACCCGCTGTGGGGCGCGGCGGAGTGGTTCGGCGTGCCCGTCCAGGTGCGCCGCGAGGCCGCGGGGGCGAAGGGGCTCCGCGTCGCGCGGCTGGCGGGCGCGCTGGGGACGCCGGAGGCCCTCACCGATCTCGCGCGCGTGCTCGGGGCGCGCCTCGCGTGGATGCACCGCCGCACGCTCCCCTCGCCCGCGCCGCA
This sequence comes from Polyangiales bacterium, assembly GCA_046351555.1. Taxonomy (GTDB): domain Bacteria; phylum Myxococcota_A; class Polyangia; order Polyangiales; genus CAISKJ01. The sequence continues at coordinate 255,302 of JAXLYI010000009.1, forward strand.
CCTCGCCGTGCTCGCGCCGGTGCGCGACGCCTTCGCCCGCGAGGAGGCCGCGGTGGCCGTCGCGTACGCCGCGCGGGTGTTCGACGACCACGCCCGCTTCGGCGCGCTGCTCCGCGCGCACGGGCCGACGCTCGGCTTCCCCGCCGACCCGCTCGACGCGCCGTCGTCCCCCGCCCGCTCCCTCTTCGGCACGCCCCCATGAGAGCCCCCCTCGCCCTCGCCCTCACGCTCGCCGCCGCCGCCGCGCAGGCCCAGACCGCGGCGCCCGCGCAGCCCCCGCCCGCCGCGCCCGCCGCGCCCGTCACGAACGCCACCGCCGCGGGCTCCACGGGCCTCGCGCTGCGGCCGGGTCTGGAGGCCTTCGCGCAGTACGGCGTGCGGCTCACCAACACCGACGCGGGGGGGCTGGACGTCTTCCACGCCTTCGACGTGCCGCGCGTGCACGCGTCGCTGGAGGGCGAGTACGAGCACGCGCGGGCGCGGGTGGTCGCGGAGGCGGTGCGCTCGGCGTCGGAGGGCGCGCTCCTCGGCGTCGCGGGCGACAGCATCCTCCTGCGGGTGCGCGAGGCGTGGGGCGGATGGTCGTCGCCGCGCCTCGACGTGCGGGCGGGCGTGGTGCCGACGCTCACCGTCCCCGAGGTCGAGTCGACGTGGGGGCTCCGCGCGGTCACGTCGACGCCGCTCGAAGCGACGCGGCTGGTGGCGCCGGCCGACCTCGGGGTGACCGCGCGCTACCAGCTCCCCGGCGGCCGCGGCAGCGTCGCGCTCGGCGCGTACAACGGCGAGGGCTACGCGCAGCGGGAGTTCAACCGCGGCAAGAACCTCGAGGCCTTCGCGCTGGTGCGCCCGCTGGTCGGGACGGCCGCGGCGCCGCTGTGCGCGTTCGCGTCGTACGTGCTGGGCACGAGCGGGCTCGGCGACGGGCGCGCCGACCGCTTCACGGGCGGCGTCCTGTGGCGCGGGGTGCGCGTCCGCGGCGGCGCGACCTTCACCTGGGCGTGGGGCGCCGACGACCGCCCCGACCGCGAGTCCTGGCTGGCGGAGGCCTTCGTGGCGGCGGAGCCCGTCGGCGCGCTGATCGTCGGCGCGCGCTTCCTCCGCTGGCAGCGCGACGTGTCGGTGGACACCGACCGGGTCACGTCCGTCGTCGCCACCGTCGGGTGGCGCGTGGCGCGGCCGTGGGAGGTGTTCCTCGCGGGGACGCGATCGATCCCGGGCGGGCGCGCCGCGCAGGCGCTGCCGGGCTCGGACCACTGGGACCTCCGCGCCGTGTCGCGCGTGGTCTTCTGAGAGGACGGACATGGTACGGATGCGAACGACCTGGGCCCTGATGGTGTGCGCGGCGCTCGGCTGCTCGGAGGCGCGCGACCCGCTCGTGCCGGACGGCGACGCGGGCGCGGACGTCCCCGCGACACCCGACGCGGCGGTGACGCCGGACGCGATGGCGACGCCAGATGCGGCGGTGACGCCCGACGCGATGGCGACGCCGGACGCGGCGCCGGGCGCGGGGCGGCTCGTGATCAACGAGATCCGCGCGGCCGACGAGGAGTGGGTGGAGTTCTACAACGCGGGGACGGGCGCGGTGGACCTCTCGAATGTGCAGGTGGCCGACTCGGAGAGCGACGGCGGCGCGCGCGTCTCGCGGGCGATGACCTTCCCCGCGGGCCTGATGCTCGCGCCGGGGCAGTACGTGCTGCTCGCGATCAACGTGTCGGACGCGGGCGCGGGGCCCCAGACGGCGTGCGTCGACGGCGGCCCGAGCACCTGCTTCCACGCGAACTGGGGCCTGAGCGCGTCGCGCGGGGAGACGGTGCACGTGCTGTCGGCGAGCGGCGCGCCGATCGTGGCGCAGGCGTACCCGGCCGACGCGGTCGACGCGGGCCTGAGCTACGGGCGCCTCCCCAACGGGACGGGCGCGTTCGCCGCCAACCGCCCGACGCCGGGCGCACCCAACGCCGCGCCGTAGACGCGCCTCGGGTCGCCACCCCGTGCCGCCGTTTCCAAGGGGTGCTCCTCCCGACGGGACGCGCGGTGCGCCCCGGGCGGCGGAGCGGAAGGCCATCGATCGCTCATGGATTTCAAAGAAGCAGGCGAGGCGCATCGGAACTGGAAGGTCAGACTTCGGACGTTCGTGCACGGCGGCGGGGAGGCGCTCGACGAGGCGACGGTGCGGCGCGACGACGCGTGCACCCTCGGCAAGTGGCTCCACACGCTCGAACCCGGGCAGCGCACGGGCGACGTGGAGGAGATGTTCGCATTGCACGCGAAGTTTCACCGCCACGCGGCGGAGGTGGTCGCGGCGGCGCGGCAGGGCCAGCGGGAGCAGGCGCTACGGATGCTCGACGCGGGCACGCCCTACGCCGACACCTCGTTCCGGCTGATCGGCATGCTCGGCCGGCTCAACGGCTGACCGCCCCCTCCGCGCGTCCCCCCCCTCCCCCGCCCACCTCCGCGAGCGCGCGCTCCACGTCCTGAAGGCCCACCGGCTTGACGAGGTGGCGGTCGAACCCCGCCGCCCGGCTCCGCGCCTTGTCGCTCTCGCTGCCCCACCCCGTGAGCGCCACGAGCGTCACGTCGCGCAGCCCCGGCTCGCGGCGGAGGCGCCCGGCCACCTCGTAGCCGTCCATGTCGGGCATCCCGATGTCGAGGAACACCAGGTCGGGCTTGAACTCCCCCGCGCGGCGCAGCGCGGCGGGCCCGCCGTGGGCGACCGCGGCCTCCGCGCCGAGCAGGCCGAGCATCGTGGCGAGCGCGTCGGCGGCGTCCTCGTTGTCGTCGACCACCAGCACGCGCCGCGGGGCCGCGCGCGGCACGCTCTCCGCCGCGGCCGCCGGGCGCGGGACGTCGGCGGCGGGCTCCAGGAGCGGCAGGACGACGGTGAAGCGGCTCCCGCGCCCGGTGCCCGCGCTCTCCGCGACCACGGTGCCGCCGTGCATCTCGACGAGCCTGCGCACGAGCGACAGCCCGATGCCGAGGCCGCCGTGGGCGCGGACGAGCGTGCGGTCGGCCTGCACGAACATGTCGAACACCCGCGGGAGCAGCTCCGCCGAGATGCCCGCGCCGTCGTCGGTCACGCGCAGGGCCACGCCCTCCGCGACGGGCTCGACGTCGAGCGCGATGCGGCCGCCGGGCGGCGTGTACTTCGCGGCGTTGTGCAGGAGGTTGGAGAGCACCTGGACGAGGCGCGTGAGGTCGCCGTGCACCCGGAGTGGCCGCGGGGGCACGGACACGGTGAGCGTGTGGCGGCCCGCGTCGACGGCCGGACGGCTGGCCTCGACCGCCTGCTCGACCACCTCGCGGACGTCGACGGGCTCCTGCCGGAGCTCGAGCTTGCCGCGGCTGATGCGCGAGATGTCGAGCAGGTCGTCGACGAGCCTCACCATGTGCTCGACCTGGCGCTCCATCATCGCGCGGGCGCGCGCCGCGGCGGCCTCGTCGGGCGCGGAGAGCCGCAGCACCTGGAGCCCCGTTCGAATGGGCGCGAGCGGGTTGCGGAGCTCGTGCGCCAGCAGCGCGAGGAACTCGTCCTTCCGCCGGTCGGCCTCGCGGAGCGACGCGGCGGCCGCGTGCGAGTCGGTGACGTCGTGCGTGACGCTGAGCCCCGACGCGACCTCGCCGTCGTCCCCGCGCTCGGGCACCAGCCGGGCCGCGTAGTACCGCCGCCCGCCCGGCGCGTCGTATTCGAACTGAAGCTCCTGCACCTCGCCCCGCTCGAAGACCCTTCGCTGCGCGGTCTCCCATAGCTCGCAGAGCGCCGGGGACATGCCGATCTCGCGGTTGGTCTTGCCGAGGAAGTGCGCCCGCGGGCGGCCCGTCGTCCGCTCGACCGCGGCGTTGACGAAGACGTGCCGCAGCTCGCGGTCGAAGCGCGTGAGGATGTCCGGGGTGTTGTCCGCGAGCGTCTGGAGCTCGCGCTCGCGGGCCTGCAAACTGGCCTGCGCGCGCTCGAGGTCGTCGAGGGCCTGGCGGTAGAAGCCCTCGCTCTGGCGCAGCGCGGCCACCAGCTTCTGCCGCGCGGAGAGGTCGTAGAAGTAGCAGACGACCCCGTGGCGCCCGTCGGGGAGCGGCACGCGGTCGATGCGCCAGTCGTAGGCCTCCTCCTCGTCGATGTCCGCGCGGTGCTCGACGGTGGTGGGCGCGGCGTAGGGCTCGCCGGTCGCGAGCGTGTGGCGGAAGCGCCCGATCGCCTCGGTGGCGAAGGGCTCGGGCCAGATCGTGCGCAGCACCTCGGCGAAGTCGCGGTCGAGCAGCGGGCGGACGTTTTCGAACACGCGCTGCGCCCCGGCGCTGACCACGCGCAGGCGGAAGTCGGCGTCGACGACGTACACCCCGAAGGGGTCGTGCTGGATGAGGTGGTAGAAGGTGTCGTGGCTGCGCTGGAGGCGCTCCTCGGTGCGCTGCCGGTCCCAGGCGAGGCCGAGGAGGTGGCAGATGGTCTGGAGGAAATCCGCGTCGTCGGCGGAGAACGCGTCGCGCGTCGTGCTCCCGACCGACAGCGTCCCCAGGAGCGCGCCGCCGCGGCCGAGCAGCGGGTGGCAGAGGTACGCCCGCGCGCCGATCGCCCGCACCAGGGCGCCCCGCGGGTCGACCGCGATGCGCGCCGCGTCTGCCGCGATGGGCGCGCGCTGCTCGGCCACGAGCCCGCAGAAGGCCTCCCCGAACGCGAGCCGCCCCACGGCGGGGCGCAGCGCCTCCGGGACGCCGTCGCAGGCCCGGAGGACGAGCGCCCCGTCGACCTGCTCGTAGTTGAAGAGGACGTCGGCGCCGAGGGCCCCGCGGATCATCGCGAAGACCCGCGACGCGAGCGCGCCGTCCGCCCGCGGCGCGTCGAGGATCTCGCGCGACACGTCCAGCAGGAGGGCGCGGCGCTCGTCCGCGGCCGGGTGTTCGGGGGTGGCTGTCTGCATGGGGAAGGAGGGCGCCGCGGGGAGCATCGGGTGGCCGCCCCGACGGCTCCGTCGGCCGTTGCTACGCGCGCCGGCCCCCGACGGTCAAGGCTCGGCGCCCGACAATCGCGCGGGCGTTCGGCGGACCCGTCGCTGCGGCGAAACCAACGCTCTCCGGCGGGCGCCCCGCCTCACCGCCGCGCGTCGCAGAAGCCGCGCAGGTCGGCCGGCAGCGGCGCCGTGAGCCGCGTCTCCTCGCCCGTCGCCGGGTGCGCGAACGTGATCGCGTGCGCGTGGAGCGCGTGGCGCGGCAGCATCAGCAGCGCCGCCGTCTCCTCGTCGGGCGGCGCGTCGAGGCACCGCAGGAACACCTCGTCCCCGTGCGCGTAGAGCTTGTCGCCCACCAGGGGGTGCCCCGCGTGGGCGAGGTGGACGCGGATCTGGTGCTGGCGCCCGGTCTCCGGGTGCGCCGCGACGAGCGTGTAGCCCCGCAGCCGCTCGACCACCTCGACGCGCGTGAGCGAGGGCATGCCGCCCTTGGCCTCGGGGCGCACGGCCATCTTCACGCTCACCTCCGCGCCCTCCAGGGCCATCGGGGCGTCGACGGTGAAGCGGTCGTCGCGCACCTCGCCGTGCACCACCGCGAGGTAGGTCTTGTGGACGCGGCGCTCGGCGAAGGCGAGCTTGAGCGCGCGCTCGGCGTCGTGGGTGCGGGCGGCGAGGAGCACGCCGGAGGTCTCGCGGTCGAGCCGGTGCGCGAGCACCACGCGCTCGCCCGGGAAGCGCTCGGCGAGCACGGCGGTGAGGGTGTTCTGGTGGAAGCGGGCGGTCGGGTGGACGGGGAGGCCGGCGGGCTTGTCGACCGCGACCACGTGCGCGTCGGCGTGGACCACCGTGACGTCGCGCGGCGCCTCGGGCTCCTCCCAGCGCGGGCGGAAGACCACCACCGTCTCGCCCGCGCGCACCCGGTGGGCGGGGCGGAGCTGGCGGCCGCGCGCGTCGAAGGCCCACTCCTCGACGATGCGCTGCGCGCGCGAGCGGGAGAGGCGCGGGAGCTCGAGGGAGAGCCAGCGGTCGAGGCGGTGGCCCGACTGCTCGGGGCGCACCGAGAACACCGTCACGATCGCGTCGTCGGGCACGGCGTCGGGGCGCGCGAAGCCTTCGGGCAGGCGCGAGCCGCGCAGGGGCGGTGGGGGGTCGACGGCGGGGCGGCGGGGCGGGCTCACGGCGGCGGAGGCGATGCCACGGCCGCGGGGGCGTTGTCCACCGGCGCGGGGGCGTGGGACGGCGGCGCCTCGGGCGCGTCGAACTCCGGCGGCGGTGCGCGCAGGAGGAGCCCCGGCAGGGTGGTGTTGGCGAGGGTGTACACCAGCAGCGCGCCGTAGAGCTGCGGCGGCAGGGCGTAGCGCTCGCGGAGGATGTCGGCGATGACGATGGTGAAGACCAGCGTGGGCACGAGCGAGAGCCCGACGCGCGCGCCGTCGCGCACCGGCTCGCGGAGGGAGAGCCGGCGGTGGACGGAGACCACCAGCACCTTGAGCGGGACGACCGCGGCGACGAGCCCGAGCCCCAGGGCCACCGCGCGGAGCGAGAAATCCGCGGCCTGGAGGTGGAGGCCGGCCTTGAAGAAATAGAAGGGGATGAAGAACTTCGCGAAGAGCTCGAGGGCGTCGAGCACGCGCTCGGAGGCGAGCGTCGGGAGCGAGTCGCGCATGCGGACGGCGGTGACGCCCACGACGAAGGCGCCGACGAGGTAGTACACGCCGAGCGCCCGCGTCGCGTACGCGCACGTGGCGGCCACCACCACGAGGAAGGAGAACTCGGACTTCGGCGCGTGCGGCAAGACGTGGCGGGCGAAGGCGCGGAAGGCCCACGGGAGCGCGGCGATCATCGCGAGGAGGGCCGCGGAGGAGAGCCCGAGCTCGGCGGCCGAGCCCGAGCGCACGGTGACGAAGAGGGCGGCGAGGGCGACGATCTCGGTGGCGATGGCCTTGGTCTTGACCCAGAAGCGGTGGTCGGCGGAGAGCCCGAAGCCGCCGAGGGAGTCGAGGATGAAGCCCGTCGAGGGCGTGACGACGGCGAGCGCGAAGAGGACGGCGGCGCGGGGGTCGAGGTGCAATAGACGCCACGCGGCGTAGGCGGCGCCGGCGAGGAGGGCGACCTGCACGGCGAGGTGCTCGGCGACGACGCGGAGGTTGCGGCGGAGCTCGCGGAGGTCGACCTCGAGGCCGGCGAAGAGGAAGAGGGAGACGATGCCGAGGGTGGAGAGGAGCGGCACCGCGGTGTCGCCGTGGAAGAGCCCGAACCCCATGCCCGCGAGCGCGCCGCCGCCGACGCAGGTGATCGCGCTCGGCACGCGGAAGCGCTGGAGCACGCGCGGCACCACGAAGAGCAGGACCACCGCGGCGAGGTACTGGAGCTCGGGGGCGACGTGGGGCATCGGGGGCTACGTACCGCGATCGCACGCCGCGCGGAAGGCTCAGCGGCTCTGCGCGGCGCTCCGCTCCTGGTACTCGACGCGGCGGTCGCGGGCCCAGCCCTCCTCGTCGTGGCCCTCGGCGTACTCGCTGCCGACGGAGCTCGCCGCGAGCTGGTCGCGCGGGACGCCGAGCGCGACGAGGTACGCGAGCGTCGCCTGCGCGCGCCGGTGGCCGAGCGCGAGGTTGTACTCCACCGAGCCGCGCGGGTCGGCGTGGCCCGTGAGCACGAAGCGCCGCCCGGGCTCGCGCCGCAGGCAGTCCGCCGTGCGCTGGAGCGAGCGCCGCGCGTCGTCGCCGAGGTTCGCGTCGTCGTAGGCGAAGAACACCCGCTCGAAGCACGACGCCCGCCCGTCCTCCGCCTGCACGACCACGCCCTCCACGGGGCGCTGGGGCGCGGCCTCGCAGCGGTTCTGCCTGCACGCTCCGCCGGGGCAGTCGGCGTCGGCGCGGCACTGCTGGCAGGCGCCCGCGACGCACACGCCGCCGCGCCCCGCGCACTCGGAGTCCGAGTTGCACCCGGCGTGGGCGACGGTCGGCGCGGGCGGGCTCGACCGCGCGCACCCGAGGGCCAGCACGGCCAGCAGCGACGCCTTCGCGATGGGGTTCGACATGGGGGACACCTCTGTGTGCCAGCGCCCCGAGCACGACGCGCGCCACCGCCGCAGTGCGCGCAGACGTCGCCGAAGCGCGCGCCGACGCGGCCGCGCGGGTGTGGCGGAGGGCCTCACGCGGAGCAACGCGCCGCACGCGGCCCGGCGCTCCCCGCGCCGCTCGCCGCCCCGCAGGAGGCACCCACGCCCTCTCCAGCACGCGCTTCGGGTAACCCGCTGTGAGGCTCGGCGAACGGCGGGACTCGCTGGGCGCTGCCCGACGCGTCTGGCTCGCCCGCTCGCGGCACCGAACGCTGGTGGGTGTCGGTGCGCGCTTCTGCTCGCGGCGCCGAGTGCCCGGGAGGTCGCGGGAGCATCTAGCGCGTCTGCTCGCGGCGCCGAGTGCCGGTGGGTGTCGGTGAGCGCATCGAGTACCCGCCGAGTGCCGGTGGGTGTCGGTGAGCGCATCGAGCACCCGCCGAGTGCCGGTGGGTGTCGGTGAGCGCATCGAGTACCCGCCGAGTGCCCAGGGTTCGCCCGCCCGCCCTCGCTAAGGGGTTTGGGCTCACCCAGGGCTACCTCCACGGGATCATCCGCCCGGTGGCGGATTCGGCGACGGGGTGTTGGGCGTCGTGGCGGAGGAGCGCTCCCAGGCCGCGACGGTGGTTCCTGCCGCGTGGTGTTCGGGTTGTCGGAGGACGTAGCGGTGGACGATGGGGGCGTCGTCGTCGCGCAGGGAGAAGACGCCGTAGCCCTGCTGCCAGGCGAAGGCGGGCGCGCGCAGCTCGCGTCGGGCCCACTGAGAGGTGCTCGCCTTCACCGCCTGCACCAGCGCGGACACTGCGACGGCGGGGTGCAGCGCGACGAGCAGGTGGACGTGGTCGGTGACGCCACCGACGGCGATCGCTTCGCAACCCTCCGCCGCGACGAGGGCCGCGAGACGGCGGTGCAGCCGCGGCGCATGCAACTCCGTGATGTGGGGCGCCCGCCCCGCCGTGCTCCACACCAGATGAACATAGAGACTCGCGTAGAAATGGCTCATGCGCGGTTATCGGGTGGAGACCGCGCGATGGCGCGTCGACCGACGTTCGACCTGAACGCTTGCACTCCCACCGGCGACCCGAATCCGCCACCGGGCGGATGATCCCGTGCAGGTTGCCCAGGGTGAGCCTAAACCCCTTAGCGAGGGCAGGCGGGCGAACCCTGGGCACTCGGGGCCGGAGCAGACGCGCTCACCGACGTGCACCGAACCCATGGGCACTCGGGGCCGGAGCAGCCGCGCTCACCGACGTGCACCGAACCCATGGGCACTCGGGGCCGCGAGCAGACGCGCTCACCGACGTGCACCGAACCCATGGGCACTCGGCGCCGCGAGCAGACGTGCTCTCCAACACCCACCGACGGCCACTCCCCGCCTACGGCGCGCGGAACCCGTACGCGTCGAACACCCGCCGCCCCTCCGGGCCGCAGAGCCACTCACCGAACGCGCGGGCCTCCGCGGCCCCGGGCGCGCCCGCGATCCACGCGAGGGGGTAGCGCACCACGGGCCTCGCGCGCTCGGGCGGTGGGCCCACCACGGTGACGTCGGAGCGCCCGCGCACGTCCGTCGCGTACACCACGGCGGCGTCGGCCTCGCCGCGCGCGACGAGGTCGAGCACCTGGCGGACGTTCGCGCCCCGGACGACCTTCGGGCGCAGCGCGTCGAGCGCGCCGAGGGCGGTGAGCGCGCGCTCGGCGTAGACGCCCGCGGGCACCGACGGCGCGACGCCGAGCGCGAGCCGCGCGACGCCCGGGTGGGTCGCGACGTCGTCCCAGGTGAGGCCCGCGAGCTCGGGCGCGGGGCGGCGAACCAGCACGAGCTCGTTGCTCGCGAGCGTGCAGAGCACCTCCACGCGCGTCTCGTGGGCGAGGCGCTCGACGGGCTCGACGGCGGCGCTCGCGAAGAGCTGGGCGGGGGCGCCGTGGGCGATCTGCGTGGCGAGGTCGCCGCTCGCGCCGAAGGAGCTGCGCACGACGGCCCCGCGGTGGATCGCGGTGTAGCGCCGGGAGAGCTCGTCGAGCGGCTCGCGCAGGCTCACGGCGGCGGCGAGGTGGAGCGTCGGGGGGTCGGGTTCCCGCTTGCACGCGGTGAGCGCGAGCGCCGCGAGAACGAGCGTGGCGAGGAGCGGCCTCATTGCGCGCCCCCCACGCCGGCGCCGAGCGTCGGGCGGACGCGGCCGGTGGCGGTGTACGGGCGGCCGTCGAGGGCGAAGCGGGCACTGGTCGCGCCGCGCACGAGGACGACGCCGCGCTGCGTGGCGTCGGGCGTGTCGGGGGCGGCGGGGCGGTGACGGGTCATGTTGTCGGTGTGCATGGTGAACCCGTGGGCGCCGACGAGGAAGGTGCTGTTGGCGTCTTGCATCCACACGCCGGCGAGGCCCGGTGCCCCGTCGACGGCGAGCGCGCGCCAGCCGGTGGGATCGCCGCGCAACACGAACTCGTCGCCCGCACCGCCGCGAGCGCATCCGGCCCTTGAACGCGGCGCCGTGGGGGTGGTAGCGGTGGCCGCATGAAGCCCCTCCTCGCCCTCGCCCTCGCCGCCGCGGCCACCGCGCTCGGCGCCTGGTCCAACCCCCCGGCCGCCCCCGCGGTCGAGCCCGAGGCCGCGCCGGCCGTCGAGGCCCCGCCGCCGCCGGCGCCGGCCGCGCAGGTCAAGGTCCTCCCCGAGGGCGGCGGCTGCGGCGGGCACTGAGCGCCCCACCGCCCCGCCGCCCCACCGCCCCGCCGCGGGCACCCGTTCGGTCGCCAGTCCCCGTCGGGCAAACCGCGGCGCGTGAGCGCCCGGGCTCGTCTCCCCTGCGCCCTCTCCCCCGACGTCAGATCGCGTCGTGCCAGGGCGGCGCGGCGGCGAAGGCCGCGTGGATGAGCCCGACGTGGGAGTACGCCTGCGGGAAGTTGCCCCACATCTCGCCGGTCTTCGGGTCGACGTCCTCGGCGAGGAGCCCGAGGGGCGCGCGCACGTCGCGGACGCGGGCGAGCAGCGAGCGGGCCTCGCCGACGCGGCCGACGCGCGCGAGGGCCTCCACCAGCCAGAAGGTGCAGAGCGTGAAGGCCACCGTCGGCACGCCGAAGCCGTCGTCGGCGCGGTACCGCCGGAGCCAGCCGTCGAGCATCAGGGAGTCGCGGACGGCGTCGACGGTGGCGGCGGCGCGCGGGTCGTCGGGCAGGAGCAGCCGCAGGGTGACGGCCTGGAGCAGCGCGGCGTCGAGCTCGCGGCCGCCGTAGTCGGCGACGAGCGTGCCGCGCGAGGCGTCGACGGCCTCACGGAGCACCTCGGCGCGGATGGCCTCGGCGGCGAGGCCGAACTCCTTCGCGTCGCCGGGGCGGTGGACGGCGGCGATGCGGCGCATGCGGTCGGCGGCGGCCCAGCACATCAGCGAGCTGAAGGTCTGCGGGCGCCACTCGGTTCGGTACTCCCAGATGCCGGCGTCGGGGCGGCCGGCGACGGAGATCGCCTTGCGCGCGAGGCGGGTGACGAGGTCGAGCACGGGCGGGGTCACCTGCTCGCGGAAGCGCGCGTCGAGGAAGAGCGGCGCGAGCGCGAGCACCATCTCGCCGTACACGTCGAACTGCTTGTGGGCCGCGGCGCCGTTGCCGACGCGGACGGGGCCTTCGCCGCGGTAGCCGGGCCACTCGGGCTCGATGCGCTCGTCGAGGTCGCTGCGGCCGTCGACGCGGTAGAGGGGCGCGAGTTCGAGGTCGGGCGTCGAGGCGGCGACGTTGAGGAGGTAGTGGAGAAACTGCTCGCGCTCTTCGAACTGCCCGAGCAGGTGGAAGGCGCCGAGGGTGTACGAGGCGTCGCGGAGCCAGCAGTAGCGGTAGTCCCAGGTGCGGCCCGAGCCCGGGGACTCGGGGAGCGAGGTGGTCATCGCGGCGACGATGGCGCCGGTGTCTTCGAAGCAGTGGAGCTTGAGCGCGAGGGCCGAGCGGATGACCTCGTCCTGGTAGTCCGCGGGGATGTCGCAGTGCTTCACCCACGCCTGCCAGTAGGCGACGGTGGCGCGGAGGAAGCGGTCGCAGAGGGGCTCGAGGGCCTCCTCGACGGGGGCGCCCCAGGCGAGGACGAAGTGGGTCTTGCGGGTGAGCGCGAAGGGGTCGCCGCCGAGGTAGGAGAGGGGCGCGTCGGTGGTGAGACGGAGCTCGGCGTCGTAGCCGTGGAAGGTGACGTGGTGCGAGCCGAGCTCGCGGCGCGGGCGGCGCTTCGACCAGCCGAGCACGGGGTCGCAGCAGGCGCGGATGCGGGGCGTGCCGGCGAGGGGCTCGACGACGCGGACGATCTTGGTGGGGCGGAAGGTGCGCTCGTGCTGGAGGAAGCGCGGGGCGAAGTCGAGCACGCGGAAGGCGCCGTCGGCGGCTTCGAAGCGCGTCTCGAGCACGTTGGTGTTGGTGAGGTAGCGCTGCGTCCCGGGGCGCCCGTCGGCGGGCCCGACGGTGAACGACCCGCCGCGCGCGTCGTCGAGCAGCGCGCCGAAGACGGGGGGCGAGTCGAAGCGCGGCATGCACGCCCACGCGACCGCGCCGTCGTTGCGGACGAGGGCGGAGAGCTGGCAGTTGCCGATGAGGCCGAGGTTCTCGAGGGCGCGCGGGGTGCTCACGAGACGGCCTCCAGCGCGGGCGGCGGCGTGGGCGTCGAGCGGGCGGCGGGGGCGAGGCGCTCGAGCATCGCGCGGACGTCTTCGTAGGAGGCGAGGCGGAGGCGCGCGCGGCTGGGGGCGTTGCCGACGCGGAAGGTCCAGCCGCTCGGGGGGACGGCGGCGAAGAGGTCTTCGTCGGTGGTGTCGTCGCCGAAGGCCGCGACGGTGACGCCGGCGAGGTCGGCGGGCAGCGCGGCGGCGACGGCGCGGCCCTTGTTGGCGCCGTGGGGGCGGAGCTCGACCACCTTGTCGCCCGAGAGGATCTCGACGGGCGCGTTGGAGAGGAGCGACGTGAGGTGGACCTTGAGCTCGTTGGCCTGGGCGGCGCCGTACTCCGGGTCGCACATGCGGTAGTGCCACGCGAGGCCCGAGCGCTTTCGCTCGACGAGGGAGCCGGGCGTGCGGGCGGCGAAGTCCTCGAGGATCTCCGCGGCCCGCTCGTACCAGGCGCCCGCGGGGACGTCCGCGCCCGACCACTGCCCGCCGGGGGCGCGCGACCACTGCCCGTGCTCGGCGTGGAGGCTGATCGGGAGGTGGCCGAACCACTGCTCGATCTCGTCGCGCGAGCGCCCGCTGACCACGTGGACCTCGGTGCCGGGCCGCGCGGCGAGGCGCGCGAGGAGGGCGACGAGCTCGTCGTCGGGCGTGGCGAGCTCGGGGGTCGCGGCGATGCGGACGAGCGTGCCGTCGTAGTCGAGGAGGAGCACGAGGCGGGCGGCGTCGTGGAGGGCGAACTCGGCGCGGGCGACGGCCTCGGGGCGCGACACGGCGGTGGGCGTGGCCTCGCGGCGCGCGGCGCTGCGGGCGAGCTGGTCGAGGAAGGCCTCCGACCAGCGCGGGCCGTCGTGGGCGAAGACGCGACGTCGCATCGAGCGCATGCGGGCGCGGCGCTCGGGCTCGGGCATGGTGAGGGCGCGGTGGTAGGCGCGGGCGCTCCCCTCGACGTCGTAGGGGTTGACCATCACGGCCTCGGCGAGCTCGGACGCGGCGCCGGCGAACTCGCTGAGCACCAGCACCCCGCCGCCGTCGGAGCGCGACGCGACGAACTCCTTGGCGACGAGGTTCATCCCGTCGCGGATGGGGGTGACGAGGAGGACGTCGGCGGCGCGGTAGAGGGCGGAGACCTCGTCCTCCGAGAGCCCCCGGTAGACGTAGTGGACGGGGGCCCAGGTGGCGGTGCCGAAGCGCCCGTTGATGCGCCCGACGAGCTGGTCGACCTGCTGGCGGAAGCCCGCGTAGGCGTCGACCGCGGTGCGCGACGGCACGGCGACCTGCACCATGCGGACGCGCCCGCGCAGCTCGGGGTGGCGCGTGAGCATCCGCTCGTAGGCGAGCAGGCGCCGCGGGATCCCCTTGGTGTAGTCGAGGCGGTCGATGCCGACGAGGAGCCGCTCGTCGGAGGCCGCGCGCGTGGCGGCGAGGTGCGCGGCGACGGGGGCGCTGTCGGCGCGCTTCTGGAAGGCGCGCGCGTCGACGCCCATCGGGAAGATGCCGACGCCGACGGCGCGCCCCTGCCACGAGAGCCGGTCGACGTCGACGGACGCGCCGAGGACGTGGGTGACGGACGCGGCGAAGTTGCGGAGGTACGCGGCGGTGTGGAAGCCGACGAGGTCGGCGCCGAGCACGCCCTCGAGCAGCGCGTCGCGGGCGGGCAGCGTGCGGAAGGTGTCGGCGGGGGGAAACGGGATGTGGAGGAAGAACCCGATCGCCGCGTCGGGGATGCGCGCGCGGAGCATCCGCGGCAGGAGCATGAGCTGGTAGTCGTGCACCCAGACGACGTCGCCGGGGCGGTAGCGCGCGGCGACGGCGTCGGCGAAGCGCTCGTTGACGCGCTCGTAGGCGGGGAAGTCGTCGTCCTCGAAGGGGAGCTGGTCGGGCAGCGAGTGGAAGAGCGGCCAGAGCACCCCGTTGCAGTAGCCCTCGTAGAAGCGCGCGACGTCCTCCGCGGTGAGCGACACGGTGGCGAGGCGGAGCGCTTCGAAGCGGGCGGAGATGGCGGCGTCGTCGGATTTCGGGAGCTCGCCGGGCCAACCGATCCAGAGGCTCTCGCCGCGGTCGTGGAGGCCGGAGAGGCCGGTGGCGAGGCCGCCCGTGCTCCGCTCGACGGAGGGGGCATCGCCGCCCGCGCTCACGGTCACGGGGAGTCGGTTGGAGACCAGGAGGATTCGTCGCGCGGCGGGCATCGGCGGCCGTTGTTCGCAAGGTGCGGGCCGCTCGTGCAGACGGTGTTCAGCGGTGTTTTCGGGCGGGCGGGGGATTGCCGCGCGTGGCGAAACGTCACGCGCGGGGAGGAGGGTGTGGCGTCAGGCCGCAGCCGAGGCCGAGCGGCCGGCGGTGTCGTTGGCGGCCATGACGACGACGAAGCCGCGCTCGGCGCAGTAGCGCTCGGCGGTGAGGACGGCGAGCTCGGCGCCGCGCGCGTCGGCGGCCGAGCACTCGAAGTAGACGCGCCCCGTGCGGACGGAGCGGACGCCGACGGTTCGCTGGCGCCCGTGCGCGCCCATCACGAGCGTGACGAGGGTGGCGCGCGGTGAGGGTCGGCGGGGCTGGCGGCGGGCCTTGGGTTGGGCGGATCGTGCCATGCCGACGTTGTACACGAGCCCGGAGCTCCGCGCCGGACGCGCGGGACAGGCTATGACCGCGCGCGACGGGCTGCGGGGAAGGCGGTTCAGGGCGTGGTCGAGAAGACCGCGGGGCACCAGCCGGTGGTCTCGACGCCGGCGGGGGCGATCTCGGAGGCGCCCTCGTTGTGGAAGTACCAGCGGTTGCGGGCGGGCAGCGCGGTGATGGAGCAGGTGTCGGCGAGGTCGGTGTAGGTGCCGACGACGGTCTGCGTGGCGTCGCTCAGGCGGGTTCGCGCGATGGAGGTGTTGTTGCGCACGTAGACCGCGAAGTACTCGGTGCCGACGCGCTCGGCGATGCCCCACCAGGCGCCGTTCTCGCAGACGTGGTGGGCGAAGCCGCCGGGCGCGGGGTACGAGGTGACGGCGCCGCCGGGGAGGTCGATGCGGTACCACCGCTGCGGCACCGTCGGCTGCAAAACGCCCGAGAACACCAGGATGAACCCGGGGCCCGCGAAGAAGCCCATGTCGTGGGTGATGGTGACGGGCGCGGACAGCGGGATGCGCGCGGTGGTGAGGGCCGCGGTGGAGGGGTCGAGCACGCCGAGCTGGGTGATGACGAAGGGGGTCACCATGCCCGCGTTGGAGCCCGCGAACTGCTCGCCCGTCGCGTTGAGCACGGCGTAGAGCGTGCCGGTGGCGAGGTCGCCGATCATGCCGTCGCGCGGCCCCGTGCGCGGGAGGAAGCCCGTAAGGTCGTGCGACCAGCGTCCGAGCACGCGGTCGGCGTTGTAGAAGACGGCGTCGGGGGTGACCGCGATGCCGCCGCGGTCGTCGCCGGTCTCGAGGTCGTGCTCCACCGTCGCGCAGCCGGTGGTCGACAGCGACACCACGCGGAACGTCCCCCCGGCCGGCGACGTGCACACGCCCGCGGCGCAGCTCTGTCCGGCGGCGCAGGCGTTGCCACAACGGCCGCAGTGTGCGGTGGAGGTCTGCACGTCGGTGCACGCGCCCGCGCAGACGAGCCGCGGCGCGGCGCAGGGCGTCACGCACGAGCCGGCGGTGCACGTCTGCCCCGCGGCGCAGGCGTTGCCACAGCGGCCGCAGTGGGCGGTGGAGGTCTGCACGTCGGTGCACGCGCCCGCGCAGACGAGCCGGGGCGCCGCGCAGGGCGTCGTGCACACGCCCGCGACGCAGGTCTGGCCGGCGGCGCAGGCGTTGTCGCAGCGGCCGCAGTGGGCGGTGGAGGTCTGCGCGTCGACGCACTGGGCGCCGCAGACGAGCCGGGGCGCCGCGCAGGGGGTGACGCAGGCGCCGGCGGTGCACGTCTGGCCGGCGGCGCAGGCGTTGCCGCAGCGGCCGCAGTGGGCGGCGTTGGTCTGGACGTCGACGCAGGCGGTTCCGCACGTGACCCGCGGGGCGGCGCAGGGGTTGGTGGCGCCCATGCAGTCGTTGAGGACACAGCCGCCGGGGCAGTCCATCTCCGTGAAGGTCGCGCCGCGGCCGTCGCACACCTGGGCGCGCGCCGGGCTCACGCACATCACCCGGCCCGGCGTGCACACGAGCGCGACGCAGAGGCCCTCGGGCGAGCAGAAGGTCGCGCCGGTGCAGTCGAGGTCGCGCATGCAGCGGGTCGGCGGCGCGTCGGGGGCGACGTCGAGCGCGGGCGCGTCGGGCGCAGGCGCGTCGGGCGCAGGGGCATCGGGTGCGGGCGCATCGGGCGCGGGCGCGTCGGGCGCATCAGGCGCGGCGGCGTCGGGGCCCGCGACGTCGGGCGCGGGCGCGTCGGGGGCGGCGGCGTCGGGCGTGGGCGGGGTGTCGGAGCCCCGCGCGGTGCAGGCGGCGGCGAGGAGCACGGCGAGCGAGGCGCGGGCGAGCGTGTTCATCCGAAGGAACTCCGTGGGCAAGCGCGGGGAAGACGGCGCGCTGTCGCTGCTAAGATCGCCTAAAAATACCTCCCATCGCGCAGCGGCCGATCCGCGTCGCACGGCGGCGTTGCTCGGCTTCGACGTGCCGACAGCACGTCTTCAGCCGAGCGCCTTGCCGTGCTCGCGTCTCGTTGCTGCGCTCGGTCCGGTATCTTCAGGCGCTCTAAGCCGGCGCCTTCCCTCCCGTCAAGAGACCACGGAGGCGCGCGCCGACGCCCGCGTTACGATCGGCCCCGATGCACCGCCCCGGCGTTCACGTCGCCCTGCTCCTCTGCCTCGCCGCGTGCGCGCACACGGCGTCCCGCACCGCCCTCCCGCCGCGCACCGCCACCACGCCCGGCGCGGCCCTCGAACTCCTCCCCGCCTGGCGCGACCGCCCCGTCGCCGTCGCGCTCCCGGGCGGCGCCGTGGGGCTCCTCCTCGGCGGCGCCCGCGCGCGCTGGACGCCCGCCCGCGACGCGGTGGATGCCGCCCCCGAGGCGTCGCCGGTCGCCTTCGTCGAGGCGCGCCCGCTCGCGCACGGCGTGGTCTTCCGCGACGAGCGTCAGCGCCTCTGGCGCGCGGAGGATTTCCTCGGCCCGATCCACGCCCTCGGCGAGGGCGCCGCGTCGATCGTCACGCCGCCGGGGCCCGCGGGCTCCGTCGCCGTCCGGCGCGGCGCGGCGCTGTCGATCACCGACGGGCGCGACGCGTTCGAGCCCGCGGGCCTCGGCGCCGGCGACGCGTTCGCGGTGGTCTTCTGCGACGCGACGCGGGGCTACGCGCGCGCGACCGACGGGCTCCTCGACGCCACCGCGGACGGCGGCCACACGTGGGCCCCCACCGCCGACGAGGGGGCCGCGTGCGAGGCGCCGCGCGAGGCGCCCGCGGAGGTTCCCGAGGCGGTCGTCGCGCGGGCCCGGGAGGCGGCGCTGCGGGCGGTGCCGGCGCTTCTCACGGCGACGGGGGCGGTCGCGCTCGGCGACGGTCGCGCGGTGGCGGTGCGCGACGGCGCGGCGGTTCTCTGGCGCGCCGACCGGACGACGGCGGTGATCGCGCGCGACGCGGCCTGCGAGGTGGCCGCGTGGGGCCCGTGCGCGGCGGTTCTCTGCGGCGAGGGCGCGGCGCTCGTGCGGGTGTGCCCCGGGGCCGAGCCCGCGCCCGTCGCGCACGGGTGCCGTGGGGCCTTCGTCCTCTCCGACGACGGGCGGCACGCGCTCTGCGCGACGTCGTCGCTCGCGGTGACGCTGCTCGACGCCGACGCGAACGCCTCGACCCCGTCGCCCCTCCACTTCGCCTCGCTCTCGCGCACGACGCTCCACGGCGCGACGGCCCTCGCGGTGGAGGGCGACGCGCTCGTGACGACCGCCCCCGGCGCGGCGCCCACGCGCGAGCCGCTCGACGTGGCGCTCGACGTCGCGGCGCGCCTCGGCGACCGCGCGCTCGTCGGCCACGCGGGCGACAGGCTCTACTGGCGACCGCTCGCGGGCGGCGCGTGGCGGCGGCTCGACGCGGTTCCCCCGCAGCCCTTCGGCGCCGACGGCGGGTCGCGCCTCCTCGCGCGTGGCGACCTCTCCCCGGCGCCCCCTGCGTTCGCGTGCTCGCCCGACGCGTGCCGCTTCGGCGCCGCGGTCGTTCGCGCCCCGAACGAACTCCCCTCGCCCGACGCCGACGCGCCCGAAGCGCCCGCGCCCGACGCGCCTGCGCCGCCCACCGTGGTCGCGGAGGACGCGCTCGCCCGCTGCGCCGCGACGGCCCCCTTGGCCCGCCGCCGCCCGCTCCCGGGCGCGTCCTTCGACGGAACCGTCCACGCCGCCCTCGACCTCCGCGGCCCGACGGCCACCGTGCGCTGGATCACCGCCGCGGGCGCGCGCGCCGTCTCGCTCCCGACGGCGTCGCTGCCGGGCGCGCTCTCGCCTGGGGACGACCCCGACGTGATCTTCCCGCAGGGCGTCCCGGCGGCGCTTACGGAAGCGGGCGGGGCGCTGCTCGTGGCGACGTCCACCGACCGCGGCGAGGCGACGCTCTGGACGCTCTCGGGGGCCGCGGCGCCGCGCTCCGTGGCGCTGCCCGGCGCGCTCCCGCCCACGGCCGGCGAAGCGCTGTGGGAGGGTGCGGCGCTCGAGGGAGGCGGCGCGGTGCTCGCGGAGAGCGCGGTGGCCGACGAGGTGGCGACCGTCCGGGTGTGGGCGATCTCCCCCGCGGGCGAGGTCGCGGGGACGTTCGCGACGCGCTCGCGCGAGTTCCCCTACCTCGCGTCGGTGGGCGGCGCGCCGGGGATCGTCACCTGGACGCCGCGCGCGGAGGGCGCCGTCGACATCGCCTTCCGCGGGGTTCGCGACGTGCGACGGTGGCGCGTGCGGACGCCGTCGCCACTCGCGCTCTGCACGTCGCCCGACCCGCGCGCGGACTGGGCCGAGGTGCCCGTGGACGTCCGCGTCGACCGGGAGGGCGTGCGCGCCGGGACGCCCGGCCGCGCGGTGGTGCGCATGACGCGGGCGCGGGTTCGCCTCAGCGCCGACGGGCTCTGCGTCGAGGCGTTGCGCGGCGTCACCGGCGCGCCGGCGGCCAACGGGCGCGGGCTCTTCGCGGCCGACCTCTTCCTCACCGCCCGCGGCGGCGCGCTCGTCGGTGCGGAGAACGACGGACTGCGCGCGCTGCCGTTCCGCTGCGCCGCGCGCTGACGAAGGTTCTGTCGACCGGAGCTCCGGCGCGGCCGCGAGACCCGCGCACCAGGCGCGGGTGCGGCGTGACGGCCGCGCGATATGACCTGGAAATCAAGGTATTTTCGCGTGTCGTAACGTTGCCGCGGGGCGCGGCGTGGTGCGATCCTTGTCACGTCGCGCGACGCGCGGACGTTCTCCATTCCCTTCCCCTGGAGGTCGAAGATGGCTTCATTGAAATCCTGGCGGGTGCTGCTGCTCGCGTCGCTGTTCGCGGCGGGCTGTGGCACCAGCGAACTGATGGTCCCGAGCGGGGACGGCGGGCCGGAGGCGACGGCCGACAACCCCGTCCCCCGCGAGGACACCCCCCCCGGCGACGACACGCCCCCGACCGCGGACGTCCCGCCGGGCGAAGACGTGCCGCCCGGCGTGGACGTTCCCCCGGGCGAGGATGTGCCGCCGGGCGAAGACACCCCCGTCGTCATCGACGTGCCTCCGGGGGAAGACCTCCCGCCCCCGATCGACATCCCGCCCGGCATCGACATCCCGCCCGGCATCGACATCCCGCCCGGCGTCGACGTCCCGCCCACGATGGACGTGCCGATCGACACGCCGCCGACGTGCACCGACCCCGGCGCGACCCTCTGCGGCACCGCCTGCGTGAACACCCAGAGCGACGCGGCCAACTGCGGCGCCTGCGGCAACCGCTGCGCCGCCGGCCAGGTGTGCGCGTCGGGCGTGTGCACCACCGCGTGCGGCGCGCTGACGGCCTGCGGCGCGAGCTGCGTCGACGTACGCAGCGACGCCAACAACTGCGGCGCGTGCGGCAACCGCTGCCTCGCGGGGACGCTCTGCTCCGGCGGCGCGTGCGTGTGCCCCGAGGGCCAGACGCTCTGCGGCGGCGCGTGCGTCAACCTCCAGGCCGACGGGAACAACTGCGGCGCCTGCGACCGCCGCTGCGCCGCCGGCCAGCTCTGCGTCCGCGGCCTCTGCGCCCTCGACGCCTGCCCCGCCGGCCAGACGCGCTGCGGCGGCGCCTGCTTCGACCTCGCCTCGAACAACGCCAACTGCGGCGCCTGCGGCCGCCGCTGCGGCACGGGCCAGACCTGCGCGCGCGGCGCCTGCACCTGCCCCGCGGGCCAGACGCTCTGCGGCGCGGCGTGCATCGACACCAGCAACCGCGCCGACAACTGCGGCGCCTGCGGCAACCGCTGCGCCCCCGGCCAGGTGTGCTCCGGCGGGACGTGCCAGTCGGCCTGCCCGCCCGGCACCTCGCGCTGCGGCGCCTCGTGCGTCAACCCCGGCACCGACGTCAACAACTGCGGCGCCTGCGGCGTCGTCTGCACCGGCGGCACCACCTGCACCAACGGCGCGTGCGTCTGCCCGAACAACCCGGGCGGCGGCGGCCCCGGCGGCGGCGGCGCGCAGGTGCTCTGCGGCGGCGTCTGCGTCTCGCTCGCCAACAGCCCCACCAACTGCGGCGCCTGCGGCGTGACGTGCACCGGCGGCCAGGTCTGCACGCAGGGCCGCTGCGCGACGATGTGCGCCGGCGGCGGCGGCCCCGGCGGCGGCACGCGCCTCTGCGACGGCCGCTGCGTCAACGTCGCCAACGACGCGGCCAACTGCGGCGCCTGCGGCACCCGCTGCGGCACGGGCCAGGTCTGCCAGCGCGGCACCTGCGCGTGCCCGCCGGGCCCCAACAGCACCACCTGCGGCAGCGCCTGCGTCAACGTCGCGACCGACGTCAACAACTGCGGCCGCTGCGGCAACCGCTGCACCGGGGGCCAGGCCTGCGTCGGCGGCACCTGCGCCTGCAACGCCGGCCGCACCCCCTGCTCGGGCACCTGCACCAGCCTCCTCGACGACCCGGCCAACTGCGGCGCCTGCGGGCGGAGCTGCGGCACGGGCCAGTCGTGCGTGCTCGGCCTCTGCACGCCGCGCTGCCCGCCCGGCATCACCCAGTGCGACGGCACCTGCGTCAACACCGCCATCGACGCCAACAACTGCGGCGCCTGCGGCCGCATCTGCTTCGGCGGCTCCTACTGCAACGCCGGCGCCTGCGCCTGCGACAGCGCGCTCACGCTCTGCGGCGGCGCCTGCGTCAACACGCAGACCAACAACAACAACTGCGGCCGCTGCGGCAACCCCTGCACCGGCGGCTCGGCCTGCGTCGCGGGCACCTGCGCCTGCCAGGCGGGCCTCACGCGCTGCGGCACCGCCTGCACCAACCTGCAGACGAGCAACAACAACTGCGGCCGCTGCGGCAACGCCTGCGGCGCCGGCCGCATGTGCGTGATGGGCGCCTGCCGGTAGCCTTTCCCCCCGGCGCGCGGGCCGACGTTCGGAGCCCACGCCCCCCCGCCCCCCTCCCTTCTCCAGCACGCTGACGTGGACACGCCGACGTGACGCGCCTGCGCTCGTCGCGCCGATGCGGGCGCGGAGCTGAGGCGTCCGCCTCGACGCGATCGTGGGAGCGCGATGCTGGGGACTACTGGGCGGGCGCGGCGGCCGGGCGCGCCGCGGGACGAGCTGCTGCGGGACGCGCTGCGGCCGGACGCGCGGCGGGTGCACCCGGACGCGCGGCGGGCGCACCCGGGCGGGCGCCGGGACGCGCGGGCGCACCCGGGCGCGCGGGACCGGCGGTGCGGAGCGCGCACGGCGGGATGAGCGACACGGCCACGCCCTCGTCGGTGCTCATGCCCTCGCCGTCGATGGCGGCGTAGGCGTCGAAGCGGAGGCAGGCGTGCGGGGTGACCGGCGCCTCGTCGGAGGTGAGCGCGTGGGCGTGGGCCTCGGCGGCCTCCGGCGGCGCGGTGATGCGCGCGCCCGTCTGGCCGGTGCAGCCGACGACGGCGCTCCAGCGCGCGCCGAGGGGCTGCGAGGGGATGATGCAGGCGTTGGGGTCGACGGGCTCGGGGGCGGCGTTCTCGTCTTCCTCGACGCCCTGCATGACGGCCTCGGGCGGCGGCCCGTAGAGCGCCGCCGGGGTCTCCGTCGCCTCGGGGAACGACGCCACCAGCGCGGCCCGGAGCTGGTCCATCGTCCAGCGGACTGCCGTCTCGCGGGCCTCGGCGCTGTCGGCCTCGGCGGCCTGCTGCTGCTCGAGCTCCCACCACTGGGTGAGGCCGCGGTTGCGCACGGTGAAGAGCGTCTGCGTCACCGACCGCTCGGCGCCGACGCGCACCAGGTCGAGCAGGAAGGTGAGCCGCCGCGGCACCGCCGAGCGCCCGGGCACCGGGATGTAGAAGTCGAGCGTGTACGTCTTGCGGCAGTGCGACGCGCGGCACTGCGGCGGGTCGTTTTCGAAGGCCGCGCCGAACTCGGGGTTCTGCTGCACGATGGGCCCGATGCCCTGGCCCCAGCCCTGGAGCCCACCGAAGAGGCGCGTCCAGCGGTTGAAGTGCGTGCGCATCCAGAGCCGCTGGCGCACGGCGGCCTCGCGGAGCTCGGCCTCGCGGCGCTCGCGCTCGGCGTCCTGCTGCGCGCGGCGCTCGGCCTCCTGCTGCGCGCGGGCGCGCTCGAACACCGCGAGGCGCTCGCGGGCCTCGTCCGCGTGCATCCCGCGGGGGAAGGCGCGGAGGTACTCGTTGAGCCCGTCGACGCCGCTGCGGTGGTCGGACCAGAAGTCCTCCTCCTGGGCCTGCACCACCTCCCTCACCTCGGCGGCGAAGGTGCCGCCCTCGTGGGCGGCGAGGTAGCGGCCGCCGGCGGCGAGGCGGTCGGGCCCGGGGGCCTCGTAGCGGTACTCGCGGTAGAGCGCGTACTCCGACGGCGACGAGAAGACGCGGCAGCCGCCGACGGCGAGGAGCGCGGCGAGGGGGGCGAGGCGGTGCGTTCGCATGTCCATGTCCCTCCTAGAGCCCGCACACCGCGAGGCACTCGTCCGGCGGCGCGGTGATCACGTCGGCAATCGAGGCGCAACTGATGGCCTGGACGGCGTGGCCGCAGGTCTGCACGTCGATCTCCGAGGCGCCGATGAAGCGCCCGGGGGGGTAGTTGCCGCACGAGTGCGGGCACATGTTGCTGCGGAAGATGTCGCTCCGCAGGTTGCCGCGGAGGCACTGCTGGTAGGCCTCGCGGCTGTCGTTGTTGCAGCCCGCGGTGGCGCCGGAGATGGCGCGGCAGAGCACGCCGCACGAGCGCAGGCGGAGGCAGAGGTTGGCGCAGAGGCCCTGCTCGAAGTAGTCGTACTCCTGCTGGGCGGCGTTGCCGGGCAGCGGGGAGTTGGCGAGCGAGCCGCCGCAGCCGCCGACGTCGCCGGGCGTCGGGCCGGCGAGGAAGGCCGCGGAGACGGCGAGCACCGCGACGCCGCGGAGGTTGCGGGCCCGGCTCACGGCAGCACCTCGTAGTCGACCAGCACGCCGACGCCGCCGCCGAACACGGGGAAGAACAGGAAGGAGTCGCCGAAGTACATGTCGAACATGGCCTCCGCCGTGAGGGCGATGCCGGAGGTGACGTAGAGCGCCGCGCCGACGCCGAGCTCCGCGCCGACCGCGAGCGTCGGGCAGGTGCCGGCGCTCGGCACCGGGAGCGTGTTGCGGTTGAAGTCGTAGCCCTGGCCGACGAAGCCCGGGTCGGCCATCACGCGGTCGACCGGGCACGCGCCCGGGGTGATGAGGAAGGGGATCTCGACGCGGCCGGTGAGCCCGAAGCGCGGGCTCACGCGCCAGAGCGCCTGCCAGCCGGGCTGGATCGCCGCCTGCGTGCCCACCGGGTCGAAGCCGAGCTGCACGCCGAGCGAGGGCCCCATCAGCAGCGGGCCCGCCTTGACGAAGAGGAAGCTCCCGCCGAGCAGCGCGCCGAAGGGCGCCGCGCGCCCCTGCGCGTAGGGGTCGCTCAGGCGCAGGCCCGCCGTGAACTCCGCGCGCACCGTGATGTGGCGCTCGCGGGGGTAGAGGCGCCAGCCTCCAGCGGGGGCCGCGGGGGCCGGCTCCGTCATGTCGGGCGCCGTCTGCGCACCCACCGTGGGCGCCGCGAGTGCGGCCGCCGCTGCGAAATACAATGCTCGCGCTCTCACCGTGCGCGCATGGTAGACACGCGGGGCTCCCGGACGTCAACGCCTCTTTGCAGTGGGGCTGTGGCCCTTCCGGCGCCGCCGCGCATGCGCTTCTGTCACCCGCTCACGCTCTCGTTCGTCGCGCTCCTCTCCGGCTGCCCGGGCTGCCCCGGCGACGCACCGCCCGACGCCGCCGTGCGCGACGCCGCGGTCGACGCGCGACGCGACGCCGGCAACCGCGCCAACCGCCGTCGACGCCGCCGGGGCCCGCGGGTCGCCTCCGCCAACGGCCGCGCCGCGCCCCGCAACGCGCCCGGCGTCGAGCCCACGAACAGCGCTGCGGAGCTCCCCGACGAGGGCCCCGTCGACGAGGCGCCCGCGCCCCGCCCACGCATCACGGAGACGGGCCCGATGCTCCCGGAGAACCTCGGCCCCGCGCCCGAGGTGACCTACGACATGGGCGGCCCCGGCGAAGGGCCGATGGGGCTCAACGAGTCGCAGGTGAGCCGCGGGCTCGACCCGCTCCTCCCGCGGCTCGGCAACTGCGCGGCGGCGACGACGGACGACGACGGGCGCGGGCCGCATGGGCGCGTGCGGGTTCGTCTGCGCATCCGCAACGACGGGCGGCCGACGGCGGCGCAGGTGTCGGGCGGTGGGGGGTCGGCGGAGTTCGTGACGTGCGTGCGGCGGGTGGTGGCGAGCGCGCGCTTCGCGAGCTTCCGCGGGCCCGACGTGATCGTCGGCTGGGGTTTCGACGTCGACTGACGCGCCGTGGTAGACGCGCCGTCCATGGACACCCCCCGCCTCCTCCTCGCGGCCGCGCTCGCGTGCGGCTGCAGCGGCGCGTCGGTGAGCGCCGGCGGCCGCGACACCCTCCGCCCCCTCGAGCGCGTCCGCGTCGTGCGCGTGGTGCAGGAGTCCCTCGCCGCGCGCGGCCTCAGCCCCGACGCGCCGCGCACGGTGCGGGTGGCCGGGCGCGTCTCGGTCGAGTGCGACGTCCCCATCGCCGGCACGCGCGACTGCGTCGAGTACGTCGGCGAGGCCGACCGCGCGCGCTACCGCTCGGCGATCCCCGCGCACGACAACCCCGACGCGCTGGTGGTGGTGGCGACGGCCGAGGGCGACGCGGGGGGCCACGTGCTCTTCCTCGACGACCGCGACTTCCTCTACGAGTCCGACCTCGATCGTACGGGGCCGAACCACCCCACCGTCGGCGAGGTGGAGGACCGCGTCCGGCGCGTCGCGATCGACTTCGCGGTGTGGCTGCGCGGGCAGCGCGCGCGCTGACGAGCGTGGGTCACCTCGAGGACGCGGCGACGTCGCACGGGACGTCGCCGCATCAGCCCTCCGGGTCGACCCCCAGCGCACGGAGCCTGGCCGCGAGCTTCTCCGCACGCTCGCGCTCGGCGTCCGCACGCTCGCGCTCGGCGTCCGCACGCTCGCGCTCGGCGTCCGCACGCTCGCGCTCGGCGTCCGCACGCCCGCGCTCGGCGTCCGCGCGCTCGCGCTCGGCCCTCGCACGCTCTTCGCCCGTGGGGATCACCTTGCCGGACCGGTCGCACCAGCGGAGCCAGCGGTCGGTGACCCCTTCGAAGGTGCCCTCCCACACCGTGAGCCCGATGCCGAGCGACTCGAACCACGCCCGCTTCGAACGGACGTAGAGCTGCCCGCGGAGTTCGAACACCTGGAGGGGGGTGTCGCTGAGGTGGCCCTCCGGGTCCCACACGACGTAGTACGCGACGCGCATCTTGCGGTAGCGCCGCTTGCGTTCGGTGAGCTCTCCCCCCTCGCGGTTGGAGACCACCTCGATCACCACGTCGGGGGCCTTGCCGTACTCCCACAGGAGGTAGCAGCGGTTCTTCTTCTCGTGGATGTCCTCGGGGATCCGCACGTCGACCGCGAGGAGCACGTCGGGGACGAGCGGCGACTCGCGGGCGGTCGCATAGACCCCCACGTTGGCCATCACCACGAAGGGGCGCGCGACCTCACCGTCCTCCGGCGGCGGCCCCTCCCAGCTCGCGTTGAGCTGCTGCGGAAGCACGCGCTGCTGCTTCTCGGAGTACACGTTGTCCACGGGCGTGTCGTCCTCGGTGATCAGGTGCGTGATGTCCGGCCCGTCCACCCCGAAATCCGTCGCCCTCGATGGAATCGACGATGCCATGGCCCGACCATGCCCCAGCGCCCCCGCCACCGTCAACGGACGGACCCCGCGCCTGGGATTCGTAGCAGGTCTTGTCTCGCGGTGAGGTCGGGCTCACCTCGCCTCCATCCCCCGCTCGCCGAGCCTCGCGCGTTGACCCCTTCCCCCGGCGCAAACTCATCGTTGCTCTCTTCTCTTCGCGCGGCCTTTTTTCTTGGGCTCGCGCAGCGTCTGGAGGAGCTCGACCGCCGACGCGATCCGGTCGAGGCCTCGCCCGACGGTCACCTTGCCCGGCGGCGAGTCCTTGCCGTGGCTCATGAAGCCGCCGATCTCCGCGATCCACCGCACCGCCTGGCCCAGCGTCGGCACCGCGCCCACCGCGTACCCGCGGGGCTTCCGCAGCAGGATCACCGCGTCGATCTCGTCCCGCGTCAGCAGCTCGTCGGCCGGCAGCTCCGGCTGGCTCCGCGCCTGATGGGTCAGTTGCAGCGTGCGCATCGCAACCGACCCCAACAGCGTCGCCCACTTCTCGATCCGGCTCCGCGTGTGGAGCTGCGTGTCCTCGACATGGCAACGGCCCGACTTCCAGAGGTGGTGAAACTCCTCCACCTTCCACCGCTGAGAGTACCCGACGATCACCGCCTTCGCGTCCTTGAAGCACTTCAGCGGCGCCGTCGTCAGCAGCATCCACTCCAGCGCCCGCTCGCCCCGCGGCGCGGTGTGTACCTCGCGCGTCAGGACCACCCCCACCGTCACCGTGCGCACCGTCTTGGTCCACTGGTGCTTGAGCCGCAACGTGACCGTGCACGCCCGCACGCTCATGCAGGCGCGGCGCGCGCGGCGCCCCTCGCCCGCGGGCACGTCGAGCCAGTAGCGGCCCAGCACGCGCTGCCGCAGCAGCGTGGGCCAAAGGTAGGCCGCCGCGCCCGCGGCCACGAGGCGGCGGTCGGCCGAGGCGCGAACCGTCAGCCGCCAGCCCTCCTCGACCGCCAGCAGCAGCACCTCCCCCATGTCCCCGCCGCGGTCCAACTGGAACCAGGGCACCGTGGCCACCCCCGCCGCGCGGAACGCCGCCAGGACCTGCCGGATGACGACGACCCAGAAGCGGCTCTCCTTGCGGGCCAGGGGCCGCTTGGCGCGGCTGTCCTTGACGCGCTTGCGCGCGCGCGCCCAGAACCTCTGGCCGCAGACGCCGAGCCCGACCCCCTCGGGGTCGACGGCGATGGCGGTCATGACCTGCAGGCCCCGACCCTTGGCGTGGAGGGTGCCGACGGCGCCAGTGCCGCGGGTGCCGTGGGCGTCGGACAGGGACAGGCTGCTGCCATCGAGGGGTACGTAGACCCAGGCATGGGGTCGGCACCTGCGCGCGCATGCGCCCCAGACGGCTGCGGCGAGGAGTGCGACGGTGACGGCGGGGCATGCGAGGAAGTCGTAAGCGCCGCGGCGCTCGGCGAGCGACCCGAAGGCTTCGGTGACGGTGCCGGCGGCGTGGGCCAGGAGCCTGGCGGCGATCAGGACGGCGCGTGCGACGCGGCGAGCGTCCCCGAGCCGGGCGAGCCCGAACTCCTCGCGGGCCCACTGGTTCTGGGCCTCGGAGGCCTGCGCCGCGGCGGCCTTGTCGCCCCCACGTCGGGCGCGGCGTGACGCGTTCTTGGAGTCGCCACCGCCGCGCTTGGGCTTCGTGCGCCTGGATCGAGCGTCATTCGGCGCAGTAGAGCTCCGATTGCGCAGAGTGCAACCTCGAAGGCCATGAATTCAGGGTGCGCGAAGAGAAGAGAGCAACGATGAGGCGCAAGGCATCGCAACTCGACCCACCGCGCACGCCGCGGCCAGGCACCAGACGCCGAGCACCAGACGCCACGAGCACCAGACGCCACGAGCACCAGACGCCACGAGCACCAGACGCCACGAGCACCAGACGCCACGAGCACCAGACGCCACGAGCACCAGACGCCACGAGCACCAGACGTCGGCGGGTCCAAGTTGCGACAGTGCCCCTTCCCCTGGCGGCTTTGCGCCGGGGGAAGGGGTCAACGCGCGAGGCTCGGCGAGCGGGGGATGGAGGCCGCGAGGCTCGGCGAGCGGGGATGGAGGCCGCCCCCTGCGGCCGGCTCACTCCGACGGGGCGCGCGCCGGCGCGAAGCTCCCGCGCCAGGTAAGCGACACGAGCGCGCGGCCCGCGGGGGTGCCGCCGCCGCGCTCGACGCCGAAGCCGCCGCCCGCCGATGCCGTGAAGCCGCGGCCGAGGGCGACGTGCGCGCCGAGGAGCGCCTCCATCCCCCACTGCCCCGCCGCGAAGGCCGCGCTCGCCGTGCCGTCGGGCAGCGTCACGAGCGGCGTCACCACCGTGAGCTCGGGGCCCACGCGGAGCACGTTGCCGAAGAGCGCCGCGGTGGCGCCCGCGCGGAGGTGGAGCTCGTGGCCCACCGCGAGGTTGAGCCCCTCGACGTCGCGGCGGAAGCGCACCCCCGCGACGAAGGACCAGCGCACGACGCCCGCGCTCCCCGCGGCGATGAGCCGGGGTTCGAAGCGAACGGAGCCGTCGGTGGTGTTGCCCCGCCGGCTCCCGGTGGGGAACCACAGCCACGCCCCGACGTGGAGCGAGAAGGGTTCGAGGCCCGCGCGCCCGACGATTCGAACGCGCCCGCCGACGCGCGCGTCGCCGACCACCGGGCCGTCGGCCGGCGCGACCACCAGCACCCCGAGGAGCGCGGCCTCGCCCGTCTGCGAGAGCGAGACCGGGAGCGAGAAGTCCACGCTCGCCCGCCCGGCGAAGCTCGCGGACGCGTCGAGGGTGGCGGTGGTCATGCCGGAGATCACGTCGCGGCGCTCGACGTGGGTGTCCGCGTACGTCCGGCGGAGCTGGAGCGGGGTGAAGGCGTGCCCGAGCTCGACGCGGCCGGCGAGGTCCCAGCCGCGCGCGTAGCGGGGGTGGTCGACCGCGAGGGTGCCGTCGCCCGCGGGGGGCGGGTCGTGGCGCTCGATGGCCCACCCCAGGGCCGGCGAGCTCTGCGCCGCCGCGAGGCAGGGGGCCGCGGTGGCGAGCGCGAACCAGAGGAGACGACGCATCGGAGTGCGGCGGACCCTACCACGCACCGCCCGCGCGGCGCGGGGAACTCTTGACGCCGCCCGCGCGCGCCGCTTACTCCGTGTCGCATGGCGGTACCGCACCACGTCCTCATCGAGCTCGGTTCGCGCTGGAGCTCGTCGCTCGTGCTCGCGGAGGCCGAGGTGGCCCTCCACCGCTGGCGCGAGGACGCGATCGCCCTGCGCGCGTACGGCTGGGGCGAGGGCCGCCGACGTCGCTTCGAAGCCCTCGTCGACCGGCTGCGCGCGCGCCACGACGCCGTCGCCGCGGGCGACGAGCCCCTCGGCGCCGCCGAAGCCCGCCGCGCCGAGCGGACCGCCGCCCGCAGGTGGCACGACCGCGCGGTGAGCATCCTGGAGGCCGCCGAGCTCGACCACCCCGCCGTCGGCGAGGCCCTCGCGTCGCTCCCGCCGCCCGGCGAAGGGGGAACGACGCTGGTGGAGGCCCTGCGCGCGGCCGTGTCGGCGTGCATCGCGCAGCGCGCGCGGCTCGACCCCGAGGCCGCCGACGACGCCTTCTTCGCGGAGGGGACGCGCCACTGCGCGGCGGTGGCCGCGAACATCGACCCCGACGGCCCCGACGCGCTCGACCGAACCGAGCTCCTCGAGACGCTCGACGGCGAAGTGTACCTCACGCTGCGCGGGCTCAACCGGGCGGGGCAGCGGGCCTTCGCCGACGACGCGGCGCGGGCGGCGCGGTACGGGTTCCAGTTCCTGGTGACGATCCAGCGGGGGGAGGAGGCCGTGCCCGTCCGCCGCTCCGACGCCCCGCAGAAGGCGTAGATGCGCGTCCTCCACGTCCTCCACAGCATGGCCTTCGGCGGCGCCGAGGTGCTCGTCCACGACTTCCTCCGCGCGACGCGGGCCGACACCTGGCAGAGCGTCGCGTGCCTCGACGCGGTGGGCCCGCTCGGTGAAGCCCTCCGCACCGACGGCGTCCGCGTCGACGCCCTCGGCCGCCGCGCCGGCCTCGACCCGCGCATGGTGCTCGGGCTCCGCGCGCTCATCCAAGCCGAGCGCCCCGACGTGGTCTGCGCCCACCAGTACACCCCCTGGTCGTACGCCGCGATGGCCGTCGCCACGTGCCGCCCGCGCCCCGCCCTCGCCTTCATCGAGCACGGACGTCACTACCCCGACCAGCGGCGCCCCAAGCGCGTCGCCGCCAACCGCGCGGCCTTCCTCCACCTCACGGGCCGCGTCGTGGCCGTCTGCGGGTACATCAAGGGCCTGCTCGTCGACAACGAGGGGATCCCCGCCTCGCACATCGACGTCGTCTACAACGGCGTCGACCCCTCGCGCTTCGACCCCGCGGCCGTCGGCGACGCGCGCGCCCGCCTCCGCGCCGAACTCGGCCTCTCGCCCGAGCAGCCCGTCGTCGCCTGCGTCGCCCGCATCCACCCGGTGAAGGACCACCCCACCCTCGTCCGCGCCTTCGCCCACGCCGCGAAGCGAGTGCCCGACGCGCACCTCCTCGTGGTCGGCGCCGGCGACACCGGCGAGCTCCGCGCCCTCGCGGGCGAGCTCGGCGTCGCGGGCCAGATCACCTTCACCGGCGCGCGGCGCGACATCCCCGCGGTGTACGCGGCGTCGGACGTGTTCGCGATGGCGTCGCTCTCCGAGGGGACGAGCGTGACGCTGCTCGAGTCGATGCTCCTCGAGCGCCCGTCGGCCGTGACGGACGTCGGCGGCAACCCCGAGATCGTCGCGCGCGACACCACCGGCCTCCTCTCGCCGCGCGGCGACGCCGAGGCCCTCGGCGCCAACCTCGCGTCGCTCCTCGCCGACCCCGACCGCCGCGCCGCGATGGGCCGGCGGGGCCGCGCCCGCGTGCTCGACCGCTTCACCCAGGCCCGGATGCACGCCGCGTGGCTCGGGCTCTTCGACGACCTCGCGGCGCGGCGGAGGCACTAGCCCCATGTGCGGCATCGTCGGCGTCGTCAACCTCGCCCCCAACCTCCCGCCGCCCGACCGAGCGCTCGTCGCCCGGATGGTCGCGGCCCTGCGCCACCGCGGGCCCGACGAGTTCGGCGTCTACCTCGACGACCGCGCCGCGCTCGGCCACGCGCGCCTCTCCATCGTCGACCTCGCCGCGGGCCAGCAGCCGATGGCCACCGCCGACGGCGCGCTCACGGTCGCGTTCAACGGCGAGATCTTCAACCACGTCGAGCTGCGCGAGGAGCTCACCGCCGCGGGCCACGCGTTCCGCACGCGCTCGGACACCGAGGTGATCCTCCACGCGTGGCGCGCGTGGGGCGAGGGGTGCCTCGACCGCTTCAACGGCCAGTGGGCCTTCGCGCTCTGGGACAACCGCTCCGGCGAGCTCACCCTCGCCCGCGACCGGCTCGGCGTCCGCCCGATCCACCTGCACGAGGGCGGCGGACGCGTTCGCTTCGCGAGCGAGGCGAAGGCCCTCTTCGCCGACCCCGACGTGCCGCGCGCGCTCGACCCCGCGGGCCTCGCCGAGACGTTCACCTTCTGGGCGACGCGCGCCCCGCGGACGCCCTTCGCCAACGTCACCGAGCTCCCGCCGGGCTCGCTCCGCGTCTGGGGCCGCGACGGCAGCTCCCGCGAGCGACGGTGGTGGCGTCCGCGCTTCCCGACGTCGCGCCCCGCGCCGCGCGACGAGGGCGAAGCGGTGGAGGCCCTGCGCGACGTGCTCCGCGCCGCCACGCGCCTTCGGATGATGCGGGCCGACGTGCCGGTGGGCGCGTACGTCTCGGGCGGCGTCGACAGCGCGGTGGCGGCGGCCTTCGCGCGCGAGGCGGTGGGCGGCGCGCTCCACACCTTCTCGCTGCGCTTCGAAGACGCGGAGTTCGACGAGACGCCGCACCAGCGCGCGGTGGTGGAGGCGCTCGGCAGCACGCACCACGAGCTCATCGCGTCGCGCTCGGACATCGCGCGGGCGCTCCCGGCGGTGGTTCGCCACGCCGAGCGCCCGCTCGTGCGGACGGGGCCGGCGCCGCTCTTCCTGCTGTCGTCCCTCGTGCGTGACGCGGGGATGAAGGTGGTGGTCACCGGCGAGGGCGCCGACGAGGTGCTCGGCGGCTACGACATCTTCCGCGAGGCCGCCGTCCGTCGCTTCTGGGCCCGGCGCCCGCAGTCCACCCTGCGCCCGCGGCTCTTCGACCGGCTCTACCCCTGGCTCGCCCGCTCGCCGCAGGCCGCGCGCGGCGTCGCCCTGGGCTTCTGGGCCCGCGGCCTCGACGCCCCCGACGCCCCCTTCTTCTCGCACCTCCCCCGATGGAACACCGCCCGCTCCCTCCAGCGCTTCCTCCTGCCTGACGTGGCTGCTGCTGCTTCTGTTGCGGGCGACCCGCTGGACGCGCTCGCGGCAGCGCTCCCGGAGGATTTCCCCCGCTGGCACCCGCTCGCCCGCGCGCAGCACCTGGAGATGGAGACGCTGCTCGCGCCATACATCCTCTCGTCGCAGGGCGATCGGGTGCTCATGGCCCACTCGATCGAGGGGCGCTTCCCCTTCCTCGACGCCGACGTGATCGCCTTCGCCGAGGCCCTCCCCGCGTCGGCGAAGCTCCTCGGTCTCGACGAGAAGCACCTGCTCAAGCGGGCCGCGCGCGGTCTCGTTCCCGAGTCGATCACCCGCCGCGCCAAGCAGCCCTACCGCAGCCCCGACGCGGCGTGCTTCGTGGGGCCGGGCGCGCCCGAGTACGTGCGCGACGCCCTCTCGCCCGAGCGCGTCCGCGCCGTCGGCGCCTTCGAGCCCGCCCTCGTCAGCGGCCTCGCCGCGAAGTGCGAGCGCCTCGTCGCCGCGGGCAACCTCTCCAACGCCGACAACATGGCCTTCGTCGGCGTGCTCACGACGCAGCTCCTCCACGACGAGGTGCTGCGCGCGCCGCCGCCCGACGGCGACGCCGTCCCCTTCACCACCGTGATCGACCGGCGCTCAGCCGCCTGACGCGTCCGCCGAGGCGTCCGTCCCCGCGTCGCTGCAACCGCCTGCGCCGCAGGGGTTGCTGATCGGCGGCTCCGACGTGCGGACGCAGTAGCCGCGGATGCACGTCTCCCAGCGCGCGCAGGCCGGGTCGCAGCCCGACCACGGGGGGTTGACCTCGCTGCTGCACGAGAGGCCCGACGCGAGGAGGAGCCCGAAGAGGAAGCGCTTCACGGGCGCATCGTACCCCGCGCGGTTCACGCGCCGCCAGAGACGCGATCGAAGAGCTCCGCGGCCCGCGCGAGGGCCGGCGCGCTGGCGGGCGCCACGCCCTCCACGATCGACGCGAACGTGGCCACCATGCCCGGTGCATAGCGAGCCCGGTCGCCGGCGAGGACGCCCCGCAGCGACGCCCGATCCTCCGCGGAGAGGCGCAGACGTCCGCCGCCACAGCCGCGGCACACGACGCCGCCCGCGGCGGGCTCGACGGTCACCGGGCGGCCTTCAGGAGCGGGCGTCTGGCAGCGGACGCAGCGGTCGAGGACGGGCGCGTGACCGGCGTGGGCGAGCGCCTCCATGGCGAAGCGCAGGAGCCGCGCGGGGGCCTCGGCGGGCGGCAGGGAGGCGAGGTCGTCGTAGAGCTCCCCGAGGAGGAGGAAGTCGGTGCGGTCGCCGGGCGCGGGGTGGGCGACCTCGCGGAGGAGCCCGGTGCCGGCGAGGGCCGCGGTCTGGCGGGTGAGGTCGGCGTGGAGGGCGGGCCAGGCGCGCTCGATGCGGGCCTCGTCGAGGCGGAGGCCCTTGCCCGAGGGGGTGATCGCGAAGGTGTGGAGGACGAGCGGCGTGAGGCCGCCGGCGAAGCGGACGCGCGAGCGCTGGCCCGACGGGGCGAGGAGCTCCGCGCGCTCGCCGTCGTCGAGGAGGACGTCGGCGCGGAGGTCGTGCTCGCGGAAGGGGCGGCGGTCGAGGACGAAGCCGCGGGCGCTCCGCTCGGACACGGCGCGCTCAGGCGCGGAGCGCGGCCGTCGGGGCGGGGGCGGAGGAGAGCTGCTCGGGCCGGTCTTGCGAGCGGGGGCGCAGGAGGAAGGACATCGCGAGCGTGGCGAGGATGGCGAACACCACCAGCGCGATCGCGAGGCCGAAGCGCCGGCCGCGGGCCGCGGGCGGGGTCGAGAGGCGCACCGGGACGGGCTGGACGTCGCGGGCGCGGACCTCCATGCCGTAGCGGGAAAGCACGTCCTCGGGCTTCACGCCCACCGCCTGCGCGTACGAGCGGAGGAAGCCCTTGACGAAGGTCTCGCCGGGGAGCGCTTCGAAGCGGCCGGTCTCCATCGCCTCGAGGGTCTTCACGGGGATGCGGGTGGTGTCCGCGACCTCCTCCAGGGCGATGCCGCGCTGTTCGCGCTCGCGCCGGAGGTACGTTCCAATCGTCTCCATCACGGCCTCCACGCGGCGCGCGGGTGCGCCGCGGAGGGGTTGAACCAGAGTGCCCGCGTCATGGCGCCACCGACCTCCCGAGCTCCGCGCACTCCCTGCCCGCGGGCGTCGTCGCGTCGAGCGCGATGCACCGCTGGAGGTCTTCGCGGGCCCGTTCAGCCTGGTGGAGCTGCACGCGGACCCTCGCCCGATCGAGCCACGCGCCCTGGAGACGGTCGCAGCCGGGCTGCTCCGTGCCGAGCGCACGGTCGAGCGCCTCGAGCGCCCGGCCGTAATCGTTGAGCCGGTACCACGCCTCGCCGAGGCGCGCGTGGCCGACGCAGAAGTTCGGTTGAATCGACACCGCCCGCTGGAGCGCCTCGGTCGCCTCGCGGAACTGCCCCTTCTTCAGGAGCGCCCACCCGAGGTTGCCCCACGCGAGGTGCTGCGAGTTGTAGGTGATCTCCTCGGTGGCCGCGCGGAAGAGCGGGATCGCCTCGTCGGGGCGGTCGAGGTTGACCAGCACCACGCCGAGCGTCACCCGGGTCTCGGCCAGCGGCGCGCGCAGCCGCTCGTCCTCGGCCGCCTGGCGCTCGTAGAGCGTCACGGCGCGGCGCAGGTGCATCGCGGCCTGGTCGAAGCGCCCCTCGGCCCCGAACTGCGCGCCGAGGTACCGGTGCGCGTCGGCGTTGTCCGGGTTGAGCCGGATCGCGCGCTCCCAGGCGATGATCGCCGCGGGGACGTTGCAGCGCCCCTGGGCGTCGCACTCGCGAAGGTATCCGAGCCCGTGCTCCACGCTCTCCGCCGACTGCTGCCGAGCCTCGTCGCTCACGCCGCTGCAGGCCCATCCCGCAGCGACAAGGATCGTCAAGAATGCCGTTCGGAGGGAGTTGTTGAACATTCTCGTGTCAACAGGAAACTGACGAAAACTCACTCCGCACGGACATCAACGTTCCGTCGGACATAACCGAGTGAACTCCGCGGGGTCAACCCGAAATTTGACAGAGACCGGGCGCGGGCCGCAGCCGTTGATTCTCTGGAAGCGCTTGAAAACAAGGCACTCCGCGAAATCACTGAACGCGCGCACCCGTGACGGGCGTGTCCTGCCTCTGCAAGGGCTTGCACGTCTACGGCACTCCTACAGCCGGGCTTGAGCCAACACGAGGGAGGGGCGCCGACCCGGTGGGGGCCTCAGGCGCGCACCTGCTCCTTCATGCCGAGGAGGGTGAAGAGGCGCCGGAGGGCGTCGAGGTCGTCCATCGAGACCTTCTCCTCGGCGAGGCGGATGTACCCCCCGTCGCGGAGCTGGATCATGGTGCGCTTCACCGTGTCGACGTCGAGCCCGGCGCGGGCGGAGAGCTCCAGCGGGGTGACGGCGACCTGGGCGCTCCCGGTGGTGCGCCCGGCGTCGGAGGCGAGCCGCAGGAGCGCGTTGACCACCTTCGACTGGTGGTCGCGCAGGAGCATGTTCTCGATCTGCTCCTCGGCGTCGCGGAGACGTCGCACGAGCTGCTGGACGAGGCGCGTGGCGACCGCGGCGCTCCCGGAGAGCAGCACGTTGAAGGTGTCGGGGTCGAGCGCGAGCACCACGACGTCGGAGAGGGCCACCGCGCTCGACGCGCGCTGCGTGTTGGGCAGGAGCGCCCCCTCGCCGAAGAGGTCGCCCTGGCGCAGGATCTGGAGCGACCGCTCGATCTGCCGCACGCGCTTGACCACCCGGACGCGGCCCTCCTGGAGCATGAAGACCTCGCGGGCGGCGTCGCCCTCGCGGAAGATCACGTCGCCGTTGTTGTACCGGCGCCCGAAGTGTTCGAGCAGCCTGTCGCGCTCGGCCGCGGAGATCTCGGTCATGGCCGCCGACGGGTGTACAGGAAGGCCCGCCCGATCGGAAGACCCGACGCGCCCGGCCGTCGAGCGATTGTCCGACGCGAAGGCCGTTGACAGGGGTCGCGCGCGGGCGCTACAAGATTGCCCCCGTTGCCGGTGTAGCTCAGTCGGTTAGAGCAGGGGAATCATAATCCCAAGGTCGTCGGTTCAATTCCGACTGCCGGCACCCTGAAAGCCCTTCCCCGGAAGGGCTTTCGCGTTTCGAAGGCGCTCCCCGTGACCCCGCTCCTCCGCGACCTCGACGCGCAGCGCGCCCTCGCCCGCGAAGGCTTCGTCGTGCTGCCCGGCCTCCTCACCGAGGCCCTCCCCGCGCTCCGCGAACTCTTCGCGCGCGCCGAGTCCGACCTCGCCACGCAGGAGGCCTGGCGCTCGCGCGGCTTCGACGAGCTCATGTACGCGACGGCGCCCGAGGCCCGCCGCGCCGCGCAGGGGGCCCTCGCCGCGCTCCTCGCGCCGGCGGTGGCGCGCGCGTTCGGTGAAGCGCGCGTCGCCGTCGGCAACCTCTTCGTGAAGCGCCGCGCCTCGCCGGGGAGCCTCGTCCCGCTCCACCAGGACTTCGCCATCGTCGACGAGCGCGGGGGCGCGATGTCCGCGCAGCTCTGGTCGCCGCTCGTGGACGTCTCCGAGGTCAACGGCGCGCTCGGCGTGGTGGCGCGCTCGCACCGCGTGGAGAACCCCCTCCGCGCGCAGGGCGACCCCTCCCCCTTCGCCGCGTGGTCCGACGCGCTCGAGCGCGAGCGCTTCCGACTCCTCGCGCTGCGCGCCGGCGACGCGGTGGTGTTCACCGGGCGCACGCTCCACGGCTCGCCGCCCAACCGCTCGGCCGCCGACCGGCCCGCGCTCGGGTGCATGCTGGTGCCGCGCGCGGAGCCGCTGGTCCACTACGTCCGCAAGTCGCCGACGCGCGTGGAGGCGTGGCGCATCGACGACGCGGCGCTCTCCGCGCTCACGCCCGGGTGCGACCCCGCGGGCGAGCGCCTCGGGGAGATCGAGCACGAGCCCGTCGCGGTCGACCGCGCGGCCTTCGAAGCGCTCGCCGCGGGGGACTGACGGCGCCCCTCCCCGCGCGACGCATCGCGTGCGCACGCCGCGGAGCGCTGACGAATCCGCGTGCCTGCGTCGGCTCGACGGCGCTAGCTTCGGCGCATTTCGATGAGCGAAAATTTGTCTTGGGATTCGGTGCTCGACGCGGAGCTGCTCGAGCTCACGGACGCGATGCTCGTGCTCGACCCGGACTGGCGCGTCGTGCGGGTCAACGCCGAGCAGGAGCGCATCAGCCGGCGGCCGCGCGCGGAGACGCTCGGGCGCACGTTCGGGGAGCTCTGGCCCGACGTCTGGCACGAGGGCTCGACGTACTACACGCAGTACCAGCGCTGCATGCGCGAGCGCGTCGCCGTGGAGTTCGAGGAGTACTACGCGCCGCGCGACCTCTGGACGCTGGTCACCGCGCGGCCCTTGCGCGCCAGCGGCATCGCGATCTCTTTCCGCGACGTGACCGCGCGCCGCCGGGCCGAGGAGGCCACGCGCGCGAGCGAGGAGCGGCTGCGGCTGCTCGTCGAGCACGCGCCAGCGGCGATCGCGTTGTTCGACCGCGACCTCCGGTACCTCGCGCACAGCCGCCGCTACCTGAACGACCGCAAGCTCCCGGGCGAATCGCTGGTCGGTTGCCTCCACGGCGACGTCTTCCCGTGGGCCCCGGCACACTGGCGCGAGGCGCTCCAGCGCGCCCTCGCCGGCGAGTCGGTCCGGTCGGACTGTGAGCCCGTCGAGCGCGCCGACGGCTCGCGCGAGTGGGTCCGCTGGGAGGCGGTCCCGTGGCGGCGCGGCGACGGGGGCGTCGGGGGCGCCGTCCTCTTCAGCGAAGACCTCACGCCGCTCAAGGCCGCCGAGGACGAGCTCGTCGCGCAGCGGCAGTTGCTCCAGTCCATCGTCGACGGCGCGCCGACCTTCATCTCGGCCTTCGACCGCGAGCTCCGGTACACGCTCGTCAACGAGCCGGCCGCGCGCGCGGTCGGCCTCGCGAAGGAGTCGCTCCTCGGCCAGCCGGGCGGCTTCTTCCTCCCGGCGGACCGCGCGGCGTCGCTGCGCGCGCGCTTCGCGGAGGTGCTGGCGACGGGGGAGAGCCAGGTCGAGGAGGTCACCCAGGAGATCCGCGGCGACCTCCGCACCGTCCTCGCGATGCGCTACCCGCTGCGCGGCCCCGACGGCCTCGTCCACGGGGTGGCGGCCGCCCTCACCGACATCACCGCGCAGAAGCGCGTCGAGGCCGACCTCCGGGCGAGCGAGGCGCGCGCGAAGGAGGCGCTGGCCGCCCTCGAGAGCGCGCTCGAGGTCACGCGCCGCACCGAGGAGAAGCTCCGCCAGGCGCAGAAGATGGAGGCGGTGGGCCAGCTCGCGGGCGGCGTGGCGCACGACTTCAACAACCTGCTCACGGTGATCCTCGGCAGCGTGTACGTCGTGCTGGAGACCCTGCGCCCCGGCGACCCCGCCCACGACGACCTCCGCGAGATCGAGAAGGCGGGCAACCGCGCGGCGGCGCTGACCCAGCAGCTCCTCGCCTTCAGCCGCAAGCAGGTGCTCGCGCCGCGCCTCGTCGACCTCAACGAGATGGTCCGCAACGCCGAGCGGCTGCTCGCGCGCGTGATCGGGGAGGACGTCGAGCTGCGGCTGGCGCTGTCGCCGAGGCTCGACGCCTGCCTGATCGACCCCGGGCAGTTCGAGCAGGTGCTCGTCAACCTCGCGGTCAACGCCCGCGACGCCATGCCCGACGGCGGCGGCCTCCTGATCGAGACCGCGAACGTCGTCCTCGACGAGGCGTACGCGCGCGAGCACCCCGACGTCGCGCCCGGGGCGTACGTGCGGGTGAGCGTCTCGGACACGGGCGTGGGCATGTCGCGGGAGGTCCGGGCGCACCTGTTCGAGCCCTTCTTCACGACGAAGGAGGTCGGCCGCGGGACGGGGCTCGGGCTCGCGACGGTGTACGGCGTCGTGAAGCAGAGCGGCGGCGCGATCTGGGTCTACAGCGA
This sequence comes from Polyangiales bacterium, assembly GCA_046351555.1. Taxonomy (GTDB): domain Bacteria; phylum Myxococcota_A; class Polyangia; order Polyangiales; genus CAISKJ01. The sequence continues at coordinate 295,500 of JAXLYI010000009.1, forward strand.
GCCGATGCAGGGGACGACCTTCAAGCTCTACTTCCCCAGCGCGACGGGCAGGACCCCGGAGGCGCACGCGTCGCCCGACGCCCCCGAGAGCAGGCGGGGGCACGAGACCGTGCTGCTGGTCGAGGACGACGGCCAGGTGCGCGGCACGGTGGCCGCCATGCTCCGGCGCGGCGGGTACCACGTGATCTCCGCCGCCAACGGGGGCGAGGCGCTGCTGATCTGCGAGCAGCACGCGGGCACCATCCACCTGCTCCTCACCGACGTGGTGATGCCCAAGCTCAACGGCCGCAAGGTCGCCGAGCGGCTGACGGCGCTCCGGCCCGGGCTGCGCGTCCTCTTCATGTCGGGCTACACCGAGAACGCCATCGTCCACCACGGCGTGCTCGACCCGGGGCTCGACTTCATCGCCAAGCCGATCACCCCCCGGGTGCTGCTCGCGAAGGTGCGCGAGCTGCTCGACCGCGAGGGGCCGCCCGCGACCCGCCCGCACGGCTGACTCCGGCCGCGCGGCGAACGGTGGTAGCGTCGGCCCGATGAGACGCCACGCGCCCTTGCTGCTGGTCGCGCTCCTCGCCGGGTGCGGCGAGGTCGACTCGAGCGTCGACGCCGACGAGGACGACCTCGGCGACCTCGACACCATCGAGTACCTCGACGGCGCGCCGCCCGAAGACAAGGACGCGCTCCCGTGGGGCGACGACGCCGACGAGGACGCGTCGGACGCGCCGGACGACCTCGCGCGCGCCGACGCTGCGATGGACGCGCGCCCCGACGCGGCCGCGGACGTCGCGCGCCCCGACGCGGTCGCGGACGTCGCGCGCGTGGACGCACCCGACGCACCCGACGCGGGCGACGCGGGGGCGCCGTACAACTTCCCCACGCCGATCCACCGGGTCGTGGTGCTGGTGCGGGAGAACCGAACGTTCGACCACCTGTTCGCGGGCTTCCCGGGGGCGGAGTCGCGCACCTACGGGCTGCGCTCGGACGGGAGCCGCGTTCCGCTCGCGCGCGCGCCCGCCGGCGACCTCCCCGGGGACATCCGGCACAACCACAACGGCGCGCTGATGGCCTACCGCGGCGGCCGGATGAACGGCTTCGACCTCAACGCCGCGCGCTACTCCGACACGCGCAACCCGCTCGGCCCCTTCCTCCACTACGCCGAGGACCAGATCCCCAACTACTGGCGCCTCGCGCGGCGCTTCACGCTCTGCGACCACTTCCACTCGACGCTGCTGGCGGGCAGCTCACCCGGCCACCTCACCTTCTGGGCCGCGCAGAGCCCGCTCATCGACAACCCCGACTGTGACGGGACCCTCTGCGCCGCGGGCGGCGGCTGCTTCTCGCGCGCCTCGGAGGCGACCACCTACAACCAGGACTCCTGCGCGATCGCCGCCGACACGACGACGGCGTGCTTCGACGTGCCGACGCTGGTCGACCGCTTCCCCGCGGCCCTCACGTGGCGCGCCTACGCGCACGTCAACGCCGCCGGCGTGGTGAGCCCGCCGCTCGACATGACGCGCGGCCCGACGCGCGACCGCGCGGCCTTCCTCGCCCACGCCGGCGACCAGACCGACCTCGTCGCCGACCTGCGCGCCGGCCGCGTGCCCAACCTCCTCATCGCCCACATCGGCGGCGCCGTCGGCGAGCACCCACCGAACGGCCTCTGCCACGGCGAGAACTTCGCCGTCGACGTCGTCAACGCGGTGATGAACGGCCCCTACTGGCGCGAGACGGCGATCCTGATCACCTACGACGACTGGGGCGGCTTCTACGACCACGTCGCGCCCCCGCAGGAGCGCTGCGGCAACGGCTCGCACGTGCGCCTGGGGTTCCGCCTGCCGATGATCGTGGTGTCGCCCTACGCGCACCGCGGCGCCGACCTCGCGCACCCGTGGGTCTTCCACGGCGTCGCCGACCAGGCCTCGGTGCCGCGCCTCGTCGAAGACCTCCTGCGCCTCCCGCGGATGGCCGCGCGCGACCCGCACGCCCGCGACGCGCGGGCCGGGAGCCTGCTCGGGGCCTTCGACTTCGCGCACCCGGACTTCTCCACGGTCACCCTCACCCGCCGCACCTGCCCGTGAGTGCGCCACCCTCGCCGGATGCGCTGCCCGCGGACGGGCGCTCGTGGGAAGCTCCGGCCCCCGCCATGGCGACCACGAAGACAAAGACCGCAGCCGCGAAGAAGACGCCCGCGGCGAAGAAGCCTCCCGCCACGAAGACCGACCTGCCCACCCTGGCGTTCGCGTCCGCGCGCGACTTCGAAGCGTGGCTGACGGAGAACCACGCGAGCGCGAAGGGCGTGTGGATCAAGTTCGCGAAGAAGGCCTCGGGCGTGCCGACGGTGGTGTACGCCGAGGCGCTCGACGTCTCGCTCTGCTACGGCTGGATCGACGGGCAGGCCGCGAGCCTCGACGAGGTCTACTACCTCCAGCGCTTCACCCCGCGGCGGCCGCGCAGCATGTGGTCGAAGATCAACCGTGAGAAGGTCGCGGCGCTGACCGCGGCCGGCCGCATGCGCCCCGCCGGGCAGCGCGAGGTCGACGCCGCGAAGCGCGACGGCCGCTGGGACGCCGCGTACGACTCGCCGAAGAACGCCACCGTGCCTGACGACCTGCAGCGCGCGCTCGACGCCGACGCCGCGGCGAAGGCGTTCTTCGCGACGCTCAACGGCACCAACCGCTACGCGATCCTCCACCGCGTGCACAACGCGAAGAAGCCCGAGACGCGCGCCCGGCGCATCGCGCAGTTCGTCGAGATGCTCGCCGCGGGCAAGAAGCTCTACCCGTAGGCCCGGCGGGGTCGCGCCCCGTACGAACGCGGAATTCGTTGACGCGCCACGCGGGTTTTCGTCCATACTTCGACGAAGCTGCGCTGACGGCCCGGACAAGCGCGCCCCGCACCGCACGAACGCGCGGGATGCGCTCCCCGTGTCGCACCCGCGTCCCTCGATGCCCAAGACCGCCTTCCTGGAGTGAGCCGCCCAATGGGTGCCGACGAGCGCGTCCTGCTCTTCATCCCCGCGTACAACTGCGAGCGCCAGATCGCGCGCGTCCTGCGGAAGCTCGGCGCCGCGGCCCCGCCCGAGGTCGACGCCGTCCTCGTCGTCGACAACCGCAGCACCGACGGCACCGTCGACGCGGCCCTCGCGGGCGCCGAGGCCCTCGCCGGCGTGCCCGTCACGGTGCTCCGCAACCGCGAGAACTACGGCCTCGGCGGCTCGACGAAGGTCGCGTTCGAGTTCGCCGCCGCGCACGGCTACGCCTGGGTGCTCGGCCTCCACGGCGACGACCAGGGCGACCTCGGCGACCTCCTCCCGCTGATGCGCGCGGGGCGCCACCGCGGGCTCGACGCGCTGCTCGGGGCGCGCTTCCACCCGGGCTCCCGCCTCGTCGGCTACTCGCTGCCCCGCACGATCGCCAACCACGTCTTCAACGCGCTCTACTCCGCCGCCGCCGGGCGGCGCCTCCTCGACCTCGGCTCGGGGATCAACCTCTACCGCGTCGCGCCGTTCGCGGGAGGCTTCCACCGCCGCTTCCCCGACGACCTGACCTTCAACTACTGCCTCGCGTTGGCCCACGTGCGCCTCGGGCACCGGACCGAGTTCTTCCCCATCCGCTGGGCCGAGGAGGACCAGGTCTCCAACGTGCGCGTGCTCCGGCAGACCGCGCAGGTCTTCGCCATCGTCCTCTCGTACCTCGCCGCCCCGGACGCCTTCCTCGCCGGCGAGCACCGCGCGCGGCCGCGGGACGCATACCCGTACGAGACGCTCCGCGCCGGCGCCGAGGCGGGCGCGCCAACGCCCCCGCGCGGTGGGGGCTGACGTGCCGCGACACGCGATCATCGCGTCGGCGGCCTACGTCGACTCGGAGATGCAGGTCGAGTTCGGGCCGCTGCCGCCGGCCTTCCTCCCGCTCGGCAACCGACGGCTCTTCGTCCATCAGGCCACGCTCCTCCGCCGCGCGTTCGACCGCGTCACCCTCACCCTTCCGGCAGGCTTCACCCCCGACGAGGCCGACGCCCACGCGCTCGCCGACCTCGACGTCGACGTCGTCCACGTACCCGAAGGCCGCAGCCTCGGGGAGTCGCTCGCCCACGCGATCCGCGCCGCCGCCCCCGACGCGTCGCCCCTCGCCCTGCTCTACGGCGACGCCCTCTTCGAAGGCATCGACCTCCACGCCACCGACTGCGTGACCGCGCTCCCCACCGCCCCCGCGGGCTACCGCTGGAGCCGCGTCCACATCGACGGCGGCGCGGTCGCGGCCCCCTCGCCCGCGGCGCGCGAGGCGGCGCTCACCGGGTACTTCCAGTTCGCCGACCCCGCAGCGCTGGTCGACGCGATCGAGCGCCGCGGCGGGGACTTCGTCGCGGGCCTGCTCGACTACAACGCGGCGCGGCCCCTGCGCGTGCTCCCCGCCGGGCGCTGGCACGACTTCGGGCACGTCGGCACCTACCACCGCTCGCGCCGCAGCGTCACCACGCAGCGCGAGTTCAACCAGCTCACGCTCGACCGGCGCACCGTGGTCAAGTCCGGGGAGCCGCCCCGCAAGATCGACGCGGAGGCGCGGTGGTTCGAAGGGCTCCCGCCCGCGCTCCGGCTCCACACGCCGGCCTGGCTCGGGCGGCGCAGCGACGGCGGCTACGCGCTCGAGTACCTCCACCTCCCGACGCTCGCGGAGATGTTCGTCTTCGGCCGGCTGCACGGGGCCACCTGGGCGCGCGTCTTCGAAGCGTGCGACGAGTTCCTCGGCGTGTGCGCGGCGCACCCGGCGCCCCCCGACGACGCCCCCGTCGGCGACGGGCTCTACCTCCCGAAGACCCTCGCGCGCCTCGAGTCCTACGCCCGCGCCGCGGCGATCGACCTCGCCGCCCCCTGCCGCCTCGACGACGTCTGGCTCCCGTCGCTCGAGGCGATCGCCCGCGCCTGCGCCGCCGCCATCCCGCCCGCCCCGGAGGGCCTCCGGTGCCTCGTGCACGGCGACTTCTGCTTCAGCAACATCTTCTACGACGCCAGGGCCGACGTCGTCCGCGTGATCGACCCGCGCGGGGTCGACGGCGCCGACCGCCCGACGATGTACGGCGACCTCCGCTACGACGTCGCCAAGCTCTACCACTCCGCCATCGGCCGCTACGACGTGATCCTCGCCGGCGCGTACCGCCTCCGCAGTGACGGCCCGCTCCAGCTCTCCCTCGAGCTCCCCGAGACCGCCGCTGCCGCTGCTGCCGCGGCGGCCTTCCTCGACCGCCGCTTCGTCGGGCTCACCACCGCGGAGGCCGCGTCGCTGCCGGCCAGCGTGCTCCTGTTCCTGTCGATGCTGCCGCTGCACGGCGACGACCCGTCGCGCCAGCGCGCCCTCCTGGCCAACGCGCTCCGGCTGTACCGACGGCTCGACCAGGGGGCCGCGGCGTGACGGTGATCGTCTTCCCGATGGCGGGCGCGAGCCGCCGCTTCCGCGAAGCCGGCTACACCGCGCCCAAGTACATGCTCGAGGCCCGCGGGCGGAGCCTCTTCGCCCACGCCGTCGAGGGCTTCGCGGGGCTCGCCGGCCGCGCGCGCTTCCTCTTCGTCGCGACGAACGCCCCCGGCACCGAGAGCTTCGTCCGCCGCGAGTGCGCCGCCCTCGGCCTCGCCGCGCCCGCCGTGGTGCTGCTCGACGCCCCCACGCGTGGCCAGGCCGACACCGTCGCGCTCGGCCTCGACCGCGCCGACGTCGCCGACGACGAGCCGGTCACGGTCTTCAACATCGACACCTTCCGCCCGCGCTTCCGGTACCCCACCGCCTTCGACCCCGCCGCGGTCGACGGCTACCTCGAGGTGTTCCGCGGCGAGGGGCCCAACTGGTCGTACGTCCGCCCCGCCGCGCCGGGCTCCCACCGCGTCGCCGAGACGACCGAGAAGGTGCCCGTCTCCGACCTGTGCTGCACGGGGCTCTACCACTTCCGCGCCGCGGGCCTCTTCCGCGCGGCCTTCGGGCCCTTCGCCGCCGGCGCGGCCGCGGCCATGGGGCTGCGCGAGCTCTACGTCGCGCCGATGTACAACCTCCTCCTGCGCGACGGGCGCGACGTTCGCTGGCACCTGATCGAGCGCGACGAGGTCACCTTCTGCGGCGTGCCGGAGGAGTACGACGCCTTCCGGGGCGCGCCGTGAGCGACCCCGCGCGCTCGCCCCGCTGGCTTACCGCGCTGCGGGCCGCGCCGATCGTCGCGCTCGGGCTCCACCTCGCGTCGCCGGCGCTCTCCTCGGGCCACCTCGAGGGCGTCACCGCGCAGACGCAGTCGATCGCGTGGCTGCGCGCCTGGCGCCCCGGGCTCGACCACGACCCCTACCTCCCGGCCCTGACCCAGTTCGTCCTCCAGACGCGGAGCGGCGTGGTGCTGCTGCTCTCGGCCCTCTACCGCGCGATGCCGGGCGCGAGCGACCGGGCCTTCCGCGCGCTGGTGCTCTGCGGGCTCGCGGCGCAGTTCGCCGCGTCGGTGAGCTTCGCGCGGCGCCTCGGCGGGGTGAGCGTGTGGGCCGCCTCGCTCGCCCTCGTGCTCACGCCGGTGGTGTTCGAGACGTCGTTCTTCTTCAACGACAACATCGTCGCGGGCGCCTTCGCCGCGGCGAGCCTCGCCCTCGCCGCCCGCGCCACCACCGCGCGGCGAGCCGCGTGGGTCGGCGTGCTCTTCGCGTGCGGGGTCCAGTGCCGCTTCGACACCGCGCTCGCGTCGCCGCTCGTCGCCGCCGCCCTCTGGATGCACGACGACTGCGCCCGCGCGCGCGCCCGGCGGCTCGTCGCGGCGGGGGCGGCGGCCCTGGCCGTCAACCTCGCGTTGGCGGTGTACCTGGGCTTCTCGCTCCTCGACACCGTCGCGACGGTGCCGAGGTTCCTCTACCACGTGGAGGACCCGCACCGCTGGGCGGACGTCCGCCTCTATGCCCTCGGGCTCGTCTCGCTCCCGCCGCTCGCGCTCGGCCTCGCCCACTTCGGCCGGGCCCTCGTCGCGCGGCGGGCGTACGTCGCGGCCGCGCTCCTCGTCGCGTACCCCGTGGCGCTCGCGCTCGGCCTCTCGGACATCACCCAGGCCCGCTACCTCTTCTCGCTCCTCGTCCCCCTCGTCGCGCTGTTCGCGGGGCGCGGCCTCGAGCTCGGCCGCGAGCTCCTCACCTCGCCGAGCCGCCCTCGCCGGTGGGCCGCGCGCACGCTCGCGGCGCTCGGCGTCGCCGTGCTGCTCGCGCCGCCCGCGGGGGTGCGGGTGCTGGAGGGGCCGCGCGCGCGCTTCGGGCGCGTCTGGCAGGTGGCGCAGTGGCGAACGTGGCAGCGGATCGTCGAGGAGAACCGCGCCGAGGTGCTCCGGCAGGTCGCGGCGCTCGACGACGGCCGCGAGCACGTCGTCGTCGCGGTGCATTTCAACGACGAGCTCTACCTCCGCCAGCGGCTGATCGAGGCGGGCTTCGCCCCGCGCCCGACCGCGGCCGTGTTCCCGGGCTGCACCGGCTTCGCCGTGCTGGAGAAGGGCGCGTCGCGCGTCCTCCAGGTGCGCATGGACCCGCAGTACCAGATCACGCGCCTGAGCATCCCGTACAGCACGGCCCTCCACCTCGACGCGGCCTGCGCGTGCCCCGCGGTCGCGTCGGCGCCGTCGGTGCTCCTCACCTACTACGGCGAGCCCTGCAGCCGCATCTTCCCGGAGATCTACGGCTTCACCGACGCGGCCTTCCCCGCGCCCCGCGCGCACCGCTTCGACGACGCGCTGAAGGACCCGCGCCTCTTCGAGAGCGACCTGACCGCCCGCCTCCACTTCTGGCGGAGCGACGTCGCCTTCGGCTACATCCGCTCGCTCCGCCTCGACGCCGACCGCTTCGCGCGCGTGTGCTCGGGCGCGTCGTCGTACCTCGCGGGCCACGCCGAGCGCGACATCCTTAGCGGGCGGCGCGCGACCATCGCGACGTACCTCGCGGTGTACCGCGCGACGCGCGGCCCCACGCAGCCGTGGCTCGCCTGGCTCCGCGCGTGGCTCCTGCCCGGCGTTCGCTGACGGCGCCCGACGCCGGCGGCGGTGTCGCGCGGCGGGGCCCGTGATACGCTCGCGCGCATGGCACCTTTGAGTGCGACGCGGTTGGTGATCCCCGTGCCGCCGACGCTCGACCGCTGGGCGCTGGAGGAGGACGACGTGCCGGAGACGGTGCTCCACGAGCGGGTCATCGGCCTGCTGCTGGCGATCTTCAACGCCTGGATCGTCCGCGCCTCGCGCGACGCCCTCGCGGGGAGCAACCTCGCGCTCCGCTTCGACGCGGCGCAGCCGCAGCGGGGCGTCGACCCCGACGTGTACCTCGTCGAGCCCGCGCCGCCGGAGGGGGAGCGGACGACGAGCCTGCGGCTCTGGGAGGCCGGCCACCACCCGCCGCGCGTCGCCGTCGAGGTGGTGAGCGAGAGCACCGCGAGGAAGGACTACGACCTCGAGGACGGCCCCGCCCGCTACGCCGCCGCCGGCGTGAAGGAGCTCTGGGTCTTCGACCCGCTCCTGCTGGGGCCGAACACCGCGGGGGGCCCCTGGGTCCTCCAGGTGTGGCGGCGCTCGCCGAAGGGGAGCTTCCGGCGGGTGTACCAGGGCGCGGGGCCCGCGTACTCGCGCGAGCTGCGCGCGTGGCTCGTCGTCACCGACGGGGGGACGCGCCTCCGCCTCGCCGAGGACGCCGCGGGCAAGCGCCTGTGGCCGACGCTCGAAGAGGAGGAGCGCGCCGCCAAGGAGCGGGAGCGCGCCGCCAAGGAGCGGGAGCGCGCCGCCAAGGAGCGGGAGCGCGCCGCCAAGGAGCGGGAGCGCGCCGCCAAGGAAGAAGAGCGTTCCCGGCGCGAGGCCGCGGAGGCGGAGGTCGCGCGGCTCCGTGCGCTGCTCGCCGGACGCGACGGCGGTTGAGCGGCGCGGCCGTGCGTCACCCCGACCCGCGCGCCAGCGCGTGGAGCGCGTCGCCCGTGGCGCGGAAGATCGTCCACTCGCTCTGGGGCTCCGCGCCGAGCGCGCGGTAGAAGGCGATGGCCGGGGCGTTCCAGTCGAGCACCGACCACTCGAAGCGGTGGCAGCCGCGGTCGAGGGCGACGCGGGCGAGGGCCGAGAGCAGCGCGCGGCCGAGGCCCCTGCGCCGCGCGTCGGGGCGCACGAAGAGGTCTTCGAGGTAGAGCCCGGGCGCCCCGCGCCACGTCGAGAAGTTGTGGAAGAAGAGCGCGAAGCCCTGCGCCTCGCCGTCCACCTCGCCGAGGAGGCACTCGGCCACCGGACCGCGCCCCACGCCGTCGCCGAAGAGGTGCCGCCCGAGCGCCTCCTCCGTCGCGACCACCGCGTCGAGCGCGCGCTCGTACGCCGCGAGCTCGCGCACGAAGGCCAGGATGAGCGGGAGGTCGGCCGGCGTCGCGGGGCGGATGGAGATCGTCACGGCGCGCAGGCTACCGCACCGCCGCGCCCCGTCACGTCTCCGTTGGCTCGCGGGGGACGATCTGCCGGAGCTGCCACGCCTGCACGTACACCTTGCGGGCCGCCGCGTCGAAGGCGTCGCGCGTGCGCGAGGCGAGCTCCGCGGTCACCGCCAGCACGCCGAGGTGGACGAGCACCAGCGACGCGAAGATGGGCAGCGGCGGCAGCGCCGTCATGCGCGCGTGGAGCTCGATGACGCCGTCGCGGAACACGTACGACGGCGCGGCGAGGCCCGACAGCTCGACGAGCACCGGGGCCACGAGGCCGACGCTCCCCGCGCCGAGGAAGAGCCGCCGCCACCCGGGGTCGGGCGTGAGCGAGAACACCGTCGTGACCACCACCGCGAGCGCGGGCACCAGCACGAAGGGCCCGAAGATGCGCCCCGACGCCGCCACCGCCGCGACGAAGAGGGCCAGCACCGGCAGCCGCGCCTCCAGGTAGTGGCGGCCCGTCCGCGCGACGAGCGCGCACGCGGCCCCCGCGCCCGCGATGGAGGCCACCATGAGCCCGTACGCCGCGGCGTCGCGCACGCCCACCCAGAGCGCCAGGCCCGAGAGCGCCAGCCACACCGCGCAGGCCGCCGCGCCGCCCCGGTAGAACTGCAGGCGCCGCGCGACCGAGTCCTCGTGCATCCGGGCCTCCACCTCGGGGGGCACCTCCCGCGGGGGCTCGACGAGCAGCCGGACGAAGGTGCGCAGCGCGGAGACGTTGCCCGCGTCGAGGGCCAGCGCCTGCCCGACCCCGCGCATGGCCGTCGCGCGCGCCGCGTCGTCGCCCGCGAGGGCCTTGGCGGCGTCGGCGTCGGCGTCGGCGGCGAGCGCGGAGGCCATCGCCCTGCGGCGCTCGAGGTCGCGGTCGCCGTCGAGGTAGCGCTCCACCGCGTCGAGGAGCTCGCCCGCGGTGGCGAAGCGCTGCGCGCGCTCCTTCGCCGTGGCCCGCGCGCAGATGGCGTCGAGCTCGGGCGGGACGTCGCGGGCGGGCGCGCGCACCGAGGCCCGCGCGTCGGCGCCGGTGATGGTCGACGCGATGAGGGCCTGGACGCTCCCGCCGGCGTGCAGCGGCTCGAGCGCGAGCACCTCGAAGAGGATCGCCCCGAGCGCGTAGACGTCCGCGCGCCCGTCGAGGCCGGGGTCACCGGCGATCTGCTCGAGGGGCATGTACCCCGCCGTCCCGACGACCGCGCCGGCCGCCGTGCGCCCCGCCTCCGGGACGGGCGCGTCGACGCCCTCCCCCTGCGCGTCGTCGGGGCCGTCGAGCACGCGGGCGACGCCCCAGTCGAGCACGTACACCTCGCCGAAGTCGCCGAGCATGATGTTGCCGGGCTTGAGGTCGCGGTGCACGACGCCCCGCGTGTGGGCGTAGTGGACGGCGCCGCACACCGTGGCGAAGGCCGCGAGGAGCCGGCGGCGCGACCAGCGGGCGGTGAGCGCGACGTCGCGCGCGCGGAGGCCGTCGACGACGTGCTCCAGCGTCACGCCGCGCACGCGCTTCATGGTGAAGTACGCCTCGCCGTCGTCGCCGAGGCCGATGTCGTACACGGGGACGATGCACGGGTGCTCGAGCTGCCCCTGCACGCGGGCCTCGCGGAGGAAGCGCTCCCGCACGAAGGCCACCCCGGCGGCGTCGGCGCGCACCGTCTTCATCGCGACGTCGCGGCCGACGCGCGCGTCGTGGCAGCGCCGCACCTCGCCCATGCCGCCGAGCCCGAGGCGGTCGCCCACGCGGTAGCGTTCGGGGCGCCGGAGCGACTCGAACGGCGACGCGTCGACCTGCACGAGCGACTCGCGCTCGGTCGCGCGGGCGGGCTGCTGTCTCACCGTGGGTGCCTCGGAGAATTCGCTCATGGCGCCGCGAATGTACATCGCGGGGGCGGAGAGGAGGCCACGACGTGGCGCACGAGCAGGAACGCGTCCCGTCCCCGCGCGGCTGCGGTCAGGGGACGGCGGCGCGGAAGTCCTCGACCATCCCCGTGATCACCTCGAGGCCGCGGCGCCAGAAGGTGGGGTCGGCGATGTCGACGCCGGCGCGGGCCAGCAGGCGCGCGGGCGCGTCGCGGCCGCCGCTCTCCAGCAGCTCGACGTAGCGCGGGACGAAGGCCGCCCCGTCGCGCTCCCACTGCCGGTAGAGCGCGAACACCAGGAGCTGCCCGAAGGCGTACGAGTAGCAGTAGAAGCGGTAGTGGATGAGGTGGGGGATGCCGGCCCAGCCCCAGGCGTCGCGCGGCGAGCGCTCGACCGCGTCGCCGTAGAAGCGCCCGAGCTCCTTCGACCAGAGCGCGCAGAGCTCCTGGGCCGGGACGACGCCGGCGGCGCGGCGCGCGTGGGCCTCGAGCTCGTAGCGGGTGAAGCACACCTGGCGGTGCACGGTGCCGAGCGCGTCCTCGATGCGGGCGGCGAGGAGCTGGCGGCGCACGGCCGGGTCGCGCTCGGCGGCGAGGAGGTTGCGCGCGAGGCACATCTCGCCGAACACGCTCGCCGTCTCGGCCATCGGCGTGGTGGGCCAGTAGTTGAGCAGCGACTGGCGCCGGCCCGCGAGCGCGAAATGGACGCCGTGCCCGAGCTCGTGGGCGAGCGTCGACACGTCCGACAGGCGCCCGTTGTAGTTGAGCAGCACGCGCGGCGCGACGCCGGGCACCATCCCCGAGCAGAAGGCGCCGTCGCGCTTGCCGTGGCGGGGCTCCGCGTCGATGCGGCCCTCGTCGAAGAAGCCCGCGGCGATGGCGCCGAGCGCGGGGTCGAGCGCGTCGAAGGCCCGCAGCACCTCGGCGCGGGCGTCGGCCCAGGGAACGATCCGCTCGCCGTCGGGGTAGGGCGCGAGCACGTCGTGGGTGGCGAGTCGGTCGAGGCCGAGCGCGCGGGCCTTGAGCCGGAAGTACTCCTGCGCGACCGGGTAGTGCTCCTCCACCGCGGTCATGAGCGCGTCGAGGGTGGCGCGCGGGAGCTCGTCGTCGAGGAGCGTCGGCGCGACGGGCTCGGCGTGGCCGCGGAGGGTGTTTTCGAGGCGGTGGTCCTGGTAGAGGGTGTTGACCACGTAGGCGATGACGGGGGCCTCGCGTTCGAAGCGCTCGAGCACGGCGGCGTGGGCGCGGGCGCGGACGTCGCGGTCGGCGTCCATGCGGAGCGAGCGGACCTCGGCGAGCGTCCGGTCGCGCGCCTCGCCGCGCACCTCGAAGGGGAAGGTGAAGCCCGCGGTGAGCTCGTCGTAGAGCTGCGACCAGGCGCGGCGGCCGGTGAGATCCTTGGTGGCGAGGGCCGACTCCACCGCGCGGTCGAGGGTGTGCGGCGCGAAGAGCCGCGCGCGCTCGAGGTAGTGGGTGAAGTTCGCGAGCTCGGGCGCGCGCCGCCACGCGGCCACCGTCTCCTCGGGGGCCGCGGCGAGCTCGACGTCGAGGAAGCGGACGAGGTTCATCGCGGCGGTGGTGGCCTCGCCGGCGCGGGCCTGGAGGGCGCGGGTCGCGTCGTCGAGGGCGGCGACGGCCGACGCGAGGCTCGCGTACATCTGCGGCCGGTACGCGCGGTCGAGGAGGGCCTCGTACGCCCCGAGCGCGGCCGCGAGCTCGGCCGCCGACAGCGACGCCACCGCGCCCTGGTAGCGGGCCGCGAAGGCCGCGGCGAGGTCGCGCGCGGCGGCGAGGTCGGCGTCGATCGCGGGGGCGTCGACGGATGGGTAGAGGGCGGAGAGGTCCCAGCGGGGGAGCGGGTCGGGGGCGTTCACGGCGCCGGAGCATGGGGCCGGGGGGGCGGCGGTGTCACCCTCAACGCGCGCGGAGGCCGGGCGCCAGCGCGGCGATTTCGCGCGCGAGGGCGTTGGCCGGCTCGATGACCGAGCGGTCTTCCGAGACGGACCACAGCGCGCGCCGCTCGCCGCGCCCGTCGTCGAACGCGAACACCACCACGCAGGCCGCCGTGCCTGCATCCGCGCCCGCGTCGTCGCCCGCGCCCGCGTCGCCGTCGGGTCCGCGCGCCGTCCAGCCGAGCGGGCGGAAGCGTCGGCCCCGCGCCCTTGCGCGCTCCGCGTACACCTCGATCGACTGGAGCGTCGACTGGCGGAGCGCGCCGAGGCGGTTCTGCACCAGGGAGACGTCGCTCACGCGGCAGCCGGGGCCCACCGCGCCGAGCTCGCTCGGGCGCACGCCGAGCATCGGGGCGTTGGCCCCGGTCAGCCGGTCGGCGTTGAGCCGCGTGGTGTTCGGGATCTCCGACGGCGTGTAGAACGGGTTGTCGGGGATCCACCGGAGGATCACCGCCGCCCCCGCCACCAGCGCCCCGAAGCCCAGCACCGCGTACCAGGCCCCGGCGCGCGCCTGATCCTCCTTCCGCTGGTGTCGGTCGTCTGCCATCGGCGAGGGACCATAACGCACCGCCGTCACGTCGCCGTCATTTTCCCTGGGAACGCGCCCGCCGGTGCCGATATGCTCCGCGCGGTGGCAGACGAGCCGACGACCCCCGACGAACACGCCGACGCGCGCAGCGCCGCCGAGGCGAGGGGCCTGGAGCCCGCGCACGTCCTCGGCCGAGGGGGCGTGGGCGTGGTCTTCGCCATGCGCCGCGGCGACGACCCCCTCGCGGTGAAGGTGGCCGCCCCCTGGGCCGCCGACGACGACGCCTGGGACGCCGCCACCACGCTCCAACGTTTGCGCGCGCCGCGCATCGGGGCCGGCGGGCGCTCGCTGCGGGTGGTCCCTCCGACCGACCTCGTGGTGTGCAACCGCGTCGTGACGCGCGAGCACCAGCGCCTCGTCGACGCGCGCGACGAGGCCGTGGTCAAGGTGCACGAGCTCTTCACCGAGCGCGGCCGCGCGGGCTACGTCATGGCCCGCGTCGAGGGCCCCGCGGTGCCGCTCAAGCCCGGCCCCGAGCTCGTCGCCCTCGCCCGCGCGGTCCAGCGCCTCCACGCGGCGCACTGGCCCCACGGCGACCTCAAGCCGCAGAACGCCCGCGCCCTCGACCCCGACCGCGTCGTGCTCATCGACCCGCTGCCCATCGGGCTCGAGCTGGTCACCCCCGAGTGGTCGCACCTCAACTTCCTCATCTCCACGCCGCTGGTCAACTCCGCCGACCCGCGCGACCGGCGCATGGAGTACCGCTACCGCGACCTCATCTCGCTCGCGCTCATGGCCGCCGAGGCCTTCGCCGGCGAGCGCCCGTGGGGCCACCCCGAGGTCGCCCGCATGCTCGACCGCTCCGTCCCCATGGGCGCCAAGCGCGAGGAGCTCACGCAGGCCCGCGCGCGCCTGAAGAAGATCGCCGCGAAGATGCCGCCGTCCCTCCGCCCCTTCGTCCAGCTCGCGCTCGAGCCCGGGCTCTGGCCCGAGGAGGGCCCGACCTTCGCGGCCTACCTCCAGGCGAGGCCCTTCGAGACCCGCTGCGACGCGCTCATCGGCTTCGACCTCGGCCGCATCTTCGCGGAGGCCACGAAGTAGGCGCCGCCGTCGGCCCGATGGATCCGCCCGCGAAAACCCCCGTCAGCCTCGCGTGGCTCGCCCTGCTCGGCGCCGTCGTCGGGGTCTTCTCGCTCCACGTCGGGCGCGTGTGGGAGTTCACCGCCGACGACGCCGCGGTCGCGTTCAGCTACGCGCGCAACGTCGCCGGCGGCCACGGGTACGTGCTCACGCCCGGCGCCGAGCGCGTCGAGGCGCCCGAGGGGTTTTTGTGGGTGCTGCTCCTCGCGCTCGCGGGGCCGCTCCACGTCGGCCACGAGATGCTCGCCAAGGCCCTCGGGCTCGCCTTCGGCGCGGGCTCGCTCGTCGCGGTCGCCTTCTTCCCCGCCGCCGCCTACGGCCGCCGCCCGCGCGCCTTCGACCTCGTCGCCCCCGCCGTCGCCGCCTCCTTCGCGCACCTCGCCCTCTGGACGGCCTCGGGCCTCGAGACCGGCCTCTACGCCTTCCTCGCCGCGCTCTCCCTCGTCGCCTTCGCGTGGGAGGAGCGCGACCCGGCCCGCGCCCCCTGGTCGTCCCTCGCGCTCGCCGCCCTCTTCGCCGCGCGCCCCGACGGCGCCGTCCCCCTCGTCGCGCTCCTCGCCGTCAAGCTCGCCCGCGCCGCGCGCGAGGGGCCGCGCCGTCAAGACGTCTTCTGGGCCCTCGGCGCCGCGGTGGGCGTCGGCGCGCTCGAGCTCTTCCGCGTCGCGTACTTCGCCGCCGCGCTGCCCAACGGCGCGCGGACGGGCGCGCGCGCCGGGCTCTCGCACGTCATCGCGTGGGTCCGCGCCTACCGCGTCGCGCCGCTGCTCGCCGTCGCGCCCGCCGCGCTCCTCTCCGCCCGCGCGTGGCCCGCGCGCGCCGCCCTCGGGCTCGCCGTCGCCGCGGGCTTCGCCGTGCCGCTCTACCGCCGCGGCGAGGGCGTCGAGGAGTGGCGCGACCTCGCCCCCGTCGCCCCGCTCCTCTGCCTGCTCGTCGGCGAGGCGCTGCGCGTCGCGGTGCGCGCCGCGGTGGGGTTCACGCCGCCCGCGCGTCGACGCGTCGCCGCCGTCGCGCTCAGCGTGCTCGCGGCGTGGGGCTTCGCGCGCCAGGCCACCCGCGCGTACGGCGCCCGCTTCGCCGCCGTCCGCGCCCACACCACGCCCACGCTCGGCCCCGCGCGCCGGCGGGCGCGGTACTTCGCCGCCGCCGCGCGCGCCCTCGGCCTGCGCGACGTCACCGTGCTCGACCCCGCCATCGGGGGCCTGAGCTACGGCGCGGGCCTCCACGTCGTCGACCCGCGCGGCGTCGGCGACGCCGCCGTCGCCCGCACCCGCGGCCGCGACCCGCGCGGCCTGCTCGAGGTGATCTTCTTCGAACGCCGCCCCGCCCTCGTCCGCGCCGACGACGCCGCGCTGCCCCCCTCGCCCGCGCTCGACCGGCTCTACCTCCCGCTCCCCGCGCGCGTCGGCAACGAGCAGGCGCCCGGCGACCACCGCGTCCGCCGGGAGCTCCTCGCCGCCCCGTGGGCCGAGCTCGCCGACGCCGTCGCCGACGTCGCGCCGGGCGGGCCCGACCGCGTCACCCTCGCGGCCGACGCGCTCTCCCCGGGCGACGCCCTCACCGTCACCCTCTCGTTCGGTGACGTCACGCACACGCCCGACGACAGCGCGGTGGTCGCGGTCGCCGACGACGGCGCGGAGGTTCGCGCGCCCGCCGCGCCCGCGGGCGGGGTGATCGCGGCGAGCGCGTTCGCGCCGGGCGAGCGCCCCGTCGCGCGGGTTCGCCTGCGGCTGCGCGCGGGGCATCACCGGGTGGAGTGGCGCGGCGGCGGGTGCTCGGTCGCGCTCGGCGAGGTGCGGGTCGCCGCGGGCGCGGGGGCCACAGCGTCCGCCGAGGCGCGGGCGCGGCTCGACGGCCTCCTGGCGCGCGACCGGGTGCGCGAGGCGCGGGTCATTGCGCTGCGGCTGCTCGCGCGGGCGGAGGACGTCCCCGGCGACGTCGACGCCCGCGAGGCCCTCGCGCACCTCGCCCGCGCCCTCGCCGCGCGCGCCGGACGCCTGGGCGACGCGGGCTCCTTCGCCGAGGCCGCCGACCTCGCCCGCGAGTCGCGCCGCTTCGACGCGTCCGACCCCGAGGCCGCCGCGTCCATCGCGCGCCTCGTCGAGTCGATGGCCGACGCCTCGCGCCGCGCCGAGCGGGACGGCGACGCGCGGGCGGCCTTCTCCCTCGCGCGCGACGCGGTGCTGCTCGACCCGCGGCGGAGCTGGCTGCGCCGACGCGCGGAGGCGTGGCGGCGGCGCGCTTCGCACACCATGACGTCGCCCGCGCCGCGTCCGCCTACGAGGCCGCGCGGTGATTTCCTCGCGGGCGGCGACCTCGACGCGGCCCTCGCGGCGCTCGGCGACGTCGCGCGCTGGCGCGAGGCCGCCGCCTCGCCGGGCGCGGGGTCGGGCGCGCGCCCCTCGTCCCGCGGGCGGCGCTGGCGGCGGCGCGGGGGCACGTGGGGCGCGGGGAGTTCGCGGAGGCGCGGGCGCTGGCAGACGGGTATGCGTGCGAGGCGGCGGCCGACGTGGGGCTCGCGCGGGCGCTACGGGCGGCGGGCTGGCGGGGGGCGTGTCAGGCGGGGCGGAGCGACGAGGTCACAGGCAGCCGCCGGTGATGGTGTCGCAGGTGCGGTCGGCGGGGCAGGCGGCGCTGTTGGCGCAGCCGCAGTAGGCGCGGGTGACGGTGCCCGAGCGCGGGATGCAGCGGCGGTTGGCGCCGCAGCTCGTGGAGGAGGAGCACTCGCAGTTGGACGAGGTGCAGGTGCTGCCGGTGGAGCACTGCGCGGCCGAGGCGCACATCAGCCCGAAGCAGTTGCCCGTGGTGTTGTCGCAGCGGCTCGCGCCGCAGGCCGCGGCCGGGTTGAGGCGGCAGTCGGGCGTGCAGACGCCGAGGGAGTCGTCGGTGGTCACCGACTGGCAGACGTAGCCCGAGCGGCACGCGCCCGCGGTGCCCGGCACGCAGTCGTGGAAGCAGATGAGCTGCGTCGAGCCCGCCTCGAGGCAGATGCCGGTGCCGCCGGCGCACTCGTCGCCGGGCATCGCGCCGGCGCCGCAGCCGTAGATGCAGTAGCCGCCGGGCCAGCCCTGGCCCGTGGCGAGGCACGCGCCGCCCACGCCGCAGTCGCCGTCGCGCACGCAGGCCTGGCCCGCGGTGCCCGAGGTGACCGGCGTCATGCAGGCGCCCGCGACGCAGGCCTGGCCGGTGGCGCAGGCGCGGCCGCAGGTGCCGCAGTTGCGCAGGTCGCTCGTCACGTCGATGCAGGCGCCGCCGCACACCATGTTGGGCGGCGCGCACGGGGTGAGGCAATTGCCGCCCGAGCAGAGCTGGCCCGGCGCGCAGCGGTTGCCGCACGACCCGCAGTTGGTCGCGTCGGTGAGCACGTCGGTGCAGCTCGAGCCGCACATCATCCGCGGCGCCGGGCAGGTGCTCATGCACGCGCCGGCGTTGCACACCTGGCCGGCAGAGCAGGCGCGCCCGCACATGCCGCAGTTGGCGCCGTCGGCCGACGGGTTGATGCACGACGAGCCGCAGAGGAGCTGGCCCACCGGGCACACGCAGCGCCCGCCCGAGCACGCGGTGCCGGCGGGGCACGCCGTGCCGCAGGTGCCGCAGTTGCCGTTGTCCGACGAGGTGTCGACGCAGGCGCCGCCGCACATCATGCGGGGCGCGGCGCAGCCCGAGACGTTGTTGCAGGTGCCCGCGCTGCACACCTGGGTGGAGGTGCAGCGGGTGCCGCAGGCGCCGCAGTTGGACTCGTCGGTCTGCGTGTCGCGGCAGAAGGCGCCGCAGAGCGTGAGGCCCGTGGGACAGCCCATCATCACCGCGTCGGGCGGGGGCGTGGTCATGTCGGGCGGAGGCGTCGTCATGTCGGGCGGAGGCGTCGTCATGTCCGCGGGCGGCGTCGTCATGTCCGCGGGCGGCGTCGTCATGTCCGCGGGCGGCGTCTGGTCGGGCGGCGGCGTCTGGTCGGCCGGGGGCGTGACGACGTCGCCGGCGTCGGGGTCGGGGTTGACGAGGCCGAGGCCGCCGCGGGAACTGCAAGCGGCCAGGGCGGCGACGAGCAGCACCGACGGGAGGGCGCGCGCGCGAGGGTTCTTCATGAAGTCGACTCCAGGGACATGGGGTGAGGGGTGCGGCGGGCGATCAGCGAATAGGGGCCGCCGCGGCGGCGCGGAGGGTAGACGGAACGGCCGGGACGTCAAGGTCACGACAAGGTTCCGTGTTTTGGTAGAGTCCGCGGCCGTGCTCCCCGCGCTCGCGCAGTTGGATTGTGCCGTCGAGGTGATCGCCGACGACGTCGCCCGCACCCCGCCACCGGCCGCCGCCGAGGGCCCGCGGGCCGGCGCGGTCGGGCACTTCATCGAGTTCCGCGACGCGCTCACGGGGAGCCACGGGCGCGGCCGACGTCGCGCCGCCGCGGTCTCGGCCCTGGCCTCCGGCGCACCCCTGCGCGACGAGCACGCCGAGTCCTCGCCCGACGGCGCCGTGCTCCTGCGCGTGTGGACGCTCCCTCCGTCGGGCGCGTCGTACGCCCTGCGCGTCGACGGCTCCGCGTCGCGTCGCTACTTCGGCTGCGAGCGCGAGGTGCCCACCGCCGGGCCCGCGTCGCGCCGCGTGCGCGTGTCGCTCGTCCCCCGCGCCCGCGACGTCACTGTGGCCGTCGCCGTGCGCCGCGGGTCGAGCGCGCGCGAGCTCTCCGCCGCGGGCCTGCGCTGGTGTGGAGCTGCGCCCGTCCGCCCAGGCCGAGCGCGAGGTGGAGGTTCGCCGCGGGCGCTGCTCGGGAGAGCAGCCCGCGACCGGGAGCCACTGGTGCGTCCAGTCGCTCGCGCTCGAGCCCGGGCCCGGTCGAGCCTCGCCGCGAGCGCGCCGGGCCATGGCCTCGCGGCCCTCACGCTCGACGTCCGATCGACCGAGCGGACCGTCGCGCTGACCGCGGGCTACGAGGGCCACCTGATGCCGTCCGCGACGATCCGCGTCGGGGCCGCGTGGGCGCCGCTCGGCGGCGGCGGGGTCGGCGTGCTCGCGAGCCTCGACGTGCTCGCGGGGAGCTCGCTCCACGGGCAGACGTGCCCGCTCGCCGACACCTGCGTGCGCCCGGTGATGCGCCTCGGCGCGGGCAACCTCCCGTACGCGCGCACCACCACGCTGGTGGGGCCCGGCGACGCCGCGCGCCGCGACGGCGAGGTGGGCGGTGACCTCGGTGTCGTGGAGGTGGGCGGCGGCGTCACGGTGGTCCCCGCCGGCACGGGCGACTCGCTGCGCTTCACCCTCGTCGCGTCAGGCGTGCTCGGCATCCGCGGCGACGAACTCCTCCAGGGCACCGAGACCGTGCTCTCGCCCGCCACCACGCGCTTCGGCGCGGCCGCGGAGCTCTACGCCGCGTGGCGCTTCCTCGGGCCGTTGCTCCTGCACGCGGGCGCGCGGCTCCAGGGCTTCCCCTCGTTCGGCGGGACGGGGCGGCGCTTCTCCTTCCTGGGCGACGCGCCCCTCGCCGGCGATTCGGCATCGCTCCTGCAGGTTGCGGTGTTCGCCGGAATCGGAGTGGAGCCATGAACGTCCTTCGCCCCCTCGCCGCCCTCGCCCTCACCGCGGTGTTCGCCCGCGCGGCGACCGGGTGTTCGAACAGCACCGAGCCCCCCGACCTCGCGTCGGCTCCCGACGCCGGTCCCGACGTCAGCGCGTCGTGCGGCATCAGCAGCCAGTGCGAGGCCCACAACCAGCTCTGCGCGCGCGCGCCCGGCAGCGTCGACGGCCGCTGCGCCCCGCCGGCGGACAACGGCCTCTGCACGCCGACGGGCTCCACCATCGAGGGCATGGTGGCCAACTGCTACCCGGGCGCGACCTGCGTGCCGGTGCCGTCGACGCTGAGCGCGCGTGGCGGGATGTGCTCGTTCGCGGGGGCGCCGGGTGAGGTGTTCCGCGTGCCAGGCGCGCCGAAGATCGCGCTGATCGACCCGACGCCCTTCAACGAATACCAGCCGACCCAAGCGCTCACGCTCCGCTGGACGCCGCCCGCAGGAACCACCGCCGACACCACCACGGTGGCGGTGTTGTTCAAGCGCCTGCCGCAGCGCGACGCCAACTCCAACCGGCTGAGCAACGCCGCGGACATCGTCTGGATCTGGTCGTCCACCG
This sequence comes from Polyangiales bacterium, assembly GCA_046351555.1. GTDB lineage: Bacteria > Myxococcota_A > Polyangia > Polyangiales > CAISKJ01. Next base: position 316,522 of record JAXLYI010000009.1, read on the forward strand.
AACCAGGCGGCGCCGCGCCCGGCGCCGTCTCTCTCCGCGCGGGGCGCCGCGGGCTGCGCGCCGACGGATCGTTGGGCCCTGGCTTCGACGCCGACACGCTCCCCGCGGGGCGCTACTGGTGGATGACCTACACGCTCCGTGAAGGCGCCGTCCGCGCCGCCAGCGACACCTTCACCTTCCGCGTCGGAGGCGACGTCGCCGAGCAGATGTGCAACGACGTCAGCCAGTGCACCGCCCTCATCCCGGGCGAGACGGCCGACCGCGTCGCCTGCGTCTACGGCCGCTGCCTCCGACGCTGCGCCTCCGACCTCGACTGCCCCGGCGCCCGACGCCGATGCGCCACCGACGTCACCCTTGCCCCGCCGCCCAACCGCGCCGCCGAACGCCTCCCCTCGGGTGCCTATTGCGTGACGCAATGATCCACGCGCCGACCGCCCTCGCCCGCCCGCTCGCCGCCGCGCTGGTGACGGCCGTGGGCGCGCTCACGCTCGCTGCGTGCGGCGACGCCGGGGCAGCGGGCACGCTCCGCGATGCCCCCGACGCGAGCCTCGGCAACGACGCGTCCCCGGCGGCGCCCGGCTGCGGCAGCAACAGCCAGTGCGCGGCCCACAACCAGCTCTGCGTGCGCGCCCCCTCCGCGCCCGACGGCCGCTGCATCCCGCCGACGGACAACGGCCTCTGCACGCCGACGGGCTCCACCATCGAGGGCATGGTGGCCAACTGCTACCCGGGCGCGACCTGCGTGCCGGTGCCGTCGACGCTGAGCGCGCGTGGCGGGATGTGCTCGTTCGCGGGGGCGCCGGGTGAGGTGTTCCGCGTGCCAGGCGCGCCGAAGATCGCGCTGATCGACCCGACGCCCTTCAACGAATACCAGCCGACCCAAGCGCTCACGCTCCGCTGGACGCCGCCCGCAGGAACCACCGCCGACACCACCACGGTGGCGGTGTTGTTCAAGCGCCTGCCGCAGCGCGACGCCAACTTCAACCGATTGAGCAACCCCGCGGACATCGTCTGGATCTGGTCGTCCACCGAACCAGGCGGCGCCGCGCCCGGCGCCGTCTCTCTCCGCGCGGGGCGCCGCGGGCTGCGCGCCGACGGATCGTTGGGCCCTGGCTTCGACGCCGACACGCTCCCCGCGGGGCGCTACTGGTGGATGACCTACACGCTCCGCGAAGGCGCCGTCCGCGCCGCCAGCGACACCTTCACCTTCCGCGTCGGAGGCGACGTCGCCGAGCAGATGTGCAACGACGTCAGCCAGTGCACCGCCCTCATCCCGGGCGAGACGGCCGACCGCGTCGCCTGCGTCTACGGCCGATGCCTCCGACGCTGCGCCTCCGACCTCGACTGTCCCGGCGCCCGACGCCGATGCGCGACCGACATCACCATCACCCCGCCGGGCGGCAACGCCACGCCGCTCCCGCGCGGGGCGTACTGCGCCGACCGGACGTGACGGGCGCGCCTACCGCGTGCGCTTGATGACGTGGTACCCGAACGGCGTCTCGACGAGGTCGGAGACGGCGCCGACGCGCAGCGCGAACGCCGCGGTTTCGAAGGGCCCCACCATCATCCCGCGCCCGAAGCGCCCGAGCGAGCCGCCGCGCTCGCCCGCGCCCGGCTCGTCGGAGAACTCCCGCGCCAGCGCCGCGAAGTCCCCGCCGGCCCGCGCCCGGCGCAGCACCTCGCGCGCGCGGGCCTGCGCCTCCTCCTTCGTGCGGGTCACCGTCTCCGGCGCGCGCATCGAGCCGCGGTACATCACCAGCACGTGGCTCGCCTCCACCTCGGTGGGCGCGTCGGCCGCGGGCGCGCCGGCGGCGGGTTCGCCGGCGGCGGGGGGGTTGTATTCGCCCGTGGCGTCGGCCGCCGGGGCGCTCGCGCCGCGGCTGTGGAAGAAGAGCACCAGCGCGGTCAGCGCGGCCAGGAGCACGGGGACGGCCCACTCGCGCTTCGTGGGGGTCTCTTCGAGGCTGTGGGTGGCGTGGGGTTCGTCGTGCGTCGACATCGTGGTGCCGGGCCTCATCCCACCGCTCTGACGCTTCTGTCAACGAGACGTCGAAAAAGCAGGTTCCACCCCCCCCTGGGGCTGTGATAACGGTGGCGGTAATGCTGCGGTCGTGCGGAGACGCGCCGCGGCGGGCGCGCGGCATGGCCGTGCGAGGCCGATTCCCCCGGGACGAGCGACCCACGATGATCAAGCTGTTGCACGCCGAAGAGCTGGCCCGCATGGCCGGCGTCCACAAGAGCACCATCCTCCTTGCGATCCGGCGTGGGGAGCTCCACGCCTCGCGCACCGTCGGCCGGAGCGCGCGGATCACCCCCGAGGACGCCCGCAAGTACCTCGTCGGCAAGGGCAAGGACGTGCCGCCCGAGCTCGACCTGGAGGTGAACAAGGTCACCCTCGCGGTGCTCACCGAGTCGCCCGACGTGGTCGCCGTGGTGCACAAGGCCGCCCCCGAGGGCGTGGAGTTCGTGACGGGCGGGAGCCTCTACGGCTCGCTCGTCGCGGTGGGCGCGCGCTCGCCGCAGGTGGTGGTCGTCGACCTCGACCTGGTCTTCATGAACCCCATCGGCTTGATCCGCTCGCTCCGCGCGTCGAGCGCGCTGCGCGGCACCGCCGTCATCGCGCTCGGCCTGCGCGACGACCTCTTTGGCGCCGCCCGCACCGCCGGCGCCCACGACGTGGTGGTGAAGATCGACACGCGCTCGCTCGGCGACCTCCTGCGCCGCATCGCGCAGCCGCGGGCCGTCGCGCAGGCGAGCTGAGCGGGCGCCCCCGTCGAGGCGCGTCGGTGGTATCCCTCGGGAATGTCCGACCGCGCCTCGACGCCGCCCGCCCCTGACGACCTCAACCCCCCGCCCGAGGCGCGGATGGGGCCCATCATGATGTTCGTCGGCGCGATCGTGCTGCTCGCGAACGTCGGCACCGTCGTCAGCATGGGGCCCGACGACGACCTGCTGCGCGACCTCCGCGCCTCGACCGCGCGCGTCGCGGCGACGTCGGTGTCGTGCACGCAGGGGGGGCGCGGGCCGCGGGCGACGATCCTGGTCAACCACCAGTTCTACAGTTGCGGGGGCGTCGAGTGCGGGCCGAGCGCGGCGCCGGCGGTCACGATGGTCCGCTACGACCCGCGCAACCCGAGCCGCTGCCGCGCCGAGGAGCGCCTCGAGGGCGCCTCGACGTGGGAGACCTCGGTCGGGGGCCACGCCGTCCTCGGGGCGGGGATCGCGCTGCTGTTCGTCGTCGCGGGCGCGGCCCAGATGCTGCGCCAGCGGGCAGCGCGGCGGGCCTTCTACGCGTCGAAGGAGTGGCAGGAGTACGTCGCCCGGCGCGACGGCGACGGCGGCTCCTGACGTTCGCGCCACGTCCCTCCCCCGCTCGCGGAGGCTCGCGGCCT
>JAXLYI010000010.1:0-309390 GCA_046351555.1 Polyangiales bacterium
GCCGCCGGCGACGCGCGCGACGGCGTCGGCGAGGGGGAGCGGGGCGCCGACGGTGAGGAGCGCGACGAGGGCCGTCCAGCCGCCGGCGCCGAGGCTGCCGCGGAGGGGGACCGTGAGCGCGCGGCGGGCGTGGGCGCGGCGCAGCGGGGCGAGCACGGCCGCGACGGCGTCGTCGCCGGGGAGCGCGAGCGTCCAGGTGGATCCGTCGTCGCGCTCGAGGGTGACGAGGTCGCGGGCGTCGTCGACCGACCAGCGCGTGACGGCGCCCCAGGGGAGCTCGGCGCGGAGGCCGCCGGAGGTGAACGCGAGGCCCTCGTCGGTGACGTCGAGCGCGCCGTCGAGCGCGTCGCCGTCGCGCGTGCGCCACCCGTGGGCGGCGGCCGCGGCCATGACAGCCGCGACACACCCCAGAAAGACCTGCGCACCGGGCGTGACGAAGGGGAGGGTGACGAGCGCGGAGAGCGCGAGGGCGGCGGGCGGGGCCGCGGCGCGGCGGGCCGCGGAGGAATCTCTCGCCGTGACGCCTTCGATCCGCTGGGAGGTCGTGGGGGTCATAGGGGGGGTACCGTTCTTTGTATCGGCGGAGCCTCGCGGGAAGCCTACGGTGGGGCTGTGCAGGTTCTGTGCGCGTGAGTGCCTGGAGGGGAAGGGCGCCCCGCGACCGCACACTGTACCCGATTCCGCGCTCAGCCGTTAATGGGAGCGTGAGCGGCAACCTCGCGAGCGCCCGGGAAGAGGCCCCCGAAGTCACGGACATCGACCCGCTCGACCAGGCCCGGTCGCGGGTGGGCGCGGTGGTCGACGACAAGTACGAGCTCCTCGAGCTCGTCGGGCTCGGCGCGACCGGCGCGGTCTACAAGGCCCGCAACCGCTGGGCGGGCCGCGCGTGCGCGGTGAAGCTCTTCCACTACCAGGGGGCCAACGGGAAGGACGTGCTGCGGCGCTTCGTGCGGGAGGCGAAGGCGATCCACCGGGTGCAGTCGGGGGGCAGGCTGCACCCGCACGTGGTCGACGCGATCGACGTCGGCCGCGACGCCGACACGGGCTGCTTCTTCGTCGTGCAGGAACTCCTCCGCGGCGAGACCCTCGCGGCCTACCTCGACCGCCTGCCGGGCCGGCGGCTCTCGCAGGCCAACGCGCTGCGGCTCCTGCGGCCCGTGGTCGACGCGATCGCCTGCGCGCACGAGGGCGGCGTGGTGCACCGCGACCTCAAGCCCGAGAACATCCTGCTCACGCGCGGCGGCCCCGACGGCGTCTTCCCCAAGGTGCTCGACTTCGGCATCGCGCAGATCTCCGACGAGCGCGTCACGCCGATCAATGATTTCATGGGGACGCCGCAGTACATGCCCCCGGAGGCCTTCGCGGGGGCCAACCACCACGACGCGCGGGGCGACGTGTGGGCGCTGGCGGTGATCCTCTACGAGGCCCTCGCGGGGCGCTCGCCCTTCGAAGTCGCGGGCGACGACCCGGCGGAGGTGATGGCGCTCGTCAACACGCTCCAGCCGCCGTCGCTCGCGGCCCTCGGGCTCGCGTCGGCGCCCGTCTGGTCGGTGATGCGCCGCGCGCTTTCGAAGAACCCGCAGCGCCGCCACGCCGACGCGCGCGCGCTGCTCGACGCGCTCGAGGACGCGCTGCGCCCGCCGCGGGTGTTCCGCATCCCGCCGGGGATGACCGCGGAGGCCGTGCGCCGCGCGCTCCGCGACCCCGCGCGCCACGGGGTGCTCGCCGCGCGCACGGCCGCGCCCGCCGCGACCGCGCGCACCGCGCCGCCGGCCCGCGCGCCGTCGGCCCACGCGCCGGGGCGGTCGATGTTCCCGCAGGCGTCGCTGGCGCCGCCGCCGTCCAACGACGCGCCGTCGGCCGAGGAGGGGGCCTTCCTCGGCGACCCGGCGCGCCACTGGTGGTGCGTGCACTTCCTCGCCAGCGGGCACAGCGCCGACGACGTGATCGAGATCCTCTCGCTGCCCGAGCTCGCGCGGCTCACCGAGCTGCACGTCTCGCAGTGCCCGCTCGGCGACGAGGGCGTGCTCCGCCTCGCCGAGGGCCCGCACCTCCGCAACGTCCACGCGCTCACGCTCTGCAAGGTGGGGCTGTCCGCCGCCGGCACGCTCGCCCTCGCCCGCGCCACCTCCCTCGCCGGCGTCGTTCGCCTCGACCTCGAGCAGAACCCCATCGGCGCCGAGGGGCTCCGCACGCTCCTCGCGAGCCGCCACCTCGCCGGGCTCCGCGCGCTCGGCCTCGTGCTCACCGGCCTCGACTCCGACGGCGCCTACGCGCTGCTCGAGTCGTCGAAGTTCGACCGCCTCCAGTGGCTCGACCTCTCGCAGAACCTCCTCGGCGACCGCGGCGTGCTCGCCTTCGCCGACTACGACGCCGTCCCGCGCGACCTGCACCTCGTGCTCGCGCGCAACCGGGCCAGCCGCGCGGCCGTCGAGCGCGTCATCGCGCGGCTCACGCCGAAGGTCCGCAAGCTCGTGATCTGACCCGCGTCAGGTCGGGTCGCCGTCGAGCTTCACCCGGATCACCTCGCCCCCGAGGCCCTCGCACAGCGCGCGGACGAGGGGGTGGGCGCGGAGGTCTTCTTCGCGGCGGAGGCGCTCGGCGTTGCGGGCGTTCTCCTCGTCGCGGGCGATGCTGAGCGCGCCGTCGGGGAGCGTGCCCTGCACCAGCTCGACGCGCGGCCGCACGCCGAACACGCGCGACGCCGCCTCGGCGACCACCTCGTGGGCCTCGGGCGTCGCGAGCTTCTTGCGGAAGAAGCTGTCGCGCTCGTCGATCGCGAGGCGAACGACGGCGGCCGTCACCTCCAGCGGCACCGCGCCCTTGAGCACGGGCACCAGGTTGCCCTCCACCGCGGCGACCACGCGCCGCCACTCGCCGATCACCGCCGGCGCCGTCGACGTGTCGACGTTCGGCGCGGCGGGTGCCGGGGCCGCCGCGGGCTGCGCGTTCGGCGCGGGGGCGTTCACGGGGGCGGCCTTGGCGCGCTGGCGCTCGATCCACGAGTCCGCGGCGGGCGCGGCGGCGACGGCGACCGCGGGCGCGGCGGACGAGCTGCGCGGCGCGGGGGCGGCCTCGGCGCGCGGGACGTCCGGCACGCGCGGCACGGCGAAGCGGCCCGGGGGGGACGCGGGGGCGGCGGGGGCGGCGGGCGAGGTGGCGGGCGCGGACGAGGGCGTCGGCGCGGCCTGTGTGGGGGCGCTGCGAGGCGGCGCGGCGGGGGGGGCGCCGCCGGGCCTCGGCGCGGAGGGCGGGGCGCCGGGCGGGGGCGAGCCCGCGGCGAGGCGGCGCTCGAGGTCGACGAGGCGGGTGATGAGCTCGTCGACGGGGAGGAGCGCGGGGCGGTGGGCGAGGCGGACGGCGGCCATCTCCATCACCCAGCGCGGCTCGCGGGCGCGGGCGACGTCCTCGGTGGTCTTCGCCCACGCGACGAAGAGGCGCTCGAGGTCGACCGGGTCGTGGGCGCGGGCGATCTCGATCACCTCGGCGCGCTCCTCGTCGGCGAGGTCGAGGAGGTCGCCGGGGTCGCTGACGGCGCGGGCGACGACGAGGTCGCGCAGCACCGAGAGCATCCCCTTGGCGACGTTGGGCAGGTCGAAGCCCTCGGTCGCGATCGCGTCGAACGAGCGCAGCGCGGTGGCCGCGTCGCCGCGGAGGATGGCGCGGGCCGTCTCGTAGAGCACCTTGCGGTCGGCCACGCCGAGGAGGCGCGCGGCGGCGGCGCCGGTGAGCTCGCCCTGCACGCCGGCGATCACCTGGTCGAGCAGCGAGAGCGCGTCGCGGAGCGAGCCGGCGGCCTCGCGGGCGATGAGGGCGACGGCCGCGTCGTCGAAGCGGAAGCCCTCCTGCTTGAGGATGAAGGCGACGCGCTCGCGGATCTTCGCCGTCGGGATCAGCCGGAAGTCGTACCGCTGCACGCGCGACAGGATCGTCGGCAGGACCTTGTGCACCTCCGTCGTCGCGAAGATGAACTTCACGTGCGGCGGCGGCTCCTCGAGGGTCTTGAGCAGGGCGTTCCACGCGCCCGGGGAGAGCATGTGGACCTCGTCGATGATGACGACCTTGTAGCGGTCGCGCTGCGGGCGGTAGGGCAGCGTCTCCTGGAGCTTGCGGACGTCGTCGACGCCGTTGTTCGACGCGCCGTCGATCTCCTGCACGTCGGGGTCGGTGCCGAGGGCGATCTCCCGGCACGCGGCGCACTCGAGGCACGGGTCGGGCGCGGCGTCGTCGCGCCGCAGGCAGTTGAGCGAGCGCGCCATGATCCGCGCGATGGTCGTCTTGCCCACGCCGCGCGCCCCCGTGAAGAGGAACGCGTGCGCCACCCGCCCCTGCGTGATGGCGTTGCGGAGGGTCTGCGCGACGTGCTCCTGCCCGACGAGGTCGGCGAAGGACTGCGGGCGCCATTTCCGTGCGAGGACGAGGTAGCTCATGGCGAGGGTGCCGGCGACTCTATGCCCCGGCCGCGGCCCCGGTCCACAGAACGGCGACCGGTGGTATGGTCGCGCCCCGATGCGCGCGCCCGCCCTCGCGATGAGCCTCCTCCTCGGCGCCGCGCCGGCCCGCGCCTTCGACTGGCCCGTGCCGCGCGCCGACGCGCCGACGCGCGACCCGATCGAGGCCGTCCGGTGGGACCGCATCAGCGCCTGGCAGGCCCCCGCGCTGCCCGACCTCCGCGCCGCCCTCGCGCGCCTCGACGCCGCCCCCGAGGGCGCCCGCGCCGAGGCGCAGCGCGCCGTGGTGCTGCGCATCCTTCGCCGCGACGACGAGGCCCGCGCCGCGCTCCGCCGCGCGCTCGCCCGCTCGCCCGACGGCGCCGTGCTCGACGACCCCGACGTCGCCCTCACCGCGGGGTGGCTCGCGGCGCGCGCGGGGGACTTCGACGAGGCCGCGCGCCTCGGGGCCCGAGGCATCGCCCGCCTGCCGCGCGCGCCGGCGTTCGGCCACGCGCACCGCGAGCCGCTCGCGCTCGAGGTCGCCCGCTGGTCGATGGCGCGGGGCCCCGCCGGGCTCGACGACGCGCTCCGCGTGCTGCGCGCCGGGGCCGCCGATGCGCCCGCCTCGGCCCTCGCCCGCGCGGAGGTGGCGCTCGCCCTCGCGCGCGCCGGGAGGCTCGACGACGCGCGCGCCGCCGCCGCGCCCGCCGCGCTCACGCTCCAGGGGGCGGAGGCCGACGCGCTCCCGGCCGGCGCGACGCTGCCCGCGGAGGTGTCGGCGGCGGTCGGCGTGGCGCTCCTGCTCGGCGGGAGGGCGCGCGACGCGCGGGCGCCGCTCGAGGCCGCGGCGGCGGGCGCGCCGGGGCCGTGGCGAGACTTCCAGCGGGCGCAGCTCGCCCTCGCGCGGCGGGCGGCGCCGTGAGGTTCGCGCTCGCGTTGCTGTTGGCGCTCGCGCCCGCGCCCGCTGCGGCGCAGTCGGTGTGGGCGCGCGCGCGGGTGCGCGGGGCGGAGGCTGCGGCGCGGCACCGGGACGCGGCGAGCCTCGACGCGCTCTTCGCGGAGGTGGGGGGGAGGCTGCGGTGGCGGTTCGCGCTCGACCCCGACGACGCGGAGATGCTCCAGCCCGAGCGCCTGCGCCGGAGCGCGCTCGCCCGCCTCGACGCCGCGCTCGCGCTCGACCCCGACGACCCGCGCGCGCTCGCCCTCGCGGCCAACCTCCGCGCGCAGCGGGCGGGTGAGCCGGCGCGGGCGCTCCAGCTCGTCGACCGCGCGCTCGCGCTCGACCCCGACGCGGCCGACCGCGCCGACCTGCTCTTCACCCGCGCGCTCGCGGCGCTCCACCTCGGGCGCTACGAGGAGGCGCGCGACGCCTGGCAGCGCTCGCTCGCTGAGCCGCTCTCCGCGAGCACGCGCGCGATCACGCTCGGCAACCTCGCCGACACGCTCCTCGTGCTGCGCGACGTGCGGCGCGCCGTCGACGCGTACCGCGGCGCGGTGGAGGCCGACCCGGAGAACGACCTCGCCTGGCTCGGCCTCGGCGTCGCGCTCGACCGCGCCGGCGTCGACGCCGTCGAGGCCCTCTCGCGCGGGGCGGCGGTCGCGTCGGAGATGGCCGCGGGGCGCACGCGCGGGGCGCCTTTCCAGTCGGGCGCGCTCGTCGACTCGCTCGAGCGGCCCGAGGTGTTCTTCGAGCCAACCTACGAGCGGCACTACCACACGGCGCTCGCGTGGGAGGCCGGCGCGCGCGAGCACGACCCGGGCGGCCGCGCCGACGTCGACCCCCGCCGGGCGGGCGACATGCGCCGCGCCGCGCTCTCGTCGTGGACGTCGTACCTCGCCGCGGCGCCGCCCGACGACCCGTGGCGGGGGCGCGCCGAGCTCCACGTGCGGAGGCTCCGCGCCGCGCTCCAGGAGCCCGCGCGGTGAAGCCCGCCTCGCTCCGCCCCGCCGCGCAGGTGTTCGTGTGCACCAACGCGCGCCGCCCCGGCGACCCGCTGCGCTCGGGCTGCGGCGCCGCAGGGCCCGCGCTCTTCGCCGCGCTCAAGCGCATGGCGATCGAGGGCGGCGTCGCGGGGCGCGTCTGGGTCACCGCCACGGGGTGCCAGGGCCACTGCCCGCGCGCGGGCTGCGCCGTCTCCTTGCAACCGCACAACGACCACCGCATCGAAGCCACCGAGGCCGACGCGCGCGACATCCTGCGCGACGCCCTCACCCCACCCACGCCATGAACCCACCGACCGACGCATGGGACGAGGTCGAGCGCATGCTCCAGGGCATGATCGACCTCCAGGAGACCAAGGTGCTCGCGCTCGCGCGGCGCCTCAAGCCCGGGCTCACCGCGGAGGACGTCCGCAACGCGCACGACCACCGCGAGCTCGACGACGCCGACCTGCAGTTCGAAGACGGCACCCTCGCGGGCCTGCTCGCGGCCCAGGCCGCGGTGCGCGCGCGGCGCCGGGAGGCGAGCTCGCCGTGAAGAAGAAGACTTCCCCGCATGACCCGCTCGCGGCCAACTCGATGAAGGCCGACCTCAAGGCCCTCAAGACGAAGCTCGCCGCCGAAGATGAGGCCCGCCGCGCCGAGGAGGCCGCGAAGGCCGCGGCGAAGGGCAAGGCCCCGCCGAAGCCGCCCCCGGCGACCCCGAAGCGCCCCTCCTCCTCCGTGGAGGTGTGGCGCCCCGAGGACCTCGACCAGCGGCTCTTCGACGTCGCCATGTCGGGCGTCGAGCGCCTGCCCGCGAAGGGCCCGTCGCCCGCGCCCCGCACGCCCCGCGCCCCGAAGCCCGACCCCGGCGCGAAGAACCGCCAGACCCTCGCCGCGGGGGGCGTCACCATCGCCCCGCGCTGGGCGCCCGACGGGACCGTCGCGGGCGCGCGCCGCGGCTGCGAGTTCGCGCTCGAGGCGCTCGGGCGCTTCGCAGCTCCGGGGGACGCGCTCGACCTGCACGGCGTCGAGCCGGGCGCCGTCCCGCTGCGCGTGCAGGACTTCGTGCGGACGCGCCGCGCGCGCGGGATGCGCTGCGTCAAGGTGATCACGGGCTACGGCAAGGGCTCGCCCGACGGCGCGTCGGTGCTCGCCGACCTCGCAGTGTCCGCGCTTTCGTCCCCGCCCGCGACGGGCGAGCTCGACGCCTTCGCCACCGCGCCGGCGGAGCTCGGCGGGCGCGGGGCGATCCTCGTCGCGCTGCGGGGGTGAGCGGGGGGTTCCGTCAACGGCGGCGCGGCGGTAGAGTGGCTCTGCACGACGTCGGTGGAGGACGCCGGCTTCGTGCGGAGGTGACGGGTTGTCATGGTGGCGCGCTACACCCTCGAAGACCTCGACGCGCTCTTAGAGCGCGCGTGCCCGTCGTCCGCGCGGGCGATCCACCCGCAGCACGTCCACGTCGTCTGCGGTGAGGCCGCCTACGACGCGCGCGTGGCCGGCAGCGACGCGGGCCGCGAGGCGCTTGCGTTCACGGCGCCGCTCGTCCACGTCGACTCGTTCGAAGACCACTTCCCGCTCGCCAAGCTGCTCGCCTGCGTGGCGACGACCGCGAGCGTGCGCGCGGTGGTCGACAACGACGTGGTCGCCCTTGACGCCCGTGTCGTCCCCGCCGACGTCGCGCCCGAGCGCCTGGAGGCGGCGGTCCAGTGGCGCGTCGCCGAGCTCTGCGCGACGGCGGTGGCCTGGCGGCGACGTCTCGGGCTGATCCCGCAGGCCGCGCAGGGGGCCGTCGCCACCACGCTGCGCGAGCTGATCGCCACCACCCCGCTGCCGCCGCAGAAGGCGCTGCTCGTCGCGGCGGTGGGCTTCGCCGTCGCGGGCGCGGACGGGCGCTTCTCGCAGCGGGAGACGACCCGCCTCGGCGCGTGGCTGCGCGAGGTGCCCGCCTTCGCCGCGCTCGACGAGAAGCGCGTGGTCGGCGCGGTCGCCACGCTCGCCTGCGATTCGGCCCGCACGCTCTTCGAAGCGAGGCGCCACCTCGACGCCCGCGAGCGGCTGCTCGCCTGGGCCCTCGCCAACGACATGGCCCACGCCGAGGGCTTCACCACCGCCGACGAGCGGCGCTACCTCACCAGCGTCGCGTCGATCTTCGAGATCCCGGTCGACGCGATGGAGCCCTTCATCGCCGACGCCTCGGCGCGCGCCGTCCACACCGAGACCAGCAAGCCCCCGCCCGTGCTCGAGGGCTGACGTCGCGGATTGGTTGACGCGGGGCGCCCGGCGACGCTTCCATCCGCGCCGCCATGTCGAAGCCCGCGAAGACCGCCCTCGTCTGGGTCCTGCTCGTGCTGATCTTCTTCGCGCTCTACCAGGTGATGAAGGAGCCCGGCGGGGAGGGCGGCGGGCCGATGCCCTGGGGGCTGCTGGTCGCGCTGGTCGCGGTGGTGGCGGCGCTGGTGTTCGTGGTGCGGCGGGCGGCGGGCGGGCAGCAGGGCATCTTGACGATGCGCAAGAGCCCCGCGCGCCTCGTCGCCGAGGCCCCGCGGGCGACCTTCGCCGACGTGGGCGGCGCGGCCGAGGCCCGCGAGCGGCTGGGCGACATCGTCGACTTCCTGCGCGACCCGGAGCGCTGGCGGGCCACCGGCGCGCGCCTGCCGCGGGGCGTGCTGCTCGAGGGGCCGCCGGGGACGGGCAAGACGCTCCTCGCGCGGGCGCTGGCGGGCGAGGCGAAGGCGTCGTTCTTCGAGGTGGCGGCGACGGAGTTCGTCGAGCTGCTGGTGGGCGTCGGGCCGGCGCGCGTGCGCGACCTCTTCGAAGCGGCCGCGGCCAAGGCGCCCGCGATCATCTTCATCGACGAGCTCGACGCGATCGGCCGGCGCCGGGGCAACGCCACCGCCGCGGCGCTCTACGTCGAGCACGAGCAGACGCTCAACCAGATCCTCGTCGCGATGGACGGCTTCAAGCCCGTCGACCGCGTCGTGGTGGTGGCGGCGACCAACCGGGCCGACGTGCTCGACGAGGCGCTCCTGCGCCCGGGGCGCTTCGACGTGCGGCTCGCGATCCCGCCGCTCGCCCGCGCCGACCGCGAGCAGGTGCTGCGCATCCACACGCGGACGAAGAGCCTCGCGCCCGACGTCGACCTCGGCGCGGTGGCCGACGCGACCGAGCACTTCACCGGCGCCGAGCTCGAGCAGGTGGCCAACGAGGCTGCCCTCGCCGCGACCCGCCGCGGCCGCGCCGACCCCGCCGCCGACCTGCGCGTCGGGGCCGCCGACCTCCTCGCCGCCGTCGCCCGCGTCCAGCGCCGCGGGGCCGAGGGCGACCCGCTCTCGACGGTGCTCCACGACTCGACGGTGCGCGTGGCGCGGCCGCGCGGGAGGCTGCTGGTCCGCGTCACGCTCGACCACGGCGAGCCCATCGAGGGCGCGCTCGAGCAGGCGACGCCGCAGTTTCTCCAGCTCACCCGCGGCGACGGGAGCGAGGTGACGGTGGCGCGCGCGGGCGTCCGGCGCGTCGAGCGGCTCAGCGAGTCGGCGTAGGGCAGACGGGGCAGGCGCAGTCGAGGTGCCACGCGGGGCAGCGGCCGCGCGCGGCGGCGAGCGCGTTCGCGTCCGTCGTCGCGGGGGGGCACGGCGCGCAGAGGGCGGCGCAGTCGCAGTCGCGCGGTTCGAACGCGCGCGGCCGCGGGGCGGGGCGCGAGGGCGGCGGGCAGACGTTGTCGTCGGCGCGGGGCGCGGGCGGCGCGGCGGCGCAGGCGGCGAGCAGGAGGGCGGCGAGCGCGCGTCGCACGGGCGCGTCAGGCGTTGGAGCGTTCGAAGTGGGCGGCGTCGATGAGGACGGCGGCGGCGAGGGCGAGGGGCTTCCAGCGTGGGGGGACGTTGGCTTCGAAGGTGACCTCGAAGTTGTCGGCGTCGGTGAAGACCTCGGAGACGAGGCCCGACCAGCGCTTGCGGACGCACGCGACGAGGACGCCACCCGCGCGGAGTTCGAAGGTCCACGGGCGGAAGAAGGGCCCGTGGATCTCGCCGATGAGTGCCCCGGCCGCGTCGAGGACGTCGTAGCGCGTGGCGACGAGCGTCCAGCGTCGGGCGATGCGCGCCATCAGCGACCCGTCGGCGTCGCGCACCTCCATCTCGGGCAGGAACCACCGGAACGGTCGCCGCAGCTTCATCGCGACGGTGCCGCGGCGCGTGTCCTCCACGTACGACTCGAAGGGGCGGAAGGGCCCGAGCAGCAGCCGCACGAGCGCCTCGCCGAGCCCGCGCGTCTGCTCCTGCACCACGAAGGCCGCGCCGCCGCCGTTGGCGAGCACGGTGTACTGGTTGGCCTGTTCGAAGCCCGTCAGCGCCTCGAGCCAGCTCCGGCGCTGCCGCACCGAGAGCCGGCGGACGTCGTCGAAGCGCGCGGCGACGCGGTCGAGCGCGGCGTGGTCGCCGGGGGCCGCGAGGGTCGCAGCCGGCGCGCGAACGGGTGACGCGAGCGCGCGCATCGCGCGGAGGTCGCCGAGCGACGCGAGCACGCCCTGACACATCGGGCAGGTGGCGACGAGCACCGGGTGGCCGACGGCGTAGGGCATCTCGACGAGCGAGGCGCCCGCGCAGCGGGGACAGGGCATCGCGGTCGCGCGGGAGAGCTCGGAGGCGGCGTCGAGCGCGGGGAGGTCGTCGGGCGTATGGGCGACGCGGGCGAGCTCGCCGCGGTCGAACCACGCGGCCCGGCAGGCGGTGCAGGTGTCGACGACCACGCCCTCCTCGGCGTCGAGGGGGCCCATCGCGGCGCCGCAGCGGGGGCATTTCATCACGGCCGCGGAGGGTAACACCGCGCGGTCGTTCACGATGCGGGGCGAAGCGAAGGGGCGGTGTCCGCGCGACGCACGCCGCGGCGGACACGCGCGGAGGGGTCAGTCGGGGTAGCGGCGGATGAAGGCGGTGCCGGGCGTGCCGGCGCCCATCGAGAACGAGCACATCGAATCGGCCAGCGCCGGGTTGAACGACGCGAACGACAGCGAGCACCGCCCCGACTGCACCGAGATGCGGATGCGCCCGAGGCCGCCGGGGCCGCCCTGGCCGCCGCCGCCGGTCGCGAAGCCGCCGTCGCCCGGGTCGGCGCTCACCACCGCGCCGCCCGCGACGGTGACGGTCGGCGCGTAGACGTAGATCACGCCGCCCGAGCCGCCGCCGCCGCCGCCGCCGCCGGTGCTGCACGTCACGCGCACGCCGTCGCCGCCCTGCGAGAGGAGCTGGCCGGTGGCGCCGACGTTGATCGACACGTGCGACGCGAGCCGGAGCGCGCCGCCGCCGCCGCCGCCGCCCGCGCCGAGGGGCCCGCCGCCGCCGCCGCCGGAGCCCGCGTAGAAGGTGCCGTTGTCGACCGAGAGGTCGTTGGCGGCCATGTCGCCGATGGAGCCGCCGCCGCCGCCGCCGCCGAGGATGCTCCCCGCCGTGCCGCAGGAGAGCCCGGGGCTGCCGTTGAGGCCGGCGTACATCGGGTTGGTGGTGGCGCCGCCGCGGCCGAAGCCCTCGGAGCCCACGGTGGTGCCGCCGACGCCGCCGCCCGTACGCCGCCGCCGCGCCCGCCGACGCCGCTCTCGCCGGGCGCCGACGAGCACCCGCGGCCCGCGCCCGCGCCGCCGCCGCCGCCCGCCTGCCCGCCGCCGCCGCCGCCGCCGCCGGCGCCCGCGGGGTCGTAGCCGCCGCCGCCGCCGCCGCCGCGGTCGCCGCCGTTGCCGCGCGTCGGGAGCGTCCCGTTGGCGCCCGCGAGCATGGCCATCCCGGGCGCGCCGCCGCCCGCGCCCCCTTGGCCGCCGCACGCGAGCAGGCCGCCGACGCAGGTGGCGTTGCTCGCGCCGGCGACGCCGAGGCCCGAGGTGCCGCCGCTCGACCCGTTGCGGGCGCCGCCGCACGCGACCGGGCCGCCGTTGCCGCCCGACACGTCGATGACGCCGTTGACGACGACGGGCCCGGTGGCGCGCAGGTCGAGCGGCTCGGGGCCCGTCGGGCGCACCGTCACGCCGGCGGGGATGGTGATGGTGGTGAAGTTGTGGACGCCGCCCGGCAGCATCACGACGCCGGGGCCGGTGGGGTTGTAGGGCCCCTCGGCGCCGGTCGACGGGAAGCGGTGGCAGAGCCCGTTGACGCACGCGGCGCCCATCGGGCAGGCGTTGCCGCACGCGCCGCAGTGCATGTTGCTGGTGTTGAGGTTGGTCTCGCAGCCGTCGGTCACGTCCATGTTGCAGTTGCCGAAGCCGGCGTTGCAGGCGATGCCGCAGGCGCCGCCCATGCACGACGGCGTGCCGTTGACGCTGGAGCAGGCGTTGGCGCAGCGGCCGCAGTGGGCGAGGTCGGTCTGCGTGTCGACGCAGCGCATCGCGCAGAAGGTGAGCCCCGTCGGGCACACGCACGCGCCGGCCATGCACATCTGGCCGGCGGGGCAGGCGTTGCCGCAGGCGCCGCAGTTGGTCCCGTCGGTCTGCGTGTCGACGCAGCGGCCGTTGCAGAAGGTCTGGCCCGCGGGGCAGGCGCACGTGCCCGCGACGCAGGTCTGCGCGGCGGGGCAGGCGTTGCCGCACATCCCGCAGTTGGCGCGGTCGGTCTGGGCGTCGACGCAGCGGCCCGCGCAGAGCGTCTGGCCCGTCGGGCACACGCACGCGCCCGCCGTGCACACCTGGCCGCCGGTGCAGGCGTTGCCGCACATGCCGCAGTGCATCGGGGACGTCTGCACGTTGGTCTCGCAGCCGTTGGCGTCGTCCATGTCGCAGTCGCCGGAGCCGGCGGCGCAGGACATCACGCGGCAGCGGCCCCCCGAGCACGCCGCGGTGGCGTTGGCGAGGCGGCAGGCGGTGCCGCAGGCGCCGCAGTTGTTGACGTTCGACTGGGTGTCGACGCAGAGGTTGGAGCCCATGTCGGGGCAGCACATCTCGTTCGACATGCAGCGGGGCGCGGCCGGGTCGCAGCCGCGGCGGCAGAGGCGGTTGAGGCACACCTCGCCGGTGGGGCAGTCGGCGTTGGTGGTGCACTGGCCGCAGGTGAAGTCCGTGCAGCGCTGGCCCGTCGGGCACTGGTCGTCGGTGACGCACTGGACGCAGCGGTGCGCGGGCACGTTGCACCGCGGGGTCGCCGGCGTGCCGAGGCAGTCGGCGTCGTTGCGGCACCCGGGCATGCAGGTGAACGACACCGGGTCGCAGTACTGCCCGACGGTGCAGGCCGAGTCCATGTCGGTGGTGCACTGGACGCAGCGGTGCGAGCGCGTCTCGCAGACGAGGCGGCCGGGCATCCCGGCGCAGTCGCCGTTGGTGTTGCACCCGACGCCAGCGTCCCAGCCGAGCACGGGGAGGCCGACGTCGCCGCAGGCCGCGACGGCGAGGGCGAGGGCGAGGAGGGCCCGCAGCGGGGCGGAGGGCGAGGCGTGGGGGCGGTCGCGCATGGCGGTGGCTCCGGTGCGGTTCATGAGTTGCCCAGGGCGTTGACGGTGCAGGGGCGCGCGGGGGGCGCCGGGCGCGGCGGGCACTGGCGCGGGTGCGGGGTCACGGGCTCGGTCGGCGTCGGCGCCGGGGGCGTCGGGTTGAGGACGCGCAGCTCCACGCGGCGGTTGCGCTGCCGGCCCTCCTCGGTGGCGTTGTCGCCGATGGGGCTCGCCGGGCCGTAGCCCCGCGCGCGCAGCCGGTCGGGCGCGATCGCGGCGCCGCCGGCGGGCGGGTGCGTGAGGTAGTTCATGATGGCCTCGGCGCGGGTGCGCGAGAGGTTGAGGTTGTGCCGCATCGCGCCCTCGGCGCAGCCGCGGCACTGGTTGTCCGTGAAGCCCGCCACCTCCACCTGGAGCTCGGGGTGCGCGTTGAGGATCGAGAGCACGTCGTTGAGCAGCTCGTGGTTCTGGCGCGTGAGGTCCGCGCTGCTCATGTCGACCTCGGAGCGGTCGTTGTCGAAGTGGACCTGGCGGGTGATCTGGATCTGGTTGCCGCGCAGCACCGCGAGGGGGTTGGGGTGCGGGCAGCCCGCGCGCGCCGGGTCGGGCACGTCGCCCTTGGGCTGCTCGGGGCACACGTCGGCCTCGTTGAGCACCGCGTCGTGGTCGCGGTCGGGGTCGGGGCAGCCCGGGCGCGCGGGGTCGGGGTAGTCGCCCTCGGGGATGGTCGGGCAGCGGTCGTCTGGGTCGATGAGGCAGTCGCCGTCGGTGTCGGCCATCGGGCAGCCGCGGCGGTTGGGGTCGGGCGTCGGGCCCTGCGGGACGGTGGCGCAGACGTCCTCGGGGTCGGGGACGGTGTCGCAGTCGGTGTCGTACACGGGCACGACGGGCGGCACGCGCCCCGAGAGCGAGAGGCCCGCCGACCAGTACACCGCGTCGTAGGGGTAGTCGGTGCTGCGCAGCGGGCTCGGCGCGGGCTGGAAGACGTCCGTGATGCGCACCACCGGGCCGATCGAGAAGGCGGGGTGCACGCGGAACTCGAAGCCCAGGCCGGCGTTGAGCATCAGCCGGTCGTAGGGGCCGGTGAGCGCGTACCCGACGTTGCCGTCGACGAAGAGGTCGCCGACGCGCCCGAGGCGCGGCTCGAAGCGCAGGCCGCCCTCGAAGGCCATCACCCGCCCCGTCCCCTGCGCCGTGCTCGTCGGGAAGAACTCGTTGGTGAAGGTCGCCTGGATCGCCAGCGGCCCCACCAGCGTGAACGCCAGGCGCAGGTGCGTGTGGAAGTTGACGCTGTCGTAGCCGAGCGTGTTGCCGCCGTACTGCCGCGCGTCGGTGTTGCGCTGGTAGTCCGGGATCATCGTCCCGACCCCGAGCTCGGCCCGCAGCGCGAAGCGCTGGAGCACCTGCGCCCCCGCGTCGAACGGCAGCGCGACGAGGGCCGCGAGGGCCGCCAGCGCCGGCGCCCGCGCCGAACGTGATCCGTGCTTGTGCAAACGAGTGCTCACCTGGACACCTCGGAAAACAGGGGACGGCGAAGGGCCCCGCGGGGGGGCACACGACCAACAGACACGCTACACGCGCCGCAGCGCGCGCGGAAGATTTTCGACGGGCCGGCGACAGAACGCACGCGCCTCGGGGAGGGCGTTGCCGCTTGCGAGACAAGGGCGCGACGCGCGCAGTAGAGTGCCCGCGAGGCCCGCGATGAACGCCCCCATCACCGCCCCCGCCCGCGCGCAGGAGGGCTCCCTCGTGTGCGGAGGGTTCACGCTCGAAAGGCTGCTGCGCCGCGACGACGTGGCGTCCGTGTACCTCGCCCGCGCGCCGGGCGACGGGCACCCGCGGCACGTCGCGCGGGTGGCCCACGGCGTCCGCCCCGCCGACGAGCGCCGCGCGGCGGCCTTCGAGGAGGCCGCGGCGGTGCTGTTGGAGCTCCGCCACCGGGCCGTGCCGCGGGTGGTCGCGGTCGGGGTGACGGGCGCCGAGCCGGTGGTGGTGGCCGAGCGCGTCCACGCGGCGACGCTGCGCGACCGGTCTCGCGACGCGGAGGGCCTCGACCCGCAGGGCCTCGCCGTCGCGCTGCTGCGCGTCGCCGAGGTGCTCGACTGGCTCCACGCGCGCGGGGTGGTGCACCGGCGCCTGAGCCCCGACAACGTGCTGGTGAGCGGCGCGGGCGAGGTGTGGCTGGAGGAGTGCGGCCTCGCCCACGCGCTGGTCGAGGCGGGCTGGAGCCCCACCAGCGTCGCGCCCGCGGCCGCGGAGTACCTCACGCCCCAGGAGGCCCTGCACCGCATCCACCCGCAGACGGACGTCTTCGCGCTCGCCACGGTCGCGTACGAGTGCCTGACGGGCGCGGTCCCCTTCGCCGGCGACGCCGCGGTGGTGCGGGCGGCGGTGCTCGAGCGCGAGCGCCCGTCGCTGGTGGCGCTGCGCCCCGACCTGTCGCGCAACGTCGACGCGGTGCTCCTGCGCGCGTGGTCATCGGAGGGCTGCGGCGCGCTCGAGCCCTACCCCACCGCGGAGGCCCTCGCGCGCGAGCTGCTGCGTGTGCTCGACGCGTCCGTGCGGGTGACGTCGCCGCACTCGATCACGCTGCCGCCGCAGCGCGCCGCCACCGTGCCGCCGCTCCCCCCCGAGGACGTCGCCCCCGCCGAGACGCCCGTCCGCGTCCACGCCTCGCTCGCCGATCTGGCGCGGGACGTCGCCGCGCCCGAGGGCCCGCGCGAGGACGACTTCGTCGACGCCGCCGACGTCGTCGAGCGCTTCTCCGACCCGCCGCCCACCGCCCCGCCGGCCGACGTCCCGCCCGCGGAGCCCGAACGCGTCACGGCGCCCGCGGAGCCCGAACGCGTCACGGCGCCCGCCCTGACAGAGCCCGAGCCGACGGCGGCCGCGTCGACGGAGCCCGCGTCGACGGAGCCCGCGTCGATCGCGCCTGCGGAGCCCGCGCTGGCAGAGCCTGCGCCCGCGGAGCCCGCAGCGGAGGGGCCCGCGCTGACGGAGCCGGTGGTGGTGACGATCCCGCCCTCGACGCCGTCGTCGGTGCAGACGCAGCCTGGCGTCGGCGCCGCGGTGTCCCGGCCCGCCGCCGTCGCCTCCTCGCCTCCCGCCGACCCGCCCACCGAGCCTCCGCTCGTCCGCGTTCCTGCGCGCGCCGATGAGGCCGCGCCGAGAGACCCCATGCCCGACCCCGCGCCGCGCACCGCCATCCCGAGCAACCTCGGCCCCTCGCTCGTCGCGGTCGCCGCGATCTTCGCCGGCGCGTGGGTCTACACCCACCGCGACCCGCCGCCCGCGCCGCCGCCGCTCGAACAGCGCGTCGCGCCGCTCCGCGCCGCCGAGCCCGCGGGGGAGCCCATCCCCGAGGTTCGAACGCCGCCGGCTCCGCCCGCTCCGCCCGCGCCGGTGGCGGCCGCCGACGCTGCGCCTGCGCCCGCGCTCGTCACGCCCGACGCGTCGGCGCCGCTCGCCGCGGACGCGACCGCGCAAGCCGCGGCGGACGCGTCTGCGACCCCACCGCCGGTGGTCGCGGACGCCGGGGCCGTCGCCGTCGCGCGGCCGCCGCAGGGCGAGCTCGACGCGCTCCGCACGATCCTCCAGGGCTCGGTCGAGCGGTGCCTCGAACACAGCACCGTCCGCGCGGTGCGCGTGGCGGCGAACTACGCCGGCGCCACCGGCCGCCCGCGCGTCCGGATCGAGACCCCGATGGAGGACATCGAGGCCGCCGCGTGTATCGAGGGCGCGATCATCGACCTCCCGGTGCGCCGCTTCGGCCCGGGCAACTGGCTCGTCCGGTACAACTTCACCGTTCGGTAGCGCGGCTCACGCCTCCGCCCAGCGCGGGATCTCCGCGTCGCGCGCCGCCGTCCGCGCGTCGACGAGGCCGCGGCGCGCAAGGTCGCCCACGGACACCCCGCGCGGGAGCCCGTGCGCGCGCAGCACCTCGCCCGTCAGGCGCCGGAGGTACGCGGGGACGGCCGTCCCGGGCGGCGGGGCGTAGCGCTCGGCGAAGAAGCGAGGGCGGTGCTCGCAGGGCCCGAGGGTGCCGTCGGCGGCGGCGAGCAGGCGCGCGGCGACGCGGACGTGTCCGTGGTGGCGCTCGACGTAGGCGCGGCCTGCGTGGGCGAGCTCGCGGCGGAGCGCGCGGTCGGTGAGGAGGTGCGCGAGGCGCGCGTCGAGCCCGTCGGGTTCGAGGTGGAAGATGGGGCGGCGCGCGGGGAAGGGCTCGAGGTCGGCCCGGTCGCAGCCGGCCACCGCGCAGCCCGAGGCCATCCCCTCCACCGCGAGCTTGCCGTGGAGCGGGAGGTGGATCTGGTCGACCAGCACGTCGGCGTCGGCGAGGGCCGCGCGGAGCTCGGGGTGCGAGGCGTGCTCGAGCAGCCGGAGTTCGAAGCGGACGCCGCGCGCGCGGAGTCGTTCGAGCGCGTCGAGGATCGGCCCCGTCCCCTTCACGCCGCGGTCGGTGGGCGCGTGGACCACCACCGGCACCTCGCGGTCGGGCACCCTCGCGTCGTAGCGGTCGAGCGCCACGGGCGCGAAGAGGTGGTGGTAGGGCCGCACCGCGAGGCCCGACTGGTTGGGCTGCGAGAAGATCGCCGTCGCGTGCCGCTCGGTCATCCGCAGGTTGCGCAGCGAGGGGGCGAGCGGCCGGTCGGCCCAGCGCGCGGCCATCTCGCCCATCGTCGCGGCGCGGTGCCCGAGCGCGGCGCACTGCTGGTCGTAGGCCGAGGCGTGGCGGACGTCGGGCCCGGTGAAGAAGCCCACCACGCGCTTGCCGTGGCGCGCCAGCGTCGCGTACTCGCGCCCGAGGCCCATGCGCCAGGGGACGGTCGGGTGCCACGGGCGCAGGCTCGCGTGGACCATCACGAACACGTCGTGGTCGGCCACGAGGCGCGCCATCACGGCGGTCGCGTCGCGGCCGCGCGGGCGGCGGCCGGCGGCGAGCGCGGCGTCGACGGCGCGCCAGTCGGCCGCGCGCGCGACGTCGGCGAGGTCGACGTCGTAGCGGCGGTCGGTGAAGTACGCGAGCCCCACGGACATCGCCGTGGTCACCTCGCAGCCGAGCGCGCGGAGGCCGTCGGCGAGGTCGGCGCAGAAGCCGCCGATCTCGAACGTGCCGACGAGGACGCGCGGGCGACTCACGGCGACCCCGCGACGGCGCGAGCGCGGGCGATCATGTCGGCGGCGCGCTCCACCCACGCGAAGGGGATCGCCCCGAACAGCCTCCCCTCCGCCACCTCGCCGCGCAGCGCGGTCCATTCGCGGAGCCCGTGCGCGACGGCGAGCTCCTCGCGGACCCGGGCGGCGAGCGCGGGCGGAGGTTCTCCCACGAAGCGCGCGGCGAGGGCCTCCGCCGCGTGCCAGCGCATGAGTTCGGGCTCGAGCTCGTCGAGGAAGGCGAGCTCCTCCCACACGCGCGCGGCGAAGTCCGGGTCGTCGAGGCGGCGGCGCAGCACGCCCGGCAGCGCCTCGCGGAGTGCGCCGGCGCGCAGCCCGCGGAGCGCGTCGTCGCCGGCGACCAGGGCCCACACGTGGCGTTGGTAGCGCCCGGATCCGAAGAGCCACGCGACCAGACCGGCGGGCGCCGCGGCGGGGTCGCGGCCGGTGAGCGGGTCGTGGCCGACGTAGCGGACCACCGGGGCGAGGGGGACGTCGCCGCGCGGGCGTGCGGGCTCGCCGGCGTCGAGGAGGGCGCGCAGGCGGGCGAGGGCGCGCGCCGCGTCGGCGCGCTTGAGGTCGCTCGCGGCGATGACGTCGGCGAAGGCCGTGCGGTCGACGCGGGCGGGGAGCGCCCCGAGGAGCGGCCGCCACCTGCGCTCGCTGAAGTGGGCGGCGCGGGCGCCCTCGACGAGCGCGCGGGCCTCGTCGCGCGAGAGGACGCCGCGGCGGGCGGCGCGCGAGGCGGCGCAGCGGACGTTGACGAGCGCGACGGAGAGCGCGCGGTGGCCGCGGTCGGGGTCGGTGACGACGGCGACCTCGTCGTCGCTGTCGGCGAGGCCCAGGCGGTACATGCGGTAGATGGCTCCGACGCCTTCGACGCCGGCGGGCCAGCACTCGGCGGCGCGGAGCGCGCCCATGCTCGACGCGCCGAGCACGCGGGCGCCGTCGCGCGCGACGTCGACCACCTCGCGCGGCGACACGGCGAGCCCGTGGGCGAACGACCCGTCGAGCACGAGCATCACGTCGGCGCCGGCCTCGCGGGCGCGGGCGAGGTCGCCGCGGGCGACGGGCGGCAGCGCGACGGCCCCGGGGACGGCGGCGGCCACCTCGTCGGCGGACACGGTGGGGCCGCAGAAGACGACGGCGCGGGCGGCGCTCACACCAGCCTCCGGAGCAGGCGCGGGGTGGGCCGTCGCGCGGTGTCGCCGAAGGGCCCCGCGAGCCCGGGGACGATCGCGCGGACGACGGGGACGCCGAGGTCGGCGCGGGTGAGGTCGGCGACGAGGCAGCGCGCGAGGCCCGCGGCGCGGAGGCGCGCGACGATCGCGTCGAGGTCGGCGCGGAGGTCGCCGGGCGTGGGCGGGTCGTCGGGGAAGGGCGCGCGGCGCGCGGCATAGCGCTCGCCGATGCGCCGGAGGAGGAGCGCGGCGCGCTCGGGGGGCGCTTCGAATCCCTCGTAGGCGTCGCGGGCGCCGAGCATGCGGACGGCGTGGGCCTGCACGACCTCGGTGACGGCGCGGACGGCGGCGCGCGAGGGGAGGAGGTCGCAGCCCATCCCTTCGAACGCGGCCTCGCGCGCGGCGCCGGGGAAGGCCGGGTCGACGAGGTACGCGGCGTAGACGGGGACGCCGGTGTCGTGGGTGAGGTCCTTCACGTGGACCTCCATCCCCGCGTCGCGGAGGCGCGCGAGCCACGGGCGCGTCGCGTCGGGCAGGGAATCGACGTCGACCATGCGGGGGGCGGCGCCGTGCGGGTCGCCGGGCTCGCCGAAGGCCTCGCAGAAGGCGTCGTCGGCGACGGCGTCGCGCTCGATGAGCTCGTAGAGGGCGTGGACGGCGGCCTCGGTGAGGGTGTTGCCCGAGGCGAGCCCGTTGGTCTCGACGCCGCGGCAGACGCCCTCGCGCGCGGGGGAGATCACCGCGTCGAGCGGGACCCAAGCGGGCTCACCACGCGCGAGGTCCCAGGCGTCGAGCCAGTCGATGGGGAGGTCGGGGCGGTACGTCGTGTCGAAGGGGAGGTCGAGGGAGGCGGGGTCGACGGCGGCGTCGCCGGCGCGCGCGCGGAGCGACTCGTACGACGCGCGCACGACGCGGGCGGGGTCGACGTCCTCCGCGGTGACGCGCTCGATGGCCTCCATCACCGCGCTCAGGCGCGCGGCGGCGGCGGTGGCGCCCTTGCCGGCGTGGACGGTGAGGTCGCGCGCGAGCGGGGTGACGGCCGACCACACCGGGAGCCCGAGCGGGTCGATGGGCGTGAGGTCGACCACGCGCGTGACGGGGACGCGCCGCAGGAGCGGGCGCACGCGCGCCCAGGTGTCGTCGTAGCGCGCGGCGTGGCCCGACGCGGTGACGACGGGCGTCGGCGGGAAGTGTCGGTCGGTGAGGGGCATCGACGCGACGGGGGAGCAACCGCGGTGCCGCGACGACGCGTCGCCCGCGGCACGCGTGTTGCGATGGGTTTCGCCGTCGCCGCGATGATGCGGGCGACGCCACCGGAAGGTAAGGAGTTCGCCATGAAGAAGAACATGCAGACCGCGCCCGTCGCCCAGGTCGAGACCCCCTCGCTCAAGAACCTCGTCGTCAGCGGCGCCACCGCCGTGCGCACGGGCGTCAAGGCGGGCCGCGGCAACGCCGCGTACTGACCGTCGCTCCCGCCCCGCGAGGGGACTCCGCCGCGCCCGCAGCGCCATGCGCTCCGGGCGCGGCGGCGTTTCGAAGGGGCGCGTTGTGAAGCGCGCCGCGCAACCCGTCCGGCGGATCGAGCGCGCGGCCGCGCAAGTCGCCCGGGGGGCGCTCCGCAAGGCCGGCTGACCCCCTACGCGTGCGCCCGCACCACGTCGGCCATCCGGTCGCGCTCGGCCTCCGGCACCTCCGGGTACGCAGGCAGGAACACCGCCCGCCCGCCCCACGCCTCGCACGCTGCCGCCCGCGCGCCCGGCCGCTCCGGCGCCTCCGGCACCGCCGCGATGCTGCTCGTGCCGCGCGCGCCATCGAAGCCCGCGCCGCGCAGCGCCGCCACCAGCGCGTCGGGCCGCGCGCTGAGCACCGCGAAGAGCCAGTGCGTCCGCGCCGCCATCGCGCGACCGAGCACCGGCACCGCGCCGCCGAGCCGCGCGATCAGCCGCTCGCCCGCCGCGGCCCGGGCCGCCACGCGCGCCGCGTCGAAGCCCGCGAGGTTCTCGGCCAGCGTCGCGCAGAGGGCCGCGCAGGGCCGCCAGCGGATCGCCCGGAGGAGCGCGCCGACGTCGTCCGCCGGGAAGCCGCGCGTCGCCCCCATGATCGCCGCGTCGAGCGGTCGCCCCGCGGACTCGATCGCGCGCGCGAAGCGGGCGTAGCGGGTGGGGTCGCGCAGCGCCGCGAGGCCGAGGTACGTCGCCACCTTGCGCGCGTAGCGGCCGTCGGGCTGCGCGGGCCACGCGGCCATCGTCGCGCGCATCCGTTCGCGCAGCGCGCCGTCGCGCACGCGGACGAGCGCGCCGCCGAGCGCGGTGGCCGTCTTGATCGAACCGAAGCTGTGGAACACGACGTCGGCGTCGGGGCTCCCGGCGAGGCGGGCGGGGCCGGTGAAGCCCTGCGCGTCGTCGTCGACCAGCAGCACGCCGCGGGCCCGGCACGCGCGGGCGTAGGGCGCGAGGTCGACGGCGCCGCCGAAGAGCTGGGCGACGACGGCGACGCGCGTGGCGGGCGTGAGCGAGGCGGCGAAATCCTCGGGCGCGGGGGCGAGCGTCGCCTCGCCGCAGTCGACGGGAACCGGGACGAGCCCGTGCGCGCGGACGACGCGGGCCATGTCGGGGATCGTCCACCCCGAGAGCACCACCTCGCTCCCCGGAGGCAGCGCGAGCGCGGTGAGGAGCGCGTCGAAGCCCGAGCGCACCGAGAGGGCCGCGAGCGCCTCGCCGCGGGGGCACGCGAGGGCTTCGAGGCGTTCGAGCGCGCCGCGCGGCGGGCGGGCGCAGCGGGCGAGGGCGCGGGCGAGGGCGGCGGGCTCGACGTCGATGCGGTGCCGCGGGTGGAGGCGCGCGGCGCTCACAGGAAGCGCTTCGTCCCCCGCGTCCCGTCGGGCGCGAAGCCCTCGCGGCGTTGGTAGTCGGGCGCGAGCAGGGCGTCGATGCGGTCCATGAGGTCGTCGGTGGCGCGCTGGAGCGCGGGGCGGTGGCGGCGCTCGTGCTCGGGGTCGAAGGGGCGGAAGTCGTCGGGCAGGTCGGCGAGGTCGGGGCGGTAGGGCGCGCCGAAGCGGAAGTCGATCGCGCCGCCGCGCAGGAGCGGCGTCTGCCCGCGGAAGGCCTCGCGCGCGCCGCTCATCCCGACGGGAACCAGCGGCAGCCCGAGCGCGCGGGCGAACATCACCGCGCCGATGCGCCCCGGCCCGAGCCGCGACGACACCGTCCCCTCGGGGTAGACGTGAATCGAGTGGCCCGCGGCCACGGCCTCGCGCGCGAGGCGAACCGCGCCGCCGAGGAGCTCGCGGTAGGCGCGCTGCCAGGCCGCGCGGAGGGGCTCGTTCGCGGGGTCGAAGGCGACGCCGAGGATGTCGCGCGGGCGGGTGCGGAGGGGCGCGAGCTCGGGGCCGTCGGGCGGCGGCGCGCCGGCGTCGAGGTGGTCGCGGAGCGCGCGGTACTCGGCCTCGGTGGGGCGGCGGCCGAGGGTCGCGGTCGCGTCGCGGAGGATCACGTAGCCCTTGGAGGCGAGCGGGATGACGCCGGTGTTCTCCATCACGGGGCGCATCCAGGCGACGTGGTAGTTCTTGGCCTTGGTGATGGTGGCGACGGGGAGGTCGCGGGCCCACATCGCCGAGCGGAAGGTGAGGAAGTCGTACTTCTGCGACGAGTTGGAGGCGTAGAGCACCGGCGACGCGGGCGGCGCGAAGTCGTGCAGCACGAGGCGCGTCCCGGTGGCGGCCTCCATCGGGCGGAAGGCGGCGGCCACGGCGCGCTGCCAGCGCCGGTTGGGGAGGATGCGGTAGTGCGCGAGGTAGGCGAGGTCGATCACGGCGCGCGGGATGACAACGCGGGCGCGGCCCGGCGCGCAAGCGTCAGTCGAAGCCCACGTCGCGCAGCGCGCGGGAGAGCGAGGCGAGGTCGATGGGCTTGGAGAGGTAGCCCGTCATCCCCGCGGCGGCGCAGGCGCGGCGGTCGGCCTCCATCGCCGATGCGGTGAGCGCCAGGATGGGGAGCGACGCGGCCGGCGTCCCGAGCGCGCGGATCGCCCGGGTGGCCGCGAGGCCGTCCATCTCGGGCATGTGGTAGTCCATCAGCACGACGTCGAAGCGCCCGTCGCGGGCCCGCGCGACCCCCTCGGCGCCGTCGCCCGCCACCTCCGCCGTCGCCCCGAGCTTGCGGAGGAGCTGCACCGCCACGCGCTGGTTGGTGGGGTTGTCCTCCACCACGAGCACGTGGGCCGGACGGGTGAGCGGCCGCCACGCGCGCCCCGCCGCCGGGGCGACCGTCGCCGCGGCCTCCGCGTGCGGGAGCGTGAGGCACGCGGTGAAGGTCGAGCCGCGGCCCTGCTCGCTCGCGACGGTGAGCGAGCCGCCCATCAGCTCGACCAGCGCGCGGGAGATCGCCAGCCCGAGGCCCGTCCCCCCGAAGCGCCGCGTCGTGCTCGGGTCGGCCTGGGTGAACTTCTCGAACACGTACTCCAGCTTGTCGGCCGCGATGCCGACGCCCGTGTCGGCCACCGCGAGGGAGAGCGCCGACGCGCCCGGGAGCGCCTCCCGCTCGCGCACGACGAGCCGCACCGAGCCCGCGGGCGTGAAGCGGATCGCGTTGGAGACGAGGTTGAGCATCACCTGCCGGAGGCGCCCGCCGTCGCCGACGAGCAGCGCCGGGCAGGCGGGGTCGTAGTCCAGCGCGAGCTCGACCCCGCGCGCGGCCGCGAGCTGGCCGCAGAGCGACACCACCTCCTCGCAGGCGGCGCGCAGGTCGAAGGGGAGCGACTCGACCGTCATCATCCCGGCCTCGACCTTCGACACGTCGAGGATGTCGTTGACCACCGCGAGGAGCGCCGCGGCCGACGAGCGGATCACCTGCGCGTACTCCCGCGGCTCGGGGGCGAGCGGCGTCTCGGCCAGGAGCGCGGCCATCCCGAGGATGCCGTTGAGCGGCGTCCGCACCTCGTGGCTCATGTTGGCCAGGAACTGCCCCTTCGCCGCGCTCGCCGCCTCGGCGCGGTCGCGCTCGCGCACCAGCGCCTCGCGCGCCGTCACGTTGCGGTAGACCATCGCCGTGAGGTCGGCCACCAGCCGGAGCGCCGCCAGCGTCGCCGCGTCGAAGCGGTGCGGGCGGCCGCTGGCGCAGCCCATCGAGCCGACGCACTCGCCGCACACCACCAGCGGCACCCACAGCCGCGAGCGCACGACGAAGCTGCGCGGGCCCGTCCGCGAGATGCCGTCGGTGTCGGCCTCCACGTCCGGCACGTGGAGCGCCTCGCGCGTGCGGAAGACGTGGCCCGGGTGCCGCTCCATCGCCGTCCGCTCGGCCTGGACGCGGTCGTCGGGCGTGAAGCCGGTGTCGGCCATCAGCCGCAGCCGCCCCGCCGCGGCGTCGTACAGGTAGAGCCCCCAGTACTCGATGCCGAGCAGCTCGTCGGCGATCGCCTTCACCTCATACAACAGCGACGGGAGGTCGTGGACGCGGGCGAAGCGCGCCGTCACCTCCGCCAGCCGCTCGACGCCGACGCTGTGTACTTCTCCGTCCAATGCCCGCCCATCCCAGCAATTCCTGGCGCCGACCTCAACTGAAAAGATGGCGCGGAGGTGGGACGGTCGTTGCTCGATCGTTGCGCTTCTCGGACGGCGGGCGCGCGATTGTATCGCTGCGCCATCCAATACCCTTCACACCATACAGCTTCTCACCCGCGTGGGCGCGCCGCACAATCGCCGCATGCCCCGCCACCCCACAGCCTTCGCGCTCCTGCTGCTCGGCGCCGCGCACTGCGGCGGCGTCGTGGTCACCTCCGACAACGCCCGCACCGACGCTTCCATCACAGACGCTTCTTCCGCGGACGCTTCCCCCGCGGACGCGCCGCCCGCACAGCCCGACTCGCCCCCGTGCGCCGACGTCCGCGCGGCGTGCGGGCCGCTCCCACAGCAGGTGGTGGTCGGGCGCGCGTCGGGGCTCGTCGGGCTCGACGGCGCGCGGGCCCGCTTCGCCATCCGGTACGCGCGGGCGCAGGGCGAGGGCCCGGGCTCGCAGCTCGGCGTGGTGAGCGCGTGGGCCACCGTGCGGGGTGGCTCCTTCGAGGCGTGCGTGTGCCTGCCGCGCGGCGGGAGCGAGTACCCGGCGCTCGCGGCCCTGGTGATCGCCCCGGGCGCCGCAGGGGAGTCGGGCGCCGACCTCGCGCGCGCGTCGTACAGCCAGCGCTTCGCCACGCTCGGCGAGGAGGACTTCACCATGGCCTTCGCCGAGCCCGCGCCGCGGCCCATCGCCGAGGCCGCCCTCGCCGCGATGGAGGAGCGCGCGCTGGCGGTCACCGTGCGCGGCCTCGACGCGGCGCCGGCGGGCGCGACGGTTCACGCGGGCGTGGTCGCGGCCGAGCGCCCGGTGGCGTCGCAGCTCGCGACGGCGCGCGTCGAGGGCGGGCGCGCGGCGCTGTCGTGGTCGATGCCCGGGCGCGCGCGCACCGGCGAGCGGGCGGCGGTGCTCGTCGACCGCAACAACGACCGTCGCTGCGACCCGGGCGACCTCGGGGGCTTCGCGGCGCTGGGCGCGGGCGCCGAGGCGTCGGTCGACTCGCTCGTGACGGGCGACGCGCTCGCGCCCGTGTGCGCCGCCCTCGCGCTCGAGACGCCGCGCGAACGCTGAACGCCCGCCCCCGCCGCTCTGGTACAACCGCCGGGCCATGACGGAGGCCCGGGCGACGCGGCGGCGCACCACCACCCAGCACGACGCCGTGAGGGGTCGGGCGGCCGCGCTCCTCCTCACGCTCGCAGGCTGCGAGGACGCACCCGCCGTCGCGCCCGACGCGGGCTACGCGCCGGCGCCCGCGGGCTTCCGGGTTCGCGTCGAAGACGACGGGACCCTCACCGTGGAGTCGGGCGGCGCGCGCGTCACGGGCGTGGAGCTCGTCGCCCACCTCGCCGACGGGCCCCGCGCCCTCTCCTCGATGACGCGGACCCGCGCGGCCGACGGCGCGGTGACCGGCACGGCCGGCGCGCTGACCGTCCGCGTCGCGCTCTCCCCCGCAGGGAGCGACGGCGCAATGTCGGTCGCGTGGCGGCTCACCGGGAGCGGCTCGCTCCAGGGCGTCGCGCTCGAAGCCCCCGCGCACGGCCTCCCCGAGGGCGCGCGGGTGGCGATGGACGGCGCGCAGAGCTGGTCGTTTGCTGGCGGCCTCGCGCTCGCGCCCGGCGCGACGCTGACGCGCGACGCCGGCGGTCGTGTCGCGTACCCCGACGCGCTCGGCGACCCGCTGGTCGACGCGCCCGGCGTGAGCCTCTTCCGCGGCGACGTCGTGTGGAACAACGGGGGCGTCTCGGCCTGCGCCGCCGCACCCTTCGACCGCTGGACGGCCCTCGCGGTCGAGCGCCCCGACGCGCGCTGGCGCTGGACGCTCCGCACGGGCCTCCGCGCCGACGAGGCCGTCGCGCTCGCCCCGGGCGCCGCGTACGAGGGCCGCTGGGTGCTCGCCGCCGCGCGGCCCGACGCGCCCTTCGCCTGCGCCGCCGCGCTCCCCGCGAGCCCGCGCGCCAGCCGCCCCGCCTTCCCCCGCGGCTGGTGGAGCTGGAACACCCTCTTCGAACACATCACCGCCGCGCAGGTGGAGGCGCAGGTCGACCCGATGCGCGCGCTCGACCCGCGCGCCTCGCACGTCACCGTCGACGACGGCTGGGAGCTCGCCTGGGGCGACTGGCGCGAGCGCGAGGGCTTCGGCGCGACGCTCGCCGACCTCGCCGCCCGCCTCCGCGCGCGCGGCGTCTCGCTCGGCCTGTGGCTCGCCCCCTTCGCGGTCGACCCGGGGGCGCCGCTCGTTCGTGAGCACCCCGACTGGCTCGTCCGCGACGCGCGCGGCGCGCCCCTCGCCGCGCCCCTGGTGCCCGGCCGCACCTTCCACGTGCTCGACGCGACGCGCCCCGAGGTCCGCGCGCACCTCACGTCCCTCTTCCGCGACCTGCGGGCGCGCGGCGTCTCGCTCTTCAAGATCGATTTCCTCTACGCGGGCGCGCTCCCCGGCGTGCGCGCCGACCCGTCCGTCCCGCCGCTCGTCGCGTACCGCATGGGCCTGGAGGCCGTCGCCGCGGGCGCGGGCGACGCGCACCTCAACGGCTGCGGCGCGCCGGTGGCCCCGTCGCTCGCGCTCGTCGACTCGCTGCGCGTCGGGGCCGACAACACCTACGCGACGTCGCGGCCGTTCTGGGCCGCCGTCGCCGCCGCCGCGCGCAACCTCGCGGCCCGCGCCGACCTCACCCGCCACGGCGTCGCCCCCGACCCCGACCAGCCCGTCGCGCGCGACCTCACGCCCGACGAGGGGCGCGCGTTCCTCGCGATGGCCGCGCTCTCGGGCGGCGCGTTCGGCTACGGCGACGACCTCGCGGCGCTCGACGAGGCGAGGCGCGCGCTCTACCGCGAGGCGTGGTTCACGCGGCTGCGCGACGGGCTGCGGGCGCCGGCGCGTCCGCTCGATGCTGCGATCGCCGTGGGGCAGCGCTTCGCGCCGAGCCCGCTGGTCGACGGGGCGACGACGGGCTTCCGCGCGACGCGGGCGGCGCCGCCGTCGGCGTGGGCGGCGGAGGTGGCGGCGGGGGAGACCGACGTGGTCCTCTTCAACTGGGGCGAGGCGGAGGCGACGCTCGACGCGCCGGCCGCGCTGCTCGGCGCCGACGTGCGCGAGCGCGTGGCGGGCGCCGCGGTCACACGCGAAGGCGCGCGGTGGCGGGTGCGCGTGCCGCCCCACGCGGTGCGGGTCCTCTCGTCGGCGCGGTGAGGGCCGAGGGACATCGCGCAGCCGACGCGCTGCCCACGGCTCACCCCGCGCGCCCGCCCACCTCGGCCGCCGCGCGCGCGAGGCCAGCGACGGTTGCCGCGAGCGCCGGCTCGTCGAGCGCTTCGGCCGCGCGTTCGAGCGCCGCGACGGGCGCCTCGCCTCCTTCCGTGAGCCACGCCGCCACCGCGCCGAGGGCCTCGCCGAGGGCGGGCTCCGAGCGCGCGCGGCCCTCCAACAACAGCGCGACGTGGCGCCCGAGGTGGGCGACGTCCGCGAGCGCGTGGAGCGCCCGGAGGCTCCGCGCAGCCCCCTCGCGCACGGCAGCGCGCCGCGGGAGCAGCACCTCGCGGGCCTGCGCGGCGAGGTCGGCGCGAAGCTCCTCCACCGCTTCGAAGGCCGGGCGCCACGCGGCCGACGCCTCCGCGCGCAAGGCCACGTCGGCGCAGGCCGCCGCGGCGCGCGCGAAGGGGGCGGCGACGGCGGCGCGGGCGAGGCGCTCCCGGCGCTCGCGGATGGCGCGCGAGGCGAAGGCTGCGACGGCGACGTTGACCGCGGTGGCCGCCGCCGCGCCGACCGCCACCGCCTCCGCCCGCACCGCCAGCGCCTCGCCGAGCGAGTGGAACGGCAGCAGCACCACGTAGAGCGACGTGAAGCCCGCCACCGCGTAGCTGTTGCCCCAGCCCACCGCGTGGCAGGCCCCGACGGTGAGCCCGAGCGCGGCGCCCGCGGTGAGCGGGTGGGCGCGCGGCGCGACGAGGAGCACGCCCGCGGTGACGCCGCCGGCGAGGGCCGCGGCGCCGAGCTGCTCGAGGCCGCGGCGCAGGCCCGCGTAGGCGCTCGGCGAGACGCACACCAGCGCGACGAAGGCGCTCGACAGCGCGTCGGGGACGGACGCGGCGGACGACAGGGCGACGGCGAGCGCGGCGGTCGCGGCGGCCTTCGCGGCGAGCCAGCGCGGGTCGGCGAGGAGGCTCACGCGGCCATCACCTCAGCGGTCGGGCGCCGACCAGACTCCGCAGTCTCGAACACGTCCGTCAAAGCTCCCTGTGCAATGGGTGGCGCCGCGATCATCGCACGCCCCGCCGCCCCACGCGCAGCGCGCTCTTCGCGTGGCGCGCGCCTTGCGTCACTCCGGGGTGCTTGGTTCGTCCCCTTCCTCCCAAGGAGGCTCTGCATGAACATCCCCCCGCGATCGATCCTCGACGACCTCCTGCGCACCGGCGCGTGGCTCTTCCCCGTGGCCGACCAGGTCGGCGATTTCACCGCCGCGGGCCTCGAGCCCTCCGCGATGGTGGTCGTCCTCTGCGCGCCCGACACCGCCCGGCGCTTCGGCGCCACCTCCGTCTCGGAAGACCTCGAGGCCGACGGCGCCATCCACGGCGGCTTCTTCGAACTCTCCGACGCCATCCGCGCGATGAAGCGCCTCGGCCTCGACAAGGTCGTCGACGTGCTCGCGCGCGGCGTCCGCGAGGGCCACGTCCAGGTGCTCATCGAGCGGACCGGCGGCTGGGTTCACGCCGACGTCGCCGTCGCCGACCTGCCGCGCTTCCCCGGGCTCCGCAGCAGCTCGCTCGTCCCCGACCCCGCGCTCCCCCCCGTCAACGCGCGCGGCGGCAGCGCGTAGCTCCCGCGCGGGAGGCGCTCGCCGCGCGGGCGGGCGCCTCCCTGGGATGACCCGCTACGCCCGCGCCGCGCGCCGCCCGCCGACGTTGTCGTTGGCGAACTTCCGCACCGACTCGCGCAGGCGCGCCGGCAGCAGGTTGACGATCATGTCGAGCGTGTTGCCCGCGAAGGAGTCCGCGCGGATGCCCGGCTTCATCTGCACGAACGCGGAGCCCATCGCCGCGGCCTCCTCCGCGGAGAAGACGCGCTCGGCCGCCGGGAAGACCTTCGTCTCCTCCTCCTGGATGTGGTGGCGCAGCGAGTCGCGGAGCTTGCGCGCCACGCTGACCCACGCGACGTTGGCCGCCTCGCCCACCTGGAGCCCGCGCAGCGCGGCCTCGGCCTCCAGGTGCTCGTTGTAGGAGTGGGCGATGAGGCCCTTCGCGCGGTCGTCCTCGCGCAGCGCGTTGTAGAGGATCGCCTCCTCGGCGCGCGCGTGCGGGACCAGCTCGTCGCGCACCTGCTCGACCAGCCGGCCCCACACCTCAGGCCCCGCCTTCTCGCTCGCGATCAGGTCGTCGAGCAGCGAGAGCACCTTCTGGTGGTCGGTCTTGAGTTCTTCGTAGATCGCGGCCATGACGTCTTCCCTTTCCCCGGCGGCGACGCGCCGCGCGGCGAACCCACGGGAGGTGCAAGCGCGCGGCCGCGCAATTCCGGGCGCAGCGCCGTCTCCGCGCGGTGCCTGCGCGCCACAGGTGAGGGCCCTGCGGGTGTGGGGGCGTGGCGATTCGCGGCGCCCATGCGCCCCCGCCGGTGCTACGCCTCGCACCCCCGCCGATGCCCGAAGACGCACCGACCCCACCGACGATCACCTTCCCGCCGGAGCTCCCGATCACCGCCCGCGTCGACGACATCGCCGACGCCGTCGCGCGCCACCCCGTGGTCATCGTCGCCGGCGCCACGGGCTCGGGCAAGACCACCCAGCTCCCAAAAATCCTCCGCGCGATGGGCCGCGGCGCGCGCGGGCTCATCGGCGTCACGCAGCCCCGGCGCATCGCCGCCACCAGCGTCGCCGCCCGCGTCGCGAAGGAGCTCGGCACGCCCGTCGGCGAGGACGTCGGCTACCAGATCCGCTTCGAAGACCGCTCGTCCGCGCGAACGTCCATCAAGTTCATGACGGATGGCGTGCTGCTCGCGGCCATCCACGGCGACCCCGACCTGCGGCGCTACGACACCCTCGTCATCGACGAGGCCCACGAGCGGAGCCTCACCATCGACTTCCTCCTTGGGTGGATCCGCCGGCTCCTCCCGCGCCGCCCCGACCTCAAGGTGGTGGTCAGCTCCGCCACCCTGGAGACCGAGCGCTTCTCCGCCTTCTTCGGGGGCGCGCCGGTCGTCCAGGTCGAGGGCCGCACCTACCCCGTCGACGTGCTCTACGCCCCGCCCGCGCCCGAGCTCGACCTCGCCGACGCCGTCGCTGACGCCGTCGCTGACGTCGTCTCCCTCGACCCCACCGGCGACGTCCTCGCCTTCCTCCCCGGCGAGCGCGAGATCCGCGAGGCCGAGTCCGCCCTCTCTGCCCGGGCGCTGCGCAACGTCACCGTGCAGCCCCTCTACGCGCGGCTCACCGCCGCCGAGCAGTCGCGCGTCTTCGCCCCCATCCCCGGGCGCCGCGTGATCCTCGCCACCAACGTCGCGGAGACGTCCATCACCATCCCGGGCATCGTGTACGTGGTCGACGCGGGCGTCGCGCGGCTCTCCCGCTACGACCCGCGCTCGGGCGTCACGCGGCTCCAGGTGGAGGCGATCTCCCGCGCGAGCGCCGAGCAGCGCAAGGGGCGCTGCGGCCGCGTGCGCGAGGGCGTGTGCGTGCGGCTCTACGACGAGCAGAGCTTCGCCGCGCGCCCGGCCTTCACCGACCCCGAGATCAAGCGGACGGGCCTCGCCGCGGTGATCCTCCGCATGAAGTCCCTCGGGCTCGGCGAGGTGGAGGACTTCCCCTTCCTCGACCCGCCGCCGTCGCGCGCCGTGTCCGAGGGCTACCGCGTCCTCGAGGAGCTCGGCGCCATCGACGGCGACCGCGCGCTCACCCCCCTCGGCCGCAAGCTCGCCCGCCTCCGCATCGACCCGCGCGTGGCCCGGATGATCCTCGCCGGCGCCGACGGAGGGTGCCTCGACGACGTGCTGGTGATCGCCGCCGCCCTCGAGCTCCAGGACCCGCGCGACCGCCCCCGCGAGCTCCAGCAGCGCGCCGACGAGCTGCACCGCCGCTTCCGCGACGACCGCTCAGATTTCGCCGGGCTCTTGCGCCTCTGGGACTTCGTCCGCGAGGCCGAGTCGAAGGGGACCTCCCACCTCCGCCGCGTGTGCCGCGACAACTTCCTCTCCTTCCTCCGTGTGCGCGAGTGGCGCGACGTCCACCGCCAGCTCCAGGAGACCGTCCGCGAGCTGCGCCTCCCTTCCCCCAAAGCCCCCGCCGCGAAGCCCGCGCCGAAGCCCGACGACGCCGACGCGCCGGTCGACCGCGCGCTCCACACCGCGATCCTCACGGGCATCCCCTCGCGCGTCGGGCAGTGGCACCCGCAGCACCGGGTGTACGTCGGGGCGCGCGAGACGCGCTTCGCGGTCCACCCCTCGTCGGCGTTGGCGAAGAAGGCCGCGCCGTGGGTGATGGCCTACGAGCTCGTCGAGACCTCGCAGCTCTTCGCCCGCACCGTCGCCCGCGTCGACCCCGAGTGGATCCTCGACGCCGCGCCCCACCTCGTGAAGCGCTCGTTCACCGACCCGCACTGGTCCGAGCGCTCGGCCCGCGCGATGGTGCGGGAGAACGCCACCATGCTCGGCCTCCCCATCTACCGCGACCGGGCCACCGACTACGCGAAGGTGGCGCCGGCGCAGGCGCGGCTGATGTTCATCGACCACGCCCTCGTGCGCGGCGAGTACAAGACGAAGGGGCGCTTCATGGCCCACAACGCCGAGGTCCGCGAGCGCGCGCAACGCCTGCGGGACAAGGCCCGGCGCAGCTCCATGGTCGTGGATGACGGCGCGATCCTCGACTTCTTCGACCAGCGCGTCCCCCTCGACGTCACCGACGGGAAGGGCTTCGAGGCGTGGCGCGAGAAGGCCGAGCTCAAGAAGCCCGACCTGCTCCACCTCACGCTCGACGACGTGCTCGCGGGCGAGGCCGACCTCGTCCCCGCGGACTACCCCGACGCCGTCACCCTCCACGGCGTCGCCCTCCCGCTCGACTACCGCTTCGACCCGTCGGCCGACGACGACGGGGTCACCGTCACCGCGCCGCTCGTCCTCCTCCCGCAGCTCGCGCCCGGCGAGCTCGACTGGACCATCCCCGCCTGGCTCCGCGACAAGGTCGCCGCCCTGCTCAACCAGGCGCCCCGCGCCGTCCGCAAGAGCCTCGGTTCGGTCACCGACCTCGCCGCCGCCGTCGCCGACGAGCTCACCCCCTTCGACGGCCCGATGATCCCCGCCGTCGCGCGCGTCGCCTCGCGCCTCGCGGGCGCCGTGGTGGACGAAGACGCCCTCCGCGCCGACGCCGTCGCGCCGCACCTCCGCCTCACCCTCCGCGTGGTCGACGAGCGCGGGCAGGAGGTGGCGAAGGGGCGGGACGTCGACGAGATCCTCGCCCGCTTCGGGGCCCGCGCCCGCGCCGCGTGGAAGGGAGCCGCCGCGCCCGCCCAGTGGGAGCGGAAGGGACTCACCGCGTGGACCTTTGGCGACCTCCCCGACCACGTCGCCCGCCGCGTCGGCGGCGCCGAGGTGCGCAGCTTCCCCGCCCTCGTCGACCGCGGCGCGTCGGTCGACCTCACGCTGATGGAGTCCGCGCCCGCCGCGGAGGAGGCCACGCGCGGGGGCCTCCGACGGCTCGTCGCCATCGCCACGCGGGGCGTCCTCGCCAACGCAGCGCAGCGCCTGCCGGGGCCCTTCCCGCGGCTCGACGGCGCGCCCTTCGCCCGCGACGAGGGCGAGCGCTTCCGGGCGTCTCTGCTCGCACGCGTCGTCGACGACGCCTTCGGGCTGGTCGAGTCGCCGCCGCGTTCGAAGGACGCGTTCGAGAAGGCCATCCGCGACGGCGCGCCGAAGGTCGACCCCACCGCGCGCCGCTACGCCGACGCAGTGCAGGCCGCCTCCGCCGAGCTCGCGAAGACGCTCCAGGCGCTGCGCACGGCGTCGAAGCAGCCGAGCGGCGCGACCGCGATGCGCGAGATGCGGGCGCAGCTCGAAATGCTCTTCCCCGTGGGGCTCGTCGAGCACGTCCCGCTCGGGCGGCTGGCCCACTACCCGCGGTACCTGCGCGCCGTCCAGGTGAGGCTCGGGCGCGCGGTCGACAACCCGCGCAAGGACGCCGACAAGCTCGAGCCGCTCGCGCCGGTGTGGGCGGCCTTCCTCGCGAAGTTCGAGGGAGCGCGCGACCGCGAGGCGGCGTGGGCGCTCCGGTGGTCGTTCGAAGAGCTGCGCGTGTCGATCTTCGCGCCCGAGCTCACCACGCCCGCGCCCGTCTCGCTCGCGAAGGTGTCGGCCGCGGTGGCCGCGCTGCGCTGACGCTCCCGTCACGGCCCTTCCAACGCAGCGTCCGCGGGGGCACGATGCGCCCATGTCGAAGCCCGCCCGCCTCGCGCTGGTGATCCTGGCCGTCGCCGACGTCGCGCGCGCCGCACGCTTCTACGAGGGCGCCTTCGGGTGGCCCGCGGGCGTGGACGTCCCCGTGTACCGCGAGCTCGTGCTGCCCGACGGGATGCGCCTCGGGCTCTACCTGCGCGACGGCTTCGTGAAGAACACCCTCGCCCCCGCGGACTCCCCCGCGCCGGGTCGAACGACGTCGACCGAGCTCTACCTCGTCGTCGACGACCCCGCGGCGATGGGCGAGCGTCTCATCGCGCTCGGCGCCCGCTGCCTCTCGCCGCTGGCCGCGCGCCCATGGGGCGACGAGGCGGCGTACTTCGAAGACCCCGACGGCAACGTGGTGGTGGTCGCGCGGCCCCTGCCCGCGGCCGGGTGACGCGCATCCCGCGCGCTGTCTGCGAGGTGGTGACCGAACGGCCCGTGCGGCGGTAGCCTCGGCCCACCATGGCCCCGCGCAAGACCGCCCCGCCGCAAGGCCCCTCCGGTGAGGAGGAGCCCCGCTCCCCCAAGGCGCAGCGTTTCATCGGGCTGGCCGACCAGCTCGACCGGCCCGAGGTGCTGCTCGCGTGCTTCTACCGCACGGCGGTGTCGGCGCTCACCGACCGCCCCGGCGAGGCGGAGGCGCTGCTCCGCGAGGCCGTCGGCACGCCCGCCGACGCCGCGCAGCGACGGGCGCTCGGGCGTTCGCTCCGCAACAACGTCGGCATCGTCCGCTGGTCCGAGGCGCACCAGTGCCTCTGGTTCACGCAGGGGCGCGGGGCCCCCTACCGCGTCCACCCGTCGCGCATCACCGCGGAACAGCGCGCCCACGTCGCGACCGTGGAGCCGCGGACCCGCGTCCGCTCGGGCCACGCCGCCGAGCAGCCGCCGCCGGAAGACGCCGCGCCGCGCTGTCCGTGATGAGCACCGTCGTCCGACGGGTGGGGCGTCACGGCCTGCCGGCGGCGAAGATGTACGCGAAGAACAGCCCCGCGAGGTTGGTGCCCACCGCCACCACTGCGAGCGCCAGCGCGGCGAGGGGCGCGGCGCGTTGCCCTGCCGGCGCCGTCGCGAGCGCGGCAACGGCGGCGACGAGGGCCGCGAGGCACCCGGCGCCCGCGAGCACGGGGAGCACGTAGGTCATCGCGTCGCGCGCCGCGCGGCCCGAGGCGCCCCGCGCGAAGAGCGGCGCCGCGGCGACCAACGCGGGCAGCACCACCGCCGCGAAGCCCGCCAGCCCCAGCGCGAAGACCGAACCCGAGGGGGAAGCGCCCATGGCCGTCTACCTACCGCGACCATACCGTGAAGCGCCACGGCGGAGGCGCGGGAGGGTGGCGGGGCCCTTGCGCTGCGCCGGCCTCGCGCCGACGTTGTCGGGGATGCCGAAGGCCGCCCCCGCGCCGCTGGTGACGCCCGACGGCCGCTACCTCGTGGTGCGGGGTCGGCTCTGGCGGCGCGGCGACCCCTCGCTCGACGCGGCCGAGCGCGACCGGCTCGTCCACGCGCTGATGGACGCGCGGCGCGACGTCGGCCGGGCGAAGCGCGCGGGGGACGACGGGGCGCTGCGCGCGGCGAGGGGGCGCGTCCACGCGGCGAAGGTCGCGCTCGGCGAGCGGGGCCCGGTGTGGTGGCGCGACGGGGCCCCCGACCTCACGCGCCGCCTCGCGAAGAACACCCCCTACGCCGCGTGGTTCGCGTCGCGCGGGTGACGACCCCGGTGCCCTCCGGCGAGGGCGCTGACGCCCGCTCGACGACGCGTCGCAACCGGCCGTTGCGGAAACGCTCGGGATCACCCCGGGGCACCTCCGGGTTCTCCTCCACTGGGCGCGGGAACACGTCCGCACCTGCGATTCCGCGCACGACCCCGTCGACCCTGTGATTGATTGAGCGCCGCCATGTGGAACACCAACGCCTTCACGGCGCGCTTCGGGCTCCGGTGGCCCATCGTCCAGGGGCCCTTCGGCGGCGGCAACTCGTCGGTCGCGCTCGTCGCGGCCGTCTCCAACGCGGGCGCGCTCGGGTCGCTCGGCGCGGTCAACCTCGCCCCTGAGGAGATCCGCGCGACCGCGGCCGCCATCCGCGCGGCGACCGACCGGACCTTCAACCTCAACCTCTGGGTCCCCATCGCGGGCCAGGACGACGTCACTGTCGCGCCCGACGCCCTCGCGCGCAGCGTCGCCCGCGTCGCCGACGTCCTCCGCGCGCTCGGCCTCGACCCGCCGCCCGCGCCCGCCACCTTCGCCCACCGCTACGAGGATCAGCTCGCCGCGCTGATGGACGTCGCGCCGCCGGTGGTGAGCTTCGTGATGGGCGCGCCCGACCCCGAGACCGTGCGCGACGCGGCGCGGCGGGGCATCCGCACGATCGGCACGGCCACGACGGTCGACGAAGCGGTCGCGCTGGAGGCCGTCGGCGTCGACGCCATCGTGGCCTCGGGGAGCGACGCGGGGGGCCACCGCGGCTCGTTTCTTCGACCCGTGGAGGCGTCGCTCGTGGGGACGATGTCGCTCGTCCCGCAGGTGGCGCGCGCGGTGAGGGTGC
This sequence comes from Polyangiales bacterium, assembly GCA_046351555.1. Lineage (GTDB taxonomy): Bacteria > Myxococcota_A > Polyangia > Polyangiales > CAISKJ01. The sequence continues at coordinate 37,598 of JAXLYI010000010.1, forward strand.
CCGTCCTCGCCGCGGGCGGCATCGCCGACGGGCGCGGCATCGTCGCGTCCCTCGCGCTCGGCGCGCAGGGCGTCCAGGTGGGGTCGGCCTTCCTCGCGACGCCCGAGTCGGGCGCGCCCGAAGTGCACAAGCGCGTGCTGGGGACGGAAGAAGCCCGCTGGACGCGGCTCACCCGCGCCATCACCGGCCGCCACGCGCGCGGCGTCGAGAACCACCTCATGCGCACGCTCGAAGCGCACCTCGGCGACGTGCTCCCGTACCCCGCGCAGTCGTGGGTCACCGCCGCCCTCCGCCGCGCCGCGGGCGCGCAGAACCGCGCCGACCTCCTCGCCCTCTGGGCCGGGCAGAACGCCGCCTCCGCGCGCCCGATGCCCGCCGCCCGACTCGTGGAGACGCTCGTCGCCGAGACCGACGACGTCCTCCGCTCCGCCCCGCTCCGCCCGCACGGGGCGCGAGCGGATCACCCCTGAACCCTGAGAGACACCGTCACCCCATGCTCACGCTCTACTACTCCCCCGGCGCCTGCTCCCTCTCGCCCCACATCGTGCTGCGCGAGGCCGGGCTCGCGTTCGAACTCGACAAGGTCAGCTTCGGCACGAAGAAGACGTCCGACGGCGGCGACTTCCTCGCCGTCAACCCCAAGGGCTCGGTCCCCGTGCTCCGCCTCGACGACGGGCAGGTGCTCACCGAGGGCCCCGCGATCGTCCAGTACCTCGCCGACCAGAACCCCGCCGCGAAGCTCGCGCCGCCCGCGGGGACGATGGAGCGCTACCGCCTGCAGGAGTGGCTCAACTTCATCACCAGCGAGCTCCACAAGGGCTTCTCGCCGCTGTTCGCGAAGGACACCCCGGCCGACTACAAGCCCATCGTGAGCGAGCGCCTCCTCTCGCGGCTCGCGATCGTCGACCGCGCGCTCGAGGGGCGGAGCTTCCTGCTCGGCGAGCAGTTCACGGTGGCCGACGCGTACCTGTTCGTGGTCACCAACTGGCCGGCCTTCGTCGGCCTCGACATCTCGCGCTTCGCCCACCTGGCGGCCTTCCGCGCCCGCGTCGCCGAGCGGCCCGCCGTGCAGGCCGCGATGGCCGCCGAAGGGCTCAACAAGCGCGCGTAGCGGCGCGAACTCCGCGCGACGGCGCGGGCCGCCGCTTCGAACAGCAGAACCTGCACGCGGGCCTCGCCGCCGGACGGCAGACCCTGCCATCCGCGCCAGAAACACTCCCGCGCGCAACGCGAAATTGCCCGCGATCGAGCGCGCCCGAGGCGTTGGCGTGCTTCGTGAGTTGAGCCCCGTCATGAAGACCAAGACCTCCGTCCGCGCTGGCCTCGACTCCGTCCGCAAGCAGGTGCGGGAGATCCTCTCCTAGTCCTCGTCCCCTGTCCGCGTGGAGCCCAGGCCCGTGCCGTAGCCGCGCGGCGGGACGCGAGCTCTCGTCGGAAGGTAACGAGGGATGCGATCATTGTCGCCGGCACCGCTCCGCGGAGCAGCCACGGTCGCACCCCTCCCCATCCCGTCGACGGACCTCACCATGACGCTCCCCCTGCCGCCCCACGCCCTCGCGCGCCACGGAGACCTCGCGTGGCGCACGCGGGGGTTGATCTTCGACCTGTCGGTGTCCCCGTCGGGCCGCCGCGTCGCCGCGGCCTCGAAGGAGCGCCTCTTCGTGTGGGACGCCGACGACGGCGCGGTGATCGCGTCGCCCCTCGTCGGGGTCGTGCCGGCGATGGAGGTGCGCCGCGCCACGCTGCTCGACGACGACGCGGTGCTCATCTCCAGCGGGTTCAACACCGTCGACGTGTGGAGCCTGCGCGAGGGGCGCGCGCTGCGCTCGGTGCCCATCAGCAAGGGCGGGAGCTACGACTACCCCGTGAGCGCGTTCGGGGGCCGCGCGGCCACCGTCCAGTCCGACGGCGCGTGGCTGCTCTGGGACCTCGCCACCGGCGAGCGGATCGAAGCGCTCGCGGGGCTCGAGCCCTGGGGCCTGGCGCGGGCCGCGTTCTCGCCCGACGGCGCGCGGCTCGCGACCTCGCACGCCGCGGAGGTGGCGCTGTGGGACGTCGCGACGGGTCGCAAGCTCACCGCGCTCTCGCAAGCGGCGGGGGTGACGCCGACGCTGGAGTTCTCCCGCGACGGGCGGCGCCTCCTCACCGCGACGGCCGACAACGGACTCGCGCTCTGGGACCTCGACGCCGACACCTGCACAAACCTCCCGATCCGTGGGCTCTACCCGAAGGCGCGCTTCTCGCCCGACGGCGGCACCCTGGCGCTGCTTCGCTCGGACATCGAGCTGACGATGTGGAGCCTCGCCGAGGGGCGCCGCGTGGCGGTTCGCGCGATGGGCCCCTACGGCTGGATGGGCGGCCTCGCGTACCTCCCCGACGGTGCGCTGATGTTCGGCGTCGACGGCGGCGTGCAGCGCCTCGACGGCGCCACCGGCGAACGCCTCGGCGGCTTCGACCCGGCGGACCCGGCGGTGTCCTCCGTGGCGTTCGTCGACGGGGGGGAGCGGGTGCGGAGCGACGGGGCGAGGCGGCGCGAGGTCTGGTCGCTCGCCGACGGCGCCACCGTGACGAAGACGACGCGGCCGGCCGAAGCGGCGACCGCGGGCCTGCGCGCGTCGACCGACGACGGCGCGTTCACGCTGGAGACGGAGGGTGCGCGCGGGCAGTTGGGTGCGGGGCCGCTCTCGTTCCGTGCACGCGACGAGGCCGCGCCGCGCTGGCGCGTGACGACGAAGGGGATCTGCAACGCGCTGGCGGTCGCGGGCGACGGGTCGGCGGCGGCCTACGCGTACGGCGGCCGGGTCGCGGTGCTCGACGGCGCGACCGGCGAGGCGCGGGAGGGCGTCGTGCACAAGGTCGTGCTGACCGCCGTGGCGCTCTCCCCCGACGGCGCGTGGCTCGCGGTCGGCGACGAGCACGGGGCTGTGTCGGTCTACGTCCGCCCCGGGCGCAAGGCGAAGCTGGTGCTGACGGGGCACGTCGGGCCCGTCTCCGCGCTGGCGTTCCGCGCGGACGGGCGGCTGCTGGCCTCGGGGTCCGCCGACGGCACCACGGTGGTGTGGGAGGTCGCCGACGCGCTCGCGCCGCCGAAGCGCGCCGGGGCGCGAGCCCGCCGGCGCACGACGCGGTGACCCGCGGCGGCCGTGGCGACCCGCGCGATGCCCTCTCCCTCGGCGCGGTCAGCTCGGGTCGCGGTACGCGTCGCCCTTCGCCGACGCCCTCCGAGCATCGAAGGCTTCGAACGCGCGCAGCACGGCCTCGCCGAAGTCGAACTGCGGGTCGTCCGCGCGCTGCTCCCCCGGCGGCGCGCTCACGAACCACAGGCGCTCCTTGCCGGTGCTCGAGGACGTCACGTGGAACTCGCGCGCCGCGGTTCGAATCCCGTGCACCGTCATCACGCTCACGTGCGTGCGGATGGCCTCGACGTCGCGGAAGTCCAGCAGCTCCGCGCGGCCCCGCTCGCCCGATCGCTCGACCTGCGCGCACCCGTGGGTGCCCACGAAGTACGCGAGCGCGGGCGTCTTCTTCAGGAGCGTGAGGCCGCCCAGCGCGGCGCCCAGCAGCGCCCCCCCGCCCAAGGCCCGCAGGAACGCGTCGGCCGATTCCCGCCCCGAGTCCAGCTGGAGGATCCCGCCGACGACGAAGAACCCCACGAGCCCGACCACGAGGCCCGCCATCGCGCCCACCCAAACCCACGTTGTTCGCTGCCAGAGCGGCGGCCGCGCGGGGCCCGCCGGCCCGTTGTTCGTCCACGCCCCGAGCACGTCGCCGATCATCCCCGGCGGCTCGCTCACGAACACCATGCCCTCGGGGATCGGGCCGCCGTTCAACAGACGCCAGCGCTGCTCGCTCATTCGCTCCCTGATCCCTCGGTCGCCCTCGAGCAGATAGGGCCCCAAACGTCACTACCTGTCAACACTTCCCCATGTCTGCCCGCTCCGATCACGCGGGAGAAGCGGCGTGTGCACTCGCCGGATGAAGCGCCGCGTCACGGTGGTGAGCGGGCGCGATCAGGGGCCCGTCCAGAGATCGGTGAACGGCACCCCCGCGGGGCCGCCGCGGAAGACGCTGAACCCCCGGTCTAACATGACGCAGCTGTAGTCGATGGTGACGACGTCGTCGTAGCCGTCGCCGTCCTCGTCGAACACGTGCGCGAACACCAGCGGAGGCAGGCTGAGCGTCGTGGTCACGCCCGACGACGATGCGACGACGCCGCAGTGGGCGCGCTGGTCCGCGTCGGGACCCCCTGGGTGAAGCCTGAAGACCGCGTGGCAGGCCCCGGCGGACAGCAGGCCGGTGATCACGTCCTCGTAGCCGTCGGCGTTGACGTCGCCGTGACCGATCCAACTGGTGGCGAGATAGCAGTCACGGCGGACTCGGCGACGCTCTGCCCCGCCCACCAGGAGCTGGCCCTCCCCGGCCCCCATGCGCCAGCCCATGTACGCGTCGCCGTAGCCGTCTCCATTGACGTCTCCCACGCCGGCCACGTCGATCACCGCGCCCACACTCATGCCGAGGGAGCCGTCGGCCCCCCCGAGGCGCTGTCGCGCACCGACCAATCCGTCGCGCCCTCCGAGGTGGAGGTAGACGTCGAAACTGTCGCCCGACAGCGAGAAGGTCCGCCGCTCAACGAGCAGGAGGTCGCCGTAGCCGTCGCCGTTGACGTCCCCGATCGGGTAGATCCCGTGCAACGCGAATGACTGCTCCTGCGGACGCGCGCCCGGCATCGTGTAGAGGAAGCCGGAGGCCCCCGCGAAGCGCTGGCGAACCGGCGGGGTCGTACCGCTCAACAGCAGGTCGAGGGTCCACGAGCGGCGGGGGAGGTCGGGCACCGCTCCTTCCACCACCTCTTCGACGCCGTCGCCGTTCACGTCGAGGAGCGCGTCGCGCCGGGCCATCGTCGTCTCCTGCGTGGGGATCGAGAGGTCGACGGCGAAGGCCCAGGCCGGCCCCGCGACCGTCGCGAAGCGCCCGCCGCGACGTGCCGTGAGCCGCCAGAAGTGAACGCCCTGGCTCAGCGCCACCGGCGGGCGGAAGCGCGCCCCGTCGACCTCCCAGGCGTGCTCGACGTGGTCGCAACGGGCTGAGGCGCAGACCTCCAGCCGTGCGCCGTCCGCTCCCGTAGGCAGCTCCCAACGAAACCATGGCCGCGCGTTGTGGAGCCGCAGGGCCGCGATGGGCGCCAGCGGTCGCGCGGCACGCTGATCGCACGGCCCCGGCGCGCACAGCCGCGTCCCGCAGCGATCGGAGCCCGCCTCGCAGGGAGCGTCCGCCGTGAGATCGGCATCCGCATCTGGGAGGAGGTCGGCATCGCGCTCGTCGCCGTCCCACCCCTCCGACACCTCTCCCTCATCGGAGTGATCGCCTGCCGCGCCATCGAAGACATCGGCATCGACGGCGACTTCCGCACCGCGCTTCGTGGCCTCCTCGGCGTCCCATGGAGCGTCTGTGAGCGCCACCAGAGCGTCCGCCCGGGGCGCGCTGCCGTCGACCGAGGCGGTGAGCTGCGCGCAGCCAGCAATGTGGAGGAGCGTCACCAGCATCAGCGGATTGAACCGACGCTCCTCCATGGCGGCACGCTCACGCTACCACGTCACCCACTACGGCGGAGCGCCCGGTGCTCGCCGCGATGGACTTCACCACCTCGCTCGCGAAGGCGCTTCCGCACGGCGACGCCCCACACGCGGCGTGGCCGCATCGCCCCATCAATCCGCGTCTTCGGCCGCCTCACGGCCCCGCCGACGCGCTCCGGTACGCGCTCCCTCGCCGCCGGTACGCGCCGCGCACGCTCCGGTACGCGCCTCCTGCCGCTCCGGTACGCGATCTCCCCGCTCCGGTACGCCCTCACCCCCCTCCGGTACACCCTCGTCTCTCTCCGGTACGCACTTGCTCTCCTCCGGTACGCGCCCTTCGCTCCGGTACGCCATCACTCGTCTCCGGTACGCGCTCGCGCCTCTCCGGTACGCCCTCGCGCGCTTCCGGTACGCGCGCCGTGTCTCGCCGTCGCACACCGCGCGCGATTTCACCCGCGGCGCTCCGCCTCCGCGCTGGCGGTCGCGGCGCGCGGCTCGCTACGGTGCGCCCTGGAGGTTCCCGATGACGACCCGTTCCAACGCCGCGAAGACCGCCCCGAAGATCGCCCCCGCGAAGCGCGCCGCGCGCAAGCCCGCCCGCGCCACGAAGGTCGCCGCGCCCGCCGACCCCGCCCGCGCCCGCTGGGTCGCCGCCGCGATGCGCGTCGACGGCGACGCCAGCCCGCTCGTCGTCCCCTACGACGTCTTCCTCGGCGAGGCGCGCGAGGCCGCGGGCTTCGTGCGCAAGCGCTGGCGCCCCGAGGGCGAGCTGCCGGGCCTCGAACGCGTCCGCAACCGCCTGCCCGCCGCCACCGCCGACGAGATCGCCGAGCTCATCGACGCCGTCCAGCACGCGCAGACCGAGGCCACCCTCGCCGTCCCGCCGGAAGCTCCGGCCGACGTCGCGCGCGCGGGCGAGCTCGTCGAGCTCCTCGCGGGCGCGCTCGACTTCACCCTCGGCGACGGCGACCCCGACGGCGACGACGCGCGCCGCCTCGCGAAGGTGCGCGACGCCCACGCCGACGCGGGCTCCTCGCCCGCCGCGCTCGGCCAGGACCTCCGCAACCACGCCGCCCTCGCCGACGCGGTGCGGGCGCGCCTCGTCCACGACGACGCCGGCTTCGACGCCGGCTGCATCGACGAGGCGCTGGTGCTGGCCTCGCGGCTCACGCGCCCTTCGCTTGCGCCCGACCCCGCGGAATCCGCGGAAGACGCCGCGCCGCCGGCAGGGACGCTCTCGCTGCGCAACCGGCTCCTGCGCCTGCTGGTCGACCGCGTCGCCCTCGTGCGCCGCTGCGCGCGGCACGTCTTCGCCGCGCACCCCGACGTGCTCCAGGAGGCGACCAGCGCCTACGAGCGCGAGCGCCGCGCCCGCGCCCGCAAGGCCCGCGCGAACGACGACGCCCCGAAGCCCGACGACGCCCCGACGGGCTGACGCCGCCGTCGCGCCCGACGCCCTCGCGCGCAGCGTCGCCCGCGTCGCCGAGCGGCCCGCCGTGCAGGCCGCGATGGCCGCCGAAGGGCTCAACAAGCACGCGTAGCGCAGCGGACCGCTCCACCGGGCTCCCGCGGTCGCGCGCCCCGGTGTAGCGTGGGCCCCGCGATGTACCCACCCCCGCCCCCGCCGCCTCCCCCCGCGAAGATGTCCACCGGCGCGAAGGTCGCCCTCGTCGTCGGCGTCCTGATCGTCGGCGCCTGCGCGGTCTGCGTGGGCGTGGCGGTGGTCGGCGGCTACTGGGTGAAGCAGCAGGCGCCGGCGATGCTGGACGACGTCCGCGGCGCCGTCCGCGAGGCGCGCGCCTTCGGGCAGTCGCACGCGCAGGCCGACTGCGTGCCCGAGGGCGTGCGGCGCGCGACGGCGTGCGGGCAGACGGAGTTCCGCTGCGCGATGCGGGCGAGCGCCTTCCTCAACGCGTGCGTGCGGGCGGCCGCGGCGAGCCAGGGGTTCTGCGACCGCGTGCCGCCGTCGCGCGAGATGGCCGGGTCGGCGCAGTGGCGCGCGGACACGTGCGCGGCGCAGGGGCGGCCCAACGACCCGCGGTGCAGCAACGTGCTCACCGCGGTGCAGGGCTACTGCGACCGCCCGGGCCCGCTGCCGCCGGAGCTCGACGGCGCCGACGCGGGGCGGTGACGGGTCACTTCGCGCGCATTCGGTTGTTGCGCGGGTTGTGCTCGAGCTCGGCGAGCCCGAGCGCCTCGAGGAGCGGCGGGAGGTACATTCCGAAGCGCCCGCGCAGCCCCTTCTTCTGCCCGTACCAGCCGCCGACGGGGTTGTCCGCGGCCCTGCCCCACGCCTCCACGGTGCCCGGCGCGGCGTCCTTCTGCTCGTCGGCGGCGCCGAGCGGGACCCAGTCGCTGCGCGCCTTCAGCATCGCGTGGAGGTCGTCGACCGCGCGGGCGAGGTACTTGAGGGTGGTGGTCCCCACCTGGCAGACGAGCACCGGGGGCGCCGCGGCGTCGTCGCGGTAGAGGGTGTAGTCCGCCGTGAGCGGCGGGGTCTTGAGGCGCCAGGGGTCTTCCTTCGTTCCGGTGCCCGACCAGTGCTTCGTCATCGTGGGTCGCTCCTCGCGGCGCGCGGTGAGGGTGCGCCGCGGGCCGGGAGCGTCGCCGCCGCGCGCGCTACCCGTCTTGTAAGAACAGGACCACGTTGGGCGCGAAGTCGTCGGGCCCCGCCGGCGGGTAGTAGCCCCGGTAGCCGCGGGGCACGCCCCCCGTGAAGCGCCGGAAGTCCTTGATGAAGTGGGCCTGGTCGAAGTACCCGCAGCGCGCCGCGAGGTCGGCGAGGGGGCACACCGGGTCGCGCATGAGCCCGCGCAGCGCCGACTGGAAGCGGAGCACCCGCGCCGCGGCCTTCGGCGCGACGCCGAGGTGGCGCCCGAAGAGCCGCCCGAGCTGCCGCGCCGACACGCCCGCGACGGCCGCGGCCTCGCCCACGGTCGCGCCGCCGTCGGAGGCGACGAGCGCGGCGAGGGCGCGTTCGAAGGGGCGGCGCGCGGGGTCGTCGGCGAGGGCGGCGAGGAAGAAGGCGTCGAGCCGCGCGGCGCGCGCGTCGAGGGACGCGTCGCGGCGGAGCGCGTCGTCGAGCGCGGTCACGGCGCCGCCGAGGACGGCCTCGGGCCGCGGCGTATGGTCGGTGAAGGGCGCGAGCGGGACGCGCGCGAAGGGCGCGAGGCCCCCGAGGTGGAAGCGCACGCCGCACACCGACACCGCGCCGCGCTGCGTGATGCGGATGGGCCGCAGGCGCTGCGCGTCGAGGGTGGAGCGACGGACCCGTCGCGGGGCTTCGCCGAGCGCGCGACGCGTGTAGGGGGCGCCGTGGTTGAAGACGAGGTCGGCGCGGGCGTCGACGAAGACGTCCACGCGCAGGTCGACGGGCGCGCCCGCGGCCGGCGTCACCGACCAGTAGTGCTCGATGTAGGGGCGGAGCGCGGGGGCGGGCGGGCGGAGCTCGTACATCGAGGCGACGTCAGGGGCCGCGGCGCAGGAGCTCGATGGTGCCGGGCTCGCGCGCGCCCGAGGTGGACGCGTCGCGGTAGCGCAGGCGGTCGCCGGTGACGCAGTAGTCCCAGCGGCGGTTGAGCGTGGCGGAGACGATCTGGTTGTTCATGGTGGTGTAGCCGTCGCCGTCGCGGAGGCTGCCGGTCTGGCGAACGGCGCAGCGGCAGTCGCGCGCGGCCCCCTCGGCGACGCAGGCGGAGTCGGGGAAGGCACCGCGGATGGCGTTCTGGATGGCGTCGCAGCCGCCGACCACGGCCGCGCAGAGGGCGGGGATGGAGAGCTCGGCCTGCACCTCCCACTGGGCCGCGCGGGCGGCGATGGCGGGGCCGAAGGCGACGCGTCCGCGGGCGCGCCCGGTGGCGCTGGTGACGCGCGCGCCGGGGCAGCGCATGAGCTCGGCGGGGACGGGCAGGTCGAAGCAGCCGCCGGCGACGTCCCAGGTGCCGGCCACCGCGCCGCCGCAGGCGACGAGCGGCGGGCACGAGGTGGTGGTGCGGACGTCGAGCGGGACCCACGGGGGCTCGCCGAGCGTTCCGGCGTCGGGGAGCAGCGGGCCCGCGTCGGTGGGTGGGAGCAGCGGGGCGTCGGGGGAGGATGCGTCGGGCGCAGGGGCGTCGGGGGAAGGCGCGTCGAGCGCGGGGGCGTCGGGGGACGATGCGTCAGGGGAGGACGCGTCGGGGGAGGACGCGTCGGGCGCGGAGACGACCGCGGGCGAGGCGCAGGCGGCGAGGAGCGCGAGGAGGGGGAGCGTGCGGTGCATGGCGGCGCGAGGGTATACGCGCGCGCGGCGGTTGTCCTGCGCGCGGGGCGACCGGTGGTGGGCAGCGTGCCCCGCCGTTCGCCGAGCCTCACGGCGGGTTACCACCGGTGCGTGCTGGAGAGCGGAGTGGCGCTGGCCGCGGCCCCGCGGGCGGCGGTAGCGTCCGCGCGCCATGACCCGCCTCGACGTCGCCCTCGCCACCTGCCGCACGCTCCCCGAGCCCGACGCCGACGAGGCCCCCCTGCTCGACGCGCTCGCCGCCGCCGGGCTCGCCGCGCGCTCGCTCGCGTGGGACGACCCCGACGCGCCCTTCGCCGACGCCCGCGTCGTGCTCCTCCGCTCGACGTGGAACTACGTCCACCACCTCGACGCCTTCCTCGCGTGGGTCGACGCCTGCGGCCCGCGCCTCGTCAACCCCGCCCCCGTCGTCCGCTGGAACCACCACAAACGCTACCTCGCCGACCTCGTCGCGCGCGGCGTCGCCGCGGTGCCCACCGAGCACGTCACGCGCGGCACGGGCCGGCGACTCGACGACGTGCTCACTTCACGCGGATGGAACGAAGCCGTCGCCAAACCCGCCGTCTCCGCAGCGTCGTTCGAAACGCGGCGCGTGCGGGTCGGCGACGCGGCGGCGGGCGCGTGGTTCGACGGCGCACTGGAGGCGCGCGACATGATGGTGCAGCCCTACGTGCGCTCGGTGGAGGCGTACGGCGAGCGCTCGCTGGTGTGGGTCGACGGCGCGGTGACCCACGCGATCCGCAAGACGCCGCGCTTCACCGGCGAGGGCGAGCGCGTGTCGACGGGCGCGGTCGCGGTGGCCGACGACGAGCGCGCCTTCGCGGGCGAGGCCGTGCGCGCCGCGGAGTCCCTCACCGACAGCGCCGTGCACTATGCGCGCGTCGACGTGGTTCGCGACGAGGCGGGCGCGCTCCAGGTGATGGAGCTCGAGCTCATCGAGCCGTCGCTCTTCTTCGCGCAGGGACCCGACGCGCTCGTCCGACTCACCGCCGCGCTCGCGCGCCGTTGCGGTAGAGTCGCGGGATGACGTTGTCCTCGCGCTGGTCGGTTCTCTTCGTCGCCTCGCTCGCCGCGTGCAGCGACCCGGTGTCGTCGCCCCCCGCCGACGTCGCCGCGCCCGACGCGGACGACGCGCCCGCCGAGCTCGCGGAGGTGGGCGACGAACCTGGCGACCTCGATGTTCCGGTGGAGGTGGGTGACGACCTCGGCGGACTCGACGTCCCCACGGACAACACCGCGCCCGATGCCGCACCCGACGCACGCCCGGATGCTGCCCCCGACGCAGCACCCGACGCACGCGCGGACGCAGCCCTCGACGCGCGCCCCGACGCTGCCCCCGATGCAGCGCCCGACGCACGCGCGGACGCGACGCTCGACGCTGCCCCCGACGCGCGCCCCGACGCACCTACCGACGCCGCCCCCGACGCGCGCCCCGACGCACCCGCGGACGCGCCCGCGGACGCCGCGCTGGTGACGCCCGGCGACCCCGGCACGACCGACGTCCGCCTCACCGTGCGCGGCGATCTCCCCCGCCGCCCCATCTCCCCGCTCATCTACGGCTGGAACTCCCCCGACTGGGCCCGCGCCCGCGGCGTCACCTTCACCCGCGCCGGCGGCAACCGCATGACCGCCTGGAACTGGGAGACCAGCGCCTCCAACGCCGGCAACGACTACCGCTACCAGAACGACAACTACCTCTGCCAGAACGCCGGCTGCGACCGCCCCGGCGAGGTCGCCCGCCGCGCCGTCGACGACGCCTTCGCCCACAACAGCTCGATCGTGCTCACCGTGCCGATGGCGGGCTACGTCTCGGCCGACGCGCGCGGCGACGGCGACGTGCGCGCCTCGGGGTCGTCGTACCTCACCACGCGCTTCCACCGCAGCGTCGCGCGCAAGGGCGCGGCCTTCACCCTCCCGCCCTCGCTCACCGACAGCGCGGTGTACCAAGACGAGTTCGCCCACTGGGTCCAGACCACCTGGCCGGCGGCCGCGCGCGGCGGGCGCTCGATCTTCTTCGCGCTCGACAACGAGCCCGACCTCTGGTCGAGCACGCACGCCGAGATCCGCCCGACGCCCGTCACCTACGCCGACCTCATCGCGCGCTCGACCGAGCTCGCCGGCGCCCTCAAGGCCGTCGCCCCCGACGCGCTCGTGTTCGGCCCCGTGAGCTACGGCTGGCAGGGCTACGTCAACCTCCAGAACGCGCCCGACGCCATGGGCCGCGACTTCCTCGACACCTACCTCACCGAAATGCGCGCGGCCTCCGAGCGGGCCGGGCGGCGCCTCGTCGACGTGCTCGACCTCCACTGGTACCCCGAGGCCCAGGGCGGCGGCACCCGCGTCACCGAGGACGGCGCCAACACAGCCCTCGCCGACGCGCGCGTCCAGGCGCCCCGCTCGCTCTGGGACCCGGCCTACACCGAGTCGAGCTGGATCGCCATGTGGGGCACGAGCGGCCCGATCACCCTGCTCCCGCGCGTGCAAGCGAAGGTCGACGCGCGCTGGCCCGGCACCCGCATCGCCTTCACCGAGTACTACTACGGCGGCGGCGCGGACATCTCCGGCGGCGTCGCCGAGGCCGACGTGCTCGGCGTCTTCGGCCGCGAGGGCGTCTTCGCCGCCAACCTCTGGCACATGGGCATGACCGACGACCGCTTCCCCTACGCCGCCCTCGCGATGTACCGCGACTACGACGGCGCAGGCGGCGCCTTCGGCGACACCTCCGTCCGCGCCACCGCCAGCGACGACGCGCGCGCCGCGGTGTACGCGAGCTCGGACTCCTCGGGCGCCGCGCGCATGGTGGTGGTCGCGATCAACCGCACGACGTCGGCTATCACCGCGGGCCTCGCCGTCACCGACGTCCGCCGCTACGCCCGCGCCGAGGTGTGGCAGCTCACGGCCGCCGCCGCCGCGCCTCGCCGCGGCACCGACCTCACCGCGACGGCGACCAACGCCTTCCGCGTGCCGCTCCCCGCGCGCAGCGTCACCACGCTGGTGCTGCGGCCGTAGCGTTCGTCAGCCGGTCTGGAAGGCGGCGGGCAGGAAGAAGGTCACCGCCACGCCGACGCCCACCACCCCGAGCACCATCGCGACGAACACCGCGATGAGGTAGATGCGCTGCAGCGCGAACATCCGCGCGAGGGCGGCCATCGCCTCCATCAGGTTGCGGATGTCGTTGCCCTCGGTGGAGACGATGCGCGCGACGGGCTCGGAGGCGTTGCGGAGCCACATGCCCGTCACCACCAGCAGCGCGGCCGAGATCGCCATCGGCACCGACGACACCAGCGCCGGCGCGCCGCCCATCCACACGTGGGCGACGGCCACCAGCACGAGGAACGCGCCCGCCGCGCCCTGCGCCGTCCCGACGAAGCGCATCTGCGCCGCCAGCGCGGAGAAGACCGCGTTCTCCGGCGGGCCGAACTCGTACTCGCGGGCGGGCGCGGGGAAGATGTGGGGGTCGGCGGCGGGGGCGGCGGCGGGCGTGGCCATGGGGTTCCGTGGGGGGCGTTAGCGTTGCAGTTCGGCGGCGGCGAAGAGCCAGGGGGCGAGCGCGGGCGTGGGCGCGCCGGCGATGCGCTCGGCGGAGGCCCCGACGCGCCCGATGGCGAGCGCGCGGAGCGAGGCGAGCGCGCGGCGCGTCGCGGGGTCGAGCGACGGGGGCGGGTCGCGCAAGAGCTCGGTGAGGGCGAGCGCGGTCCACGGCTCCCACGACGGCGCCGCGGCGCAGCCCCGCTCGGGCGGGCAGCGGGAGAGCAGCGTGCGGGCGAAGGACTCCGCGACGGCCGGCGCGTCGGCCGACGCCACCGTGCCGAGGGGACGCCCCTGCCAGAGCGCCCAGCACGTCCTCGCGTCGACGCCCGGGGGCGCCGCGCCCGTCGCGAGCCGCCGCGCCGCCGACGCCGCCAGCCCCGCGCGCGCAGCGTCCGCCGCCGCGCCTGTGCCGACGCCCGCGCGCCGCGCCTCCACCAGCGCCCAGAGCGCCATCGCCGCGGCCTCGTCGGTCGCGCGCCCCGCCGCGTCCGTGAACGTCCCGTCGGGCCGCCGCTGCGCCACCAGCGCGTCGGCCGCGAGGCGCACCCGGTCGAGCGCCGTCGCCGCGTGGTTGGCCTGCGCCATCTGCGCGTACGCCACCAGCGCCCACGCGGTCGCGTCGGCCGCCGGCGCGCCACCGACCGCGGCGCCCCAGCCGTGCGGGCCCCGCGTGCGGTCGAGCGCCGCGAGCAACCGGAGCTGCTGCTCGGGCGCCAGCGAAGCCCCCGCCGTGTGCCCCCGCAGGAGCGCCGTGAACTGCTGCGCCGCCTCCGCCCCCGACGCGGGCTGCCGCGCGAGGAGCGACTGCGACCAGCGCGCGACGCACGCCTGGAGCGCCGAACGGTCGGCCGGCGCCAGCGCCACGCTCGACAGCGCGGGCGACTCGGGCGGCGCCTGACGGGAGCGCATCAGCACGACCACCGCGGCCAGCACGAGGCCCACCGCGACGATCGCCGCGGCCACCAGCGGCCCCACCCGGCTCGGCGGCGGGGGCTTCTGCACCACCGGGAGCAGCGTGGTGACCGCGCCCGCCACCGCTGCGCGGCGCGCCCGGTTGTGGACGAACGCCGCCGCGGCCTCCGACTCCTCCGCCGCCTGCGACACGCGCTGCGCGAGCAGGTCGGGCTTCGCCTGAGGCGCCGGGCGGGGCTTCGAAGCCGGGTGCGGCGCGGGCACCGGCGCGGGCTGCGGCACCGGCGCAGGCGCGTGGTGAACCAGCGGGAGCGGGTCCATCGTCTGGCGTGGGTGCGCGGCGTTGGTCACCAGCGGGAGCGCCTCCATCGTCTGGCGCGCGGCGCCCGTCCCGTCGCCCGGCGTCGCGCGCTGCACGAGCGGGAGCGCCTCCATCGTCTGCCGCGGCTCGTGGAGCGCGCCCACCGTGGGCATCTTGATCGTGAGCGCCTCGGAGGCGTCGCGCGCCCGCGGCCCGCTCGCCGGGGGAGAGCCCGCCGAGCGGACGCGCTGCATCGGCATCCGGCTCGCGGGGATCGTCGGGCGCTCCTCCGGGTCCGACGCCTTCGCGACCGGGAGCGAGGTGACCGCGGGCTCCACCGGCGCGTTGGCGGGCGCGACGGGCACGCTCGGCGCGGTGGGCGCGGGGGCTCGGCCGGCGGGCGGCGACGCGCCGGGGCCCTTGCGCGGGCGGGGCTTCGCGTTGCGCGCGATCGCCGCGGGGATGTTGGGCTCGGTGCGGGCGTACTGGTCGCGCGGGCCGCGGCCCTGGCGCTGCGCGTCGTCGAGGTCGGCGGCGAGCGGCGACGGAACCGCGCCCGGGCGCTTCGACGGCGGCTGCGTCGCCTGCGGGTCGAACAGGCGGAAGAGCTCGGCCACCGCGGCCCCCGCGCCCGCCGGCCGCTGCGCCGGGTCGGGGTCGATGCAGCGCAACAGCCACCGGTCGAACGACGGCGTGAGCTTCACCCCGCGCGCCGCGGCGAGCGTCGAAGGGAGCGGGTGCTGGCGGCGGTCGGGGATCCGCTCGAAGAGCGAGGCCGCGGTGTTTCCCTCCCAGTAGGGCGCGCCGACGAAGAGCTCGTAGGTGATGAGCGCGAGGGCCCACACGTCCGTCGCGGGCGAGAGCGGGGCGCCCTTCACGAGCTGCTCGGGGGCCATGTAGAGCGGCGTCCCGATGCGCTCGCCCTCGCTGCCCGAGCGCTCGCGAACGAGCTTGGCGACGCCGAAGTCGACGATCTTCACCCGCGGCGGCCCGTCATCGGGCGTGACGAGGAAGAGGTTGGCGGGCTTGAGGTCGCGGTGGACGATGCCCGCCGCGTGCACCTTGTCGAGCGCCGAGGCCACCTGCCGCAACAGCAAGAGCGTCTGCGACGTCGGGATCGGCGCCGACGCGCCCCACGTCTCCGCGATGTACTGCGCGAGGTCGCGGCCGTGGAGGTACTCCATCACGAGGAAGGGGCGGCCGGTGCCCGGGTCGACGTCGCTGTCGATCACGCCGACGATGTGCTCGCTGTCGATGTCGGCGCAGGCCGTGGCCTCGCGGCGGAAGCGCTCGACCGCGGTCGGGTCTTCCATCACCTCGGGGTGGAGCACCTTGAGCGCGACGCGGCGCCGGGTGTTGACGTGCTCGGCCTCGTAGAGGTCGGCCATCGCGCCGGCGCTCATGCGCCGCACGAGCCGGTAGCGCCGCGCGAACACGGCGCCCGTGCTGAGCGCGTCCGACGGCGTCACGCCGCCGGGCAGGGGGGGGTCTCCGGTCCCGATCACGACGGGCGCGATGGTATCAACCCCGCGGCCCGTCAAGCGAGTCTCACGACGCGAGAACCGCGCGCCGCCCCGGGGTCTTGACTTGCAACCCCCTCGGCGTGCATAGACCGGGCGCCCCCCGCTCCCCCCCTTCGCCCATGGTCGCCCCCTCCCACGCGCCCTTCGCGCCGCCCGACCGGGTCTCCCCTGCGCCGCTGCGCGTCGAGACGACCATGCGCGACGTGATCGCCCTCACCAAACCCCGCCTCATGTCCCTGGTGCTCTTCACCACGGTCGGGGGCATCTGGATGGCGGGGGCCAGCGTCGCGACCGAGCGCGCTGTGCTCTGCGTGGTGGGGACGCTGCTCGCCGTCGCCGGCGCCCACACGCTCAACTCGTGGATGGAGCGCGACTCCGACGCGCTGATGGAGCGGACGCGCCGCCGCCCGCTCCCCGCCGGCCGCATCGACCCCCGCCTCGCCCTCGCCCTCGGGGTCTTCTGGTCGCTCGCCTCGGTTCCCGTGTTGTGGCTCGGGGTCAACCCGCTCACCGGGCTGCTCGGCGCGGTGGCGCTCATCAGCTACGTGCTGGTCTACACGCCGATGAAGTCGCGCTCGCCCGCGGCGCTCCACGTCGGCGCGATCCCCGGCGCGCTCCCGCCGCTCATGGGCTGGACGGCGGTTCGAAACAGCCTCGACGCGCCCGGGCTCGCGCTCTTCGCGATCCTGTTCGTGTGGCAGCTCTCGCATTTCCTCGCGATCGCGATCGCCTGCAAGGACGACTACGCCCGCGCCTCGATGAAGACGGTGGCCCACGTGTCGGGCGACGCGGTCGCCTCGCGCCACATCGGGCTCTACGCCCTGGCGCTGGTGCCGGTGACGCTCGCGCTGGTGCCCCTCGGGGTAGCCCACGGGGTGTACCTCGCGGCGGCGGTGGCGCTGGGGCTGTGGTTTTTGTCGAAGGCGCTGCCGGGGCTGGTCGAGCCCTTCGACGCGGCGCGCGCGCGGCGGGTGTTCTTCGGGTCGCTGGCCCACCTGACGGGGCTCTTCCTGGCCCTCATCGTCGACGCATGGCTGACGCGCCCGCGCTGAGCGCCGAGCGGCCGACGCTGCGCCAGATCCTCCGCGCGCGCCCCTGGCTGCTCGCGCCGTGGATCGCCCTCCTCCTCGCGCTGCCCGCGGTGGCGGCGCTGAAGCTCCGCCGGAAGCCCGTGCCGGTGTACTTCGAGCTGCCCGCGTGGCAGCTCACCGACCAGACCGCGCGCCCCTACGGGACCGCGGAGCTCCGCGGCCACCCCTACGTGGCCAACTTCATCTTCACGAGCTGCCCCTTCTCGTGCCCGCGCCTCACGCGCCACATGCGCCGCGTGCAGGACGGGCTCGCGCGCGAGGGCTCGGACGTCGCCGCGGTTCGGATGGTGTCGTTCACGGTCGACCCCGAGGTCGACACGCCCGAGCGCCTCGCCCGCTACGCGCGGGAGTACGGCGCCGACGCGGCCCGCTGGCGCTTCGTGACGGGCCCGACGCCCGCCATCCAGCGCTTGAGCGTCGACGGCTTCAAGCTCGCGATGGGGGAGCCTCCCGCGGGGCGCCCGCAGGGGTACAACATCCTGCACGGGGAGTTCGTGATGCTGGTCGACGGGCGCGGGCGCATCCGGGGCTACTACCGCGCCGACGACGACGGGCTCCGCGCGATCGTCCGCGACGCGGAGAGCGTCGCCCGCGAGCCCGCGCCGTGAGCGTGCGGGGTGCCGTCGTCGCGGGGGCGTTGTCGCTCCTCGGCGTCGCGGCGAGCGTGGGCCTGGCGGTGTGGGCGACGTCGAAGCGCCTCCAGGGCGACCGGCTGCCGACCGGGCCCGACGTCGTCCACGTCGAGGTGACGGCGAACGAGTGGTCGTGGGCGGTGCGCCACCCGGGGGCCGACGGCGTGCTGGGCACGGGGGACGACGTGGCGCGCGTCAACGAGCTCGCGCTGCCGGTGGGGCGCGACGTGGTGGTGCACGTGCGATCGCCGCGGCTCGCGCACGAGCTCGCGCTGGTGGCCTACGGGCGCCGCAAGGGGGCCGCGCCGGGCCGCGACGGGGCCTTCGCGGTGCGCGCGATGGAGGCGGGGACGTCGGCGATGGTGTGCTCGCAGCTCTGCGGCCCGGGGCACTACCAGATGGCCGGGCGCGTGGTGGCGATGCCCGCGGAGGCGTGGCGCGCGGCGGGGTTGGGGCGGTAGCGCGGCGGGAAGTGAACGGGGTTCCACTGGACGGCTGACCAGTTCTCGGGCAAGTTGCGCTCGGTTTGGAGGTTGAACCCATGGTCAAGCCGCGCACCTTCCACGAGCCCGTGATCCTCGTACCCGGCCCCGCGAGCTTCAACAGCAGGCAGTTGCGCGAAGCGATCGCCGCGCCGCGCGCCGCGACCTCCGCGCCCGAGCGCCCGCGTCGGGATCCGCCGCCCACGGTGGACGACCCCAACACGATCTGAATCGCTGACGCGCACGAATCGCAGAGGGGGATGTGGGGATGAGTCTGCCCTGGACGGGTGGCGGTCGCGCCGTCACCTGGTTGCACCTGTCCGACCTGCACTTCGGCCGGCCCGACGCGACGGACTTCGACCGGATGGCCGTGCTCCGCGGCTTCGTCGAGCACGTCCGCGAGCTGCGAGACAGCGGCGAGTGGGCGCCGGACCTGATCTTCGTCACCGGCGACATCGCCAACCGCGGCGCCGACGAAGAGTACAAGCAGGCGTCGGCCTTCTTCGACGATCTCCTCGCGGCGACGCAGCTCCCGAAGGCGCGCATGTTCGTGGTGCCGGGCAACCACGACGTCGACCGCACCCAGGGGGAGTTCCTCGACCGGACGCTCCGACAGGCGCGCGAGGCGGACGCCTTCTTCGCCGAGGCGTCGGGGCACGGCAGGCCGTCGCCGGAGGACCGTCACCTCGGCAAGCTCCGCGCCTTCAAGAGATGGTTCGAGGGCTACTTCGCCGGCGAGCACGTCGTCGACCGATTCAGCCTGTGCGCCGCGCCCACCCGCGTGGACTTCGGCGACGGACGCGCCATCGCGGTGCTCCCCCTCAACACCGCCACCTTCTGCCTCGACGACAGCGACCACAACAAGCTCTGGGTCGGGCGCTCGTGGCGCGACCGCATGGAGGTGAAGCTACGCGCGATGCCGGCCGACCTCCGCGTGGCGCTGATGCACCACCCACTCGACTGGCTCCACGACGGCGAGCGCAGCCAGATCAAGGCGCAGTTGTCCCGCATGGTCGACGTCGTGCTTCGCGGCCACCTCCACGACACCGAGGCCGAGGCGACCGCGACGCCCATCCAGAAGGTGATCCACCTCGCGGCGGGCGCGACGTACCAGCACCCGCAGTGGCCTCGACGGGCCCTCTACGCGCGCTTCGATCCACGCGACCGCAAGCTCCGCGTTCGACCGATCCGCTACGACGAGGAGCCGCACCGCCGCTGGACGCTCGACACCAGCCTCTTCGAGCGGAGCAAGGGCTTCGAGGGGGAGTTCGACGTCGCCCTCCGCGCGACCTCCGTCCGATCCGCCACGTCCTCCTCGCCCCCGGAGGTCGTCGCCGCGTCGCGGCCGCGGGTCGCCTCCGAAGAGCGCGCGTGGACCATCTACCCCGACGGCATCGCGGAGGTGAACGTGCGTCTCCGAGGGGTCACGTTCGACGACGGGCTCGTCCTCGCGATCCCCGACCGCCCCTACTGCGCGGTCGCCGGTGACAAGCAGACGTTGGCCCCTTCCGCCCTCGCCGTGGTCCGCGAGAACGTCCGTGGACGCACGCGGTACCGCCTCGACGGGACGGGCAAGCAGGAGGAGTGCGTGTGGCGCTACTACATCTCGAACGCGCTGGCGCTCAACGCGTACGACCAGCAGCGGCTCCACGCGGCGCCCGATGATCTACCGGGCTTCCCGCACGGCACGACCGGTCGGCCCCACGTCGTCCGCGCGGAGTGCGGGAGCCTCTGTCTGCGGTACGAATTCGCGGATGACGAGCATCATGCGCACGCCGGGCCCGTCATCGAGACGGCGGTGCCCGTCGTCGAGTCGCGCGCGATCGTCCACGGCGTCGAACTGTGGACGCGGGTGCCGGGCGCAGAGGCGGACTGCGTCGTGAACAGAGCGGAGGACGGTCGCAGCGCGACGTTGGCGGTCACTCGCCCGCTCCTCGACCACCGCTACACGCTCGCCTGCACGCTCGCGGCGGCGGGGCGCCCGCCAGGCGCGGAGGCTATCGACGCGGCAAAGCAGATCCTCTTGCTCTGCCGCGGGAGCCGGGCGGACGAAGGCGGACTCGCCGACGACCTCACGGCGCGCGTCGGCCAGTGCCTCGACGAACTGAGCGTCGCGCCGCTCGGCGACCGCGCGACGTGGATCGGGATGCTCTGGAACCAAGATCGCAACCTCCTGCTCCCCTGCTTCGGCTGTCATGCGCGGCAGCAGTGGAGCGTGCGCTTCCCCTACGGCGGTGGGGTGGCGGGCCACGCCTTCCGCTTTGCGAAGGTGGCGCTCTGGTGCAAGAACCTTTCGGGGCGACGCTCGGTGGTCTTCCAGGAGAAGACCGACGCCGGTAGCAACTACACCCACGACTACCGCTGGATCGTCAGCGTGCCGCTCCTGCTCGAACCGCAAGGCCCCGCGATCGGCGTCGTGAGCTTCGCCTCGCCCGACAGCAAGACCGCGGGGGACGACTGGTTCGAGCAGCTCGCCCTCGACCTGGGGAGCACCGACGCGGCCACCGTCGCCGCCGCACGAGCGCGCAGCAACGAGCTCCTCGAGCTGGTGAACGTGCACTTCTGGAGCGCCCTCAAAACTTCGACGGGGGCCACCCGAGGGCTACAGCGCCGCGCAGCCGACGTCCTCGAACGGCTCGCGGCGAGCCGGTAGCGCGGGGCGATCGCCTCTCCCTCGAAGCACCGAGGTGCTTCGGACCGGCGTCCTCTCCTCACCTCGAAGCACCATCGGTGCTCGACGGCGGCGTCCCCTCCCGCCTCGAAGCACCTATGGTGCTTCAACCACGGCGACGCGTCCCCGCCTCGAAGCACCGCGGTGCTTCAACCCGCCGACGCGTCCCCGCCTCGAAGCACCGCGGTGCTCCCAGAGGCCACCGACGTACCCGCATGTCGCGTCTTCGGTCACGCCGCGCGCCGCATCGAACGCCATGCTGGACGCGCCGCCGCGCGCTGCCGTAGGGATGGGCAAGGCACGACCCGCGACGGGCGCGCCGACCGAGGAGAGGAGCGACGAGCGATGGGGATGCGGTTCAACGACTCGACGGCGTACGCGCGTTCGATGGGGCCCGCGCCGGAGGACGGGCGGAGCGCGTGGGAGGAGGTCCGCGACGCGGTGCTGGCGCGCACGGGGACGACGTCGCGGCGGCCCAACGTCGAGGTGCAGGAGGCGGCCGAGCGGGTGATGTCCGCGATGGGCGCGCTCCACGCCGACCCCACGCTCTACGGGCGCATGAAGGTGCTGGCGGCGCACGGGATGTTCCGCTTCGAGCTGCTGGGCCGCGCGCAGACGCTGGCGTGGGCGCTGTGGTACTGCCGGAGCCAGGCGAAGGCGTCGACCGCGCTGCCCGCGTGGAAGGTGCCGCAGGCGCTGGTGGACGAGGGCGCGGAGGTGCGGGGGCGGATGCTCCGGGTGATGAAGTACCACCTGGAGTTCGACGCCGAGGACGGGCCGAAGGTGATGAGCGTGACGCTCGTCAACGACCGCCGCCAACTGGCCAACCACCTCCGGCTCCTGGGCGACGTGGCCACGACCCACGCCGATCTCCTGGCCGGCGACCGGCAGTGGCGCGCGGCCGACGTGAAGCGCGCCTTCGAGCTGTCGAAGGAGTTCTCGCTGGCGCTGGGGAGCAGCGACGCGGTCGACTGGGACGAGCGCAGCGCGGTGCTCTACGCGATGCTCCAGGAGGCCTACGAAGACGTGCTGGCGACGGGGCGGTGGCTCCTGCGCGAGCAGCCCGGCGAGGGCGAGCGGCGCTTCCCGAAGCTGGTCCCGTACCGCGGCGGCGCGCGCGGGGGCGCGGCCACGGACGACACCACAGATGAGCGCGACGACGCCTCGGACGACGCGGCGAACGACGACGTCGCGCCCGCCAACGACAGCACGGTCGCGAGCGCCGCAGCCGACGCCCCCGCCGCGCCGCCCGCGCCCAAGCCCGCCCCGGCGCCCGCCGCGGCGAAGGAACCCGCGAAGAAGACGCCCTCCAAGAAGGCGCCCGCGAAGAGGGCCGGTCGGTAGCACTACCCGATCGCCGGGCGCGTCGTCGCGATGCCCGCCGCGCTGGGCCGCGCGGGCCTACGGCAACAGCGTGCAGCGGGACGGGGGGAGCCCGTCGGGGCCGCCGAAGATGCGGCTGACGACGCCCCGGGAGGCGTCGCGGACCGTGTAGGTGAGGTCGTCGTAGCCGTCGTCGTTCTCGTCCCGCACCACCGCGTCGAAGCGTACGAAGGGGTCGGCGAGGCGGGCGGCGCACTCGGCGATCTCCGGCCCGTCCGGGAGGTCGGGGAGCGTCGCGGCCCCCATCGTGACGCGGGCGCGCCCGTAGGCGCCCCAGTACACGAGGTCGCTGCGGCCGTCGGCGTCGAAATCCCCCACCCGGAAGCCGCTCGGGGCGTCGGCGCTCAGGGCGAACGTCCCGCCGCGGAAGGTCGCCCGCCCCCCGAGGAACTCGCTGTAGCCGTCGGCGGTGGGCGGGAGTGTCGCGACGTCGCCGTACCCGTCGCCGTCGCGGTCGCCGGCGAAGTAGAACGCCTGCGGGGTCGAGTCGACCAGCCCGTCGCGGAACGTGCGGCCGCCGAAGCCGCGCGACACAACGGCGACCCCGGAGGACGCCCCCCAGCGGAGGTCGCCGCTCTGGTAGTCGAGCAGCCCGGGCGCGCCGATGCGACGGAAGTTGGTGGCGAGCAGCAGCTCGCCGAAGCCGTCGCCGTTGAGGTCGGGCAGGACGCCCGCGCCGACGAGCGTCGGGTAGGTGGTGAATTCATCGAACCGCAGGATGTTGGGACCGGAGATGCGCTGGGACGCGGGCGGCGCCCCGGCGCCCGCGACGCCGTACCGCACGTCGACGCACCCGGCGTCGGCGACGCACCCGTCGTCGCCGCGCCCAACGCGGGCGGCGCCGTCGACCGCGCCGTCGCCGTTGAGGTCGGCGAGGTACCCGCCCCCGACGCCGACGGGCGCGGGGACGACGAACTCCCAGACGATGCTCGGCGTTGCGTCGTAGCGCCCGCCGCGCCGCGCGTACGCGCGCCAGTGGTGGACGCCCGGCGCGAGCGCCGCGGGGGCGCGGAGCCGGTCGCCCGGGGCCTCCCACGACGCCTCCACGCGGTCGCACGCGCGCGCCGCGCACACCTCCACCCGCGCGCCGTCCGCGCCCGCGGGCAGCTCCCACCGGAACCACGGCCGCGCGCTCGTCACCACCGCCGTCGCGATCGGCGCCTTCAAGCGTGGGGTGGCCGACGCGCAGCGCCCGTCGAGGCACAGCGTCCCTGCGGCGCACGGAGCGCCGCACGCGCCGCAGTGCATGTCCGAGTGGGCGAGCGAGGTGCCCGCGTCGCAGGGCTCCACGCAGCGGCCGGCGACGCACGCCCAGAGGTAGGGGCAGGCGGCGCCGCAGGCACCGCAGTTCATGTCGGAGGTCGCGAGGTCGACGCACCCGCCCCGGGCGCACCACGTCGCGCGCCCCGGAGGGCAGGCGACGCAGGCCCCGCCCGAGCACGCCTCGGCCGGCCCACACGCCCGCCCGCACGCCCCGCAGTGGCCGTGGTCGGTCGATCGATCGACGCAGACGCCCGCGCAGGCGAAGTGTCTCGCGCAGTAGAGGCACCGGCCCTCGCTGCAGACGTCGCCGCAGTAGCGCTCGCACGCGCCGCAGTTGGACGCGTCGGTGCGCAGGTCGACGCAGCGGTCCCGGCAGCGCACGGTCCCCTCCGGGCAGGGGCAGAGGCCCCGGTCGCACCGCGTCCCGGCGGGGCACGCGACGCCGCAGCCGCCGCAGTGGGCGGCGTCGCTCTGGGGGTCCACGCAGCGACCGTCGCAGAGTCGGCCGCCGGCCGGGCACGCGCAGGCGCCGTCGACGCAGGTCGTCCCGGCGGGGCACGCGACGCCGCAGCCGCCGCAGTGGGCGGCGTCGCTCTGGGGGTCCGTGCAGCGCCCCCCGCAGGCGCGAAGGCCGACCGGGCAATCCGAGCCGAGGCTCAAGCGGCACTCGCCTTCGAAGCAGATCTGGTTTCGCCCGCACCGGGCGCCGCAGGCGCCGCAGTGGGCGCCGTCCGCGCGCACGTCGGTGCAGGCGCCGTCGCAGGCGAGCTGGCCCGCGGGGCACGGCACGCACGCGCCGTCCGCGCACCGCTCGGCGCCGCCGCACCGCCGCCCGCACGCCCCGCAGTCCGCCCACGCGGTGGCGAGCCGGACGCACCGGTCGCCGCAGGTGACCTCCCCCGCCGGGCAGCGCGCGCACACGCCCGACGCGCAGCGCTCGCCCTCCGCGCAGGCGTGGCCGCAGGCGCCGCAGTGGGCGCGGCTCGTGGCGACCGGCACGCACGCGCCGTCGCACCGCGCCTCACCCGCCGCGCAGCCGCACGCGCCGCCCTCGCACGTCGTTGAGGTGGGGCACACGAAGCCGCACGCGCCGCAGTTGCGCGCGTCGTGGCGCAGGTCGGCGGCGTACCGCCCGTCCCCGGCGCAGTCCGCCAGCGCCTCGCCGCTCGACGTGCGGGCGACGCAACGCCCCTCCTCACACGCGACCGCGAAGCCGGCGAGCGCTGGGCAGGCCGTGCCGCCGTCGGCACAGGGCGCCGGGCCGCGCGGGGCGGAGGGCTCCGCCGGGAGGCACCCCGCGAGCAGCAGACAGCCCAGCACGACGACCACCACCGACATGACCGCGAGTGTTGCCGAAGGCGGCGCGCGCGTTCAAGAACGCGCGGCGCTTCCGCGCGCTGCCGTACGTGCGGTAGCGGGTCGGCCTACCAGTCGCCGAGCTTCACGAGCACGCCCTTGCGCTTCGCGATGTTCTTGTAGTCCCACTGGCGGGTGCGGGCCTTGTCGAGCCAGCGCTGGAGGGCCACGGGGTCGATCTCCGCGGCGCTCCGGTAGCGCGCCTGCGCCGCCTCGAACTTCCCCTCGGGCTCCAGCGCCGGCTCGTCGAACGCGCGCCCGCTCCAGAAGAGCAGCGTCACGCCGACCTTGCGCACGGCGTACCCCGCCACGGGGTTGCCCGCGAGGAACCACACGGGCGCCCCGTGCCACACCTTGCGCTCGGCGCCGGGGAGCCCGCGGTCGAGCGCCTCCGCGAGCGCGTCGCAAATGGCGCGCGTGTCTTCGGTCTGCTCGGCGTGGTAGGCCGCGATGTCGGGTTGCATGGCGCGAGGGTATCCGCGCGCGGCGCGCGGCGTCGACTTCGCAGCACCCGCCGACCGAGCCGCGCCCCGATGGCCGCAGCGGCGTGGCGCGCGGCGGGCTGCTGGCGGTAGCGTCGAACCGACCTCCGCAGATCGACATGTCCACCACGCCGCCCGACTCCCCGCCGTCCCCCGCCGCGTGGCTCACCGCGCAGGCGACGTACCCGCTGCTGTTCGCCACGTTCGTCGGCGTGTCGGGGGGCTTCCACCCCGACGCCGCGGGGGTCGCCAGCACCGTCGCCACGGGCGCGGTTCTCGTCGCGCTCGCGAACCTCCCCTGGCTCGTCCATCTCGCCCACCGCTGGCCCGCGGCGCCGACCCGCTGGCCGCCGCCCCGCGGCACGGCGGGGTTCGTCGCGCGACTCGCCTTCGCGGCGTGGGCGCTCCATGCCATCGCGGTCAACGGCAACGCCGCGGCCCGCCATGGACGCCACGGCCACCACCTGCGTCAGGCGCCCAGCGCCGCGGTCGACGCGGGGAGCTCGCCATGAGGCACGCGGCGCGCGACGGCGGGCTCTGCACCCGGGACGTTTGGCGGTCGCGCAGGGGGCCGAGCGACGCCGCGGCGACGTTCAGGGGAGCCGGTGGGTAAAGACCGCAACTTCGAGCGGGCCGGCGCGCCCCCCCACGCGCTCCCACAGAACGAGGTAGCCGCAGCCACTGCGCGCAATGGTCACGGCGGGCGATGGCGACGTCGTCGCGGGGGCGCCATCGTCCACGGGCTCCTCTCCGTTGACCATCTGCAAGCCATTGGGGCGGTCCCACAAAGCACGCGCGTGGACGCGCGAGCGCCACCGTAGACCACCCGAGCCGGGGCGACCGGGCGCGCGGCACGGGTTCGAAGGCGCGTCCAGTGGGGTTGCCGACGGGTGAGAGGCGGTAGCCCACGACCTCGGGGCCGTCGACGCCGTCCTGCGTGACCGCCAGCACCGGCCCGTCGGGCGTGGTCGCCAGCGACGGTTCCCGCGCCCCGCCGCCCGCGCACGCGAAGACGGGCGCCAGCCGGTGGAATTGAAGGCGCCACGGGTCGCCGGCCGTCGTCGCGGGGCAGGCGGTTGCGGCGTCCGGCGCGAGGCAGAGGTCCGCGAAGGCGTCGGGGCGGTCCGACGGAACCGTGTCGACCAGGCCGCCGACCGTATCGCTGCACCCGCACGCGCCGAGCATCACGAGAGAACGAAGGAGAGAGGGGCGCATGAGTCGCTCCCGTACGCAGCGTTGCCAGACGCCACCACCGACGCCTCGCAGGCAAGCGTAGGGCCGTCCTGGGGCGACGTCCATCGCCCCCACCCGGCGCGGTTGTCGCAAGGCGCGTGGCGCATGCCCACGTCACCGAGTCCCTCGCCCATCACCCCTTCGCGCGAAGCACGCGCCCGAAACGCCTCCCCCCTCCGCGGATCGCTCGCGTGGTTCGTCGCGCCGCACACGATCGACTCCTTCCTCGACGCGCACTTCGAGCGGGAGCCGCTCCACGTCCCCGGCGACGCGCGGCGCTTCCGCGCGCTGCCCACGCTCGACGCCATCGACCGCTTCGTCACGCAGCACGAGCTCCGCGCCCCGGCCGCGCGCATGGCCCGCGAGGGGTCGTCGCTCGACGCGTCGGCCTTCACCCGCGCGGACGGCGTCGTCGACCCGGTGCTGCTCGCGGCGAGGCTCGGCGAGGGGGCGACGCTGATCCTCGACCGCGTCCAGACCTGGAACGCCGCCGCGGCTCGGCTCTGCGCGGGCCTCGGGCGCGACGTGCAGGGGCACGCCTGGGCCAACCTCTACCTCTCGCCGCCGCGGAGCCACGGCTTCGCGCCCCACACCGACGACGCGGACGTCTTCGTGCTGCAACTCTCCGGGGAGAAGCGGTGGGCGCTGTACGCGGCGCCGGAGGAGTTCCCGCCGTTGACGCCGGTGGGCCGGGGGCATGTCGACGTCGGCGATGCCCGCGCCACGCTGACCCTCCGCGCGGGCGACGTGCTGTACGTCCCGCGGGGACACCCGCACGCGGCGGCGACGCTCGACCAGGCCTCGCTCCACCTCACGGTCGCGTTCACCCCCACGACCTGGGCCGCCGCGCTCCACGCCGCGGTTGACGCGTTCGCGGCGCGCGATGCGCGGGCGCGGCACGCGGTTCCGTTCGGCGCCTTCCGCGACCCGGGCTCGGTGCGCGCGACCTTCGATGCGCTGCTCTCGTCGCTCGCCGAGGGCACGGACGCAGACGCGACGCTGCGGAAGGTGCACGGCGACCTCGCCCTCGACCGCGCACCGAGGGCGCGAGGGATGATCGCCGCGGCGGTGGCGGGGGAGAGCCTCACGTACGACAGCGTCGTGGTGCGGCGGTCCGCACTCGATGTCGCCGTCGTGCGGGAGGGCGCACACCTCCTGCTGCGCGTCGCCGGGCGCACGGTGACGCTGCCGGAGCACGCCGCGTCGGGGGTGCGTCGGCTGCTCTCGGGGAGGCCGGTGCGGGTCAGCGACCTGCCCGACGACCTCGACGATGAGGGCAAACAGGTGCTGGCGAAGTGGCTGATGCGGGAGGGCGTGGTGCGCGTGGTCACCGCGGAACGAGGCGCCCGCTGACGCGCGGACGGTTCAGCGGTGGCCGGTGTTGAAATCCGAGCCGTGGATGCCGGCGCGGACGTCCGTCCGTACGGTCAGCGGGTTGTTCGGCGTCGCGCGCTGCGTGGTGACGTCGGCGTCGCGGAGGGGGCGCGCAGTGCGCTGGGGGGGCACAGGGGATCGAGTGGAATCGCTCATGGGGAAATCCATCAGCACGAAGCAGACCAGTCATGTCGAGGCCGGGTCCGCAAGCGCGCCGCGCTCAGCGCACGGCGCGGGAGTCGAGCGTCGCGCCGAGGGAGAGTGCGACGAAGTGGAGCCAGTTGCTCTGGTACCCGTCGCTCGTCGGCGTGGGGTCGCCCTGGCCGGTGGCGCCGCCGCCGATGTAGCGAAGGTTGACGAAGAGGTCGACGTGGTCGCGCGGGCGCCACCCGACGCGGACGCTCGCGTCGACGATGGCCCCCACCACCTCGTTGTCACTCCCGTTGATGACGGAGATGGGCGCGTAGAAGCCGTCGACGTCGAAGCCGAAGAAGGCGCCGCCCGCGAAGGCGAAGCGCCCCCGCGCGCGGAGCAGGGGCACGGGCCCGACGTCGTTGCGCGCGCGAAGCAAGGCGCCGTCGGCCGACTCGAACTCGATGGTGGCGTTGCGGATCTGGAGCGCGGCGCCGAAGGCCAGCTCGCGCCCGACGCCCGAGAGCACGTTGTACGCCCAGCCCGCGCGGAAGAAGGGGAAGCCGTAGCGGAAGCGGACTGGCGTGCCGGCGCGGAAGGTGGCGCCGTCGATGCGGAGGTCGCGGGCGAGCGTCTCGCGCGTCTCGAGGTCGAGCGGCTGGTAGAGGAGGGTGACGAGGTGGCGGCGGTTGACGTCGAGGTCGACCGCGAGGCGGGCGAAGGCGAAGAGGGTGTCCTGCGCGCCGTCGGCGCGGTAGTCGACGCGCGACCCGTCGCGGCCGAGCTGGATGAAGTGGCTCGCGGCGGCCACGAAGCCGAGCTCGGCGTGGGCGCGCACGCCGAGGGCGGGCTCGGGCGCGGTCTGCGCGGCGGCCGCTGGTGTGGCGAGCGCGGCGGCGAGCGCGAGGGCGACGCGGGGTGCTGTGAGGTTCATGATGCAGGTGGGATGACGCGAGGGCCCGCGCGGGAGCGAAGGAGCTGCGGTAGAGTCGCGCGCCATGCGAACGCTCCCCCCGCTCGCGCTCACAGCAGCCCTCGCCGCGGCCTGCTCCGCGGGCGACCCGCCCCCCGTGATCGAGCCCGACGCGAGCCTCGACGTCGCGCCCACCGACGTCGCGCCTCTCGACGTCGCACCCTCCGACGTCGCGCCCACCGACGCCACGCCCGCCGACGTCGCGCCTCCCGACGTCGCGCCTCCCGACGTCGCGCCTCCCGACGTCGCGCCCTCCGCCCGCCTCCCGCGCGGCCACCTCGACAACGCCGACTGCCGCGGCCTGTGGGGCTGGGCCCTCGACGATGACGCGCCGGACGTTGCCCTTGCGGTGCGCGCCCGCGCCGAGGGCGTCGACCTCACGGGCGTCGCCGACGGCCCGCGCCCCGACGTGTGCGCGCCGCGCCCTGGGCCCTGCAACCACGGCTTCTCCCTCGACGTCCCCGCGGCGCTCCGCGACGGGCGCGACCACGCGGTCACCGTCTTCGCGCGCGACGCCGCCGACGGGCGCGAGGCCGTGATCGCCGCCGGCACCCTGCGCTGCGGCGACGCCGGCGGCCCCCCGGCGGACGCCACTGTCGACGCCGCGCCGGACGTCCCCGCGGCGGCGGGCGACGACCGCATCCAGACCGAGATCACCCAGGAGTGCACCGACGGCGACGGCGTCACGTTCCGCGCGCGGCCGACCCACCCGACGCGCGGCCCCGACGGCTACACCTTCGCGTGGCGCGTCACCGACGGGAGCGCACGCCTCTCGCTCAACGGCGCGCGCGACCGCGCCCACGTCGTGCTCGTCGGCGACGGCGTGCCCAACCACACCCACCTCGAGCTCACCATCTCGCGGCCCGGCTACCGCACGCTCGTGGTGCCGCCCGCCCTCCTCTGGTCGAGCGCGTGCGCCCACGAGTTCAACCCCACGAGCTGCCCCGAGAACCTCCGCTCGCTCGCCGCCAGCGCGGAGTTCGTCGCGCGCGGCCAGGCCCTCACCGTGTCGGCCCCCGAGGCCCCCGCGGGCGACGTGAACTGGTACGCCAACCAGGGACTCGACGGCGTCACCTACGACGCCGCCTCCCACACGATGCGCGCCACCGTGACCAACGACCCCGCCGCGGCCTTCGCGATGACCCAGGCGCAGCCCGGCTCCGACGCGCGCTCGCCCGACACCGCGCGCTGCCACGGCTGGACGCAGCGCTACTGGGCGCTCCGCTGACGGACCGCCGCCCTGCGCACCCGCCTGCGCAAGGCGCGGACTCCGCGCTCACCCGCACCGTGACGACGCGTTCCCTGCCCCGCCCGCACACCGCGGGCGCGTGACGCGCGTCTGTACGCTACCCGCGGGCGCCCCCACTCCTTGGGCCCCGCGCGCACCACCGGAGAGTGACTGTGATGGGCCGCGCACCGCGCCGGGCCTTCGGGGCCCTGTTGTGTCTCCTCCTCGCGCTCGCCGCGAGCGCCGCGTCCGCGCAGGACGTCCCCGCGCGCCCAACGCCCACCGCCGCGCAGGCCGAGAGCCTCCGCACGCTCGAGGCGGAGGTGGAGCCCTTCCTCCAGCGCGCCCGCGGGTACCGCGCCGCGGTCCAGTCGATCCTCGCGCGCGAGCACGCCCGACGTCTCGGCGACGTCCGCGCGCGCTTCGGCCGGCAGATCGAGGCCGAGCGCGCCGCCGAGGCCGAGGCCCGCCGCGCCGCCATCCAGCGCTTCGAACGCTTCCTCGCCGAGCACCCCGAGGACCCCGAGCGGACGCCGGACGTGATGTTCCGCCTCGCCGAGCTCTACTTCGACGAGGCCGCGTGGGCCCGGCTCGAGCGCGACGACGCCCCCGCCGATCACCGTTGCGCCGCGCTCCTCTACCGCCACGTCATCGCGCGCTTCCCCGACTACCGCCTGCGCGACGCGACCCACTACCTGCTCGGGTGGGTCCTCCAGGAGATGGGCCGCGCCGACGACGCCGCCCGCGCGTGGGAGGCCCTCGCGTGCCCCGCGCAGCGCCGCTACGACCCGTCGCGCTCCTTCGACCTCGCCGCGCCGCTCCGACCCGTCGACGCGCCCCTCGCGTGCCCTGGGCTCGTCGCCCTGCTGCGCCCGCGCGCGCCCGAACTCGTCACGCCCGTCGCGCCTGCTGATGCGACGCCGGAAGCGCCGCTCGACGTCGCGCGCTGCGAGGCCCTCCGCGGCGCCGACGGCGCGCCGAGCCGCTACGAGGCCGAGGTCTGGTACCACCTCGGCGACGCCCGCTTCGACGCCGACGACAACGACGGCGCCGTCGCCGCCTACACCGCGTCGATGCGCGCCGCGGCCCCGCGCGCGGACGGCGCTGCCCGCTCCCCCTTCTGGGCGAAGGCCCTCTACAAGCGGTCGTGGGCGCACTTCCGCCAGCCCGGCGGCTACCCCGACGCGCTCCGCGGCTTCGCCGAGCTCCTCGACCACCACGAGCGCCAGGGCCACGACGACCGCGAGGGCAACCGCGCCGACGCCGTCCGCTGGGTCGGCGTGATCTTCTCCGAGGGCGAGTGGGACGCCGCGCGCCCCGCCCCCGAAGCGAGCGCGTGCCAGTCGCTCGTCGAGGCCGTCGCGTCGGTCGCGCCCGAGGCCGCGCGGCCCTTCGACTGCGCGGGGATCCTACGCCTCGCGGCCCCGTACACCGCCGACGACCTCGCCCGCGCCATCCGCGACAACCGCCCCCTCCCGCCCGCAACACGCGCCGGGTACGTGCCGCAAGACCGCGCGTGGACGGCCGACGTGTGGCTCGAGCTCGCGTCGGACTACCTCCTCCAGACGAAGCACTACGAGGCGATCACCGCGTACCGCGCCTTCCTCGCGCGCTACCCCCTGCACGTGCGGGCCCCGGAGGCGGTGGAGGCGATCGTCGCGGCGTACATCCGCCAGCGGCGCTTCGACGACGCCGTCGCCGCCCGCGAGGGGATGCAGCGCTTCGTCGAGGGGGGCGCGTGGTGGGAGGCCAACCGCGACCGCCCCGACGCGCTCCGACGCGCCGAGCGCGAGGCCCGCGACGCGCTCCACGACGTCGCGATCGAGCGCCACCGCGCCGCCGCGTCGCTCCGCCAGCGCGCCGTCGCCCTCACCCGCGAGGCCGCGAGCGCGCGCGGCGAGGCGCGGGCGCGGTTGCAAGCGGAGGCCGTCGACGCGCTCCGCCGGGCCGACGCCGCGTACCACGACGCCGCCCAGGCGTACGCCCGCTTCGTCGCCAACCACCCGCAGGACGACGCGGCCTACGAGCTCCGCTACAACCGCGCCGACGCGCTCTACTGGGCGCGCGACCTCGCCGCCGCCGCGGCCGCGTACGCCGAGGTGCGCGACGCCAACGACGACGACCGCAGGCTCGCCCCTGCCGCGTACATGGCCGTCCGCGCGCAGGAGGAGGCCCTCGCCGCCGCCGCCCGCGAGCGCCGCCTCGACCCCTGCGACGCGCTCCGGGCCGGTGTCCCCCGCGCGTCGCTCGCCGACGACCTCGGCGCGCCCCTGCTCGACGACGCGCAGGCTGCGGCGTGCGAAACGACGGCGCCGCGCGAGCTCCCCGACGGCGTCCGCGCGCTCCAAGATGCTCGCCTCGCGTACGAGCGACGCGTCCCGGCCGCGCTCGACGTCCCCGAGCAGCTCGCCGAGGTCGTCGCCAACGACGTCCCCGACGCGCAGCGGGCGCCGTACCGCGACAAGTTCGCCTGGCAGCGGGCCCGCACGCTCGTCGCCTTCGGCCGCGCGGGCGAGGCCGAACCCTTGCTCCGCGCGCTCCTCACGGCGTGCCGCGACCCGGCGGTGGCCCGCGCCGCGTTCGCCTCGCTCCACGCGACGCTCGCGCGCGAGGGGCGCTTCGACGACGCCGAGGCCCTCGCCCGCGCGCAGTCCGAAGCGCGCTGCGTCGTGGTGCCCGAGGACATCCCCGCCGGCCACGCCTTCCGCCGCGCCCTCGACCGCTACCGCGCCGCGGAGTCCGCCCCCGACGCCGAGGCCACGCCCCGCTTCGAAGCGGCCGCCCGCGCGCTCGACGAGGCCGCCCGGCGGAGCCCGCGCCACCCCGACGCCCCGCTCGCGAGCTTCTACGCGGCCCTCGCGTGGGAGCGGAGCGGCCGCGCCGACACGGCCACCCGCGCCTACCTCCGCATCGTGAGCGAGCACGACCGCGCCGTCGACGCCGAGGGCCGCCCCCTCACCGGCGACGCGCTCCAGCAGCGCGTGACGCTGTTGGAGCAGTCGCACTTCCGCGCCGCCGTCACGCTCGAACGCCAGCTCGACCACGACGCCGCCCTCGCCCACTACCGCGCCGTCGTCGACGACCCGCGCTTCGCCACTGCGACCGACCACGCCACCCATGCGCACGACGCCCTCGCCGCCGCGGCCCTCCTCACCTCGGAGCTCGGCCGACGCGACGAAGCCGAGCGGGCGTGGCGCGCCTTCCTGCGCGTCGCCCGCACCGACGAGGCGCGCGCCGAGGCGGCGTGGCGGCTCGCCGAGCTCCCCGCGCGCGCCGGCGACCACGCTGGCGCTCTCCGCTCGCTCACGGACTACCTCGCGGCCACGCCCGTGACGTCGGCCACGGCGGAGCGCCGCGTCCGCGCCCGGCACGCGATCGCCCTCGCCCACCGCGACCTCGGCGACGACGCGCGCTACCGCGTGGCGCTCGCCGCCGTGGTGACGGAGTTCCGCGCGTCGGGCGCGGGGGTCGGGACGCCCGCCGCGGCGCTCGCCGCCGGGGCCCTCGGCGCGCAACTCGACGCACGCGTGGCGGCCTTCACGGGGGCGCCGTTCACGCGCGGCGACGCGGCCTCCCTCCGCGCGCAGGTCGAGCGGGCGCGCGCCGACCTCGCCTCCCTCGACGCGGCCGCCCGCGAGGTGGTGGCCCTCCGCGGCGGCGCGGCCTCCATCGACGCGCTGGTGCGGCAGGGCGAGGCCCACGAGCACCTCGCCACGCAGGAGGCGCGCGTCGGCGAGCTCCTCGCGACCGACGACGACCCCGCCGTCCGCCGCGCCCGCGCCGCGGTCGAGCGCCTCCGCGCCCTCGCCCGCCGCGCGCCCTCCCAGCGCGAGCGCCTCGAAGCGCAGGCCGACGCGCTCGAACAGCAGGTGCGCGAGCGCGTCGACGCGCAGGTCGACCGGGCGCGGCGCGTCTTCGACGAGGAGGCCGGGGTCGAGCGGCAGCTCGCGGTGATCAACTACGCCACGGCGGTCCACGCGTCGCGCGCGGAGCACCTGCCGACGGCCCTCGCGGCCCGCGCCCTCGAGCGCCTCCACGTCGAGGAGAACCGCGCGGTGCTCGACGCCGCCATGGCGCGGCAGCGGGCCTTCGCCTACGCGCCGGGGATGTTCGACGTGCAGGCCCCGGGCGCGACGCTCACGCAAGCCTCCGCCGAGGCGACGCCGCCGCTCGCGCGCGAATGACCGGCGGCGCCTACGACGCGGCGGCCCGCTGCCCCTGCACCCGCACGCGGAACCGCTTGTGCGGCCCCGGGATCGGGTCGATCTCGGAGCGGAGCTCGTAGTCGGGCCGCGGCAGCGCGAGCTCGACCTGGTGGAGCAGCGTGGCGGTGACGAGCATGATGAGCGCCTCGCCCATGCCGGCGCTCAGGCACGTGCGGGGGCCGAGGCCGTAGGGCGCGAACGCCCCCGGCTGGCGGTGCTCGTTGCGCGGCTCGAAGAAGCGCTCGGGGTCGAACCGCCGGGGCTCGGGGTAGAGCGACGGGAGGAAGTGGGCGACCCCCGTGGCGATGAAGACCATCTGCCCCGCGCGGATGGTGTGCCCGCCGAACGAGAAATCCTTCGCGACGTACCGCGGCAGCGCGCCGGCGATCGGGTACATGCGCAAGGTCTCCATGCACGCGCCGTAGAGCCAGCGCATGCGGCGGAGCCCGGCGAGCGTGGGCTCGGGCTCGGCGAAGAGCGCGTCGGCCTCGTCCCGCACGCGGCGCAGGAGCTCGGGCGCGCGCAGGAGCTCGTAGAGCAGGTAGCCGCAGAGGCGCGGCGCGTACGCGACGCCGTTGACGAGCGGGAGGTGCACGTACGCGAGCAGGTCGTGGCCCTCGAGGGGCTCCCCCTCGGGGGTCTTCGCCTGGAGCAGGAGGTCGACGAGGTCGTCGCCCGGCCGCGCGCGGTGCTCGTCGACGATGCGCTGGAGGAAGGCTTCGAAGCGCCGACGCGCCCGCAGGTAGTCGGGCAGCTTCAGCAGGAAGGCCGGCTGGAACGCCACGCCCGACCCGATGAGGCGCTTCGTGAACAGCACGATGTCGTCGAGCTCGGCGCCGACCGGCGTCCCCTGTGTCGCGCGCCCGATGATCTCGACGCACAGCCGGGTCATCAGGTCGAGCACCGGCACCTGCTCCCCTTCCTTCCAACCGCGCGCGGTGTCGCGGATCACCCCGACCGCCTCGGGCAGGTGCGCGCCGAGCGACTCGCGCGACATCCGCGGCTTGATCATCCGGCGGTAGTAGCTGTAGTCGGGCTCGTCGAGCGTCGGCAGGTACCGCGCGCTGCGCGTCTCCTCCACGAGCTTCCCGTAGATGGGCTGGAGCTGCAGCGTGTCGCTGCCGAGGGTGTTGAAGAGGAGGTTCGCGTCCGGCCCCGCGAGGATGGTGATCCTGCGCCCGGGGATCGCGATTTCGAAGACGGGGCCGTGCGCCTGGAACGCGCGGGTCATGGCGCCGATGGGGTCGCGCGCGAGGTCGAGCGCGTTGCCGAGCAGCGGCACGCCGGGCACGCGCGGGATCGTGGTTTCCATCACGGGGCCGGGAGAATACCGCACCCACGCGCGACGCGGGTCGGGAGACCGCGGGCCCTCACGCAGGGGCGGCGGCGGCCGTCGCCATGGAGGCGACCGCGCGGGGCGCGCCGTAGCGGCGGCGGTAGTAGGCGACGGTGTCGTCGCGCTCGTCGGCGAGGAGGCGCGGGAGGTCGGGCGTCTCGGCGAGCCAGGCCGCGGGCCACCGAACCTGCTCCAGCGTGAAGTGCCACGGGTCGCCCTCGGGCCACGGGGCGGAGGCGTCCTCCTCGCGGAGGCCGAAGGTGCCGAAGTCGAAGGGCCGCTTCACGAGCGAGGCCATGCGGAGGTACACCCGCTCGCGCTTGCCCTCGGCCGCGCGGACGAGGGCGCGGTGGTGGCAGTAGGGGTTGTTGCCCCGGCGGTTGAAGAAGACGTGCGACGCCCAGGTACAGCCCCCGCGGCACGCCGCGGCGAACTCGCAGCCCTGGCAGAAGCCCCAGAGGTGGTCGGTGCCCGCGGGGCTGTCGGCGCCCTCGTTGAAGCGGAGCTCGGGGGCGCGCTCGACGATCTCGCGGAGGGTCTTCTCGCGCACGTTGCCGCCCGTGTAGGGGCCCGACGGGAGCGAGGGGCAGCCCTTCACCGCGCCGTTGGCCTCGATGCCGAGCGCGTCGGTGCCCGCGGTGCAGCCGCGGTAGACGCCGCCCTCCAGGTTGCGCAGCGTGCGCTCGTAGGGGCCGAAGTAGCCGAGGTTGTTGCCGGCGCTGATGCGCACGCCCTCCGCCTCGCCCCGCGCCGACAAGAGCGCCAGCACCGGGAACACGTCCACGAACTCCGCGGGCTGGAGGAGCATCTCCACCTCCTCGGCCGCGTTGCCCATCGGCACGGTCGCCTGGATCTGCCACACCGTCATCCCCGCGTCGCGGAGCTGCTCGTACACGAGCGGGAGCTCGCGGATCGAGCGGCGGTTGATCTGCGTGTTGGCCGTCACGCGGATGCCCGCGCGGCGCAGCGCGCGCATCGCCTCGAGCGCCCAGCGGTGGGAGCCGGGCTTGCCGCGGATCCAGTCGTGCGTCTCCTCGAGGCCGTCGATGGAGACGCCCGCCGCGTCGATGCCCGCCTCCGCCATGCGGCGCGCGAGCTCGTCGGTGATGCCGAGGCCGCCCGTCTGGAGCGTGCAGCGCATCCCGTGGCGCTTCACGGCCGCGGCGATCTGGAGCCAGTCCTTGCGGAGGTAGGCCTCGCCGCCGATGAGGGTCACCTCGTGGACGCCGACCTCCGCCATCTGCCGCACGAGGTCGAGGGCCTCGTCGGTGGAGAGCTCGTCGTCGCGCTTGCCCCCCGCGCGGGAGCCGCAGTGGCGGCAGGCCAGGTTGCACTTCAGCGTGATCTCCCACACCGCGTAGCGCTTGCGGGTCTCGGTCGAGGGCGTCTCCATGGTCGGGCTCCTGGTGCAGCGTGCGGGCGGAAGGTGCTGGGGCGGAGGGGGAGCGCCCGACGCCCCGAAGCGCACCCTTCGGGGCGCGCGGCGGGGCGTCGGGTCACGCGGAGGTCACGTCGGGCCGCAGCCGTAGCAGACGGCGGGGCGCATCGCGGCGGCGCCGGCCTTGAGCGAGGTGCGGAGCGTGAGGCGCGAGCGCGCGCTCGCCTGCTCGATCGCGTCGAGCGCCTCGGTCACCTGGCGGTTGATCTGGGCGACGTGGTCGGCGGCGGCGTTGGGCTTGTTCATGGCGTCTCTCCTGGTGCGTGTTGAATGCGGTGGACGGCGTCGCGGCCGTCGCTTGTCACGGGAGGGGATATCGCAAGCGCGATGCCGGCCCACGCATCGCGCCAAACCGCTTGTTTTCAGGGATGATGGAGACGTCGTGGCCCGCCGTGCCGGGGCCGTGCCATGGCACGGGGTGGCCGCGTGCCGGGGCTGCGTAGTTCGTGTCAGGGCGTGCGCAGCGAGAGGGCGAGGGGGCGGTCCCACGGGAGGGAGGCGAGGCCGAGGGCGTCGGCGAGCGCGAGCCCGACGCCCGCGTTGCCTTCGAGGTAGCCCGCGTCGAACGCCCAGCGGTCGGGCGGCGGCTGCGTGCGCCACGAGGGGAAGGCCCCGTCCTCGCCGCGCAGCGTGAGGCAGTGGGCGAACCACGCCACCGCGCGGTCGCGAAACACAGCCTCGCCCGTCGCGCGGTACAGCCGGTGGAAGCAGTGCCCGACGCCCGCGGCCCCGTGGCAGAGCTGGGCGT
Source organism: Polyangiales bacterium (assembly GCA_046351555.1). Lineage (GTDB taxonomy): Bacteria > Myxococcota_A > Polyangia > Polyangiales > CAISKJ01. The sequence goes on from JAXLYI010000010.1 coordinate 75,741, forward strand.
CGCGAATGGTGCCGGGCGGGTCGCCGTGGCGTGCGGCGTGGCGGGCGAGGTCGAGGGCGATGCGCTCCCACGCGGGCTCGCGGGCGGTGCGGGCGGCGGCGAGGAGCGTGGCGGCGGCGCCGAGGTCGCCGTAGCACCACACGTTGCGCGCGCTGCGCGAGGGGCCGTTGGCCAGCGGGTAGCAGCCCGGCACGCGCCCGCCGTCGTCGCCCTCGCCCACGAGCCGGAGGAAGGCCCCCACGCCGTCGTCGAGCAGTGCCCGCGCGCCCGGGACGTCCCACGCCGCCGCGCCCGCGAGCGCCGCGAGCACGCCCGGCTGCCCGTGCAGCGCGCCGCAGTCCACCTGCGGGAAGCGCCCCCCCGCGCGGAACGACGGCACCATCGCCCGCGTGGTGAGCCAGAGCCTCCCGCCCGGCGCCTCGCTCGACAGCGCGCCGAGCTGCGCGACGAGGCGCGCGAGGAGGGCCGCGCCCGAGGGCAGGTGGGCGCGCTCGAGGGCGTACACCGCCGTGCCCGCGAGGCCGTGCATCAGGTCGAAGTCGCCGGGCCAGGGCTCCTGCGCGAGGGCGTCGAGGAGCGCCTCGTCCACCGCGTCGTTGGCGTCGCCGCCCTGCCCGACGCGCTCGATCACCCAGGCGAGGCCCGCCACGCCGCGGTGGAGGTCGGTGGAGAGCTCGACGTCCGACGCGCGGGCGACGCAGCGGTCGAGCCGTTCGGCGGCGTCGTTCGTGCGGCCGAGGGCGGCGAAGAGGAGCGCGGGCCCCGCGGCGTCGAAGAGGGTGGGCTCCACGTCGGCCTCGGGCGGGAGCGCGCGGAGCTTCGCGACGACGGCGTCGAGGGCGGCGCGCGCCTCGGTGGCGAGCGCGCCGTCGATGAGGGGGGCGTGCGGGTCCACGGCGTCACCGCACCGCGCGGCCGAGCGCGAGGTGCGTGCGGAAGTCGAGGCGCGTCGCGAGGCCGTACCACCCGTAGCCCGTCGCCTCGCCGCGCGGGTCGTCGTAGTGGACCACGATGGTCCCGTAGCCGAAGCCGCTCTGGTGGGCGCGCGGGCGCGTGTCGTCGCCGTGCGGGATGGACGTCGAGTCGACGACGCGGACGCTCCAGCGCCGGCCCTCGCGGTCGATCCGCCGCGCGGGCGCCGCCACGAAGGCGACGTGCCCGGTGTTGCGCGACGCCACCGAGGGCGGCCGGCGCCACGCGATCACGTCGCCGGGGCGCAGCTCGCTCGCGTGGGCGAGGCGCGTCCACCCGCCGCGCTCGCGGCCGGCGGGCGCGGCGGAGATCACGTCGTGGTAGTCGCTCGCGACGGGGCGGCCGCGGCCGTTGCGGGCCATCACCGTCGCGTGGGCGCGCGGCGCCGCGCGGGCGAGCACCCACGCCGCCATCCCGGAGCAGTCCCAGTCGAACCTCCCCTCCGACTCGACCACCCGCGTGCTGTGGACGTAGCGCGTCGTCCGCAGGCGCGCCTCGACGCGGCGGATCACCGCCATCACGGGCCCCTCGTCGACGCGGACGGCGCGGACGGCGCGCGGCGCGTGCTGGGCGAGGGCCGCGGTCGGGAGGGCGAGCGCGAGGGCCGTGAGGAGGGCGCGGCGGTTCATCGCGCGGAGCGTAGCGGCCGGAGACGTCGCACCGCCAACAAGCGGCGGGGGAGTTGACGCGGCGGCTTCTGCGGCGCCATAGCCCGTCGGGTGCGCGCCCTCGCCCTCTCCCTGTGCCTGATGGCCCCCGCCGCCGCGGCGCAGACGCGCTTCGCAGTGCCCCTCGCCGATGCGACGCGCGCCGAGCGCGACGAGGGGCGCGTGCGGGCGTGGGTGCTCTTCGCCGAGGGTGCCGCGTCGACGGCCGCGGGCGCGACCATGGCGCTCGCCACCGGCGACGACCGCGTCCGCTTCGCCGGGCTCATGACCCTCGGCTTCGGGGCGGTGAACCTCGCCCTCGCGCTCCCCTGGGCGCTGCGGGCGGGGCGCGTCGCGGAGGCGCGACCGGGCGAGACCGAGCTCGCCGCGCGGCTGCGACTCGCGCGGGCGGCGCACGGGTCGGCCGCGGTGTTCGCGCTCAACGTGGGGCTCGACGTGGCGTACGTGGCGGCGGGCGCGGCGGCGTGGGCACTCGCCAACGGCGACGAACGGCTCCGCGGCGGCGGCATCGCGGCGCTCGCGCAGGGGGCCTTCCTGCTGGGCTTCGACGTGTGGGGCTGGGTCGCGACGGCCCGCGACGCCGAGCGCTACACCGCCCTCGCGCCTTGACGCGCCGTCAGCCCGTGGCCGCGCGCGTCTGGGGGCGCAGCGCGAAGGCCAGCGCGGCGAGGAAGAGCAGCCCCAGGAGCCCCGTCACGCCCACCGACGCGGTGAGCTGGAGGCGGATCGCGTCGGCCATCGCGAGGCCCTTCTGCGGCGGCGCGATGGGCGCGGGCGCGGTCGCGATCGCGCGCTCGTAGGCGGCGAGCCAGGCGCCCCGCATCGAGCGCTCGTGCCACGCGGCGGCGAGGGTGACGAGCGCGTTGCCCGCGAGCGCCTGGCGCCAGAGCCAGCCCGTGTCGCGCACCTGCACCAGCACGCGCGCGGAGGCGACGAAGAGCGCAGTCGCCATCACGAGCCGCGCGACCTCGAACGCCCCGACGCCCCGCGGGTGCGCCTGCGCCACCGCCCAGAAGGCGTGCACGTAGGCCATCTTGAACTCCGTCACGCGCGGGGCCGCGGCGTCGCGCGCGAGGGCGAGGAGCCCCTCGGCGTGGCGGGCCTCGAGCAGCCCGACGCCGCACGAGGCGAAGGCCGCCGCGACCAGGGCCGGGGGCCGCGGCGGGGGCGTGGACTCTTCGTCGGTGTCGGGGGATTCGTCCACGGGGGCGGCGCGTTCATACCGCCCCGGGGCGGGGACGTCCATCCCGGGCGTGCGGGATGCGCCGAGGCTCGGGGCGGGGGATCAGCCGAGGGCGTTGCGGAGCTCGGCGGCGCGGTCGGTGCGCTCCCAGGTGAAGCCGGGCTCGGTGCGGCCGAAGTGGCCGTACGACGCCGTGGGGCGGTACACCGGGCGGAGCAGGTCGAGCTGCTCGATGATCGCCTTGGGGCGCATGTCGAAGTTCTTCATCACGTACTCGGCGATGCGCTCCTCGGGGACGGAGCCGGTGCCGAAGGTGCTGACGTACACGCCGACGGGCTGGGCGACGCCGATCGCGTAGGCGATCTGCACCTCGCAGCGGCGGGCGACGCCGGAGGCGACGACGTTCTTCGCGACGTAGCGGGCGTAGTAGGCGGCCGAGCGGTCGACCTTGGTCGGGTCCTTGCCGGAGAAGGCGCCGCCGCCGTGGCGGCCCATGCCGCCGTAGGTGTCGACGATGATCTTGCGGCCGGTGAGCCCCGAGTCGCCCATCGGGCCGCCGATGACGAAGCGGCCGGTGGGGTTGATGAAGTACCGCGTGTCGCCGTCGAGGAGGTGGGCCGGGAGGGTCTTCTTGCAGATCTCCTCGCGGACGTACTCCTTGATGGTCTCCTGCGAGACGTGGGGCGCGTGCTGGGTCGAGACGACCACGGTGTTGATGCGCACCGGGCGGCCGTTGTCGTAGTCGACGGTCACCTGGCTCTTGGCGTCGGGGCGGAGCCAGTCGACGGCGTTGGCCTTGCGCGCCTCGGCGAGGCGGCGGGTGAGCTGGTGGGAGTAGTGGACGGGCGCGGGCATCAGCTCGGGGGTCTCGTCGACGGCGAAGCCGAACATCATGCCCTGGTCGCCGGCGCCCTGCTCCTTGTGCTCCCCTTCGCCCTCGTTGACGCCCTGGGCGATGTCGGGGCTCTGGCGCTCGATCGCCACGAGGATCGCGCACGTCGTCGCGTCGAAGCCCATGTCGGAGCTCGTGTACCCGATGTCCTTCACCACCTGCCGCACGACGTCGGGGAACTCCACGCGCGCCGTGGTCGTGATCTCGCCGGCCAGCACCACGAAGCCCGTCTTCACGAGCGTCTCGCAGGCGACGCGCGAGCGCGGGGCCTCGGCGAGGATCGCGTCGAGGACCGCGTCGGAGATCTGGTCGCACATCTTGTCGGGGTGACCTTCGCTGACCGACTCGGACGTGAACTGGGTACGTGCCATGGGGGTTTCGCTTCGCTTCCTTCGTTGGGTTGCCGTGGGGAACGCCGCGGGAGGGTGGCGCCCACGGGCGGACGGTGCGCATACCCCCGAGGGGCGGGGGGTGTCAATGCGCGCCGGGAGGGTCGTTGCGCCGGGCCCGGGGCGGCATTCAGGGGGCTTTCGGGGCCACCGTGACGCGCGTGGCCCGCCCGTGCAAGCGCGCTTGACACGCCGCGCGCGAAGTGAAAACCTCGCGAAAAGGCGTGGGAATTCGGTTCATTGCAGCAGGGAGAAGCGACGTGGGGCTCCAGCGGGAGCACAACGAGGACAGCTTCGTGCTGCTCGAGCGCCACGGCCTCTTCGTCGTGGCCGACGGGATGGGCGGGCACAAGGCCGGCGACGTCGCTTCGAAGATGGCCACCGAGGCGGTGTCGGCCTTCTTCGACAGCACGGTGCGCGACGACGCCACGTGGCCCTTCCACTACGACCCCGCCCTCACCTCGGAGGAGAACCGCCTGATCACCGGGATCAAGGTGGCCAACAAATCCATCTACGAGGAGAGCGCGCGCAACGTCGACCACCGGGGGATGGGCACCACGCTGGTGGGCATCCTGGTCTCGAAGCAGGGCCGGGCCTTCATCGGGCACGTCGGCGACAGCCGGTGCTACCGCGTGCGCGACAAGAAGATCGAGCTCCTCACGCAGGACCACTCGCTGATCAACGAGTACCTCCGCGCGATGCCGCACCTCTCGGAGGCGCAGCGCGACGACCTCCCGCGCAACGTCATCACCCGCGCGCTCGGCATGTCCGAGGGGGTGATGGTCGACGTGGCGAGCGACGTCGCCGCGCCCGACGACCGCTACGTGCTCTGCTCCGACGGGCTCTCGGGGATGATCTCCGACGAGGAGATCTTGAAGATCGTGACGACGCACGACGAGCCCGACGCGGCCTGCGCGGCGCTGATCGCCCTGGCCAACCAGCACGGCGGCGAGGACAACATCACCGCGGTGGTGGTCCACGTGCTGTCGGAGGCGCGCTCGGTGGCGCCGCCGCCAGCCGAGGCGCCCACCGAGGCGCCCGCCGCGGGCCGGGCCACCGAGCTGTAGTTCGTCAGCAGACGGCGCCGTCGGGGAGGCAGACGTAGACGACGCCACCGACGCCGCGGCAGGCGTCGCAGTGGCGGCCGGCGGCGCAGCCGGAGGTGCGGCAGTCGCACGAGGGGTAGGCCGCGCGGCACGCGTCGGGCGTGGAGAAGAGCGAGCGGCAGGCGGTGCCGACGCAACTGCACCCGGAGATGCCGACGCAGGAGGAGCCGTTCCACGCGTAGCCGAAGAAGGCGTCGCAGGCGCCGGAGCCCATGGCGTCCTGGGCGGCGCACTGGGCCGCGTCGGCGACGTCGGGGCCCGCGTCGGCGCCGGTCGGGCACGCCCCCGTCGCGCGCACGCTCACGCTCGCGGCGGCGGCGGTGCAGGCGTTGCCGTAGGTCATCCCGTCGCAGCCGCAGACGGGCACGTACTCGCGCGTGCAGCCGGTCGGGATCGGGGTGCAGGTGCCGGGCGCATCGAAGGTGCCGCACACCGCGCTGATCGGGTGGTTGCAGTACGTCCCCGCCGGGCACGGGCCCGCGCCGCGCGTCCCGCAGACGGCGCCGGTCGCGTCTTGCGCGGCGTCCGTCGGCGCGGGCGCGTCGGGCGACGCGTCGGGGCCCGTGGTGACGTCGGGCGTCGCGTCGGGGCGCGTGGTGACGTCGGGCGCGACGTCGGGCGATGCGTCGGGGCGCGTGGTCACGTCGGGCGACGCGTCGAGCGATGCGTCGGGGCGCGTGGTCACGTCGGGCGACGCGTCGGGGCCCGCGGTGACGTCGGGCGAAGCGTCGGGGCCCGCGGCGACGTCGGGCGACGCGTCTTCGGCGGGCGGCGTCGGGGTGCTCGGCCCGCACGACGCGACCGCGAACAGGAAGGGGACGGCACAGAGGAGAGAACGGCTGCGCATGGAAGGGCCTCCGGGGAAGAAGTGCCGCGACACTACCGCATCGCCCCGCCGGTGTCCGCTACCAGTCGGAGCTGGCGCCGCCGCCGCTGAAGTCGCCGCCGGAGCCCGACGACGACGAGTCGCTCGACGAGAACGAGGACGACGACGAGTCGCTCGACGAGAACGAGGACGACGACGAGTCGTGGCCGCTCGCGAACCACGAGCTGTCGTGCGCGTAGTTGTCGGCGCCGTGGAAGTGCGACGGCCCGACGCGGCCGTACGTGGTGCCCGAGAAGGACTGCACCGCGCGGTTGACCCGGCGCATGACGCTCACGATGACGGCGCCGATGATGCCCGCGATGAGCAGCACGGTGGAGACGCAGAGGAAGCTGAAGAAGGCCTTCTCGCCGCCGGTCGGCTCGGGCACGTGGGCGGCGGGCGCGGCGGGCCGCGGCGCGGCGAGGGTGGGCGCTGGCGTGGGCGCGGGGTCGGGCGCGGGGGCCTCGACCACCGTGGGGGCCGGGGCGGAGGGCGCGGCGAGCGCGGTGAGCACGCCGTCCATCACGACGCGGACGGCGGTGCCCCAGTCGCTCGCGCGGAGGGCGGGGCGCGCCGCGTCGAGCACGGCGCGCGAGCGATCGTCGGGGAGGCGGACGCGGGCGACGTCGTTCACCTCGAGGCGGTGGCGGCGGTCGTTGACGGCGAGGACGTAGAGCACCGCGCTGGTGGCGCCGAGGAGGTCCTGCCGCCACGCGGTGGCGACGCGCATGGAGTAGTCCTCGAGCGCGAGCGGCGCGGTGGAGCGGACCACGAGCACCGCCACGGCGACGCCCGACGCGGCGCGGTGGTTGGCGAGCTTCTGCGCGACCTGCTGCTCCTGCTCGGCGGGGATCGCGTCGGCCAGGTCGGTGACCGGCGCGGTGATCCGCGGCTGGGCGAAACCCGCGGCGGGCACGAGGGAGAGGGCGAGCGCGAAGCCCGCGGCGGACGCGAGGCGCCTCACGACGACGTCACCGTGTCGGGGAGCTCGTTGCCGTCGCGGTCGCGGCCCGGCACGGCGCGGCGGAGGGCCTCGCCGATGCGGTCGACGGCCTCGACGATGCCGCGCGCGAGAGACCCCTCGCGCGCGCCCGCCGCCACCGCGTCGGTGACGCCCTGCCAGAAGCCCGCCGCCTGCGCCCCGTGTACGCCGGGGCCCGCGAACACGGCGGCCTTGCGGTCGTCGACGGCGACGTAGAGCAGCACGCCCGTGCCCCCCTTCGTCGCGTGGACCCCGAGCGCGCGGAAGAGCGCCCGGGCCCGCCCGAGCGCGTCGCCGCCGGGGGCCGACGCCTCCAGGTGGACGCGCACCTCCCCGCGGTTGCCGCGCTCGGCCCGCTTGATCGCCGCCACCACCGACGCCTCGCCCGCCGCGTCGAGCCGCGGCGCCTTCGTGACCTTCCCTTCGCTCATCGCCCCACCGTGTCTATCACAGACCGCGCCCCGGCCGCGCCCCCGCATGGTGTACGTTCGCCGCGATGGACCCCGCCGGCATCGCCCGACGCGCGCTCGCCTCGACCCGCAACGCCCTCGACGTGCTGCGCGCGGGCCGCCTCGGCCAGCCCTACGGCGCCCCCTACGAGGTCGTCGACCAGGGGCCCCACCACCGCCTCCGACGCTACGCCACCGCCGCGCGCGACGACGGCCCCGTCGCCCTGCTCGTGCCGCCGCTGATGGTGACGAGCGAGGTCTACGACATCGACGCCGAGCTCAGCGCCGTCGCCGCGCTCGGGCGCATGGGCGTTCGGCCCTTCGTGATCGACTTCGGCGCGCCCGAGCGCGAGGCCGGCGGCGTCGAGCGCACCCTCGACGACCACGTCGTCGCCGCGGCCCGCTGCCTCGCGCGCGTCCGCGAGCTCACCGGCCGCGACGTCCACCTCTGCGGCTACTCGCAGGGGGGCATGTTCGCCTACCAGGCCGCGGCCTTCGTCCGCTCGGAGGGCGTCGCGTCGGTGGTCACCTTCGGCAGCCCCGTCGACCTCCACAAGAGCCTCCCCGCGGTGCACCGCGAGGCGACCGGCGCGCTCCTTCGGCTGCTCGACCCGGTGGCCGACGTGGTGCTCGCGCGCGTCGAGGCGCTGCCCGGCGCGCTCACCAGCACGGGCTTCAAGCTGCTCTCGGGCCGCAAGGAGATCGCCGCCCGCGTCGACTTCCTCCGCAACCTCCACGACCGCGGCGCCCTCGTGCGGCGCGAGGCGCGGCGGCGCTTCCTCGGCGGCGACGGCTTCGTCGCGTGGCCGGGCCCGGCGTTCCGCGCGTTCGTCGACCAGTTCGTCGTGCACAACCGGATGCTCTCGGGGGGCTTCGTGCTCGACGGGCGCACGGTGTCGCTCGCGGACATCACCAGGCCCGTCCTCGCCTTCCTCGGCACCCACGACGAGCTCGCGCGCCCCGGCGCCGTCCGCGCCATCGCGAAGGCGGCCCCGGGCGCGGCCGTGTCGTTCGTCCCCGTGAAGGCCGGGCACTTCGGGCTCGTGGTGGGCTCCACCGCCGTCCGCCTCACGTGGCCCACCGTCGCCGGCTGGATGCGCCACCACGACGAGGGCGCGCCCCTGCCCGAGGCCCTGCGCGCGCCCCCCGCGCGACCCGACGACGAGCCCGAGGAGGCGGCCTTCGACCCCGACCTCGGCGACCTCGCCCTCGACGCCCTCACCGACGTCGCCCGCACGCTCTGGCACCGCGTGGGCGACGTCGCGTCGAGCGCCACCGACGCGTACGACGGCGTCCGCTACCAGGAGCCGCGCCTCCGCGCCCTCGCCCTGATGACCCGCGACACGCCCGTCGGCCCCGCCCGCACGCTCCGCGAGCGCGCCCGCGCGGCGCCCGACGACACCTGCTTCCTCTGGCGCGGGAGGGCCTTCCCCTACGCCGTCGCCGACGCGCGCGTCGACAACGTGGTCAAGGGCCTCTGGGCCTGCGGCGTGCGCCCCGGAGACCGCGTCGGCGTCGCGATGCGCTCGCGCCCGAGCCTGCTCACCGCCCTGGTCGCGCTCAACCGCCTCGGCGCCGTCCCCGTGCTCGCCCCGCCGGGCGCCACGCGCGACGCCCTGCGCGCGGCCTTCGATGCGGCCCGGGCGCGGCGCGCGGTGGTCGACCCCGAGCACGCTGCCGCCCACGCGGGCGTCGCCGCGGAGGTGCTGGTGCTCGGCGGCGGCGCGGCGAAGCGCGACCTCGGCGCCGGCGTCGTCGACATGGAGGCGATCGACCCGACGTCCGTTGCACTGCCCGCGGACGTCGCGCTCGACGCGGGGCGCGCGGGCGACCTCGCGCTGATCCTCCTGCGGCCGGGCGAGTCGGGCGCGTTGCGGGCGGCGGCGGTCACCGGGCACCGCATGGCGCTCTCCGCGCTCGGCGCCGCGGCGGCGTGCACGCTCACCCCGAAGGACACGGTGTACTGCGCGATCCCGCTGCACCACCCGACCGGCGTGCTCGCGTGCGTCGGGGCGGCGCTGGAGGGAGGCGCGCGCCTCGCGCTGGCCGAGCACTTCGACGCGGGGCAGTTCTTCCCCGAGGCGCGGCGCTACGGGGCGACAGTGGTCTTCTACGCGGGCGAGATGCTCCGGCCGCTCGCCCACGCGCCGCCGGGGCGGGGCGAGCGCGACCACGCGATCCGGCTCGTGGCGGGCAGCGGGATGCGCGCCGACCTCTGGCAGAAGCTGCGCGCGCGCTACGGCTTCGGGGTGATGGAGTTCTACGCCTCGACCACGCAGCGGGTGATCGCGGCCAACGCGTCGGGCGAGAAGGTGGGCGCGCTCGGCCGGCGGATGCCCGGCGGGGTGGAGGCGATGGTGGCCCGCGCCGACCTCGCGACCGGCGCGCTCGCCCGGGACGAGCACGGGCTCGTGGCGCGGGCTGCGATCGACGAGCCCGGCCTGCTGCTCGCGCGCGTGGCCGGCGACGACGACGCGCGCGACGGCGCCGTGGTGCGCGACGTGGTGGCGAAGGGCGACCGCTGGCGCGCGTCGGGCGACGTGCTGCGGGTCGACGCCGACGGCGACCTGTGGTTCGTCGACGCGCTCGCGGGCTTCGTGCAAACGCCCGACGGCGCGGTGTCGACGCGCCGCGTGGAGGACGCGCTCTACGCGCTCCCCGAGGTGGAGCTCGCGGCCGCGTGGGGCGAGGGCGACGGGGATTCACGCGCGGTGCGGGCGGCGGTGGCGCCGGCCCACGTGAGCGAGGCGCGCATCGTCGAGGCGCTCGGCGCGCTGGCGGCGTGGGAGCGGCCGACGTCGGTCGAGCGGGTCGCGGCGATCCCGCTGACGGAGGGCTTCCGGCCCGACAAGCGCGCGCTGCGGTCGAGGGGGGGCGCCTGACGGGGATGCCGCTACGGCAGGGGGAAGCCGGCGGCCAGCAGCCACGTCCGAACCATCGCGGAGTATTCCGCATCGGGCGCCGCCATCCGTTGGAGCAGGTCGTGGGCTTGCACGCTGAGCAGTAACTGCGGATCACCTTGCGCAACGGCGAAGAGGACCTGGACGATCGCGAGGTGCTCGCGCCGACGCTCGTTGAGTTCGGGGCGCCGGAGACCGAGGCGCGCGATCGTGACGCGCGCGCGGCGATCATTGGAGAGAGCGACGGGCACGTGCTCTCGAAACCCGAGGCGCCCGGCAGGGTCTTCGCGCGCGGGGTCGATGAACAGCGGCCGCTCGCGCGCCACGTCGTGGCCGTGGAACCTCGCCCGCGTCGACCCCTTCTCCAACGGGAAGTGGTTGGCCTTGAAGCGCTGGTTGCAGAGCTGGCACGCGAGGAGGAGGTTGTCCCAGGCGTACGCGAGCCAGTAGTACCCCGGCCGCACCAGCGCGCCGCGTCGGAGGAAGGCGCCCTTCGGGCGGAAGTGTTCGACGTCGCCGTAGGCGATGTGGTCGATCTTCGCCTCACAGAAGGCGCACTTCCCGCGCTGCATGCGGCGCAGGGCCGCCTTCACGTCGGCGTGCGCGTAGATGCCCTGGTCGAACTCGAAGCACAGCGCGCCGCTCCGGTAGTCGTCGCGGCGCTTGCGGTAGCGACGCCGGTTGCGGCGGTCTTCCGCCGCGCCGCGCGCCGTGAGGACGGCGGGCGGAAGAGGCGGGCGGAAGAGGCGGATCACCGCCGGCGCCCCTTCGCGACAGCTTTCCCGGAGGCTGCGGCGTGCGGCGCGCGGAGTTCCTTCGCGGCGCGCAGGATGAGGGCCATCGCCTCCTGTTGCTCGGGGCTCTCACCCTGCGGGAGGTCACCGATCCGCGCGTCGAGCTCCCTGATTGCGACCTCGTCCGCGGGCGTGAGCGTGGGCTTCGCGAGGAGCCGGTCACGCCGCGCGACGAGGCGATCGACCTCGGGGGCGCGTGCGCCTTCGAGGCCGAAGAGGTCGCTCGTGAGCACCTGATCGACGCGCCAGTTGCGGACCACCGTCGGGTCGTTGTCGATGACGACGCGGTCCCCGTCGCGCCGGAGCACGGCGACGTTCGCTTCGGGGGCCGCCTGGACGATGAGGGGGCTGTGCGCCGTCACGACGAACTGGACGTTGGGGAAGTGCCGCGACAGCTCCCGCAGGAGGGTCCTCTGCCAGCGGGGGTGGAGGTGCAGGTCGATCTCGTCAACGAGGCAAACCGCGGGCATGGCGAGGGGGTTGGGCGCGTCGGGATACGCGGCCACCATCCGGGCCGCGAGGTCGACGACCCAAGCAAGCGTGGACTGATAGCCGAGTCCGAGGTCGGCGACGCGGACGCGGCCGAAGGGCGTGTGCGCGTGCAGCTCGGTCGCCCCGCTGCGGGCGTCGCGGGTCACCGGCTCGAGCACGCTCACGTCAGGCAGGAGTTGCCCGGTGAGGGCCCGCACGAGCAGGTCGCGAGCGGCCGCGGCCGCCTCCCGCTGCGCGGGCGTGTTGCGCGGGTTGTTGGCGGCGTAGTCGCGCTGCAGGAACCACTCCTCCGGGTTGGTGAGCCGCGCCTCCGGATCGAAGAGGGTGTCGACCGGCCCCGCCGGGTCGCGCGCGAGCGCACCGTTGCGCGGGAGTCGGCGGAGCGCTCCGTACGCGAAGAGGTGGCACATGAGTGGCGAGCCGGAGGAATCCACTCGCTCGCCGCCACGGTCGATGACGTAACCCGCCCCCGCAACGTCCACACGAACCCTGACATGCGCGGTAAAGCGCGCCTCGCCTCCAACACCTTCGCAGTACGCGACGTCGCCCCGCAGCGCCGGCGGCGAAGGAGAAGCGGTCATGAGATCGTGGATCGAAGGGAGGTCATGCTCCCGCCCCCCGCTCTTGATCGACCCGTTCTCGAGGTGGCGCGGTTGAAGCTCCGTGATCGCCTGCAACAACGAGCTCTTCCCCAGGCCGTTGTCGCCGAGCACGATCGTCCACCGCGCGGGGCGCCCGCGGCCGTCGGACAGGTCGAGCGTCACGGGGGCGCCTCGGAAACACCGCAGATTCTCGACGGTGGTCGCGAGGAAGTACCCGTGCAGCCTGGGGGGCGTCGCTCCGCTCATCGCGCGGCGACGATACCCCATCACGGTCGCCAGGGAACGACGCCTCGCACGGCGGCGCATCCCTTGCTCCCACGCCGAATGAATGAACCCTCTCGACGTCTCGCGCCGAACCCTCCTCGCGCTCTGCGCGCTGCTCGGGGCCGCGGGGCTCGCGCTCGCCTCGATCGAGCTCGGCCTCGCGCTCGCCGGGTGGCTGGCGCTCTGCTTCGTCGTCGGCGTCCTCTACGCGACGGCCGCGTTCTACGCCGTCGTCGGCTGCGTCGTGGCGGGCTTCGTGTGCTTCGTCCCCTGGACGGTCTCGCGCGCCGACGCGCTCGCGCCCGAGCGCTTCGGCGGCGCGGCGCTCGACGCCCTGGCGTGGCTCGCCCGGGATTTCGCGGGGCTCGCGTGGCGCTCGCTCGGCGACATGGCGCGCCCCGCGGTGACGCCTGCCGTGGCCACCGGGCTCGGGCTGATGGCCATCGCGGCGACCACCGCGGCGCTCGCCGCCCGTCTCCTGCCGGCGGGTCCGCCCCGCGCCCCCCGGCCGTGAGGTGCGGTGCGGTTCCGGCACTGCGGATTCCGCACTTCGCCCTGGCCCGACGCCCTTCAACGATGCGATATCGCAAGGAATCCCCGTGGCGCACGCGGCGCGCACGGAGGTTGCGAAGGCGGTCGGTCGATGCGGTTCACGGGCACGGTGTGGCGGTTCGCCGTCGGCGCGATGGCGACGTTGGGGGCGTCCCTGGCGTGGGGGCACGGGCTCGACGCCGACCGGGTCGAGCTGGTGCTCCGCGGCGACGCGGTGGAGTCCGTCGCGACGCCGCCGGTGGAGTTCGTCCGGTGGGCCGACGCGGACGGCGACGGGCGGCTCACGCTCGACGAGCTCAACCCGCGGCGCGAGGCCGTCCGTGACGCGCTGGTCGCGGCGCTCCACGTCACCGACGACGCCGGGCGGGAGGGCGCGGTCGAGCGCGCGGACGTCTCGCTCCCGCACGGCCACGACGGCGACGTCGCGGCGGGGCGCTCCTTCCTTCGCGTGACCGTGGTGCGGCGGTGGCGCGCGGCCCCGCGCGCGGTGCGAGTGCGCTGCGACTTCGCCCGCGTACGCCCGGTCACCGTGTACGCGACGCGCGCGGAGGCCGCGACGCCCGGCGTCCTCACGCTCGTGGGCGACCCCGAGCTGGTGCGCCTCGCCGCCGCCGACGCGTCCGTCACGCTGCTCCGCGCGGCCCCGCCCGCGAATGCGTCTGTGGCGTCGCCCGCGTCCGTGCCTGCGCCGACGACGTCGTCCGCGCCGTGGCTCGGCCTCGCGGTGACGCTGGGCGCCACCCTCACGTTCTCGTTCGCGCTGATGCGCCGCCGCTCGCTCCGCCCCCACCAAGGAGAGGCCTGATGACTTCCCGTGCCGTGACGTTCCGCTGGTCCCTGCCGCTCGCCGCGATGGCGCTCGTCGCGTGTGGATCGGACTCCCCGCCCACGCCCGCCGACAGCGGCGCGGCCGACACGCCCGTCGCGGACAACGCGATGCCGCCTCCGCCCGACGGCGCGATGCCGCCTCCGCCCGACGGTGCGATGCCGCCTCCGCCCGATGGTGCGATGCCGCCTCCGCCCGACGGCGCGATGCCCCCGCCGATGGACGCACCTCCGCCCCCGCCCGACGGCGCGATGCCGCCGATGGACGCGCCGCGCCCGCCCGACGGGACGACGCCCCCGCCCGACGCGCCGCGCGTCGACGCGGGCGTCGACGGGTCGTGCGCCGCGCCCGGGACGGTCACCACGCCCACGCCGCCCACCGCGCAGACGGCGACGAGCAACTACAACGTCACGCTGCTCGCGTGCACGCGCACTGCGCTGGCGCTCCAGTGCGAGCTCGGCGTCGGGAGCCAGTACGCGGAGACGATCGAGGGGACGGTGCGGCGCATCCGCGCGAACGGCGTCCCCAACCACGACGTCGGCCCCTTCCCCAACCCCGGCAACCCCAACGCGATCAGCGCGCAGGCGTACAACTACGCGGTGCCCGTGACCCCGTCGGGCGCGGGCGCGGCGGCGCGCATCTTCGGCGTCACCACCTCGGGCGTCGTCCTCGACCCCGGCACCGCCGAGCGCTGGAACGACAGCATGAGCTGGAGCTACGAGGCCCTCCGCTACGCCACCGCGCCCGCCTTCTTCAGCGGCGCCGGCGCCACCGACACCACGCGCCACCCGACCGCGCTCGGCCTCGACTGCAACTTCGCGCACGTGCAGCCGACCGGCGCGTACCACTACCACGGCATCCCGACGGGCATGATGCCCGCGACGCCCGCGCTCACCTTCGTCGGCTGGGCCGGCGACGGCTACCCCATCTACGGCCGCTGGGACTACTCCAACGCGGCCGACACCACGAGCGCGCTCCGTGAGATGCGCTCGAGCTACCGGCTCCGCTCGGGCACGCGCCCCTCCGGCACCGCGGGCCCCGGCGGCAGCTACGACGGCACCTTCGTGCAGGACTGGGAGTACGCCGCAGGCACCGGCGACCTCGACGAATGCAACGGGCGGACGGGCGCGGTGACGCTCCAGGGGCGCGTGGTCACCACGTACCACTACGTGCTGACCAACACGTTCCCGTACATCCCGCGGTGCTTCCACGCGGCGCCCGACCCGAGCTTCAGCGCGATGATGATGATGCCGCCGGGCGACGGCGGCGTGCCGACCGGCGACGCGGCGATGCCGACGGACGCCGGGGGCATGGGCCCGCGCGCGTGCACCACCACCGCCGACTGCACGGGCGCGTGCCCGCCGGGTTCGCGTGGGTGCGCCTGCAACGCGACGCCGATGGGGATGCTGTGCGTCCCGACGTGCACCACCACCGCCGACTGCCCGATGGCGCCGCCGGGGATGACGTTCACCTGCCGCATGGGCACCTGCGCGCCCTGAAAGCGCGGCCGCCCCCTCAGCCCATCCACTCGCGGAAGCCGCGGAACACCTCAATCACCCGGTCGATCTGGGTGGGCTCGTGCTCCGACGAGATCGACAGGCGCACGCGCTCCTGCCCGGGCGCCACGGCGGGGGCGAACACTGCGCTCGCCAGCACGCCGGCCTCGCGCAGGCGGTGTTGGAGCAGCGCCGTGCGGGCCTCGTCGCCGACCCGCGCGGGGACGATCCAGGTCTCCGAGCCGCAGAGGTCGTACCCGAGCGCCGCGAGCCCGTCGCGAAGGCGGGCGGCGTTGCGCGCGAGCCGGGTGCGACGCTCGGGCTGCGCCTCGGCGACCCGCAGGGCCGCGCGCGCCGCGGCCGCGCTCGACGCGGGCAGCGCCGTCGAGAACCAGAAGGGCCGGCCGAGGAGCCGCAGCGCCTCGATCACCCGGGCGTCGCCCGCGACGTAGCCGCCCTCTCCGCCGAAGGCCTTGCTGAGCGTCCCCATGCGGAGCGCGACGCGCGAGGGGTCGACGCCCGCGTGCTCGCACACGCCGTGGCCGCCCGCGCCGAGCGCGAGCGACGAGTGGGCCTCGTCGACGTACACCGCGACGCCGTGGCGCTCGGCGAGGTCGGCCATCGGCGCGAGCCGCGCGACGTCGCCGTCCATGCTGTACACGCCCTCCACCACGAGCAGCGCGTCGGCGACGGCGGCCGGGCCGAGCGCGGGGTCGGCGAGCGCCGCGTCGATGGCGCGCGCGAGGCCGTCGGGGGAGTTGTGCGCGAACACCCGCACCGTCGCGCCCGAGAGCCGCAGCCCGTCGATGATGGACGCGTGGTTGAGCGCGTCGCTGAACACCAGGGTCCCGGGCCCCGCGAAGGCCGTCATCGCGGCGACGTTGGCGTGCCAGCCGGAGTTGAACACCGCGGCGGCCTCGGCGCCCTTCCACGCGGCGAGGTCGCGCTCGAGCCCCGCGTGCTCGGGCGAGGTGCCCGAGAGCATGCGCGAGCCGCCCGAGCCGACGCCGAGGTCGCGCGCGGCGAGCATGGCCGCGGCCCGCACGCGGGGGTCGACGCGCAGCCCGAGGTAGTCGTTGCCGCTGAACTGCTCGTACACCCGCCCGTCGTCGGCGACGACGCGCGTGGCGTCGAGCCGCGGCACCTCGACCACCTCGTCGTCGATCGCGACGCGTTCGCACCCGCCGAGGGCTACTGGGCGCTGCGGAATGAGCCAGTGGAAGAGGTCGGCGCCCAGGGCGTTCTGCCCGCGCATCGTGCGGGCGACGTCCGCGAGGTGGCGCCCGCGCGCGAAGGGCCCACGCAGCGAGACGTTCCGGCGATACCACGCGACCGATTCGGTGCGCGACGCGGCCCCGGCGCGCCACGCCTCGGGGGACATCGCCGCTGGCCGGAGCACGACCGCGCCATCGCAGGGCTCCTCGACGACGGACGCCGTGGCCAGGGCGGCGTCCACGCGCGCGAGCACGGCGTCGAAGCGCTCCGAGGCCCAGGCGCGCAGTTCGTCTCGGCTGAGCCGCCACGCGGTGACCGCGTCGAGGAGCGCGTCAGGGGTGAGGACAGCGAGTGAAACGGCGTTGTGTGCGCGGATGGGGAAACTCATACCGTCGCTTCGACGCAACGCGCGTACCGCACGGCGTTGCGTCGGCGTGCACGGGCGGGTGTGCGGCGCGCCGCACGAACGCGGTCGAACTGCGCGGGCGGCAGCGCGCCCTGACCGAGCGCGTCGCTACGGGTCGGGCCGCGGCGAGCGGTTGGGCCGCCCGTTGGTGATGAGGAAGCGCCACACGCCGGGCTCGCCGACGTTGCTCGTCGTGCAGAGCGCGAGCACCCGCCCGGTGCGCGAGCCCGGCAGCACGCGCGCGTCGCGGCGGTTGCCCGCGTCGAAGCCCGCCTGGGCGGGGTTGCCCCCGCGGCCGTTGCGCCCGCCCGACGCGTCCCCCGTCGTCCACTCGCAGCGCTGATACCGGAACTCCACTTCGAACTGCCCCTCGTCCATCTGCGCCCCGCCGCGCAGCACGATCTGGAAGCTGTTGAGGTGGTCGACGTGCGCGCTGTAGTACCCGACGTTGTGCCACGTCACCACGACCTGGCCGGGGCGCACGTCCCACCAGACGCCGTTGCGCTCGGGGCGGCCGTGGCCGTTGGTGTCGACGTCGGCCCACCACGCCGCGATCATCGGCTGGTCGGCGATGGGGAAGGGCGACGGCGTGTACTGCCCCACCGGCCCGCGGAACGAGATGTTCCCGTTGTTGTTGACGTAGATCGAGCGGTAGGTGCCGTTGAAGTAGCGCAGGCCGCCGGGGAAGGCGCGGGAGATGTCGAT
This sequence comes from Polyangiales bacterium, assembly GCA_046351555.1. Classification (GTDB taxonomy): domain Bacteria; phylum Myxococcota_A; class Polyangia; order Polyangiales; genus CAISKJ01. Next base: position 93,499 of record JAXLYI010000010.1, read on the forward strand.
CTCCGAGGACGACGCGTCGTCGTTGTCCTCGAGGTACGAGCTGCCGAAGCCCGCGGGCCCGCCGAGGTCGGCGATGAGGTTGACGGCCAGCGCGGGCCGCGCGGCGAGCGTGAGCGCGAGCGCGGCGAGCGGGAGTGCGGGGGTCTTCATCATGCGCTCCTTGCGGGGGTGGTGGACGGCGCGCCGGGGCGGAGGCGCAGCGCGAGGACGCCGAGCAGGTACGCGACGAGCGCCGCGGCCAGCAGCGGGAGGCGGGCCTCGCGCATCACGCGCTCGGGCGCGGGGCGCTCGAGCGCTTCGTCGACGGTGCGGACGACGCGGCCGCCGCCGACGCGCGCGATCGCCGCGAGCGCGGGCGCGTCGGCCCCGAAGGCGCGCAGCTCGGCGGGGTACGGAACCTCCGTCGCCGCGGCGACCGAGGGCTCGCGCGAGGCGGGCATCCGCGCGTCGACGACGAAGCCCTTCTCCAGCGGGACCACCGCCGTCCACACGCCCGGCGCCGCGGGGTGGAGCGGGAGGCGGACGCCGGCGCCGCGGTTCCACGCGACGGTGGCGACGGGGGCGATGTCGCTGCGGACGCCGGGCGTCACGACGGAGACGCGGCGCGCGTCGGGGCGGCCGGGGACGGGCTCGACGTGGGCCTCGAGGTCGTCCTCGCCCTGCACGCGGAGCATCTCCCAGGCCATCTGGCTGAAGAGCCGGCGGAAGCCCGCGCCCGTGCGCCACGCGTCGGCCCAGTGGCCGCTCGTCGCGCTGGTGAGCGTCGCCACCTGCCCCGGGCCCACGAACCAGTGCGAGAGCAGCGGCGAGCCGTCGGGCGCGGCGAGCAGCGTGAGCGCGCCCGACCGCGGCTGCGACACCGTGAAGCCCAGCAGCGGCGGCTCGGCCGCCGGGTCGTAGCCGTCCATGAAGCCCATCCGCGCCCGCGCCGTGGGCCGGAAGGTGACCTCGCGCGCCGGCGGCGGCGAGCGAAACTGGACCTCCCGCACGAACAGGTCGGGCAGCGCCGAGGGGCGGCTGGTGACGTGGTAGCGGCCGTGGCCGATCCGCGCGATCTGCCCCATCAGCGCGACGCGCGGCCCGAGCGTGATCGCCGTCACCGTCGCGCCCAGGTCCCGGATCGTCTGCGCGGCCTGCACCGCGGGCGCGGGGTTGCTCTCGCCGTCGGAGAGCAGGATCACGTGGTGGAGGTAGCGGTCGTCGCTCGACACCATCGCCCGCGCGGCTTCGAGGGCCGCGCCGATGTTGGTGCCGCCGCCCGCGCGGATGCCCGCGATCGCGCGGGTCACGGACTCCGCTTGCGCGACGGGGACGGGCGGGACGGTGAGGTCGACCTCGCCCGAGAAGGCCACCACGCCGACGCGCGCGTCGGGGCGGAGCGCGCGGACGGCGGCGATCCCGGCGTTGCGCGCCTGCACGATCGGCTGCCCCATCATGCTGCCCGAGCGGTCGATGACGAGGATGAGCTCGACGGGCCGCGGCTCGGCCAGCGCGCGCGGCGGCTGGACAGGCTCGATGTCGCGGATCGCCGCGGGCTCGCGGCCGATGCCGTGCGTGCCGGTGATCGTGAGGAGCCCGCCGCCGCGCTCCTCCACCCACGCGCGGAGCGCGAGCTGGGCGGGCTCGGCGAGGTTGGTCAGCACCACCTCGTCGAGCACGACGTACTGGTAGCGCTCGAGCGCCGCGGCGCTGTCGGGCACCGCCTCCGGCCGCGCCACCTCGACCGCGAGGTGCGCGTCGCGGTACACCGCCGCGAGCGCGGGCGCGGCGCCCTGGAGCTCGCTCACCAGCAGCACGCGCGGCGGCGGGATCACCCGCACGAGCGCGCGCCAGGCGTTGTTCCCCGCGACGACGTCGCCGGCCGTCTCCGCCGTGAACGTGAGCTCGTGGACGCCCTCGTCGGGCAGGCTCACGGGCACGTCGTGGAGGCTCGAACCCGACGGCGCGTCGACCTCGCGGCGCGCCACCTCGGCCCCGTCACGCAGCGCGCGGATCACCACCCGCCGGTCGCCCGCGCAGTGGAGGCGAACGCCCGCGCTCACGTCACGGCCGGCGCGGGCGAGGCGCGGCACCTCGACGCCGCTGACGGCCACTGCGTCGACCGGGCTCCGGTCGCCCTGGGCCAGCACGAACACCCGCGCCCCCGCCCGGCGCGCCCGGTCGGCGGCGGCGAGGACGTCCCCGCGGGTCTCGCGCCCGTCGGAGGCGACGAGAACGCGCCGCACGCGGTCGGCGGGGAGGAGCGCGACGGCCGTGTCGATCAAGGACTCCAGGTCGGTCTCGAGCGCGCCGGGCCGCTGCGCCGCGGGCTCGATCCACCGCACGTCGTCGCGGTCGATGCGGCGGCGCGGGACGGACTGCTGGAGCGCGGCGGTGTCGCGCGGGGAGACGCTGGCGGAGCGATCCGCGACGAGCGCGACGGCGAGCGCGCGGGTGGGCCAGAGCACGCGCGCGTCGGCCACCGCGAGCACCACGAGCGCGGCGACGAGCACGCGGGCGGCGGTGGCGGCGATGGTCTGCGCGCGGGTGGCGTCGAGCCGGTGGCGCCACGCCATCGCCGCGAGGAGCGGGCAGAGCAGGAGCCCCCAGAGGACCCATGGCTGGCCGACGGAGATCCATTTCATCGCAGCCACCCCCGCGTGGTGAGGGCCCACTCGGCGCCGAGCAGCAGGAGAACCAGAGCGGCGAGCGCCAGCGCGAGCGAGGCGCGGCCGGTGGGGGCGCCGGGCGCCGAGTGGCGGGTGCCAGTGGCGGCGATGGCGCCTGAGGCGTCCGCCGCGCTGACGGCGACGGCGCGGTCGGCGGCGCGGTAGAGCCCCGCGCGGCCGGTGTCGTAGAGGGCGCCGCGTACGTCGCGGGCCTCGCCCGAGGGAACGACGACGACGTCGCCGGGCGCGCGGATGGGCTCGCCGGGCGGCTGCCACGCGCGGAAGTCGCGCTCGCGGCGGTCGAGCCAGACGAGGGCGTTGTGGACGAACAGCGGGAAGGCCACGCGGCGCGCGAGGTCGCTCCCGGCGGTGTCGAAGCCGAGCGCGATGGCGCGCGAGCCCCCGACGTCGCGCGCGATCGCGAGCGCGTCGCGGCCGCTGCGCAGGAGCACCCGGTCGCCGGGGTCGGCGACGAGCGAACGGGCGGTGGCGACGCGGATCTGGTCGAGGCGCAGGCCCGCGAGGACGCGGTGCTCCGACGCGACCGCCGTCACGCCCGGCGCGGCGAGCGCGCGCCCGGCGCGGAAGGCGCGCGAGCCCGACGCGCCCACGATGAACAACGCGGGATGGTCGACGCCGTCGGGCGAGACGCGGTCGAGCACGACGACGTGGTAGGAGCGGAGCGAGGCGCGGCGCGCGGCGAGGCCGGCGGCGTCGGTCACCTCGAGCACCACGGAGGGGTCGGCGTCGAGCGCGCCGGCGAGGTAGCGGTCGCCGGGGGTGACGAGCAGCACGCGGGTCGAGGCCACCGGGGCGACGGCGGCGAAGGCCCGGTCGTCGCGGGCGAGCGCATCGCGGCCGCCATCGAGGGCGACGTCTTCGAGCGAGGCGGTGAGTTCGGCCCGCGCGCTGGAGAAGCCCCGGGCGCGGAGCTCGCGGGCCTCGCCGGGCGCGAGGGTCACGGCCTGCTCGGCGATGACGGTGCCGCGGTCGCGGACGACGATGCGGCCGTGGGCGCGGCGCTCGGCGTACGAGCGGACCTCGCAGCGCACGTGGTACTCGCCGAGCGCGGCCGGGTCGCGGCGCGCGTCGAAGGACGTGACCGCCACCGTCTCCCCGGGCTCGCCCACCGGCGCGTAGGCCACCGACACGACGTCGGGCGAGAGGGCGAACTCATCGCGGTCGGCGACCACCACCACGCGCCCGCCACCACCGGCGCCGCGCACGATGGCGCGGGCAAGGGCCACGGCGGCGGTGAGGTCGGCGGTGCCGTCGTCGGCGTCGAGGCCGGCGAGGGCGCGGTCGACGTCCGCGGCGACGCGGGTGACGGGCGCGAGGACGGCGTTGCGCGCGCCGGCCCGCACCACGGCGACGCGGCCGTCGACGGTGCCCGCCTGCGCGGCCTCGCGGGCGACGGCGACGGCGTCGTCGAGGCGCCGCCGACCGAGCGCGGTGGTGGCGGCCATGGTGCGGTCGGCGGCGAGCACGATCAAGGTGGTGCCCGGCTGCGCCCCGCCGGGCCGCGGGTCGCCGAGCTCGACGACGAGCAGCGTGGCGATGGCGAGCGAGAGCAGCATCGCGAGCCACGGGATGCGCGTGGCGAGGGGCGAGCGGGGGCGGGAGCGCTCGGCGGCGCGGCGCCAGAAGGCCACGCTGGAGACGAGCTGCGGCCGCGGCGTGCGGCGCAGGAGGTACATCGCGACCACCGCGGCGCCCGTGAGGAGCGCGAGGCCGGCGACGCCGAGGGCGGAGAGGGCCGCGAAGCTCACCGGGCCTCGAGGGCGGGCGCGATCACCCGGCGGAGGGCCTCGTCGAAGGCGAGCTCGACGGGCGCGTCGACGAACGTCCCCCCCGCGCGACGGCAGGCATCGCGGACGCGCTCGGCGTGGGCCGAGACCTCGGCGCGGTAGGCCTCGACGAGCGCGGGCGTCGCGGTGACGCGCAGGAGCTCGCCTGTTTCCGCGTCGGTGAGCTCGAGCTCGCCGCGGAGGTCGGGCGCGTGGTCGGCGTCGCAGCGCACACGAACCACGCAGAGCTGGTGCCCGCGCTCGGCCAGCGCGCGGAGGGGCGCGCCCCAGTCGGCGCCCTCCATGAGATCACTGACCACCACGACGTAGCCGCGCGCGGGGGTCTGCGCGAGGAAGCCCCGTACGGCGTCGGCGAAGCCCGTGGTGCCGTGGGCGTTGAGTCCGCGGAGGAAGGCTTCGAGGGCGGGGTACTGGTCGCGGCGGCGGAGGGTCTCGGTGGGGCGGCCCATGGACTCGGCGAAGGGGGCGACGCGGACGCGGTCGACCTGGTTCATGCCGAGGAAGCCGAAGGCGGCGGCGACGCGGCGGGCGAGCTCGATCTTGGGCGGCGCGCCGAGGGCCATCGAGGCGGAGACGTCCACGAGCACGTGGACGCGCGCGTCGCGCTCTTCTTCGAACGTGCGGACGGTGAGGGAGCGGTCGCGGGCGAAGGCGTTCCAGTCGATGGAGCGGGCGTCGTCGCCGGGGACGTACTCGCGTCGCTCGGCGAACTGCACGCCGGCGGAGCGCTTGTCGCCGCGGTGGCCGCCGTGGTCGCCGCCGGTGGAGGCGGGGCGGACGCGCAGGCGCAGCCCCTCGAGGAGCCGCAGCGCGGCGCGGTCGAGGAGGGCCGCCGCGCCGCTCACGGGCGGGGCCCGCGGGGCGTGGGGACGTGCTTGATGACGTCGTTCACGATCGCGTCGGCGGTGACCGCGTCGGCGATCGCGTCGAAGTTGCGCGCGAGGCGGTGGCGCAGGCACGGGAGCGCGGCGCGGCGGACGTCTTCCACGGCGACGTTCATCCGGCCGTCGAGGATGGCGAAGTACTTGGCGGAGAGCTCGAGCGCCTGGGCCGCGCGGGGCGACGCGCCGTGCTTGAGGTAGCGCTTCACCGCCGGCGGCGCCGCGGGCGACTCGGGGTGCGTCGCGAACACCAGCGACACCGCGTACTGGAGCATCGGCTCGGCCACCGGCAGCGAGCGCACGGCCCGCCCCGCCGCCTGGAGCTGCGCCGCCGTCGCCACCTTCTGCACCTCGAACTCGTACTGCCGCGCGGTTCGCGCCACGATGGCCATCATCTCCACCTCGGAGGGGAAGGGCACCAGGAGCTTCATCAGGAAGCGGTCGAGCTGCGCGTCGGGGAGCGCGTACGTGCCCTCGGACTCCAGCGGGTTCTGCGTGGCGACGACGAAGAAGGGCGCATCGAGCGCGTGGGTCTCGTTGCCGAGCGTGATCTGCCGCTCCTGCATCGCCTCGAGGAGCGCGCTCTGCGTCTTCGACGAGGCGCGGTTGATCTCGTCGGCGAGCACCACGTTGGCGAAGAGCGGCCCCTTGCGCAGCGTGAGCGACGGCTTCCCCGCGCCGTCGACCGACACCATGTGCGTCCCGAGGATGTCCGACGGCATCAGGTCGGGCGTGAACTGGATCCGCGAGAACTTCAGCGACACCACGTCGGCGAGGGTGCGCGCGAGCACCGTCTTGCCGAGGCCCGGCGCGCCCTCCATCAGCACGTGGCCGCCGAGCATGAGCGAGCCGACGAGGCACGCGATGATGTCGTCCTGGCCGACGACGCGGGCGCTGATCTCCTTGTGCATCGCCGCGGCGAGGGAGCGGACGCGCTCGAAGGGGTTGATGGGCGTGACGGACTCGGCGTTGGCCATGAGACTCAGCCTTTCAGGGCCGGGCGGGTGCGCCGCCCTGGATGCGTTGGAAGTAGCGTCGGACGTACGCGCGGAGCGAGGGCGGCACGCGCTGGGTGGTCATCGCGGACTCCGGGTCGTCGCCCGTCGGTGCAGCGAGCGCGCCATCGCCGGGCGCGTCGGGCAGCAGCGAGCCGGGCGCCACCGGGGCCTCGCTCGTCGGGCCCGTGGCCGCGCCGCTCATCGCGACGCCGGGCATCATCACGCCGCGCGCGTCGGGGCCGATCTGCGCGGGCTGGCGGGGTGTCCCGCCGGGGTCGACGCTGTGGCCGAAGGGACCCACCGTGCCGGGCTCGCCGAGGGGCAACCGCTCGCCCGATCCCGCCCCCCACGAGCGCCCGCCCTGCGAGCGCTGCGCGCCGGTTCCGCCCTGCGAGGCGCCGCTCTCCGAGCCCGGCGCGCCGCGCGCTTGACCCGGGCCGCGGCCGCCCATCTGGTTCTCGCCGTTGCCGTCGGTGTCGCCCTCGCCGCGGTCGAAGCGGCTCACCGACTGCGAGCCCGCGAGGCCCGTCTGCGCGGTGCGATCGCCCTGCGCGAAGCCCGTCCCGTAACCGCGACCGCGGTTGTCGCCGACGTCGCCGCCCACCTGCCCGGTGCGCGCGGGGCCGTTGCCCGGCGGGCCGTGCGACCCGTTGGGCGCCTGCATCGACGGCTGGTCCATCCCGCCGCTCGCGCCAGGAACGCCCGGCGCCCGCGTCATCCCCTGCGACCGCCACGAGTCCGACACGCCCTGCCCCCCGCCGCCGCTCGGCGCGCCTGCGCCGCCGGGTTCTCGCCGCCCGGCGCCGCCCTGCTGCCCCTGCGCGCCGCCCTGCCCGCTCTGGCCCTGCGCGCCCTGCTGGCCTTGCTGGCCTTGCTGCCCCTGCGCGCCCTGCTGGCCTTGTTGCCCCGGCTGGCCCTGCTGGCCTTGCGCTCCTTGCTGCCCCTGCGCGCCCTGCTGGCCTTGTTGCCCCGGCTGGCCCTGTTGGCCCTGCGCGCCCTGCTCCCCCTCGCTGCCTTCGCGCGGGTCGCCGCCCTGTCGGCCGCCCTGCTGCGACGGATCGCCCCCGTTGCGGAGCGCCTCCTGCTCGCGGTCGACGGCGGACTGGCGGCTCGCGCGCTCGGCGTTCTCGGCGGCCTCGCGCTCGGCGTTCTCGGCGGCCTCGCGCTCGGCGTTCTGCGCGGCCTGGTCGTGGAGCCGGTCGACCGCCTCGCGCGCCCGGCGGAGCTCGTCGGACTCCGCGCGCGCCTCGCGCGAGAGCGACTCCCGTGCGCGCTCCATCGCCTCGTGGAAGCGCTGCCCGTCGCCCGCCTCGCGCGCCCGCGCGGCCTCGTCGAGCGCTCGCGACGTCTCCGGGAGCTGCGACCCGAGCTCGCGGCTGGCCTCGTCGAGCGCGCGGCCCGTCTGCGCCGCGGGGAGGGGATTGGCTCGGTCGTTCGGCGCGGCCGCGGCGAGGGCGCGGTCGAGGCGGCTCACTGCGTCGTCGAGCGTGGCGTCGGGGCGAGCGCCCGCGGGCTGCGCGCCGGCCTCGTGCTGCGCTCCGGCGAGCGCCCCCCGCGCGTCAGCCTCCCGGCGCGCCGCCTCGTCCCGGCGGGCTCGCGCTTCGGTGGACCGGTTGAGAACCTCGCCGAGTTGGGCGCGCGCCTCGGCCTGGGCCGCGGCGTCGCCCGCCGCGCGGGCCTCGTCGAACCGGGCGTAGGCGCGTTGGAGGTCGTCCTCCAACGTGCGGAGGGTCGCCTCGGCCTGCGCCCGCGCGGCGACAGCCTCCTGTGCGGCCTGCTGCGCGGCCTGCTGCGCGGCGGCGGCGGCCTGCGGGGAGACCGTCCCCGCTGCGGCCTGCGCGGCGGTTTGTTCCGCGGCGCGGGCGCGGTCAAGGGCGGCGGCGGCCCGCTCGATCGCCTCGGCGCGCTGGGCCATGGTGCGCGCGGTCTGCTCGGCGAGGGCGTGCTCGAGGGCGTTGATCTCCGCGTCGATGCGGCGTCCGGGCGAGTCGCGCAGGGCCTCGCGGAGCGCGGCGGCGCGGGCGGCGATCGCCTGCGGTGTGTCGGCGACGGGCGGTGTCGCGGCGAAGGCCTCGCGACGTTCAGCCCAGCGCGAGAGGGCGCCGGCGACGGGGCGCGCGGCGAGGCTGGCGAGCACCACGGCCGCGCCGAGGGCGGCGAAGCGGTGCGCCCGAAGCGCGGGGCGCGCGGGCGGCGGGACGCCGGGGCGGTCGGCGAGGAAGGCCGACGCCTCGGCGAGCTGGAGCGCGTGGGCCTCCTCGCGCTCGGGCAGGAGCGCGAAGTGGAGCGCGGAGAGGAAGCGGTCTTTCGCGTCGAGCGCGCGGTCGAGCGCGGCGGCGGCGGTGAAGGCGTCGGGCCGGCGCGCCCACATTTCGCGGGCCGCGAGGAGGACGCCGGCCGACGCGCCCGCGGCGACGGTGACGTGCGCGGGCGCGTGCCAGAGACGGAAGGCGAGCGACACCGACGCGCCCGCGGCGAGGCCGGCGAGGGCGGCGTCGAGCGCGACCCAGGCGCCGAGCCGGCGGCCGACGCGGGCGACGGCGGACGCGATGCCGGGCGGGAGGAGGGCGCCGGCGCGGCGGAGGGGGAGCTTCACGGGGGGTGTGACGGTCACGACGCGGGTTCGATCTTCGCGCCGGGGCGCGACCTTGGCGCGGGGGAAACGATCCCACGCGCGACGTAGATACGCACCACCGCCGGGAACCTTGCAATGCCTCTGCGGGGTCGGGCGCGAGCGAAGGACGCGTGAGCTGTGAGGCCAGCACCAGCGTTTTGTTGATGCAGCCGGCGTCGAAGCCCGCGTCGTCGTGGACGAGCCGCGACCGCACCGCGTCGGCGAGGGCGGCGTGGTTGCGGAGGTCCTGCCCGAGCGCGACGGGCGTCGTCGCCCTCGGATCGATGGGCGACTTTGCAGCGCGGTGTGGGGCGTCGACGCGCGGAAGCGCGCCCACCCGCCTGTCCGCGCGCGCGACGAGGCGCTGGGGTCACCGCGCGTCGTGTTCAACCGCGGGGGTGACGCGCAGCGGGCCGAAGCCCGCCTCGTCCAGGGCCCCACCGCGAAACGCCGACGGGTCGCCGTCGAGCGACACCCGCGCGCGCTCCGCGGCGCGCTCCCGCCGCACGAACGCGTCGACCTCCTCGCGCCGCAGGCTCGCCAGGACAGCGAGCCAGGGCGGCGGCGCGTCGGGGGGCGACCACCCCGCGGCGACGTTCGCGGCGATCGCGTCGGCGAGCCCCTCGACCGAATCGACGTCTCGCCGCCACCCCGCGTCGCAGAGCCCCCGCCCGACGTCGAGGTCTTCCTGGGGGAGGCCGCGCGAGGAGAGCGCGTCGAGCACGTCGCGCATCGCCCGGAGCGAGGGGGCGACGCGGTCGGCGGGGAAGTCTGCGCCGAACCGCAGCGTCCAGGCCTCGCCGTCGTGGGTGAGCGCCCGTTCGTCGAAGTCGTACAGGTCCCCCCGGTCGCGGCGCAGCACGCGCTTGAACGAGGACGCCCCCTGCCCCCCGAGGGCGGCGTAGAGCACCCGCACGACCGCCTCCTCGCGCGCGCCGCGGGCGTGGAGCGTGAGCTCCCACCGGACCCGGACCTCCTCGCGCGCGGTCGCCTCGAGCAGCCGCAGCCGCCCCTCCGCAGGTGCCGGTCGCGACGGCGGGGCGGGGGCGGCGCTTGGAAGGTCGAGGCGACCTTCGCCGGACCACGGCTCCAGGAGGCGCGCGGCGTAGGGGAGCACGTCGGCCATGGTCAGGGGGCCCACGACGACGAGCGCGCACGAAGAGGGCCCGTACCGCGCGTGGAAGAAGCGCTCGACCTCCTCGGCCGTCACAGCCGCGGGCTCGTGCGTCGCGGCCCACGTCGCGAGCGCCTCGCGGGAGGCCTCGAAATGGCGGAGCGCCCACGCGTGATGCCACAGGAGCGGGGCCCAGCGTCGGCGATGCACGCGGGCGCGGAAGGTCACGTAGCCGCCGTTGCGGAGCGAGTGGAACAAGGTGCCGGGGTCGACATCGGGGACGCCCCCCGACGTGCGGGCGTTCGCGATCGCCTGGCGCAGAAGCTCCTCGGTCGCGGCGGCCGCGTCGGGGACGGGCCACGCGGCGCCGGGGCCCGCGCGCGTGTGGAGGAGCGTCAGCGCGACGTCGCGGGCCTCGGGCGCCGTGGCGACGATCACCCGGAGGCCGTTCGCCAGGACGACGGTCTCCGCTCGGGTGGCACCCTCGCCCCGTGTTCTCACCGCGGCGTCGGGCACGCCCCCGAGGAGCGCGGCGCACAGGAGCGGCGCGCGCAGTGCCGCTCGGGTCATCGCGCGCCTCGCGGCGCGTCGTGGACGATGAGGCGCCGGTGGGGCGAGAACCAGCGCTCGCACAGGGCGCGAAAGGTCGGGGGCGCGACCGCGCGCAGGCGTCGGACTTCCTCGCGAAAGCCCCCGGGGTCCTGCGGGTCGGGCCGGAGCGCGATCCGCGTGGCGCGTTGGGAGAGCGACCAGGCTTCCTCCTCGACGTCCCGGATCAGGTCGCCCACCGGGCCGGTGTAGAGCCCTTCGAAGGGGAGCATGTCGCGGAACTCGTCGAGCGCGACGTCGAGGCGCAGGAGCGCCTCCTCGGGGCTCCGGCCCGGGGCGATGCGCGCGACGAAGTAGAGGTAGGTCAAGTCGCCGTTGGTGGCGATGTCGAAGTGGATCGAGCGGACGACGGATCTCGGGAGGGTGACCGGGGCCGCGGTGGCGAGCAGTCTTGGGAGGAGCCTCAGCTCGACGCCGCCCTCGTCGTATCGCGGCGGCAGGGGCCAGACCACGATCAGCGACGTCTCGGCGGACGGGGCCGGCGCCACGACCCGCACCACAGATTCGCCGTCCAGGGGGCCGACCTGCGCCCGGCGCGGGCGCGGGGGCGGATCGCCCGCGGGGATCGGCCCGAAGTATCGCTCGATCGACGCGCGGGCGGCGGTCGGGTCGAAGCCCCCGACCACGGTGACCTGCGCGTTGGAGGGGACGTGCCAGTCCCTCGCGTAGCGCCTCACGTCCGCCAGCGTGAGGGCGGCGAACTCGTCCGGGGCACTGCCCGGGGAGAGGAATCGAGCGTCTCTCTGCCCGAAGGCGCGCAGGGCGACGGCGGGTGGATCGTCGCGGTGCCGGGTGACCCATTCGCGCGTGATGATCCGGCGCTCGTTCTCGAAGGCGGCTTCGGAGACGCGGTCCAGGGAGGCGCCCATGCGATCGGCCTCGAGGGCGAGGGCGCCTTCGAGGGCGGATGCGGGCACCTCGAGGTGGAAGGTCATCCCCTCCGCGAACGTGTGGCCGTTGTACTCGGTCGCGCCGAGCGCCTCGGTCGCGGCCAGGAGCCCGGCGGGGTTCCTCGACGTCGGGTGGTAGCTCACGTGCTCGGCGAAGTGCGCCGCCTCGTGGCGCCCTTCGGGCGCGCCGTTGGCGCCCGTGGGGTACGTGACCTGCACCCGCGCAAGGCGCTCGCTCCCGCCCGGGGACATCACGACCTCGAGCCCGTTGCGCAGGCGAAAGCGCTCGACGGAGATCGCCGGGAGGTCGCGCGGGAGCGAGTCCGCCCGCCCGGTGGGCGCCGCCACGCTCGCTCCACGGAACGCCTCCACCATCGCGTCGACCTCCGGGGACGGCGTCGAGGCGACCGCGGGACGTCCGGTCGGTGACGTGCAGGCGCCCTGGAAGCCCGTCTCGCACGCGAGCCTGGTGTGCCGCGCCGCCGCCGCGGGACTCGCCGGGCCGCCGACCCCCTCGCGCTCCATGCGGGCGGCGCGCAGGCACGGGCCGACGGCGGACTGGGGGTGGGACTCCGATGCGGTCTCACGCGAAGGTCGCGCCCACCGGACGTAGTGTCCCCGACGTTCGCAGACGGCCGTGAGCAGCCTCCGCGCTTCGGGGAGGTCCTGCCGCACGCCACGGCCCGCCTCGAGGATCCTCGCGCGCTCGGCGCACCCCAGACCGGTGGCCTCACACCCCCGCCGGTAGGCCTCTTCGGCGCGCGCAGGATCCGCGGGGGCGCCCCCACCGAACTCGTAGAACTCCCCGAGCCTGCGGCAGCAGTAGGTGTCCCCCTGCCGACACCCCTGCTCGAGGAGCGCCATCGCGCGGGAGAGGTCCCGCGGGACCCCGTCGCCGCGTTCGAAAATCCCGGCGACCTCGAAGCAGCGGTTCAGGCGCGTGCAGCCCTGCAAGAGGGAGGGGAGCGCCACGCGCGCAGGAAGAAGTCGACCGCGCGGCTGTAGGACGCGCAACGGCTCGCGCCCGCGCCGTCCCACCCGCAGGGCGCCGCGGCGCGCACCCCGACCCGCGCGCAGGCGCGCGCAACCCCCGCCTCGCACGCGCGCTCGTCGAGGCGCTCCGCCCGCGCGCCGTCGTCGCGCGCGAACGCGTCGGCGAGGGAGGCGCATGCCTGCGCGGCGCCGAACTCGCAGGCGTCGCCCAGCAGGGCCGCCGCGCCCGCGGTGTCGCGCGTCACGCCCCGCCCGAGGAGCCGCGCCCGCCCGAGCGAAGCGCACGCGCCGAGGTGGCCGCGCTCGCACGCGCGCCCGTAGAGCGACACCGCGCGCGAGAGATCCGCGCCGGGCGCGAGGCCGACGTCGTGCAGGGCCCCGAGGGCGTTGCAGCCGCGGGCGTCGCCCCCGTCGCAGGCCGCGCGCCACGCCGCCGCCGCGCCGTTGACATCCCCCGGGCGGGAGAGGCGCCCCCGCGCCCGGAGCGAGCCCGCGGTGAAGCAGGCCGCCGCGTCGCCCCGCGCGCAGCGGGGTTCGGAGGCCTCGAGCGCCTCGACCACGTCGTGGACGCGCGCCGGGTCCTCGTTGGAGGGCATGCAGAGCCAGATTGCTGGGGTCACCTGAAAGGCCCGGCTCTCGTGCGCGCACTCGCACCGGGACGACCCGGGGGCCGCAGTGACCTCCCCGCCCAGCTCGAGGCAGAGCGCGTCGGCTCCCGCCGCGGGTGCGCATAGCGCCCCGATGAGCCCCGCGACGACGGCCAGGGCCGGACGTAACGCAAGAGCCCGCCGACGAGAACGCACGCCCCCCATACGCGGAAGTGTACATCGTTTTCGACAGTGCGGGGAGGTCCCGCCGCGCGGGCGCGCGCCGCGGCGATGCCCCTGGTGCGGCGGCGCGGGCGCCGGGTGTCGCCGTGCCTATATCGCGCCCCCGGTTGGCGGGCGATACTCGCCGCCATGAGCGGCATGACGCTGATCCCTCTCGTGTGCGTGAACTGCGGCGGGTCGCTGGAGACCACCGCCACCGCGGACCTCTTCCGGTGCCCCTACTGCAAGCAGCTCATGCTGCTGGCGCGGGACCCCGCACCCACCGGGCACCGCGCGGCGACGCGGCTGGTCGCCCGGCGTGAGTGGGGCGCCAACGCCCTCCGCCCCGGCGACACCGTGAACTGGCAGGGCGGCACGCTCTACCTCGCCGACGAGGGGTTGGCCTTCGTGCCGCACGCGTTCAACTTCGGCGCCCTGGAGCAGGCCACCCTCCCGCTGGGCGACATCGTCGACGTCACGTTGCAGAAGGGGTTCATCTCCGATGACCTCACGGTGAAGCTGCGGAGCGGCGCCACCTGGGGCTTTCGCGTGCGCGACGGCGCCTCGGTGCGCGACGCGCTCGGCGCGCACGGGATCACGGTGCGCTGACGCGGGGGGCGGCGCGGCCGAGGGGAGTCGGGCCGCGCGCTTCACCGCGAGAACGCGTACCCGACGACAGCCCAGGGCCGAAGGGCCGCCTCACCTCCGAGAGGAGGTCGTCCCGCCACGCCTCTCGCGGTGATCGTCGCGCGGGCCCCGCCGCCGGCGTGAGCGCGCGCGGCCCGCTCAGGGGTGCACGGGCAGGCGGACGCGCCTCGGCGGCGCTGCGAACTTCACGATGTAGTCCGTGATGCCGTCGAGCACGGCCGGGTCGCGCGTGGTCGACGCGGCGGCGACGAGCTGGCGCAGGCCCCCGCGGAGGTCGTCGCCCTCGATGAGCCGCGTGCCGAGCGCCACGAGCGCGTTGAAGTCGTCGGGGTCGCGGCGGAGGCACTCGCGGTAGCGGTACTCGGCCTGGTCCGCGAACCCGAGCGTCTCCAGCGCGGCGGCCGCGAGCACGCGCAGCTCGCCCTGCTCGGGGAAGCGCCAGCACCCGTGGGCGGCGACGGCGGCGGCCCGCTCGGGGTCGCCCGCGTTCATGTAGAGGTGGAAACCCGCGACGCAGTCCTGCGCGCTCGCGACGCCCGCGACGTCGGAGGGGAGCGTCGCGGCGAGCGCCGCCTCGCGCGCGGTGTGGACGTCGTAGAGGTGGGCGAGCGGCGCCCCGAGCGCGGGGTCGCGCAGCGTCTCGAGGAAGGCGAGGTGGAGCGGGTGGTCGGGCGCGGCGACGTTCTTGCGGGCGTAGTCGTCGGCGAGGTGGCCGCCGGTGTTCTGGATGAGGTAGAAGCGCACGCCGTCGCAGCCGAGCTCGGCGCCGAGCGCGACCATGTCGGCGAGCTCGTGGAAGTTGTCGAGCTGCACGGTGGCGTTGAGGAAGAAGGCCGACACCGCCCCCTCGCGGCGCTTGCTTGCGATGAAGCGGAGGTTGGCCTCCAGGCGCGCCCACTCGCCGCCGCGGCGGAGCACGGCGTACGTCCACGGGCGGCAGGCGTCGATGGAGACGTTGACGAGGGGGCGGTACTTCTCGAGGCCCTGGTACTCGGCCCAGCGGCCGGGGGTCATCAGCAGGCCGTTGGTGTGGAGGTTGAGCTTGACGTTGAGGTCGTGGGCCGCGAGGTGGCGGAGCACCGAGCGGTAGTGCCGCGACGACCACGGGTCGCCCTGGCCCGACAGCGAGAGCTCGACGGGCTCGCCGGCGTCGAGGATGGGGCGGAGGACGGTGCGCTCGATCACGTCGAGGCGCGCCTCGCCGGCCTCGTCGGCGGCGAGCATCCCGTCGCGGCACGAGGGGCACGAGAGGTTGCAGGTGGGGTCGTGGGCGAGGAAGAGGCGCCGCGGGGCGTGGGCGAGGCGCGTCGCGCGGGCGTCGATCACGGCGCGCATCTCGGGGTCGGTCACCGCGTCGCGGTCGGGCAGCGTCCCGTGGATGATGTGGGCGCAGCGGTCCTTGCGGCAGTAGCGGAACGACCCGTCGTGGATGCTCTCGCGGATGCGCCGGGCGGCCTCGCCGTTCCAGATCTCTTCGAAGGGCTGGCGGTCGACGTTGCCGATGCGCTCCTCGACCCAGAGCGAGCAGCACGGCGCCACGTTGCCGTCGACGAGCGTCTCGAACTGGCGGAACGGCGCCTCGCAGAACTTCGCGCGGAGGTCGGCCCCGCCCGGGTTGGCGTGCGTGTCCATGGTCACCCGCGCAATGCAACCGCGGGGCCGCGCGCGGTCGCGGCGGTTCACGGGCGCGCGGCGTCACCGCGCTGGCGGCGCGTCATCGCGCTGGCGGCGCGAGCGCGCTGGCGGCGCGAGCGCGCCGGCGAGCTCACAGCGCCTCGAGCAGGCTCACCATCGCCGCCAGCATCTGCGCGTCGAGGTTGAACCACGGCAGGTGCAGGTCGCGCGTCCCCGTCGTACCCGCGAGGGGCCGCTCCTGGAGGCCGACCGCGTAGTGCCTGACCACGAGCGGTAGCGTCGCGAACGTGCCCCCGTGCCCCCACGGCCCCGTGCGGGAAACGCCGCGGAGCGAGGGCGTGCGAAACTGCCCGAGCTGCATCGCGTCGGCCTGCGCGCGGGCGAGGTGGGCGCCGGGCGTTCGGTCGTCGCTGAAGGGCCCGTCGCTGCGGAAGGGCGAGCGCTCGAGCTGCGCGATCGCGTCGGCGCGGCCCCGGTCGGGCGCGCCGTCGCGGCGTCCGGTGGGCATCCCGATGTTGTGGAAGGCGCCGTCGGTGAGCAGCGGCCCGTGGTGGCACTGCGCGCACCCGTTGGTGAAGAAGAACTGGAGCCCGTCGCGCTGGAGCTCCGTGAGCGCGTTGAAGTCCCCCGCGGCGTAGCGGTCGAGCGCGGAGGGGGCGTGGCGCAGCGTCCGCTCGTACGCGGCGATCGCCTTGCCCGCGTTGACGAACACCCGGTCGACGGCCTCGCGGTCGTCGGCGCGCATCGCCTCCCAGGCGGGCTGCCCCGGCGCGCCCGCGGGCGGGAAGCGCGCGGCGTCGTCGAGCGGGGGCAGCGGGCCGAAGAGCGCGGCGTAGTCCGCGGCGTAGCGCGCGGCGACGCGGTGCGCGGTGGCGAGGCGCGTCGAGGCCATCTCCAGGGGGTTCTCGATCGGGCCAACGGCCTGCGCCCAGAGCGTGTCGACGCGTCCGTCGACGAAGAGCCAGCGCGCATTGGCGGCACCCAGGACGGAGGGCGTGTTGCGGTCGCCGGGTTCGAAGCCCACGGCGCGCGGGAGGCCGTCGGCGTAGCCGCGCGCGGCGTCGTGGCAGCTCGCGCAGGAGACGCGCCCGTTCGACGAGAGCCCGGCGTCGTGGAAGAGGGCCTCGCCGAGGCGGGCGGCGCGCGGGTCGTCGGCGACGCGGTTGGTCGGGTCGGGCGGCGGCGCGGGGGGCCCCGCCATCGCCTGAACCATCTCCCACTCGTCCTCGGTGAGCCGGTCGTCGACGAGGCGCTCGTCGGGGAAGCGCGTCGAGCGCGGCGCCCCGTCCACCTGCGCGAGCGCGTCGGTGATGACGCGCGCGAGGGCGGCGCGCGAGGGCCGCGTGACGGTCGCGAGCACGCGCATCGTCCGCGGGTCGACGGCGGCGTAGAGCGGGAGCTCGCCCGCGTCGCCGTAGAGCGTCGCGAAGGTGTAGGCCGGGTCGACCGCGAGGGCCGCGGGCGCGGCGTCGTAGCGGGCACGCCAGGCGGGGAGGTCGGCGGGCGCGGCGGGGGTGTCGTCGGGGCCGAGCACCAGGAGGTCGACGAGCGCGACGCGCGCGCCCTGCGGGTGTTCGAACACGCGGCGGGTGTGGGCGGCGGCGTGCTGCGACGGGCCCGACCACGCGGCGAGCGTCCGCACGAGGAGGAGCGCCGGCGCGTCGGCGCAGGGCGCGTACCAGTCGCGCAGCGCGACCTCGCCCGACGCGCCTTCGAAGCGCAGGTCGGGCAGCGGCGCGTAGGCGCGGACGGGCGGCTGCGCGGCGGGGTACGGCGGCGCGCCGTCCGGGCAGCGCGAGGGGACGTCGGGGGCGAGGTCGGGCGCGACGTCCGCGGCGACGTCGGGCGCGATCGCGCGGTCGGCGGAGGCGTCGGGCGCGGCGGGGGTGACGGTCGACGACCCGCACGCGGCGAGCGTCGCGACGAGCGCGAACGGGAGCGCGCGCGAGGGGCTCATGGCGCGGCGGGCGCCGGCGTCGGCGCGGGCGTCGGCGCGGCGCCCTCGTCGAAGATGCCGCGGCGCGCCGGGCCGCTCTGCTGCGGGGGATTGCGGCGGACGGCGTCGCGGAGCGCGGCCCAGTGCCCGTTGCCGAGCTCGGCGTCGCCCATGCCCCACTCGCCGTCGAGGCGCGCGTTGGTGACGCCGTGGCGGTTCCGCTCCATCCAGAAGAGCATGTAGCCGCGGCCGGTGAGGGGCTGGAGGTGCCCGCAGAGCGACTGGTCCTCCGTCCAGGTGAAGCGCAGGAGGTTGCCGGCGGTGCGGCCCTCGAGGCGGCCGAGGGTGCGGCACGAGCCGCGGTCGTACTGGTACGTGCCGGTGACGTTGGCGCCGGCCTGTTCGAGGAAGACGTCGCCGAGCTGGGCCGAGTGGTAGCTGCCCGAGAAGCTCTCGCCGAGGGGCATGTCGACCTGCCCGATGTTGACGGGCTGCCCGCTCAGCGGGTCGTTGTCGCTGGCGTACACGTAGGCGTGGTGGACGGGGCGCGGCGGCGGCGCGGTGGCGCAGCCGAGGGAGGCGAGGGCGAGGGCGAGGGCGGGCGTTCGAAGCGGCAGCACGCGGTGATCGCAACCCCGTCGGGCGGCCCTCGTCAAGGGCCCCGACGCACCCGCGCAAAGGTAGCGCGCTACGCCTTCGCGTCGGCGAAGCGCTCCTTGAGGAGGGCGGCGGCGGCGTCGCGGGCGCAGTGCTCGCAGTACCCGAAGCGCTCGCGGAGCGAGGCGAGGGTGGCCTCGGCGCGGCGGCGGCCGTCGGCGTCGAGGCTGCCGAACTCCTCGCCCGAGAGCAGGGTGACGAGCTCGCGGGTGATCGCCACCACCTGCTTGCGGCGGTCTTGGAAGAAGGCCTCGCGGAGGCGCTGGACGTGCTGCGGGAAGAGGCGCGTGTAGGGCACCCCCTCGCCCGGGTGGTCGATGCCCCAGCCCGCCACCCGCGCGATGACGGTGCGGCGAAACTCCTCGGGCGTCCCCGTCGCGCCGAGGCTCTTCTCGACGTCCTTCATCAGGGCCTCGTCGGGCGGGTCGTCGCGGCCGGTGAGCCGGTTGCGGATGCGCTCGCCCTTGATCTGCGCCGACACGTGGTGGACGTAGCGCTCGAACATCTCGACGTAGCGCGCCTCGTCGACGAGCCCCGTCGCGGTGCGAACCTCGTCCTCGAGGGACTCCATCAGCCGGTCGCGCAGGGCCTTCTGGAAGTACTTCGGGTCGTGGTAGCCGCCCGCCACGGTCTCCATCCGCAGCCAGTCGAACTCCGAGCGCCGCGTGCAGAGGTCGGCGATCCGGTCGAGCACGGCGAAGGGCGAGAGGCATTTGTGGTCGGGGTGCTGCGCGGCGTCGAGGAGCACGCTGCGCATCTCGCGCGGCGACGCGCCGGTGCGGCCCTCGTAGAGGGGGTAGACGTCGCCCTCGTGGTAGAGGGCCTCGATGCCGGCGTGGAGCTCGCGGGCCTGCTCGGCGTTGAGCCGCGCGGGGGTGACGCCGTCGGCGTAGAGCTCGGCTTTTTCGAGGGGCGTGAGGTCGTGGGCGAGGGGGCCGAGCGCGCGGGGGTAACGGTCGGGCGAGGCCTTGCGCATGCGGGTGAGCACCGCGAAGAGCGCGGCCACCTCGGCGGCGTGCGGGGCGACGTGGCGGCGCACGCCAGGCACCACCTGCGCGTCGTAGATCGACTTCTCCAGCCGCCAGTCGACGAGGTACGGCGCCCGCACGAGGTCGAGCCGCCCGCGGAACGACGCGAACTCCGGGTGCTCGCGGAAGGCGTCGAGGTGCCCCTCGTTCGAGCTGCCGACGAGCACGACGTTGGGCACGAGGTTCGACGTCTCGAGCGCGACCTCGCCGGTCTCGATGAGGAGCAGGAGGTACTTCCAGTGCTCGAGCGAGCGCTTGAGCAGGTCGGAGTACTCGAGCAGGCCCCCGGCGGCGTCAACCAGTTCGCCCGAGGGCTCGAAGAGCGCGGTGTTCTGGAGCGACGGCGGCAGCGCGGCGAGCGAGCGCGACGCGGTGACCTGGCGCTCGCGGGCGTCGACGGCCATCTGCGGCCCGAGCGTGACGGCCCCTTCGCGGTAGCGCCGCGAGACGTACCAGCGCTCGACCTGCACGTGCGCGAGCACCTTGCGCACGTCGCCTCGGTACGCGCTGTAGAGCGCGGAGAACACCTGCTGGCACTTGTGGCAGGCGCCGCCCTTCCAGAGCTCGACGGGCACCTCCTCCGCGGCCTTCTCGCCGAGGAGCCGCTTGAGCAGGCGCTGGCGTGTCGGCACGCTCAGCACGAGCAGCGGGTGGTCGCGCAGCTCGCAGAGCACCTTGGCGTCGATGGCGCTCTCGTCGAGCAGCGCGTAGCTCTCGCCGGGCCGCGGGCCCTCCTCGCGGCCCGAGCCGAACCCGATGCGCCCGCCGTCGACCTTGCCCCGCGGGAAGACCCACGTGTAGCGGTAGAGCGCGCCCTCGTCGAGGGTGGCGTAGTGCTCCATCGCGCGCATCACGCTGGCGACGAAGGTGCTCTTCGCGCTGCCGTTGGGCCCGTGCAGGAGCACGAGGCGGTTGACCCTGCCCTGCCGCGCGAAGTTGCTGAGCGCGCGGTAGAGGTCGCCCTGGAGGGCCTCGTGGCCGACGAGCGCGTCGCGGCGGCCGGACTCGTCCTCCCAGGGGAGGTCGAAGAGGCGCCAGCGGGTCGCGCGACCGTAGGGGCGCTCGACGGCCTCGGTGCCGAAGTGGTCGAAGAGGTCGCGGAGGTAGCGCGCGGCGTCGCGGGTGTGGCGCCGCGGGTGGGCCGCCGCCAGCGCCAGGTACTCGTCGTAGCTGAGCACGCGCCGCGCGCTCTGGAACTTCTCGCGCTCCTCGTCGAGCAGGGCGCCGAGGTCGGTCGGGGTGGGGTCGGCCATGGTCGTTGGGGGCGCTACGCTACGCGCCCGGCGCCCTCGGGGGAAGCGCCGAGGAGCCGCCGCGCTGCCTCGCCCTCGCCCCGCGCGTGCAGACGTCGGATGGAGGGCGAGAGCGGGGTCAGGGTGATCCACAGCGCGCCGGTGGGAATGTGCGCGGGGAAGCGGTCGGCCCACTCGACGACGACGAGCCCGGCGAGGCCGCGTTCGAAGAGCCCGATCTCGCGCAGCTCGTCGGGGTGCCCGAGGCGGTAGAGGTCGGCGTGGAAGAAGGGGATCGCGCCCGCGTGCTCCTGCACGATGGTGAAGGTGGGCGACGCGACGCGCGTCTCCGGCGGGACGCCCGCGCCGTGCGCGAGGTGCTGGGCGAGGAAGGTCTTGCCCGCGCCGAGGCCGCCGACGAGGGCGATGACGTCGCCGGGGAGCGCGCGGGCGCCGACGCGGTGACCGAAGCGCCGCAGGGCCGTGCGCCCGGCGTCGAGGGTGTATTCGTCCATGAGGGCCGCGGGCGGTTGTGGCACGGGCGGGCGCCCCGCGGCTACGGGGAGCGGCGGGTCAGCGCTCGATGCTGCCGTAGAAGGCGAAGTTCGGCTGCGCGGTGACGGTAAGCCAGGTGGCGCTCGAGGTCCGCACGAGCTGGAGCGCGTTGTCGTACACCGACACCGCGTCGGCGTGGCCGTCACGGTCGATGTCGCCGAAGAGGGTGCCGCGCGTGGCCGCGGTGAACAGCGGCATCCCCGCGGCGGGCGTGAGCTCGTGGTACTGCTGCGTGAAGCCCTGCACGTACGGGCTGTTGTAGTAGACGAGCATCTCCGAGCCGATGAGGGCCACGACGTCGGCGCGCTTGTCGCCGTTCACGTCGGCGACGTACGGGGTCCAGAGGCTGGAGAGGGCCGCCCCCCCCGACCACGGGACGGGGGCCTGGAAACCCGCCCCCGTGGAGAGCATCACCCAGACGTTGTCGCCGTTGACGGCCACGAGGTCGGCGCGGTCGTCGGCGTTCATGTCGGCGAGGGCGACGCGGCGGGTGCCCCAGAACGCGCCCGTCGACCACTGCTGCGCGGGGCCGAACGAGCTCCCGTTGGAGAGCGACACCTGGGTGGAGGTCTCGTTGACGGCCACGAGGTCGGCGCGGCGGTCGTTGTTCACGTCGCCGACGTACACCCCGAGCTGGCCTGTGAACGCCCCCCAACGCCACGCCTGCGGCGCGCTGAACGACGTGCCGTAGAGCCCGAGCGGCGCGCGCGCGCTGAGGGCGACCCACACGCTGTCCCCGTTGACCGCGACGCCGTCGGCGCGGCCGTCGGCGTTCACGTCGGCGAAGTGGGTGCCGCGGTCGCCGTAGAAGGCGCCCGCCGTCCAGCGCTGCGGCGCGTTGAGGGTCGCGCCGTTCGAGGACGCCACCCAGATGTCGCCCGCGTTGACCGCGACGCCGTCGGCGCGGCCGTCGCCCGTCACGTCGGCGAGGTACGTGCTCTGCCGCGTCTGCTGCTGGATCCACCCGAGGTGGTCGTACACGCTCGAGTACACCGCGTACCCGTACGTGCCGTAGGACTCCCACCCCCACAGCGTGCCCTCGAGGACGAGGCGGTTGGTGGCGCCGTTGAGCGTGTAGAGCGGGCCGCCCGAGTCGCCGCTGTTGATCGGGATCGCGCCGTTGTTCGACGCGCGGATCGACAGGTCCGACGACACGCTCTGCACGGCCACGGAGACCCAGTCCATGCGCACCGCGGGGTTGCCCGCGGGGTCGTTGTTGTGGTTGCCCACGCCCACCGCCCAGCCCGACGTTCCCGTGGCGATGAGCCGCGAGGGCATCTCGGCGGGGACGTAGCCCGCGGGGATGTCGCCGTTGAGCTCGAGCACGGCCAGGTCGGCGAAGTGGTTGCTCGAATCGGTGTAGTCACTGACCGCGGGGTTGACGCCCGGCGGCAGCGCGACGCGGGTCACGTAGCGGATCGTCCCGTTCGGCGTCGAGCCTGTGTAGAAGTGGACCGACCCGCCGGGCGCCACGCGGCAGTGCGAGGCAGTGAGCACGTAGCGGCGGCCGAGGATCACGCCGGTGCACGAGCCGTTGTTGACGGCGACCGTCGAGCGCGGCGCGAGGTCGGTGGTGCTCACGGGCGTGCCGTTGTTGATCTCCTGCGTCGCCTCGCCGAGGGAGGCGTCGGGCGCGCAGCCCGCGAGGTGGATCATGGCGCCGAAGGTGACGAGCGAGGAGAGGGCGGTGCGAGACAGCAGCATGGGACGGTGGCTCCTACGCGTGGCGGTGCGCTCCGACGCGCGGGACGCTCATTCGTCCCGGCGCGCGGCTGGCGATCCCGCGGTGTGCGTGGCGGCCCAAAGAGCAACGCACATACCGCGACGCGGAAGGCCAATCTCCGCGGCCTTTCGCGCGCCGTCGCGCGGCACGGAGCGGGCGCGCTATAGCGCCGGCGCAACACCCGCACGGCGATGCAACACCGCGGTCGAGCGTGGGGCCCGCCGACGGCGCGCGGCGATCAAGGCAGCGCGTACGTCATCGCGTAGTGGTGCTTCTTCTCGACGATGGCGACGTCGATCGTGCCCGTGAGGCCAGCCAGTTCGCCGGTGCCCGTCCCCGGCACCACCTCGATCTGGAGCGTCTGCCCCGCGCGCGAGGCCAGCGCCCGGTGGGTCACCACGAAGCTCCCGGCGCGGCCGTCGAGGGTCCCCTCGATGCGCTCCAGCGCCACGTAGGCCGCGTGCTCGCCCGCCCGCACGGAGAGGAACTCCACCCGCCCCGTCGCGCTCAGCGGGCCGTGGAAGGTCTTGTCGAAGACGGCGCGCGCGAGGGTCACGCCGTCGCGGTCGGAGTACGGGGGCTCGGGGTGCATGGTGACGTCGAAGGTTCCGTGGACGGTGGGCATGCGCGAAGGGGTACCCTCGGCGCGACAGGAGCGTCTTGCAGAAACCCGACACCCGCGACGCGCGCCCCGTGGGCCCTCCGCGCGGCGTGCTCCCCGGCGGCGTGAACCCCGCCCACGGCGAGCACGCGCGCATCGCCCCGCCCGCTCCACTCGCGCCCTACCTCGCGCACTTCTGGTGGGTCTCGTGGGACGTCCCCGCGCCCCTCGTGGTCGAGACGCTCCCGCACCCCACCGCGCACGTCGTGTTCGAATCCCCCGACGACCGCGGCGAGCTCACCGGCGTGAGCCTCCGCCGCTTCACCCGCACACTCCGCGGCCGCGGGCGCGTCTTCGGGATCAAGCTCCGCCCCGCGGTGATCGGCGCGCTCGCCCCGCCGCCCGCCTCGTCCTTGCGCGACCGCCGCGCCGCCCTCCCCGACGCGCTCCCCGGCCCCCTGGCCGACGCGCTCTCCTCCGTGGGCCGCGCCCTGCGCGACGTCTCCAACCCGCCCGACGCCGCGGCCGCCGCCGCCACGCTCCTGATCGACGCGCCGTGGCCCGCGCTGCCGCCTCCACTCCTCGCGATCCGCGACCTCGTCGAGCGCGCCGAGCACGACCGCGACCTCGCGCGCGTCGAGGACCTCGCGCGCGCCGCGGGCCTCGACGTCCGCACGCTGGAGCGCCGCTTCCGCGCGTGGGTGGGGCTCACGCCGAAGGCCGTGCTCGCGCGCTACCGGCTCATCGAGGCCGCCGAGCGCGTGCAGCGCGAGCCCGACGCGCCGCTCGCGGCCCTCGCGGCGGCCCTCGGCTACAGCGACCAGGCCCACTTCTCCCGCGACTTCCGCGCGGTGGTCGGCCGCACGCCCCGGCAGCTCCGCGAGGACGCCCGCGCGGGGCGGCGCGCCCCGTGACGGGCTCTGGCGCGATCTGGTAACCCGCGCGGTGACGCCGTCGGGGGGGTTCTTGACGGCGGGCGCGGATGGCTTGCATAGGGGAGCGCAGCTTCGGCCGAGGGGCGCTCCACGCCGCCGCGGCACGTCCCTTCCCACGCTTCTGGAGGATTGCGCATGAGGCGCTTCGGTCTCTACGGTTTTCTCATCCTCGCCGCCGCGTGCTCGCCGCGCGGCTCCGGCGGCGGCATCATCATCGACGACGACGCGGGCGACGACGTCACCGCCGACGCGCCCGCTGACGACGTCCCGGCCCTCCCCGACGCGACCCCGAAGGACGTCGCGCCGCCGCCCGACGCGGAGCCGCCGCCCGACGCGCCCGCCAAGGACGTCGCGCCGCCGCCCGACGTCCCCGTCACGCCCGACGCGCCCGGCGACGTGGGCGTCCGCTGCACGCGCGACAGCGAGTGCTCGGGCTCCACCTACTGCGACACCGCCAGCGGCGCGTGCCTCCCCATCGTGTGCACGCCGGGCCGGACGTCGTGCGTGAGCACCACGCGCGCCCGCGTCTGCAACGACCGCGGCTCGGCCTTCACCGAGATGGACTGCCCCGGCGGCTGCAGCTCCGGCGTCTGCACCGGCGGCATGATGACCTGCGCGGCGCCCCGGTCGATGTGCGGCACGGCCTGCGTCGACACCTCGACCGACGTCGCCAACTGCGGCGGCTGCGGCATCATGTGCCCCGCCGGCCAGGGCTGCGCGTCGGGCGCGTGCACCGCGACCACCACCTGCGCCGCGCCGCGGATGACGTGCGGCGGCGTCTGCACCGACGTGCAGTCCGACCGCGCCAACTGCGGCCTCTGCGGGCGCGCCTGCCTCTCCACGCAGACCTGCGTCGCGGGCTCGTGCACGGCGACCACCACCTGCCCGGCGCCGCAGATGATGTGCGGCGGCGCCTGCGCTGACGTGACCAGCGACGTCGCCAACTGCGGCACCTGCGGGCGCGCCTGCGCGTCGGGCCAGGCCTGCGTGTCGGGCGCCTGCACCGCGCTCGGCACCGGGGCGGCCTTCCAGATCACCACCCTCGGCAGCACGGGCTGCCGCCTGCTGGAGCACGCCGCCACGACGGGCGACGACCGCGGCGGCATCGCGATGGGCGCGGCCGCGGCCTTCTACACGGGCGACACGTCGACCGGGCGCTTCGACCCCGAGACGCTTGCGGGCACCGCGGTGGGCGTCATCCACGACGGCCTCGTCAGCAACCTGCGCACCGGCACGGTGTACGCGCTCGGCACCAGCGCCGCCGTGGAGGTGACGAGCTCCGGTGGGACGATCACCCACCTCATCGAAATCGACGCCACCACCGGGCGGCTCACCACGCGCACCGTCCCGCTCTCGACCAGCATCGCCGCCACCTCCGACACGGGCGTCTTCTCGGGTTGGGACCGCGCCGCCCTCGCCACCGGCGGCCGCGTCTACGAGATCGACCTCACCACCGGCCGCGTCGCGACGCCCGTCACCCGCGTGATGCCCACGCACCAGAGCTGCGAGAGCTGGGCCTTCTGGGGCGTGGCTGAGAACATCGGCGGCGCGCTCCACCTCGCCTACGTCGAGGGCTCGACCCGCGTCGCGCGGCTCAACGTCGCGACCGGCGTCGTGACCACGGTGGGGACGTTCACCAACCTCAGCGACATGTGCTCGTTCACGGTCGACCCGCGGCGCAACCGCTGGTACTGGCACCACGAGGGCGTCTCGCAGTTCGGCGGCTCCGACGAGTCGATCGGGTTCTGCCCCGCGACGCTCGCCGCCGGCGGCACCGTCACCTGCGCCGCGCCCCTGCGCGCGTGCGGGACGGCGTGCGTCGACGTCACCTCCGACGCGTCCAACTGCGGCGCGTGCGGCAACGCCTGCACGTCGGGCCGCGCCTGCGCCGCCGGCGTCTGCACGATCCCCCCGGCCGGCGGGATGAACTACACCCTCACCACGCCCCCCGCGGGCGCGGCCTTCACCGAGATCTGCTCGATGGCGGGCGTCACGCGCGTGCTGCCGAGCATCGACGACTCCTCGGTGCTCGTCCCGCTGCCCTTCACGCTCACCTTCTGGGGCACCCCGCTGCCCGCCGGGCGCATGGCGAACATCTCGTCCAACGGCTTCATCAGCTTCGACGGGATGATGCCCGCGGTCACCGGCGGCACCATCCCCGAGGCCGGCTCGCCCAACGGCACCGTCGCGGCCTTCTGGCGCGACCTCGTCACCGGCACCAACGGCGTCTGCTACATGACCCTCGGCGCGGCCCCCTCGCGGCGCTTCGTCGTCGAGTGGTCGGGCACGCGCGAGTACGGCGGCACCGCCCTCATCACCACGGAGATCGCGCTCAACGAGGCCGACAACTCCATCGACATCTTCACGCCCTCCAACGGCATCACCACCGCCGGCACCATCGGCGTGGAGAACCTCACCGGCACCCGCGCGGTCGGCGGCTGCACGCCCTCCACCACCACGAGCTGCGTCGTCCCGACGGGCTCGCGCTTCCGCTTCCAGCCCTCGCCCTGACCCCGAAATGAGCGACGCCCCGTCCCCTCCCGTGCGAGCGGGGGAGGGCGGGGCGTTCGCCGTTTCGAAGCGCCGAGTCTCCTCAGCCCTTCTTCATCATGGCCATGAGGGTCTCGGCCATCTGCGCGGGCGACGGCGCGACGCGGATGCCGGCCTCTTCGAAGGCGCGGATCTTGTCGCTCGCCTTGCCCTTGCCGCCCGAGATGACGGCGCCGGCGTGGCCCATGCGCTTGCCCGGCGGGGCGGTGGTGCCGGCGATGAAGCCCGCGACGGGCTTCTTCATGTTGGCCTTCACCCACTCGGCCGCGCGCTCCTCGGCGCCGCCGCCGATCTCGCCGATCATGATGACGCCCTCGGTCTGCGGGTCGTCGTTGAAGAGCGTGAGGACGTCGATGAAGTCGGTGCCGTTCACCGGGTCGCCGCCGATGCCGACGCACGACGACTGCCCGACGTTGATCGCCGAGAGCTGCCCGACGGCCTCGTAGGTGAGCGTGCCCGAGCGCGACACCACGCCGATGGGGCCCACCTTGTGGATGTGCCCGGGCATGATGCCGATCTTGCACTGGCCCGGGGTGATCACGCCGGGGCAGTTGGGGCCGACGAGCCGGAGGTCCTTGTTGAGCCGGTGCTCGAGCGCCCGGCGGACGCGGAGCATGTCCATGACGGGCACGCCCTCCGTGATGCACACGATCAGGGACACGCCGGCGTCGGCGGCCTCCAGGATCGCGTCGGCGGCGCCCGGCGGGGGGACGAAGATCACCGACGCGTTGGCGCCCGTGGCCTTCACCGCGGCGTCCATCGTGTCGAAGACGGGGGTCTGGCCCTCGAACTTCGTGCCGCCCGCGCCCGGCGTGACGCCGCCCACCACCTGGGTGCCGTAGGCGATCATCTGCTTCGCGTGGAACGACCCGAACTTGCCCGTGATGCCCTGCACCACGAGGCGCGTGTTGCGGTCGACGAGGATCGACATGCGCGCTTCTCCTTCAGGCCGCGCGGCCGTTGACGAGGTGGACGATCTTCTGCGCGCCGTCGAGCATCGTCGACGCGGGGGTGATCGCGAGCCCGCTCTCCTCGAGCATCTTGCGGCCCTCGTTCACGTTGGTCCCCTCGAGGCGGACCACGAGCGGCACCTTGAGCCCGAGCTTGCGCGTGGCGTTGATCACGCCCGCCGCGATCACGTCGCACTTCATGATGCCGCCGAAGATGTTGACGAAGATGCCCCGCACCGCCGGGCTCTCCAGGATGATCTCGAAGGCGCGCGTCACCGCCTCCTCGCTCGCGCCGCCGCCGACGTCGAGGAAGTTGGCCGGCGTGCCCCCGCAGTGCGAGACGATGTCCATCGTGGCCATCGCCAGGCCCGCGCCGTTGACGAGGCACCCGATGTTGCCGTCGAGCGCCACGTACGAGAGCCCCGCGGCCTTCGCCTTCGACTCCGTCGGGTTCTCCTCCGCCGGGTCGCGCAGCGCCTCCCACTCCTTGTGGCGGAAGTCGGCGTTGTCGTCGAAGTTGATCTTCGCGTCGAGCGCCATCACGTCGCCCGACTGCGTCACGATCAGGGGGTTCACCTCCACCAGCGAGCAGTCCTCGGCGGTGAAGAGCTTGTAGAGCGACGCGAGCAGCGCGCCGAAGCTCGCCACCTGCGCCTTGTTCATCCCCAGCGCGAAGCCGAGCTTGCGCGCCTGGAAGGGCTGGAGCCCCGTCACCGGGTCGACCCACTCCTTGAGGATCTTCTCGGGGGTCTCCTCGGCCACCTTCTCGATGTCCATGCCGCCCTCGGACGAGGCCATCACGACCACGCGGCGCGTGTCGCGGTCGACCAGCATCCCGAGGTAGAGCTCGCGCGCGATCGCCACGCCCTGCTCCACGAAGACGGTGTTCACCGCCGCGCCCTCGGCGCCCGTCTGGATCGTCACGAGGCGCCCGCCGAGCATCCGCGCCGCGGCCTCGCCCGCCGCCTCCGCGCCGCCCTTCACCACCTCGACGCCGCGGGCCACCACGTCAGCGCCCTTGTGCACCTGGCCCTTGCCGCGCCCACCGGCGTGCACCTGCGACTTCACCACCACCACGGGCGCGCCCGTCTCGGTGAGGAGCGTCTGCGCCGCGTCCCGCGCCTCCTGCGCCGTCTTGCACGCGATGCCGCGCGGCACCGCGACGCCGTAGCGCCGGAAGATCTCCTTGCCCTGGTACTCGTGGATCTTCATGCCGACGCCTGGGCGCGCAGGCGCTTGGCCACCTCGACCACGCCGCGGACGCTCTCCGCGGACTTCGCCAGCATCGCCTTCTCGGCGTCCGAGAGGGTGATCTCGACGATCTTCTCCGCCCCCGCGCCGCCGATGACGACGGGCACGCCGAGGTAGAGGTCGTCGTAGCCGTACTGCCCGTTGAGCCGCACCGCGCAGGGCAGGAGGCGCTTCTGGTCGTAGAGGTAGGCCTCGGCCATCTCAATCGCCGCCGTGGCGGGGGCGTAGTAGGCGCTGGTGCCCATGAGCTTGACGATCTCGCCGCCGCCGCCGCGGGTGCGCTTCTCGATCGCGTCGAGCTTGTCGGCCGCGATCAGCTCGGAGACGGGCACGCCGTTGACGGTGCAGTAGCCGCGGGCGGGCACCATGTCGTCGCCGTGGCCGCCGAGCACCATCGCGCGGACGTCCTTGTGCGACACGCCCGCCTCGGCCGCGAGGAAGTGCTGGAGGCGCGCCGAGTCGAGCACGCCGGCCATGCCCACCACCTTGCGGGCGTCGAAGCCGGTGACCTCGCGGAAGGCCCACACCATCACGTCGAGCGGGTTGGAGATGATGATCGTGAAGGCGTCGGGGCAGTGCTCCTTCGCGCCCTTCGCCACGTTCTCGATGATCGGGAGGTTGATGCCGACGAGGTCGTCGCGGCTCTGGCCGGGCTTCCGGGGCACGCCCGCGGTCACGATGATCACGTCGGCGCCCGCGCAGTCCTTCCAGTCCGAGGTGCCGACGACGTTGGCGTCGAAGCCCTCGATGGCGGCGTTCTGCATCAGGTCGAGGGCCTTGCCCCGGGCGAAGTCGGCCTTCGACGGGATGTCGAAGAGCACCACGTCCCCGAGCTGACGACGGGCCACGAGGGCCGCCAGTTCACCGCCGATGTTGCCTGCGCCGATGAGCGCGATCTTGTTCCGCTTCGCCATGGTGCGCGTTCGCCTCCGAAAATAGGGGTTCTTGGAGCAATGTTCCGGGCTTCCGGGGCCCGAAGCGCGCGGGAATGTGCATGGAAGCGCATGGGCCGTAAAGGGCGTTCGTGGACCCCGCTGCACCCCACGCGCGGCGTGCGGCCGGGGGGAGGAAGGGCCGCCCGTCGGGCCGCCCGACGGGCCGCGCCTGGCGAAACGCAAGGGAATCCCGGAGAAGCCCCGCAGTGCCAAATCACGCGTTCGGCGTGACGAGAATTGTCAGCCGTCAGTCAGCGATTCCAGGTTACTCGCGGTCGAGATCTGTTGGAACGGCCGATTTGCGGCATGGTGTCCCTGTGTGCAGAGGATGGTGGGGCAATTGATCCGCTGTGGTACACGATCTGCAACCACAGTGGGGCACGTGATCAACCGTCGGGGCGAGGCGTCACCTCCCTCGGCTCACTGTCCCCTGAAGGAGTCCTCCGATGAAGCGTTCGATGAAGCGTCTGGCGGCCGGTTTCACGCTCGTGGAGCTGATGATCGTGGTGGTGATCCTCGGCATCCTCGCGGCGGTGGCGATCCCCGCGTTCACCCGCTACGTGAAGCGCTCGAAGACGAGCGAGGCGGCGGGCAACATCTCGAAGATCTACCAGGGCGAGCTCACCTACTACCAGGGCGCGCTCGAGCGCGGGTACTCGTCCTTCGTCAACGGGGCCACCCTCTCCCCCGGCAGCAACCCGGGCTCGGCCAAGTTCCCCGCCAACGTCGCCGCGTGGAACACCGACACCAACTGGACGGCCATCGGCTTCTCGCTCGACTCCGCCCACTACTACGCCTACGCCTCGCCGGGCACCACCACCGCCACCAACGGCGCCAACGCCTTCACCTCCTACGCGGTCGGCGACCTCGACGGCGACGACACCAACGCCACCTACTCCCGCACCGCTTCCATCTCCGGCGGCGAGGTCCAGGGCACGCAGATGACCATCACCAACGAGCTCGAGTAACCCCTCCATCGGGCGCTCGACAGCGCGTAACCTGGCGACCTGACAAAAATCGTCACCCGAGGGGACGCAGCGCGGCACCCCGCCCCCTCCGGCAAGCCCGCCCCCACGCAGAAAAAGTTCTCGAAAAACAGACAGACGAGCTGTGCAGAATCGGGAATCATCACTGGCATGGTGATTGATTAAGCAGGACGCGAAGGGTACTGGGCCCCCTCCAATCGACCCCAGGGCCCTCCTGAAGGAGTCCTCCGATGAAGCGTTCGATGAAGCGTCTGGCGGCCGGTTTCACCCTGGTCGAGCTGATGATCGTGGTGGTGATCCTCGGCATCCTCGCGGCGGTGGCGATCCCCGCGTTCACCCGCTACGTGAAGCGCTCGAAGACGAGCGAGGCGGCGGGCAACATCTCGAAGATCTACCAGGGCGAGCTGACCTACTACCAGGGGGCGCTGGAGCGCGGGTACTCGTCGTTCGTGAACGCCAACACGCTCACCCCCGGCTCCAACCCCGGCTCGGCCAAGTTCACCGCCAACGTGGACGCGTGGAACACCGACGCCAACTGGACGGCCATCGGCTTCTCGCTCGACTCCGCCCACTACTACGCCTACGCCTCGCCGGGCACCGCCACCGCCACCAACGGCGCCAACGCCTTCACCTCCTACGCGGTCGGCGACCTCGACGGCGACGACACCAACGCCACCTACGAGCGCACTGCCTCCGTGCAGGGCGGCGAGGTCCAGGGCGCCAACATGACCATCACCAACGAGCTCGAGTAGCTCGTCGTCGCGGCGCCGCGCCGGGAATCCTCTCCGCCGCGCGGCGCCCGCGTAGTACCCTCCCGGGCGTCAACGCCCATGGCCCTCGCCCCCTCCCCGACCCTCACCGCACTCACCATCGCGGGCAGCGACCCCTCCGGGGGCGCGGGCGTCCAGGCCGACCTCCGCGCCTTCGAAGCCCTCGGCGTCCATGGCGCCAGCGTGCTCACCGTCGTCACCGCCCAGGGCACGCGCGGCGTCCGCAAGGTCGACCCGCTCCGCCCGCCGATGGTGCGCGCGCAGCTCGACGCCGTCTTCGAAGACCTCGCGCCCCGCGCCGCCAAGACGGGCGCGCTCGGCAACGCCGCCGTCGTCGAGATCGTCGCCGACGCGCTCCGTACCGCCGCGCTCCCCCACGTCGTCGTCGACCCGGTGATCAACCCCACGCTCGGCCGCGCGCTCCTCGACGACTCGGGCTTCACCGCCTTCGTCCGCGAGGTGGTGCCGCTCGCGTCGCTCATCGTCCCCAACCGCGACGAGGCCGCGCGGCTCTCGGGCCGCCAGGTGCGCACGCTCGCCCACGCGAAGAGCGCCTGCAAGGCCATCGCGGGCCTCGGGGCGAAGGCCGTCCTCCTCAAGGGCGGGCACTTCGCCGGCGCCGAGTCCGTCGACCTCTTCTTCGACGGCGGCGAGTTCGTCGAGCTCCGGTCGCCGCGGCTCGACGTGCCCCCGATGCACGGCCTCGGCTGCACCATCTCGGCCCTCATCGCGGCCCTCCTCGCCCGCGGCGAGACGGTGCGCGCGGCCGCGACTCGGGCCCACGCCATCCTCCACCACGCGCTCGCCCACCCGCGGCGCATCGGCGAGGGGCTCTGCCTCCCGGGGCCCCTCACCGACGCGGTCGCCGCCACCGCCCCCGCGCCCGAGCCGGCCATCTGAGGTGACGATTCGCGTCACCCGCCCGTGATAGCGTCGCCGCCGCGATGCCCCACCTCGACGACGCGCTCCTCCTCGAACTCATCGACCTCACCTTCGACCACGCCTGCGGCCGCCCCCTGCGGGAGTTCGTCGACGTCTCGAAGGCCCTGCCCGCGCTCGACGCCGTCGCCGAGCCCGAGCGAGCCGCCCGCTGGCAGCGCCGCGTCGTCATCCCCCTGCGCGAGCGCCTCCTGGCCCGCGCCGCGAAGAGCGGGGTCCCCCTCGGGCGCTGGCTCCCCGACGACGTCACCGCCGCGCTGCGCGAGCGCCTCGGCCGCCCCCGCCCCATCCCCCAGAAGTGGGTCGACGAGGTGGTGGCCAACGAGCGCGTGCGCGAGGCCGTCCGCGCGATGCTCTCCGAGGCCCTCACCAGCTTCGTCCAGAAGGCCAGCGCCGCCCTCACCGACAACAAGTCCGCCGGCCAGGGGGGCATCCGCGGGGCCTTCGGCTGGGGCGCCAAGGCGGCCGGCTCCCTCATCGGCTCGATCGGCGACGAGGTGCAGCAGCGCCTCCAGGAGCGCGTCCGCGACTACGTCGACATCGCGGTGGGCAACGTCCAGCAGCGCATCGCCGAGCGCCTCCGCAGCGAGGACACCGCGAAGGCCATCGGCAAGCGCCGACTCGCCCTCTTCGAGAAGGCCCTCAAGACCACCGAGGCCGAGGCCGTGAAGGGGGCCGACAAGGTCCAGTGGGCCGACCTCGACGCGCGCGGCCCGCGGGTGGCGGCGCACAACCTCGCCCGCGCCGAGGTGCGCGAGGCGATCACCGCGGAGCTCGAGGCGGTGCTCGCCGAGGTGGGCGGCGACACCCTGGGCGCCGCCCTCGACGACCTCGGGCTCCGCGACCTCGCGCGCGAGTCCGTCCGCGCGACCGCCCTCCCGGGCCTGCGCGACCTCGCCCGCTCCGAGCGCTTCGAAGCGTGGTGGGCGCGCGCCGTCGCGGCCGGACCCGCGGCGGAGGCGGCCGCCCCCGCGGCGGTCGACCCGAGCGCGCCGGTGGAGTGACGCCGGGGACGTTCGTGGTGCATCCCAACGCTCCGATGCGAAGCAACCCCTTCGACGCCGTCCTCGTGGTCTCCTTCGGGGGCCCGCAGGGGATGGACGACATCCGCCCCTTCCTCGCCAACGTGCTCCGCGGCCGGCGCGTCTCGCCCGAGCGCGTCGAGGAGGTGGTCCACCACTACGAGCACTTCCAGGGCGTGTCGCCGATCACCGAGCTCACGATGCGGCAGGCGCGCGGGCTCGCCGAGCGCCTCCAGCGCTTCGGCCCCGACCTCCCGGTGTACGTCGGGATGCGCAACTGGAGGCCCTACCTCGCCGACACGCTCGCCGAGATGAGCGCCGCGGGCGTGCGGCGCGCGGTGGGCTTCATCACCGCCGCCCAGAAGACGTACTCCTCGTGCGGCCAGTACAAGGAGAACGTCGCCGAGGCCCGCCGCGAGCTCGCCCGCCGCGGCCTCCCCGACGTCGAGGTGACCTTCGTCCCCGACTGGCACACGCACCCGGGCTTCATCGGCGCCAACGCCGCGCGCGTCGCCGCCGCGCTCCGCGAACTCCCCGAGGGCGTGCGCGACGCGGCCACGGTGGTGTTCACCGCGCACAGCATCCCCACGGCGATGGCCGCGCGGAGCGTGTACCGCGAGCACTTCGAAGAGTCCGCGCGGGCGGTGATGGCCCTCCTGCGCGCGCCCAATGAGTGGGCCCTCGCCTACCAGTCGCGCAGCGGCCGCCCCGAGGACCCGTGGCTCGAGCCCGACGTCAACGACCTCCTCCGCAAGGAGCGGGCGGAGCTCCGCGCGGTGGTGCTGTGCCCCATCGGGTTCGTCTGCGACCACGTCGAGGTGCTGTGGGACCTCGACCGCGAGGCGCTCGACACCTGCCGCGCGCTCGGGCTCCCCGCCGCCCGCGCGCGCGCCGTCAACGACGACCCCGCCTACCTCGACCTGATGGCCGACGTCGTGCGCGTCACCTGCGCCCGCCATGCGGAGCACCGGCGCCTGCCGATCGTGCCCGCGGCCCCGCCGCCGGGTGCTGCGGGTGCCCCAGGTACATCCCCGCGAGGGCCACGATGAGCGCGCCCGTCCCCACCAGCACCGCGACGATCACCGGGTCGGCGCGGTGCCGCTCCAGCATCGCCTGACCCTTCTCCCGCAGCGACGCGTCGTCGCCCGAGGCGAGACGTCGGGCGATCGCGCGCGCCTCGCGGAAGTCGCCACGCGCGTGGGCGTTGTCCATCCGCGCCACGTCGGGGTGGACGGGCGCGGGCGCGGCGCTCGGCGCGGGGGAAGCGCTCGCGTCGGGCGCGTCGTGGGTCTCGGGGGCCTCGGCCATCGCGCGGACCGTACACCACTCTACGGCGCCGCGGGGAGCGCCTCGCCCGCCGCCCCGCCGCACCGCAAGAACTCCTCGTTGCGCGCGCGCCACGCGGCCACGCGCGGGTCGCGCGGGAGCAGGACGGCGACGGCGCCGTGGTCGCACTCGAGCTCGCAGCTCCCGCACGCGACGCAGCGCTCGGCCCGCACCGCGGCGACGCGCATCACCCCGTCGGGGCCGCGCACGAGGGCGGGCGCGACGGCGTCCCAGGGGCAGGCCGACTGGCACCAGCCGCAGCCGGTGCAGGCCGCGAGGTCGACCCACGCGTACGCCCGCGACGGCGCCTCGCAGAGCGAGAAGACCGCGCCGTGGTGGTCGAGCACCGCCTCGTCGGGGCACGTCACCCCGCAGGCCCCGCAGTCGATGCAGCGGACCGGGTCGATGACGTGGATGCTCCGGTGCTCCCCCCGGATGGCCCCCGTCGGGCAGACGGGGGCGCACGCCGAGCAGCCGGTGCAGCGGTCGTTGATCTTGAAGCTCATCGCGCGGGTTCCGACGCCTTCTTCGACGGTGCGTGATGCAACCCGCGACGCGCGTCAAGCGTGGCGCGGGGGCGTCCGCCCGCAACGCGCTCTTCCAATGACGGCGCGCGAAAAAATCGACAGGTAGACAGAAGCTTTCGCTCCGCGGGCCGCGGGTTGATGAATACTCGGCCGCCCCGACGGTGATCCCCCCCGCACGCAGCCCGAGGCCCCTCTCACCGCGTCCGCTGATCGCCGACGCGTGCGTCACCCCCGGCGCGACGCTCTGGCTCGCCCTCGGCGGCCCGAGCGCGCCCGGCGGGCTGATGGTGTCGCGCGACGGCGCCCGCGGCCTGCGCGAGCTCACGCGGCAAGACCCGCGCGACCCCGACGCGCACCACTTCTTCTCCGTGTGCGCGCTCGACGAGCGCCACGTCTGGGCCTGCGGCGCGCAGGGCGAGGACGACACCGGCGTGCTCTGGCGCTCGACCGACGGCGGCTCCTTCTGGGAGGTGCTGATGGCCGGCGACCGCGCCCGCGGCCTCGAGCCCGGCGCGATGTACACGCAGGTTCATTTCACCGACGCGCAGCGCGGCTTCCTGGTGTGCGCGGGCGAGGCGATGCTCGCCACCGCCGACGGCGGCCGGACGTGGTCGCCCGTGGCGGTGCCGGGCGCGACGCCCTTCGGCCTCCACTTCCGCGACGCGCGGCGCGGCTGGATGGTGTCGCACGACCTCGACGCGCGGCGCATCCCCGTGCGCACGCGTCTCTTCGGCACGCACGACGGCGGCGCCACGTGGCGCGCGGAGGCCCACGACTTCGCCGGCCTCGACGCGGTGGACGTCGCGGGGCTGCGGGTGGAGGCCGACGGCGCGGCGATCCTGTGCGGCCCCGAGGGGATGCTCCTTCGCGCGCACCTCGCGCCGCACGGGGTCACGCGCTGGCGCTTCGCGCGCGGCGCGGTGGCCGACGACCTCAACTGCGTGGCCCGCTCGCCCGACGGCGCGCTCTGGGTGGCGGGCGAGTGCGGCGTGCTGCTGGTGTCGCGCGACGGGGGCGGGTCGTTCACCGAGGTGGCGACGCAGACGCGGCGCGACCTGCACGCGCTGGCCTTCGTGCCCGACGCCTCGGGGCGCGCGGTGGGCTTCGCCTTCGGCGACCGCGGCACCATCCTGCGCTTCGACCCGACCGCCGCCTCCGCGCCGATGCGCGAGGCCGCGCCCTGGCCGTAGGGGCGGCGCGGGCCGCGGCGTTCAGCCGGTGGGGGCGTCGTCCTTCGGGCCGGCGGGCGGGTCTTCGCCGTCGTCGGACTCGTCGTCGGCGGTGACGCCGGGGCGGCGGGCGGAGGGGCGGAGGCGGCGCGCGAGGTCGTTCTCGCCGACGAGGGTGAGGAGCCCCTCGGCGACGTTGGCGACGCCGGCGAAGAGGGCGTCGTGGGAGGCGATGGCGGCCGTCTTGGCGGACTGGGTGACCTGCGCCTCGCGGGCCTCGCGGGTCACGTCGGCGGCGGCCGCGTCGAGGGCCGTGACGTGCTGGCGGAGCGTCTTGGCGTAGCGCTTCGCGTCGAACTCGGCGCCCTTCACCCGCGGCGCGGGGAGCTTCGCCGCGCCGAGTCCCTCGACGACGTTGTGGACGAAGCGCGAGAGGGCGATGGGCTCGCGCGGCGTCGGGCCCGTGAGGTTGACGAGCTTGAGCGCCGGGGCGCCGAAGAGCCCGGTCACCACCTCGCGGAGCTCGGTGACGGTGGCGGTGAGGGCGGAGACCGCGGCGTCGCGGGCGGCGCGCGGGGCGTCGTCGTCGGCGAGCTCGGCCTCGTGGCGGTCGTCGGCGTCGCGGACGTTGGCGGCGCTGCGGTCGAGCACGCGGGCGAGGAGGGCGAGCGCGACCTGCCAGTCGGGCGCCGCCTCGCCCGGCGCGACGTGGGGCGCCGCGAGCTCGTTGAGCTTCGCGTGGATCGCCGGTGAGAAGGTGCCGAGCGCGGCGCTGACGCTCGACGCGCTCCGCTGGCGGGTGACGACGGACTTCTGGGCCATGAGGGCGGTGTCTCCTTTCGGTGGGGGGAGTCGGGGTGGTGGGCGGACGAGGCGAGGCCCACCGTAGCGCCGCGCCGCGACGCGCAGGAAGCGCCACGCGCGGAGCGCCGCGCGAGCGTCGCGGCGTCGGACACGCGTGCGCCGGAGGTGCGGGCGAGGCTCGCGGCGGGGGCTTCGAAATCGCCAGAGGCGTTCGCGAGCGTCGCGGACGAGGCGGGTGGCGTTGCCGACGGCCTCCGCGAGGGGCGCGGCGGCGGCCGGGGAGTCGGCAGGTGGCACGCGCGAGGGTCGCAGCGGGCGTCGGGCGATGGCGCGCGGCGCGCGCGAGGGTCGCGGCGGCGGGTGGGTGTTCTCGCCGGGGCCGCGCGGGGGTAGCGTGCGGGGCATGCAGTGGCCGGCAGGGACGGTGTTCGCGGGGCGCTTCACGGTGGAGCGGCACCTCGCCGACGGGGGCTTCGGCTCGGTGTACGCGGCGCGCGACGGCGCGTCGGGGGAGCGGGTGGCGCTGAAGGTTCTCCACGCGGAGCACGTGGCGAAGCCGAAGGTGCGCGCCCGCTTCGAACTGGAGGCGACGGCGGCCGGGCGGGTGGGGAGCCCCCACGCGGTGCGGGTGCTCGACGCGGGCTTCGACGACGCGCGGGGCGCGCCGTGGATCGCGATGGAGTACCTCGACGGCGAGACCTTCGACGCGCTGTTGGAGCGGGAGGGGCGGCTC
The DNA here is from genome assembly GCA_046351555.1 of Polyangiales bacterium. GTDB lineage: Bacteria > Myxococcota_A > Polyangia > Polyangiales > CAISKJ01. The sequence continues at coordinate 131,775 of JAXLYI010000010.1, forward strand.
CCGCCCGAGCGCTTCGCGGCGGTGGCGGAGCAGGTGGGCGACGCGCTGGCGGCGGCCCACGCGGCGGGCGTCATCCACGCCGACCTGAAGCCCGAGAACCTCATGCTCCTCGGGTCGCCCCCGTTCGTGAAGGTGCTCGACTTCGGCATCGCGCGGGTGCTCCGCGCGGGGATGACGTCGACGCAGGTGACCACCACCATGGGGTCGCCGATGTGGACGGCGCCCGAGCAGTTCATCACCGGGGCGCGGCTGCGGGCGAGCACCGACGTGTGGCCCCTCGGCATGATCGCCTTCCGCGCCCTCACCGGGAAGAGCTACCTCCTCAACGCGCAGCCCCCGGTGCGCATCCTGCCGTGCGTGCTGGAGATCGCGGGGGGCGAGCTCCCGCCCGCGTCCGTCCGCGCGAAGGCGCTCGGCGTGGCGGAGCACCTGCCGGCGGACTTCGACGCGTGGTTCGCCCACTGCGTGACGCGCGACGTGGAGGCGCGCTTCCAGCACGGGCGGGCGGCGGTGACGGCGCTGCTCACGGTGCTGCGGCCGCGGGCTGCGATCCCCGCGACGCGGGTGCTGGAGGACGTCCCGCTGCTGGCGGCGCTCTCGTCGAAGGGGACGGTGGCGGTGCCGCCCGCGGCGCTGCTGGCGGTGGCGGCGATGATGGAGCGCCACGACTACGCCGCGGCGCGGGCGGCGCTGGCGTCGGTGGACGACGGGGCGGCGGCGTGGGCGCTGCGCGCGGCGTGCGACCACCGCCTCGGTCGCTACGACGACGCGCTGGCGGCGTGGAGCGAGGCGATCGCGCGCGAGCCGGGGACGGCGGCGTACCTGCACGGGCGCGCGGCGACCTTCGACGCGCTCGGGATGGGCGCGCCGGCGAGGGCCGACCGCGCGCTGGCCGCGGGGCGGTAACAGGGAGGCCCGCAGCGGGGTTTGTCGCTGGCGCTCCGGCACTCCGCGCTACGGAATGCAGGCGCCCCCTCCGGGGGCTTTCGAACCACACTGACCCACGGAAGATGCCCCACGCGCGTCGAGCGCTACGTCTCTGGGGTGCATTCGGGACGGTCCCTCATCTCTCCTCAAGCCCCCGGAGGGGGCGCCTGCATTCCGTAGCGCGGGGTGCCGGAGCGCCAGCGACAAACCCCACAGCGAGCCGCGGTCTTCACGCGATTCTGGTGCGCTCGCCCTGCCTGCACCCCGCTGCGCTCGGTGAGCGTGGGGACGGCGAAGGTCCTTCCCGCCGCGCGCGGGGCGTTGCTACGCTCGCGGCGATGGCGCTGGAGCACGGAGCGTTGTTCGCGGGGCGCTTCCGCATCGTGGGCCCGCTCGGGGCGGGCGGCAACGGCGAGGTGTACGAGGTCGAGGACGACGAGTTCGGCGGCCGGCGCTGCGCGCTGAAGGTGCTGGTGGGCCACCGGCAGCGCGACGCGAAGTCGCGCGAGCGCTTCGAGCGGGAGTCGAAGCTCGCGGCGGCGGTGGAAAGCGACTACATCGTCAAGGTGTTCGCGCGCGGCGTCGCTGACGACGGGACGCCGTGGCTCCTGATGGAGCGCCTGGAGGGGCAGACGCTGGAGGCGCACGTCGCGGAGCGTGGGCCGCTGTCGGTGGTCGACGCGCACCGGCTGGTGCTGGAGCTGGGCCACGCGCTGACGGCGGCGCACGGCCGCGGGGTGCTCCACCTCGACCTGAAGCCGGCCAACCTCTTCCTCGCGCGGGCGAAGCGGGTGGGCGCGGGGGTCGAGTTGAAGGTGCTCGACTTCGGGCTGGCGCTGAGCATCCAGGCCGGGCGCACCAACGCGCAGATGACGACGCAGGCGGGCACCTACGCGTGGATGCCGCCGGAGCAGCACAACCCGCGCGCGGCGCTGCGGAAGACGGCGGACGTGTGGCCGCTGGGGCTCATCGCGTTCTGGATGCTCACGGGGCGCTCGTACTGGCGGGCGATGGCGGGCGGCGACGAGGCGGTCGACGGCATGGCGCTGATGCTCGAGATCGCGCAGGGCGCGACGGCGATCGCCTCGGAGCGCGCGGCGGAGCTCGGGGCGCCGGGGCGACTGCCGGAGGGCTTCGACGCGTGGTTCACGCGCTGCCTCGCGACGGAGGAGGCGCGGCGGTGGAAGGACGGCGCGGAGGCCACGCGGGAGCTGGAGGCGCTGCTGGCGCGCGCGTCGTCGGTGCCGCCGGTGGGGGCGGTGCCGTCGCCGCCGCCCGCGCCCGCGCCGCCCGCGGTGCGCGTGCAGGAGACGCGGGAGGGCGCGCCCGTGGCGCCGCCGGTGGGGCTCACGGCGCCGGTGCAGGTGCTGTTCCCGGCGAAGGCGCCGCCCGCGCCGATCGTGGAGGCGAAGCCCGCGGGGGGGCCACGTCCGTCGGGCATCGCGTGGCGTCGCGTGGGGCCGGCGGGGGGCGTCGCGCTGGCGCTCGTGGCCGTGGCGGTGGTCGCGAGCAAGCGCACGCCGGACGCGCGCCCGACGCCGACGCGCGATGCCGCTGCGGCGGAGGTGCGCGACGCTGCGATCACGCCGCCCACGCCGCCGCCCCCACCGCCGCGGGTGACGGAGGGCTGCGTGGCGCTGGCGGGCGGTACGTTCACGATGGGCGCCCCGGCGGGCGAGGGGAGCGACGACGAGCGGCCGCAGCACGCGGTGACGGTCGGTCCGTTCTGCATCGACCGCACGGAGGTGACGGTGCGCGCCTACCGCGCGTGCGTGGATGCGGGAGGCTGCGAGGCGCCCACGGCGCACGGCACCACGGCGGGGCAATGGCAGGTGTTCTGCAACTGGGGCAACGCGGGCGCCGAGGATCACCCGGTGAACTGCGTGACGCAGCCGCAGGCGGAGCGCTTCTGCGCGTGGCGCTACCGCGATCGGGCCGGCGGCGGGCACCTGCCGACGGAAGACGAGTGGGAGTTCGCGGCGCGCGGGACGGCGGGCCGGAAGTACCCATGGGGCGACGCGCCGGAGCCTTCGCCACAGAACAGCAACCTCTGCGGCAGTGAGTGCGTCGCCTACGCGCGGACGCTGGGGCACACCTTCACTGGGATCTCCGGGTGGACAGATGCGTGGGGCGGCACCGCACCCGTCGCCGATCTTCCGCGGGCCGGTGACACGCCCGAGGGCCTCATCGGGATGGCGGGCAACGTGTGGGAGTGGACCCGCACACCTTGGGGGCGCTACACGACGCGCGGCAACGGCGCGACAGAATACGTGGGTGTCGACAGAACACTCCGCGTCGACCGTGGCGGCGGGTGGGGCGACGGCGACCCGTCGTTCGCGCGCGCGGCCCACCGCAACAGGGGCGACTCGACGTTCAGGTTCGGGGACGTCGGGTTCCGGTGCGTCGCCGAGGGTAGGTAGCGTTCTGTCGGTGCGCGGGGCGCAATCGGTGAGGGGGCGACGATTGCGGGCTGGGTTGTAGGAGTGACCGCAAGGGCGCAAGGGTCGCAAGGGACTTCAAGCGCCGGGACCGTGAGGGGCGGGCGCGTCGATGAGGGCGCCGCCTGGGCGATGCACCTCGAGGGTTGCCCCCACGACGCGCCGGGCGACGGCGTTCACCACCAGCGGGGTGTCCTCGAACCTTCCGTTCGAAGACCATCCCCGCCTCCCCTTGCGCCCCTCGCGCCCTTGCGGTCTCTCCCGCTCCCCTTCCGAACCCTTCGAGTTCGAAAGTGGTGCCTACCTCGTGGTGGTCCTGCGCTTCGCCCGCGTGGCGGCTGTGCCGAACACCGCCTCGAGCGTGGTGGCGGTGGCGGCGCGGTCGATCCAGCGGTCGAGCGTGCGCTTGTCGTCGCACGCGAGGACGCGCTTGCGGGTAGCGGCGCTCACGGTGAACCCACGCGCCGCGAGCACCCGCAGGAGCGCCTCCGCCTCGCCGAGCTTCTTGCCGAGTTCCTTGCCGAGCTCCTTGCCGCGCTTCTCGCCCTGCTTCACACCGATCTTGGTGAAGACCTCGCGGAGGTACTTGTGGACGGGGCCCTCGGGGATCTTGCTGAAGTCCATGGTCATCTTGCGCGCCGCCTCTCGGAGCCTGCCGTCGAGCATGTTGAAGATCGCGCGGATCGCGGCGTCGCGCAACGCCCCGGCCTTGGCCCGGTTCACTGTGAGGAGCGCCCGCTCGACCACCTTGACGGCTTGCGGGCCCCGCTGGTGGTGCACCGCCCACGTCGCGAACACCGCGAGCTCGGGCCGCCCCGTCGCCAGCAGCCGCCGGGCGACGTCGCGCGTCAGCAGGATCACCACGGGCTCCAGGGAGAGCCGCGTCCCCTGCGGCCCGACGACGGAGGCGACGGCGGCGGCCCACCGCGCCGTGGCCCGCGTGTGGGTGACGACGAACACGTCGCCCATCTCCCCGCGCTGATCGAAGAGCGCCGCCGCGGTGAGGAGCCACCGTCGCTGCTTGCCCTCGTCGTCGTCGCGCTGGAGCTCGACGACGCGCCACGGGCCGCGCTTCTTCCCCCGCGCGAAGAGAACGTCGGGGCGAACCTCCACCGGGTCGGCCACCCGCACCGCGCTGTCCGCCACCGTCAACCCGGGCGGCGAGGGCGCGTGCTCGAGCGCCTCCAGCAGCGTTTCGAAGCACGCGGGGTTCGAGCGGATCACCCCCACCAAAGTCTCGTGCGCGGCGCCGGGCATGGCGACCGCTCGTAGCCCCACAGCAACGCGCCAGCAAGCCCTCGCTCCCACCCGTCGGACATTCTCTGGCGGCGTGCGCGGCGGTGCCGCTCAGCCCACGTCGAGCACGACCTTCGCCACGCCCTTCTGCGACGCGTACGCGAACGCGGCCTCGGCTTCGGCCAGCGGGTAGCGCGCGGCGAGGAGCGGCCGCACGTCGACGGCCCTGCGCGCGAGCGCGTCGATCGCCTTCGGGAAGGGGCCGCAGCGCGAGCCCACCAGCGTGAGCTCGTCGATCACCACGGGGGCGAGCGAGAGCGCGTGGTCGGCGGCGACGGTGGTCTTGAGCACCACGGTGCCGCGCGGCCGACACAACCCGATCGCGGCGGCGAGGCCCGACGGCGAGCCCGTCGCGTCGACCACGACGTCGAAGCTGCGCGCGAGCTCGCCGACGTCGCCCGCGAGGCGCTGCGCGATGGCGTCGCCCGCGAGCGCGAGCTTGTGCGCGTGGCGGCCGACCAGGGTGACGCGCTCGGCCGCCGTGCGGAGCACCCACGCGGAGAGGAGCCCGAGCTTGCCGTCGCCGAGCACCGCGACTTTGTCGCCGGGCGCGATCGTCACCTGCTCGAGGATCTGGAAGGCGGCGGCGAGGGGCTCGACGAAGACGGCCTCGTCGTCGCTCACCGCGTCGGGGACGGCGTGGAGGTTCTCGCGCGGGACGGCGACGCGCTCGGCCATCGCGCCGTCGTGGGCGACGATGCCGAGGACGGTGCGCGTCGGGCAGTGCGAGGGACGCCCGGCGAGGCACGTCGGGCAGCGGCGGCAGGCGTTGTTGATCTCCGCGACCCAGCGCTTGCCGTCGTCGTCGACGCCGACGAACTCGTGCCCGATGACCCCGCGGAAGCCCATGTACCCGCGGGCGAGCTGGAGGTCGGTGTCGCAGACGCCCACCGCGCGGACGCGGAGCACCGTCTCGCCGTCGCGCGCGGCCACCTCGGGCAGGTCGCGGCGCAGCCTCACCGACGCGCCGTCGCAGTAGAGCCCCATCATCGCGTCACCTCACTCAAACCAAGCGACAACGGGGGCGTGGTCGCTCTCGACCTCCTCGCGGCCGTCGTTGCCGGCGTCGCGGAGCTCCTCGTTGAGGATGCGGGCCCCGCGGAAGCGCCGCCAGAGCCCGCGGCTGGCGAGGATGTGGTCGACCTGCGCGCGCGCGCCGCGGTGGAGGATGGAGTAGCGGTCGGCCGAGGGGACGGCCCGCGCGCAGTGGTGGAGGGCGCCGGCCTCGAGCGAGGTGGCGGCGTCGAGGTCGGCGTTGCGGCCGCGCGGGGGCTCGGCGAGCTCGCCGGCGACGGCGCGGAGGGTGAGCGAGTCGGGGCCGTCGTTGAAGTCGCCGAGCACCGCGATGAGGGCGCGCGCCTCGCGCAGCAGGCGGGCCTCGACGCGCGAGCGGAGGTGGAGCGCCTCGGCGTGGCGGAGGGCGGCGGCGAGGAAGTGCCCCTCGGCGGCGGCGTAGTGGCCGTCCTCGTCGGCGGGGGCGCCGCGGGCGTCGAGGCGCTGGATGGGCCGCGCGGACTTGAGGTGGACCACCAGGAGCGCGAGCGTGGCGCCGTCGGGGAGGGTGACGGTGACCTCGAGGACGCCGCGGCGCGAGTCGAGGCGGCCGGCGAAGGGCTTCGGGTCGCCCTCGGCGAAGGTGGGGAAGGCGAGGGGGCCGACGCCGTGCACCTCGACGCTGGTGATCGGGAGGCGCGAGAGGACGCCGCAGGCGATGCCGCGCGCGTCGGCGTGGCCGGCGACGGCGGGGTGGTAGCCGCCCTGGTTGGGCAGGTGCGCGCGGACGGCGTCGAGCACCTGCGCGCCCTTCACCTCCTGGAAGGCGACGACGTCGGCGTCGAGGCGCGCGACGGCCGCGGCGACGGCCTCCACCTTGCGGTGGTAGAGCTGCTTCGCGCGGCGTTGCGCCCACTGGCCGAAGCCGTCGCGGTCGAGGTTGCCGATGACGTGGGGCGGTACGTCGTCGAAGAAGTCTCGGACGTTGAAGGTGGCCAGGCGGAACATGCGGCGCCCGGGAGCATATCCCGGTGGGGGCGCGACGGTCACCCTCGCACCTGCCCGGCGCCGCGGACGACGAACTTCTCCGCGGTGAGCTCCCGCAGGGACATCGGGCCGAAGGCGTGCATCCGGCTGGTGGAGATGCCGATCTCGGCGCCGAGGCCGAGCTCGCCGCCGTCGTTGAAGCGGGTGGAGGCGTTCCAGAGGACGCAGGAGGCGTCGACCTCGGCGAGGAAGCGCTCGGCGGCGGCCTCGTCGGCGCTCACGATGGCGGCGGAGTGCTCGGTGCCGTGGCGCGCGACGTGGGCGAGGGCCTCGTCGAGGCTCGCCACCGTCTTCACCGCCAGCACCAGCGCGAGGAACTCCGTGTCCCAGTCCTCCGCCGTCGCGGCCTTCGAGGCCACCCCGACGCGCGCGAGGGCCATCGCGGCGTGGGCGTCGGCGCGGAGCTCGACCCCCGCGGCGGCGAGGCGCGGGCCGAGGCGGGCCGCGAGGGCGTCGAGCGCGTCGCGGTGGACGAGCAGCGTCTCCATCGCGTTGCAGACGCCGGGGCGGTGCACCTTGGCGTTGTAGGCGATCTCCGCGGCCATGGCGGGGTCGGCGGCGCGGTCGACGTAGACGTGGCACACGCCCGCGCCGTGGCGGATCACCGGGACGCGCGCGTGGGCGTCGACCACCTCCATCAGCCGCGGGCCGCCGCGCGGGATGCAGAGGTCGACGAGGCCCGCGGCGCCGAGGAGCTCGGCGACCCGCTCGCGCGAGGTGTCGTCGAGGAAGACCACGGCCTCCGCCGGGAGCCCCGCCTCCGCGACGCCGGCGGCCACGGCGCGGGCGAGCACGGCGTTGGTGCGGACGGCCTCGGAGCCGCCGCGGAGCGCGACGGCGTTGCCCGCGCGGAGCGCGATGGACGCGGCCTCGACGGTGACGTTGGGGCGGGCCTCGTAGATCACGGCGATGAGCCCGAGCGGGATGCGCCGGCGGTAGACGCGCAGGCCGTTGGGGCGCTCGTGGAGGAAGCGCTCCTCGCCGAGGGGGTCGGGCAGGCCGCGGAGGGCGCGCACGGCGGCGACGACGCCGTCGAGGCGGGCGGGGGTGAGCGCGAGCCGGTCGCGCATGGCGGCGTCGAGGTGCGTCGCGCGGGCGAGGTCGTCGGCGTTGGCGGCGAGCACCTCGTCGCGGGCCGCTTCGAGGCGGCGGGCGACGGCGTCGAGGGCGGCGTCGCGCTGCGCGGTGGGGCTGCGGGCGAGGAGCCTCTGGGCCTCGCGGGCGCGGCGGAGGGCGAGGCGGAGGGGGGACTCGGGGGAGGGGGTCGGGCCGGTCATCGGGGGGCGCGAAGATACGCGATGCGGCGGCGCGCGGTGCGCTGGTATCGTCGCGGCGATGGAAGACGAGAGCCCGAAGCCCGCCGCCGCTGACGCTGACGCCGCCCCGAAGCGCCCGCGCGGCGCGGCGAACGAGCCGATGATCCGCGTGCGGCGCATCCACCGGCGCGACCTCAACCGGGCGTGGGAGTTTCTGAAGCTGAGCTTCCGCGGGGTGAACCGGGAGACGGTCGAGTACCAGCGCCCGCGGTCGAAGCGGCGCTTCCTGGAGGTGTACGAGGAGGAGGGCGTCGAGCAGCTCCTCTTCGAAGCGGGGGCGGAGGGCGACGGCGCGGAGATCGTCGGGTACGCCGAGTGCGCCGCGGAGATCACCGGCTCGGACAACTGGATGAACGAGAACTTCTTCACGCGCCGCGGGATGCGCCCGATGTTCGTCGAGGAGCTCGCGGTGCACCCGGACTACCAGGGGCGCGGCGTGGGGAGCTTCGTGCTCGAGCAGCTCGAGCACCTCGCGCGGGTGCGGGGCTGCACCCACCTCGTGCTCGAGGTGGCCGAGAACAACAAGCGCGCGATGACCTTCTACCGCGCGCGTCACTTCCAGAAGCTCGACGCGGCGGTGTTCATGGCGCGACGGGTGGACGTCGACGACGAACTCCTGCCGCCGCGCGCGCTGAAGAAGAAGCCCGCCGCGCCCGCGACGGAAGCGCCCGCGAAGAAGGACTCCGCGAGCAAGAAGGAGCCCGCGAAGAAGGAGCCCGCGGCGAAGAAGGGCGCCGCGAAGAAGAAGCCCGCCGCCGGCTGAGCGCGTTACAGCGCGTCGGCGACGGGGTCGAGCTTCTCGCGCAGCGCCGAGAGGGCGCGCGCGTGGACGCGGTTCGCCCAGCTACGGCTCATCCCGAGGGCCTCGCCGGCCTCGGTGACGCTGAGCCCGTCATAGTACACGCGGCGCAGCATCCCCCGCTCGAGGTCGGGCAGGCGCTCGAGCGCGGTGCCGAGGTGCGCGCCCTGCTGCGCGCGGATGGCCGCCGCCTCCGGGTCGGGCGCGGGGGGCGCGGGCGCGGTGGCCGCGGCGATCTCGGCGAGCGTGAAGGCCGCGGCCATCTCCCCGAGGAGCCCGCCGAGCGCGGTGGCCGCCGCCGCGGCGTCGGGCGCGTCGTCGGCGCCGAGTCGCTCGACGATGAGCGCATCGACCGCGGCCTCGGCGTTGGCGCGGGCGCGGGCGGCGGGGTCGTCGCGGCAGACGCGGCGCACGTGGTCGAGGATGGCGCCGCGCACGTGGTGGTGGGCGAAGGTGGTGAAGCGCGCGCCGCGCGCGGGGTCGTAGCGGTCGGCGGCCGAGACGAGCCCCTCGCGGCCGGCGGCGACGAGGTCGTCGAGGGGCGCGTGGCGCGGGAGCGTCGCGGCCATCCGCGCGGCGACGGCGCGCACCAGGGGGAGGCCCTCCTCGATGTGGCGCGCGCGCTCGTCGTCCATGGGCGTTCGAACGCGGGAGCATCCCAGGGGCGCGCGGCGAGCGTCAAGCGCGCCGTCAGGCCCCGGCGGCCTCCGCCTCGCGCACCAGCGAGCGGACGAAGCGCCACGCCGCGGGCAGCGCCATCACCGCGTTGCCCGTGCTCACCAGGGCCGCCACCTGGAGCGTCTGGAGGGCGATCCGCGCCCACGCGCGCCGCGTCCGCAGCGTCGCCTCGAGCGCGCCCCGGTGGAGCCGCGCGTCGTCCGGCGTCGCGCCCGGCAGCACCACCGTGCGCGCGTCGCCGAGCAGCGACACCTCCGTCGCCGCCACGTCGCGCCCCGTCACGCGCGTCTCGACGAGCGCCATGCGCGTCGCGCGCCGCAGGAGCCGCTCGAGGGAGGCCCCGACGCCGCCCGGCTCGTCGTCGCCGCCGACGGAGAAGCTCACCGGCGCGTCGAGCTCGGCGAGCAGTTGCGCCTCCGCCGCGCCGACCGCGGGCGACGACTCCGCCCCGACGGCGAAGCTCACCGCGCCGGCCGCGTCGCGCGCCGCGAGCGCCGCGCGGGCGCGCGAGGTCGCCTCCGTGAGGTGCGCGTCGAGGCGGGCGGCGCGCTCGGACTCGGCGGTCAGCACGGCCTCGGCGCCGACGCCCGCGAGCTCGACGCGCCACACCACCGGCCGCGGCCACGCGTGCGCCTCGGGCGCGCCCACCGCGAACGACACCGCCTCGGCGGGCGCGAACTCGAGGCGCCAGGGCCCGACGCCCGCGTCCCCCGGCTCGGCGTCGGGGTCGAGCACTTCGAAGGTCGCGGGCGCCGCGGGGGCGGTCACTTCACGGCCTGGACGATCTTCTGGACGGCGGAGATGGCGGCGTCGACGGCGCGGGCGCGGTCGGCGCGCGCGGCCGCGGTGGCCTCCCGGTGGATCTCCCAGAGCGCGTCGTCGACGGCGCCGTCGGCCCTCAGCGGGACGCAGACCTCGGTGTCGCCGTCGATGGCCGCGCGGGTGAAGGCGCGGAGGCGCATGTTCTGGGTGAGGGCCTCGCCGTTGGCCGCGACGGCACTGTCGGCGGCGGAGCTCGTGTACGTGCGCACCTCGATGGAGGCCGCGTCTTCGAGCGCCTTGGAGAGCAGCGCGCCGAGGCGCCCGAGGACGTTCTCGCTGAAGCGGCCGGAGGCGGTGCGGGAGGAGCCGAGCGCCTGCGCGGGCGGCGCGGGCGCGGTCGCGAAGCTGAACACGTTGTCGTCCTGGGCGGCCATGGGGAGTCCCTCCGGGGGCGCACAGCGTAGGTCGCCGCGCGCGCGGACTTCAAGCGCGAACGCGCGAGGGGAGGGAACGATTGACAGCGCGGGCGCGGGCGGCGGACGCTCGGCGCGTGGCGCGGGTTGCCCCGACCGGGCGGTTCCTCTTCGAGTTCACGCGGGCGGCGCAGGCCGACGCGATGACGGTGGAGCTCGCCGACGGCGACCAGGACTACCTGCTGCGCGGCGCCGGCCAGGGCCGCCCCGACGTCGCCACGCTGCGCTGGTCCGAGCGCCTCCGCGGCCACCTCGAGGCGCTGCGCGAGCACGCCGACTCGGGCGTGGGGGAGTCGGCCGCGCGCGTCGGCCGCGCCCTCGCGGACTTCGTCGACGTCCCCGGCCAGGCCGCCGCGCTGCGCGAGCTCGCCGCCCGCGGCAACGCCGAGCCCGTCTCCCTCACCGTCCGCTCCGCCGCGGCGGAGATCTACCTCCTGCCGTGGGAGCTCCTCTCGCTGGAGGGCGCGACCCACGCCGCCTCGCTGGCGCGCCTGCTGATCCGCTACGAGTGGCCCGACACGCGGACGGCGGCGGCAGCCCCGGGGCTCTCGGTGACGGCGCGCGGGCGGGTGGTGTTCGCGTGGTCGGCGGCCGGCGGCAAGGTCGACGCGGCGCGCCACGTCCGGCTCATCGAGAAGGCCGTCGACGCGGCCGCGGGCTCCTTCGAAGACCGCGGCCGCGCCCTCGACGTCGTCGAGAACGCCTCGTGCGAGTCCCTCCGCGCGTGCCTCGAGCGCGCGCGGGAGGCCCGCGAGCCCGTGGCCGTCCTCCACCTCCTCTGCCACGGCGGCGCCGACCGCGAGGGCTCCTACGGCCTCGCCCTCTGCGACGGCGACGACCCCGTGGCCCCCGACCTCGTCGGCGCGAGCCGGCTCCAGCAGCTCCTCGCGCCGTACGCGGGCCTCGTCCGCCTCGTGGTGCTGTCGGCCTGCGACGGCGGCAACGCGGGCGACGTGGGCGACGCGCTCGGCAGCGTCGCGCAGGCGCTCCACCGCGCGGGCTTCCCGGTGGTGCTGGCGTCGCGCTTCCCGCTCTCGTGGGACGGCGCGCGCGCCTTCGCGGCGGAGCTCTACGAGCGCCTGCTCGGCGACCTCGCCTCGGCGGAGGAGGCCTTCCTCGCCGCCCGCGCGAAGCTCTCGCGGCGCCCGAGCTACGACTGGGCGAGCCTCCAGCTCTACGCGCGCGAGGCCGACGGCGACGCCCACCAGGTCTTCAACGCGCGGCCCTACCGCGGCCTCGCGGCCTTCGCCCCCGAGCACGCGCGCTTCTTCTTCGGGCGCGAGGCCGAGGTCGACGAGCTCGTCGCCGACCTCGACGCGCTCTGCTCCGGCGGGCACCCGCGCTTCCTGGTGGTGGCCGGCGCGTCGGGGACGGGCAAGTCGTCGATGGTGATGGCCGGCGCCCTCCCGCGCTGGGCCCGCGCCACGCCCGACGGGCGCTTCGACCACGTCGTCGTCCGGCCCGGCGCGCGCCCCGAGGAGGCCCTCGCCCGCATCGCCGCGCGGCTCGAGGGGGCGCGCGCGTGCCTGCGCTTCGCCGTGGTGGTCGACCAGTTCGAAGAGCTCTTCACCCACGACGCCGGCGCCGAGGCCGCGGGGCGCTTCGCGCGCGCCCTGTGGGAGTGGGCCACCGACCCCGACGGCAACGCCTGCGTGATCCTGACGCTGCGGGTGGACTTCCTCTCGCGCTGCGCCGAGGTGGTGCTGGAGGACAGCGGGCTGCGGCTCGACAAGGTGGCCGCCGAGCCGCGCCACCAGGTGATGGTCGCGCAGATGGCCCCCGAACAACTGCTCGCCGCCGTCGAGCGCCCGGCGCGGGCCGCGGGGCTGCGGCTGGAGGACGGCCTCGCGCAGCTCGTCGTGCGCGACGTGGAGGCCGAGCCCGGCGCGCTCCCGCTGATGTCGCACGCGCTCTACCTGCTCTGGCGCGGGCGCGCGGACGCGTCGCTCACGCGCGCGGCCTACCAGGCGCTCGGCGCGGTGAGCGGCGCGCTCAACGCCCACGCCGAGCAGGTGACCGCGGGGCTCCCCGACGACGCGTCGCGCGAGGCCGCGCGGCGGCTGATGCTGAGGCTCGTGCGCCCGGGCGGCGACGGCGCGCCCGACACCCGGCGGCGGCGCCTCGTCGCGGAGCTCCGCCCGGCCCGCGAGGAGGAGCGCGCGCGCTTCGAAGGGGCGCTCGAGGCGCTGGTGGGCGCGCGGCTCCTGACGACGAGCGGCGGCGACGCGGGGCAGGCGGTGGAGATCGCGCACGAGGCGCTCATCCGCAACTGGGCGCGGCTGCGCGCGTGGCTCGACGAGGAGCGCGCGAAGCTCGCCCGCCTCGACCAGCTCGACCACTGGGCCGCCGACTGGCGGAGGAACCCCGACGCCCTCCTCACGGGCTCGCGCCTCGCGCAGGGCGAGGAGATCGCGGCGGCCTGGGGCGGCGACCTGAGCGAGGACGGCCGCGCGCTGCTCGAGGCGAGCCGGGCCGAGCGACGTCGCGCGGAGGCCGAGCAGACGCGGGCGCGACGGGCGCGGCGGGCGGCGGTGACGGCGGCCTTCGCGGCGCTGTCGGGCTTCACCGGGCTCTCGTGGTGGCAGGCGCAGAAGACGCGGGCGGCCGAGGCGCGCTCGGTGAGCGACGAGGCGCTGCGCAAGAAGAGCGACACCGAGCGCGAGCGCGCGGTGTACGCGGGGCGCGCGCTCGAGCTGCGCGTGCGCGCGGAGGAGGCGGGCGTCGAGCGCGCCGACCTCGCCGAGGCGCTCAGGCTCCGCGGGGAGGGCCGCGCCGCGGGCGTGACGGGCGTCGACGAGGTGCTCTTCCAGCTCACCGCCACGGTGCGGACGCGCACGGCCCTGCGCGGCCTCGGGGGCAGCGGGGCCTGCGTGCGCGCCTCGCTCTCGGCCGACGGGCGGCGGGCGCTCACGGCCACCGAGGGCGGCGCGGTGGAGGTGTGGGACGTGGCCACCGGCGAGCCCGTCGCGGCGATGGGTGATGGGGGCGCGGGCGCGGGGGCCCCGGCGGCGGCGGCGATCTCCCCCGACGGCGCGCGCGTCGCGGCGCTCTACGGCGACCGCCGGCTGTGCCTCGGGCGTGTCGGGGGCGCCGCGCGCTGCGCCCAGGTGCCACCGCGGGCCGAGCGCGGCGCGCGCCCCCCGACGCTGTCGTTCTCCGCCGACGGCGCGCTGGTGGCGATGGCCGACGGCGCGCGGGAGGTGCTCGTGTGGGGCGCGGACGACCCCGCGGCGCCGCGCGCGCTCGCGGCGAACTTCGGCGCGGTGTGGGCGGCGCGCTTCGCGCCCGCGGGCCGCCGCCTGCTCGGCGAGGGCGCATCCGCCGCGTGGCTGTGGGACCTTGACGCGCCCGGCGGCGCGGTCCGCGCGCGGGCGCTTCAGGAGGGGACCGGCGAGGTCTCCGCGGCGGCCTTCGCACCGGGCGGCGCGCGCGTCGCGGCGGGTTACCCCTCGGGCACGGTCCGGGCGTGGGACGTCGGGCGCGCCTTCCGCACCGTGCGGATGACGGCGCAGCGGGGCTTCGCACCGTGGCCCGTGGTGGCCGTCGCGTTCGCGCCCGACGGCGACACGGGCGCGGCGCTCACCGACGACGGCGTCGTGCAGGTGTTCTCGGTCGCGCACCAGGTGGTGACGGCGACGCTGCACCCGTCCGGCGGGCGCGCGCCCCCGCGCCGACGCGCGCCCGCGGCGGAGCCTGCGTTCGTCCGCTTCTCCCCCGACGGCGCGCAGCTCCTCGCGTCCATCCGCGGCGTCGCCACGCTCTGGAGCGTCCGCGCCCAGCGCGAGCTCGCGACCTTCGGCGAGGCTGGCCACCGGGTGTTCGACGCGTGGTTCGCGCCCGAGGGGGACTTCCGGCTCCTGGTCAACTCGGGCGACGCCGCGAGCGTCTGGAGCACCCACGCCGACGAGCTGGTGGAGACGCGCTGGGGGACGTCGCCGCGCGTCGCGCTCTCGACCGGCGGGCTCCGGGCGGCCTCGATCGCGGCGGGGCGGCTGACCTTCACCGACCTCGACCCCGCCTCGGGCGGCCAGCAGGAGGGCCCGTCCGCCGACGGCGCGGCCTTCGCGGCCATCGCCCCCGACGGCCGGCGGGTGCTGCTCGTCGACCCCGCCGGCCGCGTCCGCATGGCGGGCTGGGGCCGCGGTGCGGCGAGCGACAGCTACGCGGAGTTCGGCGAGGCCCTGACCGCCGCGCTCGACGCCGGGGCGCAGATCGTGGGCGGGTGCCGCTCGGGCTACGTGGCGTACGTCAACGCCAGCGCGTCGGCCCCCGCGGGCTTCGGCGAGCCGCACGTCCTCGGCCGCCACGAGCGCGCGGTGAACCACCTCGCCTTCGCCCCCGGCGACCCCACCCGCTTCGCCTCCGCGTCGGCCGACGGCGCGGCGTGCCTCTGGCGCCTCCCGCCGCCGGGCCCCCGCGACGTCGCGCGCGCCGAGGGCTGCGCGGCGCAGGTCGCCCGCCACGCCGCGGCGGTGAACACCGTCGCCTTCTCCCCCGACGGCGAGGTGTTGCTGACCGCCTCGGACGACGGCTCGGCGGGGCTGTGGTCGGTCGCGCGCCGGCAGCTCCTGCGCTACCTCCGCGGCCACGCGGGGCCCGTGCTGTCGGCGGCCTTCTCGCCCGATGGGCGGCGCGTCGTCACCTCGTCGCGCGACGGAACCTTCCGCGTGTGGGAGGCCAACACCGGGCGCTGCCTCGCGGCGCTCGACGCCCGCATCGGCCCGCTCCGCGGCGCGCACTTCGCGGCGGCGGGCGGGCGCAGCTACGTCGTCACGATGGGGACGAGTGGCGCCGTCCGCCTCTGGACGCTCGACGGGGAGCGAGTCGAGCGCGCCGCGCGGGCCTTCCTCGGCGACGCCCGCGCGCCCGCTGATTCGGCCGCACCGTGAGAAGTTTCGGGGCGCCACCCGCGCCGCGTCCCGCCGTCATCTGGAGCCGACCATGGGATTTGAACCCACGACCTGCGGTTTACGAAACCGCTGCTCTACCACTGAGCTAGGTCGGCGAAAGGGAGCGGTTGGGTACCACGGCCCTCGCGCGGCGCGCAAGCCCCTTGCGCGCGAAAACCAACCCGTTAGCGTGGCGGCGCGATGATCGACCTGCGCTCGGATACGGTGACCCGGCCCACGGAGGCGATGCGGCGCGCGATGGCGGCGGCCGAGGTGGGCGACGACGTCTTCGGCGAGGACCCGACCGTCGAGCGGCTCCAGCGCGACGTGGCGGCGCTGCTCGGCAAGGAGGCGGCGCTGTTCGTCCCGTCGGGCACGATGGCCAACCAGATCGCGCTGCTCGTCCACGCGCGGCCCGGCGACGAGGTGGTAGTGAGCGAGGGTGCGCACTGCGCGTGGTACGAGTCGGGCGCGGGGGCGGCGTGGGCGGGTGTGCAGTTCGCGGTGGCGGGGTCGGGGCCGGTGTTCGACGTCGACGCGCTCGAGGCCGCGGTGAAGCCGCGCGTGTACTACTACCCGCGCACCAGCCTCGTCGCCTTCGAGAACACCCACAACCGCGGCGGCGGGCGCGTGCTCCCGCAGGCGACGGTGGAGGCCGTGGCGGCGCGGGCGCGTGCGCTCGGGCTGGCGGTCCACCTTGACGGCGCGCGGCTCTTCAACGCGGCGGCGGCGTCGGGGCGCGCGGTCGCCGAGCTCGCGCGGCCCGCGGACACGGTGTCGGTGTGCCTCTCGAAGGGCCTCGGCGCGCCGGTGGGCTCGCTCCTCGCGGGCGACCGGGAGCGCATCACGGCGGCGCACCGCTTCCGCAAGATGCTCGGCGGCGGGATGCGCCAGGCCGGGGTGCTCGCGGCCGCGGGGCTCCACGCGCTCGCCCACCACGTCGCGCGCCTCGCCGACGACCACGCCCACGCGGCGCGCTTCGCCGAGGCCGCCGCGAAGTCCCCGCGGCTCGCGGTGCAGCGGCCCGAGACCAACATCGTGATGGTCGACGTGCCCGGCGACCCCCGCGACCGCCCCGCCGAGGCCCTCGCGGCGCGCGCGAAGGAGGCCGGGGTGCTCCTGTCGGTGTTCGGCCCCGCGCGGCTGCGGGCGGTGACCCACCTCGACGTGACCGGCGACGAGTGCGCGCGCGCCGGCGAAGCGCTCGCCTCGCTGGCGGGGGGCTGAGCGCGGCGTGCGGACGGCCCTCGCCGCGGCGTGGCTCGGTGCGGCGCTCGGGTGCGCGCCGACGGTGGCGCCGTCGTACCTCGACGCGCTCGCCGCGGGCGACCGGGCGCTCGCCGCGGGCCGCCAGCGCGAGGCCGTCGACGCCTACGAGCGCGCCGCCCGCGAGGCCGGCCGCCCGCGCGACCGCGCCGAGGCCGACTACCGCGCGGGCCGAACGCTGGCGCGCCTCGGCGAGCGCGACGCGGCCCTCGCCCGCTTCGACCGCGTCGCGGCGACGTCCCCCGACTTCGAACGGGGCGCGCGCGCGGCCTACGAGGCGGCCGTGATGCGCTGCGGCGATGCGTCGACGCGCGCGGCGGGGGTGGAGGCGCTCGACGCGCTCGTGCGGACGCGGCCGGCGACGGGCCCCGCGCGGCTCGCGGCGGCGGCGCTGCTGCGCGAGGACGACGCGCGCGACCCGTCGGGCGTCGCGGCCCTGGGGCGCGTCGACGCGCTGCTGGCGGAGGGGGCGGTGCAGGCGACGTCGCTCCGCGAGACGCTGCTGGCGGAGCGGGCGCGGCGGCTCGAGTCCGCCGGGCGCGAGCGCGAGGCCGAGGCGGCGTGGCGGGCGCTTTTTGAAGCGGTCCCGTACCCGCAGAACAGCCATTGGGACGACGGGCACATGGCGCTGGCGGCGCTGCTGCGCCGGCAGGGCGACGCGCGCGGGGCGCTGGCGGCGCTCGACGCGATGCTGGCGCCGCGCGACCCGGATTGCACTGGCGGGAGCTGCGACGCGCCGCTGTTCCAGGAGGGGGCGATGCTGCGCGGGGAGATCCTGCGCGACGACCTCGGCGACCCGGCGGCGGCGGCGCGGGCGTTCCGCGAGGCGTACCGGATGTTCCCGACGTCGCGGGTGCGGGACGACGCGTTGGAGGCGGAGGCGCAGGCGCTGGAGCGCGCGGGCGACGGGCGATCGTGCGCGGTGTGGGCCGAGCTGGCGGAGGAGTTCCCGTGCACGCGGCGGGGGCGCGCGGCGCGGGGGCGCGCGTCGGCCTGCGGGCGCTCAGTGGCCCGCGCCGAGGCCCGCTGCGAGTGAGCGCCCGCTGCGGTAGAGTGCGCGCCGCCGTGAAGCCCGCCCCCGTTGTCGCGTTCCTCGCCGCCCTCGTCGGCGCCGCCTGCCACCGCACCGACGGCGCCCACGACGCGGCCGCCGAGCGCGCCGGGCCTTCGCGCCCGACGCCCGTGGCGATCCAGCTCCCGCCGACGGTCGACCGCTGGCGCCCGTGGGCCACGGTGGTCGCCGGCGCGCGCCCCGACCTCGGCGTGGTGCTCGTCCACCAGCTCGGGTCGAGCCGCCGCGAGTGGCAGCCGCTGGTCGACCGACTCGCGCGCGGCCCCGCCGTCACCACGCTCGCGCTCGACCTGCGCGGCCACGGCGACAGCGTCCGCGGCCCTCGCGACGAGGATGTGCGGTGGGAGTCGTTCGGCACCGACCCCGCGCGCTGGATGGGCGCCGCGTACGACGTGATGACCGCGGTGACCTACCTCCGCGCGCAGGGCGCGACGCGCGTGGTCGTGGTGGGCTCGAGCGTCGGCGCTACCGCCGCTCTGCTCGCCGCGACCGCGACGCTCCCGCCGGGCGCCGCGCCGTTGCTCGACCCGCCTGAGGTGCACGGGCTCGCGCTCGTCTCGCCGGGCCTCGCCTACCGCGGCGTCGACATCCGCGAGCCGATGGACGTGTGGCTCTCGCGCGGGCGCCCGCTGCTGCTCCTCGCGGGCGAGCTCGACGGCCCGAGCGCCGAGGCCGTCTCCGTGCTGGCCCCGGCCCGCGCGCTCAACGTCCGCCGCGAGGTGTTCGCCGGCGCGGCCGAGCACGGCGTCGCCCTCTGCAACGCCGCCCCCGACCGGTGGGCCGCGCTCGAGCGCTGGGTCCGCCAGACGCTCGACCCGGCGCCCCCCGCGCCCCTCGTCCAGCCCTCGGGCGACGCCGCGGTCGATTGAGAAAATTGTTGTTGACAGACGATGTGAGTGCTCGTAGCTTCCGTGGCCCCTGAGCGGCACCCATTCGGGGATCGTCTAACGGCAGGACGACGGATTCTGGCTCCGTCTATCTAGGTTCGAATCCTAGTCCCCGAGCTGTCGAAAACGCGGCGTGTGAGAGACGCCGCGGTTGAGTGTTCACTGGCCCCATCGTCTAGCGGTTAGGACATCGGCCTCTCACGTCGGTAACACGGGTTCAATTCCCGTTGGGGTCGCAAACCTACCCCCCGGTTCCCACCCTCCCCCACCGAAAGGCTGACGGAGAGCGGGAGCCGGGGGGTAGCCTTTCCTTCCAGCGTCAGTGGCTGCCGCGGTCCTTCGCAGCCGACGCGGATCGGTTCGATCAGACACGCGGACAGGACGGCGCGCACGAGGTCGGGACGTTCGTCCCGCGCGGCCAGCAGCGCATCCCGTACCTTGGCCGCTTCGGCCACGAGTTCTGCCTCGACAGTCATGGGGACGGCGACCGTTGCCGCAGCAGCCGCCGCGAGTTCGCCTCGCACGCGCCGGAGGCGCTCAGAGCGTTCGCGTAGGCGCGCGATCACCTCCGGTACGTCGGCGGCCGTCTCCACCGCGAGCGTCAGCTTCGAGACGGCCTTGGCGAGCTCCCTCTCCTCGTCCTGGAGCCGTTCAACTACGGGGTCGATACGAGGCGCTTGATTGCGCTGCCGCGCACGTTCGGCGGCCTCCGCGATCATCGTCGGGTCGTACACGTCGCGCAGGAGCCAGTCGATCACCGCCGCGTCGAGGGGGGCGGTGTGGCGGTTCCAGGTCCGGTCGCACAGACCGCGGTCGCGCCGCCAGAGGCAGCAGTAGGTGGGCAGGAGCGGACGATTGGGGCCGTTACCGCTCGTCGTGCGGGCACTGCCGAGGGGACCGCCGCAGGCGGCGCACACCGCGTGGCCGATGAGCAGGTACTTCGGCTGGACTCCGCGGTGCGGCACTACGCCCGCGGCCGCGCGCGCCCGATCGGTGCTTGACTGCGCGCGCTGCCAGGTCTCGGCATCGACGATCACGAGCTCGGGCTGGTGTGCGGCGACGACCTCCTCGTCGTTGCGGGTGATCGATACGCGCGTGCCGTCGAGGTACTTGGAGCCTTTTCGACCCCACCGGACGATCCCTTTGTATCGATCGCTACGCAGGATCCCGTACACCTTGGAGGTACACCAGGAGCCGGAGCCACCACCCTCCGCGCGCGGGGACGGCACGCCGCGTGCGTTCAGGCTCTGCGCGATGGTACGCGCGCTATCACCTTCGTTGTGGCGGCGGTAGATCTCGCGGACCACCGCGGCCTGCCCTTCGTGGATCACGTAGCGCACGCCCTCAGGTGTGCGTTCGCGCGCGTAGCCGTACACGCTACCACCCACAACGAGGCCCTTGCGTGCCTTCAGCTCCAACGCCGCGCGGGTGCGCGTCGCAGCCATCTCGCGCTCGTGCGCGCTCATGTAGGCCAAGATCGACGCATACATGCGGCCCATGTTGTCGAGGCGGACGTCCGCGTCGCGTGCCCACTCGAACACCCCGGCGCCGCGCTCGTGCAGCATCGCCAACAGCGCGGTGACACGCTCGGGGTCGCGCCCAAGACGGTCCTGGAACATCACGACGACCACATCCCAGGGGCGACTGTCGCGGCGCGCGTCGATCTCCAGGCGCAGGATGCCCTCGCGCCCCTTCCACTCCGCGCCGCTCACGCCGACATCGCGGTAAATCTCGGTGACCACGAAGTCGCGGCGTGCGCACCAGTCGCGGGCGCCTTGCTCTTGCGCCTCCGCGCTGGCGCTCTGTTCGTCGGTCGAGACACGGATGTAGACGCAGGCTCTGGTGGGCACGTCACGACCTCCGAGAATGATGCGGCGGAGTGGCAGGTGTTGCGTCGTCGTTCGACGGAGCCAGATGGAGCGCAGAGCGGCGCGCATACCACGCGAACAGCTCCGCGAGCGCACCGACGGCGGCTTCGCGGCGCGCGGGGGTCCACCCCCTATCCTGCGGGACGCCGAGTTGCAGCGCGTCTCGGCAGACTGTTGCCCGGTGGCGCATCCAGGGGAAGATCACCCGACGCAGCCGCTCCGGTGCGTGGGGGAGCAGACACGAGCGTTGTGCGCTCGCCGATCTCGACGCTGGGGTCACGTGCGCTGCCTCCTCGCCTCCGACGAATGATGGTGGGCCGCGTACCGTGCGTGGCGGTCGCTGGTGCTCATTGCCGAGCCCTTGCTCGGGAGCCACCTCGAAGGTGGTCCGCCCGCGACTTCGCGCAGGTGCGCCACGGCCCTGAGGATGCCCAACATGGGAAGCACTGCTACGCCCTCGAGCCGCACCTGTCAACTTGTCCATGCCATTTAGCCAGTACACGCTTGCTCTTCGCCTTGAGCTGGCGTACTCGAACTCCATGAGCCGTAGCGCACGCACCCGAAGCGAACGTGTCCGTGCGCTCCGCCACGCGTTGAAACTCTCTCAGTCCGCCCTCGCGACCCGCACCGGCGGCCTGGATCAGAGCGAGGTGAACAAGATCGAGGTGGGGCGAAACCAGGCGAGCACTCACCGCGTCCTCGCCGCGCTCGCCCGCGGCTTCGGTCTGCCGCTCGACGACTTGGTGGCCTACCTGGACGGCGCGTTGGATCTGAAGACCATGGTTTCTCGATGCCAGCTCGGCGTGGCGTTGCTGGAGGCTCCGGGAGCCTTGCCCGAAGTCACGGGAGGCCTGGTCGTGCCAGTGCCGGACGAATCAGGTGCCCCCGCGCAGGTGCCCTTGCGCGAGCTGATCCGCGTGTACCAACGCGTGGCGCAACTCGGTGGGCTGGGTGTGCTGGAGACGATTCCTGAACGCCTTTCGATCATCGAGGCGCGGCTCGACGCGGATGTGCGGCGACAAGACGAGATTGAGCGAAAACTGCAGGAGGCTCTGGATCAGTCCCTGCCGAAGGAAACGCCTGGTCGTCAAGAGCGACCGCCGCGAAGGGGCGCACGATAACCTCCGTGCGCAACCTTCGCGGTGAGTACTGAATGGCTCTCCCGGATCCGCGAGACTCGAAGTAGCGCAACAACGCCAACACGGACACGGCCGCACTCACAGGCCAGCGGCCTGCGAAGCGCTCGAGGGCGTCGCCGTGGAAGTTCTCGCTCACGTCGTGGCGGCGAGCACGACTAGCCGCTCGATCATGCCATTTCGACGAGGATCGAGACGCCACGCTCACCAGCGGCGGAAGACGCAACCCGCACCTGCGCCCGCAGCCTCCCACGGGCCGGCTCCGTCAGGCAGGTGCGGAGCCTGGCATCTCTGCCCGCGGTGGACGAAGCGCGAGCCGCGCGCAACACTCGGGCGCCATGCCGGACGAGTCTTCCGCCCGCGCTGACTCTGTGCCCGCCCCCGCGCCGTCGCGGCGGCAGAAGGCAGCTTCCCGGCCGTCGTGTCGCTGCAATGGCGCGCGCGACCCATACGACCCGTCGAACCCGTTCCGCCTGCGGCTCACCGCCGGCGCGCCGGTGTTCGCTCTGCATGCCGACGGGGGCTACTTCCTCTGGAGCGTCTGGGGCGCCTGGCGCGACTGCAAGGCCGGCGAGGCGCCCGTCGCATGGGGAGCGGCGGACTCCCGCCGGAGCGCGGTGCGCGAGGCCCGACGGCACCTTGCAACGGCCGTTCGTGTGGACGACGTCTTCGCGCGGAGGTGGGTCTACCCTCCGCCCGTCGCCCTCTGGCACTCCGTGTCCGACGGTCGTGGGGGCCTTCGTTCCTGCAGCCACGGGGTCGCCTCCCAGGACGGCGAGTGGCTGTGGTACCGAGCGTGCTGCGGCGGTGGGGAGACCCTTGAGCGAATCGCCGCGACGAAGCTCAGGCGGGAGGGCACCGCTCCGGGCGCGTGCCTCGTCGAGCTCCTGCCCGGCTTGATCCAACGGGCGACCGTCCTGTTCATCGCCGCGCGTCCCCCTGCCACCTCTACGCGGCCGGCGAAGGACGCCGGCGCGGCGCCCACACGAGCCTGAGCGACGTTCCAAGACGGCGGTGCTGCCGGCGGCGGGCGCAGGCCTCGTCCTCCCTCACTTCGCCCTTGTCGTGGCGCCCGCCGCTGGCGATCGTACTCGCGCGGGGCGGTGGTTGCCCCCGCGGAAGGACTGCGCCCTCGATGGACTTCACCCCCACGCAGCTCGAGGCGATCGGCCATCGCGACGGGCACCTCCAGCTCATCGCCTGCGCCGGCTCCGGCAAGACCGAGGTCGTCGCCCGCCGCGTCGTCGAGCTCCTGCGCCCGCGGGCCGACGTCGCCCCGCTCGTCCCACGCAACATCGTTGCGTTCACCTTCACCGAGAAGGCCGCCGCCGAGCTCAAGGACCGCATCGTCCGCCGCGTCCGCGACGAGCTCGGCCCGACGCCCGGCATGGCCGAGATGTACGTCGGCACCATCCACGGCTTCTGCAAGACGCTCCTCAACGAGGAGGTGCCCGCCTTCCTCAAGTTCGACGTCTTGAACCAGGTGCAGCAGGCGCTGTTCGTCGATCGCTACTCCAACCAGAGCGGGCTGAGCACCAGCCGCGACCTCCAGGGCAGAGCCCTGGTGCGCTACAAGGACACCGGGCGCTACATCGACGCGCTCGACATCCTGCGGCAGGCCGAGCTCCGCCCCGAGAAGCTCGCCGACAACACCGTCGCGCAGGGCCTCGGGCTCTACCGCAAGCTCCTCGACACGAAGTGCTACCTCGACTTCACCGCCATCATGGAGCACGCGCTGCGGGTGCTCCGCGACGACGCCGCGGTGCGGGCGCGCCTCGCCGCGCGGGTCAAGCACGTCATCGTCGATGAGTACCAGGACGTGAACCCCATCCAGGAGAAGGTGGTCGGCGCCCTCGCCGGGCTCGGCGCCTGGCTCTGCGTCGTGGGCGACGACGACCAGACCATCTTCCAGTGGAACGGCGCCGACGTCCGCAACATCCTCTCCTTCGCGACGCGCTACCCCGACGTGCGCACCGTCCGCCTCGAGGAGAACTTCCGCTCCAGCCGCGCCGTCGTGGAGGTCGCACGCGACTTCATCGCGCAGAACGCCAACCGCCTCCCCAAGGCGATGCGCGCCACCGACGCGCAGCCGAGCGAGGCGGGCGACGTGCTCGCCCTCGGCCTCAAGGACCCCGACGACGAGGCCGCGTTCATCGTCCGCACGATCCAGGCGCTGCACGGGACGGCCTTCACGGAGGGGGACGGCACCCGCGGCCTCGCGTGGTCGGACTTCGCGATCCTCGTCCGCTCCAACCTCCGCAAGAACGCCGCCCCGATCGTGAAGGCGCTCGCCGAGCGCGGCATCCCCTACCTCATCCAGGGCATGAACACGCTCTTCGACACGCGCGAGGCCAACGCCGCGCGGGCGCTGTTCTACTTCCTCGTCGGCCGCAACGACCTCACCGAGGACGACCTCCGCACCGCGTGGCGCAACGCCGAGCTCGGGCTCACCGACGCCGACCTCGACCGCGCCCTCGCGCTCGTCCTCGACCGCAAGGCGCGCCTCGCCGACCCCGGCCAGGAGCGCTGGAACGTCTACAACCTCCAGCGCCTCTTCCTCGACGTGCTCGAGGCCGCCCAGCTCCGCGAGGAGCGCGTGCCGGGCGGGCGCGGCGAGGTGGTGTTCTACAACCTCGGGCAGTTCAGCCAGCTCATCTCGGACTTCGAGACGATCCACTTCCACTCGAAGCCCCTCGACAAGTACGAGGCCTTCGCCAGCTTCCTCCAGTACGGCGCCGAGGGCGAGTACGCCGAGGGGCTGCAGAAGAACGCCTACGCCAACCCCGACGCCGTCCGCGTCCTCACCGTCCACAAGGCGAAGGGGCTCCAGTGGCCGGCGGTGTTCGTGCCCGGCGTGCTCCGCAACCGCTTCCCCATGGCCGGCATCGGCGGCGCGACCGCGTGGCACCTGCTGCCCGAGGACGCGGTGGTCGATGCGGCGCGCTACCGCGGCGGCCCGGAGGACGAGCGGCGGCTCTTCTACGTCGCGATGACGCGCGCCCAGCGCTACCTCTTCGTGACCTGGGCCCCGGTGCCGGGCAACAACCGCGCGCAGAAGCCCTCGGAGTTCGTCGAGTGGCTCCACGGGTCGAAGTGGGTCAAGCGCTTCGAGCGGGGCTTCGCCGACCGGCCGCGCGCCGCCCCGACGCCCCGCGAGAGCGTGTCGAACGTCACCCTCTCCTTCAGCGAGCTCAAGTACTTCTTCGAGTGCCCCTACCAGTTCAAGCTGCGGGTGCTCTACGGCTTCAACGCGCCGCTGGCGGAGGCGCTGGGCTACGGCCGCTCGCTGCACAACGCGCTCGCGGAGATCCACAAGCGCGCGCTGGAGGGCCGGGCGACGGCCGTCACCGACGTGCCCGACCTGCTCGACACCCACCTCCACCTCCCCTACGCGTACCCCGAGATGAAGGACACCCTCCGCGAGTCGGGCGCGAAGGTGCTCCAGGCCTACCTCACGAAGAACAAGGCCCTCCTGGCGCAGGTGGAGTTCGCCGAGAAGAGCATCGAGATCGCGCTCGGCGGCGGCGTCACCGTGGCCGGGCGCATCGACCTCGTCTACCGGCGCGACACCGACGAGACGAGCGTGGTCGATCTGAAGAGCACCGCGCGGGCGCAGGCCGAGGACGTGACCGAGACGCAGCTCCACATCTACGCCCTCGGCTACCAGGAGCTCACCGCCCGCGACGCCGACTACGTCGAGATCTGGGAGCTCGAGGAGCAGCGGAAGAAGCCGCGCGCGGTGGACCACGACTTCATCGACGCGGTGAAGTCCAAGGTGGCCGGCGCCGCGTCGTCGCTCCGCAAGAACCACCTGCCCGTCGCGCCCTGGGCGCCGCGCTGCAAGAGCTGCGACTACTGCACCATGTGCTCCGCAGGGAGTCAGGCCGCCGGAGGCGCCGCGCCGGCCGCTGAGGGCTGAAGGAACGCCACCGTCCCCGGCACGTCGAGCAGGTAGCCCGCCACCATCTCGCGCGCCGCCGCCTCCGGCATCGCCGGCTGGAACTTGCTCAGGCGGTAGTCCGGCAGCTTCGCCAGCAGCGCGGCGGCGAAGGCAGGGTCGTCCCAGAACGCCCGCTCCCGCATCGCGTCGATCAGCGGGTTGAGCACGTCGGCCGACACGTCGCCCTCGAGCCGTAGGTGGAAGTTGTCCGCCACCACGCGCCAGCCCGTCTTCAGCTCGATGGCGTGCTTGAGGGTGTGGTTGATCCGCCCGCCCGCCCAAGTCCACCACGACGCCATCTGGCTCTCGTAGGCGATGGCAGGCTCGGGGCGTTCGAGCCGCGGGCGGAGGTCGCGCCGGAGCTCGCGGAGGACGGCCAGCGCGGTCGCGTGCAGGTAGGAGGGCTCGACGTCCTCGAGCAGCGCCTGCCGCATGCGGCGGCACAGGCGGTTGCCCAGGAGCTGCGGCAGCTTCGCGCCCCAGGTCGGCTTCACCCCCTCGGGCGCCGCGCTCACCAGCACCACCTTGTCCTTCCACTGCACGGCCTCCACCAGCCAGGGGCGGCCCGCGAGGAGGAAGGCGCTGATCTTCGGCACGAGGCGATCGACGAAGTCCTGCTCGACGGTGCCGAGGTCGGCGCCCTGCTGCGTCTTCACGTGGAAGAGAACCGGCGTGCTGAACACCGCGTACATCTCCATGAAGTTGCGGCGGCCGAAGGTCTTCTCCGCGGCGATCCCCATCACCAGCAGGCCCCCCGCGTCGTCGAGGTAGTTGCGGCGGAGCAGGTGGGCGACCAGCGCCTCGAACTCCGCGCGCTTCACCCCGGCGAAGTCCGGCACCCGCGAGAGGTGGTCCCACGCGTCGGCCTTCGGGACGCCCTGGCGCTCGAGGGCCATCGCCATGAGCTGGTGGACGAGCACCTGCCAGCAGCGGGGCACCACCGCGACCGACTCGACCCAGCCCTCGCGGGCGAGCTCGACGAGGGCCACGGCCTGGAGCACCGCGTACTCGTCCTCGCAGAGGAACGTGGTGTTGGGGACGGTGCCCGCGCGGCGCCCCGTCCGGCCCATCCGCTGGAGGAAGGACGACACCGTCGCCGGGGCGTTGGTCTGGAAGACCCGGTCGAGGTCGCCCACGTCGATGCCGAGCTCCAGCGTCGAGGTGCAGACGATGGCGTTGTTGCCCCCGTGCTGGAAGCGCCGCTCCGCCTCGGCGCGCTCCTCGGCCGACACCGAGCCGTGGTGGACGTACACGTCGATGCCGCGCGCGCGCATCCGGTCGGCGACCACCTCCGTGAGCGCTCGGCTCTGGCAGAACACCAGGCTCTTGCGCCCGGCGCCCATCGTGGCGGCGTCGGTGGCGAGGTCGCCCACGGCGTCCCGCTGGATCACCAGGAGCTCCTTGCGCCCCTTCGCGCGCGGGGGATCGACCACCACGCCGGGGCGCGTCGAGCTCCCCGCGAGCCAGCGGAGGATGTCGGCGGGGTTGCCTACGGTGGCGCTGAGCCCGATGCGCTGCACGTCCTGCTTCGCGTGGCGGGCGACGCGCTCGACGACGCTCAGGAGGTGGGCGCCGCGGTCGGTGCCGGCGAGGGCGTGGACCTCGTCCACGATCACCGCGCGGAGGGAGGGGAAGAGCTCCTCCACCCGGATGCGGCGCGAGATGAGCATCACCTCGAGCGACTCGGGCGTGGTCATCAGCACCTCGGCGGGCTCCTTGAGGAAGGCCTGCTTCGCCGGGTCGTCCACGTCGCCGTGCCAGACGAAGCGGCGCAGGCCCACCATCTCGGCGTAGACGCCGACGCGCTCCTCCAGGTTGTTGAGCAGCGCCTTGAGGGGGGCGACGTACACCACGCCGACGCCCTTCACGTCGTCGTCGAGGAGGCGCGAGAGGACGGGGAAGAAGGCCGCCTCGGTCTTGCCGCCGGCCGTCGGGGCGAGCACCACCGCGTTGCGGCCGTCGAGGATCTGCTCCGCGGCGAGATCCTGCACGGGGCGGAGCGACGACCACCCGACGCGCGAGGTGATCGCCTCCTGGAGCCTGGGGTGGAAGCGGGCGAAGGCGCCCATCACCACTCCACGGCCTGCACCTGGTAGCCCTTCTCGTCGCCGGGCTCGGGGTCGTACTCCCTGCGGCCCTCCAGCCGCCGGCGCTCGTCCTCGTTGGGCTCCGCGGGCGTGAAGCCGAGCGCGGCCATCGGGTCGAAGTCGGCGTCCTCCCCGACGAGGTCGAGCACGTTGACGAAGCGCCGGAGGAACTGCCGCGGCACCACGCCCACGTCGCCCTTGAAGCCCTCGGTGACGGAGTCCACCAGGCGCTCGATGAAGGCCGGCGACACCCGCGCCTCCAGCCGTGCGCGGTCGCCGTCGAGGTACATGCCCCGGAGCTTGAGGGCCACCTCCTTCAGGCGCGCGCGGTCGAAGGGCGTGAGCGCGAGCTGCGGCTGCTTGAGCGTCGCGACGCCGCCGTGCGCGAGGAACTGGATGCGGTCGTGGAGCGGCGGGAGGCCCTTCACCCCGCGGGGGCTGTCGAAGAACTCGGGCGTCCCGGTGAACACCCAGAGGAGGCCCTTGTAGCGGTCGGCGGCGTCGATGATCTGGCGGATGCCGTTGAGCGATTTGCCCCGCACGTCGGAGCGCATGCGGAGGATGGTCTCGGCCTCGTCGATGACGATGACGAGGCCCTCGTACCCGGCGGCCTTCACCACCTCGACGATCCCGTGGAGGTAGTCCATCGCGTCGCGGCCGGTGATCTCGCCCTTGAGCGACGCGAGCTTCTTGATCGTCTGCGGGACCTTGTCGCTGCCCGAGAGCCACGACACCAGGGCGGCGGCGTCCTGGGTGTTGCCCTTCTGCTTGAGCTCGAACACCGCGCGCACGGCGCGGGCGAAGTCCTCGGGGGCGCGGCCGCCGGTGCGGGAGGCGATGTCCTGCTCCATCCGCTTCTGGACGAGGGCGTCGAAGTCGGGGGAGCCCTCGTCGGCGCCGCCGGCGATCACCGCGTCCTCGACCTTGCCCATCCAGCGGTCGAGGATGTCGCCGAGCGCGCCGCGCGGGCACGACGAGGTGGCGAGGCCCTCGACCACCTTGCGGTAGACGTCGTCGAAGCGGTGGAAGTGCAGGTCGTTGTCCGAGACGACCACGAAGCTCGCGGCGAAGTTCTTCCCCAGGGCGTCGAGCAGGGTCGCGCGCGCCATGAAGGTCTTCCCGCAGCCGTACCCGCCGCGGAGGAACTTGAAGGTCCCCTCGCCGTTCTTCGCGAGGTCGAGCATGCGGGAGACTTCCGCGCGGTGGCGCTCGATGCCGACGGCGAAGGCCTCGAGGCCGCGCTCGGGCACCACGCCGGAGCGGAGGCGGTCGAAGATGTGGTCCACGTCGCGCTTGCTGAGCGTCACTTGTCACCGTCCTTCACGTAGCGCTTGCCGTCCGCGCTCGCCTCGACATGCACCTGGAAGGGCACCACCGGCACGTACCGCTCGAACTCCCCCGAGAAGCGGCGGAACGCGCGCGCCGTGCCGAGCATCTTCGTCGCCTCGGCCTCGGTGATCGCGCCGTGAGCCTCCAGGTGCAGGAACACCTTGCGCGCGCCCTCGTCCTCGATGGCCTCGCTCCACGCCGACGAGAGCGCCGCGATGCGCGGGCTGCTGGGCTTCTGCTGCGGGCCGCGGCCGCTCGGCTCGGGCGCCCGGACGACGCCCGCCACGTCGAAGAGCTGCGCCGGCACGCAGGCCCCCACCAGGCGCGGGTTGTCGGGGTGGTAGAGCTCGATCTGCACCCGCTCGTCGCGCGGTCCTTCGAGCGCGAACAGCACCTTGCTCTCCGCGCCGCCTACGGCGAGCTGGACGCGGCCGCTGCGGAGCGTCGCCGTGCCGTCCACGTCGCGAAGCGTCACCTGCACGTCGTCGCGGCCGACCACCCGGATGGCGACGCCCATCACGGGGGCGGCTTCCTCGAGCAGCGCCCTCGGCTCCTGGGTCTCCGCGTGGACGACCTGGACGCTCACCCGGTGCAGGCCCACCAGCGGACTCTCGGCCCTGGCGACGACCCGGTAGCGCTGCTCGGTCACCGCGCGCGCGCGCTTCGCCTCCACCACCAGCACGGGGATCACGCGCTCCTGGAGCGAGTTGCCGCCGTGGACGAAGCTCGCGCCGGCCGCGCCGGTGGCGAACACCGCCGTGTCCTCGCGGAACAGCAGGTACCCGTCGAGGCCCTCGTAGCCGAGGGCGGAGGCGGCGACGTTCACCATGCCGGGCTCGGCGCGGGGGTGGGGGTCGAGCACGTAGCGGCGCTTCGGGTCGCGCTTCGTCCCGAAGGGCTGCACGTGGGTGGTCGCGTCCTGGAGGAGGAAGCCGTGGTCGGCGGTGAAGACGCACACCTCGACGCCCGCGGCGTTGAGCAGGTGCCACGCCGCGGCGAGGTCGCGCAGCGTCCCCTCGAAGGCGCGGACGCCGACGTTGGCCTCGCCCGCGTCGTCGATCTCGCGGCTCTGGACGACGATCACCTGGCGCTGGGCCACCTGTTTCGCGAGGTCCTTGCCGGGGGAGGCGCCACACACCGCGGCGAGGTCGAGGAGGAG
The DNA here is from genome assembly GCA_046351555.1 of Polyangiales bacterium. Classification (GTDB taxonomy): domain Bacteria; phylum Myxococcota_A; class Polyangia; order Polyangiales; genus CAISKJ01. Next base: position 162,137 of record JAXLYI010000010.1, read on the forward strand.
GGCCTTCGTCTTCCCGAGGCTCCGCTGCCCCACCGCGCGGGCCCGGTCGTCGGGGCGCGCGACGGTGAACTCCCCCGCGCGGAAGCCCTCGAACTCCCCGGCCACGCGGAGCTTGCCGTTCTGGGCGACGGGGGCGAGGGCGTTCATGCCCACGGCCGTGAGCGTCGGGAGCTCGGCGAGGCGCGGCCGCAGGTCGAGCGCGCGGTCGTCATGCGCCAGCAGATCGACGAGCTCGGTCGCCATCTCGTAGCGGAAGGCATCGACCAGGAAGAGGGCCACCTTGCGACCGCTCTCGACGAGGGGCTGCACCACCTGATCGTAGAGCGTCCGCTGCTGGTAGGAGGCGTCGGGGAGGAAGCCCCGGTCGCGGCAGCGCGCGCTGAAGGCCCGCGCCAGCCCGTCGGCCCACGCGCGGTAGAGCCCACGGAGCCGCGTGGCGACTTCCTGGAGGGCGCCGTAGTGCTCCATGCGCGGGTCGAGCAGCTCCGCGAGGCGCTGCTCGAAGGTGCGATGGGCCCGGTCGGCGGCCGCGAGCCGCGACGCGTAGTGCTCGGCGCACTCCCCGAGGCTCATCGAGCGGAGCTCGTCATGGGTGGCAGCGGCGAGCTCCTTGCCGAGCCTCGCGGCGTGGCGGACGAGGGTCCACGCCCAGCGTCGCAGACGTGACCAGTCGGCGTCCTCCTGCGCCAGCCAGTACGAGCGGCCGGGGGCGAGACGCGCCTCGGCGAGGTCGATCACGGCCTGCCACCGAGATGCCTGGAGGGCGCGCACCGCGTCGGAGAGGATCGCCTGCTCCTCGCAGCGGAAGGTGTCGATCTGCCCGAGGTCGTCGGCGCGGAGGTCGTGGAGTTCGCCGTCGCGCAGGAGGAGCTCGACCTCGTCGGCGAGCGAGGCGTAGCGCTTCGCGTGGTGCTGTCGGAGGTGGACGGCGAGGCCCTGGCACCGCGCGGCGAGCGCTTCGGGGAGCGTGCGGAGGGGCGTGAGCTCGGCGAGCCGGGGCTCGCGCTGGAGGTCGCGCACGTACTCGACCGAGAGGATCCAGGCCACGAGGTCGTCGGTCACGCGGTCGCGGAGGACCTTCACGGCGTCGGCGCTGTCGCCCGCCGGGCGCCGGGCGGGGCCGCGGAGCGCGGCGCAGAAGGCGCGCCACGCGGGCGGCATCCCGAGCACGGTGTGGAGGTGCTCGGCCAGCGCGGTGACGTCGGCCTCGGACTCGAAGGCGGCGCCGTGCATCTTCGGCGGCTCCCCGGCCGCGAGGGAGAGCAGGTCGTCGAGGAGAACCTCGGGCGAGAAGCGGGCGTAGAGCGCCTCGCGGCGGGCGTCACGCTGCGCACGCTCGGAGGCGAGCCACGCGTCGGCGGCGGCGAGCGAAGGCGGCGCCGCGCGGAGGAAGGCCTCCGTGCGGTCGGGGGGCACTTCGCCCGCGGCGGCGTTGCGGAGCACCGCGGCGACGTCGGGCTCGAAGCGGTGGCCCATCTGCACCAGCGGGAAGGCGGGCGACTCGCGCAAGGCCGCGTCGTCGAGGCCTGGGAGGTAGAGCAGGAGAGGCGAGCGGTCGCGGCCCTGAGGACGCTCGCCGAGGAGGTCGAGCCACGCGAGCCAGCTCCCGCCAAAGGCGATCATCGGGGACCCGAGGTGCTCGACGTCGCAGAGCAGGCGTTGGGAGAGGGAGCGCCAGAGGTTGTGCGGGTCGCACCAGACGACGAGACCGTGCGCGCGTAGCGTCGCGCGGAGCTCACGGAGGAGAGCGTCGGAGACGGGCGTCACGGAGGTCATCGAGGGCCGCGAGGATAGAGGTTGCGTGGGCACGGGGGGAACAGTCGATTCACGGGACCCAAGTGGCCCTCGATGGACATCAGGTGACCCACACGGCGAGAGTCGAACCCGCGACGACACGTTCGCGGGCAGCCGCTCTGCCGGTCAGAACACGCCGCCGCAGGCCACGCCGAGCGTGCCCGGACCGGCCCCGCACGCCAGCGCAGAGCGCTGCGCCAACGGCCTCGACGACGTCACGAAGAACACCACCGAGGCGGTCGCGAGGACGCCCGCGCGGACGAAGCCGACGCCCCGCAGCACCCCCATCGTGTTCGCCGTGCTGTCGTAGCCACTGGCCCCGCACGCTTCGTTGCGCGACCGCCCGTCGGGCGGGTTGCACTCGGGCTCGAAACAGCGGACGACGTCGCGGTCACGGTGAGGCTCAGAAACAGTGGGATAGTTCGTGGAGATGTTTGTGCCCCGTCTCCATTCAACTTTTTTGACACACTCAGAGTGTTATCGAGACTTCTGAAGTTCCCTCGCCAAGTCTTCGGGAGTGCCAAGACTACACAACCATCGCAGCCACTCCGGATCACGTGCTGCACGCACCAGCCGACGCTCCAAGTCTGTTCTATCCGAAAGACCGGCTCGAACAAGTAGGCCCCGAATTACGGCAGAGTTGACATCATCGAGGGTACGAGACAAAAGGCTCGTTACTTCTCGAACGAGGTGTGGGCGGCTCGCTTCAGCGGATGACCTCGTGGTCTGTGACGCCATGAGTAAAGCCCGAAGCGCCAGAGAATGCTCCTTAACCCATCGATCAACTAACTGCTCGCATCGAAAGGGAGCGCGGTGGCGGGGTCGCCAAGCCCCGTCCCGCCGATCGAGACCGAGCACGAGGTAGTCGACCCGTCCGCCCTTGCTGAAGTGCTGCTTCAAGAAGGGGAGGATACGCGGATATGATCGACGTCGAGGTGCGACACCACGACGGCCGCGAGGCGCGTGATCCCGTGGTTGTCGCAGAAACGCTCTGCGACGTAGAGATCGGCGCAGTCGAACAGGATCGGCGCGCCCTCCCCATCGGGCGGGATGACCACCGTGCAGTCACCCTGGCCCACGTCGTGGCGGTAGATCTCGAGGCGAGTCGGATCGCGACTCATGCCTGGAGCCGCTCGCGCCACGCTCGCCAGACGGCGTCACGGTCGCGACGCGGAGTTTCTCCAGCGCGACCACCGGCCACGGGGAACGCCCGATGGCCCCGTCTCGACTTCCGCGAGCCGCGTGGTCGCCCCGGGACGATGTCGTTCGCGACGGCGGCGGAGACCTCGTAGCGCGCCGGGAGGTTGCCGCCGAGACCAGCCAGAGCGCGCCGCGTCATCGCGCTCGAGCACGCCGTAGACCCAGGTCGTCGCAGAGCCGGGCGCGTGGGACGGCGACCACATGGGATCGTCGAGAGCAACAGGTGCTTGCGCTCCGCTCTTCGTCGTCCAGTTCATGGATCGGAAAAGCGGGATGCAGGGCGGCGTGTCTCCTCGGCCACCTCTCGACGAATCGTGTCGCGTCGAGCGGCGTCAGCGCGGCGCTCCGACCGGCCGAGGCGGTCGGCGAAGAAGCGCCAGCCCCGCCTGCTTCATCACCCAGAATGCTCTCGGCGATGGAGCGCAGGCGGGACAGCACCAGGAACCTCCAGGCGGTCGGCGTCCCGGCCTCCAGGCGCTGCGCGAGGCGCGCCACGTCGTCCTCGGCGCGGATGGTGTCGGGCGTGTATCCGTCGAGGACGACGATTGCGTCGAGGGGGTGCCCGAGCTCCGCGAGCCGCTGCGCCGTCGCGCGATCAAGCGCGCGGACTTGTCACGGTGCGGCGGAACCGCCGCCATGGCGCGCTGGAGGGTCTCCCGCCCGCGGGCCGCGTTGCCCGCGAGAAACCAGCTCCGCGCCGTGCGCGACGCGAAGATCGCGTTCTCGGGCCAGTCGGCCAGCGACGCCTCGTAGCCTCGCGCGGTGTCGAGCACCAGCTCCAACTCGGGGCGGGCGTGGGCGCGGTTGTAGTGCAGGTAGTGACGCGTACGCACGCAGGCGCGTGGGCATCGTCGCGCCCGTCGCGAGCAACCGCTCGTAGAGGGCCGCCGCGTCCACCGAGAACCGCGCTCCTGCGACAGGTCGCGGGCGTAGCGACCACGAGCTCGACCCCGTGACGGGCGTACGACGCACGATCGACCTCCCCCGCGAGGAGGAGGTGGCGTGTGCTTCGAGCACCAGGAGCCCCGCGCCGCGGGCGGACGGATCGTCCGGGAACACCTCGCGCGCAAAGGTCTCGGCGAGGAGGCGGTGGGCCTCGACGGCCACCGCGCGCGGCAGCGAGCGTGCGTACCAGGCCGTCCACGCCGGATCGACGAGCACGGCGCCGGATCGCGTGCGCCAGAGGCCGAGCGAGGCGCCTCGTTCGAACGCCTCCGGCTCGAATCCAGGGAGCAGAGGCACCACGTCCTGGCTCAAGGGCCGCCCATGCACGGCGAGGTTCTCGAGGAGGTCGGCGACACGTTCGGGGAGCATGTCCACGAGGCGCGTACGCAAGGAGTCCGCGTCGTAGGTCCGCGTGACGGGGCCGTCTTCGCCCGCCCCCAGGGCCTCGAGTTGAAGCGCGAGCTCGTACGCTTGCGCGTCACGCGCGTAGTCCTGCCACCGTGCGTGGGAAGGTTGCGCCGCGCCATTTTGAAGCGCGACGGGCGCTTCATCGGGCGTGAACTCGCGCTCGAAACCTCCCCAGTGGAGAGCGGTTGGGGGAGACGAGACGAGGTCGGCCCGGCGCATCACCCAGTTCGCGAGATGTCGTCGCGACTCGTTGAGCGCGGTATCTTCGTCCCGAGGTCCGTCGCGAATCGCTCGACCCGCTCGACGACGACCTTCCGATCACGGAGCGCACGGTCGAGCAGGTGGATCGCCTCGGCGTAACCGCCCGACGCGCGAAGCGCCGTGTCGATCGCGACGACCTTGTCCGGTGCAGCCGCCCGCGCGAGGTCGAGCACCGTCCGAGGAACCTGATCGAGCGCGGTCGGAACCTGCGCCACCACAACCCGATCGCCGAGGCGCGCGCGGCGGCCGCGACGACCCGCTCGGAGGTCGCGTCACAGCGGAGCGCGATGCGCGTGCCCCGCTGCAGCGCATCGGCGATTACCGCCGCCTCGCGCTCGATGACGGGGGCATCGACCAGCCGCAACATGGCGACGACCCTAGCCCGAACGGACCGCAGTGCTTCAAGGCCGAAGGCGGCGTCGTCACCACGGCGCGTTTGTCAGAAGACGCCGCCACAGGCCACGCCGAGCGTGCCCGGCCCCGCCCGCACGAGATGGCGGAGCGCGAGGGATGAGGGCCTCGACGACGTCACGAACAACACCACCGACGTGGCCGCGAGGACGCCCGCGCCGACGAAGCCAACGCCCCGGAGAATCCCCATCGTGTTCGCCGTGGTGTCGTAACCGAGACTCCCGCGCCTCCGCGCGCGAACGGCCGTCGGGCGGGTTGCACTCGGCCCCCTCGTTCCACTGGTCCGCGGCGTTCTGGCCGACGACCTGCCCGATCACACCCACCGCGAGGGCCGCGGCGCCCCGCACTGACCCACGCGAGCGTGCGCTGGGTGTTGTTGCAGCGTCTCCACCGGCCACCGGTGTCACTTCAGGCGTTGGAAGCGGCCTCACGGTCGGCGTCGCACGAGGCTGCACTGCGGGTGGTGGGGCGGCCTCCTCGGCCGCGGTCGTCGAGGGGCCTGACGCCTCCCGCTCCAGGTCAACCTGCTCCGTCACGGTCGCGCCGAGCGTCACCTCCACCGTGCGCCGCGCGACGCCGTGGCCCGGCGCGCACCTCGTAGCTCCACGCTCTCCCCGCACGCGCGAACCGAAGCGCCGCCAGCACCGCATCGCCGTTGAGGAACACCTCCGCGCCTTCGGCGAGCGCACCGCACCAGGATCGCCCCGACGCCCAGGTGTTGTCGGCACCGCTGGAGCTCGGTCTCCAGCTCGGCGCGGTGGGAATCGATCCACGGGTTCGGGGGGCCGGAGAGCGCCGCGGAGAGGTGCTGCTCCGCGATGTCAAAGTGCTCCAGATCCATCTCGGCGAGGCCCATCGACGCGAGCGCGCGCGGCTCGTGGGTGGCCTCGTGGTGCGCCCGCAGCAGTTCGAGCGCCCGCTCGGGATGGTGGCGCCGTCGCTGCCGCAGCGCCTGCTCGTAGACCCGCTCCGACCCTGAATCCTGCGCTTGCACCGCGCACGGGAGCGCCCACGCCAGCAGTGCCCCGAACACGAGTTCCTTCGTTCGCATGGCCCCTCTCGTCGGCTCTCAGATGAGCAGTCCGTTGGTGCCTCGCCGGTGGTGGCGGCGACGGCGCGGAGGTGGGGAGGATGACGGGGCCTCCGGCGGCGCGGGTGCTGCCGCAGGGGCAGAGACCGTCGGCGGCGGAGCGGTCGGCACCGCCGCGGGCACGGGCGCGCTCGGCACCGGAGCGACGATCGGCGCGCTCGGTACGGCGGGTGCGACGGTCGGCGCCGGGGGCGCGTTCGGCGCGGGGGGCGGCGCGGGCGCAGGCGTCGTGGCGGAGCGCATCACGGCGGGCGGCGCGGCGGGCTCGTTGGACGAGCTGAGCGCGCGCACTGCGACGGACCCGACGACCACCGCGCACGCGCCGAGCACGCCGACCGCCGCGAGCGCCCAACGGGACCGCCGCGCGGAGGACGGCTGCGGGTCGAGCAATCGCACCGAGGCGTTGAGCGTGTTGGGGAAGGCCCCGCCGCTCGCTGCCATCGCAGGCGCGCCCAGCGTCGGCATCATCCCGATCGCGACGGCGTGAGCCGGACCGGGCTCGACGACCGCGTCGGGCGGTGCGGCGACCCCTGTGAACTCCTCCGTCCAGCGGGCGCGCGTGGCTGCGCTCGCGAAGGGAAGGAGGGCCTTGCCGAACTCGCGCACGGAGGCGTGGCGTTGTCCGGGGTCCTTCTCGATCGCGCGCATCACCGCCGACTCCAGCGCCTCGGGCAGGGTCGGCACCCACGTCCGCAGCGGCGGCGCGGGATGGACGGCGATGGCCATCATCAACGCGGGGAGCTCGTCCGCCTCGAACGGCACCCGTCCCGCGAGGCACTGGTAGAGGATCACCCCGAGCGCCCACTGGTCGCTCTGCGGCGAGGCGTGCTTGGAGCCGCCCCATTGCTCCGGCGACATGTAGAGCGGCGTGCCCATGATGGCGCCCGTCTTGGTGAGCGCGGCGCCGTCGCCCTCGCGCACCTTGGCGATGCCGAAGTCGAGCAGCTTGGGGTGCGTCTGCCCCGCGACGGGCTTCCAGAGGAAGAGGTTGTCGGGCTTGAGGTCGCGGTGAACGATCCCACACGCGTGGACCGCGGCGGCCGCGGAGAACACCGGCAGCAGCAGGTCGATCGCCACGTCGGGGCGCAGCGCCCCCGCGCGCTGGAGGAGCGACGACAGCGGCTCGCCCTCGAGGAACTCCATCGCGAGGTACGGCAGGCCCTCGATCACGCCCACGTCGTCCACGTCCACGATGTGCGGGTGCTTCAGGCTCGCGGCCGCCTGCGCCTCCTGGACGAAGCGCGCGCACGCCGCGGAGTTCTGCGCCTTGTCGGCGTGGAGGAGCTTGAGCGCGATGCGCTTGTTGAGCGGCGCCTTGCGGGCCTCGTACACGGCCCCGAACGCCCCCGCCCCGAGCGCGCGGACGATGGTGTACGGGCCGATGACCGCCCCCGCGGGCAGGACCTTCGCGTCGTCGCTCACGGGACGCTCCTGGCACACCGGAAGCCGCTGCCGTTGCTGCCATTGGAGCTGGGCGTGCTTCGGTTTCGCGCAGCCGCGCGGAGGTAGGGAAGCTCGGCATCATTCACGTAGACGCCCCAGGAGCCGCCGCGGCGGATCCGTTGGGCACTCGGGCTGCTGTTGCACAGCGGGTTGGTGGCCGAGAGCCAGCACGAGGGGTACGGGTCGCTGTTGTCCGCGGTCCACTCCGCCACGTTGCCCGCCAAGTCGAAGAGGCCGCCGGTCGCGGCGAAGCTGCCGACTGCTCGCGTACGACCGCCGTTGGTGCCCCCGCAGAGAGTCGCTTCGGCTCCCTGATTCCACAGCCCACGGTCACACATGGCGCCAGGGGCTGCGTTGCCCCACGGGTAGACGCGTCCAGAGACGAGGCCTTCCGCAGGCACCGATCGACCGCGTGCCGCGAACTCCCACTCCGCCTCGGTGGGGAGTCGGCCCGTGTTCGGGTCGGACGCCAGGGTGCCGCCGTCCCACACGCAGAACTCCTGCGCCATCCACCAGTCGATGCCATTCAGCGGGTGCGCGTCCCGATCGGACGACGTCGCCTGCCAGTTGTACTGGTCGTTCCGCGGCATGGGCGAGGGGTTGGGCGGTGAGATCCACGCGATGGTTTGCCCGCTCGGGTAGCGGATGGCTGCGCTGCGAACGCTGGCCATCATGCTCGACCGCACGGCCCAGTAGGCGTTGAAGCGCGCCACCGAGACCTCGTACACGTCGAGCGCGAAGCCGCTCACCGTGATGCCGGACTGTGGCGGCGCATTCCCCAGCACACAGGTCGCGTCGATGGGGGCCGTCATGCACTCCGCGGCCCCCATGGTGAAGGTGCCGCCGGGGATCATGAGGAGCCCGCAGCCCGGCGTCCCCGCGACCGCACAGCTTCGTTGCGTGAGGCACGCCGATGCGCCGCAGGCACCGCTCGCGCAACGCATCCCGCAGGCACCGCAGTTCACCGGGTCCACGCGGAGATCGACGCAGCGCGTCCCGCAGAGCGACTGCCCCATCGGGCAGCGCCGCTCGCAGGTGCCGGAGACGCACATGGCCGTGCCGCCCTCGACCGTGCAGGGGACGCCACAGCCGCCGCAGTGGGTGACGCTCGTGCGGGGGTCCACGCAGGCCGAGCCGCACATCATCATCGGCGCCGGGCACGGGTCCGCAGCGTCGCGTGCGTCGGCGACGTCCACCACGTCGGCGTCGCCCGCTGCGTCAACGACGTCGGGCGCATCGGCGACGTCCGCGACGTCTGCAACGTCCGCGGCATCCGCGACGTCGGGCGCGTCCGCCGCGTCGGGCTCTGCCAGGACGTCCATCGCGTCCGGCGAGCCGGGGCCATCGCTCGCCGCGTCCGGTACGTCGGGCACATCGGGTCCCGTCGCCACATCGGCTTCGCTCGCGACGTCCTGCGCATCGGCCCCAGGCGAGTCCTCTGCGTCGGGCGCGTCAACGCTCGCCGCATCGGGTGGTGGTGCGTCCTCCACGTCGGCCCGATCCATCGCCACAGGAGCGTCGGATGGGGGGAGGTCGTCGCTCATCTCGTTGGCGGGGCCATCGGCCGCAACGTCGCTGTCGCCGCCCACCACCGCGTCGCGCCTGACGTCACCCGGCTCCAAGTGGAAACACCCCGTCAACACAACCAGGAGAAGCGTGTGCTCGTGCCTCATCATGCCCACCTTGACATGCCTTTGCAAAAGGTTTTGCGCATCTCTGTCGATCGATGCCATCCTCGCAACATCGCGAATCCCTAATCAGTTCCCAAGGAGTACACCAAAGTGCGGGCGCGAGGAAGGAACTCCCCTCACGGCGTTGGTGGCCCGTCTTTCAGCATGGACAACCTCTCCCCCAGCAGACTCCATTTGGTGGCTCGGACCGGTTGGGGGTACGAGTAATACGGTCCATGTGATCCGAGTCCCCGGCGTCGGCCACCTCGGCCAACTTCACCTGTGACATGAGCGTGGCGAACGCTGAGCTCGCCACGTGTTTTGACGCATAGTACGTTGCGTGAGTCACACTGGCACCGTAGTGCGTAGACGCACGCCAGCCTCGCAGGCTTCGCGCAGACATACTCTCGTAGTGGCAGCACTGACGGCGTGCCGACCGCGCACTACGCACCCCAACCTGCTCGGGTTGAAGCGAGCACCAACAGTTCGGCGAAACTGAATTTGCCCGATCGAGGGATCACATCGGCATCACGCCTTTTCTACCGCAACTTGTTCTGCGGTCGATCGAACTGGATTTTGAGCCGTGCTTGATACTCCTCTCGGACGCGAAGCACCGTGTCGTAGTCCACGGAGAGCTTTGCGAACGCAGGGACCTTGAGCGATGCGGCAAAGTCCATCTGCTGCTTTCCACTTCGCGTTACCGTCAGATCGTATTCTCGCTCGACGATCGGATTGGAACCAGACCGCAGATCCAACAGGGTAGTAAACTCCAGGTCGGTCGAAAGGTAGACTTCGTCGAGGATGCTCCGGGCTAGTTCGAGATCGGTCCTTCCGCCAGCGAAGCTGTCTTTCTGTCGAAGAGAGCTGACGAATTGCTCCTCCTGGCTTGAAGTCATCTTGGCTTTAGCCTCATAGCCCTTCGCCACGCCGACGCCAACACTCCGAGCGGACTCAGCAGAGGACTTGCTGACACGCAAGACTTCGATTGAAAGCGCTCCGAGCGCGCGACAGAAGCGCAGGAACACAGCCTGACGCTCAGCGGCGAAGACTTGCTGCGCCTCTTGTGCATCCACGTACAGTTCACGGCGAAATGGGCTCTGCAAATACAGATGCCCCTCTTCGAACCAGCCGCCGTGGGCCCGCATCCCCTCCGACGATGGATCGGAGTTGCTCGAAAGCAGAGCCACACCTTGGGTGCGCGCGAGTACTCTGCCTTCAGGCTCCGCCGTCATCCTTCGGTGAGCGTCGGGGTGGAGGAATAGGACCGCTCTGGGTTTTGGCTTCTGAGGGGGAGTCATGACGCGCGCGGCTCTCTCCGTTGTGGCCAGATGGCTGCAGTGGTTTCTTGGGATGAGCGGTGGGCTTTGGGGAAGCATCCGTCTCTCCGAGAAGCTTTGAAATTAGGTGGCGGCCCTTCTCCAGATAAGCAGGAGCGCCACGGCGAATGCTGCCAGCAGCAGCACGGACATCATCCATTCGACTTTTGGGCGTTTCGAATAGACCTCCTCGAGGGCATTCTGCACGCTCGCATTCGCAGTCCAGCCGAAAGCCGCGCACGCCGTCTCATAAGCCGCCATGATGTCTCTGATGCTTACGGTTGCACAGGCACCCGCAATCAGCACGCCAGTCGCACGACCCGCGCTGTCCCGGCTGTTAACCGGCAAACTCGCCAGAAAGAGGGCGGCGTGATCGACAGTCGCTACCGCAAAACGTAGCATCGGAAGCTTGGTTGAAGGAACTTCTTTCGCCAGAAGACTCAGCGCGTTGAGTTCCGCAGCGAGGCTCTGCCGCTCCTCACGCGAATCTTCCGTGTCGGAGACTGCCGTCCCGTTGCGCCAGAAGCGATTTGCTGAGGTATTGTCAGGCTTCTGCACTCGAACGACGAGTTCGCTCGAAATGATCGGGAATTTGTTGCTCATCGTCTAATCCTCCAGGGCCTCCAGGATACCGCAGATGCGATCGAACAGAGATTCGAATCCCTCCTTACGGCCACTCAAGTCCGCCACCAGAATGGGATCGCGTCTATCCAATGCGCCCTGCAGAGCATCATGTTTCTTGAATCGCCGCTCGATTGCTGCACGGTCTTTCTCGCTCCCGTTTTTCCAGCCGGGAATCTTGTCGAAGTGTGTCGCGATCACGAAAAGCCGAGGAGCACGGCGTCGGGGCGGCCCTTCGAGCCACTCCGAAATTCTGTCCAGATCCACCTTGACCCGGCCGACGTGATCCTCATCGTCCGCATGGAGGCGCTCCGCGTCAACCAGATAGAAGCACAAGCTCTTCGGGTTCCTTGCTGCTTTGAAAAATAGTGCTCGCCAGGTGCCAACATCATCTTCCGCCCCTGGAACATCATGGACGTCTTTAACGTAAAGGTTTTCATCTTCGCCATTAGCGACATGGTGACCACGTCCCAGTCGCTGCGCAGCCTCAGTCCTTTTGTAGCCGTCGTGCGGCGAGATCACCTTTCCCTTAGTCAGAAAGGAGAGGAGCACCGTCTTGCCGACCTTGTGGGCACCTAGAACCACCAAAGGTCTGCCCTTGAACACCCGAAGGATACGATGACGAAAAACCACGCCGCCGCCAGTAAGTGCGGCAAGCGCTGCAGCGCCGATGTAGATCAGGACCGGAACAGGCATTGAATCCTCCTTGTCTTCTCTGGGCCTAGTTGTCTGTGTCGCGCGATACTCGTGCCGACCGCTTGCCTTTACCTCGTTTCCCCTCCGCCCCGAGCGCGAGCGCGCCCTGCGCCACCGCCCGCTTGCGCAGCGCGCCGGCCTCCTCCGCGTGCTCCGCCTCCCACCGCGCGCGGCGCTCCTCGTGGCCCGGCTCCTCCACCGCGAACGCCTCCCCGAGCACCGCGCGCCACCGCAGCTCCAGCGCGAACACCTCGCCCGGCGCGCGCGCCCACAGCGCCCCCTTCGCCACCCGCAGCGTCGGCGGAACCTCCTTCGCGCCCCCCGCGTCGTCCTCCTCCGCGTCGTCGCCCTTCGCCTCCGCGCCCCGCCGCTTGCGGTTGCGCCGCGTGAGCTCCTTCTCCACGGCCTCCAGCGCCGCCTTCGTCTCCGCCTCGAACCACCGCGCGCGGCACGCGTCCGAGTCCGCCTCGTCGATCGTGAAGTCGGGGCGGATCTCCATCCCCAGCCGCAGCTCCCAGGCGAAGGCCCGCGCCGGGTGCAGCCGCCAGAAGCAGCCGTGCGCCACCGCGAGCGACGGGTCGTCCTTGCACTTCTCCGCCACGCGCGTCGGGAAGTAGCGTGCCGCCAGGTGCGACCAGTCGTAGTCCTTCCGGCCCTCCGCCGCGCACAGCTCCTTCCACCACTTGCGCGGGTCTTTCCACTGCGGGTCGAGCAGCGGCCACAGCGCGCTGGCGTTCACCATCACCCCGTCGTCGAGGTCCATCGCGTAGGGGGCGTCGCGCTCGCGGGCGGGGCACTTCTCGTCCGTCGGGGCGGGGCCTCGCTCGGCGCACTGCTGCACCGCGGCCACGAAGGCCTCGAGCTCCTCGTGCTGCTTCTGCACCTCGGCGTAGCGGCGCTCGGCCTTCGCGCGGGCGCCCTTCTCCCCCTCGTGGCGGGCGCGGCGCAGGTCTTCGAGCTCGCCCTCGAGCGCGCGCTTCTCGGGCAAGAGGTGGTCGGCCAGCAGCTCGGTGAGCGTGGCGTGCGTCCAGCGGTGGATCGCCACCCACGCCACGAAGGTCCGCTTCGCCGAGGAGAGCGGCCACCAGATGGGGCGGTTGTCGTAGCGCGTCCGGTGCTCGTCGAAGAAGTCGCGGCGCAGGTACGTCCGCAGGTCGCTCCCCGCGGCGATCGACGCGCCGTGCTCCGCCCACGCCGCGTGGAGCCCCGCGCAGGCCGGGTGCGTCAGCCCGTCGGCGTCGCGCGCCCCCGAGAGGAAGAGGATCCCCGCGGGCAGCGACGACGGCGGCGCCGCGTCGAGGAGCCCCGCGCCCGCCGCGTCGAAGCGACCGAGCGCGACGCCCAGCGCGAAGGAGAGGTGCGCGACGGGCTCCACCGGATCGTAGGTGGGCTCGTAGGGCGGCAGCGGTGCGCCCGCGGGGCGATCGACCGCGCGCTGCGCCCAGGCCTGCGCGTACGTCCATGGCGAGGGCGCCGGGCGGCGGAACTCGACGGAGGTCTCGCGCGCGGCCTCGTGCTCGGAGAAGGCGCGCTCGATGGTGGCGAAGATCTCGTTGGCGGATTCGACGGGGAAGAGAGGGAGGCGATTGACGTCGCCGACTTCGAAATGCAGGCCGGGGTTAATGGATGAAAGAACCTCTCGTACTCGCGACGCGTTCATCGAACACGTTGTGAGTGCGACATCCTCAGGGAAGACCGACGATCCCATCTTCCCCATCACTGCCGCGACGCGATAAGCGCGTGCGCGGAAAGTACTTCCAATCGAAGTGTAGGCTACGCCGCGACGAAAATAATATCGCTCATTTTGAACGGTACGGGAGTACGATCCATACAAATGTTCGTTGAACACTTTCATGTCCAGACCGAGAATCCCCCAGCGACATCTTTCGTCACAGGGCTCAATCCAAGCTAGTCCTCCCGCTCCGCTAACGAACGGGGCCCATTGGTCAAGGGCTGGACCGAGTTCCCACCTCGATCGAAGGTAGCGGGTGTTGTCGCTCGTGCATAGCCCGGTGCGAACCTCCGAAACGTCGCCCAGCTTGGGATGGCGCTCGTAAGATTCGAGACTTTCCTTGGACCACCAATAGACGATCGGCCTCCCCTCAATAACACCGAAAGAAGGTGTCGCAAATTCGTGTCTGCCTCGCTGGAGCAGGAGCGCGGCGTGTGTGCGATTCGGTTGACCGTCGTCGCGAACAATCTCCTCAGAACTATGGGGGCGAAGGGCGGTTGAGTGCTCCACCGGCTCACGATTGGCGATCAGGGTCGCGGACGTGCTGATGAGCGTGCCTCCCGTGGTGAAGGCAGCCTTCCCGAAGTCCGCGATCAGGCGGATGTGTCGTGCGAGCAGCCGCCCGCGCAGACCTTCGAACGTCCCCAGGTACATCCAGTTGCTCAACGTGACCATTCCGACGAGCCCCTCGGGGCGCAGCAACTCCAGCGCACGGAGGTAGAACATCGCGAACAGGTCAGTCTTCCCATCTGGGTACGCTCGTACGAGCGCACTGCCATCTACGAGCTTGCCGACGCCCTGATACGGCGGGTTCCCCACGACGAGGTGGTACTGCCCCTCTCGCACCATCCGCGCGAAGCGAACGCCCGCGGCGAGCTGCTCGCCGTCGAGGCGCACCCCAAGATCCTCCGCGTGGGTGTGCTCCCCGAGGAAGCGTTCGATGCGCTCGACCAGCGCGCGCGGCGGCTCCTGCGCGGCGGCGACCTTCAGCGCGCCCGCGTTGAACAGCTCGCCCTGGGCCTGCGCCTTCCGCTCCTTCTCGGCCTCGGCGACGGCCTCGTCGAGGGCCTTGTCGAGCTTCACGAGGCTGCCGAAGGTGTCGATGCCCGCGAGCATCGTGATGATGCGCGCGACGGACTCGGGCGGCACGCCGGCCTCCCGCGCGAGGCTCTCCCGCAGGGCGACGACGGCGGGGTCGTTGGCACCGAGGCGGGCGAGGTCGAAGGCGGTGGCGACGAGGTTCATCCGCCGCGGGGTGACGGGGGAACCGGCGTACTGGCGCGCGGCGAGGTGCAGGGCGGCGGCGGCGATCTGCACGGCGCGCGGGTCGAGGTCGATGCCGTGGAGGTTGTCCTCGAGGATCCAGCGGGCGATGTCGGGCTTCGACCACGCGACGCCGCGGTGCCGCGCCTCCTCCTCGTAGAGGTGCGCGAGGAGGCCGAACGCGATGACGAGGAAGTGCCCCGAGCCGCACGCGGGGTCGAGCACGCGGAGCTCGCGGAGGCTCGCGGGGACGGCCTTCACGAGGTCGTCGGGGATCTCCTGCGGCACGAAGTAGCGCCACCGCTCCTCGAGGTCGCCGACGGTGTAGGGCATCAGCGCGTCGAGCGCGACCTCGCCAGCCTCCCGCTTCGCGCGCCACGCGACGCGGCGCTTCTCCAGGCGGTCGAGCACGCTCTCGCGCACGGCGACGCCGTCTGTCTCCTCGCCGGTGGCGACGGGCTCCTCCGCGTCGGCGACCCAGCCGTTCTTGCAGCAGAGCGCGAGCCACTGGAGGCCGAGGGAGTTCTGGAGCAGCCACTCGACCATGTAGCGCTCGGTGAACATCTGCGTCTTGGCGGCGATCTCGTGGCCCTCGATCTTGCCGCCGTCGTTGATCTTCGCGTCGAGCGCCTCGCGCTGGGGGTCGTTCCAGTACTGGTAGGTCCATCCGAGGGTGGTGTCGTCGTCCCAGGCGTCGGCGAGGTCTTTGTCGTCGAGGGCATCGACGGTGGCGCGGAGCGTCCCGGCGGAGGGCTCGAAGAGGGCGGTGAGGCCGACGTCGCCGAAGAGCCCCGGCAGGTCTCTGGCGAGCTCGTCGAACACCTGCCCGAGCAGCCAGGCGAAGCCGGCGTTCTCGTCGGCGAAGAGGGCGGGGGCGAACTCGCGCAGCTCGCGCACGGCCTTGCTGTCGAGGCCGCCGGTGAGCACCGGGGGCTTCACGAGCCCGGCCGCCTCCATGCACCGCAGCACCACCAGCCGGTTGAGGAAGGTCGCGGCCGCCAGCGTCGCCGCCTCCTCCAG
Source organism: Polyangiales bacterium (assembly GCA_046351555.1). Taxonomy (GTDB): domain Bacteria; phylum Myxococcota_A; class Polyangia; order Polyangiales; genus CAISKJ01. Next base: position 178,007 of record JAXLYI010000010.1, read on the forward strand.
GAAGCGCCGCCGCGCCTTGCGCCAGGGCGTCTTGGGGGCCAGCAGGTCGTCGGTGTCGCTCCAGCGGGCGACGGGGTCGGGCGCGACGCCCTGGGCCCGCGCCCGCTCGTCGAGCCAGCGGTCGAGGCGCGCGCGGCGCATGCGGGCCGCCTCGGAGAGCTTCGCCGCGTCGGCGGGGACGCTGAGCCGGTAGCGCGCCGCCGCCTCGTCGCGCAGCTCCGTGATCAGCCGCGCCCGCAGCCCCCGGATCGTCTCGGACAGCTTCTTCTTCGACGCGGGCGTCAGCATCGTCGCAGCGACGGGAGGTATCGCCGAAGCGGTGGCCGCGTGTCCACGGGTTCGTGCGCGCGGGGTTGGGTTGAGCGCCCCCACGGAACTCGATATGGTTCCGGCGTGCGACCCCTCGCGCCGCCGGACGTCGAGTCCGAACTGAGCTACGCGTACCTCCACGCCGTCGCGTCACGCTCCGGGGCCTCGTGCGTCGTCGCCGGGCGGCACCTCGACAACCGCGGCGTTGACGCCCACCTCACCCTCTGGCCTCCTTTCGACGGGGGTGGGGCCTTGACGGAGGTGAGCATCAACGTCCAGCTCAAGGCGACGATCAAGCACCCGGCCGACGACGGGACCGCGCTGTCGTACTTTCTCGAAGACCCCAAGCAGTACGACGCCCTCCGCACCGAGACGATCGCCACGCAGCGCGTGCTCGTCGTGCTCTTCCTCCCGAGCGACGACGCGGACTGGTTGCACCACTCCCCGGAGCAGCTCGTCCTCCGCCGCTGCGCGTTCTGGCAGAGCCTCCGCGGCGCGCCGCCGACGGCCAACACCTCGGGGGTGACGGTCAAGCTCCAAGTCCCAGATGTTCACCCCTTCGTCGCTCCGCGCGCTGGCCTCAGCGCCTCGCCGCCGCCAGGCCTGCGGGACCCGTCGCCATGAGCCTCCACGCGCCGATCGGTCCGACAGGCCGGCGACTACGACTCCTCGGCTGGATGATGAGCCAGGAGGCCGCGCGGCACCGCGTGTACGCGCTCCCGCGAGGCGCTTCCCGCAACGCCAGCTCGTGTTCCCGATGGACGAGACCGCGCCCGACTACGCCGAGTCGGTCAGGCGCGCGGTCGCCAACCTTGCGGCGTTGGAGGGCATCGACCCCGGCGAGGTGCCGCGAGGCGCTTGCCTCCTCACGGTCGGCGACGACGCCCTCTCGTTCCGGGTCACCACCCCCCGGCATGACGAGCGATCGGTGCCGCTGTCCTTCGTCACGTCGATACTCCTCGGCGCCCAGCGGCATCCTCCTCGCCGCGGGGTGCACCCGCGCTGCGCCCGCAACGACACCACCGGCGGCGGGCGTGCAGGCGCAGCGAGCTCGACGTCGCGCTTCCAGCACACGGAGCCCGGCAGCTTCGTGCTCAGCATCCTGCCCTGTGCGCGCGGTCGACGTCCAGATGCCGCTCCCGGCCGAGGGGATCGAGGTCCCGTTCGTGCGACGCGCGACGCTGGTGCTGTACCGCTCGCTCGTCGCGCTCGTCACGGCGGTGGAGACCGACACGCTCGACGAGCTCGTGGCCGCCTCGTCGCGCGACGCCGCGCCGCTGTTGTCCTCGAACTTCTGCGAAGCCCTCGGGCGATTCGCGGACGCTCCGGCGCAGAACGCGGTCGATGTGCGGGTCGTCTGGTCGCCCTCGAGCGCCATGCTGCCCGACGGGGTCCCGCGGCGCGCGACGGTGCGGGTGCAGCGGGACTACTTCCCCCGCATCGAAGAAGTGCGCCGCGCGCTCCGGCCGACCGAGGGCCACACGCAGGACATCTTCTACGGCACGGTCGAGCACCCGCCTCGACGGCGAGATGACCGCCGACAGTCGCCGGAGCGGAGGCGAGGTCCCCCTCCTCGGTGCGCTCATGACCTACGCGGAGGGGGCAGACGACGCGCGCGGGTGGTGGGAGCGCGTCTTCGACCTCGCCTCCCTGTGCCTCGCGCTCCCCGCGCTGCACGACGACGAACGCAAGCGCTTCCGGCTCGCCCACCTCATCGCGCGCGAGCGCCTCGCGGGGCGCGCGCCCACCATCGACCTCCTGTTCCGCGCCGGCCTGGGCGCGGTCGTCCCCCACATCCCGCCCTCCGAGCGGGAGGACGTGGTGCGGGCGTTCCGCTCGCTCGACCGGCGCGGATGGCGGGGAGACGCCGCCGCGTAGGGGCAGGCGGCGCAGCCTGCGGGCTCAGCGGATGCGCACGCGATGACCCGCGCGGAGCTGTGCCACGACGCGCTCGCGCAGGTCCGCGAGGAAGCCGTCGAGCTCCTCTTCGGAGCCGAACTCCTTGCCGCGGAGGTCGGCGTCGAGCACGGCGACCTTGATGTTCTCGGCGTCGTCGAGGGCCTCGTCGAGGGCCTGAAGCGCCGCCTCCTCCGCGCGCCGGAGCCGCTCCGGGAAGCGCTCGCGGAGCTCGTCGAGGCCGGGGCTCAGCGCGGTGTCGGTGGTCTCGTGCAGCACCGACTGGAACGGCCGCAGCACCTTGTGCCGCTGGTCGGGCGTCAGCCGCGCGAAGTTGGGGTGCGCGTGCATCCCCTTGCGGGCCTGCTCCACGCGCGCGCTCAACCCGTCGAGCACCCCCTTGCGCGCCTCGCGGTAGCGCGCGCGGATCGCGTCGATGGGCGCGCGCGCGTCGCCGATGCCCACCCACGGCGTCGGGTGCGCGAGCTGCGCGCGGAGGGTCGCGGCGTGGGCGGCGACGGCGTCCCCGTGCGACGCCGCCTCGAGCTGGGCGAGCTCCCCTCCCGTCACGTCGCGGGCTTCGAGCACCTGCGTCACGGCGGCGTCGGTGAGGGCGTGGTGGAGCACGTTGAGCGCGTCGAGGCCGTCGCGCAGCGCCTCCAGCGAGTCCTTCACGGCGACGACGCACTGCTCCACCTGCCGCGCCACGCAGCCCTCCAGCGCGCGGCCGAGGGCCGCGAGCGGGGTCGGGAGGCCGAGCCCGAGGCGACCGAGGCGCTGCTCCACCTCGCGGAGCTTCGCCCGCTGGAGGGGGAAGTGCTTCCACACCGCGTCGGCGATGGCGTCGTCCTCGCGGTTGACGGCCGCGTTGAGGCGCTCGTCGAAGAGCTTGCAGATGGCGACGCGGTCGCGCCCGGTGATCGGCCCCTTGTGGGCGTAGTACAATGCGTTGCGGAGGTCGCGGTCTTTGTCGAAGAGGTCCTTCACCCCGACGTCGAGGACGGAGGTGATGCGCGCGTCGCCCGTCGTCTGCACCCGCAGCTTGCCCGCGCGGAGCAGGCCCGCGAGGCAGGCCTTCACGACGTCCGCCGGCCAGCCGAAGGGCGGTTTCGCGAAGTGGCCGAGCAGGTCGCCGCCCTGGATGCCGCCGTGCGCCTCCAGGTACTGGAGCACCGCGGTGGGGATGGGCCCGTCGCACTCCGGCACGTAACGCCCGGCGTCGAGCGAGAGGATGCGGAGCCCTCCGGCGAGGAACTTCGGCGACGGCCCGGAGAGGTCCTTCGCGAGGAGCTGCTCGAGCTCCTTGGGGAGGACGGCGATGTCCGTGAAGCTCGGGTAGAGCGCGGGGAGGGTCTCCTCGACGAACGCGAGGGCGATCGGGCCGAAGGCCGCCCCCTTGTCGCGCGGCCGCACCAGCCGCCCGCGGAACCACAGGCCCCCGTCGAGGAAGGCGTCCCCGACGGCGTTGGAGAGCTTCTTCTCGAGCTCCTCACGCCGGGTCTCCTCCGCGAGCAGGAGCATCTGGCGGTCGCGCGGCAGCGACTGCCGCCGCGCGGCGTAGCGCTCGACCATCTTCGCCGAGCGGGCGAACTCGCGGGCCACCGACTCGACGCGCCCGACGTCCCCGGCCACCCACACGACGCGGTCCTGCGCCTCGCCGCGCGCGGACTCCGCGGCCCAGCGGTCGTGGCTCCGGAGCTCCTTCGACCAGAGGAAGCGCAGGTCGAGGGGGGCCGCCGCGTCCTGGGCGCGCGCGGCGACGATGTGCTCGTCCTTGAGGGTCGCCTCGTCGCTGAACCAGGCGCTCCACGCGAGCGGGCGGCCCTTCAGCCGGGGGCGGTCGGGGAGGGCGAGGAGGGTCTTGAGCGCGTCGCGCACGAGGCCCGCAAGGGTGGCGGTGTCGGGGCCGTACTCGTCGCGGTCGCGCTGCCACTCCATCCCCGCGGTGCTCTGGATGGCGTAGCCCTCCTTCTCGGAGTAGGCGACGAGGTCGGCCGCGCGGAGCTGGTCGAGGGCCTCGCGGACGGCCGCGAGCTGCGCGCCCTGACCGACCCGCGTGTAGAGCGCGCGGGCGACGAAGGCCTCTGTCGTGGGCGTCTGGTCCTGGATCTGCTGGAGCAGCGCGACGGCGCGCGCGACGCGCCAGGCGAAGGGGTTCTTCGCGCAGACCTCGTGGCGGCGGATGTTCGCGAGGCTGTCCTGGAGGTCCTCGTCGAGGGCCGTCCGCTGCACCTCGAAGATCTCGTCGAAGGTGATGAGCTCCCCGAGCTCGCGGTCGGCGAGGCCCCGCTCGCGGAAGAGCTCGCCGAGGAGCTGGAGGAGCCCGCGGAGCGTCTGGTCGTCGGCCTGCGCGCGCGACGACCGGAGCCGGAGCGCCGAGGTGACCTGCAGCAGCACGTCCACGTGCCACGGGAGCATGGGGTACGCCTCGACGAACTCCAGGTCGGAGATGCCGTGGCCGTCGAGGGCGTGGACGGTGAGGTCGGCCCGGTGCGCCTGGAAGAGCTCGCGCAGCGCGCCCTCGCGGTCGGGGCGCTTCTGGAGGAGGCGCTTGTGGACGACGTCGCGGATGTTGCTGTTGGTGAGGTGGACGCGCAGCGGGGCGGGGAAGCGGTCCTTGAGCTTGCTCAGGACGTTGCCGTCGGCCTGCTCCTCGAGCTTCTGCTGGCCCGTCGCGATCACCCACGCGCGCCCGCGGAGGCGCTGCCCGAGCTCGGAGACGAGCCCCTGAAGCGCCAGCATCCGCCCCTCATCCTGGTGGATGTACTGGCTCACCTCGTCGATCACGAGGAAGAGCGTGGCGTCGGGCGCGCGGTGCCGAAGCATCCGTTCGATCGCCCCGCACACCTCGGCGACGGAGGTGCCGGCGTCGCTCTTGCGGCCCTGGTGGACGTCGAGCCACGACATCGGGTCGCGGTAGCGCTCGGGCTCGAGGACGTGGAGGCAGTGGGAGAAATGGTCCTCCGCGGCGGCGTCGAGCATCGCCTCCGACCACGGGCGGCCGAGGGCCTTCTGCGCCGCTTCGAGGAAGGCGCCCCAACGGCCGTCCGTCTCGAGGATGAGCTCGTAGGCCGCGACCCGCTCCTTGTGGGGGCAGTAGCCGAGGGCGGCCTGCACCTGGCGAAGGGCGGCGACGTGGATCTGCTCGTTGTCGCGCGCGACGCTGCCGATGTCGAACACGACCGACCGGACCTTCACCTTCGCGGCGAGGTCGTGCCACGCGCGGCTGAACTCCTCGGCGAGGGGGGAGTCGTCGCGGCGCAGCAGGGCGGTCGCAAGGGGCGTCCCGTCGGGTAGGAAGGCTCCACCGAAGGCTAGACCGAAGACTTTGGCGAAGCTCGACTTGCCCGAGCCGTAGGAGCCCGACACCCAGACGGCCGGAAGTTCGGCGCCGCCGGCCCGTTCGAGGGCCGCGCGCATCCGGGTGAGGAGCTTGACGTAGGCCTCGTGGATGCCCTCCGGGACGCGGCGGTGGCGGGGGTCGTCGGGGGGGTAGCCGCCGGTGATGATGTACTCCGACACCTCCGCGGCGAGCCGCTCGGGGCTCTGCTCGTGGAAGTACACGACCGGGGGGATGTTGCGGGTGACGTCGTGGACGAAGAGCTCGCGGATCTTCATGGGGTTCCCGCTCAGGGGTAGAGCCTCGGACGGTAGTCGCGGTCGGCGGTGAGCTCGCCGAGGAAGGACAGGCCGCGGTCTTGCGCGGTGCCGGGGTAGAGGAGGATCACCGGGAGGTGGTGGGTCCGCCCCGCGATGTGCTTGAGCAGCGAGGACGCGCGCACGAAGGGGTAGAGCGAACCCACGCGCGACAGGAACACCGCCGCGCGGTCCTGCACGAGGCCGTCGGCCTTCACGAACGCGTCGAGCTCCTTCGCGACGTCCCCGGCGACGCCGTCGGGGCCCTCGAGCAGGGGCCCGACCTGCTCCTTCAAGAAGTCGAGCGCGCGCAGGGGGTCGCCCTTGTCCACGGCGAACCGCTGCTCGCGCGACTGGATGCGCGCCCGGTCGGCGTCGGGCAGCGCGCGGAGGCGCGCCAGCATGAGCCGCTGCAACGAGAGGTCGAGCGTGTGCCAGCGCTGCTGGCGGAGCTCCTCGCAGAGCGCCGCGACCGCGCGGCGGAGTTCGAACTCCTGGTCGGGCGGGTACACCCAGATGGCGTAGCGGTGGTTGCGCATCGTCGAGATGCGCGGCCCTCCCTCGGCCAGCAGGTCGCGCCGAAGCGCGGTGAACCCGTCGTGGACGGGGCCCGAGGGGAGCGATTGGAAGAGGGGGCCGTCCATCATGCGAGGGTCTCCGCCCAGGCGGCGAGGGTGGGGTAGGTCCACTCGAAGTCGCACACGCTGCCGACGCGTTGGAGGCGCAGGGCGGTGATGCCGCGCAGCCGGTGGTCGAGGAGCGTGCCCTCGATGCCCACCGAGCGCAGGTAGGGGTTGTCGGCGAGGCTCCCCTCGAAGCGGACCTCGCGCAGCAGGTGGAGCAGGTACACGAGCGCGTCGTCGGGCACGCGCGGCAGCGGCAGCTTGCGCGGGTCGGGCGCGGGCGACAGGAGCCCCGCCTCGGCGCCCGCCGACAGGAGCTTGCTGGCGAACTGCACCAGCGTGCTCTCCCCCCAGCGGCCGGGGGACGCGCCGCGCACCCACCGCAGCACCGCGGGTCGGTCGAGCGTGGCGTCGGCGACGCCCCGACGCGCCGGGAGGAAGTCGCCCGCGAACGCCCGGTAGATCGGGTCGGTGAGCTGGAGGTGCCAGTGGCTGATCGCGCGGCGCGTGTCGGGCTCCATCGCGCGCCACCGGCGGAGCGCGGCGAGGGCGTCGGGGAAGGCGTCGTAGCGGGCGGCGAGGTACGGCAGCAGCACGCGGATGCGCTCGAGGCTCTTCGCGCCGAACCACCGGCCCTCGAAGGCCGCGACGGCCCGCTCGGCGGGGGGCACCGACGGATCGACGTTGGCCCAGTACGCGCGCGACTCCTCCACGCCGAGCGCGAGCCGCTGGAGCCGCGTGTGGATGCGGGTCTCCTCGGCCATCGAGACGCGGTCGTGCCCGACGCGCGAAGGCGACGCCACGAACGCGCCGGCCGGTGCGACGACGTGCGCGTTCATGCCCTGGCCCGGTAGAAGGGGAGCGGGTATTCACGCGGCACGGCGTCGCCGGCGAAGAGGACGGCCGCGAGGTGCTTCACCCCGAGCGTGGGCGTCTCGGGTGCCGTCTTGAGCTGCCGCCCGCCGGCGACCACGTCGAAGGGAGGCGCGCCCGCGGGCCCGTGCCGGAAGGCGTAGCGGAGGTCGTCGAGGGAGTAGCGCTCGAGGGAGACGGGCCACGGCAGCGCGTCGGTGGGCGCGCCACGCCGCTTGAGGTCGCGGAGGCGCTCGTCGAGGCGCTCGTCGAGCTCGAACCCGAGGGAGAAGAGGGTGCGGACCTGGTCGGGGTCGCCGAGCTTCTGGCGGCCGGCGGCGTCGGCGCGGCGCGCGACCTCGCGCACGGTGGCGAGGGCGGCCCACTCGCCCGTGCGGGGCAGGAGCTTGCGGAACAGGTAGCCCCCGCCCTCGGGGTCCACGAGGTCGGAGTTCCACCACGCGAGGCGCGCGGGCTCGCCGCGCTCCCCGGCCCACGCAACCGTGACCTGCACGGCGAGAATCTCGTCGAGCGCGCTCTCCATCGGGGCGGCGATGCTACCGCAAGGGCCGCGGGCGAGAAGGGCATTCGCCGGTGCGAGGAACTGGCGTTTCGGCCGCGGCCGGCGGTGGCCTACGATGTGGGGCCATGCCGCTCGACCCGATCATCGCCGCCCGGCTCCGCTCTGCCCTCGACGCCTACGCCGCGGAGGGCAGGCTCCGCACGAGGGACTTCCTCGACGGCTGCTACGCCACCTTCCGCGCGCGCTTCGGGCCGGACGCGCTGCGCGCGCTCGACGGCCCCGCGCTGCTCGACGCGATGCACAACACGAGCAACACGGCGAGCCTCGTCTACTGGCTGGAGTTCAAGAACGACGAGGAGATGCCGGCGATCTTCGGGAGCATCGCGGGCGGCAGCGCGTTGAAGTTCGGGCTCTACCGCCGCAAGGAGACCGGCGCGTGGATGGCGGGGCACCCGTCGGCGCAGCGCGAGCTGACGACCGACGAGGCCGTCCAGATGGCGCGTCGCCACCGCGACCAGCTCGTCGCCGGCGTGGCGGTGCTCGAGCCGCTGGCGGCGAAGCCGGAGGCCGTGGAGTACGAGGCGCTCCAGAAGGCGATGCTCGCGGCGGCGCCGGACGTCGCCGACCTCGCCTGGGGCCACAAGTACTTCAGCTTGCTGGCCCCGACGGTGCTCGACGACTACCACGCCGTCCACTACCAGCGCTTCCACCTGCTCAAGATGCTGCTGACGCCGCCCAAGGACGGCGGACGCTACACGGCCGCGCGAGGCTTCCTGGAGGCGGCGCGCGAGCTCGGCGTCCCGCTGTCGAACCTCACCACGACGCTCAACCTCCTGCACGGCGCGCCGTACCGCTACTGGCGTGTCGGCACGGGCAACGACCGCGAGCCGCGTGGGCAGTGGCCCTCGATGCGCGGCAAGGGGCGCATGGGGATCGGGTGGTCCGACGTCGGCGACCTGTCGTCGCTGGAGCGAACGCGCGAGGCGCGCGAAGCGCTCCGCAAGCAGGTGGAGGGGCGGTGGCAGAAGGGCGCGCAGCGCGCCGGCATCGTCGCCAACTACCTCATGCGCATCGCCCACGAGGTGGCCGTCGGCGACGTGGTGGTGGCGGCCGACGGCGAGACCAACCTCGCGATCGGGCGCGTGACCGGGGACTATGGCTACGACGGCACCGAGCACTTCGGGCACGTCCGCCCGGTCGAGTGGATCGACGACGCGGAGTGGCACTTCCCCGAGGTCGAGGGCCTGCGCACGACGCTGGTCGAGGTACGCCGAGACGTGAACCTCCTCGCCATCGAGCGCCGGCTCGCGAACCTTCCCGCGCGGCGAGTCCCACCCCCTGAGGGCCTCACACCTACGTCCCCCCTCGGCCCTCTCTCTCCGACCGTCGAGCGCATCCAGGCCGTGCTCGAGCGGAAGGGGCAGGTGATCCTCTACGGCCCGCCGGGTACGGGGAAGACGCATCACGCCGAGGCCGCGACGCGCGAGCTGGCGGCGCGCGCGTGGTACGGCCGCGCCTTCGAGGGCCTCTCCGCGGCGGAGCGCGGCTCGCTGCTCGACAGCGGCGCGATCGAGACCTGCTGCTTCCATCCCGCCTACGGCTACGAGGACTTCCTCGAGGGCTACCGACCGCGCGGCGCGCACGGCGCCGTCGCGTTCGAACTGCGGGACGGCGTCTTCAAGCGCCTCTGCCAGCGCGCGGCAGCGGCGCCGACGAGGCCCTTCTACCTGATCATCGACGAGATCAACCGGGGCGACATCCCGCGGATCTTCGGCGAGCTGCTGCTGGTGCTGGAGAAGGGCAGGCGGGGTGCGCCCGTGACGCTCCCGCTGAGCGGGGCGCGCTTCGCCGTCCCGCCGAACGTCTTCGTGATCGGCACGATGAACACCGCCGACCGCTCGATCGCGCTGCTCGACACGGCGCTGCGGAGGCGGTTCGGCTTCGTCGAGCTGATGCCCGACGCGTCGGTGCTCAAGAACGCGGTGGTCCAGGGCATCCCCCTCGCGCCCTGGCTCGACGCGCTCAACGAACGGATCGTGAAGCACGCGGGCCGCGACGCCCGAAACCTCCAGGTGGGCCACTCCTACCTGCTCCACGGGCCGCGGCCGATCACCGAGCTCGCCCAGCTCGCCCAGGCGCTGCGCGACGACATCGTCCCGCTGCTGGAGGAGTACTGCTACGAGGACTACGCCGCGCTGGAGCGGATCCTGGGCCCGACGCTCGTGAACCGCACGCGCCAGCGCATCGACGACACGCTCTTCTCCTCCGCGCGCGCCGACGACCTCGTGCGCGCGCTCCTCGAGCCGTGCCCGGACATCACCACGTCCGCGCAGGCCGTGGCACAGGCGGAAGCCACCGAGCCCGACGAGCCCGACGAGGGGGAGGACGGGGGCGATTCGTGACGGCCGGGGAGGTGCGGCTCCGCGAGTGGGAGGTGCGAACGCCGGGCGACGCGGCCGGCGGCGAGCTCCGCGGCCGCTTCCTCGACGACGCGGGCCGCACCCTCGCCGACGTGCTCCGCGCGGCGAAGCGCCTCGAGGTGCGTGAGCTCCGCGCGGGCCTCGAGGTGCGGAGCTTCGCGTACGTTGGCCGGGTTCAGCTCGGCGAACTCACCGTCACTGTCGTCCCGAAGATGGACCCGACGACGCTGCTGGCCCTGTTCTCCTACGCCTACGGTCTGCGGGACGTGGGCCTTCACGACCGCGCTGGCTACGCGCTGCAGAGCGACCTGTTGCACGAGCTCCTGATCGAGGCGTTCCGCCAGGAGGTGGACGGGCTGCTCCGCCGCGGGCTGCCGCGCCGGTACGTTGCGCAGCGCGAGGTGCTGGCGTCCCCGCGCGGCCGCATCGACATGGCCGCGCTGGCCGCGCGCGCGCTTCCCGAGGCGACGCTCCCCTGCGAGCACCACGAACGGAGCGAGGATTGGCATGCGCACCGCGTCCTCTTGGCTGGGCTCCACCTCGCGGCTGGTCTCACCGAGATGCCCGAGCTCCGCGTGCGCCTCCGGCGGCTCGCCGCCCGCCTCGACGAGCGGGTGTCGCCGATCGCGCTCCATGGTCGCGCCATCGCGGAGGCGATGCGCGGGCTCGACCGGACGACGCGGGTGTGCGAGCCCGCGCTCCGGCTGGTCGAGGCGCTCTACGACGCTCGTTCGCTCGCGCTCGACGGCGCGCCGTCCGGGACGCTGCCGGGCTTCCTCTTCGACATGAACCGCTTCTTCCAGGCGCTGCTGTCGCGCTTCCTGCGCGAGAACCTCCCCGACGCCGAGGTGGAGGACGAACACGCGCTGCGCCACTTCATGCGCTACGCCCCCGACGCGAACCCGCACGCGCGGACGGCGCCGACGCCGCGGCCCGACTTCGCGGTGCGCGTCGGGCGGCGCGTCGTGGCGCTCCTCGACGCGAAGTACCGCGACCTGTGGGCGAAGGAGCTGCCGCGGGAGATGCTCTACCAGCTCGCGATCTACGCGCTGAGCGAGGCCGGCAGGTCGAGCGCGACGATCCTGTACCCCGCGGCGGATGCTGCCGCGCGGGACGCGCGGATCGAGATCCACGGCGCGCGCGAGGGGTGGGGGCGGGCCGCGGTGGTGCTGCGGCCGGTGAACCTGCGCGCGCTGCAGGCGCTGGTGAGCGAGGAGGAGAGCGCGGCGCTCAGGACGCGGCGGCAGGCATTCGCGCGGAGGCTCGCGTTCGGGGAGGCGTAGGACCGAAGCGCCACGCGGACGTTCGCATTCATGCAACGAGGTGTGATCCCGCCTCAGGCCGTCGTTGCCTCATTGGCCGTCGTGGACAGGGACGTGATGCTCCTGCTCGACAGCGCCTTCCGCGCCATCCATCCGCTCCACGGGGTGCTCTGCCGCGTGACCATCCGCGGAGCTTGCCTGAGCCTCTGTCTTTCGGTCGGCTGGTTGCCGGTCGGCGTGTGCGTGGCCGATGCTGGCGGCGATGTCGTTGGCATCTCGCACGGCCACACGCATCGCAGTACATACCTTCCGGGCTGCAGAGAGTGCTCCGGAGCGCGAGTTGTGGGTCTCGACGTACACCCCCGGCAGGCAGTGGAGCGGGGAGAGGTAGGAGCCGCCGCTTACATGGAGAGGCTCGCTGTTGAGCAGGTAGCGAGAGTGCCCCGACGCGACCGGCAATCGCTCGGGATCGAGGTGGCCTCCAAGAGCCAGCCAACGCGTCAGCCGGCCGAGGAACGCGCGGACGCTACCGCCCCCGATGCGGGTCCACGGCTCGTCCGCCGTGGCGCGCACCTCGATCCAAAGGCTGATTTCACCTTCCTCGGCGTCAGCCGGATCACGCTCTTCGGGGACGGTGAGCCACCCCAGCGCTGCGCATCCCGACTCGAGCGCGTACATCGCCTTCGCCCGGCTGATGCCAGTCGTCTTCACCTCGACTTGCTGCGCGCCTTCGCTCCACGCCAGCAGGGTGTTGCCTCCCGGCGCACGCCAAGGCAGTGAGGCGACGAACGCCTCCCACCGCCCACGCTCGCGACAGTTACGAGCGAGGTTGTCGCACAGCGCCTCGAGCGTGTCCGCGACGAGCAGGTGACCGTTGATGGGCAGAACCCAGGGCTGATGCAGCGCCTCCTCAGGGCCTGGCGCGTCGAAGGGGTCACGAAACCGCTCGTCGAGGAGCCTCGCAAGCGCGACCACGCAAGCGCTCAGCCGGCGGTCATTGTCGCTGAGACGACGCTGGTGCGCGAGGTCGTCGAGGAGCTTCGCGGCGTCGGTGAGTTCCTTCCAGCGCGGTCGGACTTCCTCCCCTTCGCCACCGGCCCTTCGCGTGATGCGCTGCGACATCTCGAGCTCCCGTAGTACCTCTGCCAGATCCTCCGGCGGGAGCGCCGTCGTGTTCGCCAGATGGGCGGTGGTGACCGGCCAGTCGGCCTCGATGAGAGCGAAGATGGCGTCCGCGCGCCTCGAGCCCAGCGCGTCGAGAGGCAGACGAGCCAGCACCTCGTCCGGGACGAGGCGCGCGAGTTCCCCCTGTGCCTCCTGGTCGCCCCGCATGGTGCGCGCCACCAACCCCCCCACACTGTCGCGGATCTCTGCGCTCTGACGGTCTGGCAGTAGCCCTTCGCGCGCCGCCGTCTCGATGGCGCCCCGTCTGTCCTCCGGCATGTACCCAACCTCAAGCCAGGCGAGGGCGACCTGCGACTTGTAGCGCGAGACGGCCTCCGTCGAGGGCGCTGGTGCTGTCGGCCAGGGGACCTTCAGGCACAACGCTTTGGGGGACGATGCGTCGGACGGCCTCGGCATGACCCACCAATCGGCTGTCCCTTCCCATACTGCACCGCGCCCGACCGCTCGCTCCGCGACGATCTGCATCATGGCAGGCACGATCTCGGCGCTCCATGCGTCCGTGCCGTGGGTGGCGGGATGACGAAGCGAACGTACGACCGTGCCGGTCAACAGCGCCGACAGCGGCTGCCAGAGCAACAGGGCCGCGACGCCCTCATCGAGCCAGCCCGCGAGCGTCGAAAGCCACACGGGGTCCTTCGCGACGCCCTGGAACCAGCGTTTGCTGGTATCAGCGTCGTGGTCCACATGGGCGTCGGCGTTGCGCCACTGCACGAACTCGTTGGTCAGGTCCGCGAGCCGGAGGGCTCGCGGGCTGCCCATGTTCTTCGCGACGTAGGCGGCGACCCGCGCAGCGGGGATGTCGAACTCTCTGCGGCCCTCGCGGGCGACGGTCATGCGCCGCACCATCGCGATGGTTGCGTCCGGAAGGGGAGACACGAGCACGGAGACTGCGTCGGGGAAGGCCTCACACGGTGGGGCATCCCGCGCTCCAAAGAAGCGAGCGAAGGCGGCGATGCTCTTGGCCCGGTCGCCGAGGCTGAACTGCTGCGTTTCCTTGCGGGCGAACTCGAACAACACGCGAAGCAGGTCCGAGCTGGGCCGCGGGGCGGACGCCACGATCACGCTGTTCAGGCGATCGAGGAGTTCCATCGTGAGGAACTCGACGAGTTGGAACGTCTCCCGCAGCTTCTTGGCGCCGTCAGGGTCGCGGAAGAGGTGGACAACAGTGCCGGCGGTCCGCTCCGGCAACCGATGGGCGAGTTGCTCCAGTTCGTGAAGGGTATCTCGCGGCAGAGTCATGGGACGGAACGCTACACCCAGGCGCTGGCAGGCGAAGACTCTTTGTCGCTGCGGTGGGCCGCTGCTCCCCGATGCGCGGAGCCATCACCGATCATCCGCACCGCCGCGGCCCCCTCCCCGTCGCGGAGAGACAGTCGCGTCAGCGGGCGCGCAAATTGGCCTGGCGCCGGGCCGGCATCGTAGGGTGCCGCGCGTGAACGCGCGGACAGACATGCACGACGTGAAGGGCGATGGGTAAGAAGGCGCCACCCAAGACATCTGTGCCGGCCGTCCTGCCTCCGCCCGCGGCGTTGGCACCCGCGGACGAGGCGTTGCTCTCGGACCTCCGCACGGTGATCGAGAAGGCTCGCGGCGAACTGGCGCGGGCCGTGAACAGCGCCGTCGTGATGGTCAACTGGCACGTCGGCCGTCGGATCCGCAGTGACCTGCTGCTCGAAGCGCGGGCGCCGTACGGCAAGCAGGTCGTCGCCCTGCTCGCGGAGCGGCTCACGGCGATCTACGGGGCCGGGTTCAGCCGGCCCCAGCTCTTCCACATGATCCGGTTCGCGGAGGTCTTCCCGCAGGAGGAGATTGTCTCGACGGCGTCGAGACAATTGGGGTGGAGCCACTTCCTCGAGGTGATCTACCTCGACGACGCGCTGCGGCGGGACTTCTACGTCGAGCTCTGCCGCGCCGAGCGGTGGAGCGTGCGAACGCTGCGCGCGAAGGTGCAGTCGATGCTCTTCGAGCGCACCGCCCTCTCGCGCAAGCCCGACGAGCTCGCCCGCCAGGAGGTCGCGAAGCTCCGCGAGACCGATCAGCTCACGCCGGACCTGGTCTTCCGCGACCCCTACCTCCTCGACTTCCTCGGCCTCGCCGACACCTACAGCGAGAAGGACCTGGAGCGCGCCATCCTGCGGGAGCTCGAGCAGTTCCTGCTGGAGTTCGGCGACGGCTTCGCCTTCATCGGCCGGCAGAAGCGGATCACCATCGACGCCGAGGACTACTACATCGACCTGCTGTTCTACCACCGCGGCCTGCGGCGGCTGGTCGCCGTCGATCTCAAGCTCGGGCGCTTCCAGGCCGCCGACAAGGGGCAGATGGAACTCTACCTCCGCTGGCTCGACGCCCACGAGCGCAAGCCCGGCGAAGAGGCGCCGCTCGGCCTGATCCTCTGCGCCGGAAAGTCCGACGAGCACGTCGCCCTTCTCCGCCTGGAGGAGACCGGGATCCGCGTCGCGGAGTACCTCACCGCGCTACCCGCCAGGGAGGTCTTGGAGAAGAAGCTCCACGACGCGATCCGAGCGGCGCGCGAGCGGCTCGCCGCGCGGTGACTTCCGCAGATTGGCGGCCCGTCCCAGGGACGCGCTCGTCCTCTCCGCCGCGGCCGCGCCCAACCACCAGCGCGCGCCGAGGCGATCACGCACCCGCTTCCCCAGCGTCGGGTGGACACAGCCGGTAGATGAAGGCCCCCGCACGCCCCTCGCGGGAGATCGCGCGACGGCGCAGGAGACCGTGCAGCACCGTGTGGACCTCGTTGTCGCGCAGCTTGATCTTCGCGCGGCGCGCCGCCTCGACGAGTTCGAACGCCTGGAGCCCGCGCGGGTTCGCCAGCAGCAGGGCGACCGCGAAGTCCTTCAGTCCCAGCCATCGCCCGGAAGGAACCACCACGGAGGGGCGCCCGCGCCCCCCGACCTCGTCCCCCGAGGCGACGGGGGCCACACCACGTTGTCGGAGCGCCGCGTCGATCCGCTCGAGGTTCGTCAGGAAGGCCGCGCGCTTCTCCAGGAGCTGCTCCTCCGGCAGCCGTTCGAAGGCCTCCGCATCACCGGCCACGGGCCCCTGAACTCCTGCGACGGGCTCGGACGCCACCTGAGGCGGGGGGTTGGCCTTCACCGTCGGGACCGCCGGCAAGGGGTCCAGCGGCCGCCCTGGACGGCGACGCGCCCACGGCGCCGCCGGGGCGAGCAGCGACGCGACGTCGTCGTCGTAGGCCTTCGCGACGCGCAGGAGCGTCCCGAGCGTGAGGTTGGCCCGACCGCTCTCCACCTCACGGTAGGCGCGGTCGTCGAGGCCGCTCTTCGAGGCGGCCTCGGCCTGCGTCCAGCCGCGCGCCTCGCGCAGTCGCCGCGCGTTGGCCGCCACCCGCCCCGCGAGCTTCGCGAAGCCCCGCGGCAGAGGCCGGATCCTCGGTGATTTGGAGCTTCGCTCCACGTCCGTAGGCGTGGATGAACGCAGGCTTGCACAATAGGATATTCAGCTCCTACATTGCGCCTCGCGGCGGACGCACCCGCCGCCGACGTGCCCTGGGCCCGGCGTCCACGAGGAGGAGAGAACATGTTCCTGCGAGCTCTGTGTTGCCTGATGGTGATGGCGCTCCTGATCGCGTGCGGTGACACCGCCGGCGCGCCCGGTCCCGATGCGGCGGACGCCGCCATCGACGTGGTGACCACCTCCTTCGCCGGCGCCTACATGGGCGGGTATCGGGCGACGCGCATGCGAGCGGCGCCCAGCGCGGAGACGACGCAGGAGGACGAGCCCGCCTACAACATCGCGGCCGTCGTGACGGCGCCGGGGCGCGCCACCTTCCAGGTCACGGAGACCTGCGCGTTCGTGGGCACGACCAGCGGCGCGATCTCGACCCTCGAGGTGGGCCAGCGATGTACGGGGTTCGCCGGGCGATCCGCCCAGTTCACCGTGAGGGGTGGCTCCGCGCAGCTCGACGGCGCCGGGCTCACCCTGACCGTCACCGGCGACTACAGCGCCTCGGGCGAGTCGGGCACGTACACCTGGCGCTACGTGGGCCGGCGTCGCTGACGGACCGTGCCCACGCGGTCAGCGGGCGGGAGGCGGCGCGTAGCGCACCACCAGGAGCCTCACCCGCTCGACGCGGCCCTCCGCGGAGCGCCACTCCATGCGGTAGCGGCCCGGTGAGAGCCGCTCGCTGAGCGTCTCGACGTTCACGCGCGTGCTACGGGTGCTGTTGATCAGCTCACGGCGACCGCCGCGGCCGTGGTGGCCCGTGCGGTACCGGTACAGCAGGAAGCGAGCGCCGTTGGGACCGGTGGGGATCCGCGTGGCTTCGTGGTGCTCGTGCATGGGCGCGGCGTACCACGCCACCCATGTGTCAGCCATCGGGCCCTGATCGGCCCCTAAAGCGCCCCTAACATCGCCCTAAAACTCACGAGCAGTTTTGGTGACACGTCGCTCACACGTCCCCAGCACGAGCCCGCCTACGCTTCGAGAAGGGCGAATTCTCGAAGTCCATCGCGGGCGTCCGGGCTGCGTCGAGTCGGCGCGCTCGCTATGATCGGCACATGTCAGCCGAGCTCGCGCTCCGACACGGAGACCTCGCCGACGTGCCAGCGGATCTGGTGGACGCGACGCGCGAGCTCCTCGCCAACGCGAAGGCGCCGAGCACCCGGCGCGCGTACCTGACGTCGTGGCGCCTGTTCGACGCGTGGTGCCGCCAGCACAACCTGCCCGCGATGCCCGCGGCGCCGATGACCCTCGCGCTCTACGTCACCGACCTCGCCCGGTGCGGGCGGAAGGTCGCCACGATCATGCGGGCGGTCTCCGCGATCTCCCAGGCGCACGAGATGGCGGGGCACGCCTCGCCGCGCGGCGCGGCCGTCGTGCGCGAGGCGCTCAAGGGCATCCGGCGGACGCGAGGGACGGCCCCGTCACAGAAGAAGCCCCTCCTCAGCGAGACGCTCGTCTCGGCCGTCGCGCACCTGCCCGGCGACCTGCGCGGCTGCCTCCACCGCGCGATCCTGCTGGTCGGGTTCGCGGGCGCGTTCCGGCGCTCGGAGCTCGTCGCCATCGACGTCGAGGACCTCGAGTTCACCGACGAGGGCGTGAAGGTGTTGCTGCGGCGGAGCAAGACCGACCAGGAGGGCGCCGGGCGCAAGGTCGCGCTGCTGCGCGGCGCGTCCGGGCGTACGTGCCCCGCGCAGGCTCTGCAGGCGTGGATGGCGGCGGCGGGGATCCGTTCGGGGCCGGTGTTCCGCGCGGTGAACCGCTGGGGCCGGGTCGCCGACGCGCGCCTCTGTGACGCGACGGTCGCGGCCATCGTGAAGGAGGCGGTGAGGGCCGCGGGGCTCGACGCGCAGGCCTTCGCCGCTCACTCGATGCGCGCGGGCTTCGTGACGAGCGCGGCGCGCGCGGGCAAGACGGAGTTCGCGATCATGCGCGTCACGGGTCACCGCAGCGTGGACATGGTCCACCGGTACGTGCGCGAGGCGAACCTCTTCCGCGACCACGCCGCCGAGGGCATCGGGCTGTAGCCGGCCGGTGCCGCGGGCGCGGTTCAACGCCAGGTGGGGCCGCGCAGCTCAGCCCTTCCGGGGGAAGTCAGCGGGCGCGCCTTCGCCGATGGCCGCGACGCACGCCGCGTGAACGACGCTGCAAGTCGTCGGCGGAGCCTCGACGTGCCCCTCCCCCGCGCCCTCAGCGCGTGGCGCGCGGGCTTCTGGTTCTGCGGCCGCGGTCCCTTGCTGCGGTCGCACGCGCCTCTTGTCGTCCCCCTCCGCGTGCTTCGTCGCTCCGCGCACAGCTCGTTCGCCTTTCGGGCGCCCTGGTCGGCGCTTCGTCGGCGCCTCGGCCGGCGCGAAGAGTTGCGCGACGTCCACCTGGAGCCCGTCGCAGAGCCGCGCGAGGGTCGCCGCGGTGATGTTCGTGCGCCCCGCCTCGATGGTGCGCAGGAGCGCGGGCCCGAGGTCGTTGCAGCGGTAGGCGCACTCCTCCTGCGTCCACCCTCTGGCCTCGCGGAGCCGACGGACGTTGGCGCCGACGCGAGCGACCATCGCTTCGTACGTCGGGCCGAACAGTTTGACGCGCGCAGGCGCCCGCTCCTTCACGGCGTCGGCGTGTCATCCTCCGCGCTTGCGTGACAGTCAGCATGATGACTATAAACGCGACGCGCTTCCAAGAGCCGGAGGCGCTGGGAGGACACGATGCGGAGGTCGGTGCTGTTTTGGTCAGGGTCGTGGTTGATCGCGGTGTGGGCGGCCGCCAACTGCGTGATCTCCGCGTCGCCATCGCCACCGCCGTCGCTCGAGGCGGGCATCGGCGACTGCTCGTGGGGCGAGGCCCGCGGAGGTTGCTCCTGCGCCGACGGCGGGACCGGTGTTGAGGTCTGCACCGCAGGCGCCTGGGGGCCGTGTCAATGCGGCGGCGGCACCGGCTGCAGCCCGAGCCGCCCCACGGGCACCTGCCCGAGCGGACGCACCTGCGTGGCGGGGGCATGCTGCGACGCCTCGCAAGCCTGCGGCACGACGTGCTGCGACGCGGGATCCGTCTGCGTGCGGAACGCGGCGGGAGCCCAGAGCTGCGCGAGGCGCTGCGCGACGACCCCGGAGTGCCCCGGCGCCACCGGCGAGCGGTGCTGCAGAGCGCTCCTCGACCCCACGACGCGGGCCCCGCTCCCGTACGGTGCTTGCGGCACCTTCACGGCCGGGGAGACGACGTGCCGCTGCGCCACTGGCGACGACTGCGGCACCGGCGCCTGTACGCCCACCATCACGCCGGCGGGAGCGCCTTCGCTCCCGTACATCTGCACGCAGCCCGCGTGCAGCGCGTACGGCGCGTGCCCCGCGGTGGGCGTGTGCCCGGCGGGCTTCTGCAACCTCTGCGACGACCGCAACAACTGCTTCTGCGCCCGCGCCTGCACGAGCGACGCGGCGTGCGGCAGCGCGCAGTGCGTCGCCTACCCGCGCAGCAACGGCACCTGCCCCGACGGCCAGCGGGCCTGCGCGCCGCGCTGAAGGGCGCAATAGCGACGACCGCCACGGGGTTCGCGCATCGGCATCGAGCGTCGGCTACGTACGCAGCGTCGAGGGTAGGCGCGATACCACGAGGGCGGGGCGCTCAGAGGGCGGAGGTCTCGCCGTTCCCAACGCGGCGATGTTCTTCGGACGGCCTCACTGCTCCAAGGAGGAACCCTGCCTCGGCGCGAGCGGGACGCCAGCGTGTGTGAGTGTGCTACCTCGCGGTCGATCTCCGCGCCTTGCCCTTACTGCGGTTCGGGAACTCGGGTCATGTCGATGCCCTTGGGTATTCATCTGTGCGTGGTGCTGCCGGACAGATCCAGCCGTAGCATCTCGTAGGTGTCCCACCCCCGCCTCAACGTCTACGCCGACTCCGAGTAGACGTTGAGGCGCGTTGAAGATCCTTGATCCTTTGGAAAACATTTAAGACCTTTGATATTGCACCAGGAGGTTTATCCCGTTTTTGCGCCAACGTGCCCCCTGGTGATGTGCTGGGACTTCATCTGGGCGAAAATAGGGAGCCACTTGGCGGAGATCTCCGTGAGGTTCGTGAGCCACGCAGTGTTCGCGCGTGTTCTCGCGCGAAATTTGAGACGCCCGATGCCCACTACGGAGGCACGCTCCATGTGGCGGGGCACCACCACTACGACGGTGCCAGGCTTGTGGAAGTGGTCGCCAAAGGCAGCCCTGGACGCCGGGTCGCCAACATCAAGAATCAACGCTTCCGCAGCGTGCCGAGCAGCCACACCGAGTTCTCGTTCGTCGGACTCCCCCACCGCCGCCGAGCACGGGTAGGCGGTGGCCCCGTCGCCGTCCAGCACATGCGGTACGAAGTGTACGAGACCGAATCTCTGCAGGATGTTGAGGCGCTCCCATAGGTTCCGCCCGGTCTCAGGCGGTGGGGCCCTGTGGGGCTCTGTGATGCTGTTCCAGTCCGCCGCCTTGCGCTGCGGTTCGAACGCCAGCACGAACACCGTGCCCACCGCGTGGCGGAACACCTCGCGGAACTCCTCGCGCACGACCTTCGGATTGATGCCCCCCCACTCGTCCAGACGGTGAGTTGCGTACAGGTCCACCAGCAGGCGGAGTGCCATCGCATCGCCCGTCTGCCTCACGAGTTCCACGGGGGACTCCCGCCCATCGATGCCATCCACCAGCGCATTCGGGAGCCACACGGGTTCGCGATCCGGTGGGGGCACCTCCTCCCACCGCTGGTCGCGGCGGAGCGCATGCCCAGCGAGCACCACGTTGCCCATGAGGGCGTTGTCGCTCCGTGAGAGTTTCTCGCCGCGCAGGGCGCGAGCGAGGGCTGCGGCTTGGTTCGGCGACAGCGGCAAGCGCGTATCTACTACCTGCGCAATCGTGTATTTCGGCCGCGTCATGCTCCCAGAGCGCGTCACGATGCCTGCTCGTACCAGAGCTTCGATGGCATCCGCCGCCGCCTTCCGCCCGATGCCGGTACGCTGCTCGATCGCGTGCGCCGATGCTCGGGTTGTGGTCCCGTTGCGCCCGGTGAACCGGGTGAGGACGAGAAGCGCCACCGCAGGTCGCATTCCGAGGCCGCAGGCTTTGTGGAAGATCCCTTGGTCGAGCACGAAAAAATCCCCTCGGGAGTGACCTCGCTGTGGCGGCTCGACCTTCGCGCCGTTCTTGAGTCCAGCTCGGAAGGTGCGCGCCGCCGCTGCGCTGTCGTCGGGTGCGCTCACGCCACGTCCCCGACGAAGTGCGACGCCTGCAAGGCCCACTGGATCACGGTCTGCACATCGACGAAGGGGAGGACGTCGAATCGGGGCGAAACCGCGCGGCCGGCGCGGACGAGGGCGTTCCGTGGGATGAGCGGGTGCAGTTCACGGACGACACTCACGGCCGCGAGAAACCCAGGCACTTCGCAGAGGGAGCGGGGGCGGTGCAGGCTCGGGACTGCCGAGCCTGCGGCGGCCCTTCGATGGACCGTCGGGAGCTTGATCACGTTGCTACGGTCGTGCATGTCAGTACCTCGGTGTTGGCGGAGGAGCGAGGCTTGCGGCGGGGATGGGGTGTCGAGGCAAGCAAACGAGCCAACCTATCACCTTTGAGCTTCTCCATGTTCGCGTACGACGTGCGTTTGTACGACCGGCGGCAGCCTGAGTTTGCGCATCACCCGATGGTGGCCACTTCGCGCCCGCTCGCCGCCGCTACACGGCGACCCGCAAAATCACGGGCGGAAGCCAACCAGGGGGTTTGCTCTGTTCCCGTTGGGGTCGTACTCGAACCCCAGGCTCTCTCCCCCACCCCGGAGGAAAGAACCTGGGGTTCGACCTTTTCGAACGCCTGACATCTCGCGGGTGGGCTGACGTGGTGGCACGCGACGAGGGCGAGACGGATCGCGCTCGGCGCAGCTTCTCCGCACGCGCTCGTGGCTCTTCGAACTGGCGGAGGGCGCGTCGCCCAGGTCGTTCGCGAGGACCACGCCCGACGCCCGCCTGGCCCGCCGTACCCCGCGGCCGCGGGTCATGTCTCTACGTCCGCGGCGACCCGCGCGGGCCTTCCCTTCCATGATCGAACATCCCGCCGAGGCCGCCGACGGATGGGGGGATGTTCGATCAGGGAAAGGGGAGGGAGCGAGCGGGGGAGGGAGGAGAGGCGGGAAGACGGTACGCTGTGGTGGCCTTCAGCCCGTGCGGCAGACGCCGTCGACGCAGGCCTGGCCGGCAGCGCAGTCGGTCGCGCGGGCGCAGTTGGACTGGACCTCGTTGTTGGTCTGGCAGAAGCTCTGCGTGGTGTTGAGGTACCGGATGGGGGCGCAGTTGCGGTACTGCACGTCGGTGCGGAGGCACTCGTCGGCGGTGCTGCACGGGCGGCGGCAGAGGCCGTCGAGGCAGCGGCTCGGTGAGGCGCACTGCGCGTCGCTGGTGCAGAAGGGCTGGCGGCGCGTGTCGGCGAGGCAGACGCCGTCGGCGCAGTAGCGGCCGGCGCCGCACTCGGCGTTGGCGCTGCAGGAGGTGAGGCAGGTGGCGTTGACGCAGCGGCGGCCGGCGCCGCAGTCGGCGTCGCGGACGCACTCGCTGGCGACGCGGTCGACGCAGACGCCGTCGGCGTTGCACATCTGGCCGGCGGGGCAGGGCGAGGTGGCCGAGCACGCCGCGCGGCACTGCGCGTTGACGCACACGCGGCCGGCGCCGCACTGCGCGTTGAAGCGGCAGGTGTCGGCGGTGAGCGCGCAGCGGCCGCTCACGCACGTCTGGCCCGAGGCGCACTGCGCGTCGGCGGTGCAGGGGCAGCTCGAGGTGGCGGGGTTGCAGGTGGTGCGGGTGCAGACGCCGTTGGCGCACGTCACGCCCGCGGGGCAGTCGGCGTTGGAGCGGCAGGCGCCCGGCGTCGGCGTCGGCGCGGTCTCGGTGGGCGTGAGGCACTGGCCCGCGGGGGCCGACGCGGTCACGCGGCAGACCCAGCCTCGCGGGCAGTTGGCGCTGTTGTTGGCGCAGCCGGTGACACAGCCGGCGGTGGTGCAGACCTGGTTGGCCGCGCACTCGAAGTCGCCGCGGCAGTTGGCGCGCGTCGGCGGCGTCGCGGCGCGGCACCCGACGCCGTCGCAGGTGAAGCAGCCCGAGGCGTCGCAGTAGTACTCTTCGCTCGCACAGCCCGTCGCGCCCGTGAGTGCGCCGAGGGCGATCAGTGCGAGGGCCTCGAACGAGGTGGAGAGGGATCGAATGCGCATGACCGTGGCCTCCGGGGGGGATTAGGTACCCGCGCCCATGGGAGAACCGTGCCACGTCCGCGCACACCGGCGCCAGAGTCTGCACTGGAAATTGCTTGCGGCCCCGTGAACGGGCCTTCACAGCCCGCGCGTGAACGCCGGACGGAGCGCGCGGGAGCTGGTGTAGAGTCCGGCGCGCAGTGAGGCGAGCGGCGTCGGTACTCGGGTTGGCGTGGGCGCTGGGCGGGTGCGCCTCGGGGGCCCGCGGGGGCGCGCCGCGCGACGTGCTCACGCGCTTCTCGTCGGCCGCGCGGCAGGGGGACGCGGCGGCGCTCTACGCGCTGCTCCCGGCGGCGCACCGGCGGGCGGAGTCGCTCGACGCGTTCCGCGCGCGGATCGGGGGCGACCGGGCGGAGCTCGCGGCGCTCGGCGAGGCGACCGCGCTCGCGCTCGGGGGGGGCGGCGCGCAGGCAGAGGTGGCGCTGCGCGACCGGTCGGCGGTGGCGCTGGTGGACGAGCCCGCGGGGTGGCGCGTGGCCGACCCGGGCTTCGGCCCGCCCGCGGCGACGCGGCTGGAGGGCATGGCGGGGGCGAGGGCCGCCGTTCGCGCGCTTCACGTTGCGCTCGTGCGGCAGGGGGCGTCGGGGTGGCGTGACGTGCTCTCGGCGCGCGCGCTCGGCGCGACCGCGGCGGACGTCGACCTGCTCGCGGCCGCCACGGAAGACCCGTCGGCCCTCTACGCGAGCGACTACCGAACGCGCGTGACCTTCACGCTGCCCGACGGGCGCCTGCTCGACGTGGTGTACGAGCAGGGCGCGTGGCGCGTCGACGGGCTGCGCGACCCGTGACGCTCAGGGGCGCGTGACCGCGACCGTGTAGGCGCCCGCGGCCGTGCCGAAGCCGTCGACGTAGAGCGCGTGGATGCCGGGGCCCGCGGGGATGCTCGTGGTGACGGAGGACTGCCGCGGCGCCGCGGCGGGGCACGCGTCGTCGTTGCAGACCGACGCGCCGGGCGCGGTTCGTCCGGGGCTGTACTGCACGAGCGAGGTGTCCCACGCGGCGCGGCCGCAGGTGCTCGCGGTGAAGCTGCCGGCGGCGGTCGCGGCGGGGCAGCGGTACCAGTAGTAGGTGTTCTCGGGGCCACCCGCGCCGCAGCCGGCGTTGACGCGGCCGGCGCCGGCGGTGGTGCCGGCGGGGACGGAGGTTCCTTCGGGGAGGAAGGCGAGCGGGCCGTTGCCGAGGGCGAGGTGTTGGAAGCGGACGCTCGTCGCGCCGCCCGCGCCGCAGCCCGACACGACGAGGCGGTAGGCGCCCGGGTTGAGCACCAGCAGCACTTGCGACTGGAGCCCCGTGGCGCAGCCCGCGAGCCCGCCGTCGTCGTTGCACGCGGCGCCGTGGAGCGGGAGGTTGGGCGCGGTGACGTTGGCGCCCGCGCTCGTCTGCACGAAGAGCGAGGTGTCCCAGGTGGAGCCGATCGTGTCGGCGTACACGAGTTCGGGGCCCGACGCGGGCACCGTGAAACTGTAGAACACGTCGCGCCCCGCCGTGCACGTGCACGGGCCGGCGGCCTGCTGCGTGGCGGCGCGCGTGTCGACCGTGAAGTTGGACTGCGGGCGCGTCATGTCGATGACGGTCGCGGCGGTGGGGAGGTCGTTGGGCGGCGGCGCGACGCACTGCCCGACCGCGCAGACGTTGCCCGCGGGGCAGCGGCGGTTGCAGCCGCCGCAGTGGTTCGCGTCGTTGTTGGTGTCGACGCACGAGGCCCCGCAGCGCGCGCCTGTGGCGCAGTCGGCGAGGACGTACTGGACGGCGTAGGGGCCGGAGCCCGCGCAGGCGTCGGCCACCAGCACGTTGAGCCCGGCCTGCGCGGCGCCCGTCGAGGGGATCGTCGCGCTCAACGTCGCGCCCGCGCCGCAGAGCCCGCCCGTGTCGTCGTTGCAGACCTGCGCCGCCGCGCCGCGCAGCGCGCTGTACTGCACGAGCGCGTTGTCGTAGCCCGCCTGGTTGAGACCCGTCGTCGCGCTGCAGCTCGTCGCGTGGAACGACCTCGCCGCCGCGTCGGGGCACGTCACCCACCAGTGCGACGCCTCGGGGCCGGCGGTGCAGCACGTCCCAGTGACCGTGCCGCCGCCCGCGGTCGATCCCGCGGCCGTCCGCACCGTGGCGTCGGGCGCGATGCGGCCCGAGGGACCGCTCCCCGCCGGCAAGTGCTGGAAGGTCACGCGCGCCGCGCCCGCCCCGCAGCCCGAGAGCACCAGGTACCAGGTGCCCGCGCCGAGCCGCGCGACCACCTGCGACTGGAGCCCGGCGCGCGGGCAGAGCGCCGCCGCCGCGAGGTCGTTGTCGCACGCCACCTCGCCGGGCACGCCCGCCACGTTGGCGCCCGCGGCGTCCTGGAAGAAGAGCGACGTGTCCCAGTCGGCCGAGAGCGTGTCGGCGTACACCACCTCGGGCTGCGACAGCGTGAAGCGGAAGAAGACGTCGTTGCCCGACGTGCACCCGCAGGCGCCGCGCGTGTCGTTGCGCGCCGCGGTCGTGTCGGCCGCGAGCGTCTGCGCGGGCGGGCCCAGGTCGATCGGCGTCGCGTTGGAGCGCGCGTCGTTGGCCGGCGGCGCGCCCGTGCAGGCGCCCGCGCGGCAGGAGGTTCCGGCGGGGCAGGCGCGGCCACACATGCCGCAGTGGGCGGCGTCGGTCGCGGGGTCGACGCAGACGTCGCCGCAGGTGGCGCGTCCCGTCGGGCAGGCGCACGCCCCCGCGGCGCAGGGCTGACCCGTGGGGCAGACGCGGCCGCACATGCCGCAGTGGGCGCGGTCGGTCATCGGGTCGACGCAGCGGGCGGCGTCGCCCTCGCCGCAGCTCGTCTGGCCCGTCGGGCAGGCGCAGCGGCCGGCCTGGCACGTCTGGCCCGCGGCGCACGCCGTCCCGCACGCGCCGCAGTGCGACTCGTCGCTCTGGCCGTCGACGCACGCGCCGTTGCAGAGCGCGCGGCCCGCGGGGCAGCGGCACGTCCCCGCCTGGCAGGTCTGGCCGGCGGTGCACGCGCGCCCGCAGCCGCCGCAGTGGGCGTTGTCGGACTGCGGGTCGACGCACGCGCGCCCGCAGAGCGTCTGCCCGGTCGGGCACGCGCACGCGCCCGCCGCGCAGGTGAGCCCGGCGGGGCACGGGCGGTTGCAGGCGCCGCAGTTCGCGACGTCGGTGGCGAGGTTGACGCACGCGGCGGCCGGGCCGAAGGGCGCGCAGTCGGTCTGGCCCGTGGGGCAGGCGGCGCGCGCGGTGACGCAGCTCCCCGCCGAGCAGGTCTGGCCCGCGGGGCAGGCCCGGTTGCACATGCCGCAGTGGAGCGGGTCGGTGCGCGGGTCGGAGCACGCCTCGCCGCAGCGCGTCTGCCCGGCGGGGCACGTGACCGCGCCGGTGCACGCGCCGGCGGTGCAGGTCTGGCCCGCGGCGCAGGCGCGTCCGCAGACGCCGCAGTGGGCCTCGTCGGTGTCGGTGGACACGCAGGCGCCGCCGCAGCGGAGCTGGCCGCCGGGGCAGTCCATCATCCGGCACGCGCCGTCCGCGCAGGACTGCCCGGTGGCGCAGGCGCGGCCGCAGGCGCCGCAGTGGGCGAGGTCGTTCGTGGTGTCGACGCAGGCGCCGCCGCAGGACGTGAGCGCCGCGGCGCAGGCGGGCGGCGCGCGGCAGGCGCCCGACGCGCAGGACTGGCCGGCGGCGCAGGCGCGGCCGCAGGCGCCGCAGTGGCTGGGGTCGCTGGCGGTGTCGACGCAGGCGTTGGCGCACGCGGTGAGCCCCGCGGCGCAGGTGGGGGCGGTGATGCACGCGCCCGCGGCGCAGGCGCGGCCGGCGGGGCAGGCGTTGCCGCACGCGCCGCAGTTGGACGCGTCGGCGGTGGTGTCGACGCAGGCGCCGCGGCAGCGCTGCTGGCCGGCGGGGCAGGGCTCCTCGTCGGCGCAGGCGCCGGCGCGGCAGGTCTGGGTCGCGAGGCAGGTGTTGCCGCAGCGGCCGCAGTGGGTGGCGTTCGAGGCGATGTCGGTGCACTCGCCGTCGCAGCGGAGCTGACCCGTGGCGCAGGCCGGGGGCGGGAGGTCGACGGGGAGGTCCGTCGCGACGTCCGCGAGGTCGGGCGTGACGTCGGGCGCTGTGTCCGGCGCGACGTCGGGCGCGACGTCGGGGGCGAGGTCGGGGGCGAGGTCGTTGGCGACGTCGGGCGCGGCGTCGGGGCGCGGGAGGTCGCCGGCTGCGTCGCTCGGCGGGTGGAGCGGCGCGTCGAAGCACGCCGTGGCCAGGGCCGCCGCGGCGAGGGCGAGCCAGCGCAAGGAGGTCATGGGGCGCGGGGGTCCTTCCGTGCGGCGGCCGGGGGGTAGGCCGCGTCGCGCGTGCCGCGAGCGTACTGCGAGGCAGCGCGCGGACGGAAGGTTGAATGCGTCGGGGGAGAGGGGTCGCCGCGGCGCCCCCGGGAGCGCCGCGGCGGGGGGGGGTCAGGTCACGGGCGGGTGACGGCGACCGTGTAGGCGCCGGCGCCGCCGCTGAAGCCGTCCACGTAGAACACGTGGAGGCCCGGGCCGGCCGGGATCGCCGCGGTCACCGACGAGCGGGTGCCGCAGGTGCCGCCGACGTCGTCGTTGCAGACGTTCGCGGCGCGCGAGGCGCTGCGCTGCTCGAGGACGGTGTCCCACGTCGCGCGGCCGCAGGTGCTCGCGGTGAACGAGCCCGCCGCGGTCGCCGCGCAGGTGTGCCAGTAGTAGGTGTTGTCGGGGCCGGTCGCGCCGCCGCCGCAGCCCGCGGTGATGACGCCCGTGCCCGAGGTGGTGCCGCCCGGCGTCGTGTTGCCCGCGGCGACCGCCGCGACCGCGCCGTTGCCCACCTGGAGGTGGTGGAAGCGGAGGTTGGTCGTGGTGCCGCCCGCGCCGCAGCCCGAGATGACGAGGCGGTAGGCGCCCGGGTTGAGCATGAGCATGATCTGCGACTGGAGGCCCGTGCCGCAGCCGGCGAGGCCGCCGTCGTCGTTGCAGGCGATGCCGTTGGTCGGCAGGTTGGTCGCCGTGATGTTCGTGCCGGTGCTGGTCTGCACGAAGAGCGAGGTGTCCCAGTTGGAGCCGAGGGTGTCCGCGTAGATGATCTGGCGGGGGCCGGCAGGGATGGTGAAGTTGAAGAAGATGTCGTTGCCCGTCGTGCACCCGCACGAGCCGGTGGTGTTGTTCACCGCGGCGCGGGTGTCGATGCCGGTGATGATGGTCTGCGCGTTGGCCATGTTGATGACCGTGGCGCCCGCCGGGGTGTCGTTGGGCGGCGGGGCGACGCAGGTGCCCGCGATGCAGAGGTTGCCCGTGGCGCAGCGGCGGTCGCAGGCGCCGCAGTTGGTCACGCTGGTGTTGGTGTCGACGCAGGCGGTGCCGCAGCGCGTGCCCGACGCGCAGGGCGCCGAGAGCGAGTAGCGGATGGTGTACGCGCCCGCGCCCGAGCACGAGTCGGCGATGAGGGTGTTGAGGCCGGCCTGGGTCGCCGTCGTCGCCGGGATCGACGAGCCAAGCGACGAGCCCGTGCCGCAGACGCCGCCGATGTCGTCGTTGCACACCGCGCTGGTGGCGCGGAGGGCGCTGTACTGGGCCACCTCGACGTCGTAGCCGACGAGGTTGGCGCCGGTGGTCGCGTTGCAGGTGGAGGCGTAGAAGGTCTGCGCGGCGGTGCCGGGGCAGGTGATCCACCAGTGCGTGTTGTCGGCGCCGCCCGAGCAGCAGCTGGAGGTGACGGTGCCGGCGCCCGAGGTGGTGCCGGTCGCGGTCTGCTCCGCCGCCGTCGGGGCGATGCGGGCGGAGGTGCCGTTGCCGGCGGGGAGGTGCTGGAAGTGGATGTCGGCCGTGCCCGAGCCGCAGCCCGAGAGGACGAGGTAGTAGGTGCCGGCGGGGAGGCGCGCGGCCACCTGCGACTGGAGGTTGGTGCCCACCGTGCCGGTGCAGAAGCCCGCCATCTGGTGGTCGTCGTTGCAGGTGACGTTCGGCGTCGCCGCGAGGGCGCCCGCGAGGTTGGCGCCGGCGCTGTCCTGGAAGAAGAGCGAGGTGTCCCAGGTGGCGCCGAAGGTGTCGGCGTACACGACCTCGGGCTGGGTCAGCGTGAAGCGGTAGAAGACGTCGTTGCCCGAGGTGCAGCGGCACGACGTGGTGTTGTTGGTCGCCGACGTGGTGTTGGCCGCGATCGTCTGCGACGGCATCGCCAGGTTGATCACCGTGGCGCCGGCGCGCGTGTCGTTGGCCGGCGGCGTGCCCATGCAGGCGCCCGCGCGGCACGAGGTGCCCGTGGCGCAGACGCGGCCGCACATGCCGCAGTTGGAGGCGCTGGTCATCGTGTCGACGCAGGCCGCGGCGGCGCCGGTGCCGCAGGCGGTCTGGCCGGCGGGGCAGGCGCAGGTGCCGGCGGTGCAGGTCTGGCCCATCACCGTGCAGGCGCGGCCGCACATGCCGCAGTTGGCGCGGTCGGTCTGCGTGTTGACGCAGGCCGGCGGGGTGCCGCAGGCCATCTGGCCCGTCGGGCAGGCGCAGCGGCCGCCGGTGCACGACTGGCCGGTCGGGCAGGCGGTGCCGCAGGCGCCGCAGTTGGCGTTGTCGGTCATCGTGTTGACGCAGGCGCCGCCGCACGAGGTCTGGCCGGTCGGGCAGACGCAGGCCCCGGCGGTGCACGACTGCCCGGTCGGGCAGGCGCGGCCGCAGGCGCCGCAGTTGGTGCGGTCGGTCTGGGTGTCGACGCAGGTGCGGCCGCAGAGCGTCTGGCCGGTGGCGCAGGCGCAGCCGCCCATCACGCAGGTCTGGCCCGTCGGGCAGGCGTTGCCGCAGGCGCCGCAGTTGGCGTTGCTGGTCTGCGTGTTGACGCAGGTCGGCGTCGGCGCCATCGGGGCGCAGTCGGTCTCACCCGTCATGCAGGTCGGGCGCGGGGCGACGCAGGCGCCCATCACGCAGGTGTTGCCCGTCGGGCAGGCCATCCCGCACATGCCGCAGTTGGTCGGGTCGGTCTGCACGTCGGCGCAGGCGGCGCCGCAGCGCATCTGGCCGGTGGGGCACATCTCCATGCCCGTGCAGGCGCCGGCGGTGCAGGTCTGGCCCATGGCGCAGGCGCGGCCGCACGAGCCGCAGTTGGCGGTGTCGGTCTGGAGGTTGGCGCAGGCGGTGCCGCAGAGCATCTGGCCCGTCGGGCACGTCATCGTGCGGCACATGCCGCCCATGCAGGGCTGGCCGGTCGGGCAGGCCATGCCGCAGGCGCCGCAGTTGGCGACGTCGGTCATGGTGTCGACGCAGGTGCCGCCGCAGGCCGTCTGGCCCGTCATGCACATCGTCGTCGCGCGGCACATGCCGGTCTGGCAGCTCTGGCCCATCGGGCAGACGGTGCCGCAGGCGCCGCAGTTGTTGCTGTCGGCCTGGAGGTCGACGCAGGCGGCGCCGCAGGAGGTCTGGCCCATCGGGCAGACCACCGGCGTGCCGCAGACGCCGGCGTTGCAGGTCTGGCCCGTCATGCAGGCGTTGCCGCACGAGCCGCAGTTCATCATGTCGGTCTGCGTGTTGACGCACGAGCCGCCGCAGAGCGACTGGCCCATCATGCACATCATCGGGTCGCGGCAGGTGCCGCCCATGCAGACCTGCGTGCCCGTGCAGGCCGTGCCGCACGTGCCGCAGTTGGCGTTGCTCGACATCGTGTTGACGCAGGTGTCGCCGCAACGAGTCTCGCCGGGGTTGGTACAGCCGGCGTCGGGGGGCGTCCCGTCAGGCATGTCGCCGTCGGGCGGCGTCACCATGTCGGGCATGTCGCCGTCGGGGGGCGGCGTCATGTCCGGCGGCGGCGTCATGTCCGGCGGCGGCGTCATGTCCTGGCCGACGACGTCGTTGTCGGTCGCGTCGGGGGCCTTCTCCGAGACGACGTCGGCGGGCGGCGGGTTGGTGCCGCCGGGAGGCGGGTCGGAGCATCCGACCGCGGTGGCCAGCGAGCCCGCCAGCCACAACCATTGACTACGTTTCATGTGCGAGTGACTCCTTGCTGCGGGGAAGCCCGGCGGCGAACGACGCCGACGGGCGAGTGAAGAAACGCCGGCCGTGGATCGACGCGATCCACTCACGTGAAGGGACAAACGTTCCACCGGCCGGAAACGGTGGTCACCATATCCCCACCCCGGGCAGACCGGAAGATGCTTCGTGGGGAAAAGAAGCCGCGCCCCTGTGGCACATGGGGCTCAGGGGAGGACAGGGAGGCGCCCGGAGGTGTCGGGCTTCAGGTGGGGTTGGGGAGGAGGAGGACCACCTCGACGCGGTCGTCGCGGCGCGAGCCGCCCTCCACGCGGTGGAGCCCCTGGGCCTGGAGACGGTCGGCCGGCACGCCGAGGCGTCGGAGCTCGCCCGCGAGGCTCTGGGCCTGCGCGCCGGCGAGCGCCTCGGCGGGGGCGCGCGCCGGGCCGCCGACGAACACCTCCACCCGCACCCGCGCGTCGCCCTGGGCCCGCACCACGCGGGCGAGCGTCTCGACGCGCTGGCGGGCGGTGGGCGCGAGGCGGGGGCCAGCGAAGAGCCCACGGAGCACCGCGATCACCCCGCGCGCGTCGCGGCGGGCGTCGAGGCCGTCGGTGCCCGTGAGCGCGGCCTCGTCGGGGGCGGTCGCGGGGGCGGCGGGGCGCGCCGCGCGGGCGGCTTCGACGAGGCGTTCGGCGGCGACGTAGGCCTCCCCCGAGGGGCCGAGGGCGGGCGCCGCGGCGCGCTCGGCCGCGTCGATGCGGGCGCGCACGGAAGTCACGCGGGCCTCGTCGGCGCCGAGCATCACCGCGGCGGCGACGAAGAGCCGCGCCTGCTGGCGGAGGTCGGCCGCGGCGGCGGCGCGCTCGGCGGCGGCGACGCGTGACGGCGCGGCGGCGGCCTCGCGGGCGCGGGCGGCGCGCTGGCGGGCCTCGGCGGCCTGGGCGCTCTCGGCGTCGAGGGCGCGGGTCTCCTGGTCCATCCGGGCCACGTCGGCGTCGACCTCGGCGACGGCGCGCTCGGCCGCCTCCGTGCGACGACGGGCGACGGCCATCCGCGCGCGGCACTGGGCCTCTTCGAAGACGATCCGGGCTTCCTGTTCGGCTTCGGCGAGGCGCGCGGGGTCGTCGGCGGCCGCGCGCGCGCGCTCGGCCGCCGTCACCGCGGCGCTGTAGGCGTCGGGCGCCTCGCGGGCCACCTCGCGCGCGGCGGGCGAGGCGAGCATCCGGTCGAGGTCGGCCACCGCGCGGGGCGTCGGGCGCTGACCCGCGCACGCCGCCGTGAGCGCGAGCGCGAGGGCGAAGGGCGCGCGGGACGTCACGGAGCCCCCGGCGGGGTGCGCGCGCCGGCGTCGACGTCGGGCGGCGGGAGGGCGAAGGCCGAGACGCCGTCGGCGCGGTCGAGCGCGACGCGTCGCTCGGCGGCGCGCTCGAGGGCCGCGCGGGCCTGGGCGCGGCGCTCGTCGGCGGAGAGGGCGGCGCGCTCGCGCTCGGCGGCGGCGGACTCGGCGCGCATCGCCTCGACGCGCGAGCGGAGGAGCCGCGCGAGCAGCTCGACGCGGCGGGCCCGCGCTCGGACGGCGGCGTGGTCGCCGTGGCGCTCGGCCTCCACCATCTCCGCGGCGGCGGCCTCGCCCCGGTCGGTCACGTCGGCGGTGCGGGCGCGCTCGTCGTCGGTGAGGTGGAGGTCGCGCGCGGCGGCGGTGAGCGGCGCGAGGTTGCGCTCGATCGCCTCGCGTGGCGTCGGCCGGCGGCTCTGCGCCAGGGCCTCCCCGAGGCCGAGGGCCGCGAGGAGGGCGAGCGCGAACGCCGCGGCGGGGGCGCGGCTCACTCGGCGCCTTCCTGCGTCGCGCGCTCGGCGGCGCGGCCGCGCTCGGCCTCGCCGGGGAGGCGCACCTGGGCGTTGCCGATCTGGAGCTGCGTGGCGCCGCCGTCCTGCGGGTTGATGTGGACCTGCGGGGTCATGGCGGTGGCGTTGAGGTTGAGGCGGGTGCCCTGGGTGGTGCGCTCGGGCTCGCTGCGGCGGCCCCCGCAGGCGGCGAGCGCGAGGAGGGCGACGGCGAGGGCGGGGGTGGGCTTCATCCGGCCGAGCATACGCGTACCTCGCCGCGGGGGGAGTGACGTCGCGCGAAGTTCAGCCCGCGGCGGCGGGCTTGCGCGCGGCGCGGGCGGGCTTCTTCTCGGGCTTGCCAGCGGCGGCGATGCGCTCGGCGCGCGCGGCGGCGGCGCGGTGGATGCGGCCCTTGAGCTTCGCCTGCGACTTGCGGCGGCGCATCTTCGAAGAATTGCGGCGATCGCCATTACCCATGATCAGTCGTTCTCCCGATGAGGATTGTGCCCGCGGCTTACGAGCGGGGCGGGGAGCGGTACAACACCGGGCGGCGCCGTGTCAACCACCGCGCGCGGCGGGAAAGTCCTGCGACGCGGCCGCGGGGCTTCGTATACGATCGCGCGCCACGGCGGACGATGCGACTCGCGGACCGATATCGACTGTTGCGGCGCGTGGGCGAGGGCGGCGGCGGGGGCGTCTACCTCGTCGAAGACCGCCTGGCCGACGGCGCGTTGATGGTGCTCAAGCGCCTCCAGGCCCAGGCCCAGGGCTCGCTCGCCCAGTGGATCGTCAACGAGTTTCAGGTGCTGGCCCAGCTCGACCTGCCGACGGTGGCGCGGGTCTACGATTTCGGCCTGGCGAGCGCCGACGCGGAGGACCCGGGCGGGGTCTTCTTCACCCGCGCGTACGTCGACGGCGCGCCCCTCGACGAGGCCCTCGCGCAGGCGCCGGCCGACCGCGTGCGCCGGGCCTTCGTCTCGGCCGCGGGGACGCTCCGCGAGCTCCACCGCCTCGGGGTGGTGCACGGCGACCTCAAGCCCGCCAACCTCCTGCTCGCCCGCGACGGCGACCGGCCCGTCCTCATCGATTTCGGGCTCGCGCACGGGGCGATGGGCGCGGCGGCCCACATCCGCGGCGGCACGCTGGGCTTCATGCCCCCCGAGCGCCAGGCGGCCCTGCTCGCTGGCGAGGCGCTGCCGCCCGACCCCCGCGCGGACGTGTATGCGCTGGCCGTGACGCTGCGCTGCGTGCTGGCGGGCTCGCTGGTGGCGGCCGACGCGGCGGCGCCCGCGCGCGTGGCCGACGACCCCGAGCTGCGCGCGCTGTGGGCGGTGTCGGCGCGCGGCGTGGCGCCCGACGCGGGGCGGCGCATCGGCACGATGGACGACCTCCTCGCGGCCTTCGGCCACGGCCCCGAGGCGCGCGGGGCGGCGGGGCGCGTGGTGCTCCGGCCCGAGGGGCGCGAGCAGGAGCTCGGCGCGCTGCTCGACGCGGTGGCGCGGCGGCTCGTCCAGCGCGACGGCGGCGCGCCCTCGGTGCTGGTGGTCGGTGAAGAAGGGAGCGGCCGGAGCACGGCGCTCCGCGAGCTCACGTGGCGGGCGCAGGTGCGCGGCGTCCAGGTGCTGCCGGTGGCGTGCGCGCCGGGCGAGCTCCCCGCGCGACGTCTCCGCGAGGGGGCGGGCATCCTCTCGGGCCAGCCGGTCGACCCCGCGGCGCCCGACGCGCTGGTGGCGGCGTTCCGCAAGGCGGCGTCGGTCGCGCCGGTGCTGATCCTCGCCGACGACCTCGACCGCGCCGACCCGGCGATCGCCGCGCAGCTCCGCTCGATCGCGTACGGCTGCGACGCCGCCGAGCCCCTGTTGGTGGTGGCAACGGCCGCGGACGAGGCGCGCGTGCGGGACTTCGAACCCGCCGCCCGCGTCGCGCTCGGGCCGCTCCCGGAAGAAGCCGTGGCGGCGCTGTGCGCGCAGAGCCTGGGGGCGGTGGAGCCCGCGGTGGCGGCGGCGGTTCATCGGCGGACGGCGGGGCTGCCGCTGGCGGTGGCCGAGGTGCTGGCGGCGCTGGCGCGCGAGGGGGCGGTGTCGCCCGCGGACGTCGAGCGCGTCGAGGTGGCGGGCCGGGCCCACGAGGTGGCCGCGCGGCGGGCGCTCGCGCTCCGGCCCGAGGCGCGCGCGGCGGCGGCGGCGGTGGCGGCGCTCGGGGCCCACGCGACGGGCGAGGTGCTCGCGCTGGCGGAGGTGTCGCGCGATCACCTGGAGGCGGCGCGCGAGGCGGGCGCGGTGACGGCCGAGGCGGGCGACCGCTGGCAGCTCGCGCAGCGCTCGATGGGCGCGGCGCTGCTCGACGCGCTGGCCCCGTCGGCGCGCACCGAGCTCCTGCGCCGGGCGGCGTCGGCGCTCGACCGCTCGGGCGCGCCGGCCACCGCGCGCTGCGAGGCGTGGACGCGGGCGGGCGACGCGCCGCGGGCCATCGCGCTCCTGCCCGAGGCGGTGTCGTCGCTGCGGGCCGAGGCGCTCCCGCTGGCGGCGGCGCGGCTGATGGAGGCGCTGCGGGTTCAGCGCCCGGAGGCGGCCACCGACCGCGCGCTCTACGAGGAGGCCGAGCTCCTCTTCGACGGGGGCATGGTGGCGGAGGCCGAGCTCCTCGCGCGGCGCGTGGGCGATGGTGATCGCGAGCTGGCGCTCAAGGCGAAGCTCCTGCGGGGTCGCCTCCTGCGCGTGGCGGGCGACAACGAGGGGGCCGAGCGGCTGCTCGAGGCGCTGGCGGCGGAGGCCGAGGGGCGCGACCCCGACCTCGCGGCCGAGGCGGCGGTGGAGGGCGCGCGGGCGACGATGGCGCGCGGGGACTACGCGCGGGTGCTGGCCCGCTGCGAGGAGGCGGCGGCGCGGGCGCGCGGGCCCAAGACGCGGGCGGCGGCGCGGGCGCTCGGCGGCGTCGCCGCGTTCTACGCGGGCGACGGCGCGCGCGGGGCGGCGATGCTGGAGGCGGCGCGCGGGGAGTACGCCTCGCTCGCGTTGCCGCGCGAGGAGGCGTCGCTGCTCGTGTACCTCGCGGTGGGGCGCGAGCGGGCGGGCGACCTCCCGGGCGCGCGGGCGCTCCACGAGCAGTCGCTCGAGCGGGCGCGGGCGGCGGGCGACCTGCGCACGATGGTGACCGCGCGGCTCAACCTCGGGCATATCGCGCAGCGCGTGGGCGACCTCGGCGCGGCGCTCGAGCACAACGAGGCCGCGCTGCGGCTGGCGCGGCGCGCGGGCGTCGGCACGGTGATCCGCACGGCGCACCTCAACCTCGCGAGCGAGCTCCTGCACGTCGGGTCGCTCGACCGGGCGCGGGCCGAGCTCGACGTCGCGCTCTCGCTGGCGAAGGCCGCGGGCGCGCGCGACGTGGCGGCGGCGGCGACGCAGATGCTCGGCGTGGCGGTGGCGCGCGGCGGGGACGTCGAGCGGGGCGTGGCGATGATCGCCGAGGCCGAGGCCGCCTGCCGCGAGCTCGGGGCGCTCGACGACGCGGCCGACTGCCTGCTCGACGCGGCGGAGATGCTCTTCGAGCGAGGGGGCGCGGGCGACGCGGAGCGGGCGCTCGAGCGGGTGGCGCGGGCGCGGGCGCTCGGCGACCTGGGGCACCGCGAGGCGCGGGCGCGGGTGCTGGAGGCGCGCGGGGCGCTGCCCGACGCGCGGCTGGCGATGGCGCGGCTCGGCGACGCGCCGGCGGCGGCGGAGCGCGAGGGCGACTGGGAGGTGCTCTCGCAGGCGTTGGCGGTGCGGGCGCGGGCGCACGACGCGACGGGCGCGGCGCTCCATGCGCGGCGCGACCGCGAGCGGGCGGTGGAGGTGCTGGAGGAGAAGGCCGCGCTGCTGCCGCCCGACCTGCGCGGGGCCTTCTGGGCGCTGCCGGCGCGGGCGGCGCTGCGCGAGGCTCTGGCGCCCCCGGCGAGCGCGCCCGACCTCGGGGCCCTCGCGCGGCGGACGTGGGCGGGGGCCTCGGTGATGGGCGCGCGCGCGCCGACGGCCAACACGCACCTGCCGACGGTGCTCGCGCCCGACGAGCGCCTCGTGATGCTGCTCGACCTGTCGCGACGTCTCGGCGAGGAGCACGCGCTCGACCGGGTGCTCGACCAGGCGGCGCGGAGCGCGCTGGAGTTCGCGCGGGCGGAGCGGGCGGCGATCCTGCTGGCGGGCGACGGGGGGCAGCTCGAGATCCGGGTGCGGGTGGGGGCGGCGGAGGGCGAGGGGCCCGACGAGGAGGTGTCGCGCTCCATTGCCGACAGCGTGTGGATCGACGGCGAGCCGGTGGTGACGCTCGACGCGCGGGTGGACGGGCGCTTCAAGGAGTTCCGCTCGGTGCACGCGCTGGGGGTGGCGGCGGTGGCGGCCGTGCCGCTGCGGGCGGGGGGGCGGACGCTGGGGGTGCTCTACGTCGAGAGCCGGCGGCGCAAGGCGGCGTGGTCGCAGGGGGACGTGTCGCTGCTGGCGGCCTTCGCCGAGCAGGCGGGCCTCGCGGTGGCGCACGCGCGGCTGGTCGAGACGCTGGAGGCCCGCACGCGCGAGCTCGAGGCCGCGCGCCGGGAGATCGAGCGCCTCCTCGACGAGCGGACGCAGGAGCTCGAGGTGGTGCGCGGCTCGCTCACGCGCGCCAACGAGGCGCTCGCGCGGCGCTTCGCCCCCGAGGGGTTCGTCGCCCACACCGAGGCGATGCGGAAGCTCTTCGCGCTCATCGACCGGGTGCGCGACTCGGACGTCCCCGTGGTGGTCGAGGGCGAGTCGGGCACGGGCAAGGAGCTCGTCGCGCGCTCGCTGCATTTCTCCGGCGCGCGGGCCAAGGGGCCCTTCGTGGTGGTGCACTGCGGGGCGATCCCCGAGACGCTGATGGAGAGCGAGCTCTTCGGGCACGTGAAGGGCGCCTTCACCGGCGCCGACCGCGACCGCAAGGGGCTGATCGCGAGCGCCCACGGGGGCACGCTCTTCCTCGACGAGGTGGGCGAGATGTCGCCGCGCATGCAGGTGGAGCTGCTCCGCGTGCTGCAGGACCGGCGCGTGCGCCCGGTGGGCTCCGAGCGCGAGGAGGCCGTCGACATCCGCCTCGTGGCCGCCGCGCGGCGCCCGCTGCTCGAGCTCGTGGCCGAGGGGCGCTTCCGCGAGGACCTCTACTACCGCCTCGGCGTGGTGACCGTGCGCATCCCGCCGCTGCGCGAGCGCCTCGACGACATCCCCGCGCTCGCCACGCACTTCCTCGCGGAGTTCGCCCGCGAGCACGGCGGGGCGCGGCGGCGGCTCTCGCGCGAGGCCCTCGGCAAGCTCCTGCGCGCGGCCTGGCCCGGCAACGTCCGCCAGCTCCGCCACGCCCTCGAGAACGCCGCCGTCCTCTGCGAGGGCGACACCATCGAGGCCGACCTCCTGCGCGTCGGCGAGGCCGAGCCCGCCCCCGTCGGCGTCGGCGTCGGCGCCGCGCCCGCAGCCGCGCCGTCGCCCATGGCCGTCCGCAAGGCCGCCGAGCGGCAGAAGATCCTCGACGCCCTCGAGGCCACCAACTGGAACAAGGTCAAGGCCGCGGAGCTCCTCGGGATGCCCCGACGGACGCTCTACCGCCGGCTCGAAGAGTTCGGGCTGCTGGAGTGACGAGTTATGTCCCCTGCGGGCGGCCGCGCGCTTGACGGTGCACGCGCCCGGCGGCCACGATGCGCGCCGCCGATGGGACGAACCGACCCCGCGCGCCTGCCCGACGCCCCGCACGAGCCCGCGCACCGCACCACCCCTTCGCCCGACGCGCTCGCGGCGAAGCTCGCGGCGCGGCTCGGGCGGCCGCTGGAGGTGCGCGTCACCGACAACGCCCGCGCGATGCTCTCGGTGCGCCACGTCGGCGGCGTGCGGCGGGTGCGGGCGCACGCGATGTTCGTCGACGCGCCCGACGACGTGCTCGACGCGGCCGCGCGCTACCTCGCCCACGGCGACCGCGCCGCCGGCGAGCGGCTCGATGCGTACATCCGCGCCAACGCCCACCGCGTGCGGCCGCGCGCGCCGCGACGCGCCCCGGGCCCGCGGGGCAAGGCGCACGACCTCGCGGCCATCCTCGCGGAGCTCCTGCGCGCGCACTGCCCGGCGGCCGACGCGCCCACCATCGCGTGGGGCGCCGCGCGCGCGAGCCGGCGCCGCGGGCGCGTCCGCACCATCCGGCTCGGGGTGTATCGCTACGACGCGCGGGCGATCGAGATCCACCCCTGCCTCGACGCCCCGTGGGTGCCGCGGTACTTCGTGGCCTGGGTGGTCTTCCACGAGCTGATGCACCACGTCGCGCCGGGGCCCGAGGCGGGCGGCCGGCGGCGCCACCACCACGCGGACTTCCGCGCGCTCGAGGCCCGCTTCCCCGAGCGCGAGCTCGCCCTCGCGTGGGAGCGGGCCAACCTCCGCCGCCTCGTCGCCGCGCGCGACGGGTAGAGCCCCTCGGGCGCGCCGAGGGGGCGGCGCGGCGGCCGCAATCGACAGAGCCTCGGCAGGGCGGGTGCGCACGCTCAGGGCGCTTGCGACGTGCACGCGTGTGCGCAATGCAGGGCCACGATGAACGAAGCCGACCCCTTCCGGTTCGTGCCGCCAGGCGGGGAGATGGGCCGCCTCCTGCGCCTGCACGACTGGGCCGCGACGCCGCTCGGGCCCGTCGCCGCGTGGCCCTCGAGCCTGCGCTCGTCGCTCAGCATCTGCGTCGGCTCGCGCTTCCCCATCGCGCTCTACTGGGGGCCGCGTGCCACCCTCGTCTACAACGACGCCTGGAGCCCGATCCTCGGCAGCAAGCACCCGTGGGCGCTCGGCCGCGACGCGCGCGAGGTGTGGCCCGAGATCTGGCCGACCATCGGCCCGCAGCTCGAGCACGTCGCCCGCGAGCGCGAGTCGATCTACCTCGAGGACTCGCTCCTCCCGATGCGGCGCCACGGCTACGTGGAGGAGTGCTACTTCAACTACACCTTCACCCCGGTGCTCGGCGAAGGCGGCGCCGTCGACGGGGTCTTCAACGCCGTCATCGAGACCACCTGGCGCGTCACCGGCGAGCGCCGCACCCGCGCGCTCCGCGAGCTCGGCGAGGCCCTGGCCGGCGCCCGCTCCGCCCGCGAGGCCTGCGCGCGCGCCGCCGACGGGCTCGCCGCCGCCGACCGCGACGTCTCCTTCTGCGCGGTGTACCTCGCCGACGGCGGCCGCGCGCGCCTCGTGGCCGCGCGGGGCGTCGCGCCCGGCTCGCCGCTCGCGCCCGCGGACGCGCCCCTCGGCGATGCGCAGTGGCCCTTCGCCGAGGCCGCGCGCCGCGTCGTCGCCGTGCACGAGCTCCCCGGGCGCTTCGGCGTCGCCCCGCCCGGCGGCGCGTGGCCCGAGGCCGCCACGCAGGCGCTCGTCGCGCCCCTCTCCATCGGCGCCGACCGCGGCGCGGGCTTCCTGGTGATCGGCGCCTCGCCCCGGCGCGCCGTCGACGACGAATCCGTCGCCTTCGCCGACCGCGCCGCCGCCCACCTCTCCGCGGCGATGAGCGCGGCCGCGGCGCTCGAGTCCGAGCGGCAACGCGCCGAGTCGCTCGCCGCCCTCGACCGCGCCAAGACCACCTTCTTCTCCAACGTCAGCCACGAGCTCCGCACGCCGCTCACGCTGATGCTCGGGCCGCTGGAGGAGGCCGCCGCGAGTCCGGCGATCCCCGAGGGTGAGCGCGCGCCGCTGGCCGTCGCCCACCGCAACGCGCTGCGCCTGCTCAAGCTGGTCAACGCGCTCCTGGAGTTCTCGCGCATCGAGGCGGGGCGCGCGCGGGCGTCGCTCGAGCGGCTCGACCTCGGCGCGCTCACCCGCGACGCGGCCAGCGCCTTTCAGGCCCCGATGGACCGCGCCGGCCTCCGCTACGTGGTCCGCGCCGACGACCTCGGCGCCGCCGCCCGCGTCGACCGGGACATGTGGGAGACGGTCGTCCTCAACCTGGTGAGCAACGCGTTCAAGTTCACGCTCCGGGGCGAGGTGGAGGTGGCGCTCTCGCGCGCGGGCGACCGGGCCCGCCTCGCCGTGCGCGACACCGGCGCGGGCATCCCCGCGGACGAGCTCCCGCGGCTCTTCGAACGCTTCCACCGCGTCGAGGGCGCCGGCGGCCGCAGCCACGAGGGCACCGGCATCGGCCTCTCGCTCGTCCACGAGCTCGTGAAGCTCCACGGCGGCGCCGTCTCCGTCGAGAGCGACTTCGGCCGCGGCAGCACCTTCACCGTGGAGCTCCCGCTCGACCCCGACCCCGCCGCGCCCGACGAGCTCGCGCCGCGCCCCGGCGTCCCGCGCGCGACGGCCTTCGTGGAGGAAGCCCTGCGCTGGCTGCCCGACGCGCCCGCGCCCGCGCCCGCCCGCGTGGGGGAGGCTCGCGTGCTCGTCGCCGACGACAACGCCGACATGCGCGACTACCTCCGGCGGCTCCTCGGCGACCGCTGGTCGGTCGCGGCCGTCGCCGACGGGCGCGCCGCGCTCGACGCCGTCCGACGCGACGGGGCCGACCTCGTCGTCGCCGACGTGATGATGCCCGGCCTCGACGGGTTCGAACTCCTCGCCCGCCTCCGCGCCGACCCCGCCACGCGCGACCTCCCCATGCTCATGCTCTCGGCGCGCGCGGGCGACGAGGCGCGCGTCGAGGGACTGCGCGCCGGCGCCGACGACTACCTCGTCAAGCCCTTCTCCGCCCGCGAGCTCGTCGCCCGCGCGCACCAGCTCCTCTCGGCCTCCCGCGCCCGCGCCGTCGAGCGCGCACACCGCGATTTCCTCCGCGCCCTCCTCGCGCAGGCGCCCGTCGGCGTGGCGGTGTGGCGCGGCCCCGAGCGCGCCCTCGAGCTCGTCAACGAGCCCTACGCCGCCCTCTTCGGACGCCCCGGTGAGCCGCGCCGCGCCGCCCCGCCCGGCGAGGACGAGGCGGCCATCGTCGAGCGCGTGTACCGGACCGGCGGTCGCTTCCACCGGGCCGAGCACGAGGTGGCCGTCGTTCGCGAGGACGGGCGCGTCGAGCCCGCGTGGGTCTCCCTCACCGTCGCGCCGATCGACGGGGCGGGCGCGGGCGAGGTCACCGGGGTCGTGGCCGTGGCGGTCGACGTCACCGCGCAGGTGCTCGCGCGGCGCAAGGTCGAGCACCTGCGCGCCGCGGCCGAGTCCGCCAGCCGCGCGAAGGACGAGTTTCTGAGCGTGCTGTCGCACGAGCTGCGGACGCCGCTCAACGCGATCATCGGGTGGTCGGCGATGCTCCGCGCGGGCACGGTGGCGGCGCCCCAGGTGCCCCAGGCGCTCGAGACGGTGGAGCGCAACGCCCGCGCGCAGGCCCGCCTCGTCGAGGACATGCTCGACCTCGCGCGCATCGAGCAGGGCAAGCT
Source organism: Polyangiales bacterium (assembly GCA_046351555.1). Classification (GTDB taxonomy): domain Bacteria; phylum Myxococcota_A; class Polyangia; order Polyangiales; genus CAISKJ01. The sequence goes on from JAXLYI010000010.1 coordinate 220,548, forward strand.
GGTGCTCAGCGTCGGGCCCGTGGAGTTGGTGCGCGTGGTCGAGGCCGCGCTCGACTCGCTCCGCCCCGCCGCCGAGGCCCGCGGCGTGCGCCTCCAGCCCGTCCTCGACTCCCACGCCACCATCGTCGGCGACGCCGACCGCCTCCAGCAGGTGGTGTGGAACCTCGTCTCCAACGCGATCAAATTCACCGCGCGCGGCGGGCGCGTGCAGGTTCGCTTGCGGCGGCAGCCGTCGTTCGTCGAGCTCGCGGTCGCGGACTCGGGCGTCGGCATCGACCCGGGCTTCCTCCCGCACGTCTTCGACCGCTTCCGCCAGGCCGACCCGTCCGCTAGCCGCCAGACCGGCGGGCTCGGGCTCGGCCTCGCGATCGTCCGCTCGCTGGTCGAGCTCCACGGCGGAACCGTCGATGCGCAGAGCGACGGCCTCGGCTACGGCGCCACCTTCACCGTGCGCCTCCCCACCGCGCCGCTGCGCGCTGACCAGAGCCCGCCCGCACCGCCCGGCGGCGCGGCTGTCCCTGCGTCGCGCACCTTCGAGTGCCCGCCCGCGCTCGCCGGCAAGTCCGTGCTCGTGGTCGACGACGAGCACGACACCCGCGAGCTCCTGCGCTTCGTCATCCGGCAGTGCGAGTGCCGCGTCGACACCGCGGCGGGCGCTGAAGAAGCCCTGCGCGCGCTCGACGCGGGCGCCTTCGACCTGGTGGTGTCGGACATCGGCATGCCCGGGATGGACGGCCTCGACCTCATCCGACGCGTCCGCGCCGGCCACGGCACCGGGGCCCACCGCGCCGTCCCCGCGCTCGCCCTCAGCGCCTACGCCCGCGTCGAAGACCGCACCCGCGCCCTCCGCGAGGGCTTCGACGCCCACCTCGCCAAGCCCATCGACCCCGGCGAACTCCTCGCCGTGCTCGCCGCCCTCGTCGCTCGCCGCGGCGGCCGGTGAGGCTCGCGACCCTCGCGATGTCTCGCTCCTCCACGTCGCCACCACCGCGGAGGTCGTGGTGCTGGTGTTCCCCGGCCTCCGCTTCGCGCGGGAGGTCGACCCGGCCTACGGCTACCGCGAGCTGGTGGTGAGGCCGCGCTGACGCTTGACGTCGTATGACGCGGCGTGTGCGAATCGCGCCGTGCCTTCGCCCCCCCGCCGTGCGGTGCTCGCCGCCACGCTCCTCGCCGCGTGCGCCGACCCGCCCGCCGCGCCGGTCGCCGAAGCGCGCTGGGCGTGCCCGCCCGAGTGGGTCGCCCACGCGGGGGGAGGCTGTGGGCCCGCCGTCGTCCTCTGCGCCGACGGGACGGCTGCGCCCGGCGCCTGCCGCGACGTCGACGTGACCCGCGCGCGCCCCGTCACCGACGCCGATGGCGAGGTGGGCCAGACGCTCCACCGCGCCGCGAACGGGGCGCTCGCAGGCGCGTGGCCCTCGCCCGGCGCGCCCGGCGGGCCGCCCGCCGACACGTGGTCGCCTGCCGACCTCCCGGCCGCGGACTGGTCCCCCGTCGCGGGCGTCGCCTCGTGCCCGCCTGCGTGGACGCGCCGCGACGACGGTTCGTGCGACTCGCATCTGCGCGACGACTGCGCGCCCGGCGCGTACCCCGTCCCCGGCGGCCGGTGCACGCCGACGGCCGCGAGCGACTGCCCCGCGGGGGAGTTCGCCGACGTCGACGCGGAGGCCGGCGCCGCGCCGCGGGTCTACGTGCGGGCCGGCGCGGACGACTCGGTGGCTGATGGTTCGCTCGCCCATCCCCACGCGACGCTCGCCCACGCGGTGGCGACGGCCCCGCCGGGCGCGTGGATCCTCGTCGCGCGCGGGACGTACGAGGGCTTCGCGGTCGCGCGGTCGCTCCACGTCGTCGGCGCGTGCGCCGCGGGCGTCACCGTCACCAGCCTCGGCGCGTCGGCCGTTCGCGCGGGCGTGGGCGCGACGCTCGAACTGCGCGGCGTCCGCGTGGAGGGCGTCGTCGAGGTGGCCGGCGGCCGCGCGAGCGTGCGGGCCTCGGTGGTGACGGGCGCGTCGCCCGCGGCGGTGCTGGTTCGAACGGGGGGAGCGGTCGCGCTGGAGGACGTCGCCCTCGTCGACGGGCGCGCGCAGATGAGCGGCTACGGCGGCCACGGGGTCGACGCGCAGGGGCGCGGCGAGGCCACGCTCGTGCGCGTTCACGTCGGCGCGTGCCGCGGGTACGGGGTCGTGGCCGCGGAGGCGGGGAGCACCGTCACCGCGCGTGACGTGCTCGTCCGCGACACGCGCGTGGCGATGGACGGCGGCGTCTACGCGGGCGGCGTCGCGGCGCTCCGCGGCGGGCGCGTGACCTTCGAAGCGTCCGTCGCCGAGCGCAACGCCTTCTACGGCGTCGTCGCGACCGGCGCGGGGGCGTCGGTTCAGGCGCGCGACGTCGTCGTCTCGGCGAGCGTCGCGGGCGCCACCACCACCGGCGGCAACGCGGTGGGCTACGGGCTCTTCGCGCGCGAGGGAGGCGCCGTCACCGCCGCCAACGCCGACCTCCGCGGCAACCGCACGGCCGGCGCCATCGCGGCGTCGCGCGGGTCCGTCATCCTTACCGACGCGCTCGTCCGCGACACCCACGCCACCCTCGCCGAGCCCGGCGGAACCTGGACCGGCGCGGGCCTCGCCGCCATCGACGGCGGCTCCCTCCGCGCGACCCGGACGCGCGTCACGGGCAACGAAGGGATCGGCGCCACGTGCCTCGGCGCGGGCAGCGAGGTCGCGCTCGCCGACGCGGTGATCGAGGGCGGCGGCGCGCTCCCCGAGGGCGCGCAGGGCGATGGCGCGGCGGCAGCGGACGGCGCGCACCTCACGCTCGAACGCGTCGTTGTGAGCGCGGCGCATGACCACGGCGTCGTCGCGGCGGGCGACGGCGCGGTGGCGACCGTCCGCGCGTCGGTGGTGCGCGGGACGAGGCCGCGCGAAGGGGCGCCAGGCGGCCTCGCGGTGAGCGCCTCGCAGCACGCGCGGGTCGAGGTGGCGGGCTCGCGCGTGGTCGACACGGTGGGCCTCGGCGTGGTCGCGGGGCTGCCAGGCGACACCACGGGCGCCGGCGCCGTCGCGCTCGACGGCGTCGCGATCGAGCGGACCACCGGGCCCGCGGGCGACGCGCTCGTCGGCGTGGGCGTCGCGGCCTTCGCGGGCGCGGAGGTGACCGCGCGGGGCTCCGTGATCGACGGGAGCTCGCGCGGCGGCGTGGCGGTCGACGGCGCGACCGTGGCGCTCTCCGACGGCGTGATCCGCGCGACCGGCGGCGACTCCAACGTGACCTTCGCGCTCTCGGTGGTGCATGGCGGCGCGGCGGACGTCGCGCGCGTCGTGGTGGCCCGCAACCGCGTGGCCGTGGCGGTGAGCGCGGAGGGCGAGGGCTCGCGCGTCGGCTTCGTCGACGGCGCGGTCACCGACACCGCGGCGCCCGAGGGGCGCGACCACGGCGGCCAGGGGATGACCGCGACGCGCGGCGGCGCGCTCACCGTCCGGCGCGTCCGCATCAAGGGGAGCGAGACGGTGGGGCTCTCGGGTTACCACGCGGGAACGCGGCTCGACGCGTTCGACGTGCTCGTCGCGCGCACCGCAGCGGGCCCCGAGGGAAGTGGTCGCGCGGGCGGCGTCGGCGTGCTCCTCGGCGACGGGGCGGCGGGCGCGGCGCGGCGCGTGGTGGTCGCGGGGAGCCACGCGGTGGGCGTGTGGTCGGCGGGCGCGGGCTCGTCGCTCGCGCTCGACGACGTGATCGTCGACGCGGTCGAACCGTTGCCGGGCGGGCTCTTCGGCGAGGGCGTGGTGGCGATGGCGGGCGGGCGCGTGACGGCGTCGCGCGTGGCGGTGCTCGGGGCGCACGGGTTCGCGCTCGGGGCGGCGGCGACGGACGCGGCCGGCGCGACGGCGCCCGCGGGGGCGACGGTGATCGCGAGCGACGTGTTCGCGCGGGGCGTGGCGACGTCGGTGCTTCGCGTCGGGTCGGCGGCGCCGCCGGCGGCGTACGGCGTCCACGCTGGGGCGGGGTGCTCGGTGGCGCTCACGCGCGCGGTGATCGAGGGGGCGGAGTGGGGCTTCTTCCAGTCGGGCGGCGGGCTCTCGCTGCGCGACGCGCTGGTGGCGCGCCAGTCGCGCGGCGGCGGCGCGAGCAACGGCGCGTCGGCGCAGGCGCCGCTGCGGCTGGAGGGCGTGGTGTTCCGCGAGGCGGGCGGGGTGGCGCGGGACGTCGAACTGCCCGAGGCGCTCCTCCCGTCGCCGCCCGCGCCGTGAGGGGTCAGAGCGTCGGGCAGGCGAGGCACCCATCGAGCGGGTCGGCGAGGCGGCACGCGCCCCCGCAGTCAACCGTACCCGCGAGGTCGACGGCCCCGGCGGTGTGGTCGCGCACGGTGCCGCAGCGGCACGACCGGACGCACGCGCGCCCGTAGTCCACCGGCGGCGCCACCTCGCCCACGCACGCCCCCGAACAGTCGACCACCCCGTCGGAGCACGCGGCCGCGCACGTCTCGCCCGCGTGCGGCGACGCCTCGCCCGCGCACACCGGGGCCGCGCCGACGCAGTGGGCCACCGCGCGGGCCACCGGGCGCGCGGCGGGCGCGGAGGCGCCGTCGCCGTCGACGACGCACTCGCAGCGGTCGGGCTCGGTCGCGCCGGGGCCGCGGCTCGTTACCAGGGCCGACGCGCGCGCCGAGGTGACGAGCGGGTCGCACGAGCAGTTGAGCATCACGTCGCCCGGCGCGTCGCACGACACGCCCTCGCGCATCCGCGTGAGCGTGCGCGCCGACAGGGTGTGGGCAACGGTGTAGATGCGCTGTTTCAGGTCGAAGCCGCCGCCGTCGCCGCCGCCCGGGGGGCCTTCGGGGCCGCGCGGACCTTGCGGACCCTCGGGCCCCTGCGGGCCTTGCGCGCCCGTCGCCCCGGTCGGTCCGGCGGGGCCTTGCGGGCCGGTCGTCCCCTGCGGGCCCTGCGCGCCGGTGGCGCCCTGCGGGCCGCGCGGGCCGGTGAGGTTCCAGCGGAGGCCGCGCTCGCGGCGGGTGCACTCGCTCGCGCTCGACACGATGCGGACGTTGCCGCGGTCGTCGACGCACGCGGAGACGGGCTCGTCGGCGGAGGGGAGGACGGGCGCGGCCTGCGCGGCGCCCATCAGCAGGAGGAGCGCGGCGGCGATGGCGGTGGCCTCGCGGGGGTGACGCTTCAATCGATCGAGGACGGGGCGCATGACGACGGGGGCGATGCCTTTCTGCGCGACGGGCGCGCGGCCTCGGGCGCCTCTCAAGCGCCGCGCCAGCGCGGAGAACCGACGGGCCCGCGCGCGTCGCCCGCCGTCGCGCGCAACGGGTTGCGCCGTGACCCCGCGCAACGGGTTGCGCGCCCGCCGTGCCCACGGCCGTCGTTCCGCGCGGCACACGCGCTGCACTCGGGGGCCGCGCGCACTCCGCGCCAACCACCGACTGGAAGTGACCCCATGCGTTCCCGTACGCCGCGCGCCGCCCGCGCGCTCCCGCTGTGCCTCGCCGCCCTCTCCGCCTGCGCCGTCGCGCCCGACGACGCGCCCGACCCTGGGCGCGCCGACCCCGTCACCGTCAGCGAGCGCGGGCGCGTGATCCGCGTCACGCCGATGACCGTCTACAACGTGGCGATCGCTTCGATCGGCAACACCACCTTCGAGACGCGCAACTGCTCGCCGGGGGCCGACCCGGTGCTCCACGTGTTCGACCGCACCCTCGAGCTCGGCTTCGACGACAACGGCGCGGGCGGCGTCAACGCGCGGGTGCGGATCGTCAACCTCGCGAGCACCTACACCGTGCTCGCCCACGCCCGCACCGACGCGGCCGCGGGCCAGTGCGACCTCTACCGCGACGGCGCGTTCGTCACGCGGCTCACGGTGGGCGGCGTCCAGCTCACCCTCAGCAACGTCGCCGCGCGCGAGGCCGTCGAGCTGGCGCGCCACCCCGGCGGGGCCGACGGGCCCCTCACGCTCCTGCGCCTCTCGGGGCTGTCGGCGCAGGCGTTCGTGCGGGGGACGGCCGCGGAGGGCGCCTCGTACCCCGTGCCCGCGGCGTCGGCGAGCGCGACCTTCGTCGTCGCCTCGAACGTGCTGGCGGGCGAGGCGCGGGTGTTCGTCAACGACGCGGCCCTCGCCGACGCGGACGGCGACGGGCTCGGCGACGCGCTCGAGGCGTGGGCCGGCACCTGCTCGACGCGAACGGGCACCGCGCAGGGTTATCCCTGTTCACGCGTGGCCAACCCGCGCGACACCGACGGCGACGGGCTCACCGACGCGTGGGAGCTGCGCGGGCGGCGCGACGTCTCGCCGGCCCAACCCCTCCAGGCGTGGGGCGCCGACCCCCGCCACAAGGACCTCTTCGTCGAGGTCGACCGCGCCCCGCCCGCCGCCGGGGCCGCCGCGACGGTGCCCTCGCCGGCCACGCTCCGCACAGCCGCCGCGCGCTGGCAGGACACGGTCGCGCAGCTCTCGCTCGCCGACGCCGCGGCGCACGCGGCGCTGCTCGACAACCCCGACGGGATGCCCGGCGTGAGCGTGCACTTCGACACCGGGATGACGGCGGCCGCGGGCGACGTGACGCTACACGGCGACTGGGGCGGCGCCACCGCGCTGCCCGCCGGCACCGACTACAAGACCGCGTGGCAGATGGCGCTCACGCCCGCGCGGCGCGGGATGTTCCACTGGGCGCTGGCGGTGGAGGGCGGCGGCGGGCAGACGAGCGGCTTCCCGCTGACCTTCGGCGCGGGCGACGGCGCGTCGCTGGCGCACGAGCTCGGCCACTCGGTGGGCCTGGAGCACTGGGGGAGCGGCGCGTCGCCCGTCAACTGCGTCCCCAACTACCCGAGCGCGATGAACTACCTCTACTCGTCGACGCAGCCCTTCAGCGACGGCCTCGACCTCGCGCCGATGAACAACGTCGCCCTCGTCGAGTCCGGCGCCCTCGCCGCGTCGCCGCGCCGCGACCGCATCGCCGCCCGCCTCGAGTCCGCCCTCGACCTCTTCGTCGACCGCGCCACCTGGAGCGTCGACTGGAACCGCGACGGCCTCATCGCCCCCGCCGGCGCCGCCGTCCGCGCCTACGCCAACGCCGCCCCCCACGTGGACTGCGAGGGCACCACCACCCTCCGCGCCCGCGTCACCAACGCGTCGAGCCTCCGCTCGCCCGCCGCCGCGCGCCTCGGCGGCGCCACCTACGTCTTCTACTCCGTGCTCGGCGCGACGAAGTACAACCGCGCCGACACCGGCTTCGGCTGCACCGGCCCGGCCCAGACCTCGTGCGGCACCTTCGGCCCTGTCCGCGCGGGCCCCGACCTCGACACGCAGCAGGGCGTCGAGCTCGTCGACGTGAGCGCGGGCTCGCTCCAGTACGCCCTCCTCGCGGGCGTCGGCGGCGACGGCGTGCTCCGCGCCGCCCGCATGTGGCGAACCTCCACCAGCGAGAACTTCGAAGCCCCCCGCGACGTCGCCACGGGCGTCGTCGGCGAGCCCGCCCTCACCAACGACGGGAGCAGCACGGCCTTCGCGGCGTGGCGCGGCACCGACGGCTACCTCCATCAGGCCCGCTACAGTGTGGCGGCCGGGTGGACGGCGCCTTCGCGCGCGGTCACCGACGCGGGCGCAGCGATCGCCATCGTGGCGGACTCCGCGCCGGGCCTCGGCCGCGGGCTCATCCCGTCGGTCTCGACGGTCACCAGCACCTACGGGCTCTTCCACACCGCGCGCAACGTGCTGAAGCTCTACCGCTTCGACCCGATCACCCTGCGGTGGAGCGACACCGGCATGGTCGAGGGGACCCACCAGGTGCGCGCGCGCCCCTCGCTCGCGTGGGTGGCCTCGTCGGCGACGGACACGAGCGGCGGGCAGCTCCACGTCACCTACCGCGGCGAGAACGGGAGCCTCTACCTCATGCGCTCCTTCGTCCGCACGACGCGCAACGCCGACGGGAGCCTCTCGCGCGCGGCGCGCCTCGGCCTCGTCGCCCCCTTCAACAACGCGTGGATGACGGTGTACGGCGCCGACCTCCTCTTCGACCGCGGCGTCGACGTCAACCTCCGCGCCTTCGTCACCCACGCGGACGCCTGGGACACGCAGGTGGTCTTCTACCCGCTCGCCGACGGCATCGTCGACCGCTCGTACGGCGACCACGACGACTGGTCCTTCGTCCGCTCGCACCTGTGCGCGTCGGTGGCCAACCCCGGCAACACCGTCGCGTCGCCGGTCGCGTGCCCGTGACGTCCTGTCGACGTCCGCCGTTCCCGCTGGTATCTCCCCCGCGCCCGTGAACCCCCCCGCCCGCACCGCCGCCGCGCTCCTCGCCGCCCTCCTCGCGTGCGACGGCGACGGCGCGACCCCCGCCCCGCGCGGCGCGCCGCTCTACACCTGCGACGCGTGCGAGGGCCCTTCTGCACGCCTCCCCGACGGCCGCGGCGGGACCGCGTGCGTGCCCGTCGGCGCGTCGCTCGACCTGACGCCCGACGACCCGCGCCCGCTCGTCGGCGAGCTCCCCGCGCCCGTCCGCTACGTGGCCGTCGGCGCCGCCGACACGGGCGATGGGACGCGCGACCGCCCCTTCCCCACGCTCGCCCGCGCCCTCGCGTCGGGCCCCTCGGGAACCGTCGTCCTCGGCGCGGGACGCCACTCCCTCGACGCCCCCGTCGCGGCGAGCGGCGCGCTCGTGGTGGTGGGGGCGGGCGTCGCGCAGACGACGGTCTTCGCGCGCACGACGGCCTTCTCCGCAGGCGCGGGCGCGTCGCTCACGGTCGCGCGCCTGTCGTTCGAGGGGGCCTCCATCGCGGTGAGCGCGGCGTCGGGCGGGCGCGTGACCTTGCGCGACGTCGCGGTTCATCGCGGCGCGACGGCGCTCTCGCTCAGCGGGCGAGGAACGATCGCGGTGGTGCGCGGGCTCACCGTGGAGGACGTGACCTCCCACGCGGTGGCGGTCGACGACGGGGCGGCGCTCGCGCTCTCCGACGCGCTGCTCCGCCGGTGCGGGGGCTACGGCGTTCGCGTGCGGGCGGGCGCTCGAGCGCGCCTCACGAGGCTGCTCGTCGACGGGGCGCGGGGCTACGGCGTCGCGTTCGCGGGAGCAGCGGACGGGGCAGGGGAGGCGTGCGGCGACGACGCGACGGCGCCGCCCGGCGGGCGCGACTGCGTGCGCGATCTCTCGGTGCGCGCGGTGGAGGGCGTCGGGCTCGGCGTGGTGGGGGCACGCGACGTCGGCGTGTGGCGCGCCCACGTCTGCGGCACGCGTGCGGGCGTCGAGGCCACGGGCGACGGCGTGTACCTCGCGGCCGGCGCGCGCGTCGCGTTCGACGAAGACGCGCCCAACGACCCCGCCACCGCGCCGGGGCGGGCGAGCTGGGTGGTGGCCAACGCGCGGGCCGGCGTGCTCGTCGAGCGAACGCGCCCCGACGCCCTCGACGCGCCCGAGACCACGGTCACCCTCCGCGGCACGGTGGTGTCATCCAACGAGGGGCCCGGCGTGGTGCTCCAGCGCGGCGCGGCGGCGCGGAGCATCGACCACGCGCGCCTCGCCGACAACGCCGGGCTCGCGCTCGGGCTGACGCCGGGGACGCGGGTCGACGCGATCCTGTGCGACCAGTTCACCGGGACGCGCCCCGCGGTGCTTCCGACCACCGAGGGGCCCTACGGCGTGGCCGACGGGCTCTCGATGCGGGGGGCGAGCGCGGCGCGCGTCGACGACAACGACTTCAGCGGCAACGGGCGCTTCGGCGTGGTGTTCGACGACGCGGACGCGCTGCTCACGCGCAACCGCGGGCGCGACAACCTCTACGGCGTCGGCGACTACGCGCGCGGACGCGTCCGCATCGACGACGCCTCCGCCATCGCCGGCCGCGCCACGCCTCCGACGACGCGCCCGCCCGTCGTCGTCAGCGCGATGTGACCCCGCCCGCCGCGATCGCGCGCCGCTCCTCCGCGCACGCCGCCTCGATGCGCTCGATCGCCCGCTCCAGCGCCGCCTCCGCCGGGGACACCGCCGCGTCGCCGCGCGCCGCGCCGAGCGCCGCGAGCTCCGTCGCCACGCGCGCCCGCGCCGCCGCCGCCCGCTCGCTCGCCGACTGAAGCGCCTCGCGCACCTCGGACGAGAGCGCCTCGGGCGAGGGGACGAGCCCGTCGGCGAGTCGGCGCAGGTCGCGCGCAACTGCAGCAGCGGACGGCGGGCGCTCCGCGGGCCTCTTGCGAACGAGCGAGGCGACGTAGTCGGCCACCGCGCGCGGCAGGTCGGGACGTCGCGCGGCGAGGTCGGGCGGGGCCTCCGCGACGTGGGCCGCGCGCTGCCGGGCGGGGTCGCCGGAGAAGAGCGTGTGTCCCGTGAGCGCGTGGGCCAGCGTGGCGCCGAGGGCGTAGAGGTCGGCCGCGGGCGTCACCCGCTCGCCGCGGCACTGCTCGGGCGGGAGGTACTCCGAGGTGCCGAGCGCCGCGTGGGTGGCCGACAGCCGCGGCTCGTCGAGGACGAAGGCGAGGCCGAAGTCCACCACGCGCACGGCGTCAGGAAGTGCTTCACCCGCCGCGAGGAGCACGTTGCCCGGCGTCACGTCGCGGTGGACGACCCCCAGCGCGTGGGCCGCGTCGAGCGCTTCGGCCACGCGGGCCGCGATGCGCAGCGCGTCGGGCACGTCGAGGGGCCCGCGGGCGATGCGCGCGTGGAGCGTCTCGCCCTCGACGAAGCGCGTGACGAGCGCCGGCGACCCGGTCGGCAGCACGCCCACCGCCACGCACGCAGGAACCGCGGGGTGCACCACGCGCCGCGCCACCCGCGCCTCGCGCAGGAAGCGGGCGGCCGCGGACCCTTCGCCGGCCAGCGCTCGCCGCGGCACCTTCACCGCCACCGCCTCCCCCGTCCCGACATCAAGCGCGCGGAACACCTCCGCGAGCCCCCCGCGCCCCGCGAGGCCCTCGACGCGGAAGCGCCGGAGCACCACGTCGCCGGGCCGGAGCACCTCGTTCGTCACGGGCGCGGACTCTACCGCGAAGTGCGCGCGACGTCGGCGCTGCGGTACGATCGCCGGCGATGGCAGGCGAGGCGTGGCGCGCGGGTGATCGGGTCGGGCGCTGGGTCGTGGGCGGGCGCCTCGCGGGCGGCGGGATGGACGACGTCTACGAGGCCGCTGACGCGCTCACCGGCGAGGCCGTGGTGCTCAAGACGCCGCGCGACGACGACCCCGTCGCCCGCGCCCGCTTCGAACGCGGCGCCCGGCTCGCAGCGGGCCTCGCGCACCCGCGCATCGCCGCCGTCCGCGGCGCGGGCGTCCACGTCGGCGCACCCTTCCTCGCGCTCGAACGCCTCCGCGGCGAGGACCTCCACCGCCGACTCCGCCGCGGCCCGTTCGACCCCGCGGACGTCGTCGCGCTCGGTGCCCAGGCGTGCGAGGCCCTCGCGTTCGCCCACGCACGCGGCGTCGTCCACCGCGACATCTCCCCGGGCAACCTCTTCCTCTGCGAGGGCCCCGCCGTCGACGCGCGGGTGCTCGATTTCGGCCTCGCCCGCGACGCCGCGGGGCGACCGCTCAGCGCCAGCGGCGACCTCGTGGGGACGCTCCCCTACCTCTCACCCGAGCAGGTGGCCGGCGCGCGCGACCTCGACGGCCGCAGCGACCTCCGGTCGCTCGGCGCGGTCCTCTACCAGTGCCTCGCGGGCGCCCCGCCCTTCGAGTCGGAGAGCCCCTACGGCGTGCTCTGGCAGATCGTCCACGCCGCGCCCTCGCCCCTCGCCGCGCGCCGCCCCGACGTACCGCCAGCGCTCGCCGACGTCGTCCACCGCGCGCTCCGCCGTGATCGGGGTGAGCGCTTCGCCACCGCCGACGCGTTCCGCGAGGCGCTCCTCGCGTCGCTCCACGCGCCGAGCTCCGCCACCGAGCGGCCCCCCGAGGTGTGGCTCGCGTCGGTGGCCTGCGTCCGTGCGCCGCGTGACGTCCCCACGCTCGTTCGGGCCGCGGAGTCGCTCGGCGGCGAGGCCCTCCACCTCGCGGGCGACGACGTGCTCTTCGCCACCTTCGGCCGCTCGCGCTGGCAGGGCGACGAGCCCCGGCGCGCGGCTCAGTTCGCAACCGACGCGCTCCGCCTCGGGGGATCGTCGGCGGTCGCCACCGGGCGTCCCGGCATCGAAGACGACGTGGCCTCCCGCGCCGCCGCGCTCGCCCTCTCCGCGCGCGCCACGCCCGCCCTCGACGACGACACCGCGCGCCTCGCGGGCGAGCCCGCCTCCCACGCGACCCCCGCCGCGCCGCACGTGGGCCGCGCCACCGAGCTCGGCCTCCTGCTCGACGCGCTCGCCGTCGCGCGCGAGCGGGCGGTGCCGCGGGCCGTGATCGTCCTGGCCGAGCCGGGCCTCGGCAAGAGCCGCCTCCTCCGCGAGGCCCTCGCGCGCGCCGCGCTCGACGCGCCTCCCGTCGTCGTCGCGTGCGAGGCGGCCCACCGCGATGCGCCCCTCGCCGCGCTCGAAGCGCTGCCTGGCGCGGCCGACGACGTGGGGGCGAGCGACCCGCAGGTGCCGGTCGACCGCGCGCGGGCGGCCCTCACCGCGGCGTTGGATGCGGGCGTGACGGCGCTCGCGGTCGACGACGCCCAGTGGCTCGACGCGGCGTCGCGCGGGGTGATCCGCCGCGTGTACGACGAGGGCGCCGCGGCCTTCGCGCTCTGGCTCGCCGCCACGCCCGACGCGCGGGCCGGGCTCCTCGCGCTGTGCCCCGACGCGGCCGTGTGCGAGCTCTCCGCGCTGAACGCCGACGACGCGCGCGCTCTCCTCGCGCGGGTCGCGCCGTCGCTCGATGGAGATGCCGTGGAGGCCCTCGTCGCGCGGGCCGAGGGGCACCCGCTCTTCCTCGAAGCGCTCGCGCAGGAAGGGGCCACGCGCGAGCTCCCCGCCACGGTGCAGGCCGCGTTGCAGGCCACGCTCCACCGGCTCGGCGCGGCGGAGCGGGAGTTCCTCCGGTGCGCGGCGGTGTTCGGACGGACGGCGTGGGCTGAGGGGGCCGCGGCGCTCGGGGCCGACGTCGCCGTGCTCCCGACGCTCCGCCGCGCAGGTCACCTCGGGGGACGTCCCTCGCGCGTGGCGGGGGCGACGGAGGTGGCCTTCCGCAGCGGGCTCCTGCGCGACGCGGCCTACGCCCTCTGGCCCGACGAGCGCCTCGCCGAGCACCACCGCCTCGCCGCCGCGTGGCTCGCCGCCCACCCGGGCGAGCGCGACGAGGAGATCGCCCGCCACTGGGACCTCGCGGGCGACGCCCCGCGCGCGGGCGCTCACTACGCCGCTGCGGCCGAGCGGGCGGCGCGGGTGGCGGGCGGCGCCGCGGCCGAGCACGCCGAGCGGGCCCTCGCGCGTTCGAGTGATCCGCGCGTGCGCTGGCGGGCCCTCCTCGCGCGCGACACCGCCACGCAGATCGACGGCGACCGCGCCCGCCACGCCGCGGGCGTCGCCGCGCTCGAAGCGCTCGCCCCGTCGCTCGGCGTCGCAGAGATGGCCGAGGCCGCGTGGCGGCGGTGCTACCTCGCGCGGGTCACCGGACGCGACGTCGACGCCCGCGCCGCTGCGGCCCTCGCGATCGACCTCGCCGACGGCGCCCGCGCCCCCCGCGTCGCCGCGCAGGCCCGCGTCGAGCTCGCCCTGATGGACGCCAACGAGGGCTGCTGGACGTCGTCCGCCGAGCACGCCGCCCTCGCCGAGCGCGACGCCCTGCGCGACGGCGACCCGTGGCTCGTCGCGCGCGCCCGCACCACGCTCGGCTACGTGCGCAACGAGGAGGGGCGCGCGGCCGACGCGCTCGCCCACTTCGACGCTGCGGTGGAGGGCTACGCGCGCGCCGACGACCGCCGCCGCGAGGCCATCGCCCTCGCCAACGGGGGCGCCGTCCTCCTGCGCCTCGGCCGCGCCGCGGAGGCCCTCGACCGCTTCGAACGCGCCATCGACCTCTCGCGCCGCGTCGGCAACGACAGCACCGTCGCCGTCGCCGCGCAGAACCGCGCCGCCCTCCGCCGCTCCCTCGGCCAGCTCGACCGCTGCGCCGCCGACCTCGACGAGGCCGAGCGCGTCGCCCGACGTCTCGCCCGCCCCCGCCTCGACGCGGCCCTCGCCGCGGAGCGCGCCTACCTCGCGCTCGCCCGCGGCGACGACGGCGCCCTCCGCGACGCCGCCGCCCGCTCGCTCGCCGCGGCCCGCGCCTCCCGCTCGCCGCCCCTCGTCGCCTCCGCGCTCGCCGTCACGCTGCGCGCGCAGGCCCGCGGCGCCGTCGACCCTGCCCTCGTTGCGGAAGCCCTCGCCCTGCGCGACGGGCTCGCGGGCCACCCGGAGGCCGACGCCGAGCTCTGCGTGGCGCTCCGCGCGGCGGGCGTCACCGGCGCGGATGTCGACGCGGCGGTGGCGAGGCTCGTCGCGGCGGCGGGCGCGGTCGACGACCCCGCGGCGTGCGCGGCGGCGTTTCGCGCGCGCTACCTCGCGTAGGGCTACGCGATGTCGAGCTCGGCGAGCTTGTACTGGAGCATCCGCCGGCTGATGCCGAGGATCTTCGCCGCCAGCGTGCGGTTGCCGTCCGCGCGGTCGAGCGCGTCGCGGATGGCGCGCCGCTCGGAGTCGCGGCGGTAGGCGTCGAGGAGCGCGCCGTCGTGGCCCGCGATCGCCCCGCCGGCCGTGATGGACGCGGGGGGCGGCGAGGTGGCGGGTCCGTCCTCGCGGGCGAGCTCGTCGCGGGCGTGGTCGGCGGTGATGCGCGCGTCGGGGGCAAGGACGACGAGGCGCTCGACGAAGTTCTGCAGCTGGCGGACGTTGCCGGGCCACGGGCGGGCGGCGAGGACGTCGACCGCGCCGGGGTCGAGGCGCGCGTCGGGGCGCCCGTTGACGCGGCCCGCGACGCCGCAGAAGTGAACCGCGAGGTCGCGGACGTCGTCGCCCCGGTCGCGCAGCGGCGGCAGGCGGACGGGGACCACGTTGAGGCGGTAGAAGAGGTCTTCGCGGAAGGTGCCGGCGCGCGCCATCGCGTCGAGGTCGCGGTGGGTGGCGGCGACGAGGCGGACGTCGGCCTCGAGCGACTGGGTGCCGCCGACCCGTTCGAAGCGGCGGTCTTGCAGCACGGAGAGGAGCTTCACCTGGACGGCGGGCGAGATGTCGCCGACCTCGTCGAGGAAGAGCGTGCCGCCCTGGGCGAGTTCGAAGCGCCCCGGCTTGCGCTGGACGGCGCCGGTGAAGGCCCCCTTCTCGTGCCCGAAGAGCTCGGCCTCGAGCAGCGTCTCGGGCAGCGCCGCGCACTGCACCTTCACGAAGGGGCCGTCGCGCCGCGGCGAGGCCGCGTGGAGGGCCCGCGCCGCCACCTCCTTGCCCGTCCCCGACTCGCCCCGCAGGAGAACCGTCGCCTGGCTCGCCGCCGCGCGCCGCAGGAGGTCGTACACCGCGCGCATCGCAGCGGAGCGCCCCACGAAGCCCTCCGGCGCGCTCGGCGGGGGAGGCGCCGCGGGGGGCGTCGCGCGCGCGGCCTTCGCGAGCGCGAGGGCCTTGCGCACCGCGAAGAGGATCTCCGTGCGGTCGAAGGGCTTGAGCACGAAGTCCGCCGCGCCCGCGCGCATCGCCTCCACCGCGAGCGACACCGACCCGTGGGCCGTGAGCAGGATCACCGGCACCCCGGGGTCGGCCCGCTGGATCTCCGCGAGCAGCGCCATCCCGTCCATCCCCGGCATCCGCAGGTCGGAGACGACGACGTCGACGTCGCCCGCCGCGAGGGCGGCGAGGGCCGAGGGGCCGTCGGGCGCGTAGGCCGAGGCGATCCCGTCCTGCCGCAGAATCGCGCCGAGCACGACGCCCACGCCCGGCTCATCATCGACGACGAGAACCTTCTCCGCGAGCCCCGCCGCGCTCATGTCGCCTCCTTCGGAAACCGCATCGTCACCACCGTCCCGCAGCCCACCGCGCTCGTCAGTCGGAGCGAGCCGCCGTGCGCCTCCGCCACGCGCCGCACGAAGGCGAGGCCCATCCCCGACCCCGCGGCCTTCGTGGTGTAGAAGCTCTCGAAG
Organism: Polyangiales bacterium; assembly: GCA_046351555.1. Taxonomy (GTDB): domain Bacteria; phylum Myxococcota_A; class Polyangia; order Polyangiales; genus CAISKJ01. Next base: position 236,541 of record JAXLYI010000010.1, read on the forward strand.
GCCCGCTCGCGCGTGGCCTCGTCCATCCCCGCGCCCGTGTCGCTCACCGACACCTGCGCCCACGCGCCCTCGTGCGGGGCCGCGAGCGAAGTCGCCACCCGCACCTCGCCGCCGCCGGGCATCGCCTCCGCCGCGTTGGCGAGGAGGTTGGCCAGCGCCCCCGCCACGAGGTCGCGGTCGAGCCGAACCGACCCAACGCCGCCCGCCTCCGTCGTCACCCGAACCGCACCCGCGGCGAAGGGCTGGAGCGCGACCACCTCGGCGGCGAAGGCGTCGAGGTCGACGGGCTCCGGGCGCACCTCCACGCGACCGAGGCGCTGGTACTCGTCGATGCGGCGGCGCATCCGGTCGAGCTCCTTCACCATCAGGTCGAGGAAGTCGCCGTACTCCGCGAGGGAGTGCCCGCGCGCGTGCTCCTCCTGAAGAAACTGCGCGGCGCCGGTCACCACGGCGAGGGGGTTCTTGAGGTCGTGGGCCATCTGCGCGGAGAAGCGGCCGAGCGTCGCGAGGTTGCGCACGCGCTCGCGCTCCGACGCGTACGCGCCCGCCACCGGGAGCGCTGCCATCGCGCACACCCCGAGGGCCCCCGCGACCCCGAGGGCCCCCGCCCGCGCGTCCCCGCCGGCCGCAAGGAACGCCCCCGCCGCGCCCGCCGCGCCGAGCGCCGCGAGCCCCGCCGCGTACGCCGCCGCGCGCCGCAGCGAGCGCCCGAAGACACCCGCGGGCGCCACCGCGAGCCCGCCCGCGCCGACGCCGCCGAGCGAGGCCAGCGCGGCGACGCGCGCGTCGGTCGCGGCGAGCGAGAGGCCGCCGCACACCCACGCCGCGCCGAGGAGGAGCCTCGCTCGCGCCGTCCCCTCGGCGTCGTCGCCGTGCGCGCGGAGCGACGACGTGGCCGCCGCCACGGCCGAGACCACCAGCACGGCCCGCGCGATGAGCGCCGCCATCGACCCGCCGACCATCGCAGCAGCCGACGCCGCCACCGCGAGCGCGACGACCGCGCCGCGGGCCCACGCCGGCAGCGGGCGGATCGCGTCGACGAGCGCGAGGGCGAGCGGTGCCGCGAGGGGAGCCGCCATCGCTGCGATCGAGGGATGGCCCGCCAGCGCTGCTCCGTGTGCGACCGCCAGCACCCCGCAGAGCGCGGCGAGCGCGCGGGCGGCCGGGTCGCGCCGGAGGATCGCCGACGCCGCGCCGACGACGGCGGCGGCGAGCGGCGCGAGGTGGGGGGAGGGCACGCGCGGATGTTCGTCGATTCGGCGGCGCGTTCCCAGGGGAGTCTCTCAGCGGCGCGGCGACGTGGCGATGCCGCCCGCGCGGACGGAGCTGCGGACCTTCATGACGACCTCCTCTCCGCGGCGCATCTGCACCGCAGCCTCGCGCCATCGCACGGCCCGTGCCCCGCGAGAACCCCCGCGACGACGCGCTCGTGCGCAGCCCGCTGCGCGCCGCGGGGCTTCACGCCCGCGCAGCGCGTTGCGCACCATCTCCCTGGCGCTCGTCAGGCCGCGCCGTCGAGCGTCTGGAGGAGCGCGTCGAAATCGATGGGCTTCTTGATCCACGGCAGCTCGACGTCCGGCGGCTGCTCGTAGCCGCTGATCACCACGCAGCGCATCGCGCCGTGGGCCGCCCGCGCGCGCCGGGCGAGCTCGGCGCCGCGGATGCCCGGCAGCACGTGGTCGGTCACCAGCGCCTCGAAGCCGCCCTCCGCGAGGCGCCCGAGCGCGTCCTCGGCCGACGCGAACGCGTCCACCCGCCAGCCCTCCTCCTCCAGCAGCAGCTTCAGCACGCGCCGGGTCGCGGCGTCGTCGTCCACCAGCGCGAGCCGCCGCGCGGCCGTCCCTCCCTCGCTCATGTCGCACCTCCTCGCCGCGCGCGCCGCGCCTGCCGCGTGCGCTCGATGTAGAGCCCCGCGCAGGCCGCGCAGAGGGCGTGGCTCACCGGGGGGTCGGGCGGCGCCGCCACCCAGGCCGGGATCCACCGCCACCCGTCGCCCACCCGCCGCACCTTCCGGCAGTTGCTGCACTGCACCAGGAGCCCGACCTCGTCGCGGTAGTGGGCCTCCAGGGGAGGCTCCGGGGCGCGGTCGTGCGGGCGCTCCTCGACGGTGGCGTGCTCGACCAGCAGCCCCGCCTCCGCCGTCGGCAGCACGCGCATCCGGTGGAGCCGGAAGGTCTCCGGCGACGAGCACTCGTACTCGAGCTCCCAGGGCTCGCCGCTCGCCCGCACCGCCGTGAAGGCTCGGGTGAAGTAGTCCGCCAGCGGGCCGCGGATGCCGTCGACGTAGCGGGTGCCGAGGCCGTGGCGCGCGAGCACCGCCTCGCCGCCGTTGCCCGCGGCGAAGCGCGCCCAGGCGTCGTTGACCCACGTGATGCGCCCGTCGGCGTCGAGCGCGACCACCACGCCAGCCTCGCTGCGCAACGCGTCGACGTCGAAGCTTCGGGAGAGGGCGTCGGGCGGTGGGAGCGTGCTCACCCCGGGGCCCACGGCAAGCGCAGTGCCGCGCGGGGACGGCCGAGGATCCCGCGTCGACGTGGCGCAACGGATGCGCCCTTCCGATGCACCCGGCGCACGAAGCACGCGATGTCACGGCTTGACGCGGCGCCCCAACGCCTTGACGCCCGCCCTTCCCCTCGCGCGTACTCCCCGGCGCCCCCCCGATGCCCGCCGCGCTGCACCTCTTCGCGCTCACCTTCGCCTGCTTCGCTGGGACGCACGCGCTCGTCCTCGCGCTCGCGGGGGCCGCGGGGCGCGCGCTGGGTCGCCCCACGCCGCGCCTCCGCCTCGACCGCGCGGGCCTGCGGTACGCGCTGGAGTTCGTCGCCACGGAGGCGCTCATGCTCACCGCGGCGCTTCGGCTCGGCGTGGTCGCGCTCGCGCCCTGGTCGGCGCCGCGCGCCCTCGCGCTGCTCGCGGCGGCGTTCGCGTGGTGGGAGGCGTGGTTCTACCTCGGGCACCGGCTGCTCCACACGCGGGCGCTCTACCCCCTCCACCGGCCGCACCACGCGCTCGCGGGCGTGCACCCCTCGCTCTGCTTCAGCGCGGGCGAGACGGCGCTCCTCTCGGCGGGCTTCTACGTCCCGCTCGCGCTCGCCTCGCACGGCTTCGGCGCGGTGTCGGCGCCGTCGCTCGCGCTCGTGTTCGCGGGGGCCTACGCGCTCAACGCGCTCCAGCACCTCGACGGCGACCTGCTCGGTGAGGGCCACGACCGCGGCCCGCTGCGCCACGCGCTCAACTCCGCCCGCTACCACGCGCGCCACCACGCGGGGGGCCGAGGCAACTACGGGCTCGTCACCCCGTGGCTCGACCGGCTGTTCGGCACCGAGATCGCTCAGTGCCGCTGCGGGCAGGGCGCCTCGCGCGCCGACGCGCCCGACACCTCGAAGCACACCTGGGCGTCGCGGTAGCCGGTGGAGACGAAATTGGGCACGGAGACGGTGAGCGACGCGATGTACACGCGCCCCGGCACGAGCGCGGGTGGCGGTTCGGTCTGCGGGAGGGGGCGCGTCGAGCTCGGGTCGAAGCGGATCGCCCGGAGGCCCGCGGGGACGGTCCCGTAGGTGATTTCGGGCGCGTCGGAGGGGGTCATGCCGCCGCGCGCGGGGCGCAGGTGCCAGAGCACGTCGAAGCGGGGGGAGCCGTCCACCGGCGCGCCGGGCGTGCTGAAGATCACGCCGAACTCCTCGCCGCCGCCCCGCACGCGGAAGCGCGGCGGGAGGGCGTCGCCCACGCGCTCGATGGACGGCGCGCGGTTGCACCCGAGCGCGAGCGCGGCGGCGAGGGCGAGGCGGGCGGCGGTTCGCGTCGACGGCATCCCCGATCGATGACGGAACGAACGCCCGCTGGCAAGGGGCACGTCGCTACGCCGCGCCGAGGGCCCGCCGGAGCGACTCGTACGCGTCTGCGAGGGCTGCGGCGTCGGGCGTCGCGGGCGAGGCTGCGCCGGCGAGGAGTTCGAAGGCCTCTGCGGGCGTGGCGGCCACCTTCACCACGCGCGCCTGGCCGAGCAGGGTGACCCCGACGCGCATCACCCCGCGGACGACCCCGTGCCACGCCGCGTCGCCGAGCGGCGTCGTCACGAGCCGCCGCGCGCGCGGGAACACCGCGTCGATGCCCGCTTGAATCGCCGCTCGCTCCGCCAGCCCCGGCGGCCCCGCGCTCGGCAGGAGGAACTGCCCCGCCACGATCCCGCCCGGCGAGCGCGCGATCAGCGCTGCGGCGACGGCCGTGACGTGCTCGATGCGCGCGGCCCGCGCGGGCTTCTGCCACAGCGTGAGGAGCGCGTCGCCGGCCGCGACCGACGCCACCCCGTCGTGCACGAGCACCTCCATGGTCATGAGTCGCTCCCGGTGGGGGCGACGGCTAGCAACGATCCCGCGGCGGCGCAACGGGTGGCGCTTCCCGCGGCGCGGGGTTTCGTGCGATGGCACCGCGCGATGACGGAAGCGGTGACGGTAGGCTCGTGGTCGTTCCAGGTGCGCTCGTACGAGGTCGACGCGCGGGGACGGCTCTCGCTCCCCTCGCTCTGCGACCTCTTTCAAGAGACCGCCGACCGCCACGCGTCGAGCTACGGCGCCGCGGTCGACCAGATCAGCGCGTCGTACGGCGAGACGTGGGTTCTCTACCGCCTCGCCGTGCGCGTCCGCCGGGCGCCGCGGTGGCGCGAGCGGGTGAAGGTGGAGACGTGGCCCTGCGGCCGCGAGCGCCTCTACGCCGTCCGCGAGTACCGCGCCCTCTCCGACGACGGCGAGCTCCTCGCCGAGGGCGCCTCCGCGTGGCTCGCGCTCGACCTCGCCACGCGACGTCTCGCCCGCGAGCCCCGCACGCCCCTCGACCGCCGCGCCGACCGCCCCCGCGCGTGGCCCGACGCCTTCCGCGGCCGCCTCCCGATCGTCGACGCGGCCGCGCCCGCGAGGGAGTTCGACGTCCGCCGCGGCGAGATCGACGTCAACGGCCACGTCAACCACGTCCACTACGTCGCGTGGGCCCTCGAAGCGGCGCCCGACGGCCTCTGGGCGACGTCGAGCCCCGCGGAGGTCGCCGTGGAGTACGCCGCCGAGGCGCTCGCGGGCGACAGGGTGAAGCTCCTCGCCAACGTCGGCGACGACGGCGCCGTGGCGTGCGCGATGACCCACGCGGGCGACGGCCGGGTGCTCGCCCGCGCGCTCACCCGCTGGGCGCCGGTCGGGTGACGTCCGTCAGCCGCGCTGGCCGAGGACGTGCCACGCGCACTTGGGCGACTCGCGCTCGTTGAGCAGCGTCACCTTCGTGAAGCCCTCGGCGCGCATCCAGCCCGCCACCACGTCCCACGGGATCACCCAGTTGTAGTAGGGCTCCAGCATGTCGAGGACGCCGACGCGGCCGCCCTTCGGCGTGCCCCGCACCGTGCGGAGGAGGTTGCGCCAGTTGTCGCGCAGGCGGTACGCCGGGTCGAGGCGGCGGTGGTAGACGTGCTCGACGTAGGCGAGCCGCGCCTCCACCGTGTCGAGCGCGTGGAAGGCCTTGCGCTGCTGCACGGTGAGCGGGTCGCCGTGGAGCCCCTCGGGCGCGTACACCATGAGGTAGATCGCGCCGGTGGGGGACACCATCGACGCGGCGCTGGCGAAGGCGCGGCGCGGGTCGTGGGTGTGCATCGCCACGCCCCAGAAGCACGCGAAGTCGAAGGCGCCGGCCCACTCGGGGTGGGAGGCGGCGAGGTCCATCAGGTCGGCGCGGAAGGTGTTGGGGTTGTGGCGCCCGGTGCTCTCCACCGCGCTCGCGGAGATGTCGACCGACACCACCTCGCGGGCCCCGAGGCGCTGCATCGTGCGCGTCCAGCGGCCCATGCCGCAGCCGACGTCGATGCAGCGCTTCCCCTCGATGAGGGCGGGGTCGATCGTGCGGTCGAGCACGCGCACCCCGCCCGACCCGTCGCGGAAGGAGCCGCCCGCCGGGTGGCGCCCGGTCCACTCGTAGACGCGGTCGTCGATGTAGGCGTCGTCGACGCTGGCGCCGGGGTGGTCGAGCCAGTCGGTCCCCTTGGTCAGCGCGAGCTTCCACTGGAGGTCGAACTGCTCGCCGTAGGTCGACGGCGGCGGGGCGTAGCGGCCGCTGTAGGCGTCGCTCCAGGCCACGAGGCCGTCGTCGAAGTGGGGGTTGCGCGCGGGGGCCGTCATGGGGCGAGATCGGGTAGCGCCTCCCGTCACGCGCTGTCAACGACGGGCTGGAGCTGTGGTAACGGTTGCGCCCCCTTTCGCTCCCCACACGGAAGCCCACGCATGACCGACGACCTCCACGACCGACTCCCCGGCGGGCGCGTGCTCGCCTGCTCCGACGAGGGCTTCGCGCCGGCGGAGAACCTCCTCGCCACCCGCGCGCCCGAGTTCCGCTTCGGGGTCTTCATTCCGGGGAAGGGGCAGGAGTTCGACTCGTGGGAGACGCGGCGGCACAACCCCGCGCCGCCCGACTGGGTGGTGCTCGCGCTCGGCGCGCCGGGGCCCATCGCGACGGTCGACGTCGACACCCACTGGCACGACGGCAACCACGCCGAGCGTGGCGCCGTCCGCGCCCTCCGCGCGGCGCCCGGCGAGTCTCCGACGCGCGAGGACCCGCGCTGGGTCGAGATCCTCCCGCCGTCTCCGCTCGACGGCCACGCGCACAACGTCTTCCGAACGCCGCGCGGCGAAGCCGAGGCGTGGACGCACGTCCTCCTGGAGAGCCACCCCGACGGCGGCATCGCGCGCCTCCGCTGCTACGCCGGGCGCGCGCCGGCCGACGTCGACCCCGGCGCGGGCGACGTCCGCCGCGTCCGCCACGCCGCCTCGATCCCCCGCGGCGGAGACACGGCGCACCACGGTCCCACGGCCGAAGAAGTCGCCGCGCGCTGGGCCGCGGTCGCGCCGGGCGCGCTCGTCAACCTCGCGGGCGAGGGGCTCGGCGCGCGCGTGGTGGCGACGAGCAACAACCGCTACGGGCACAGCCAGCAGCTCCTCGCCGACGCCGCGCCGGTGAGCATGGGCGACGGCTGGGAGACGAGCCGGAGCCGCGGCGAGGGCCACGCCGACCACGTCGTCGTCGCGCTCGGCCGCGCGGGAGTCGTCGAGCGCGTCGAGGTCGACTTCACCTGCTTCGTGCTCAACAACCCGGCGGCGCTTCGGCTCCTCGGCGCGCGCGTGGAGGGCGACGTCCCGGGCGAGGGCGACTGGGTCGATCTGGTCGGGCGAACGCCGGTGAAGCACCTCGCGGGCGCCACGCTCGCGCTTGACGCGGGGTCGCTCGCGGCGCGCGGGCCCTTCACGCACGTGCGGCTGGAGACGTACCCCGACGGCGGCGCCAACCGCCTTCGGGTGTACGGCCGCGCGGAGTGAGGGCCCGCCTCACGCGGCGGCGGCGTGCCCGCGCAGGAAGGCCTCCGCCGTCGCCGCGAAGGCCTCGCGGGCGGCGCCGAAGACGGGCGCGTGGCCCTCGCCCGGCACCACCCACAGGCTCGCGCGCGGGATCGCCCGGTAGAGTTCGACCGCCAGCTCGACCGGGTAGAAGGGGTCGCGGTCGCCGCTCACCAGGAGCGTCGGGGCGGCGACGGTCGCCAGCAGGGGCGGCGTGAAGTTCATGTCGTCGTGGCCCTCGGCGAGGGAGCCCGCGACGCGCCAGAGGGCGCGGACCTGCGCGTCGCCGCGGACGTGGCGGGCCCGCATCGCGGCCCACTCCGCCTCGCCGTGCTCGGCCTCGGCGGCGGCGCGCATCAGGGGCCGCGCCCCGGCCGGGAAGTAGGGCGCGGCCGAGGCGAGCACCATCGCGCCGACGCGCCCCGGCGCCTGCGTCGCGACGTGCAGGAGCGTCTTGGCGCCGAGGCTCACCCCCACGGCCTGGAAGCGCCCGACGCCGAGCGCGTCGAGCAGCGCCAGCGCGTCGAGCGCGCACCGCCGGATGGTGAACTCCCCCGACGGGTTGTCCGTGCGGCCGTGCCCGCGCGCGTCGGGCACGATGACCCGGCGGCCCCGCGCGAGCGCGTCGAGGTCGAAGACGAGGCGCCAGTCCGCGCCCGTGCCGAAGAACCCGTGGAGCAGCAGCAGCGGCTCCCCGGCGGGGTCGCCGCGCTCCTCGCAGTGCACCTCGATGCCGTTGACCGTGACCGTCCGTTCGATCGCTCCCATGGCGTGGCCGCTCCTCTCCTCGCGCGGCCGCCACCCTGGCGCCGCGCCCCGAGAGCCCTACGCCTCCTCGAAAACACTTGAAATCTAGGAAGTTTTCGCGTATCGTCCGCATCCGTCGTTCAGGGGAACGCGACGCCCACCCCGCGAGCGCGACGAGCCGCGCGGCCCACGCCCCGCGCGCCGCGCGGTCACTCCTGGATCTGCGAGACGGCGCCGTCGCAGAGGGAGTTGTTGGGGCTGCGCGGGGCCTGGTGGCGCCCCGAGCAGCAGGTGAACGCGGGCTGGCCCCCGCCGGGCTCGACGCGCGTGCAGGTCGCGCCGCCGGCCGAGCAGGTGACGCGCGAGCCCCCGTTGGAGCAGCAGCTCTGGCTCACCTGGGTGGCCCCGCTGACGCAGGCGACGGCGTTGGCGGTGAAGCCGTCGGCCGCGGTGCCGACGTTGTGGAGGTCGTCGTCGAAGTCCGCGAGGGTGAGCGTCGCCTCGCCGATCTGCTGGCCGGCGGTCGGGGCGTTCAGCACCCAGTGGCCCGTGTCGGCGCCGGCGGGGTCGTGGTTCGAGGGCTCGCTCGGGCCGAAGGCGATCCCCTCCACGGTGGCGCCCGCGCGGCAGAGCCCCGTGGGCACGCGCCCGAGGCCCATCACGTAGCCGAGCGCGGTGTGGAAGGTGAGCGAGACGTCGCCCGAGGGGTAGTACGCGCCGGTCACGAACACGCGCTGGCGGTCGGCGGTGCGCAGCGTCCCCTGGAGCAGCGCGTCGCCGACGCGGCGGGTGAGCGTGAGCTCGCCGGCGAGGCGGAGGCCGCGGTGCGGGCCGGCGGTGATGTCGACGGAGAAGTCGCGGTACGTGCAGAGGCGCACGGCCTCGACGTCCGCCGCGGCGGGCGCGGGCGCGGGCGCGGCGGGCTCCCCCGCGCAGCCGGCGGCGGCGCAGAGGGCGGCGAGGAGCGACGGGGTGCGGAGGGAGGCGTGCGGCATGGCGGGTCTCCTGGCGTGACGGCGCGTCGGCGGCTGCGTCCCCCGCAGCGCGCCGGCGGCGCCCCTTGTTGTGCCCGCTCCTACGCCGGCGCCGCGCGTTCGGATGGGCCTGCGGCGGCGCGCCGACGGAAATGTTGCCCCGCGCGCTCGCGCCGTGCGAACCCGCGGCGGTGATCCGTGAGCGCTACGACGCGATGAGCAAGGACGCCCTGGTGGCCGCGCTGAAGGACGTGGGGACGGTGGAGCGCGGCGTCGAGGCGGGGGCCACGTCGCAGCGGGTGGACGTTCTCTTCCGCCCCGACGCGGCGCACCGCAAGGCCCGCCGCGCGCGCGGCCTCCTCGGCACGCTCGTGAGCCGCGCCCCCTGCGACCTGGAGCCCTACCGCAACACCCCGCGCGTCCGCGTGGTGCGCGAGGCGCTGCGGCGGCTGTGGTCGCTCCACCACGTCCGCGAACTCGAACTCCGGCAGGCGCACCCCGACGCCGAGCTGCCCATGTGGCAGGCGCTGGTGCTCTCGCCGGGCAAGCCGCGGCAGGCGCTGGAGGCCTTCCACGCGACGCCCGCGGCGGGGATGCCCGCGGGCGTCTACGCGACGGCGCCCGAGGTGGGGCTCTGGGTCGTCGTCCTCGCCGAGCTCCCCGAGACGCCCGACACGCTGTGCCTGCGGGTGTTGGCGAAGGGCCGCGTGCAGCGGCGGGCGATCCGCGAACTCCTGGCCCTCCCCGCCGACGCCTGGGAGCGGTGCCTCATCGAGATCCTGCTCCGATGGCGCATCGAGGTCGCCGTCCAGGCTACACTCACCCCCGACGACGAGGACTTCATGACCGCCACCCACGACCTCTACGAAGAGTTCAAGCAGAAGCTCCGCGACGAAGGGCGCCTCCAGGGCCTCTCCCAGGGCCTCTCCCAGGGCCTCTCCCAGGGCCGTTCACAGGGGCTCCGACCGCTCATCCACCTGTTCGAGCGGCGCCTCGGCCGGGCGCTCTCCGCGGCCGAGCACGACGCGCTGTTCGCGCGATTCCCCACGCTCGGGCCCGACCGCCTCGGCGACGTCGTGCTCGACCTCGACCCCGACGCCCTCGCCGCCTGGCTCGCCGACCCCGCGGCGCGCTGAAGCCCCGCTGCGCGTCGCCGCTACGGCAGCGGCTTCGAGAGGCACACGCGCGGCGGGGGCTCGAAGCCCGCGCGGCGGTAGAGCCGGAGGGCGGGCTCGTTCTCGGGGCGAACCATCAGGTGGAGGGCGCGCGCGCCCGCGTCCCGCGCGGCCGCTTCGACCGCGGCGAGGCAATGCGCGCCGAGACCGCGCCCGCGCGCCCGCTCGTCGAGGAAGAGCTCAGTGAGCCAGGCGTCGCGGCCGGCCCACTCGAGGTCGTAGCCCCAGGTGAGGACGAAGTAGCCCGCCACATCACCGCCCGCTTCGAAGAGCCCGACGTGGCCGAGCGAGGCGTCGGCGAGCAGGGCCCGGAGCGCGGGCTCGCCCGACGCGGGGCTCCACGCGATGCCCTCCAGCGCGTTGAAGGCCGCCATGCGGTCGAGGAGCGCGGGGACGTCCGCGGCGGCGGCGGGGCGGGCGCGCAGGACGTCGGCGGGGGCTTCCATGCGCGCGAGTGTCGCACGGGCCCAATGGGCGCTTGAAGCGCGCACGCCGGTCTCCGCCCGCGCGTTCGCGCCGCGCCACCTCGCGCGTCGGGTCGCGCGCCGGCCGTCGCGCCTCCCTCCGACCTCGCGCGTCGGGTCGCGCCCTCGCCCTCGCACCTCCCGCCCATCCCGCGCGCCCGGTCGCTCCCCCGTGGACGGGGCGCTCCGCCACCCGCCGCGCCGGGTCGCGCGCTCGTCGGCCTGGCTCTCCGCCGCGTCGCGCGTCGGGCGGCCGGCCCGATCACGGACCTCCCCGCCACCTCCCGCGCCGGGCCGCGGGCCGGCCTCGGGAGGTCGCGTCACCTCCGGCGTCGGGTCGCCGACCCGCCCGCGCACCTCCCCGTTGTATGGAACTCAAACACCCCTCCGTTTCAGGCGTCCCGCGTCGGTCACGCCTGGCCGCGCGGGGATACAACAGGCGCATGGGAGACGGCGCGCGGAGGGACCGCGCGGCGCCTCGGAGGAGGAGACGACGATGGGAGACGAGTTCGAACTGATCCAGTACCTGCGCGCGGTGCAGGTGAACGTCGCCACGATGATCGCGCTGGTCGCGGCGCTGGTCACGGCGGCGCCGGCGAGGGCCGCCGGGGCGCTGCTGCGGGCGCTCGGGGCGCTGAAGGCGTCGGGCGGGGCGCTGGAGGATGCCTTCCGGGCGCGGCAGTTCGCGGAGGCGCCGACCGACCCGCGGCCCTACGACAACGCGCTCGACCACTCGTGGGCGGGGATGATCCAGCGGCTGCGGGCGTGGTCGGAGCTGCCGGCGGGCGGGTACCCCGAGCAGGCGCGGGCCGAGCGGCTGCTGGCGATCCTGGCGGCCGACGGGCTGTCGGTGCTGAAGCTGCCGTACCGGGCGCAGTGGGCGTCGATCAAGGCGCGGCTCGACGAGGTGCGCGCGCAGGGGCTCGACCACGACCTCGTCGAGCTCGCGGGGCGGGTGTTCGTCGACGACGTGCGGCTGCGCTTCGAGGACTACGGCCGCGTGCTCGGGCTGACGCAGGCGCGCGCGGCCGACGGCGCGGTGAACCAGGCCGAGTTGCTCCGCGCGGCGCAGCAGCGGGTGACCGAGTACGTGATCCAGGTGTTCGCGAGCGTCGACCCGGACGACCCGGCGACGGCGCAGGCCGCGCGCGAGGCGCTGCGCCCGCTGGCCGCCGCGCGCGACGCCGCCCTCGCCGCGCGCAAGGCGGCCGCGCCGCCCGACGCGCAGCCCGCGCAGCCCGCGCAGCCCGCGCAGCCCGTGGTGGCGCGCCCGTCGAAGCTGGCGCCCGCCCGCCCGAGCGCGCCGCCGCCCGCCTGAACGCCGCCCGCCGGGTGCGCCCAGCGCGCCATGTTCCGCGTGGCGGCGTGACGACGCGCGGCGGGCGGAGGCCCCGCCGTTCGCCGAGCCTCACGGCGGGTTACCATCGCAGCGCGCTGGAGAGCGTAGGGCGCTCCCCGCAGGCCACGGGGCGACCGGGCGGCGCTCCCGGGCGCATCGCACTTGACCCCCCGCGTCCGGCTCGTGCTTCATCGCCCCACGCATGGGAACGCCCTTCGCCGCCGGCCAGGTCATCGCCGCCCGCCACCGGCTCGTCGAGCCGGCCGACGCGCCGGTGGCCGGCGAGCGGTGGCGCGCCGACAGCGGCGGCGAGGCCCTCGTCACCCTCGTGCACCCCGCGCGCGACGCCGCGGCGCTCGGCGCGCTGCGCGCCTTCAAGCACCCGCACGCGACGCCGGTGCGCGACGCGGGCGCCGACGGCGACCTCGCCTGGGTGCTCACCGGCCCGCGCGAGGGCCAGCGCCTCCGCGCGTGGCTCCCCGCGGGCGGCGCGGGGCTGCGGGACGCGCGCGTCGTCGCCGACCAGCTCGCGCAGTGCCTCGCGGCGGCCCACCGCGGCGTCGGGGGCGCGCCCCTCACCCACGGGTCGCCGCTCGCGCCGCACGTCTCGATCGAGCGCCGCGGCGCGCAGCTCGTGGCGGCGCTCGACGGCCTCGGCCTCGCCGCCCTCGCGGGCCCCGCGCCCGCCGCCGCGGACGACGTCGGCGCCTTCGGGCTCCTGCTCGCGGAACTCCTCGGGGGCAGCGCGGTCGCGTCGGCGCACGAGCTCCCCGCGGCCCTCGCCCGCTTCGAAGCCGCGCGGCCCGAGGTCGACCCCTCGCTCTGGGCCGTAGCCCGCGCCTGCGCCGACTCTTCGCCCGACGCGCGGCCAACGGCGGCCCGCGTGCGCGACCTCCTGCGCCAGGCCATCTGGACGCCGCGCGAGGCGCCACCGCCTCCACCGCCTCCGCCGCCCCCTCCGCCACCTTCGCCCCCGCCAGCGGCGGAGCCCGCGCGGGCCCGGGTGGTGGCTGTGCACGTCGCCGAGCGCGCGACGCCGACGCCTGCGCCGCGCGTCACGCCCGCCCCGCCGGAGCCCGCGCCGCCGCCCGCGCCCGAGGTGCAGCCGAGCGATACGGTGCGCGCGCCGCGGCGGCTCGTTCACGGCGAGCGCGACGAGGCGACGTCGCTCGTGCTCACGTTGCCCCAGGCCGGGGACGCCGCGCCCGCGGACACGGGGACGCTCGTGCCGCGGCGCTCGCTGGCGCCGGAGGTGGAGGAGGCGACGGGCGTGGTGCCGGTGCGGCCCGACGACGAGGCGACGCGCGCGATCGACGTGCCCTCGCGCGACGACGCCACGCGCGCGATCGACACGCTGCCGGCGGACGAACCGGCGGGCGGCGACGGGCGGGCCACGCTGCGCGGTTCGGACGACGCCCACGCGACGATGCGCGCGCCCTCGCGGCCGCCGACGATGCCGCCGCCCGCGGCGCCGCGGCCGTCGCCCGCCCCGCCGCGCGCGAGCCACGCCCCCACGCCGCCGTCGTCGCCGCCTCCCCCGCCGAGGCCCTTCGTGCTCGACCCGCCGCCCGCCGCGCCGGCCCCGTCGCGCGCGCCGGCGGCGGTGGCGGTCGCGCTGCTGCTCGCGGCGGCGCTCGCGGCGCTGTGGGTCGCGGCGGGGCGCTGAAGGGTCACGCAATGTCCGCGCGTCCGGCGGCGGCGCTCGACAGCGGCGGGCGCGAGCGGGGAGACTCCGCGCCCTCATGAAGCAGCCCGACCAGCTCGCGAAGCGCATCCTGCGCGAGGAGACGCCGGCGGCGACGCAGCGCCACGTCGCGTTCGAAGTGCCCGCGGAGGTCTCGGTGGGCGCGCTGACGGCGGACGGCGTGGTGCGCGTGGTGAGCGCGCCGGGGCTGGAGGCGCTCCCCGCGCCGTGGTGCCGGCTCCGGGGGGAGGCGACGCTCGACGTGAAGATGCCCGGCGACCATAGCGACCGCCCCGCGCTCGCGCGCAACGAGCTGCGGCGCCAGGCCCGGTGGACGCGCCTGCTGGAGGATCTGCGCGACCGCGCGAAGGAGACGGGCGACCCGTTGGAGGTGCGAGACCCGCGCGATCACGCCGGCTGGCTGGTGGCCCCGACGCTCGCGCGGTGGGTGCGCGCCGACGCGGCGAAGGGGTTCTTCTCGCTCGATCGGGTCGCGCCGGGCTGTTGGCGTTTGGGGCTGGGCGCGCACGACACCCTCTGGATCGCCGCCAACGAGCTCCCGCTTCTCCCCGCGCTCATCCCCTTCCTGGTCGCGCGGAGCGGCGCCGCGCTGGCGGAGTTTCTCGCGTGGGCGACGACGGTGAAGGGGCCCGCGTGGGTGTGGGCCGTGGTACAAGAGCTCCCGATGAGCCCCGAGACCGCCGACGATTACGTCTACGTCCCCGACGACCCGGAGGAGCAGCGGCGCATCAAGACGCGCTACACGAAGCGCCTCCTCGAAGCCTACCCCGAGGCCGCGAACGACATCCTTCGGCACGCGCGCGAGGAGGCCCTCGAGCAGGGCATCGAGAAGGGCATCGAGAAGGGCATCGAGAAGGGCATCGAGAAGGGCATCGAGAAGGGCATCGACCAGGGCCTCGGCCGCGGCCGCGTCGAGGCGCTCCGCCACGCGGTGCTCGCGGTGCTCGCCGCCCGCGGGCTGACCGTGAGCGAGGACGCGCGCGCCCGCGTCGCCGCCGCGGACGTCGCCCTGCTCGACCGCTGGCTCACCGCCGCGGCCACCGCCGCCTCCGCCGACGACGCGCTGCGCTGACGCGCCCGCCGCGCCGCGCGCTACCCCAGGCGCGCAGAATCCCCCTCCCCACCGCCGCCCGCCCGTGTGTATCGTCGCCCGATTCGGGAGGCTCTACGCGATGGAAGGCAATGGAACGACGCTGCCCGAGGTCCGCTGGGCGTTCGCCGCCGGGCGGGTCGACTCGGACGCCTGGTCGGTGGCCCACGTCGAGGCGCGCGAGGCGATGTCCGAGCCCTACCGGGCCGACGTGGTGCTGGTGATGGAGTCGGGCGGCGGCGGGCTCCAGGAGCTGCTCGGCGCGCCCGCGCGGCTCGTCACGCAGCGGGGGGCCCTCGCGCGCGAGCTCCGCGGCGTGGTGTGCGAGGTGGAGGAGCTCGGCACCACCGTGCAGCACCGGCTCGTGCGCGTCGCGGTGGTCCCCGCCCTCTGGACGCTCGGCGAGCGCAGCGACTGCCGCATCTTCCAGGGCAAGAACACCCTGCGCATCGTCCGCGAGGTGCTCGCCGACGCCGGGCTCTACCAGGGCGACGGGGCCCTGCGCGCCGACCCCTCGCTCGAGGCGATGGCCCCGCGCGAGTACTGCGTCCAGTACATGGAGAGCGACCTCGACTTCGTCCGCCGGCTGCTCGAGGACGACGGCGTCCCGTTCTATTTCGCGCACGACGCGGGCGACGGCGGCGAGGCGCTGGTGCTCGCGGGCGACGAGCACGCCTACGGCGAGGTGGCGACGCTCGACGGGGCGGCGGTGCCGGTGCTCGACGCGGGCGCGGCGACGGCGTCGGCCGAGAGCTTCGCGTGGTTCGACGAGCGGCACGCGCTCAAGACCACCAGCGTGACGGTGCGCGACTACGACTTCTCGCGGCCCCGCGCGGCGATGGACATGACGGGCCGCCACGCGATCGGCGCCGGCCGCCTCGCCCGCTACGAGTACCCCGCCCGCGCCACGCTCACCCACTACGACGAGGGCGCGCGGGCCTACAAGACGCACAACACCGCCCGCCTCGCGAAGCTCCGCGCCGAGGAGCACCAGACCCGCGCGCACCGCGGCCACGGCCGGGGGCTCGTGTCGGGCATGACCCCGGGCCTCACGTTCGCGCTCCGCGGCCACGAGCGCCCCGAGCTCGACCGGCGCTACCTCGTCACCGCCGTCGAGCACCGCGGGAGCGACTGGTCGCGCGTGCCCGAGGCCGTGCTCGCGAGCCCGCGCTTCCGCGAGATGCTCGACGACGCGAGGGTGCCGCGCCCCGAGGCCGACGAGCGCGGCGGGCGCTACGCCAACCGCGTCGAGGTGAACCGCGTCGAGGCGAACCCCGCGTCGGTCCCCTTCCGCCCGGCGCGCGTGACGCCGCGGCCGGTGGTCGAGGGGCCGCAGACCGCGCGCGTGGTGGGCCCCGCGGGCGAGGACATCCACACCGACCCGCACGGGCGGGTGAAGGTGCAGTTCCACTGGGACCGGGTGGGGCGCGAGGACGACGCGAGCTCGTGCTGGATCCGCGTCGCGCAGAGCATGGGCGGCGGGGGCTGGGGCTTCGCCTTCATCCCGCGCATCGGGATGGAGGTGGTGGTGAGCTTCCTCGAGGGCGACCCCGACCGCCCGATGGTCACCGCCTGCGTCTACAACGGCGAGAACCCCCACGCCACGCCGATGCCGGAGACCAAGACCAAGACGGGCCTCCGCACGCAGAGCACGCCGCGGACGGGGGGCTACAACGAGGTCCGCTTCGAAGACGCCGCCGGCCGCGAGCAGGTGTACCTCCAGGCCGAGCGCGACATGGACACGCTGGTGAAGCACGACGAGTCGCTCACCGTGCAGCGCCACCGGACGAAGCTCGTGCAGGGCGACGAGTTCAACACCGTCGAGATGAACCGCGTCTCCAAGGTGACGCAGAACGACTCGCTCGCCGTCGACGGCGACCGCGAGGCCGAGGTCCACGGCCCCACCGGCGACACGCTCACCGTCGACGCCAACCAGGAGGTGAAGGTCGGCGGGAGCCAGAGCACCACCGTCGGCGGGAGCCAGAGCACCACCGTCAGCGGGAGCCAGAGCACCACCGTGATGATGGCGGCGCAGGAGTCCGTCGGGCTGATGAAGGCCCTGCAGGTGGGCCTCGCCTTCCAGATCACCGTGGGGGCGCGCTTCGAAGTGATGTGCGGCAAGTCGAAGCTTACGATGGACGCGCTGGGCAACATCTCCCTCTCGGGCGAGCAGATCGACATCACCTCCAAGGGGCCCGTCGCCGTCAACGGGACCATCATCGACCTCAACTGACGGGGGCGCGCGCATGGAGCTCGTCAACCACACGCCCTTCCCCGCGATGTGCTTCGAGGGCCGCGACCGCGACGACCGCGCGTGGCACGTCCTCGCCCTCCGCGTGACGCTCGCCCTCGGCGCCGAGGGCCCGCGCCTCGCGAAGCGGCAGCGCCCGCTCGCGCTCGCCGACGCGCACCACGGCGACCCGGCGTCCACCTCGCTCTTCGAAGAGAGCGACCTCTGCCCGACGCGCCCCGGGACGGACGTCCTCCTCCGCGGCACCGCGTGGTCGCCGGGCGGCGCGGAGGTCCCCGCGTGGGAGGTGTCGATCCGCGTCGGGTCCGCCTTCCGCCGCGCGCGGGTGACGGGGCCCCGCTGGTGGGTGCGCGCGCGCGGCGACTGGCACCTCACCGAGCCGCTCCCGTGCACCGCCGTCCCGCTGCGGTACGACCTCGCCTACGGCGGCGTCGCGCGCGACGGCGAGCGGGAGGAGCGCTGCGAGGAGAACCCCGTCGGCGTCGGCTTCGCCCCGCCCTGGTGGCGCGAGCGGCGCGACCGCTTCGAAGCCCCGCGGCTGGAGCTCATGGACGATCCCGTGCGGGACGTCGACCGCCCCGTCGGCGTGGCGGGCTTCGGGCCGCTCGGGCGCGCCTGGCTCCCGCGCCGCGCGCTCGCGGGCACCTTCGACGCCGCGTGGCTGCGCGACCGCTGGCCCGTCATGCCCCCCGACTTCGACGACCGCTTCTGGAACGCTGCGCCCCCCGGCCTCGTCGCCTCGCCCCACCTCCGCGGCGACGAGGTGGTGACCCTCGGCGGCGTGCGGCCCGAGGGCGAGGTGTCGTTCCGCCTGCCGGGGCACTACGTGTTCGTGATCGTTCGGTACGCGAACGGGGTGGTGCTGCCGATCCCGATGCGGCTCGACGCGCTGACGGTGGACGTCGACGCGGCCGAGGTGGCGATGGTGTACCGCCACCGCGTCCGGCGCGATCACAAGGTGCGCAAGATGGAGGCGTGCATGGACTTCCGCCGCGCGACGGAGGCGCCGCGCGCCCATGGATGAGAAGGAGATCGCGCGCAAGCTCGGCGAGCCGCTGATGGTGTGCCAGTACCCCGACGTGTGCCTGAGCCCGACGGCCCCGGCGCCGTACCTCATCACCGCGCCCTTCGCCGCGGCGTACTGCACGGCCGACACGGTGCACGCGACGAAGGTTCCGTCCTTCACGCTGGCGAGCTTCCTCCCCGCGGTGGACGGCGACGCGGCGGGGTCGGGCGGCGGGATGAAGTCGGGCACGCACAGCGCCGCGGGCGTGTGCTGGGCGGTGGGGGCGAGCACCACGGTGCGGGCGCAGAAGAGCTTCGTCGTCCGCCACGAAGACCCCGTGATGATGAACAACGGCAACGTGCCGGGCCTCGTCCACTACCCCAAGGGCGGCGCCCCGCGGGCCTCGGTGGGCGACGCGAGCGAGCCCTCGCTGCCGTCGAAGCCCGCGGCCCTCGTCGCCGAGGCGCCCGTCGAGGGCAACTTCTTCACCGGGCTCGGGCAGTCGCTCACGGAGACCTACGAGGGCGTCGCGGGGCAGGCGAAGACGCTCTGGGACGCCACCGGGATCACCGCCACCGACGAGGCGACGCAGGCCGCGCGCACGGCGATCTACAACGGCGCGTCCAACGTCGGATCGCTCGTGAAGGACGGGGCGCTGACGGTGACCGTCCCCTTCTACGAGACCGACGCGGGGCTCGCGGCCCTCGCGCGCATGGCCGACCGCACCGACGCCGTCACCCAGGCGGTCGAGGACCGCTACGCCACGGCGCTCGACGAGGGCGGCCAGGCCCACGCCACGGGGCTGCTCTTCGGCGACCTCGGGCAGATCGTGTTCAGCTTCGGCGCGGGCAGCGCGATCAAGAGCGTGCGCGGGGCCGAGGCGCTCGCGACGCTGGAGAAGGCCGAGGACGTCGTGGGCGTCGCGTCGAAGACCGACAAGGTGCTCGACGTCGCCAACGACCTGCGCAAGGTGGACGAGGTGTTGCCGGGCGAGGCGCTGCCCGGCGCGCGGCTGCCCAAGGACGTGGTGCCCGACGCGCCCCTGAAGGAGCCGCTGCCCGAGGGGCTCACGTCGAAGACCGGCAAGATGGACTACGAGCAGCGCCACGAGATCACCGCGTCCGCCGAAGGCCCCCCGGGCCCCGACGGGACGCGGGTGTTCGAGTCCAGCTCCAAGTCGGAGATCATGGAGCGGGTGGAGCAGCGCCGCGCCGCGCGGACGCCCGGGGAGCAGGCGCAGATCGACGCCGACCGGGCGCGCATCAGCGAGCTCTCCAACGAGAGCGACGCGCTGCGCAAGGCGGGCGACGAGGTCGGCGCGAACGCGAAGCTCGCGGAGGCCCGCGCGATCCTCCAGCCGAGCCTCGACCAGGGCGACGTCGCGGGCATCATCGACCGCCTCGACGTGTCGACCGCGCCGGGCAAGGGGTACCTCTGGTCGGGCGGCTTCAAGAACCTCGGCCCCTGGGCCGACAAGCTCGACGTCACCCTGCTCGAGACGACCACGGGCGGCAGGGTGGTCAACGGCTGGGACCTGCTCAACCAGCGCTTCTCCACCCCGGAGTTCTGGGGCCCGCTCTCCGACCGCTACGCGTCGCAGCTCTCGGGGGACGTCTTCGCCCTCGGGACGGACCGGACCATCGGGGTGGGCGGCGACATCTTCAACTACTTCGAGCGCCCGCACGTGGAGCTCGGGCTCGTCAGCGGCCAGGTGACCAACTTCGGCTTCATCAACGTCGACCAGCTGCTCCCCGCGGTGATCCCATGAGCGCCCCCTGGCAACGCTTCGAATCCGCCTACGACGCCGTCGGCCGCGCGCGCGCCGAAGGCTACCCCCCGTCCGCGTTCGAGGGCCTCACGCCCGACGAGCGCGCCCGCGCCCTCGCGATGCTCCTCGCGCGCGCCGAGGCGGGCGAGGCCCCCGAGGTGCTCGCCCTCGCGCACTTCGACGAGCCCGCCGCGCGCGACGCCGTGGCGCGGGCGTTCGCCGCCGAGCGGGCGCCGACGCTGCTCCGCCTCGCCGCGGCGCGCGCGGGCTGGGCGCTCACCGGCGACCCGAAATACCAGGCCGCGGTCGCGCACCTCGCCGACCGCGGGGAGGGCGTCGTGCGCCGCGTCGCGCTGGGCGTGGTGTGCGCGATGACCCTCACGCCCGAGGCCCTCGCGCACGTCACCGCGCGGCTGCTCACCGAGCCCGACCGGCTCACCGCCGTGCAGCTCGCCAAGGCCGTCCTGCGGAGCCGCGGCGTCGCCGTCGACGCGCCGGAGGATTTCCAGCGCGCGCTCCCCGCGGTGCGCGAGCTGACGGCGCCCGACCTCGCGGCGCGCGCCGCCGCCGTCGCCCGCCTCGGCGCCCCGCGCACGGCGTGAAGACCGCGTTCCGCGCGGGGCGCGGGGCTGGTACGGTGGCGCCATGAGTGAGCCCGCGCCCCACGTGGTCAACGTCGCCGACGTCGAGGATGTGGTCGAGCTCGAGGGCGACCGCTGGGGGAGCGCGTACAAGCCCCTCACCCCGCCCTCAGCGCGCGCCGCCGGGCGCCTCGGCGTCAACCAGTCGCGCGTCCCGCCGGGCCGCACCGCCTGCCCCTTCCACTACCACCAGCGCGAGGACGAGGCCTTCTTCGTGCTCTCCGGGCGCGGCGTGCTGCGCTACGGCGGCGAGATGCGCGCGCTGCGCCCCGGCGACCTCGTCTACTGCCCCGCCGGCACTGGCGTCGCCCACCAGATCGCCAACCCCTTCGACGAGGACCTCGTCTACCTCGCCATGGGCCCCAACGACCCCGACGAGGTGTGCGTCTACCCCGACAGCGGCAAGGTGATGGTGCGCAGCCTCGGCCGCGTCGGCTTCCTCGAGAAGACCAGCTACATGGCCGGCGAGCCCGACCAACCGCGCATCTTCGACCTCGCGCTCGCGCTCCTCGCGGGCGAGGGTGGTCCGACCGCGCCCCGATGATCGCCGCCTCCGCACGGCAGGGGCCCCCCGGCGAGCGCGGCGCGTTCCGCGGGACGGCGCGCTTCGCGGTGCGGCGGCTCCTCGGCGCGGGCACGCACGGCGAGGTGTACGAGGTCGACGACCTCGACGCGCGCGAGGTCGTCGCGCTCAAGACGCTCCGCGCCCTCGACCCCAACGCGCTCCTGCGGCTCAAGCACGAGTTCCGCGCGCTCCAGGGCGTCCACCACCCCAACCTCGTCGCGCTCCGCGAGCTGCTCGAGGCCGACGGGCGGTGGCTCTTCACCATGGAGCTCGTCGCGGGCCGCCACCTGCTCGATCACCCCCGCGCTGCGCCCCTCCGCGACGTCTTTCGCCAGCTCGCCCTCGGCGTCTCCGCCCTCCACGACGCCGGCCTCCTCCACCGCGACATCAAGCCCGACAACGTCCGCGTCACCCCCGAGGGCCGCGTCGTCCTCCTCGATTTCGGCCTCGCCACCGACGTCCGCGCCGCCCGCGCCCCCGCGCGCGAGATCGTCGGCACCGCCCACTACATGGCCCCCGAGCAGGCCGCCGGCGGCCCCCTCGGCCCCGCCGCCGACTGGTACGCCGTCGGCGTCGTGCTCTACGAGGCCCTCACCGGCGGGCTCCCCTACGACGGCTCGCGCGCCGCGCTGCTCTGCGCCAAGCAGCGCGCCGACTCGCTGCGCCAGCCCGCCCTGCCCGCTTCGGTGCCCGACGACCTCCGCGCGCTCTGCCTCGCCCTGCTCCGCGTCGACCCGCGCGCGCGCCCCGACGGCCGCGCCGTCCTCCGGCTCCTCGGCGGCGAGGCCCCCGCGCGCGCCCGCCCCGCCGACCGCCCGCCGCGCCTCCACGGCCGCGCCGACGCGCTCGCCGCCCTCCGCGCCGCCTACGACACCCCCGCCGACGGGCGCGCCCGCGTCGCGGTGGTGCGTGGGGACTCGGGCGTCGGCAAGAGCGCGCTGCTCGACGCCTTCGCCCGCGAGCTCGCCGCCGCGCCCGCGCCCCCGGCCGTGCTCCGCGGCAAGTGCTACGAGCGCGACGGCGTCCCCTACAAGGCCCTCGACAGCGTGGTCGATGCGCTCGCCCGCCTCGCCGCCGACCTGCCCGCCGCGCAGCGCCGCGCGCTCGCCCCGCCGGACGTCGAGCTCCTCGCCCGCGCCTTCCCCACCCTCGGCCGCGTCGACTGGGGCCGCGCCCCCGGCGCCCCCGCCCCGCTGGAGGGGAGCGACCTCCGCCGTCGAGCCTTCGCCGTGCTGCGCGCGCTCCTCGGCCGGCTGCGCGCGCTCCGTCGCGTGGTGGTCGTGATCGACGACATGCAGTGGTCCGACCCCGACAGCCTCGGCGCGCTCCGCGAGTTGCTGGCCCCGCCCGGCGCGCCCGCGGTGCTGCTCGTCCTCGCCGTCCGCCGCGACGCGCGGGTCGACCTCGAGCTCCCCGCCGCCACCGTCCGCGTCGACCTCGCCCCGCTCGCCGCGCGCCCCGCCGAGGCGCTCGCCCGCGACCTCCTCGCGCGCGCCGACTTCGCCCCCGGGGGCCGCGCCGCGGTCGATCCGCGCGCCCTCGCCCGCGAGGCCGGCGGGCACCCGCTCTTCCTCGGCGAGCTCGTGCGCCACGCCTGCACCGCGGGGACCGCCGCCGGGCCCGTCTCGCTCGACGACGCCCTCCACGCCCGCGTCGCGCGCCTCGGCGCCGCCGGCCGCGACGTGCTCGAGCTCGCCGCGCTCGCCGAGGGCCGCGCGCCGCTCGCCGTCGTCGCGCGCGCCGCCGGCGCCCCGCGCGCGGAGTTCGTTCGCGCGGTGGAGGGCCTGCGCGCCGCGTCGCTCGCCCGCACCACGGGGCCGCGCGCCGACGACGCGATCGAGCCCTACCACGACCGGGTGCGCGAGTCCGTGCTCGCCCGCCTCGCCCCCGCGCGCGCCGTCGAGCTCCACCGCGCGCTCGCCGCCGCGCTCGAGGCGGAGGGCGTCGCCGCGGCCCGGCCCGAGCGGGTCGTCGTGCACCTCGCGGCGTCGGGGCAGAGCGCGCGCGCCGCGGGCTTCGCGCGGGAGGCCGGCGAGCGGGCGATGGCGGCGCTCGCGTTCGAACGGGCCGCGGAGCTGTTCGGGGCGGCGCTTCGGCTCGGCGCGCCGTCGCCGGGGGAGGCGCGCGCGCTGCGGTGGCAGCTCGCGGAGGCGCTCAGCAACGCCGGGCGGGGCCCGGAGGCCGCCGACCTCTACCTCGCCGCGGCCGGCGGCGCGTCGCCCGCGATGCGCCTCGACTGCAAGCGCCTCGCGGCCCAGCAGCTCCTCTGGAGCGGGCACATCGCGCGGGGCCTCGACGCCTACGACGGGGTGCTCCGCGAGATCGGCCTCTCGCTGCCCCGCTCGCCCGCCCGCGCGCTCGCCTCGCTCGCGTGGGAGCGCGCCCGCCTCGCCGCGCGCGGCCTGCGGTGGACGCCGCGGCCCCTCGCCGCCGTCCCGCCCGCGGCCCTGGTGGCGGTGGACGTCTGCCAGTCGGCCTCCTACGGGCTGATGATGGTCGACCCGGTCGCGTCGCTCGCGATGCAGACCCGCGGGCTCCGCCTCGCGCTCGACACGGGCGAGCGGGGTCGCGTCTCGCAGGGCCTGCTCCAGGAGGCGGTGAGCCGCGCGGTCGCGGGCGCGTCGGCCTGCGACGCCTCGCTGCGCCTCACCGAGGAGGTCGGCGCGCTTCGGGGCGACGCGGGCGAACCGCTCCCGTGGCTCGCGCTGGCGGCGCGCGCGTACGGCGGGGTGGTGTGCTTCCTCGGGGCGCGGCCGGCCGAGGCGCTGGCCCGGCTCGGGGCGCTCGAGGCGTCGATCGACGCCGTCCAGCGCGCGGCGCCCACGCTCGGCGCGAAGGGGTGCCACCTCGACACGGGGCGGCTCTTCCGCATGTGGTCGCTCCTGCTGCTCGGGCGCCTCGCCGAGTTACGGCGTGCGGTCGACGACAACCTCCGCGACGCGCGCCGCCGCGGCGACCGCTTCCTCGAGGTGTCGATCGCGCGGTCGTTCCAGGTGGTGCTCCTCGCCGACGACCGCCCCGCCGCGGCCCGCGAGGCGCTGGCCCGCGCGCGCGCCGCGTGGAGCTCGCCGGCGCTCGGCTTCGAACCGCAGGCGCTGCTCGACCTCTGCGCGCGCAGCGACTGCGACCTCTACGAGCGCGGCGTGGGCGGCGACGACGTGCTGGCCGCGCTCCGCCGCGCGGAGGGGTCGTTCATGGCGCACGTCCAGTACGTCCGGGTGATGGCGCGGTGGCTGCGCGGGCGCCTGTGCCTCGCCTCGGCGGCGCGCGGCGGCGGCGCGCGGCGGCTCGTGGAGGCGGCCCTGGCGGCGGCGCAGCTCGAGCGCGAGGACGTCCCCACCGCGGCGGCGTGGGCGGCGCTCCTGCGGGCGGGGGTCGGTGCGCTGCGGGGCGACCGGGCCGCGGCGCTCGGCGCGCTCCGCGAGGTGGAGCGGGTCTCCGTCGGCGACGGGCTCCTCGGGGCCGCGGCGGCGGCGCGCTGGCACCTGGGGAGGCTGTCGGCCGGGGCGGAGGCCCGCGACGCGGCGGCGCGGGCGCGGGCGTGGGCGGCGCGCGAGGGCGTGGTGAACCCCGCGCGGTTCTTTGCGATGATCGCGCCGGGGCTTGGGGTAGCGGCGCCGCTCGGGCGTTGATCTCACCCGCCGCAGCCGACGCGCGTCGCGGCGAGCGCGACGTCGTCGAACCACACGGTCATCGTCTGGCCGGCGTAGGACTCCCACCCGAGCTTCCAGTCGACGACGCGCGGGCGCCACATGCCGCGCGAGAGCCAGCGGGCGTCGACGTCCATCGTGGGCGTCGCGTCGACCGTGAGGCCCTCCACCGCGGCGCCGTCGACCCACGTCTGGAGCGCGCCCGCGCCCTGGTCGAGGCGGAATTCCACGCAGTGCCACGTGAGCGGCGTGGGGCGCGCGCTGCGGGCGATGCCGGCGGGGCTGAGCTCGGGGAGCGTGGCGTCGTCGGACTCGCGGTTCCACATGAAGATGCGGCTCTGGCCGCCCATGCGGAGGTCGCGGTTGCCGTCGGCGGCGTCGCGCAGCGTGAGGAAGGTGACGTGCCCGTCGCCGAACGCCGCCGAGAACCGAACGAACACCCGCCCGTACACCACCGCGCCGAGCGTCGGCGCCAC
Source organism: Polyangiales bacterium (assembly GCA_046351555.1). GTDB lineage: Bacteria > Myxococcota_A > Polyangia > Polyangiales > CAISKJ01. The sequence continues at coordinate 261,756 of JAXLYI010000010.1, forward strand.
CGCGGTGTCGGCGAGGAAGACGTGGTCGCAGTACCCGCCGCCACCGTCGACGCGCACCGAGCGCGAGCCGCCGTGGGCCACCGCGCCGTCGACGGTGACGCGCCCGGTCCCGCTGCAGTTGGGCGAGACCACCGCCCAGCGCGCGGGCGCGCCGCCGACCGGCGAGGACTCGAAGTCGTCGCAGAGCGGGAACGCCCCGCAGCCCGCGCCGCCGTCGGTACGCGTCGCGTCGGGTGCGGACACGTCGGGCATGGATGCATCGGGCGCGGGCGCGTCGGGTGTGGGCGCGTCGGGTGTGGGCGCGTCGGGCGCGGGCGCGTCGGGCGCGGGCGCGTCGGGCGGCTCCGCATCAAACGTCAGCGCGTCGGGTGGGGCGTCTCCCGCGACGTCGTCGGGCTTCGGCGAAGCATCGGGGAGCGCGGGCGAGGAGGCGGCGTCGCACGCCGTCAGCAGCGCGCACGCGACGAACCAGGAGAAGCGCATGACGGATCGCTACCGCACGGACGGCGGCGCTGTCGACCGCGAACCCACCGAGGCCCCCGCCGGCTCCCACCGCGCGGAAAGGTCGCTCCCCGCATGAACTGGCCCCCCTTCCTCACCGTGCTCGTCGGCGCGGGCCTCGGCTACGCCTGGCACCGCGTCGTGGGCTGCGCGACGGGCGCTTGCCCCATCACGGCCAACCCCTACACCGCCACGCTCTACGGCGCGGTGATGGGCGCGCTCGTCGCCGCGCGTTGACCGCGACACCGAGGGCCCCGCGGAGGTAACAATGGGCCATGACGCGCCGCCCCCGCCCGAGGCCCTTCGCCCCGTCGCTCCTCCGCGCCTGCGCCGCCGCGGCCCTGCTCGCCGCCTGCGGTGACGGCGGCAGCGCCAACGTTCCGCCCGACGCCGCGCCGGCGGATGTCGCCCCCGACGTCGCGCCGAAGGACGCAACCCCCGACGTCGCGCCGCCTGACGCCGCGCCGCCTGACGCTCCGCCCGACGTCGCGCCGCCGGACGCCGCGGAGGACGTCGTGCCCGACGTCGCCCCGATGGACGCCGCGCCCGACGTCGCGCCCGACGTCGCGCCGCCGGACGCCGCGGAGGACGCTGCGCCCGACGTCGCCCCCGACGTCGCCCCGATGGACGCCGCGCCCGACGGCCCCGCGCGCTGCGGCGGCGACGACGACTGCGCCGCGAGCCCCGACGGCCCCGTGTGCGACGCGACCAGCGGGCGCTGCGTGCGCTGCCTCCCGACGCGCGACCGCTGCCCCGCCGGGCAGTACTGCGTGGCCGGCACCAACACCTGCGCCGACGGCTGCCGCGACGACGCCGCCTGCGCGGGCGACGGGGGCGCCGCGCGCTGCGACCCCGCCACCCACCGCTGCGTCGCGTGCCTCGCCTCCGCCGACTGCCCCCTCGGCCAGCTCTGCCGCGCGGGGGCCTGCGCGCCGGGCTGCGACGACACCCACGCCTGCCCGGCGGGGCGCTCGTGCTGCTCCGGCGCGTGCGTCGACACCCAGAGCGACACCGCGAGCTGCGGCGCGTGCGGCACGGCCTGCGCGACGCCGCCCCACGCCGCCGCGACCTGCGCGGCCGGGCGCTGTGGCCTCGCGTGCGCCGCGGGCTTCGGCGACTGCGACGCCGACGGGAGCAACGGCTGCGAGGTCGACCTCGGCGCGAGCGCGTCCCACTGCGGACGCTGCGGCGCGGCCTGCGCGCCGGCCCACGCGACCGGCGCGTGCATGGCGGGCGCGTGCGCGGTCGCGGCCTGCGCGGCGGGCTTCGGCGACTGCGACGGAACGGCGGCCAACGGCTGCGAGGTCGACCTCGGCGCAAGCGCGGCCCACTGCGGTCGCTGCGGCGCGGCCTGCGCGGCGGGCTCCGCGTGCGTGGTCGGGCGGTGCGCGCCGGCGGTGGCGGTGGAGGGCGAGCGCAACCTGTCGACGGCGTCGGTCACGCCGGGGCGGACGTGCGCCGACGCGCCCTCCTACGGGGTCGACGCGCTCACGGACGGGAGCGCGACGCTCGCGGCCGCGCCGGGGCCGTGCCTCGCGCCGGGCGACCTCGTGCTGCTCATCAGCGTGCAGGGCGCGCCGGGCGCGACCGCCAACGTCGGCAACCACGAGGTGCTCACGGTCGACGCGGTGGAGGGCGCGGTGGTGCGCTTCCGCGGTGCCAAGACGCGGCGCTACGGGAGCGGCGCGGACGACGACGCCAACGTCGGCGGCGGCGCGGGGCAGCAGCGGGTGGTGCTCCAGCGCGTCCCGGTGTTCGGCGACCTCACGGTGCGCGCGGGCGCGACGCTCACGGTCGACGCGTGGGACGGTCGGCGCGGCGGCGTGCTCGCGCTGCGGGCGGCGCGGCTGGTGGTCGACGGCGCGCTCACGGTGTCGGCGCGCGGCTTCCGCAGCGGGCGCTACAGCGTCGACGACGGGTCGTGCTCGGAGAGCCTCGCGACCGAGCGCGGCGAGTCGATCGAGGGGCCGCCCGCGGTGACCCTCTCCGCGAGCGCGGGCGCGTCCGGGGGCCTCGGCGCGGCGAGCGGGGTGTCGTTCAACGGCGAGACGCCGCTGTCGGCGGGCGCGGGCCACGCGGTGCCGGGCGAGGAGGGGCAGTACCCCAACGGCCGCACGCTCGGCGCGCCGGGCGCGGCCTACGGCTCGCGCGACGGCTCACGCCTCACGCTGGGCTCGGGCGCGGGGGGCAACGTGACGTGCCGCGGCGGGTCGTTCGCGCCCATGTACGGCGACCCGTCGACCACCGCGGGGGGCGCCATCCTCGTCGACGCCGACGCGATCTCCGTCGGCGGCACCGGCGCCATCGACGCGAGCGCGAGCGACGGCGGCCGCACGCCCGCCGCGGGGGGCTACGTGCTGCTGCGGGCCAACACCGTCGCGCTCAACGAGGGCCGCGTCCGCGCGGTCGGCGCCACCGGCGTCGCCGACAACCGCTCGGGCCGCCGCACCAACCGCGCGGGCGACGGCTACGTCTCCATCCGCTACCGCGACGCGCTCACCGGCACGTCCGCGCCCGTCGCCACCGCGGCCCGCGTCGCGGCGCCCTGATCCCTCGCGACGGGGGTATCCTCCGCCGCCCCGATGCCGCCCCGCTACCGCCTCGCCCCCACCGCCTTCGGCCCCGTCGCGCTCGCCTTCAATGCGAACGGCCTCGCCGCCGTCGAGCTCCCGAGCGACGCCCACGAGCCCGAGGCCCTCGTCGCGTCGCGCGTCGAAGCGCGGGGCGCCCTGCCCGCCGAGGGCGACCACGCCGCCCAACGCGAACTCGCCCGCCGCGTGGGCGCGTACCTCGCCGGGGCCGTCGACGATTTCGCCGACGTCGCGCTCGACCTCCCGCCCGCCACCGAGCTCCACCGCAAGGCGTACGCGACCCTCCGCGCGGTGAAGCGCGGCGAGGCGCTGAGCTACGGCGAGCTCGCGGCGCGCGCGGGCGCCCCCGGCGCGGTGCGGGCGATCGGGCAGGCGATGGCGCGCAACCCCGTCCCGCTGGTGGTGCCGTGTCACCGCGTGCTCGACGGGCGCGGCAAGCTCGGAGGCTACAGCGCGGCGGGCGGCGCGCCGCTCAAGGCGAGGCTGCTCGTGCTGGAGGGCGCGCGGAGCCCCGAGTCGATCTTGACGGCCGCCGACCCCGCGCTCGGCCGGATGATCGCCGCGGTGGGGCCCTTCGCGATGGAGCGCCGCCCGGCCGACAGCATCTTCGTGAGCCTCGCCCGCGCGGTGGTCTTCCAGCAGCTCGCGGGCAAGGCGGCGGAGACGATCTGGGGGCGCGTGAAGGCGCTCTTCCCCGAGGCGTTGACGCCCGAGGCGGTGCGCGCGATGCCGCTCGAACGCCTGCGCGCCGCGGGGCTCTCGGCGGCGAAGGCGGCCTCTGTGAAGGACCTCGCGGAGAAGGCGATCGCGGGCGTGGTGGCGGAGGAGGCGGCGCTCGCGGCGATGCCCGACGCCGAGGTGATCGCGCGGCTCACGGCGGTGCGGGGCATCGGGCCGTGGTCGGTGGAGATGTTGTTGATGTTCCGGCTCGGGCGGATGGACGTGCTGCCGGTGACGGACTTCGGCGTGCGGAAGGGCTTCCAGCTCCTCCACCGGCTGGCGGAGATGCCGACGCCGAAGGAGCTGATGGCCTACGGCGAGCGCTGGCGGCCCTACCGGAGCGTCGCGAGCTGGTACCTCTGGCGCGCGCTCGAGCGGCTGCGCGACGGGTGAGCCTCAGCCGCCGAGGCCGTGGTCTTTGATGGACTGGGCGTTGCGCGCCTCGGCGGCCTTGGAGGCGGGGCGCGCGTCGAGGCGCTCGGCGTACGCGGCGAAGGCCGGGCGCGCGTCGACCATCTTGAAGCGGAGCATGTAGCGAAGCGTGCCGCCGAAGATCACGTCGGCCATGGTGAAGCGCTCGCCGAGGAGGAAGGGGCCGCCGCGGAGCGCGAACTCCAGCGCGTCGACCATGGTCTCGTACGAGCCCCAGCCGACCTGGCCGGGCTTCGCCTCCCACTTCGCGTAGTGGGCCATCGCCGCGGGCTCGATCACCGAGGGGGCGAAGAGCGACCAGCGGAGGTAGGCGCCGCGCGCGGGGTCGTCGGGCAGCGGCGCGAGGCGGCCGAGGGCGTAGCGGTCGGCGAGGTAGAGCCCGATGGCCGCGACCTCGGTGACGACGACGTCGCCGTCCTCGAGGGTGGGGAGCTTGCCCATGGGGTTCTTCGCGAGGAGCTCGGGGGACTTCTGCGCGTTGGCGCGGAAGTCGACGAACTTCAGCTCGTAGGGGACGCCCACCTCCTCCAGCATCCAGACGACGGTGGCGGCGCGCGAGAACGGGTTGTGGTGCAGGGTGATCGCCATAGGGGCGCGGACCCTACCACCGACCGCGTCGAAGACGTCAGCGAACGCGCACCGTGACCCGCGCCCACGCGAAGCGCCCGAACACGTCACGGAGGGAGACGACGACGGCGACGTCCTGGGGCGTCGGCGGCGGCACCCAGCCGAAGGTCGCGTCGGGGTCGACGTCGCCGCGCGGGTCGTCGACGAGGCAGCGGTCGTCGGCGTCGGCGGGCGCGCTGGCGCTCACGAGGTAGCCGACGCGCGGTCGCAGCCACGCCGCGGGGCCGCTGCCGTCGTACGACGACGCGTCGGAGACGAACCCGGGCGGCGAGTGTCGGACGCGCAGCCGCACGGGCACGCACGCGGCCCGGCCTTCGGTGCAGGGCGCGACGGTGGCGCCGTCGGCGGGGACGAAGGCGTTGTCGCGGGCGAGCTCCACCGCGTCGATGCGGAGCGGGGCGGCGGGCGCGGGGTCGCCGAGCGCGTCGAAGGTCCGCACGCGCGCGAGGAAGGGGACGATGGGGCCGTCGGTGCAGCCGGGCCACGGCGAGGGGGCCACGGGCGGGGTGAGCGAGCCCGCGCAGGCGACGCCGACCCACGGGGTCCAGCGGCCGTACACGACGTCCTCGACGACCACCGCGGGGCTCTGCGCCGTCGCCACGACGGTGATCGACTCGCCGCGCGCGACCTCGCCGGCCGCGACGCAGCGGAGCTCGTCCACCGACGCGAGGGTGGACAGGACGGGCGCGGCGACGGGCTCCGACGGGCACCGGTACCACGCGATGGAGGCCGGGCCGGTGGTCACCGCGCGCAGCGTGATGGGCGCGCCGGTGCGGCCGGGCAGCGGCGACTGCACGACGCCGACCACGCGGAGCCCGCGGAACTCGTGGCGCTCCGGCAGGCAGTCGACGCACGCGGTGAGCGCGCACGCGAGGGCGGTGAGCTTCGGCGCGCTAGAGGGCACCGCGCACCCCGAGGTTGGGGAAGAAGGGGATGTACGGCCCGGCGGTGACGGTGACGGTGCGGTCGCGGTCGCGGTCGTAGGCCTCGGCGTTGAGGCGGTTGTAGGCGTTGACGACCTCGAGCGACACGGAGAGCGAGCCCCAGCGGAGGGCCCAGGTCTTCTCCACGCGGAGGTCGAGCTGGTGGAAGTCGGGGGCGCGCTGCTGCGCCTCGAGCGAGGCGAAGCGGTCGGCGCCGGTGGTCGCGTCGAGCACGGCGGCGTAGGCGAACGACGGGCGTCCGGTGACGTAGCGGAAGCGCGCGCCGACGCTCCACCCGCGGCCGAGGGTGACAGTCGCCATCGCGGTGAAGATGTGCGTCTGGTCGAACTCGTAGAGCCACCAGAGGTCGCCCGGGGACTCGCGGCGCTCGGCGCGCATGAGGGTGTAGGCGACCCACGCGCTCACCCGGCCGGGCAGGGTGTACCGCGCGAGGAGCTCGGCGCCGTACGCGCGCCCCTGCCCGCTGTAACGGATCGGGGTGATCTCCTCCACGACGCCCGAGAGCGCGCGGTCGAGCGAGGGGAGCCCGACCAGCGCGTCGTCGATCACCTTGTAGAAGCCGTCGAGGTGGATCGAGAGCCCGTCGCCCACCTGCTGCTCGACGCCGACGCCGAGGTGGAGCGCGCGCTCGGGCCGCGGCCGCGTGTCGGCGCCGGGGGCGCGGCGCGCGATGGTGACCTCCGCGAGGTAGAGGAGCTGCTCGCTCCCGATGGCCACCCGCTCGTCGAGGGCGGGCTGGGTGAAGGTGCCGGCGCCGAGCTTCACGAGCCCGCCGGGCCAAGCCCGCGCGTCGAGCGTCACGCGTGGCGAGAGCGTCGCCGCCCCGGTGAAGGCCGACGCTTCGAAGCGGACGCCGGGCCGGAGGTGGACGCGCGCCGAGAGCGCGAGGTCGAGCTCGGCGTAGGCCGCGGGCTGCGCGAGGGGGACGAGGTCTTCGCGCGTGGTCCCTTCGCCCGCGGGCCCGGGCATCGGCGTCGGCGGCCGCAGGGTGACGGTGAGGTGGCGCGCGCCGAACACCCCGTCGAAGCCGACCCGCCAGAGGACGCGCGGCGACACGCGGCGCGTGACCTCGGCGCGGAGGTGCGCGACGCCGGCGTCGAGCGCGCCGTCGATGCGGATGGCCGCGGCGGAGGTGGGGATCGTCGACGAGCCCGTCGGGCGGCCGGTGACGGCGAGGCCGTTCCACCCGGCGGAGAGCGAGATGGTGAGGGTGGCGTCGTCGCCGAGGGTGCGCGTCCAGCGGAGCTGCGCGAGGTGGAAGCCGAGGCCCCCGCCGACCGAGCCGCCCGCGTCGGCGAGCGCCACGCTGTCGCCGCAGCCGTACACCGCGAGCCGGAGCTGGTCGCGCGCGGTGGGCCGCCACGCCCCGACGGCCTGGTAGTCCCAGTAGCCCAGCGTGAGGTCGTAGGGCGTGAGCGCCGACACCACGGGCGAGAGCAGGAGCCCGAGCCACCCGAAGCGCGCTGCCGCTGCGACGCCCGCGCGCGGGGAGAGCGGCGCCTCGACGAAGGCCCCGAGGTCGAGCGTCGAGAGGTGCAGGGTCGAGCGCGCGCCGCCCGCGCCGGGGTCGCGCAGCGCGATGTCGACCACGCCGCCGGTCGCGCGGCCGTAGCGCGCGGAGAAGTTGCCGGGCGAGAAGTCGATCCGCTCGATCATCTCGGGCGACACGGTGCTGCCGAGGCCGCCGTAGTGGTACGCCGACGGGAGCGCGGTGCCGTCGACGAGGACGGCGGTGTCCGCGGGCGTCGCCCCCCGCACGATCAGCGAGCCCGAGAAGAGCGGCGCGCGCGCGAGGCCGGGGAGGTTCTGGAGCGCCCGGAGCGGGTCGCCAAAGGAGCCGGGCGCCGTCCGCAGCTCGTCGCGCGAGAGGGTGACGCGGGTGAGCTCGCGCCGCTGCGTCGCGCGGACGGTGGCCTCGTCGCGGGGCTGCGCACCGGCCACGCGAGGTGCGGCGAGGAGAGCCGCGAGCGCCGCGCGACGGAGCAGGGTCGGGTGCGCGGCGGCCATCGGAGCGCCCGACGATACCCCCGCGGCGCGCGGAGGTGTCGACCCCCATTCGACGGCGCGCCGTCAGGCCGTGGTGACCTCGCAGCCCTCCGCGGTCACCACCACGGTGTGTTCGAACTGGGCGCTCGGGGTTCCGTCGGCGGTGACCACCGTCCACCCATCGGCGAGGACCTTCACCGCCACGTCGCCGACGGTGATCATCGGCTCGATGGTGAAGGCCATGCCCGCGCGGAGGCGCACGCCCGAGCCCGCGCGGCCGACGTGCGACACGTGCGGGTCCATGTGCATCGCGCGCCCGATCCCGTGGCCGCCGAACTCCACCACCACGCCGCACCCCTCGCGCCGCGCGAGCGCTTCGATCGCCGCGCCGACGTCCCCGAGCCGCGCCCCCTCGCGCACCGCCGCCACGCCCGCGTCGCGGCAGCGCCGGGCGACGTCGAGCACGTGCCTCGCCTCCGGGCGCGCGGCCTCGGGCGCGCCGACCACGAAGGTCTCCGACGTGTCGCCGTGGAATCCGTTGAGCTCCGTGGTGACGTCGACGTTGACGATGTCGCCCTCGCGCAGCCGCACGCGCTCGCTCGGGACGCCGTGGCACACCACCTCGTTGACGCTCGTGCACACCGCCGCGGGGAAGCCCTTGTACCCGAGCTGGCTCGGCCGCCCGCGACGTCGCGCGGTGTCGTCGCGGACGATCCGGTCGATGTCCGCGGTGGTCATGCCGGGCCGCAGCCGGGCGGCCACGGTGCGGAGGGTCGCCGTCGCGGCGGCGCCGGCCGCGCGGAGCTTCGCGATTTCGTTCGGGGAGTGCAGGTAGATCGCCATCGCGCGCGAGCTTGCACCGCGCCCCTGGGCCGGCGCTCATACCGTTTGGGTATGGCGACCGGTGCCCTGTACAGCGCCGCGCCGCCCGGGGTACCTAACGGGGCCATGAGCCTCGACCAGCTCCGCTACTTCGTCGCCGTCGCCGACGCCCGGAGCGTGACGCGCGCCGCCGCGGTCCTGCGCGTCTCGCAGCCCCCGCTCACGCGGCAGATCCGCGCGCTCGAAGACGAGCTCGGCGCGCCGCTGTTCGTGCGGCACCCGCGGGGCGTCCGGTGCTCGCCGGCGGGCGAGGCGCTCCTCCCGCGGGCGCGGCGCATCCTGGAGGACGTGGGCTCGCTCCGTGACGTGGCGCGCGCGGGGGCGGCGGTCGAGGCCGCACAGACGTCGCCACTGGTGCGCCCGCTCACGGGGGAGGCCGAGGGGCGCTTCGATCGGTGAGGGCGCGCGCTTCGAAGCCCGCCGCGGCGGCGCCGGCCGCGCAGAGCAGCGCGCCGAGCAGGAAGGGCGCGAAGTACAGGAACGGTCCCGGCAGCGGGTAGCCGAGGGGCCAGCCGTACGCCGCGACGTGGGCCGCGTTGGCGCACGCGGCCAGCGCCGTGAGTCCCCACGCCCGCCCCGCGAGCGCGCGCCACGATCCGCCGCGCTGTCGGTGCCACAGCGCGCCGAGCGCGAGCGCCGTGGCGACCGCGGCGAGCACGTTGCGCGTGAAGAGCCCGCGCCCGTTGATCGACGTGGCGTCGAGCCCGCCCGCGACCACGCCGTACACCGCGACGAACAGCGCGGTCACCGCGAGCGCCCACGCGAGCGCGGCGAGGCGATCGCCGCAGGGGAGTGCACGGCGGAGCGTCACCGTGACGACGAGCGCCGAGAGCGCCGCGGCGAGGAGCGCGCGAAGCCGTCGGGGGCGCAGGGCGAGCTCGTCGAGGTCGGCCCAGGTGGCGTTGGGGCGTCTCGCCCGCGCGGCGAGCTCGTCGGCGGCGCGGCGGCGGATGCGGGCGAGGCCCTCCAGGCGCGCGTCGAAGTAGCCGCGGCCGACGGCGTTGCGGTCGACGACGGCGTCGAGCATGGGCCGCGGGTCGCGCCGGGTGGCCGCGTGGTGCGGGAAGGGGACGCCGAGCAGCACCGCGAGCGTGGGCGCGACGTCGCGCACATCGAAGAGTGGCGCACCCTCGCCGCGGCGGACGCCAGGGCCCGCGAAGCAGGTGAGCACGCGGGTGACCTCGGGGCTCGCGCCGCCGTGGCCGCCGGCCGCGCGGTGCCCATGGTCGGCGGTGAGGGCGACAAGGTCGAGCGCGGGGTCGAGGCGGTCGAGCGCGTGGGCGAGCTCTCCGTCGAGACGACGGAGCGCGGCGCGGACCTCGGGGGAGTCGCGGCCATGGTCGTGCGAGAGGTCGTCGACGTACACCGGGTGGACGAGCGTGAGGTCGTCGGTGACGGGGGCGGCGAGGAGGTCGTCGGCGGCGCGGCCCACGACGGCGCGGTCGAAGCCGCGGGGGAAGAGCTGCCCCCACCACGGGAGCTCGCTCCGGTACGACACGCGGAGCCCCGCGTCGTGCGCTCGCTCCCACAGGGAGTCGACGGGGGCAGGGGACGTGTCGTCGTTGTTGCGGACGCCGGTGCGGGCCTGTTCGACGCCGCTGCTGAGCGTTGCGTAGACGGGCCGCGACACCGACGGGAGCCCGACGTCGGTGAGGACGCAGCGCCCGCGCGCCGCGAGGCGTCGGACGGACGCGAGCCCGCGCGCGTCGACGGCGGTGAGGCCGTCGACGACCACCACGAGCGCGCGGCGGGGGCGGCGCGGGAGGGCGACGGTCACGCGGTCGTCGTGGGCGAGGAGGAGGTGCCCGCGGTGGTCGGAGAGCCGCGGGACGACGTGGTTCTCGAGGAGGTAGCCCGCGGCGGCGAGAGCGAGCCCGAGGGCGATGCGAAGGCCGGCCGCGGCGCGCTCCATGGGCCCGGGAGCATCGCCGACGGCGCCGCCTGAGGGAACTCCTCGCCACGCGAGCCGGGTGACAGATCGCCGACCACCGCTGCGCCCGCGCGGTCCGAGCCTTGCGCGCCGCGGTCGCGGCCCGCATCATCCCGACGAGAGCGCATGGGCGATGTGCAGAGACCACGCGGCGCGAGGCTGCGGACGATCCACGGTGACCTGCCGTCGCAGCGCCCTCCTCCGCCCGTGACCTCCTCCGCGCCTCCGGCTTCGGCGTTCGACGCGTTCGACGAGGCGCCCACCGTCGCCCGCGCGCAGCCCGCGCTCGCCCCGCCGCCCGCCGTGCCCGTGGGTCGCTCCGACCACGCGACGCTCGTCGGGGTGCCGCCGCCCGCGGAGGCCGCGCCCGCGCTCGTCGGGCCCGCGTTCGTCGGCGCGGGCGCGCGTTGGAGCGAGGCCCCGCGCCCGATCCGCTGGGCGCCGCCGCCCGCGCCGCCGCCCCCGTCGCCGGTGCGCAACGCGTTGATGGCGTTGGCCTTCGCGCTCGCGGTGCTCATCGCGCTGGCGGCGGCGAAGGCGGCCCTCGACGCGAGCGCCCGATCACGCGCGGAGCGCCAGGCGCACGCGGCCGGCCGCCCGTAGCGCGCTCCTACCCCCGCACGAGGGCCTCGGCGCGGCGGGTGAGCGTCGCGTGGAGCGCGGTCGCGATGAGCGCGACGAGGGCCGCCGCCGTCCACATCGCGTGGGCGCCGTGACGTCGCAGCGCCCACGGCCCGAGGAGCGGCGCGAGCATCCCTGCGGCCGCCCAGCAGAGCGAGTACGCGCCCTGGTACGACCCGCGCAGCGCGGCGGGGCTCACGCGCGCGACGAAGGTCGGCGCGGCGCCGGCGAACACCACCTCCGCGAGCGACACCACCGCCATGCACGCGGCGAAGCCCGCGGCCGCCTCCGCGCGGGCCGCCACCAGCGCGCCGGCCGAGAGCAGCAGCGACGACGCGGTGAGCAGCGCGCCGCTCGACGCGCCGCGGGCGAGGCGGGAGAAGACGGGCTGCGCGACGACGATCACCACGCCGTTGAGCGCGGCGATCGCGCCGATGCGCTCGACCGGGACGCCCTGCGAGCGCTCGTGGAGCGGCATGGTCACGAAGGCCTGGACGAAGGCGACGAGCGCGCAGAGCTGCGCGAGCGCGAAGCCCGTGAAGCGCGGGTCGGCGAAGGGGCGCAGCGCGCCCGAGAGGGGCGTGCGGGCGGCGGCGGCCTCGGCGGGGCGCGTCTCGGGCACGGCGCGGTACACGATGGCGACGAGGGCGAGCGAGGAGGCCGCGTCGCCGAGGAAGAGCCAGTGGTACCCGCGGCGGCTGAGCGCGCCGCCGAGCGAGGCGGCGACGGTGAAGCCGAGGTTGACGGCCCAGTAGAAGTAGCCGAAGGCGCGCTGGCGGTCGTCGGGCGGGACCACGTCGGCGACGGCGGCGGAGAGCGCGGGGCCGTAGCCGTTGGAGACGCCGTGGAGCACCGCGGCGAGCGCGATGAGGGGCCCGCGCGGCGCGAAGCCGAACCCGACGAGCACGAGCGCGTTGAAGGCGAGGAGCGCGAGGAGCGTGCGGCGGCGGCCGAAGCGGTCGCTCGACCAGCCGCCGAGCGAGGCGCCGAGGAGGTTGCCGGCGCCGTAGAGCGCGAGCACGCGGCCGGCCTCGGCCTCGGTGTACCCGTGGCGCTCGGTGAGGAAGAGCGGCAGGAAGGTGAGGACGAAGCTGCCGAGCCGGTTGACGAACTGCCCGACCCACAGCACCCAGTACACGCGCGGCAGGCCGAGGGGTCCCATGAAGTCCGCGGGTTGGTAGCACGGGCGGCGCGTCGCGCGCTCTGGCTCAGTGGCAGCGCGCCTCGCCGGCGTCGGTGAAGGCCCCGCCCGCCGTCGGGAGGAAGCGCCACGCGTAGCCCGTCGGCCGCAGCACGAGGCGCAACACGCCGTGCGTCGCCACGTCGCGCGCCTCGCTGTTCGCCGCCACCCCCGGGAACCACCGGAGCTCGACCCCGCCCGTCCCCACGACGAACTCCCGGATCCCGCGCGCTGCGTCCACGACGCCCGCGGCGTCCATCGGGGCGAAGCGCTCGTAGTCGTGCTCGTGGCCCGTGAGGATGACGTCGGCGTCGGCCTCGTAGAGCCGGCGGTAGAGGGGCGCGACTGCGGTGGTGGGGCCGTGCGTCCCCGAGGTGTAGAGCGGGTGGTGCCAGTAGGCGAGGGTGCAGCGCGCGCGGCTGGCGGCGAGGTCGGCGACGAGCCAGCGGTCCTGTGGTGAGCCTGCCTCGCAGCCGCCGACCTCGGCGCAGTTGCTGTTGAGCGCGACGAGATGCCACGCGCCGATGTCGAAGCTGTAGTAGCCGCGCGCCGGGTCGCCCGCGGCCGCGCCGAAGTAGCGGTAGTAGGGCGCGGCGGCCGGCGTGTAGTACTCGTGGTTGCCGACGGCCGGGCGGATGCGCGCGCGGTGCCGCCCCCACGACGGGTCGAAGCACATCGAGAATTCGTCCGCCGTGCCCGAGTCGTACACCGTGTCGCCGAGGGTGATGACGGGCCCGGGGATCGCGTCGAGGATCCGCGCGGTCGCGTCGTCGTCGTCGTTGCGGCAGGTGGAGATGTCGCCGACGGCGAGCAGCGTCGGGTCGGCCTCGGGCTCGACCAGCGACTCGCGCAGGCCCACGAGCTCGAGGTCGAAGCTGAGGTCGGAGCTGTCGGGCGCGGCCTGGTGGAGCTCGACGGCGAGGGTGTTCTCCCCGGCGACGAGGAGCGACGGGTCCACGAGGCGCTCGTGGAAGACGCCCTCCTCGGGTGCGGCGACGGTGAGCGAGGCCAGCGTCGCGGGCGTGAGCGCGCCCTCCGGGAGAACGTCGCGCCGCGCCTCGCGGCCGTTGAGGTACACCGCCGCGCCGTCGTCGCGCAGCAGCCGCAGCACGACGAAGCGCCACGCGCTCGGGTCGGCGACGGTGAAGGTGCGACGGAAGTACGTGGTGATGTTCTTGCGCGCCGGGTCGGCCCCGTAGCGGACGACCGTCGCCTCGTCGCCGTCGCCGTACCCGAGCTGCGCCGCGCCCGTCCGCCACGCCGCGTCGCGGAAGCCCGGCGTCGCCCAGAGCGCGCCGGGGTTGGTGCCGTCATCGAGGTAGCGCCACACCGCGCCGGCCGGCGAGAGCACCGCGCGCGACGGCGGCGGTGGCGGCGGCGGTGGCGGCGGCGGCGCGACGTCGGGGGAGGCGACGTCGGGCCGCGCATCGGGCGCCGCGTCGGGTGCTGCGTCGGATGCTGCGTCGGGAGGCGCGTCGGGCCCCGCTTCCCTGGCGACGTCGGGCGCGGCGTCGACGGAGGGGACGGCGGTGTCGCCCACGAGCCCGGCGGCTTGATCGAGCGCGGCGTCGGCGGCGTCGGGCGCGGCGTCGGACTCGTCGCGGGAGGTCACGTCGGGCGCGGCCGCGGCGGGTTCATCACCCACCGGAAGCACGTCTTTCGGTGCGCTCGTGACGTCGGCCGCGGGCGCGACGTCCGGCGCCGCGGTGGCGTCCGGCCCGTCGTCGGCAGGCACATCGGCGTCGCGTCCGCCGTCGGCGGGGGCGCTCGGGTCGTCGTTGCACGCGGCGAGGAGCAGCACCGCGACGAAGCCTCTGCGAACCCGGCGAAGCATGGAATGACGCCGAGCATACACACTTCGGCGCCCCAACGCTGGCAACGCGCTGCGGGCAAACCGGTACGCGTCAGCGCAGGGGCTCTGATTCCCGCACGGTCACGCCGCCGGCGGGATCACCGCGAGGCGCGGCGGGGCAAGCGCCAGTTGGGCCGGGGGTAGTGGCAGGTGTACCCGTCGGGGTAGCGCACGAGGTAGTCCTGGTGCTCGGGTTCGGCTTCCCAGAAGGGCCCCGCGGCCTTCACTTCGGTCACCACTTTGCCCGGCCAGAGGCCCGAGGCGTCGACGTCGGCGATGGTGTCGAGCGCCGTCTGCCGCTGCGCGTCGGAGAGGTAGTAGATGCCCGAGCGGTACGACATCCCGCGGTCGTTGCCCTGGCGGTTGGGCGTGGTCGGGTCGTGGATCTGGAAGAAGAACTCCAGCAGGTCGCGGTACGCGATGCGCGCCGGGTCGAACACCACCTCGATCGCCTCGGCGTGCGTGCCGTGGTTGCGGTAGGTGGCGTTGGGCACGTCGCCGCCGCTGTAGCCCACGCGGGTCTTCAGCACGCCGGGGAGCTTGCGGATGAGGTCCTGCATGCCCCAGAAGCAGCCGCCCGCGAGCACCGCGGTCTCCGTGTGTGTGGTCATGGTCTGTCCTCGGTTGGTGGGAAGGTTGGCGCCGTCGCGGCGACCCTTCGGTGCTCTCTACGCCACCGCGCGGCGCACGGCTACCGTGCGCGGAAGGACATCGCCTCGACGAGGTGGAAGGCGCCGGGCGCGAGGTCCCACACCCACTGCCAGCGCGGGACGTCGGGGCGGAGGCCGCCCGTCCGGTGGTCGAAGAGCGCGAGCGACGGGTCGTCGGTGAGCGGGTAGTGCCTTCGAACGAGCTCCTCCGCGGGCGACCACGCGACCGGGCGCGACCCGTCGACGTCGCGCGGCCGCACCGGGCCCGAGAGCCGGTCGTGGAAGCTCGCCCACGAGCGCCCCGCCAGCGCGTCCGGGAGCCCGCGGAGCCAGCGCTCGTACGAGCCCTCCACGTCGTCGTCGCGCGCGCGGTCTTCGGCGAAGAGCGGGAGCTGCCCGAGGAGGTTGCAGAACAGCACCGCCGCGCCCGGGTGCTCGTCGACGAGCGCGCGGAGCGGCGCGAGGTCGAAGCCGCGGGGCCCAGGGGAGAGGTGGTCGCGCGCGTCCCAGTCGAGCGAGGGGCGCCCCGCGCGCAGCACGCCGCGCATGCGCCAGCGGAAGACCCACGGCGCGAAGGGGTCGATGTCGACCGCCGTCACGCGCTCGAAGCGGGCGAGGAACGCGGGGTCGAGGCAGTGCCCGCCGCTCGGGCCCACGAGCACGAGGGACGTCTCGGGCGGCTCCCACGCGGCGAGCCAGCGCGCGACGTCGCTCACGAACGGCGCCCACGCGCGGCGCCGGGCGAAGGCGCGGAGGTGGTACCCGAGGCCGCCGGTGGGGTTGTCCCAGCGCGAGGTCAGAAGCGCACCGGGAAGAGGTGCCCGTTGCCGTGCTCGCCCGCCGTGTGCGCGCCCCAGCAGCGGAGCGCGCCGTCGACGAGGGCGCACGCGTGCTGCGCGCCCGCGGAGAGGTCTGTCACCGCCGGGAGCCCCCGCACGGCCTCGGGCGTCGGGCGCGCGACGAACACCTCGCCGCCCCCGAGCTGCCACGCGTCGTTGGCGCCCCAGCACCACGTGCTCCCGTCGCGCCGCCGCGCGCACGTGAAGAACTCCCCCGCCACCACATCGACCGCGTCGGTGACGCCGGGCACGGGCGTCGGCGTGAGCACGTTGCGCGTGGCGGTGGGCGCCCCGCACTGGCCCGACTGGTTGAGGCCCCAGCAGAGCACGACCCCGTCGCCGCGGAGCGCGCAGGTGTGCTGGTAGCCGCCGACCACCTTCGTGACGTTGGTCACGCCCGGCACGGCGACCGGCGTGTAGCGGCCCGTCGTCGTCCCGTCGCCCACCTCGCCCTGGCTGTTGCCGCCCCAGCAGCGGAGCGCGCCGCCGGCGACGATCGCGCAGGCGTTGAAGAGCCCCGCGGCGACGGCGGTGGCGCCGGTGACGGTGAGCACGGGCGCCTCGGGGACGGAGTGCGAGAAGAGGTCGGTGTAGCCGCGGCCGAGCGTGCCGCCGCCGTTGCCACCCCAGCAGCGGACCGTCCCGTTGGCGAGGAGCGCGCAGGAGAAGGTCTGCCCGAGCGCGAGCTGCGTGACGCCCGTCAGGCCCGTCACGGCGACGGGCGCGGCGGCCGTGGTGGTGGTCCCGTCGCCGCACTGGCCGTCGCGGTTGTCGCCCCAGCAGCGGACCGTCCCGTCCGCGAGCCGCGCGCAGGTGTGGAACGACCCCCCCGCCAGCTCCGCCACGTTCGCGAGCCCCGTGACGGGGCCGAAGGCGAAGCGCGCGACGGCCGTCGACCCGTCGCCGAAGAGCCCGGCGTACGCGCGGCCCGTGCAGCGGACGGTCCGGTCGCTCATCCGCACGCAGGTGTGGTGGTCGCGCGCGACGACCTGCGCGACGCCGGTGAGCCCGGCGACGGCCTGCGGGTCGGGCACGCCGAGGGCGCCGCCGTCGCCGAGCTGGCCGTAGCTGCCGCCGCCCCAGCACGTCGCCCGCCCGTCGGCGAGGAGCGCGCAGCCGTGCGCCGCGCCGGCCGCGAACGACGACACGCCGGTGAGCCCGCTCGGCGCGACGGGCGTGGGCTCGGCGCCGAGCGAGAACGTCCCGGTCGCGAGCTGGCCGTTGTTGTTGTTGCCCCAGCAGCGGTAGCCGAGGCCGCTGGCGGTGCACGCGAAGTCGTCGCCGAGCGCGGTGCCCACGAAGGGCCCGGTGAGCGCCACGAGCGAGGCCGTCGCGCTCGCCGTGAGCATGCCGTTGCCGAACTGCCCCGACCGGCCCTCGCCCCAGCAGCGGATGTGCCCGTCGGCGCTCGTCACGCACGCGAAGGTCGAGCCCGCGAAGACGCGCTGCGGGTTCTGGAGGTCGGAGGCCACGGTGACGGGGACGCGCGAGGTGGTCGTCGGGGTCATCGCGCCGAGCTGGCCGTTGCCGTTGCTCCCCCAGCAGCGCGTCGTGCGGTCGGCGAGGATCGCGCAGGTGAAGAAGTGCCCCGCCGCGATCGACGTCGCGCCGGTGATCCCCGACACGGCGACCGGCGTGAGGCTCGACCCGACGGTGGAGCCGTTGCCGAGCTGGCCGATGGCGTTGCTCCCCCAGCAGCGCACCTCGCCGCCCGCCACGATCGCGCAGGTGTGGCTCCAGCCCGCGGCGAGGGCCGTGGCGCCCGTCACGCCGGCGACGGTCACCGCGCGGGCTTCGCCGTCGGAGTACGCGCCGGAGCCCGCCTGCCCGCTGGCGTTGGCGCCCCAGCACGACACCGCGCCGCCCGCGCGGATGACGCAGTTGTGGGCGCGGCCCGCGGCGAGCGCGACGACGTCGGTGAGGCCGGCCACGGGCGTCGGCCGCGCGCGGACGGTGAGCCGCCCGATCGCGCCGTCGCCGACCTGCCCGAACTCGTCGTGCCCCCAGCACACCACGGTGCGGTCGCCGAGGACGGCGCAGGTGTGCTCGGCGCCGCCTTCGAGCGCGGTGACGGTCACGCAGGCGCCCGCGCTGCACGCGCGGCCTGCGGGGCAGCGGGTGCCGCAGGCGCCGCAGTTCTCGGCGTCGGAGCGCGGGTCGACGCAGACCGCGGGGGCGCCGCAGAGGCGCCGCGGGGCCGCGCAGACGCCCGCATCGACCGCGACGTCCGCGGGGGCGTCGGCGGCGACGTCCGGGGCGACGTCGGGCGCGCGGTCGGGTGCGACGTCGGGCGCGGCGTCGGGCGCGGCGTCGATCGAGACGTCGGGGGCGCGGTCGGGGGCGACGTCGAGCGCTGCGTCGGGCGCGGCGTCGGGCGTTGCGTCGGGGGCGACGTCGTCTGGCGCGTCTTCCGGCGCGTCGAGCGCGCGATCGGGCGCGGCGTCGGCGGGGTGGTCGCTCGCGGCGTCCGCGGCGCGGTCGGGCGCGGCGTCAACGACGTCTTCCGCGACATCGTCGGCCGGCGCGTCGCCGGTGGCGTCGTCCCCCGCGACGTCGGGGGAGGGCGCGTCGGGCGCGGTGAGGACGGGGTCGGACGAGCACGCGGCGCCGGCGAGAAGCAGCGCAAGCAAGGGGGCGACGGGGCCGAAGGGGGAGCGCATGGGGGCGCGACTCTACCCGCGGCGCGGAAAAGTGCGTAGGCGTCGCAGGCGTTTCAGCGGGGGGCGCGGCCGGCGGCGAGCTCTTCGATCGCCACCGCGGTGCGCGCGGGGCCGTCCTCGCGGGCGAGGGCCGCGCCGAGCTCGCCGGCCCGCGCCGTGAGGGCCGGGCGGTCGAGCGCCCAGCGGATGCGCGCGGCGAGGAAGCGTGCGTCGAGGCGGGTGCGCCGCAGGGGCTTCGCCGCGACCCCGCGCGCGTAGAGCGCGTCGCCCCAGTAGAACTGGTCGGCCGCGTGTGGAACCACCACCGACGCGCGCCCCGCCAGCAGCGCCGACTGCGTGGTGCCCGCGCCCCCGTGGTGGACGACCAGCGAGCAGCGCGGGAAGAGCGCCCCGTGCGGCGCGTGCTCGACGAAGAAGACGTCGTCGCGCGGGTCGACGCCCTCGGCGACGTGCCGCGCGCACTGGATCAGCACCCGCTCCCCCGCGCGTCGCGCCGCGTCGGCGAACACGCGCACCGCCGCCCGCGCCAGCTTCTCGTTGAGCGAGAACATGCTCCCGAACGACGCGAACACCGGCGGGCCCCGGTCGAGGAAGGCCGCGAGCGCGTCGCCCGGCTGCCACCGTCCGTCGTCGGGCGGCGGCGAGAGGAAGCCCGTGGTGACCACGTGGTCGCCCCAGTCGTCGGGCCGCGGGAAGAGCGTGGGCGACACCGCCAGGAAGGATCGGCGCCGCGGGCCCGCGCGGCAGGCGTCGAAGGGCTCGGCGGGGAGCCCGAGCGAGGCCCGCTGGCGCGCGATGCGCGGGTCGAGCGCGCGGCCCATGATGTGGTCCGCGATCCTCCACAGCAGCGGGTTGAGGAGGCGACCGAGGTCGGGCGCGCCCGGCGGGGGGTAGCGCTTCGAGCGGAACACGGGCTGGAGCGCGACGAGCGCGAAGGGGACGTCGGCCTTCGCGGCCGCGGTCGCCACGGGGTGAGCGAGCGAGTGGCCGACCAGCACGTCGCTCCGCGCGGCGAGCGCCAGCGCGCGCTCGAGGAGCGCGTCGGCGACCGGGTCCATCAGGTCGCGGAGGATCAGCTCGAACTGGGCGGGCGGCGACGCGCGCTCGAGGCTCCGCGCGGAGGCCTCGTGGAGCTCGTCGCGGTGGTCGCGGAAGTACGAGCCCGAGATGTCCGTCGCGGCTACCCCACAGCCCGCGGCGAGCGCTTCGAAGCTCCGACCCTCCACGCTGACGTACTCCAGCGCCACCGCGTGCCCGCGCTGCGAGAGCGCCCGCGCGAGCGCGACGAAGGGGCGCACGTCGCCCTCGGTGCCCCAGGTGATCAGGCCGACGCGCATCGGCCGCCGAGCCTACGACGAACGCCGTGATCCGCGCGAGCGCACCGTGATAGACACACCGATCGCCATGGAGCCGCGCGTGACCCGCCTCGCCCGCACGTTGTTCATCGCGGCCCTCGCCGGGTGCGGCGCCGACCCGCCCGCGGCGCCGCCTGACGCCTCCCCGGTCGACCGCCCCGACGCGGCGCCCGCGCCCGACCGCGCGGCCCCCGACGCGCCCTCGCTCGACGCGCCTGCGCCGGACGCGTCCGCGCCCGACGCGCCCTCGCTCGACCTCGCCCCGCCCCCCGCCGACCTCCCCGCGCCGCCGCCTGACGCGCCGGTCGACGTCGCGGCGCCCGTCGACGTCGACGCCCGCAACATCCCCGCCGCGGCCGCGCTCTACACCGCCGACCGCACGCGCTTCGGCATCCGCGACGTGGCCGGGGCGCTCGCCCGCGCGCTCGCGGCGCCCGGCGCCGACAACGTGATCCTGTACGTTCACGGCCGCGGCTGCGGGGGCGGGGGCGAGCCCAACAAGTCGCTCACCGAGGCGATGCCGGCGCTCGCGCGGGACTACACGGCGGCGCCGATCCTGCTGTTCTGGCCGGGGTCGGACGACGCCTGCCCGCTGGGCTTCCCCGAGTCGCGCGCGCGGGAGGCGGGCCCCGCGCTCGCTGCGGTGCTCGGCGACCTGCACCGCGAGCTCGCCACGCGGCCGCGCCCGGGGGTCCGCTTCACGCTGCTCACGCACAGCATGGGGAGCCTCGTCCTCGAGGCGGCGACGGCGGTGCCGGGGGTGGGCGGGCTGCCGCCGACGCTCTTCGCGACCGCGGTGGTCAACGCCGGGGCGAGCGCCGCGCCTGACCACGCGGCGTGGCTCGCGCGGGTGACCTTCGCGGGCGCGGTGTTCTCCACCGTCAACGACCGCGACCTGGTGCTCACCGCCGCGGGGCTCGGCCGCGCGACGCGCCTCGGCAAGAGCCTCGCGGGCGCGCGCCTCGCGGCCGGCCGGGCCTACGTCGACTTCACCGCCAACGGCGTCAACCACGCGTACTACATCCCGAGCGGCCAGTCGGGCGCCGCGATGACGGCCTTCTACCAGCGCGTGATGAACGGCCTCCCCTACGACTTCGCCGCGTCCTCCGGCGTGGCCGGCAGCGACGTCCGCGACGGCGCCGTCGTCCACCGGTTCAACGGTCGGTAGCGCCTTCGCCGCGCGCCTCCCCCGTGCGCCCCGCGCGGCGCGTCCTTACGTTGCGCTCGTGAACAAGACGACACGCCCCCCCGCCGTCGCGGGGCTCTTCTACCCGGCGTCGCCGCGCGAACTCTCCGCGACCGTCGACGCCCTGCTCGCCGCGGCGCGCCCGGCGTCGCCGGGGCCCGCGCCCAAGGCCATCATCGCGCCGCACGCGGGCTACGTGTACTCGGGCCCCATCGCCGCCAGCGCCTACGCCGCCGTCGCCCCGCGCGCCGCCTCCGTCCGCCGCGTCGTGGTGATCGCGCCCGCCCACCGCGCCCGCCTCCGCGGCCTCGCCGGCGCCGGCGCCGACCGCCTTCGAACGCCCCTCGGCGACGTGCCCGTCGACGCCGACGCGCAGCACGCAGCGCACCTCCCCGACGACGTCGCGGCGCACGCGCGCGAGCACGCCGTCGAGGTCCACCTCCCCTTCGTGCAGAGGCTCTTCCCGGGGGCGTCGGTCGTCCCGCTGGTGGTGGGCGACGCGGCGCCGGAGGCCGTGGGGCGCGCGCTCGAGGCTCTCTGGGGCGGCGACGAGACGCTCGTCGTGGTGAGCAGCGACCTCTCCCACTACCTCCCCTACGCCGCGGGCCGCGCGCGCGACGAGGAGACCGCGCGCGCCATCGAGTCGCTCGCGCCCGTCGAGCCCGAGCAGGCCTGCGGGGCCGCGGCGATCAACGGGCTCCTCTGGCTCGCGCGCCGACGGAAGATGCGCGTCGAACGGCTCGACCTGCGCTCGTCGGGCGACACCGCCGGGCCCCGCGACGAGGTGGTGGGCTACGGCGCCTTCGCCCTCCACGAGGGGGCGCCGTCGTGAGCGCGCTCACCGACGCCGAGCTCGACGCACTGGCCCGCCACGCGCGCGCGTCCATCGAGCACGCGCTCGGGGGCCCGGCGCCCGCCCCGCCGCGCGGCGATGTCTTCGATCGCCCGGGCGCCACCTTCGTGACGGTGTACCGCGCCGACGGCGAGCTCCAGGGCTGCATCGGCTCGCTCGAGCCGTCGCGCCCGCTCGCCCGCGACGTCGCCCACAACGCCCGCGCCGCGGCGATCGACGACCCGCGCGCCGAGCCCCTCGCGCCCGCGGACGTCCCGCGGCTCGCGGTGGAGGTGTCGGTGCTCTCGCCGCACGCGCCCGTCCCCTACGACGGGACGCTGGCGGGCGCCTGCGCCGCGCTCTCGCCCGGCGTCGACGGCGTGGTCCTCTCGTGGAACGGGCATCGCGCCACCTTCCTCCCGCAGGTGTGGGACGACGTGCCCGACCCGGCGGACTTCCTCCGCCAGCTCGCGCGCAAGGCCGGGCTCCCGCCGCGCGTGTGGCCCGCGGGCGTCACCCTCGAGCGCTACCGCGTGCAGAAGGGCGTCAGCCCCGCGCGTGCTCCAACTGGGGAGGCCCGCGCGTGAGCGGAGCGCCCGAGACGTCACACCCCGCGCGCTGGTGGCACGCGCTCGACGACGGCCGCGTCCAGTGCGACCTCTGCCCGCGCGAGTGCCGGCTGCAGGACGGGCAGCGCGGCCTGTGCTTCGTGCGCAAGCGCGAGGGCGACGCGGTGGTGCTCACCACCTACGGGCGCTCGTCGGGCTTCTGCGTCGACCCGATCGAGAAGAAGCCGCTCCACCACTTCCTCCCGGGCTCGAAGGTGCTCTCCTTCGGCACCGCGGGCTGCAACCTCTCCTGCCGCTTCTGCCAGAACTGGGACATCTCCAAGTCGCGCGCCGACGACACCCTCGCAGAGTCCGCCGGCCCCGAGGCGATCGCCCGCGCCGCGAAGGCCGCCGGCTGCGCGAGCGTCGCCTTCACCTACAACGACCCGGTGATCTTCGCCGAGTACGCGATGGACGTCGCCGACGCCTGCCGCGCCCTCGGCGTCCGCACGGTGGCCGTCACCGCGGGCTACGTCCACCCCGAGCCGCGGCGGGATTTCTTCGCGAAGATGGACGCCGCCAACGTCGACCTCAAGGCCTTCACCGAGGACTTCTACAAGCGCCAGACGGCCTCGTCGCTCGCGCCGGTGCTCGACACCCTGCGCTACCTCGCGCAGGAGACCGGCGTGTGGACGGAGGTCACCACGCTGCTCATCCCGGGCCTCAATGACTCCGACGACGAGCTCGCGCGGCTCTCCGACTGGGTCGCGCGCGAGATGTCGCCCGAGGTGCCGCTCCACTTCTCGGCCTTCCACCCCGACTACAAGCTCACCGACCTGCCGCCGACGCCGCCCGCCACCCTCACGCGCGCCCGCCGCATCGCCCGCGCCGCGGGGCTGAAGCACGTCTACACCGGCAACGTCCGCGACACGGAGGGAGGCACCACCCGCTGCGCCGCCTGCGACGAGCCCCTCATCGTGCGCGACTGGTTCGACATCACCGCGTACCGCCTCGACGCCAAGGGCCGCTGCCCGACGTGCCGCGCGCCGCTCGCGGGCCGCTTCGGGGCGTTCGATGGTGCGTTGGAGAGACGCCGCGTGCGGCTCCGCGTCGGGGCGTAGCGTCCCGACGCTCGAGGATCGACGACGCGTGCAAGGGAGCGCGGGACGCGATGCTCCTCTGTTTGCCCGCAACGAAGACTATGGCGCCATAGCCTTCCGCCGCGGCAGGGTGACGCGCCGTACGTTCCATGCGCAGATCCCGCGGACAATTTCAGCACCCTGCGACGAATCGTCACGTTGCCTGAAAATGCTGGCGCAGCGCATGTAAGCGCCACGCGATGCGGCTGACGCTCCAGACGGACTACGGGCTCCGCGCCCTCTTGTTCCTCGCGGTGCGGCCGGGCGAGGTCGTCCCGATCGGCGAGGTGGCGGCGGCCTACGGGGTCTCGGTGCACCACCTCACCAAGGTCGGCCAGCTCCTCGCGCACCGCGGGTACGTCGAGCAGGTGCGCGGCGCGCGCGGCGGCGTCCGTCTCGCGCGCGACCCCGGCTCCATCTCGATCGGTGCCGTGGTGCGCGACCTCGAGCCGAGCCTCGCCCTCGTCGAGTGCTTCGAACCCGACACCAACACCTGCGTCCTCGCGCCGGCCTGCGAGCTCAAGCGCATCCTCGCCGCCGCGCAGCGCGCCTTCCTCGCCGAGCTCGACCGGCACACGCTCGCCGACGCCGCCAGACGGCCGCGGGCGCTCGCAGCGCTCCTCATCCCGCGCGAGGCGCTCACCGAAGGGCGACGTCGGTGACGGGCGACAGGAGCCGCGCGGCGTGCACGCACCCGGTGCGAACCGCGGAACCCATGCGCCATCGCGCGGCATGACATCCGACAGTCCCGCCGCGACGCGTGGGGCACGCGGCGTGCGTAGCGGCCGCCGTGACGGTGCGCGACCAGGAGACCACCCCCCGGACGGCGACGCGGCGCGCGTCGATCGCGGTGCTCGCGTTCGTCGCCGCGGGCGCGCTCGCGGGGTGTGAGGGGCCGCCCGGACCGCAAGGCCCACCGGGTCCGCCGGGTCCGCTCTACGACGCCACCGTCGACGCGCCCCGCGACGCGACATCCGACGCCGAGCCCGACGCGCAGCCCGCCGACGTCCTCACCGACGCAACCGACGCGGGGCTCCCCACGCGGCCCGACCCGCGCGCGGTCTGTCAGAGCTGCCATCCCTCGCTCGACCTGTCGCAGGTCAACCTGACGGCGATCCACGACCCCGCGTCGCGGCGCTTCAACAGCAACTGCCTCCACTGCCACCAGGACATCCTCCAGCGGCCGACGCTCGACCCGCGCGTGCCCGAGATCCACCGGCGCATGCTGCCCTTCGCGGGCACCTGGCGGGGCTCGCCGCGCAACGAGGACTGCGCCTTCTGCCACCGCGCCGTGGACATGAGCGGGCAGCGCTCGGCCGCCCACCTGCGGCGCCAGGTGGCGATGTCGGCCTGCACCGGCTGCCACAGCGACGGCCGCTGGGACTACTACCTCCCGTGACGGGGGGACGACGGAGCGCCGCGATGGACGACAGCGACCCCCCCGCGCCCACCTTCAGCCGACGGGCCTTCCTGCGCGCCGCGGGGCTGCTCGGCGCCGCCGCGGCCGCCGCGCCGCTCGCGATGCGGGCGCGCGAGGCGATGGCCGACCCCGACCCGCCCGACCGCGACGCCGACCTGGTGTTCGTCCACACGGTGTGTCGCGGGTGCGAGGGCAACTGCGGCGTGAAGGCGAAGCTGCGGCGCGGCCGGATCCTCTCGCTCACGGGCAACCCCTACCACCCGCACAACCGCGGCGACGTCGACCGCGTCTCGTTCAGTCGCACGCCCGCGGAGGTTCGCACCGAGGGCGCGGCGCTGTGCGCGCGGGGGCTCGCGGCGGCGCAGCTCGTGTACGACCCGCAGCGCGTTCAGCACCCGCTCCGGCGCGTCGGGCCGCGGGGCTCGGGCCGCTGGGAGACGGTCACCTGGGCCACCGCGCTCCGCGACATCGCCGCGCGCCTCAACGCGCTCATCCCCTTCGACGAGCGGCTCACGCGCGACATCGACGCGCGCTCGCCCGACCTCGGCAAGGTCGCCAACCAGCTCGTGTTCGCCCCCGGCCGCGCGGGCGAGCGCGCCCTCGCCGAGCGCATCTTCCGCGCGGGCTACGGCACCGTGAACCACGCCGTCGACCTCGGCTCCCTCGCCGACGGCGCCCGCGCCGCGACCGCGCTCGCCACCGCCGACACGGCAGCCGGCGCCGCGGGCGTCGACGCGCTGCGCCCCGACTTCGACCGCGCTTCGTACGTCCTCGTCTTCGGCGGCAACCCCGCGGAGTCCGGCGGCGCGACGCCCGCCCTCGCGCGCAAGGTGGCCGACCTCCGCGACGCGCGCCGAACCGGTGGCGCCGGCCGCCTCGTCGTCGTCGACCCGCGCTTCTCCACCACCGCCGCGAAGGCCGACCTCTGGGTCCCGATCAAGCCCGGCGGCGACACCGCCCTCGCGCTCGGCGTCGCGCGGGTGATCCTCGACCGGGCGCGCCACGACGCGGCCTTCCTCGGCAACGCCAACCGCGCCGCCGCCGCGGCCGCCGGCGAGCCCTGCTACACCGACGCCACCTGGCTCGTCGTCACCGAACCCGGCCACGCGAGCGAAGGCCGCTGGCTCACCGCCGCCGACGCGGGCCTCTCGTCACCCGCAAGCGCCGCGTCGCCCGTGTGCATCCGCGCCGCGGACGGAGCGCCCGCCGAGGTCGCGCTCGCCGCCGGCGCGCCTGCGGTGGTGGGTCGGTTGCTCCCGACGGACGCGGGGCGTGACGACGTCACCGTCAACGGGGTTCGGTGTCGCTCGGCCTTCGGGCTCTACCGCGCCGCCGTCTTCGAGCAGACCCTCGACCAGTACGCCGTCGCCTCGGGCGTCGACGCGGCCGTCATCACGCAGCTCGCCACCGACCTCGCCGCCGCCGGCCGCCGCGGGTCGGCCTGGGCCGCGGGCGGCGCCGTGCTGCGCGCGCAGGGGACGTGGGCCGCGCTCGCCGTCCTGTCGCTCAACTGGCTCCTCGGCAACGTCGACCGGGCCGGCGGGCTCACGCGCGGCGGCGGCTCCTGGGACGAGCGTCGCGCCACCGGCGGCGTCGATACGACCGCGGTCACGAACGGCGCCACGCCCACCGGGCCGCGCGTCGACCGGGCCGGCGCCGAGTACGCGTCGGGGCGGTCGTACTTCCAGGGCTTCCCCGCGGCGCGGCAGTGGTATCCGCTCGCGACGAGCGGGGCCGCGCAGGAGCTCGTCCCGTCGATCGCGCAGGGCTACCCCTACCCGGTGAAGGCGCTGATCACGGCCTCCAACGAGTGGCCCTACGCCGTGCCCGGCGGCCGCTCGCTGTGGGAACGAACGCTCGGCGACGAGGCCGCGCTGCCGCTCTACGTCGCCATCTCCACCACGCTCGACGAGGCCGCGGTGTGGGCCGACTGGGTCCTCCCCGAGACCACATGGCTCGAAGCCTGGGGCTTCGCCGGGCCCGACCCCGCCGTCAACGCGAGGCTCACCGCGCTCCAGCAACCCGTCGTCGGCGCCTTCGACAGCGTCACCATCGGCGGGACGGGGGGATGGGCCTTCGACCCCACGGCGCGCAACGACTACGCGCCCGAGCTCCCCGACACGCGCACGCTCGGCGACATCCTCATCGGGCTCGCCAAGGCCATCTCGCCGCGCTTCCCGGGCGTCGGAGGCGACGCGCTCGGCCTCGGCGTCGGCCTCGACCGCGCGTGGGATTTCTACCGCCACCAGGTCGCCAACCTCGCGCGCAACGTCGGCGCGGGCGCGGGCGTCGCCTCGGTGAGCGGGCCCGACATCCTCGCGCGCGGCGGCGCCTTCGCCCCGCCCGGCAGCGGGTATGACCCCGCCAACGCCGCGCTCCTCGCCAACCGCCACGGGTCGGTGCTCCACCTGTTCCACGCGCGCCTCGCGGTCGCGGCCGACGCGGTCACGGGCCGGCGCCCGCGCGGCGTGGCCCACCTCGAGCCCGCGCGCCACCTCGACGGGTCGCCCGTGCGCGACGCGGCCTTCCCCCTCCAGCTCGTCACGTGGCGGACCGGGACGCGCGGCGAGGTCGCGGGCTCGGCGTCGCCCTGGCTGGTCGGGCTGCGGCCCGGCAACTTCGTCGAGCTCTCCGAGCCCGACGCGCGCGCGGCGGGCGTCGAGAGTGGCGACCGCGTGCGCGTGGTGTCGGCCTCCAACCCCGCGGGCGTCGTCGGCGTCGCGCGGGTGGTGAAGGGCTTGCGGCCCGGCGTGGTGGCCGTCGCGCGAGGCTTCGGCCGCTGGGAGGGAGGAACCCGCTCGCACGTGGTCGACGCGCGCGTGGGGGCCTACGACGTCGCCCGCGGGCTCGGCGTGTCGCCGATGCCGGTGATGCGCCTCGACGCGGCGCTCGGCGATGTTCCGGTGCACGACCCGGTGGGCGGGCAGTGCTCCTTCGGCGACACCTGGGTGCGGGTCGAGCCCGCCGGCGCGCGGTAGCGGAGAGGAGCGGGAGCGATGCCCCAGTTCGGATGGATCGTGGACCTCCGCCGCTGCGTCGGCTGCGACGCCTGCGCCGTCGCCTGCAAGTCCGAGATGAACACCGCGCCCGCCGCCGCGCCCCTCACGCTCCGCGCCGGCCGCCCCGTCCAGGTGAACTACCGCGCCGTCCTCGCCGTCGAGTCAGGGAGCTATCCCTCCGTCACGCGCGTGTTCGTCACGAGCGCTTGCAACCACTGCGCGGCGCCGCCCTGCGTGCCCGCCTGCCCGACCCGCGCGGTCACGCGCGACGCGGCCACCGGGCTCGTGCAGATCGCCGCCGCCGCGTGCGTCGGGTGTCGCTACTGCGAGTGGGCGTGCCCCTACGGCGCGATCCAGTACGACGACGCCTCGGGCAAGGTGGAGAAGTGCACCGGTTGTTCGCACCGCCTCGCCGCCGACCTCGCGCCCGCCTGCGTGGTCGCCTGCCCGACGGGCGCGCTCCAGTTCACCCGCGACTTCCGCGAGGGGGCCTCCGCGCCGCCCGAGGGCTTCGCCGACCCCGCGCTCGTCCGCCCGTCGATCCGCTTCACCGCGCCGTGAGCGACCCCGCGCGTCTCTCCTCGGAAGAACTCGTCGCGCTCCGCCGCGACCTCGCCTCGCTGCTCGCGGGCCTGCTCGTCGCGCCGCCCACCGACGCCGCGCTCGCCGCGCTGCGCGACCCCGACGCGGCCCGCGCGCTCGAAGCCGCCGTCGGCCCCGAGGCGTCCGCCGCGCTCGCCACGCTCGACCGCGAGCGCCCCGCCGCCGCGCTGCGCGAGGAGTTCTTCGCGCTGCTCGCGGTGCCGGGACCGCGCTACCGGCCGCCGTTCGAATCGCTCCACTGCGACGATGGCGCGGGCGGCGAAGATGCGCCCCACGGACTCGCGGGCGAGGCAGCCGTTCGCGTCGCCGAGCGCTTCCGCCGCGCGGGCTTCGCGGTGGCCGTCCCCGAGCTCCCCGACCACGCCGGCTGCGAGCTCGCCTTCCTCGCCGCGCTGCTCGACGCCGAGCGCGAAGCACTCGCCCGCGGTGATACGTCCGCCGCGCGCCGGGCCGCCCGCGAGGCCGCGGAGTTCGCCCGCGCCCACCCGCTACGCTGGCTCGACGTCTGGGCCCGCTCCCTCGCCGACGACCCCGCCGCCGTGCTCTACCCCGCCGTCGGCGCCCTCGCCGCCGCCCTCGCGCGCGCCGTCGCCCGCGCCGTCCCCGCGCTGCCCGTCGTCCGCTGAGCGCGGGAGCACCCGGCGCATCGCGTTGAGCGCCCGCAGCACCGTCGCGTGCTGGCGCATCACCGCCCGCGCGCGCTCGACGCCCTCGTCGACGTCCGCGCCGCGCGACGCCGCCACCGTGGCCGTTCGCACCAGCGACGTGAGCTCGTCGTGGAAGCGCCGCAGCTCCTCGCGCGACCCGAACCTCAGCGCCTCGCCGTCGTCGTCGTACTTCATGGCCGTCCCGTCCCGAAGGGGTGACACGACTGGCACCGCGGCGCGTCGGGGAAGTGGTTCGCGCGGTCCTGGTGGCACGCGACGCACTGGGCGCGGGCGGGCGAGGCCGTGCCGTGCGACGTGTGGCACGAGGCGCACTGCGCGTGCGCGGGGTGGCCGTGGAGCAGCGACCCCGCCGTCCGCGCGTGGCAGCTCGCGCACGTCGGCGGCGTGAGCCCCGGCCGCTGGTGACAGTTGGCGCAGGCCTGGTGCGCCGGCGCAGCCCCGCGCGCGGCCGTGGCCTCCGCGGTGTGGCAGCTCGCGCAGCGCGACCACCAGCCCCCGGCGCCGGTCGGCCGGTCGACGTGCGGCGCGTGGCATTGCGTGCACTGCGCGTGGCGGCCGGTGTGGGTGGTGTTCGCCTGCGCCGCGTGGCAGCTCGCGCAGGCGGCGCGCGGCGTCGGCCCGTGGGTGTCGTGGCACTGCGTGCACTGGCCCGCGTGGGGCGTCCCCTCGGGCCAGGTTCGCGCGCTCGCGGCGGGCTGCGCGTGGCACGTCTGGCAGCGGTTCGCGGCCTCGCGCGCGGGACGGTGCGGCGCGTGGCAGCCCTGGCAGCGGTCGTGACCGGCGCCGTTGGCCCGGACGCCCGCGTGGCACGACGCGCAGGTGGCGTTGGCCCGCGGGGCGTCGGCGTGCGGCGCGTGGCACTGGACGCAGCTCCCCTGGTGGGTCGCTCCCTCCGCCGAGGGCTGCTGGTGGCAGCGGGAGCACGCGGCGCGCGCGGCTTCGGGGGCGGCGTTGTGGTCGCGGTGGCAGCTCGCGCAGTCGCGGTGCGGCGCGTCCGAGCGCGCGGCGGCGCCGGCGGCCTCGGGCGCGTGGCAGCGGGCGCAGGCGGTGGCGGTGGCGCCGGGCGCGCCGTGCGGCGTGTGGCAGTTGGTGCAGTCGCGGTGGCGCTCAGGGCCGTGGCTCACGCCGCGCGCCGGGGCCTCGTGGCAGCGCTCGCACGCGTCCGACGACGGGGGCGACGCGGCGTGGCGCTGGTGGCACGAGAGGCAGTCGCGGTGCGGCGCCGGGGGCGCGCGGCGGGCGGCGGATGCGGGCTCCGCGTGGCAGCGCGCGCAGGTGGCGGCCGTCGGGTTGGGCGCGTGCGGGTCGTGGCAGCCGACGCACTCGTTGTGGCCGCGCGTCGTGCGGGGGAGCGCGGTCGAGGGCTCCGCGTGGCACCCGCGGCAGTCGTCGGTTCGCGCGGCCCAGGTGTGCGGCCGGTGGCAGCTCGCGCAGGCGCCGTCGTGCGGCCAGCTCGTCCGCTCGGGGGCCGCGGGCGCCCCGGCATCCCCGTGCGCGTCGGGAACCGCCGCGGCCGCGCCGGCGACGGTGGTGACCCACGGCGCGAGGCGCTGCCGGTCGAGCGCACCCGACTCCGAACGCGGGGGCGGCGGCGCGTGGCAGCGCCCGCAGTCGGCGCCGGCGCGCGCGCGGTCGGCGTGGGCCGCGTGGCAGCCGAGGCAGTCGCGGTGGCCCGCGGGGCCGGCGTTCACCTGCGCGGCGATGTTGCCCTGGTGGCAGCCGGTGCACTCGCCCGCCGACGAGCCCGTCGCGCCCGCGCCCCGGTGCGGGTCGTGGCACCCCTTGCAGTCCATCGCGCCGTGCACGCGCGACGCGTCGACGCGCGCGCCGCCCGCGGGCGACGGCGGGGCCACGGCGTGGGGCGAGGCGCCCGCCGCGGGTTCGGCGCGGAAGGCGTGGCACTGCACGCACGAGGCTTCCCCGCGGGGCTCGCCGCGCATCGGGACGTCGCGGTGGCACGACAGGCAGCGCGCGCCTTCCGAAGGGCGGCCGTGCAGCGACGCGCCGTGGCACTGGACGCAGTCGACCCTCCCCTCGCCGTGGCGGGCGTGGCCCTCGGTGGTGGCGAGGCGGCGCCACGAGGCCGTTCGCCCGCGGTGGCAGGTGTTGCAGTCGCCGCTCGCGACGCGCCCGTGGTCGTGCCCGGCGCGGGATCCCACCGCGGCGCGGGCGAGCAGGCCCAGGCGCGAGGCGGCGGTGGTCTGGTGGCACGACGCGCAGCCCATCGCGGCGTGGCCCTTCGCGTGGGACTCGGCGGCCGCGTGGCAGCGGACGCAGAGCGCCGGCGAGCGAGCCGCCCGCTCGGCCCCGCCCACGAGCGCGAAGAGGGCGAGCGCCACGGCGACGAGCGCGCCCCACCCGGGCCTCGCGCGGCGGGCTCCCTCGGTCACCGCGGGTCCCCCGTGCGCGCGCGCAGCGCCAGGAGCGCGCCGAGCACGAGGAAGAGGGCCGCGGCCGGCGCCCACGCGCGGCGCTGGCGGTCGCGCCGGGAGAGGGCGCGTCGGACGGCGGCGCGGGCCTCGCAGGCGGCGCCGGTCACCGCGGCGGCGGCCTCGCGCGCGGCGGCCTCGTCGAGCGTGTGGAGCTCGACGTCGAGCCTCCGCTGCGCGGCCCGCGCGGCCTCGAGGCGCGCGCCCGCCTCGGGCACGGTGAAGCCCGCGGCGTCGGCGCGGCGGAGCTCGTCCTCGGCGTCGTCGACGGCCCGCAGCGCGCCCGCCCGCGCGGCCGCGAGGCGCCCCGCGGTTTCGAACGACCGCTGCGACCCGCCGTGGCACCGCGCGCACACGCTCGACGCGCCGCCGCCGAGCAGGGCGCCGTCGACCTCGCTGACCCCGTGGCTCCCGTGGCAGCGAACGCAGCCGCTGAAGCCGAGGCGCGCGAACGGCTGCGCGTGCGGGCTCCGCGCGAAGGCCGCGGCCTCGTCGGCGTGGCACGCGCCGCAGCGCCCGCCGGGGCCGCCCGACTCCTGGTACTCGCCGTGCGCGCCGTGGCAGTCGGCGCAGGCCGGGGCCCCGGGGTCGTGGCGGTCGAGGAGCGCGCGCCCGTGCACGCTCCCGCGCCACGCGGAGGGCGGCTCCGCGGCGTGGCCCGGGGCGCGCGGGGCGTTCTCGTGGCAGCGGCCGCAGGTGGTCGCGACGCGGCTGTCGTGGACGGGCGAGCGGAGGTCGCGCGTCGGGAGGATGTCGTGGGCGCCGTGGCACGACGCGCACGACGGGGCGTCCGCGCGGTTCGCGGCGACGGCGCGGCCGTGCGGGGCGGCGCGGAAGAGGGCGAGCTGGTCGGTGGGGAGCGCGTCGTTGGTGCGGCGGACGAAGCGGGCATCGGCGTGGCAGCCCCCGCAGCGGTCGGCCACCTCGGCGGGCGACGGGCGCGCGACGAAGCCCGCGGCGGGGTCGTGGGCGCTCGCGGTCGACTCGTTGGCGCGGCCGCCGTGGCACGACGAGCAGCCCACCTGCGGCGCGGCGTGGACGCTCGCTGCCACCTGCTCGGCGGGCCCGCGCAGTCGAGGCTCGCGGAGGCCCGCGTGGCACGAACCGCAGCGCTCCTGCGCGCCGACGGCGGGTGCCGCCAGCGCGAGGGCGAGGGCGAAAGCGAGGTCAGCGGAGCAGCGCAAGGGCCATCCCTCCGAGCACGAGCGCGTACACCGCGAGGCCGCACCACTGTCCGAGGCGCCCGCCGCCGCGGTCGACGAGCGGGAGCGCGAGCGCACCGACGAAGCCCATCGCGGCGAGCGTGACCACCACCGTGGCGCCGGGCGCGCCGAGCACCTCCGCGGGCGTCGCGCGCAGCGCCGCGTCGAGGGGCGCCACGAACCACGACGGCCGCGTCGAGCCCATCGCGCCGTCGGCCGAGGGCGCCGGGCCGAGGGCCGCGGGCTGCGTCGCCGCCAGCGCCACGAGCACGCCGAAGGTCGCGCTCGCCGCACCCGCCGCGCGCAGCGCCACCGTCGGGAACACCCGCTCCCGCTCTCCCTCCGCCGCGTCGCCCGACAGCCGCGCGAGGCCGTGGAGCGCGAGCGCGCCGGACGCCACGGCCCACAGCGCGGGCAGCGCGCCGACGTGGAGCCCGAAGGCCCGCAACAGATCACCCGGCTCGCCCGCGCCGAACACCGCGGCGCGCAGCCACGGCCCCGCGAGAGGCAGCCGACCGAGCGCGCCCGCGGCCACCGCGGCGTCGAGCGAGGCGCGCGCCGTCCACGGGAGGATCGCCCCCGTGAAGGCCGAGGCCAGCGCCGCGAACCACGCGACCACCAGCGCCCACCACGCGAGCTCGTGCGGCCGGCGGTGGTGCCCCGCCGCGAGCGCCGCGCCCACCAGCGCGAACACGAACGCCACCAGCAGGTGCGACCCCCACGCGTGGAGCGATCGGACGAGCTCGCCGAACTCCACCCGCGTCACCACGCGCTGAACCGACGCGCGCGCCGCCGCCCGGTCGGGGCGGTAGTAGAGCGCCAGCAGCGCGCCCGTCGCGGCCTCCACCGCGAGCAGGAGCCCGCAGAGCGCGCCGAGCACCCCGAGCGCCGCGCCGCGCCCGTCGACGCGCGCGTTCGCCAGACGTCGCCAGAGCGCGCTCGTTGGGTAGCGCGCCTCGAGCCACGCGGGGGCTGCGTCCTCGTCGATCACGTCGTCCTCCGCGTGACGTGGAGGTGCTCGCCCGCCTCGGCCACGTCGAAGGTCTCCAGCGGGGCCGGGGGTGGGCCCGCGAGCACGCGCCCGTCGGCCGAGAAGCGCCCGCCGTGGCAGGGGCACTCGAGCTCGCCCGCCGCCCGCGCCACCCGCACCGCGCAGCCGAGGTGCGTGCAGCGCGCCGACACCGCGCGGAACCCCCCGTCGGGCAGCGCCAACACCAGCACCGGCTCGGCGCCCACCGAGACGAGCTGCCAGCCCGCGGCGGTGAGCGCGTCGCGCCGGACGGAGGCGCCCTCGCCATTGCCCGCGCCGTCGTTCGGCGGGGTGGCGAAGCGCGCGGCGGGGACGCCCACCGACGCGACGGCCCCGGCGGCGCCGACCGCGATGGCGGCGTCGAGCAGGCGTCGGCGCGCGGGGGAGGCGGGGGGCGGGCTCTGGTCGCTCATGACGTCGCGTCTTTCATGGCCGGGCGGCGTGGCAGACGAGGCACACCGCGTGGATCGAGGGGTCGAAGCCCGCCGAGAACCCCGGCGGGTGCGGGTTGCCCGCGGCGCCACCGACCCGATGGCAGGGCGCGCAGGTGGTGGCCGCGTCGGACTCGTGGCACGACGCGCACGCGAGGATGTTGCGCCGCGCCTCACGGGCGTGGCCGCGCGGGGAGAGCGGGTCGAGCCAGCCCACCGGGTGCGCGCCGCGTGGGCCCACCGAGCCGCCGACGCCGCTCGTCCGGTGGCAGGCGTCGCAGGCGTCGACGCCGTGGCAGCGGACGCAGGTGTTCTGCGTGAGGCGGGCCTCGTCGGCGTGGCGGGCCTGGAAGTCGCCGCGGTGCACGAAGTCCCGCGCCACCGCCGTCGGTTCGAAGTCCGCGAGCGGCGCGCCCGCGGTGGGCGTGTGGCAGCGCGAGCAGAAGCTCGGGTCGTGGCACTGCGCGCAGAGCCCTCCACCCGCGCGAGCCTCGGCGCCGTGACGTCGCGCGAAGCCCGGCGCGTGGCGCGCGAGCGAGACCGACTCGGCCCCGTAGCGCGCGAGGCTGGTGTGGCAGAGCGAGCAGTTGAGCGCGCGCATCGCGTCGCCGTGGCAGCGGTCGGCGCACGCGGCCATCGTCGGGATCGCGGGTTCGAATCGCCGCACCGAGCGCGGGTCGGCCTCCGTCGCGTGGCACGACACGCAGCCCCCGCGCTCGCGCGTGACGTGGGGGCCGTGGTCGAACACCAGCTCGCGGTCGCGCGGGGGGTAGCTCCGCGGCGCGCGCGGCTCGGTGTGGCAGTATGCGCACTCGCGCTCGGCCGGGCGCTCGTGGCACCCGAGGCACACGGCCTGCGACGGGAGCGCCACCCCGCGGGTGCGCGCCGGGTCGGAGGCGGGGTTCGCCGCGCGCTCGTGGCACTGGAGGCACGCCTGCCCCGCGCGCAAATGGGAGGCGTGGGAGAAGCGGATCGCGTCGCGCCGGACGGGCGGGTCGGACGCGCCGCGACACGCGAGCATGCCGAGCGCGAGGGCGACGAGGGAGGTGCGGGTCACGGGCGCCCCCCGCCGCGTTCGAAGGTCCAGCTCGCGTGGGCCATGCCGCGGAGCTCGGCGGCCGCGATCGGCGAGCGCACGCCGTCGAGCGAGGCCCCCGCCCGCCACGCGCGCCCGAGCGGAACCTCCACGCTCGCGCGCCCGTAGAGCGACGTCCGGGCCGACGCGGTCGAGTCGTCGTCGAGGGCCGCGGCGAGCTCGAGGGCGACGGCGACGTCGCGCGGCAGCGTCCAGAGCCCCGCCGCGCGAACCAGGGTGAGCGGCCGCACGCCGTCGTCGCGGCGGCTCGCGGAGAGGGTCCCGGTGCGGCGTCGGTCGGCCGAGGCGAGGCGGAGCGCGGCCTCGACGCGGTGGCCCCAGCGCGCGTCGTCCTGCGTACCCGGCGCCGCGTAGCGCTGCCCGGCGCCCTCGACGCGGAGGGTGATCGCGCGCGCCGGCCGCAGCACCGCCCACGCCCGCGCCTCGTCGAAGACGTCCGTCACGAACACGCTCAAGATCGACCACCGCGGGATCAGCCGCGCCGGGTCGACGTGCGCGTACCCGACGCCGAGCGAGCCCCACGACCCCGGCGACCAGTCGACGTCCGCGCCCGCCTGCGTGACGCCCGCGCCGGTCGCGTCGAGCACCAGCGAGCCGCGGAGGTCGAGGCGCTCGTTCGGCGTGGCCACCGCGTCGAGCGACACCGCGCGGACGCCCGCGACGCCGTACGCCCAGCGCTCGACGTACGCGGCCGAGGCCATCACCCGGCCCGGCATCGCCCACGCGACGCGCGCCCCCGCAGCCGCCGTCACCCCGTCGAAGCCCGGCTGCGCACCCACGAGCGCGCCCCACGCGGGCGTCACGGGGCGCCCGACCATCACCTCCACCGCAAAGCCGCCCGCGCGCGCCTCACCGCCGATGCCGTCGACGTGGAGCCCGCCCGGCGGCCCCCACGGAACGAACCTCCGTCCCGCCCACAGCGACCAGGGCCCGAGGGTGGCCCGCGCCCAGGCCACCGCGAGGTCGCCCGCGGCGTAGGAGCCGGGCTCGGCGAGCGCGAGGTCGACCGCGCCCCACGCGCTCAAATGCGTTTCGAGGCGGCCGCCGAGGAGGTTCTGCGCGTCGAGGTTGGCGCGCGCGACGAGCGGCGCCAGCGTGACGGCGCGCCAGTAGCGCTCGGGCGCGTTGGCCTGCTGGTCGCTCGCGGTGAGCACGTAGCGCGGCACGCCCCGAAACACCGCGTCGAGCCGCACGCGGACGGACTCCGCGGGGCGTCGGTCGGACGTCTGCGCGGCGCCCACGGAGGGCCACACAAACAGCGCGGCGAGGGCGAGCGCGCGCGTCCTCACGGCGCCCCCGCGTTGGCGAAGCCGTCGATGTGCGTGGCGCGGCCCGCGGGGAGCGCCCGAAGCGCACCGTCGACGCGTTCGAAGCTCCCGCCGTGGCACGTCGCCACCTCGCAGCCCGTCGCGACGGAGTGCGGGTACGGCGGCGGGACGTCGTGGCAGCCGTCGCAGCCGAGCGGGCCCGGCGCGCCCCATGTCACGCGCGCGTCGACGCGGCCGGTGACGCCCTCGCCGTGGCACGCGACGCGGGCGCAGGTCCGGTCGCTGTACGAGGGGCGCGCGCCGCGCAGGGAGGCGCGCGGGCCCAGGCGGACGTCGGCCGCGCCGCGGTCGTCGAGGTGGCCCGCGGCGAGCACCGTGGCGGGAACCTCGTGGCACTCGCCGCACCCGATCGGCGCCGTGAGCGCGGTGGTGTGGTGGCGCTGGTGGGTGGCGTCGAGCGGCCACGGGTCGCCTTCACGGCCGTGACACGCGGCGCAGGTGCCCGAGCCGTCGCCTGGGTCGACGCGGCCGTTGAGGTGGAGCCTCGCCGCGGTGAGCGCGTCGCCCCGCGCGTTGGGCTCGGCGTGGCATGTGGTGCAGGGCCCCGGCCAGTGGCCCGCCGGCGGCGTCGCGTGGCAGCCCGCGCACGAGAGCCCGCGCTGCGGCCCTCGCCACTGCGGTGAAGGTGCGCCCGGCGTGGCGGCGTGGCAGCGCACCGCGCAGCTCGCGGTCGCGGCTTCGAAGCGCGCGCCGGGGCCCGCGACGCTCTCGTCGAAGCGGACGTCGACGTGGCCGTCGCCATGGGGCCCGGAGGCGAGCGTCGCGTCGCGCGCGGGGTGACAGGCGGTGCAGGCGAGGGGCTCGACGAGGGAGGAGCCCGCGTTGACGTGGCGCGCGTGGGCGTCCGTGGGCGCTGCCGTGGGGGCGAAGCACGGTGACAACGACCAGCGACGCGCGGCGGGATGACACGTGTCGCAGGCGAGCGCGCCGCCGGGGCGGTCGTGGCAGTCGGTGCAGGGCGTGGCTCCCGGTGCCGGTGCGCCCGCGTCGGCGGGGCGGGCAGGTGCACCGGCGTGGCAGCGGCCGCAGGCCTCCTGACGGGTCGCGTCGAGCATCGGCGCCCAGCGCGCGGCGCGGAGCGAGCGGCCGTGGAAGGACGGCGCGCGCGGGTCGACGAAGCCCGGCTCGTGCATCGCGCCGCGGCGGGGGAGGGCGGGGCCCGCGAGCCAGCGCGTCACCGCCGCGCGGACGAAGTCGTCGACGTAGGGGCGGTGGTCGTCGCGTTCGAGCGCGCGGCGCAGGCGGCTCCCCGTGGTCACGCCGCCGTCGGCAAGCTCGACGCACGCGAGGGCGTCGGTGACGCGCGCGACGCTCCACCCGCCCGCGGGCGACGCGGCCGCGTGGCATCGCGCGCAGCGGGCCTCGAGGAGCGGGCGCACGTCGGACTCCCAGTCCGCCGGGCGCGCCGGGAGCTCGCGCACCTCGCCGCAGGCCGCGGCCGCGAGCGCGAGTGCGGCGAGCGCGGGCCTCACGGGGCGGCGCCTCCGTCGGGCGTCGGGCCGCGGACGTTGCCCGCGAGGGGCCCGTCGAGGTCGAGCTCGGTGACGCA
Organism: Polyangiales bacterium; assembly: GCA_046351555.1. Lineage (GTDB taxonomy): Bacteria > Myxococcota_A > Polyangia > Polyangiales > CAISKJ01. The sequence continues at coordinate 299,986 of JAXLYI010000010.1, forward strand.
GAGCCGCGCCTGGAAGGAGCCCGCCACGCACCCCTCGGCGCCGGGCCCGAAGCATGCGCGGACGCGCCCGGTGACCTGCCCCTCGGTGGCGGTCTCGATTCGAACCGCGACGCTGCCGGCGCGGCCCTGCCAGCGGTGGTCGACGCGCGCCTCCCAGTGGGCGGAGACGGGCGCGTCGGACCGCGGGTCGCCGCGCAGGTCGCCGGGCGAGAGTCCCGTCCGCTCGGGGAAGCGAAGGAGCACGTGGCGCGCGTCCTCGGGCTCGGAGGTGGCGCAGAGGCGGGCCGCACGCCCCTCGGAGAGGATGAGGTCGACGCGCCGCCGCCCCGCGCGCCGCTCGACGCGGAACCACGCCTCCCGCAGCGCGAAGCGCGACCCGTCGACGGCGCCCGAGACGGGGGCGGCGGGGGCGGTGTCGAGGTCCATCGACGCGGCGGCGACCGCGGGCGAGGGCGGCGCCTCGTGACGGCAGGCGACCGCGAGCGCGAGGGCGAGGGCGGCGCGCTTCACGGCGAGCCCTCCGGCGCGCGGCCGTGGAGGCGGAGGCCGCCGAACACCACGGGCACGGCGACCTTGAGCATCAGGGTGAGGAGCAGCGCGCCGACGGCCCACACCGCGGCCGAGACGAGGGTCTCGTGGAGCGACGGGCTGTACTCGACGATCTCCCCGAGCGAGCTCGGGATGAAGCCGGGCACCACGTGGCCCATGCCCTTCTCGATCCACATGCCGACGACGGTGGCGCCGCAGGCGACGCGGACGAGGGGCTCGCGGGCGCGCAGCGGCGACGAGAGGACGGCCGTCGCGCCGACGTTGAGCGCGAGCGCGAGCCACATGAAGGGGACGAGGAGGTGGTGCCCGTGGAGCCCGAAGAGCAGGTAGCGCAAGGGCGTCGCGTGCACCGAGCCCCCGTACAGCTCGGTGAACACCTCCGCGCCGAACAGGAACAGGTTGGCCCACGCCGCCGCCGTCACCACCCGCAGGAGCGACGCGAGCGTCTCCTCGCGCACCGGCACGCCCATGCGGTCGCGCATCACCATGAGGACGATGGTGAGCAGCGCGGGCCCGCTGCCGAAGGCCGAGGCGACCACGCGCGGCGCGAGCACGGCGGAGTGCCAGTGCGAGCGCCCGGCGAGGCCGCAGTAGAGGAAGGCCGCCACCACGTGGATCGACACCGCGAAGAGCACCCCCGCGCCGAGCACGGGCCCGTACTTCTTCGGGTCGAGCGGCCGCCCCCGGTAGCGCGCGAGGATGGCGTAGGTGGCCATGTAGAGGTTGAGCGCGAGGTAGCCGTTGAGCACCACCACGTCCCACGACAGGAGCGAGATGGGGAAGTTGAAGCGCCCGAGGCCCGGCACGAGGTGCCACGCGCGGTCGGGGCGGCCGATGTCGACGACGACGAAGAGCATCGCCATCGAGAGGGCCGCGATGGCCGCGACCTGGCCGACGACGACGAGGGCGCTGGCGTCGGGCCCCGGGTCGCGCCGGAGGTAGCGCTGCGCGATGAGCACCAGGGCCGACGAGGCGAGGCCCACCGTGAAGGAGAAGTTGGCGATGTACGCGCCCCAGGGCACCTGGTCGGTCATCGCGGTGACGCTCATCCCGTCGCGGAGCTGCTGCGACCAGGCGAGCGCGCCGAGCGCGATCCACGCGGCGAGGAAGGCCAGCCAGCGGCGGTAGGCGGCGCCGCCGTCGGACACGGCCCGCCCCGACGCGCGCACGAAGGCGGCGAACTCTCCGAGGCGGGTGACGAAGCTCGGGCCCTCCACGCGCGCTCCTCAGTCGAAGAAGTAGTAGAAGCGCGGCGAGGTCCCGGCGTCCTCGTGGAGGACGTAGACGCGCTTGTGGTCGATCACCTGGCGGACCTCGCTCTCCGGGTCGAGGAGGTTGCCGAACTTCCGCGCGCCGGTCGGGCAGGCCTCCAGGCACGCGGGGTACTCCCCGCGCCGCACGCGGTGGAGGCAGAAGGTGCACTTCTCCACCACGCCCGCGGGGCGCAGGCGGTTGGAGAGGTACCCCTGGTCGGGGTTGATCTCCGACGGGCGGAGGTCGGGCTCGGCGAAGTTGAAGCGCCGCGCGAAGTACGGGCACGCGGCCTCGCAGTAGCGGCACCCGATGCACCAGTTGTAGTCGACGACGGTGATGCCGTCGGGCTCCGTCCACGTCGCGCCCACCGGGCACGCCCGCACGCAGGGCGCGTCGCGGCACTGGTGGCACTGCACCGGCATGTAGAAGTGCCCCGCCGCGGGCACCGGGCCCTCGTAGCCGGCGCGGGCGCGCTCGACGTCCATCGAGCCCGCGTCCATCTGGAGCACCTTGAGGTAGTGGACGGCCGGGTCGCGCGAGGTGTTGTTCTCCGCGGCGCAGGCCCACTCGCAGCGGCGGCACCCGACGCACGCCGAGAGGTTGAGCGCGTAGCCGAACTCCACGCCGCGCATCGGGGCCGGGTCGGCGATGTGGACCCGCACCCCGTGGCGCCGGCGCACCTCGTCCTCCAGCCGCGCGAAGATGCGCCGCTTGTCCTCGTCGCTGAGGCGCTTGTAGTGCTGCTGGACGAAGCCCTCCCACAGCCGCCGGCGCTCGGCGTCGTCGCCGCAGCCGCAGAGCGAGGCGGTGGCGGCGCCCAGCGCGGCGAGGAAGCTCCGGCGCGTCGTGCGGGCGCGGTCGAGCGCGCGGGCGAGCTCGGGGTCGTCGGGGTCGCTCATGGGTGTTCTCGGGAGAGCGCGCGGTCGTGCGCGGGCGGCGGCAGCGGGTCGAACGCGGGGCGCCGCGGGGCGTGCGGGTCGTGGCAGGTCACGCACGAGCGCCGCAGCCGGACGCCGGCCCACGAGCCGCTCTGCGACCCGTGGATGCCGCGCTCCCAGTCGCGGAGCTTCTCGCCGTGGCACTGCCCGCAGAGGCGGTACGACGCGTCGAAGCCCACCGCCTCGCCGTCGATCAGCCGCAGGTGGTCGAGGTCGCCGAGCGCGTGGCAGAAGCCGCACCACCGGATCGCCGGCCCGTGGTGCACCTCGCGCCCCGTGTGAAACTCCCGCAGCGCCCGCGGCGTCGGGTCGAACGCGCGGCGCGCGTGGCAGCGCTCGACGCAGGGGTACGTGCGGATCTCCGGCGTCCGCGCCACCACCTCCACCCGCCCCGCGTCGGGCGGCGGGTGAAGCGCGCGGGGCCGGTCGGCGCAAGCCATCGCGAGCGCACACGTGAGGCCCATCGTGACGCGCGCGCTCCGGTCCACGCGCACGTTTGAGCACGGCGCATGCCGCGGCGGAGCGCCCTGCCTCGGGGGCTCGGGGTGCGCGAACCCGCCGCGCTCGCAACGCGTGCGCGAATCGGGTGCACGGGCCGGCGGCGCTTGCATGGTGCGCTTCACCGCGCGCGCACGACGCGGGCCTCGCGGCGCAGGCGCTCGCGGAGGGCGGCGCCGGCGCTGAGCCGCCGCTCTTCCTGGAGGTACTGCGTCACGGCCTCGCGCGCGGACTCGAAGGTGACGGCGGGGTCGTCGCTCCGCTCGAGGAGCTGGAGCACCCAGAAGCGGCGGTTGGGGCCGCGGATCACCCCGCTCAGCTCGCCGACGCGGAGCCGCGGGAGCGCCTCGCGCCAGGGCCCCGGCACCTGCTGCCAGCGCAGGGGCCCGAGCTCCCACGGGCGCGCCGAGGGGTCGGCCCCGTGGGGGAGCGCGCGCGCCGCCACCGCGCCGAAGTCCGCCCCCCCGCGGAGCTCGGCGAGCGCGCGGGTCGCGGCGTCCTCGTCGCGCAGGAGGAGCTGCGCCACGCGAACCTGCGCCCGCACCTCGGCGGCGTGGGCCTGGTACCACGCGCGCGCCTCGGGCTCGCCGACGGGGGCGCCGGCCTCCCGCCGCTCGGCGAGCTCCGCGAGGCGCTGACGTCGCCACGCGCGCAGCCGAGCCTCGGCGTCGCGGAGCTCGCGGACGAACGTCGGGTCGCGGTCGACGCCGAGCCGGTGCGCGTGCTGCGCGAGGAGCTCGTCGTCGATGGCGCGTTCGAGCGCGGCGTCGTCGCCCGCGGGGGCCGCGACCCCGCCGTGGGGCAGCGAGGGCGCGAGCTCGGCGCGGGTGAGGTCGACGCCGTTGACGGTGGCGACCACCTCGCCCGCGTTGGTGGCGGCGGGGGCGGGGCGCTCGCGGCAGGAGGCGGCGAGCGCGGCGCAGAGCGCGAGGGCGAGGGGGCGCATCGGGCGGGTCTAGCGGGCGGGGCGGGCGTCAGTGGCAGCTACGGCAGGACTCCTGCTCGTCGCCGCTCCACGCGTCGTTGGGCGTGGGGTCGAAGGTCATGAGCCGCATGTGGGTCATGGCCGCGTCGGAGTCGTGGCAGCCCGAGCAGGGGAGGCGCGAGGGCTGCGTGGCCCACGTGCCGCTCGAGCCCGCGGCGGAGTGGCAGGTCTCGCAGTTGCGCACGTCCTGGGGGTAGGTGATGCGCCAGTTGCGGCCCGGCACGGTGTCGCCGTTGGCGTAGTCGACGGTGGAGAGCGGGTAGTTGAGCGCCACCCCGTCGTGGATCGCGTGGACCCGGCGGGAGATGGGCCGCGCGCCCGACCACGCGGTGCCCGTCGCCGACTGCGGCTGCTCGTCGTGGCAGGCGCCGCACTGGTCGAGGGCGGCGTTGTTGAGGATCTTGTTGTGGCGCGAGGGGTCGACGATGAGGCCGCGGCCCTGGGCGTTCTGGTGGCAGGAGTTGCAGCCGTCGGCCACGAGGCGCTCGGTGTCGGCCACGCCGACCTGGAAGGTGAGGGTGGCGACGCTGGGCGTGAGGTAGTTCTCGGCGTCGATGCGGCCGCGGTCGGCGAACTCGACGGACACCACGTAGGTGCCGGGGGTGAGGTCGTCGACGGGGTCGAGGCGGTAGGTGATGGCGCCGGTGGTCCAGCCCGCCTTCGGGTCGTTGTTGGCGGCCACGGTGCGGCGGCTGACGTTGTTGGAGGTGGTGGAGCCCGCGGGCATCTTGACGCTCACGTCGCCGGCGAAGACGGCCGCGGTGACCGGGCCCGCGACGAGCTGGAGCGAGAAGACCGAGCCGAGGTTGCGGCTGCGCACGGCCACGCGGCCGCCCTCGTTCCACGCGATGCCGCGGGCGCGGAAGGCGGCGTTGCCGTTGAGCCAGGCCACCACCTCGTCGGTGGTCGCGGCGCTCGAGCGCGGGAAGGACGTGGCCGCGACGGCGACGGTGACCACGCCCGCGCGGACGGTGTCGCCGCCGGAGACGTCACGGGTGCGGACGTCCTGGCCGGCGTCGAAGCGAAGGGTGAGCGAGGCGCCCGAGGCGCTGAGGTCGAAGGGCCCCGTGCCCGTGCCGACGATCTGCGCGCGCGCCGCGGTGGTGAGCACCGGCATCCGGTGGGCGCGCGGGCCGTGGACGAAGAGCGACGCGCTGCGGAGCAGGCCGTCGCGCGAGGGGCAGGCGCCCGGCGGCGCGAGGCAGCCCTCGGCGGTGGCGTCCTCGCCGAGCGTGGTGTGGTCGACGAGCATGCCGGTGATGCGGTCGCGCAGCGCGATGGAGACCACCGGGGCCTCGCCCGCGACGTAGAAGCGGCCGTTGGCCGGCGGCGTCATCGAGAGCGCGACGTTGAACTCCGGGAGGTTCCGCGGGTCGCGGGTGGTGGGGTCGTGCGCGGGCACGATCGGCGCGATGCCCCCCGTCGGGCGGTGGCAGGTCGAGCACTGGCTGTCGTTCACCATCGGCCCGGGGCGCATGGTGTCGTTGCCGTGGTTCTCGCCGGTGACGAAGTTGACGTTCGAGTGGCACGAGCCGCAGGCCGAGCTCGTCGGGCGGTTCATCCAGTTGTCCACCTGCGGGGTCGTGCCCGTGTGGCACTTCGTGCAGTTGGTCAGCGTCGCCGGGAACTCCCCCCGGTCGTACGAGTGCATCGTGTTGTTGAAGCCCCAGATGGCGTAGCGCCCGTTGTCCGCCGCCTCGTTCTGCGGCGTCGCGGGGTTGTCGAACACCACCCCGTCGGGGCCCGGGATGTTGGGCAGCTCGCGGCCCGCGTGGATGCGGTGGACCATCACCGCGAGGTCGAGGCTCTCGCCCCCGTGCGGGTCGAAGGTGCCCGGCACGTGGCAGCTCGCGCAGGTCTCGACCGAGAGCCGGTCGCCGCCGTGCGCCTGAAACTGCGTCTCCCCGTGGCACTGGTGGCAGGCGCCGGTCGCGATGATGTCGCGCCGCTCGGTCACCGGCGAGCCGTCGGGCACGAAGTCGAAGAAGGCGTCGGCCGTCGGCCCCGAGGCCCCGCCCATCATGATCACCACGCGGTGCGTCCGGTTGCGCTCGTAGGGGATGGGCGTCGTCCCCATCATCGCCGTCGCGAGGTTGGTCGCGAAGACGTAGCGGTAGGTGCCGTCGCGGTTGTTGGTGAGGGTGCCGTTGCCCTCGCGGTTGCCCTGCCACGCGCTCGTCCCCGCGGGCGCCGGCCAGCTCCCCGTGCCCGTCACCGTCTGCTGGCGGTAGATGTACGGCACCCAGCGGTTGCTGCCCTGCGTCGCCCCCGCCGGCAGGAGCTTCGCGACGTTCGCCGTGATCGCGGGGACGTTGGCCACCGCCTGGCGGTTGGCGTCCTCGACCCGGAAGTCCACCGTCACGCGGCCCTCCGGCGTGGCCGTCGCCGCGGTGATCGTCGCCCGCACCAGCGCCTTCGCGCCGTTGGCGTACGCGCCCGACGTGAGCAGGTGCGCCGTGCCGTGGTTGCTCGGGATGCGCGTGTCGAAGCCGTTGCGGCCGTTGGTCACCGTCGCGCTCGTGCCGTCGGTGCACCGGATCGTGCGGACGCCCGCGTCCATGTCCGAGGTCACCGTGCAGCTCACGCCGTCGCGCCCCGTGGGCACCGTCGCGCGCGTGCCGTCGCTGCACACGATCACCCGCTGGCCCGCGTCGTCGTCCGTGATCGAGCACGTGGCGCCCGGCGACCCCGGCGAGCCAGGCGACCCCGGCGACCCCGGCGCGCCCGCGTCGCCGTTCAGCCCGTTTCGAATCGTCACTGTCGTGCCGTCGGGGCACCGGATGGTGGCGGTCCCGTCGGCGTTCTGGAGCACGCTGCACACGGTGCCCGAGGGCGTCCCGTCGTCTGAACACCCCACCGCCACCGCGCAGCCCAGCATCACCGCTGCGACCTTCGTGAACCTCTCGACTCCCATGACCAATGTCACCTCCGCGCTCAATCGGGAAGGGTCGGCGCCTCTGCACGGGCCGTGCGACGCGGGGCGTCCCGCGGCAATCGGGCTCTGCCCCAGAACCCCCTGCGCGACAGATTCGCACGCACGCACGAAGGGCGCGCACGGCAGGCGCGCAGGGGGTGCGTAACACGGAGGGCGCAGGCCCGGAAAAATCGACCGTACGGACGGCATTTCTTCCCCGTCGCCCCCGTGCGATGCTCCCGGCCCGCCCATGAACCGCGACTGGTGCAACGGCTTCCGCCTCGACGGTGGCGCGCGGGGCCACTACGAGAGCTATTTCCAGCGGGCCAATCACCCGACGCGCCCGCTCGCCTTCTGGATCCGCTACACCGCCTTCGCCCCGCGCGGCCGCCCCGGCGACGCGGTGGGCGAGCTCTGGGCCATCTGGTTCGACGGCGAGGCAGGCACCGTGACGGCCGTGAAGGAGGTGGTCCCCTACGCCCGCTGCCGCTTCAACCCCCGCGCGCTCGACGCCGCCATCGGCGACGCGCGGCTCGACGCCGACGGGCTCGCCGGGAGCGCCACCTCCCTCGGGCGCACGGTCGCGTGGTCGCTGCGGTACACGTCCCCCTCCGAGCCGCTGCTGCTCCTGCCCGAAGCGCTCTACCGCGGGGGCTTCCCGAAGGCCAAGGCGCTGGTGGGCTCGCCGCTCGCGCGCTTCGACGGCGAGGTGCGCGTCGACGACGTCGCCCATTCCATCGAGGGGTGGGTCGGCAGCCAGAACCACAACTGGGGCGAGCGCCACACCGACGCATACGCCTGGGGCCAGGTGGCCGGCTTCGAGGGCGCGCCCGAGACCTTCCTCGAGGTGTCGACCGCGCGCGTCCGCGTCGGGCCCCTCTGGAGCCCGCGGATGACGCTGCTCGTGCTCCGCCACGAGGGCAGGGACTACGCGCTCAACGACCTCGCCACCGCGCTCCGCGCCGACGGGCGCTACGACTACTTCACCTGGAAGTTCTCGTCGCGCGCGGAGGGCGTCGCCATCGAGGGCCGCATCGAGGCGCCGCGCGAGCGCTTCGTCGGGCTCCCCTACGACAACCCGCCGGGCGGGCGGAAGACGTGCCTCAACACCAAGCTCGCGCGCTGTTCCATCACCCTCCGCCGCGAGGGCCGAGCGCCCGTCGAGCTCGCCACCGAGCACCGCGCCGCCTTCGAGATCCTCACCGACCGCAACGACCACGGCGTGCCCGTCCTCGGGGTGTGACCGACGCCCTCCGGCGCGTGGCGGCGCTCTTGCACGGCGCCGCCGCGATGCCCCGCACCCTCATTGAGCCCTTCCGCATCAAGTCCGTCGAGCCCCTCCGCATGACGACGCGCCCCGAGCGCGAGCGCCTGCTGGCCGAGGCCCGCCACAACGTCTTCCGCCTCCGCGCCGACGACGTGCTCCTCGATTTTCTCACCGACAGCGGGACGGGCGCGATGAGCGCGCGCCAGTGGGCCGCCATCCAGGTGGGCGACGAGAGCTACGCCGGCGCGCGGAGCTTCTTCCGCCTGGAGTCGGTGCTCCAGCGGATCACTGGTTACCCCCACATCCTCCCGACCCACCAGGGCCGCGCGGCCGAGCGCATCCTCTTCACCGTCGCGACGAAGCGCGGCGACCTCGTCCCCAACAACACCCACTTCGACACCACGCGCGCCAACCTCGAGTACGGCGGCGTCGAGGCCGTCGACCTGGTGATCCCCGAGGGCCGCGACCCGCGCGCGTGGCACCCCTTCAAGGGCGACATCGACCTCGGCCGCCTCGAAGACCTCCTTCGCCGCGAGGGCCACCGCGTCCCCTTCGGGATGCTCACCCTCACCAACAACTCCGGCGGCGGCCAGCCCGTCAGCCTCGCCAACGTGCGCGCCTGCGCCGACCTCCTCCACCGCCACGGCAAGCCCCTCATCCTCGACGTCTGCCGCTTCGCCGAGAACGCGATGTTCATCAAGCTCCGCGAGCCGGGGCAGGGGAACCGCGCGGTCGCCGACATCGCCCGCGAGGTCTTCGACTGCGCCGACGGTTGCACCATGAGCGCCAAGAAGGACGGGATGGTCAACATCGGCGGCTTCCTCGCGCTCCGCGACGCGCGCTGGCTCGAGGACGCGCGCAACCTCCTGGTGCTCACCGAGGGCTTCCCCACCTACGGCGGCCTCGCCGGACGCGACCTCGAGGCCCTCGCCGTCGGCCTCGACGAGGCCCTCGACGAGGACTACCTCCGCTACCGCCTCCGCACCGCGGAGTACATGGG
>JAXLYI010000011.1:0-304626 GCA_046351555.1 Polyangiales bacterium
AGCCGCGGTCGTCGGGCGGGAGGCAGACGAGGCGCTCGTCGCCGCTCCCGCGGCAGCGCCAGCCGTTGACGCAGTCGCGGTCGTCGCGGCAGGGCGCGCGGCACCGGCGGCCCGCGCACACCAGGGGCGATTCGCAGTCGCCGTTGAAGAGGCACTCCTCGCCGAGGCCCGCGGTGTCGCCTTCGAGGAAGACGCACGACGCGGCGAGGGCGAGGGCGGCGAGGCGGAGGGGCGCGCGGCTCATGACACCCCCGCGCCGGTCCAGTTGACGCTCACGGGCAGGTCGGCCGAGTTCGAACCCTCGCCGGGGTAGAGCCCGAGGCAGCGCAGGTCGACGCCGCCGTACCAGGCGCAGAGGCCGAAGCGCCCGCCGGCCCAACCCCCGCCGGAGCCACCCATGTAGATCTGGCGCGGGTTCGCGGTGAAGGGGGCGGCCACGGGCGCGGCGTGCGGGTCGATGTTGCCCGCGCTGTGGAAGGCGCCGGCCCAGCCGCCCCAGCAGACCACCTCGCCGCCGCGGCGTCGCGCGCACGCGCCGAAGGCCCCCGCGACGAGCTGGTCGGCGTCGGCGAGGCCCGCCACCGGCCGCGGCGTGGTGACGGCGGCGGCGCCGACGGTGCCGTCGCCGCGCGCGCCGTAGGTGCCGTAGCCGGCGCACTGCACCGCGCCGTCGCGCAGCAGCGCGCAGGTCACCGACGCGTTCGTCACCACCGACTGAACGGGCGGGAACATCGTCCGCTGCGGCCCCGTCACCATGGCCGTCGCCGAGGCCCCGTCGGCGCGCCGCGCGCTGTCGCCCCAGCACCACGAGCTCCCGTCGGCGAGCCACGCGCAGGAGATGCCCGCCTGGAGCGCGAGGCCCACCACGCCGGAGAGCCCGGGCACGTCCTCCGCCGACGGGCGCGAGGCCATGCCGGTGCCGCCGAGCGCGGGGCCGCCCTGCCCCCAGCACGCGACGCGTCGGTCGGCGCCGACGATCGCGCAGGTGTGCGTGTCGCCCGCGGCCACCGCCACCGCGTCGGTGAGCGCGGCGCCGCCCGTGCGAACCACCGCGGTCGGCGCGTCGATCACGGTGAGCGTCTGGGAGCCGGTGCCGCACTGGCCGGAGACGTTCCACCCCCAGCAGCGGACGCCGCCGGAGGGGTCGATGGCGCAGGCGTGCTCGCGGCCGACGGCGACGTCGCGCCAGGGCCCGCGCTGGAGGAGGCCCGGCACCGCGCACGACGAACCCACCGCGCCGAGCTGCATCTGCGCGTTGCCGCCCCAGCCCCGGAGCTCGCCGTCGGACATCCGCGCGATGACGGTGCCGCCTCCGTGCGCGAGCGCCGCGAGGTCGCAGCCCGCCTCGCCCGGCGTGCACGCGCCCGCGCGGCGGACGGTCGCGCAGCCGAGCGCCATCGTCGGCGCGTCGACCGCGTCCGCGTCGCGCGCGGTGGCGTCGGCGTCCGCACGGTCGACCGATGCGTCGAGGGCGGCGTCGGGGGCCGTGTCGGACGGAGCGTCGAGCGCCGCGTCGGGGGGCGCGTCGGGGGCGCCCGCGTCGACCGCGCACACGGCGGCCTCGCCCATCGCCACGCAGCGCGCGCCGGCGCCGAAGCGCGCGGCGCAGTCGAGGTCGAAGCCGATCGCGCAGCGGTAGCGGCAGGCGTTGTCGGGCGCGCAGAGCTGCTCGGCCTCGCAGTCGCCGTCGCTGAAGCAGATGGGCGGCGCGGCCGGGTCGAGGCACACGCGCCGGAGCGGCGGCGCGCAGGGCGGCTTGGCGCAGGTGGCCCGCACGGACGGGCGGCAGAGCCAGCCGTTGGCGCAGTCGCGGTCGTCGCGGCAGGGCGCGCGGCACCGGCGCGCGGCGCACACCAGCGGGTCGGCGCAGTCGCCGTTGAAGAGGCACTCGTCGCCGCTGCCCCGACGCGTCACGTCGCGGCCGCACGACGCGAGGGAGAGGGCCGCCCAGAGGCCGTACCGGAGCGCGCTCCGCATGGGGCGACTCTCACACGGCCGCCGCGCGTGGGACAACACGGGTCGCATCGCCCATCGACAAGTGCAATGCGCAGACCGGACACGCGAACACGGCGCGCGCCGCCTTCACCGCGTCGGCGCTGTCCGCTGCGGATGACACCGCCCCGACGGAGCGTGTCCGGCGCGGCGGACGGTCAGGCGCCGTCCCAGGGGGCGCCGAGCGCGTCGTGGTAGCGGGTCGCGGCGCGCACCGCACGGAGCCACGGGAGCTCGCCGAGGTCGTCGGGCGTGAGCGCGTAGAGCCGGTGGCGCCCGGTGCCGAGGTAGCCGCCGGCGTGCACTTCGGGCGGAACCGCCGCGGTCGCGTGGCGCATCACGCCTTCGAAGGCGAAGCCCACCTTCTCAGTCACGCGACGGCTGCCGGCGTTGGCCTCGTCGTGCATCACCTGGAAGCGGTCGCACCCGAAGCGGTCGAAGGCGAGCGCCGCGAGCACCTTCACGGCGAGCGTGACGACGCCTTTCCCCGCGTGCGGCGTGTGGCACCAGTAGCCCACCTCCAGCCCGCTCGGGTTGAGCGCGACGCGCGGGTGCAGGCCCGCCCCGCCGAGCACCTCGCCCGCCTCCGAGAAGAGCCCCACCACGTACTCCCGGCCCGCCCAGTAGTTGGCGTGGAAGCGCGTCACGAGCTCGTAGTAGCCCTCGCGGGTGATGGGCCCGTGCGCCCAGGGCATGAAGTGCCGCAGCTCTGAGGTGCTCGCGCGGATGGCGGCCACCAGGGCGTCGACGTCGGTCAGGGCCCAGGGGCGGATCACGAGGCGGCGGGCGCCGTCGTCGTAGGTGATGCGGCTCGGGGGGTGGGCGCGGTCGATCGGGAGGCTCATGGCCGGAGCGTGCACCATTTCGCGGGCGCCGTCGGGGGCGTTGTTTCTGCGGCGCGGGCCGCGGTAGAAACGACGCCCACCGATGCGCCGCCCCCTGCTCGCCGTGACGCTGCTCGCTGCATGTTCCTCCGAACCCATGGCGACCGATGCGGGCGCCGACGTCGTGGGCCCCGGCCCGACGCCGCCGGAAGAGATGGCCGCGCGGGCGCAGGTTCGCTTCGAGGTGACGGGGGCGGGGGCCTTCGTCGTGTCGCGCGGTCGCTCGTGCGCCCCCTTCGAAATCGAGCGGCAGGTGGGCGGCGCGTGGGAGCGCGTCCCGCTCGACGTCGGGGTCACCTGCGTGTGCGAATGCCCGTCGCCGGGCGCGCCCGCGGCGATCGAGCTGGAGCCCCTCACCGCGGCCGAGCCGGTGACGGTGCGCTGGGATGGGCGGCGGATGGCCTTCGTGCAGCGGACGGTCGACTGTTCGACGCGGTCGTTCACGGGGCGCGGCACCGCGACGGAGTACGTGGGCGCGCTCCAACCGCTGCCCGCGGGGCGCTACCGGGTGAGCTTCGCGACCGTCCCGACGGCGCCGGGCTTCTGCATGAAGCTGATGAGCGGCTACTGGTGCCCGCCGACGAGCACCACGGGCGCGCCGCCGCCGGGGCCCTTCGCGCTCTGCCCGGGGACGCGGGTGTCGGCGGAGTTCGACCTGCCCGAGCTCGGCGACATCATCGTGCCGGTGCGCGTGGGGGGCTGATCAGAATGTGAGCGTCGCGATCGCGCGCTCGACGGAGGGCGCGGCGCGGTCGAAGACCTCGCGGTCGCCGCCGGCCTCGACCACGTACACCCGCGAGCCCTTCACGAACACCGTGGTCCAGTAGCGGAGGGTGCGGCCGTTGGAGTCGCGGGCGTAGCGGCGCTGGATGCCCGGCACGCCGTCGGCGCTCTGCACGGGGCGGGGATCGCCGTCGAGGGTGTAGCCCGTCGAGCGCAGGCGGTCGTCGACGGCGCCGGCCCAGAACTCCAGGTTGCCTTCGGGGCGGTTGGGCTCGGAACGAACCGCGAGGACGACGCCGTCGGCCGAGGTGGCGCGGTACGCGTGGTCGTCGTTGGACTCGAGCGCGGCGAAGCCGGGCGGCGTCGCGACGTGGAAGCTCGCGCAGGCCGTGGGGAGCGCGAGGAGCGCGGCGAGGATCAGGGGCTTCATGCGCGTCACTCCGAGGTGTTGAGCAGGTTCTCGAGGCCGATTCGGTTGAACCACGACACCGGGAGCTGGAGCGCCCGGCGCGGCGGGATGGGCGGGCCCGCGACGGCCACCGTGTCGGGCCGGGCGTGCACGTTGACCGTGAGCAGCGAGAAGGCCACGCGCGCCGAGAGGAAGCGCATGCGCCCTTCGATCGCGTCGATCTCGCGGGTGATGCGTTCGAGCTCGCGCTCCACCTGGAGCGCCTCCGCCATCGAGCCCGCCCGCGTCAGGAACTCCTCCAGCCGACGGCGCACGGCCCGGAGGTTCTGCAGCCGCACCTCCATGTCGTGGAACTCCTCCGACACGTCCTGCGCCGACACCGAGCGGTGCAGCACCTCGCCGAAGTCCTCCACCCGCCGCAGCCCCTCGCGGAAGCGCCCCGACGGCACCCGCACCTGCACGCTCGTGTCCGTGCGGCGCAGCAGGTAGCCCCCCATCGCGGTCGCCGCCTCGATCACCCGGTCGATCGTCGGCGTCACCTGGTCGCGCGCGGTCTGCAGGTCGACGTCCCCCGTGTAGATGAGCATCGGCGCGGGGGCGGGCGCCTGGGCCTGCGCGTTGTTCGCGGGCGCGCCGTTGGGCTGCGCGTTGGTCACCGGGCCGCCGGGCACCTGCGCGACGCGCTGCGCGGCGCCCTCGTCCGACGGCGGCGCGGGCGCGGCCTCGCCCGGGGCGGAGGGCGTGACGTCCGCGGAGCCCGTCGCGGTCGCCGCCTCGGCCATCATCGGTTGGGCCGGCGGCGGGGGCATCGCGTACGAGCGGGCCATCTGTGCGGAAGACCCGCAGCCGGCGAAGAGGAGGGCGGCGGTGAGCCAGCCCAGGGGGTGGGTCGCGCGTCGGCGCATGCGTGTGGCTCCTGGTGGTCGGACGACTTCGGGCGCCGGAGGGTAATGCGCCCCCGGGCTGCGTCGCGCGGGGAAACGCCGGCGCGCGGCACCCGCTTACACCGCTGTGGTAGCGTCGCACCTCGTGCGGCCCTCGGAGACGCTCCCCACGCTCGACGCCTCGCAGGCGTGGTCGCTGGTCGGCGAGGCGGTGGAGCACGTCGAGCCCGTCGGCGAGGGGTCGCGCTCGCGGGTGTACCGCGTCCACCTCGCGGAGGGCGGCACGCGGATCGTCCACCTCTCGCCGCGCGCTTCGGGGCGCGCCGAACGCGAGGCGTGGGTGCGCGCGCGGATGGCCGGCGCCGTCCCCCTGGTGCACGCCTCGCCCGCGCCTCGCACCGCCCTCACCGCCGAGGCCGACGTCGTCCTCATGAACGACCTGCCCGGCAGCTCCATGGCCCGCGCGCTCCGCGGCGCCTCCGACGAGCTCGCGGCCCGCCTCTGGTGCGCGTTCGGCGAGGGGCTCGCGGCCTTCCATGCCGTGCCCGTGGAGGGCTTCGGCCTGCTCGACGGGGGCGGGCGCGGGCCCTTCACCACCTGGCGCGCCGCGCTGGAGCCCGTCGTCGCCGCCGCGCTGCGGGCCGCCCGCGAGTCGCCCCTGCACGACCTCTGCGGCGCCGCGGAGGAGGCCCTCACCGATTGCGCCCACGCGCTCGACCGGGTGGCCGCGCCGAGGCTCGTCCACGGCGACGCGCAGCCGGGCAACGCACACGTCTTCCGCGAGAGGATCACGGCCTTCCTCGACTTCGAGTTCGCGATGGGGGCCGACCCCCTCTACGAGCTGGCCTTCGTCGCGCGCTTCTTCGAGCCCGCGCCCTGGTCGCACCCCGACGCGCGCGGGCGCCTGCGGGACATGGATGCCTTCACCCGCGGGTACTCGGCGCGCTTCGCGCCGCTCGGCGACGACCCCGAGCGCTGCCGCTACTACCGCGTCACGCACGCACTTCGAATGGGCGAGGCGCTCCGCGACGGGCGCGGCGGGGACGACGGCGCGGCGGCCGTGCGCGCGATGCTCGAGCGGGCGGTCAGCCGAAGTTGAGGGCGTCGAGGTCGGGCAGCTCGTCGAGGATCTGCTCGGCCTGCTCGCGGAGGAAGACGCCGGAGTCCTCGGTCAGGCGGCGGCGGCCGCGGCCGGCGCGCTCGACGAGCTCGCGCAGCCGCGAGAAGCGGAAGGGCTGCGGGATGAAGTGCTCGACCCGCAGCGCGCGGCAGTGCTGGGCGAGGTTGGGCATCGCCGACACCGCGACGATCGGCGGCGCGTCGTCGCCGAGCTGGCGCAGCGCGAGCACCGTCGCGATCGACTGGAGCCGTGTCGCGCCGAGGTCGCACACCACCACGTCGGCGTGGCCGTTGCCGACCCGCGCGATCGCCGTCCGCGGGTCGAAGGCCGTCCGCGTCGGGAAGCCTTGACCCGCGAAGAGCTCGTCAAGCGTGCGGAGGAAGGGCTCGTCGTCGCCCACCAGCAGCACGCGGAAGCGCCCCTCACCACAAGGGGCCGGGTCCGGACCGTCGTCGTCCCAGTGTTGCATCGCGCCACCTGCGCGGTCCTTCGCACGCGGCTTCCCGGCCCCGGAAGTTTTCGACGAACTTTCGCGCGGGATGGTTGTTGACAGGGGCCCCCGTGACCGCGTTTCCCTAAGGGGCCCCAATGACCCTGCGCGCCCGTTCTCTTCCCTTCGCCCTCCTCGCCCTCTGCCTCGGGTGCTCGTCGAACCCGCCGCCGCCGCCGGTCGAGGCGGGCGTCGACGCCGAGCCCGACGTGAAGCCCGACGTGTTCGTCGGCACGGGCAACCTCGTGCTCACGTGGACGGTGCGCGGCATGCCCCCGGCGATGGGCTGCGCGGCGGCCGGCGCGGCGAGCGTGCGGTTCCCCGCGAACTTCATCCAGTTCCCTCAGGACACCGTCGTGCCCTGCACGCAGGGCGAGGTGCGCATCAACGACACCGGCGCCTCGCTCGCGGCCATCACCGGCGAGCTCATCGACGCCGGCGGGACGGTGATCCACACGTACGTCGCCGAGGCCACCGTGATGGCCGGCGAGACCACCACCGTGCCCTTGCGCTTCGAAGCGCCCGGCTCGCTCCGCGTGCGGTGGACGATCAACGGCGAGTCCGCGTCGGCCAACTGCGCGGCCGTCACGGGCTACGGCGTCTCGCTCGACGCGCGGCCCGTCGACCCGCGGCCCTCCAGCATGCGCGGCGCCTACCAGTGCCGCGCGGGCACGTACACCTTCTCGAACTTCCAGGTCGGCCCGGCGCGCGTCTCGGCCCGGCTCTTCAGCATGAACAGCAACCTCGCGTCGGCGATGGGCGAGGCGGAGATCACCTCCGGCGCCACGACCACCCTCGAGCTCAACTTCGACGCGCCCGTCCGCGTCGACCCGTAGGCTCCGCGGTCAGCGCCCGCCGTTGAGCACCTGCGCGGGCGCCGTCAGCACCTGCGCGGGGTTGGCGCCGCCCGCGCCCGGCACGGGGATCGGCAGGCCGTTGTTGCCGCCTCCGGCGCCCGGGATGGGGAGCGGGAGGCCGCCGTTGTTGCCGCCGCCGCCGCCGGGCATCGGGAGGCCCGGAATGGGGCTCTGGTTGGCGCCGGTGTTGAAGCCCGGCACCGCGGGCGTCGGCACGGACGGCGGCCGCCCCGTCCCGCTCATGAACCACGACGAGCCCTGCGCGCGCGCCGCCGCGTAGATCGCCTGCGCCGCGGCCAGGCACGGCGTCTCGGTGATGCCCGCGTGCTGGCTCCGGCACACGCCGTTGAGGTCGTCGCGCAGGCGGTCGTCGACGCGCGTGCGACGCGCCTCGGTGCGGTCGAGCGCGAGGCCCGTGCCCCCGTAGTTGCGGTAGCCGAAGTCGTGGCGGTCGCACGCGCGGTTGAAGCTCTCGCGGAAGGGCCCGCTGATCTCGCCGAAGCTGCACCCGTCGCTCGTCCAGTCGAAGGGCGGCGGGCGCAGGCGCTTGGTCGCCTGGAAGGTCTCGAGCGGGAGGTTCATGTACCCGTCGGCGGTGGCCACGAGGAGCTGGCGCGGGGCGTTGGCCGAGAGCGGCGTTGCCGGCGTGCGCGCGCGCCCCCTCGTCCGCGAGCGCGACGACGCGCGCGACGAGCCGCCCGAGGGCGAGTTGCCGAGCACGCCGTTGGCGAGCCCGACGGCGGCGCCGACGGGGTCCTGCATCTGCGCGAGGGCGGCGGCGGGGGAGAGCGACGCGGCGAGGATCCAGACGGCGAAATGGCGGGTGCGCATGGTGCCCGCGACGGTGCACCAGTTCGGGCCGCGTCACAAGCGGGCGTCGCGGCGCGCGCGACGTGCGGGTGTTCGGGCCTTGACCGCCCGCGGCCCGGGGCGCTTCCATCGCCGCCCCCCAATGGAGCGCTACACCCGCACCCGCGAAGGCCGCACCGAGCGCTGGGAGCTCGCCCGCGACGGCGTCACCCTCACCGAGCGCGAGTCTGTCGACGGCGCCGGGGCCTTCGTCCGCGTCGCCCGCTGCGACACCGAGGCGATGGCCGAGGGGATCGCCGCCCGCATGGTCGCCCGCCAGGAGCGCGCCGGCTTCGTCCGCGAGCCCGCCGCCGAGGGCGCGTCGGGGACGTCTCCCGCGGGCGCCGCGAAGCCCGCCGCGAAGGCCGCGCCGCCGCCCTTCCCGGGCCTCGACGTGCGCCAGCTCGCCGCCGCCGTGAGCGGCGTGGCGAAGGCCGCCGCAGGCGACGCGTACAAGGTCGGCGCCGCGCTCCAGAAGGCCGTCGGCGACTGGACGCTGCGCGTGCCGGTGGCGTGGCACCTCGCGCGGCACAAGCTCGTGCCCGCGGCGACGATGCCGGGCCTCTGGGAGCTGCTCGCCGGTCAGCCCGACGTGGTCGACGTCGACGCGCTCCTCGACCTGCTGGCCGCGTTGCCCTCCGGGGTGGCCTTCGGAAAGCTCTACAAATACGGCGCGCCGACGTGGTTCACCCCGGGCTTCGACCGGAGCCTCGATGAGCTGCTCTTCGCCGCGTACCAGCGCGACCGCGCCCGGGTCGACGCGCGCGCGGCCGAGCTCCCCGACGCCGCCCGCCTCGCGCTCGATTTCGTCCGCGGCCGCTCGGAGGTCGCCGTCGCGCCCGAGCGGGCCCGCGCGATCCTCCGTCACATCGCGACCGCCCAGTGCAAGCAGGGCCTCGCCACCAACTGGGAGCTCGCCCGCGTCACCGACGGCGTCGTGTCGCGCCCGCGCGTGGGCACCGTGGCGGACGTGCGCGAGGTGGCGCTGCGGTTCGGCCCGCTCGACGCGTGGCGCGCCGCGATGGTCGACGCGGTGCGCACGGCGACGGAGTTCTCGGTGTACGCGCAGTACGACGGGCTCGTCGCGTGCGACCTCGGGCTGCTCGCGGCGAAGCTCGCGGGGGCCTTCTCCTTCAGCGACAACAACCACCTCGCGCGCATCCTCGCGCTGCTCGAGGCCCGCGACGACGCGCCCGAGGCGCTCGTCGAGGCGGCGGCGGGCATCACCGGCAGCGAGCGCCACCCCGCGGAGGTGCGCGACATGCTCGCCGTGGTGGCCGCGGCGCGCTTCGCTTCGCAGGGGAAGCCCGTGCCCGAGGCGGTCGACGCGCTGCTCGACCTGTCGTTCTTCTCGGGCGTCTACCACGTGAGCATCGCGCCCTACGAGCGGGCGATGGCCGCGCTGCCGCGGGCGCGCGCGCTCCGCCTCGCCGAGCGTCGCCTCGCCCAGCCCTTCGGCTACGCCGCGGGCCTCGCGCCGCTGCTCGCGCACCGCGACGACGCGCTGCTCGGGCGCTTCGTCGACCACGATGCGCCCAACGGCTACCTCGAGGCGAACGTGCTCGGGCGCTTCGGGGCGGAGGCGTTCCCCCACCTCGCGCGCATCTGGGACCTGCCCCCACGCACCGCGCGCCGCGCCCGCCACCGCGCCGCGCTCGAGGCGCTCGCCACGATGGGCGACCGCGGCGAGACGGCCGACCCCGCGTGGGACGAGGCGATCACCTTCGACCAGGAGGGCGACGAGCCCATCCGCTACTGGGACGGCGTGTATGCGTCACTGCGCGCGCGGGCGCTGCGGGCGCTGCCCGAGCCGCGGCGCCGCGCTCAGCTCCTGCGCTGCGCCGCCGAGCGGCCCTGGCCCGAGCGCGCGAAGGAGGCCGCGGCCGCGGTGCTCGACGCCGAGGGGGCCGCCGCCGTCGAGGCCGCGGCGAAGCGCTGAGCGTCACCAGTTGCCGAGGGGGCGGCGCACGGGCTTCCACGCGATCTGCGGCGGGAGCACGCGCAGGTGGACGAAGGGGAGCAGCCGGTCGGCGGGGCCCTCCATCACCGCCCAGGCCCAGCCCTCGTCGACCTTCCAGGCGGCGGCGGCGACGCTCCAGGAGTTCCAGTCGTCGTAGCCCTCGGGCGGGGTGACTTCGAAGGAGGCGAGGAAGAAGCGGCCCTCCTCGGCGACGAAGGCGCCGTCGGCCATGGTGCCGCGGCCCTTCTGGCACACGGCCGGGAGGTCGGCGATGGCGTCGACGAAGTACTCGGGCTCGTCGAAGGACGGGGCCTCGTCGCCGAGGTACACAGCAGGGTACGGGACCACCGAGCGAGCGCCCCAGTCCTCCACCGCGGGCTTCGGCGCCCAGCTCGCGTACTCGAGGGTGCCGCGCTCGGTCTGGCCGCGCTTGAACTCCGCGGGCTTCTTGCCCTTCGCCTTCACGCCGAGGCGCGCGTCGTGGAAGGCGCGCACCACGTCTTCGAAGCTCCGCACCGTGAACTCCTCTGGCGCGGGCGGTGGCGGTGGCGGCGCGTCGGTGGAGGCGGGCACTTCGGGCGCGTCGGCCTTCTTCTTCCGCTTCGTCGGCGCTTCGGGCGCGTCGACCTTCACGCCTCCGGCGGCCGCCTCCTTCCAGGGCTCGAGGCCGGGCGCCTTCATCTTCGCGAGGGCCGCCTTCGCGAGCTCGGCGCGGGCGCCTTCTTCGAGCAGCGCGACGGCCGCGAGGGTGCGCGCCGCCGCGGGTGTTTCGATCCCCGCGACCTCGGCGTGGCCCTGCGCCGCGTCGAGGTCGAGGAAGAGCTCGCCGACCGCGTCTGCCGCGCGCACGGTGTATTTCGCGTGGACCGTGAGCTCGGTGACGCGCGCGCCGCCGCCCTCCGCGGTGATGGAGACGGGCCCGACCACCGGGGGGACCTTGTTGAACATGCCGCTCACCGTTGCGCCGTCGATGCCGAGGGCCATCACGTCGCGCGCGGTCTCCACGGTGAAGCGGACGCCGCGGGCGGGGTCGAGCGGCGGTGTGGCGCCCGTGGCCTCCAGGGGGCCGGAGATCTGCCAGCGCTCGGCCGCGACGTCGATGGTGACGCGGACGTCGCCGCGGAAGGTGAGGGTGAAGCGCGAGGCGCCCTCGACGCGCCCAGTGATCCAGAGGTCGGCGACGGGGGCGGCGAGCTCGGCGGACGCGGCCGGCGAGGCGAGAGAGGCGAGGACGGGGGGCGGGCCCAACCACGCGGTCTCGTCACGGTTGGCCCCGAGGTGGCGGAGAAGCGTCAGCACCTGCGGCGCCCAGCGCGGCTGCACGAGCTCGAGGGCCTTCGTGAAATGCCGCTCGCGCGCGCCGAGCGTCGTCAGCACGGAAGTCTCTTCGAAGCGCGCGATCGCGTGGCGGAACACCTCGCGGTCGGCCCCCGCCCACAAGAGCAGGTGCCCGACGCCGTGCGAGTGGACGGGGTGGTGGCGGGTGACCGTGGCCTCCCAGTTCATCACGTCGAGCGCGGCGGCCATCGCGGCGCGGTCGGCGCCGAGGCCGAGGAGCCCCCGCGCCTGAGCCCGCGCCCAGGCGTGCGGGACGTTGGTGAGGTGCGGGTCGAGCGCGACCACCTGGAGCAGGTCGGCCCACCCTTCGGGCGGCAGCAGCGCGGCCACGGGCGACTCGGTCAGCGCGGCTTCCAGCGTGGCCAGCGGCGTCGGCTCGTGGCGCGCGGGCGCGGGCTCGCCGGGGGACGCGAGGAGGTCTTCGCGCGGCGCTCGTCCGAAGCGCGGGAGCGAGCGCCAGTGGCCCTCCCAGAGCGTCGTCTGTGCCAGGGGAATCGCGCGCAACGCGTCGGCCAGCGCCGCGCCACGCGGGGAGGTCGCGCCCTTCGCGTCGCGCCACGCGCCCGCGGCGTCGGCGCCCGTCGCGCCCATCGAGCCGAGCGCGGCGGCGGCGTGGCTCGCGTGCTTCTTGTCGTCGAGCAGCGCGGCGAGCGCGGCGGCGCCCTGGGGGAGTCCCTGCGACGCGAGGAGCCCCGCGAGGCGGGCCCACACCTTCGGGCGCTTCCCCGCGGCGCGGAGGGCGGCCTCGAGCGCGCCGACGTCGGCGAGCGAGACGTGGACGAAGAGCTCGCGCGCGTGGCGGTCGGTGAGGCGGCCCGCCAGCGCGACGAGGGCCTCGCCGTAGGCTGCGCGGACGTCGTCGGTCACGCCCCCGCGCGCGGCGAGGTGCGCGCCCGCCTGGCCGAACTCGTGGGGCGACATCGCGGCCGCCGCCCCGCGGAGGTACGCGGCGCAGGCGGCGTCGGTGGCGACGCGGAGCACAGGCGCGTACGAGGCGTGCGGCGAGGCCACCAACCGCCGCGCGAGGGCATGGCCGAGGGCCTCTCCCGCCGCGGGGAAGAGCGCCAGGAACAGCGGGTCGTGCGGGATGAACCCGCTGAACCACTCGGGCAGCGCGTCGGGGTGGACCTCGGCCGCCATCGCCACCAGCGAAGCGCGCGTGAGGCGCCGCGGGTCGCGCGGGTCGAGCGCCCGCCAGAGGCACGAGAGCGCCGCCCGCGGGGGCTTCCCGGCGAGCCACGCGCGCACGGCCTCTTCGGTGACCGGGAGCGGTGAGGCGCGCGGGGCGATGCGGTCCCACGCGACGGTCCCGTTGGGGTCGACGTCCTCGTCGCGCACCGCCATGAAGAGCTGGACGAGCGCGTCGAAGTGGCGCGCGCGCAGGCGCTCGGTGTCGCGGACGAGGTCGGTGATCGGGCGGTCGGAGGGGAGGGCTTCGGGGGCGTCGGTCATCGCGGCGCCACGCATATCACGGCGCCGCGCCTCGGCGTGCGGCGCGCGTCAGCGGAAGGCGCCGCGCCACATGTTCGGCTTGTGCGCGGCGGCGGTGTCGGCGCGGACGTGGACGCGCCGGATGCCGTCGGGGCGGGCGACGCACACCGCGTTGCGCCCGACACGCTTGGCCTCGGCCTTGGCCTGGTTGGCCCGCTCGGGGAGCTCGCGCAGGTCGCACGGCGGCGAGGTCGCGAGGCCCACCGACACGGTCAGCCGGACGGGCGCTCGGTCGACGGTGAGGGGGAGGGCCTCGATCGACGCGCGCAGCGACTCGGCGAAGGCGAGGCCCAGGAGCTCGCCGCAGTTGCGCAGGAGGACGACCATCTCGTCGCCGCCCTCGGCGTAGGCGAAGCCGTGGTCGCCGGTCGCGTCGACGACGGCACGGTGGAGGGCGGGGAGCACGTCGCGGTCGACGACGCGCTCGGTGTGGCGCGTGTTGAGCGCCTTGAAGTGGTCGACGTCGAGGTAGAGCAGCGAGTAGCCGTTGGGCCCGGTGGGCTCGGCGAGGTCGCACGTGAGCAGCCCCGGCGCGTCGAGGATGCCGAACTTCTGGTGCTTCTCGCGCTCGCCCCCGCCGGGCCCCGCGAGCCGCGAGGGCACCCACGCGTCGTTGTTGCCGAGGCGCTGCACCTGCGGGCGCCCGCGGTCGATCGCCACGCGGTAGATGCCGCCCGGGTCCCATGGCGGCGGCGGGCACGAGAGGAAGCCGCGCCGGTTGATCGCCGAGGTCATGGTCTGGAGGAGGTCGCCCTGGGCGCTGGTCACGCGCTGAACGACGCTTCGAAAATCCTGTGGTCGCCACTCTTGGGTCATCGCCGTGTCTCTCCGACGGTGTTCATCGGCGGCGCAGCGGCGGGCCTTGACGCGATTGTTTCAGGGCGGCCGGGTCAACCTTCGGACGGCCCCTACGGCGCGGGCGGGACCATGCCGGGCATGCCGGCGCCCATGCGCATCTCCACCGGGCGGAGCTGGACGTAGGCCGCGCCGGCGAGCTGCACCGGGTCGCCGTACGCCCCGCGGAGCGCGTCGCCGACGATCGCGAGCGAGCCCCTCACGCCGACGGCCGGGACGAAGCCGAACGCCGGGCCGAAGGCGTAGGCGGTGCCGAGCGCGACGCTTCCCGTGTCGTAGAGGCGGTCGCCCTGGGCGGCGCCGAGCGCGAGGTCGTCGACCGACTTGGCGACCCACTCGGCGCGGCCGTAGACGATGTAGTGGCCGAGGAGGTTGAGGCTCGCCTCGACGAGGGCGGCGTGGGAGGGCGCGTGGCCGTCGGCGAGGTCGAGCCCCCAGGCGGCGGTGGCGGCGAAATGGCTGGCGCCGAAGCGCGCGACGGCGGTGGCGGAGGCGGTCACGCGGTGCTGCGCGACGTCGGGGTGGAGGGCTTCGGGGCTCGCGAGGTGGCCGTAGGAGGCCTGCGCGGAGAGCCAGGGGGCGGGGTTGGCAGTGACGCGGACGGACCACGAGTCGGGCACGCGGAGGTCGAAGTCCCAGCGGTTCTCGTCGGGCTCGCGGCCGTTGAACCACGAGCCCTCGACCTTGACGTGGCGGGTGTAGAGGCCCGCCGTGACGACGCCGAAGGTGATGTGCGTCGAGTCGAGCCAGTGGTGGGAGATGGGGCCGAGCGGGTCGTAGTACGCGCTCAGCCGGTGGGGGAAGGCCACCGGGCCCAGGGCCGGCTCGCCCGAGGGCGCGGCGTAGACCGAGAAGGCGACGCCGCCAGCGATCTCGCGCTGGTAGGCGAGGGCCACCTCCATGAAGAGGTCGTGCGGGTGCTGTCGGTCGTGGAGGGCCTCGCCGCGCCACGTCTCGCCGGTCTGGAGCAGCAGGGGGTAGCCGTTGCCGCCGAGCGTGAGCGGCTCGAGGCTGAGCATCACGCGCGCGGAGAGCTGTCCGCCCGCGAGCCCGCGCCGCGCCATCACCATGAGCCAGTTGGTGCTGAAGGCCTCGGTCGCGCCGCGCGGCCCGGCGGCGGCGTCGACGCCGGCGAACACGTTGTAGTGCTCCATGAAGGCCCACCCCCCGGCGCGCTGCATGTGGCCGAACATCGGCGTCGCGTCGGGCTGCCACGCGGTGCCCGATCCCTCGCGCATCCAGGAGATGCCGAGCGGGCCCTGCATCCGGTCGATGGGGTCGGTGGCGGGGGCGGCGTGCGGATGGGACGTCTGCGCGCGGACGGCGGACGTCGCGGCGAGCGCGCCGGCGAGCGCGGCGGTAGGCCCGAGGCGTCGGGTGTTCATGGGCGACCTCGCGGGTGGGCGGTGCCGCGGTGCGAGCAAGCGGGGGGCCGCGCCGCGCGTGTGCGCTCGCCGGGGGAGCGCGGCGCGCGACGTCGCGATCGGCCACGCGTCAGGGCGACGCAGCGGGGGCGCTGTGCCTCACCCGGCGGGTCAGTTGAAGCGGCGCACGAGGTCGGTGAAGACGGCCATCATGTCGCCGTCGCGCGTCGCGTTGTAGGTGTGCCAGAGCGGGCACTCGGGGAAGAACACCGGGTACATGAACCGGAAGTTCCACGAGTCCTGGTCGGCGGCGCGCTCGCCGATCCAGCGGGCGCGGCGGGCGCGGTCCCAGTCGAAGCGCGCGATGCCGCTCTCGCCCATGAAGTAACAGGACTCCGTGGTGGGGGCGAGCTGCGGGTCGTTGTTGATGTGCATCACCACGGGGAAGCCGCGGCGGTGCAGGCGGTCGATCTCGGCGCGCTTCAGGTCGAGCTCGCCGTCGGCCACCATGCCCGCGTGGGAGACGGGCGAGAGGGCGGCGTAGTCCGAGCGGGGCACGCTGTCGGTACCCGTGGTGTTGCCGCCGATGTACTCGTGGTGGTCGTGGGCCCACGCGACCGCCGCGTCGAGCGGGTTGGCGTACCCGGTGGTGTACGCGTCGAAGAAGAAGTCGAAGAACCACGCGTCCGGGCGGAGCGCGTCGTTCACCGCCTCCAGCTTGCGCCGCATGGCCGCGGGCGTCTCGTACTGGTGCCCGTTGAGCACGACGTCGAACTGGCAGTCGGGCGAGGCCTCCCGCACGATGCGCCGGATCGTCTCGAAATCCCTCCGCTGCGCGTCGGAGAGCATCTCGTCGGACGAGAGGCGGACGAGCCCGCTCACGTACGTCGGGCGCAGGCTCGCGAGCGCGCGGCCCACCGACTCGGGCGTCTCGCGGTCGACCGTCCAGCGCAGCGCTTGGAAGGCGCGCGCGTGCACGACGCGGCGGAGCATCTGGCGGACGGTCGGACGGCCGCCGGATGGGGGCGTCGTCGGGCCCGCGTCCATGACGGGTCCCACGTCGGGCGCGGCCACGGGGACGTCGCGCGGCGGCGTGGGCGAGTCCGCCGTGGACGCGTCACGGTCGGGCGGCGCGGCGACGTCGTCCACGGGGGCGACGTCGACCACGGCGACGACGTCGCCAGGCGCGCTCGCGTCGGGGCCCGGCGCGGCCGGCGACGGAGCGTCGGAGCCCGAGCAGGCCGAGGCGATGGCGATGCAGACGGTGAGACCGATTTTCGTCAGGCGCATGGGCGGCGGACGCTCCTCCGACGGGCATCGTGGGGCATCGGGGCGTCGACCGCCAGCGCCCTGCTACCGCGGCCGGGCCGCCGCGCGGATCGCCTCCAGCGCCCGCCGACGCGCCGGATCGCGCGCCTCGCGGAGGGCGCGGTCGTACTCCTCCGCGGCCTGCTCGCGCGCGCCGAGCGTGGCGAGGGCACCGGCCAGACGGACCCGCACCTCCGGCACCGACTCCCCGAGCGCCTCCGCGCGGGCGAGCGCGTCGCCGTAGCGGGTGAGGGCGCGCTGGCCGTCGCCGCGGCGCAGCGCGAGGTCGCCGAGGCGGACGAGGGCGCGGACGCGCTCGGCGGGCGGCGGGGCGAGCTCGAGGACGGCGGTGAGGTCGCTCTCGGCGGCGCCCGGGTCGCTTCGAACGCGCTCCGCGGCGCGCTCGAGGTAGAGGCGCGCCACCATCGCGCGCAGGCCGTCGTCGCGCGGGGCGAGGCCGACGGCGAGCTCTCCTTCGCGCAGGGCGCGGGCGCGGTCGCCCTCGCGCGCGGCGAGCACGAGCGAGCGGGCGTGGGCGACGGCCTCGCGGTGGGGTTCGCTCGCGTCGAGCAGGCGGAGCCACGTGGAGCCCGGCGAGGCGTCGACGCCGAGGCCGGCGAGCGGCAGGTCATCGACGCGCGCGAGCAGCGCGAACACGTCGGCGGTCGCGTCGCGGTAGAGCAGCGACGGGGCGACGAACTCGAGCGTGAGGTCGGACGCGCGGAGCACCGGGGCGCCGCCGGCCACCGCCGCGACGCCCGCCCGCCCGCCGAGGAAGCGCGCGAGGAGCGAGGCGTGGTCGGGCACGCCCGCGGCGAGGAGCATCCGGGCGAGGGTGGGGTCGTCGGCGCGGCGGAGGAAGGCGTCGAGGTCGAGCGGCGCGGTCCCCTTGAGCCCGACGAGGAGGTAGTCGGTGCCGGGCGTGAGCTCGACCAGCGTCGCGCGCGGGAAGACTGCGCGGAAGGTCGCGACGATCGACGCCACCGTCTCGACGCTCGTCCCGTAGGCGTGAAACCACGCGCCGAAGGCCCCTCCCTCGCGCAGCCGGTCGCGCGCGGCTTCGAACGACTCGCGGGTGAAGAGGTCGCTCATCCCGGCCACCCAGGGGTTCGACGGCTCGCTCACGATCGCGTCGTAGGTGCCCCGCGCGCCGCGGAGGTACTGCGCCGCGTCGACCGCCACCACGCGGACGCGCGCGTCCTCGAGCGCCCGGTGGTTGGCCCGCGCGAAGGGCCCGCGCGCCGCCGCGACCACGTCGCCCAGGAGCTCCGCCGCCTCCACCCGCCGCACGCCGGGGACGGAGCGGGCGGCGTCGACCGTCATCCCGCTGCCGAGGCCCACCACGAGGACGTCGCGGGGGTCGCGCGCCATCGCCACGGGGATCATCCCGACCAGCGTCTGCGTCGCCGCGTCGCCGAGGCTCGTCGCGTCGACCTTGCCGTTGATCTGGAGGAGAACGTTGCCCTCGTCGTCGCGCCGCACGGCCACGGTGGCCTCCGGGCCGTCGCGCCGTGACGCCACGCGCCCGAGCTCCACGTTGCGCGAACCCGCGTAGAGGAAGGGCCCGCCGAGCATCGCCGCCGGGTCGTCGGCCGCGCGCAGCCGGGCGCCCGAGAGCGCCACCGCCGCGAGCGCCACCGCCAACGCCCCCCGCGAGCGCGCGAGACCCGCCGCGACGCCGACGAGTGCTGCCACGGTGAGGCCCGCGCCCGCGACCCCGAGCGCCGGCATCGCGACGAACGTAGCGAGCGCCGCGCCCGCGACGTTGCCCGCGCCCGAGGCCGCGAGCGCGCGCCCGTTGGCCGACGCCCCGTCGCCGCCGAGCGAGCGGGCCGCGAGCGCGAGGCCCGCGCCGACGAAGCCCGCCACCGGCAGCGCGGCGAGCGCGCACCACCCGTAGGCCGTGGCCCACAGCGTGATCTGCCCCGGCGCCCCGTCGGCGAGCGCGCGCTCGGCCGCCCCGGGGAGCGCGCGCAGGAGCCACACGCCCGCGGCGGCGGAGAGGGCCGCGGCGAGCGAGACGGCGCCGAGCGCGCGGCGGGCGTCGGCCGCGGTCGCGCGCGACACGAACCCCAGACACGCGAGCTCGCCGGCCGCCAGCGCGGTGACGTGCCCCGCGAGCGCGGCCGCGAAGGTGAACGCGCTCGGCCCGAAGGCGAGCGCCCCGGCGCGGGCCACCAGCACCTGCCACGCGGTCGACGCCGCCCCGAGCAGGAGCAACGTCGCGAGCACCGGCCGCGGCGCGTCGCCCGGCGGTGCAGGGGCCTCGCGCGAAACGTCTTCGAAGCGCGACGACGCGAACGCCAGCACGGCCAGGAGCGCGCCGGCGGCGAGGAGCGTGCGAGAGACGCCGAGCGACGGGCCGAGCGCGAAGGTGGTGGCGAGCGCCGCGGCGGCCGCGCCGAGGGAGCTCAGCCCGCCCGCGAAGGCCGTCCCCGCCCCGCCCCCACGCCGGAGGAGCGCGACCGCGGCGGGGAAGACGGCCCCCGCGAGGAAGCCCGGCGCGCCCGCGAAAGCCACCGCGAGGATGAAGCGCGCGACGTCCCCGGCAGGCGGCGGGAGCGCGACGAGGGCGCGCGCGAGGGGCGCTGCGAACACACCAGGGACGAGCGCGCCGAGCGCGGACACGAGCGCGAGGCCGGCGTGCGCGGCGACGAGCACCGCGCGCGGGGAGAAGCGCCGCGCGCGGCCCGACCAGTACGCGCCCGCGCCGAGGAAGCCGAGGACGCCGACGAGGGTGCCGGTCTGCGCGGCGGCGGTGGAGCCGAGGAGGGGGCGGAGCGCGCGGGCGCCGAGGGCCTCGCCGGCGAGCGTGGCGCCGCCCGAGAGGGCGAGGAGGAGCCCGACGGCCGGGGCGCTGGGGCGGATGCGGGTCACGGTGCGGCGGGCGAGAACGCGCGCGGGCCTACGGGCGCTTCCAGGGCGGCGCGGGGGGCGTGCGGAGGGCGTCGATCACGGCCTCGACCTGCGGGGCGACGCGCTCGCGCGAGGCGGCGTCGAGGCGCGACATCCGGGAGAGCTGGGCGAGGGCCACAAGGAGCGCGCGCTGGCGCCGGGCCTCCGTCACCGCATGGGCCACGACCCACGCGAGCGTCACCGCGATCGCGCCCCCGAGCGCCACCACCAGCAGCGTCGGGAGCACCGCGTCGAACACCACCCGCAGCCCGAAGAGCGCCGCGAGGAGCAGGGCCACCGCGCGGGCCGCCGTCCGCCACGCGCCCTCCTGCGAGGCGCCGTCCACCGCGCGCTGCGTGAGGTCGGCCAGCACCTCCCCGGCCCCGCGGTCGACCGGGATCGAGCGCGGGCCCGTCGACTCCGTCGCGACCACCGTCACTGGCAGGGCGGGGAGTTCCGGGAGCGAAACGCCCGTGGGGAGCACGGTCGACGCGGTCGACGGCGGGGGGGCGTCAGGGGCGGGGTCCACGGCCGGTACGCTACCCCAGCGCCCGCCGCGCCCCCAAGGCCCTCGTGAAATGCGTGCACCGCCTGCACCAGGTGCGATGCGCGCGGTGCGCTGAGCAGGGCCCGGCGGTGGGCGAAGCGCGCGGAAAGGGCGCGTCGCGTGCGCGGCCCGGCGGTTGCTCCACACTCCCGCACAGGAGACGTCCCCATGTCGAAGCCCATCCCGCCGATTTCCAAGTACATGACCACGACGCCGCACACGATCGGGGTCGACCAGACGCTGGCGACGGCGCACCGGCTGATGCGCGAGCACCACTTCCGCCACCTGCCCGTCCTCCAGGGTGGGCGCCTCGTCGGGATGGTGACCGAGCGCGACCTGGCGCTGATCGAGACGCTGAAGGACGTCGACCCCACCAAGGTGACGGTGGAAGACGCCATGACGCCGGCGCCCTACACGGTGGCCCCCAACGCCGTGCTCGACGAGGTGGTGGCGACGATGGCCGAGCACCGCTACGGCTCCGCGGTGGTGGTCGACAACAACCACGTGGTCGGGGTGTTCACCACGGTCGACGCGATGGTGGCCTTCGCCGACCTGCTCCACAGCCGCCTCGCCAAGTAGCTCCGCGCGTTGCGGCTCCCCGGCGCGCCCCGTTGGTGCGATGCTCGGGGCCGCCGCTGTGAGACCCCGCACCTCCCTCACCCTCCTCGCCCTCGCCGCCCTCGCCGGGCCCGGCGTCGCGCGCGCCAACGGCCGCTTCCCCGCGTCGGGCTACGTCGTCGTGGGCCCCGGCCCCGCGAGCTCGGTCATCGCGCTCCGCACCACCTTCGGCCTCGTCACGAGCTACGACGCCGGGCGGCACTGGGGCTGGACGTGCGAAGAAGCCTTCCGCGGCGCCAACGGCTACGACCCGTCGCTGGCCGTGGGCTTCGACGGGGCGGTGGTGGCCACCGTGCCGATGGGCATCTCGATCGCGCCCGCCGCGTCGGGCGGCTGCGCGTGGTCGGGGGCGCGGGGGGCGCCGGTTCGTGGCGTGGTCGACATCGCGGTCGACGCGAGCGGGCGCGTGATGTTCAGCGCCACCGGGCCCACCGGGACGGACGACACGATCTACCGCTCCACCGACGGCGGCGCGACCTGGGAGGCGCGGGCGATGCTGCCGGGGCTCTTTACCGAGACCGTCGAGGTGGCGCCGTCCGACCCGTCGCGGGTGTACGTCTCGGGCTTCCTGCGCGGCGGCATCCCGGTGCTCTACCGCTCGGACGACGGCGGCGGGAGCGTGCGCGAGGTGACCCGGGATTTCGGCCGCGGGGGCAGCGCGTTCATCTCGGGCGTCGACCCGACCAACCCCGACGTGGTGTACGTCCGCTCGGCGGTGGGCTTCGGCACCATCCTGCTGCGCTCCACCGACGGCGGCGCCACGCTCCGCGAGATCGGGAGCACCGCGGACATCATGGCCGGCTTCGCCCTGAGCGACGACGGGACCACCGTCTGGATGGGCAGCAGCAACCGCCGCGAGGGCATCCTCCGCTCGGTGCGGGGAGGCGCCTTCCGCCGCGTCGCCGCCACCGTCACCACCCGCTGCCTGCGCTACCACGCGGGCATTCTGTACGTGTGCGCCGACGAGGCCGAGGACGGCTTCCTCCTCGGGTCGTCCGGCGACGAGGGCGAGCACGTCGACCCGCTCCTCTCCGGGCGCTCGCTCCTCGGCGTCTCCGACCGCTGCGACCGGAGCTCCCCCGTCAGCACCACCTGCAACGACCTCTGGCCCCCCGTGCGGATGACGCTCGCCGCCGTCGACGCGGGCGCCATCCCGACGCCCGTCTTCCACGACGCCGCCGCGGTGGTCGACGCGGCCGCCGACGCGCCCGCCACCGACGTCGCCCTCGACGCGCCGGCGGATGTTCCAGGGGACGCGGCCGCGGAGGCGGGGGCGGACGTCACGGGCGAGGTGACGGAAGGCCCCGACGCCGCGCCCGATGCGGCGCCCGATGTGTCGCCCGATGTGACGCCCGACGCGGCGCCCGACGTCGCGCCCGACGTCGCCGCCCCGCCGGACGTCGCCCTCGACGCGCCCGACGCCATGGACGCCGCCGCCGACGCCGCCGCCCCGCCCGACGTCGCCGCCGACGCGCGCACCCTGCCGCCGCCGCCTTCGCGCGACTGCGCATGCCGTGGGGCGCCCGCGGACGCCTCGCCCGCCCCGGGCCTCGCCGCGCTCGCCGCCCTCGGGCTCCTCGCGCGCCGTCGCCGCGGGCGGGCGCGGGGCTGAATCCCTGTAGTGATCCGCGCCCCGTTGCAGTAACAATCGCGGGCATGCGTTGGCTCGCCCCAGCAGTGTTCGCGTGCGCCGTCGCCCTCCCCTCGGTCGCCGCCGCGCAGAGTTCGACCCCGCCCGCGGCGGCAGCCGGCTCGCTCGGCGGGATGGCCGTGGTGGGCCTCCGCACGCCCGACGGGGACGTCGACATCGCCGACGCGCTCTCCGGGGCGCTGCGCGACGCGGCGCGGGCGCGGGGCTACGACGTGCCCGCGAGCACGCCGTCGTTCGACCAGGAGTTCGCGATGGTGGGCTGCGCGACGACGAGCCCCGAGTGCCTGTCGCTCATCGCGGCCGACATCCACGCGCAGAAGTACCTCTACGGCACGCTCCTCCGCGTGGGCCGCGGCCGCGACGCGCCGATGAGCATCGAGGTGAGCCTCTGGGACGAGGTCACCCACCGCGAGGTGCACCGCGAGGCCGCGACCCTCACCCGCGCGCAGATGGCCGCCTCGCCCGACTTCGTCCGCGACCTCGCCCGCCGCATGATCGACGCCCTCGCCACGCGCGACGCGTCCGCCCAGGCTGAGCGCGAGCGGCTCCTGCAGGCCGAGGCCGCGCTCCGGGCCCGCGAGGCCGGCGCGCAGGGCGGCGCATCGCAGGGCGGCGCATCGCAAGGTGGCTCGTCGCAAGGCGGCTCTTCGCAGGGCGGCGCATCGCAAGGCGGCTCGTCGCAGGGCGGCTCGTCGCAAGGCACGACCCCCGCGGGCAACGCGCACCTGCTCCGGTGGGTGGGCTTCGGGCTCCTCGGCGTCGGCGTCGTCGCGGGCGGCATCGGCGTGTGGCAGTGGGCCAGCACCTCGGGCTACGGCGACGACTCGCTCAACGGGACGGGCGACTACGGCGGCGCGTGGGCGCGCTACGACAACCGGATCAACCCGGCCAACGCGGCGGGCGTCCGCATGCTGAGCGAAAACGCCGTGTGCGACCGGGCCCGCGCCGACATGGCCAACGACGCCGACGCGCGCGGCGCCGCGAACCTCTGCGACGCGCACGGGTCGGCGCAGACCCTGGCGATCGCGTTCGGCGTCGGCGGCCTGGTGCTCGCGGGCGTCGGGGCCGCGCTGGTGATCGTCGACGGCATGGGCTCGGGCGCGCGCAGCGAGGGCCGCCCGCAGCCGGCCCAGGCGAGGCTTCGGGTGTCGCCCGTGCTCGCGCCGGGCCTCGGCGGCGTCAACGTCGGGATGACGTTCTGACCGACGCGCTCAGCGCCGCATGCGGCCGATCGCGGCGCGGTAGGCCCCCGTCTCGCTGAGCCATGGCTTTCGCTGCTTCTCGAACGCGACGAGGCGCTCGGCCACCTCGGCGCGCCCCATGTTCATCCGGATGAGCTGCGCGCGGAGCGAGGCGAGGCGCGCCTCGGGCGACTGCTCCCGCGCCCCGTAGGCCCGCCGCCACAGGAACACCGTCACCGCCACCACGACGACGAAGCCCAGGAGCGGCGAGTACCCGAACACGTCAGGCCCCCGCGAGGTCGACCACGATCTTGCCGCGCGCCCGGCCCGCGATGCTCTTGCGGTGCGCGTCGCCGAGGCGCGCGAGGGGGAAGACCTCGTCGATCACCACCCGGAGCTTCTTCTCCGTCCACAGCCGGCCGATGTGGCGCAGGTCGTCGCCGACGGGCTTCACCATCACCCCGCGCACGCGGCGCTTGCCGATGAGCGTGTAGCCGACCTGCCGCAGGATCACCCCCGCGTCGGGCAGCGTGCTCGCGTAGACGCCGCCGGGCTTCAGCCACGGCGTGAAGCGCCCGGCGCTCTCGCCCCCGACGCAGTCGAGGATCACGTCGAAGTCCCCGCCCTCGTTGTAGGTGGTGGTCTTCGCGTAGTCGACCACCGCGTCGGCGCCGAGGCCCGCGACCAGCTCCGCGTTGCGGCCCGAGCACACGCCCGTGACGTGCGCCCCGGCGGCCTTCGCGAGCTGGACGCCGAAGTGCCCGACGCCGCCCGACGCGCCCACCACCAGCACACGCTTGCCCGCGGCCCCCTCGGTCGGCAGCCGCGCCTCGTCGCGCAGCCCCTGGAAGGCCGTCAGCGCCGCCAGCGGGATCGCCGCCGCCTCGTGGTCGCTCATACCCTCCGGGATCGTCGCCAGCGCCTCGGGCGGGCACGGGACACGCTCGGCCGACGCGCCGCCCGCGCGGCCCGGGATGCGCGCGAACACCCTTTCTCCCTCGCGGAAGGGCCCCGCCGCCTTGCGCACCACACCCGCGATGTCGTGGCCGGGGAT
Organism: Polyangiales bacterium; assembly: GCA_046351555.1. Taxonomy (GTDB): domain Bacteria; phylum Myxococcota_A; class Polyangia; order Polyangiales; genus CAISKJ01. Next base: position 24,471 of record JAXLYI010000011.1, read on the forward strand.
GTACGGGAGGGGCGGGCGCATGAGGCTCATCGGGAAGCCGCCCGACACGATCTTCCAGTCGATCGGGTTGACGCTGCTCGCCTTCACGTCGACGAGCACCTCGCCGGGCGCGGGCGTCGGCTCGGGGCGCTCGGCGAGCTCGACGTGCTCCGGGCCCCCGTAGGCGCGGTATTGGGCCACCTTCATGGGGCGAGTGCTTCACACACCGCGCAGCGCCCCGCAAGCCCCTTCCCGCGGCGCGGCGGGCGGTGGTATGCGCCCGGGCGCCATGGGAGCACAGTGGAAGCAGAAGGGCCGTGAGGCCGCGGCCAACGCCAAGGGCCGCGTGATGACGCGCCTCACCCGGGAGATCATGATCGCCGCGCGCGACGGCGCCGACCCGTCGATGAACCCGCGGCTGCGGATGGCCGTCGAGGCCGCGCGCAAGGCGTCGATGACGCGCGACACGATGGAGCGGGCGATCAAGAAGGGCGCCGGGCTGCTCGACGAGGCCGTGGTCTACGACACGGTGACGTACGAGGGCTTCACGCCCCACCAGGTGCCCGTCATCGTCGAGTGCCTCACCGAGAACCGCAACCGCACCTCGGCCAACATCAAGGCGATCTTCCGCAAGGGGCAGATGGCCACGTCGGGCGCGGTGTCGTGGGATTTCGCGCGCCTCGGCGCGGTGGAGGCCGCGGCGCCCAACGCGAGCGTCGACCCCGAGGAGGAGGCGATCGAGGCCGGCGCGCAGGAGGTGGAGGCGGGCGAGGAGGGGGCGACGGTGTTCTACACGAAGCCCGACGACCTCGACGCGGTGGCGAAGGCGCTGGCCGAGCGCAAGTGGGCGGTCTCCTCCGCGCGGCTCATCTGGCGCGCGAAGAACCCCGTCGCCGTCGACGACGAGGCGAAGCGCGCCGAGGTGGAGGCCTTCCTCGAGGCGCTCGACAGCGACGACGACGTCCAGCGGCTCTACGTCGGCCTCGCCTGACGCGGCGACCCGGGAATCTCACCCCGCTTCGACAGGGCTTCGATAGGCGCCAACTATCCGAAGCCCTCGCACAAACGAATTCCGCCGGCGGCCTCCGGCGCCTAGGGTTCGAATCCGCCGAGGCGTCGCACCCCCGCGACGCCCGCGCCCGGAGGAACCCATGTCGAACGAGTCGAAGTGCCCGTTCTCCCACGGCACCCTGTCGCACACCCGCGCCGGCGGCCACGGCAACGCCCGCTGGTGGCCCGAGCAGCTCAACCTGACGATTCTCCACCAGCACGACCGCAAGTCGAACCCGCACGGCGCGGACTTCGACTACGCCCGCGCGTTCGCCTCGCTCGACCTCGACGCCGTCGTGCGCGACCTCCACGCCCTGATGACCGACTCGCAGGACTGGTGGCCGGCCGACTACGGGCACTACGGCCCGCTCTTCGTCCGCATGGCGTGGCACGCCGCCGGCACCTACCGCGTCGCCGACGGCCGCGGCGGCGCCGGCACCGGGGCGCAGCGCTTCGCCCCGCTCAACAGTTGGCCCGACAACGGCAACCTCGACAAGGCCCGCCGCCTCCTCTGGCCCGTCAAGCGGAAGTACGGCGCGTCGCTCTCGTGGGCCGACCTGCTCGTCCTCACCGGCAACGTCGCGCTCGAGTCGATGGGCTTCAAGACCTTCGGCTTCGGCGGCGGCCGCGCGGACATCTGGGAGCCCGAGGCCGACATCGACTGGGGCCCCGAGACCGAGTGGCTCGGCGACCAGCGCCACAGCGGCGACCGCCAGCTCGCCAACCCCCTCGCCGCTGTGCAGATGGGGCTCATCTACGTCAACCCCGAGGGCCCCAACGGCAACCCCGACCCCGTCGCCTCTGCGCGCGACGTCCGCGAGACCTTCGCCCGCATGGCGATGGACGACGAGGAGACCGTCGCCCTCATCGCCGGCGGCCACACCTTCGGCAAGGCGCACGGCGCCGGCGACCCCGCGCTGGTCGGCCCCGCGCCCGAGGGGGCCGGCGTCGAGGAGCAGGGCCTCGGGTGGAGCAACAAGTTCGGCTCCGGGCGCGGCGCCCACGCGACCACGAGCGGCATCGAGGGCGCGTGGAAGCCCCACCCGACGCGCTGGGACAATGGCTACCTGGAGACACTCTTCGGCTACGAGTGGGAGCTCACGAGGAGCCCCGCGGGCGCGCACCAGTGGCGGCCGAAGGGCGGCGCGGGCGCCGACGCCGTGCCCGACGCGCACGACCCTTCGAAGCGCCACGCGCCGATGATGACCACCGCCGACCTCGCGCTCCGCGCCGACCCCACGTACGAGGAGATCGCGCGGCGCTTCCTCGGCGACCCCGCGGCCTTCGCCGACGCCTTCGCCCGCGCGTGGTTCAAGCTCACCCACCGTGACATGGGCCCGCGCGCGCGCTACCTCGGCCCGCTCGTGCCGCGCGAGGCGCTCCCCTGGCAGGACCCGGTCCCCGCGGTCGACCACCCCCTCGTCGACGCGGGCGACGTCGCGTCGCTCAAGGCCCGCGCGCTGGCCGCCGGGCTCCCGCTCGCGGCGCTGGTTCGCGCCGCGTGGGCCGCGGCGTCGAGCTTCCGGGGCACCGACAAGCGCGGCGGGGCCAACGGCGCGCGCGTCCGCCTCGCGCCCCAGAAGGACTGGGAGGCGAACCAGCCCGCCGAGCTCGCTGAGGTGCTCGCCGCGCTCGAGCGGATCCAGCGCGAGTTCAACGACGGGGCCGCCGGAGGGAAGCGCGTCTCGCTCGCCGACCTCGTCGTGCTCGCGGGCTGCGCGGCGGTGGAGGAGGCGGCGCGCCGCGGCGGCCACGAGGTGACCGTCCCCTTCCACCCGGGCCGCACCGACGCCTCGCAGGAGCAGACGGACGTCGCCTCGTTCGCGCCGCTCGAGCCCGCGGCCGACGGGTTCCGCAACTACGCGCGCAAGGGCGAGGAGGGCGCGCTGCCCGAGCGGCTCGTCGACAAGGCCCACCTGCTCGGCCTCACCGCGCCCGAGATGACCGCGCTCGTCGGCGGGATGCGCGCGCTCGGCGCCACGCACGAAGGCGCGAAGCACGGCGTCTTCACCGAGCGCCCGGGCGTGCTGAGCAACGACTTCTTCGTCCACCTGCTCGACATGGGGACGCAGTGGCGGCGCTCGGCCGACGCGCCCCACGTGCTCGAAGGCCGCGACCGCAAGACCGGCGCGCTCAAGTGGACCGGCACCACCGTCGACCTGGCGTTCGGCTCCAACGCGCAGCTCCGCGCGCTCGCCGAGGTCTACGCCGAGCGCGGCGGCGAGGCGAAGCTCGTGCGGGACTTCGTCGCCGCGTGGGCGAAGGTGATGGACAACGACCGCTTCGACCTGCGGCGGTAGGCGCTCACGCCCCCGCGGGCTGCTCCCAGCGGCCCGTCTCCGCGAAGCGGTCGAGGGCGCGCGCGTAGGGCGCCAGGTCGAGCCCCTGCGCGGCCACCCAGCGGTCGTCGTAGTAGGTGTGGCCGTAGCGGTCGCCCGGGTCGCAGAGGAGCGTGACCACCGAGCCCTCCTCGCCCGCGCGGAGCATCTCCGCGGCGAGCGTGAGGCTGCCCCAGAGGTTGGTGCCGGTGGAGCCGCCGCACCGCCGCCCGAGCGCCCGCTCGAGGAAGCGGAGCGACGCCACCGTGGCGGCGTCGGGCACGCGCTCCACGCGGTCGATCACGTCGCAGACGAAGCTCGGCTCGACGCGGGGCCGCCCGATGCCCTCGACGCGCGACCCGCAGCGGACGGTGACGTCGCGGTCGCGGGTGCGGAAGTAGTCGTAGAAGACGGAGTTCTCCGGGTCGACGACGCAGACGCGGGTGTCGAGGCGGCGGTAGCGCGCGAAGCGCCCGAGGGTGGCCGAGGTGCCGCCCGTCCCCGCGCCGCACACCACCCACGCCGGCACCGGGTGGGGCTCGCGGGCCATCTGCGCGAACACCGACTCGGCGATGTTGTTGTTGCCGCGCCAGTCGGTCGCCCGCTCGGCGTAGGTGAACTGGTCCATGAAGTGCCCGCCGAGCTCGCGCGCGAGGCGCTGCGACGCGGCGTACACCTCGGTCGGGTCGTCGACGAGGTGCGCGCGCCCGCCGTAGAAGCGAATCTGCGCGATCTTCTCGGGCGAGGTGTTCCGCGGCATGACGGCGACGAAGTCGAGCCCGAGCAGCCGCGCGAAGTACGCCTCGCTCACCGCGGTGGAGCCCGACGAGGCCTCGACTACGGTGGTGCCCTCGCGGATCCACCCGTTGCAGAGGCCGTAGAGGAAGAGCGAGCGCGCGAGGCGGTGCTTGAGGCTCCCGGTGGGGTGGGTCGACTCGTCCTTGAGGTAGAGCTCGACGCCGCGCAGCGCGGGCAGGTCGAGGCGGAGCAGGTGGGTGTCCGCCGAGCGGTTGAAGTCGGCCTCGATGCGGGCGACGGCGTCGTGGGTCCAGGCGCGCATGGCCCGCGATGAGGGCCCCGACGCGGGGGCGCCGTCAAGCGCCTGCGGCGGCGCTCAAGTCACGGGGAGCGTGCGCGGCCCGAACCAGGCGCGGATCTCTTCCCAACCAACCCGCCGGTGGAGCACGTCAGCGCAGAGCCGGTCGAGCTCGTCTTCGCTCACGTCGAGGCGGAGGCCGTTCGCCAGCGCCTGCGCGCGGGTGACGATCGCCGCCATCGCCTTCCACGCGAAGGGGAACGCGCGGCGACGCTCGGCGAAGGCCAGGAAGATCGCGGCGGGCTCCTCCGTCGCGGAGGTGGCCAGCTCCCGCGCGCGCTCGCACGCCTGCTGGACGGCGATCGGGTCGCAGATGGCGACCCGTCGCAGCCTGCGCGCGACGAAGGGATAGCCGGCGACGATCTGTGACGGGTCGAGGATCACCGAACGCTCGCGACGAGCGCCGCAGCGACGGCCTCGTCGTCGCGCGCGTCGCTGGCCGCGAGGCGCGCGAGGCCGCCCTCCTGCTCGGGCGTCAGGGCGAGGTACGCGCGCACGAGGGGGTTGTCGCGGAGGGCTTCGGGCACGTCGTCGGGCGACACCGGCTCCGGCCAGGGGCGCACCCGCGCGAGCGGGTCGGCGGGGTCGTCCGCCGGGTCGAACCAGGAGCCCGGGAGTCGGTCGGAGGGCATGCGCGCAACGCTACCAGCGGGGCGCACGGAGGACCAGCGCCCACCCGCCCACCGCCGCCGCTCACCCGTGCGCGCTGCCCACCGCCGCCGCGAGGCTCGCGAAGCCCCCCGCGCGCACGCGCCGCGAGAGCCCCTCGCACACCTCGCGCGCGAGCGTGGGGCCCTCGTACACCAGCGCCGTGTACACCTGCACCAGCGACGCGCCCGCCCGCACCTTCTCCCAGGCGTCGTCGGCGCTCGACACCCCGCCGACGCCCACCACCGGCACGCGCCCATCCGTCCGCCGCCACACGCGGCCCACCACCGCCGTGGCCCGCGCGCGCAGCGGCGCGCCCGAGAGCCCGCCCGTGCCTGCAGCCTCCACCGCCTCGGGCGGCGACGTGAGCCCCGCGCGCGACACCGTGGTGTTGGTGGCCACCACGCCATCGAAAGCCCCGCCCGCCGCGAGGTCGGCGACGGCGTCGACGTCCTCGTCCGCGAGGTCGGGCGCGATCTTCACCAGCAGCGGCACCGCGCCCGACACCGCGCGCACGGCCGCCGCGATGTCGCGCAGCGCCTCCACCGACTGGAGCGAGCGGAGCCCCGGGGTGTTGGGCGACGACACGTTGACCACCAGGTAGTCCGCGAGCGGCGCCAGCAACCTGGCGCTCGTAGCGTAGTCCGCGGGGGCTTCGTCGAGCGGGGTCACCTTCGACTTGCCGAGGTTGACGCCGAGCACGACGTCGGCCGGCGGGTGCGCGCGGATCGCCACCGCCGCGGCCTCGGCGCCGGGGTTGTTGAAGCCCAGGCGGTTGACGACCGCGCGGTCGTCGGGGAGGCGGAAGAGCCGCGGGCGGTCGTTGCCGGGCTGCGCGCGCGCGGTGACGGTGCCCACCTCGACGAAGCCGAAGCCCATCGCGCCGAGGGCGTTGTACATCGACGCGCCCTTGTCGAAGCCCGCCGCGAGCCCCACCGGCGACGCGAACTCGCGGCCCCAGAGCGCCGTCACCAGCGCGGGGTCGCGGCGCGGCGCGAGCGCGTCGCGCACCAGCGAGCGGGCCGCCGCCGAACGGTGGACGGCGGCGAGCGCGCGGGCGGCGAGCTCGTGGGCGCGCTCGGCGTCGAGGGCGAAGGCGCGCGGGCGGACGTGCCGGCGGTAGAGCGAGCCGATCATCGCGGCGGGCGCGTGCAGTCGAACGAGACCGTGAAGGGCCCCGCCGGGAGCTCGAAGCCCGCGAGCGCGAAGCCGCGGGGGAGGGCGCGGACGTGGCGCTCGTCGCAGGCGCGGGTGGAGTCCTCGTGGTGCTCGGCGACGACGGCGCGCTGCTCGAGGTCGAGGATCGACAGGTCGCAGCCGCCGCCCTGCGGGCTGTGGAGGACGAGCAGGAGGTCGCCCGAGACGGCGAGGCCGCGCACGGTGCCCTGCTGGAGGCGCACGTGGAAGCTCCGGTGCGCGCCGAAGCGCTCGGCGCCGAGGGGCTCGAAGCGCAGCGAGGTGGCGCCGCCGGGCTGGCCGTCGGTGTTGGTGCGCTCGGCCTCGACGCGGACGCGCGCGCAGCCGGCGCGGGGGCAGGCGACGTCGCCCGAGTCCTCCGCGGCGACGGTGGCGCCGGCGACGTCGAGCACCCAGGAGACGGCGCGGTCGCCGCGGCCCGAGACCACCGCGCGGCCGAAATCCCAGCGGGCGGAGAGTGAGCGGACGTGGACGGGCGCGCCCGCGAAGGTGAGCGCGCGCGGCCCCCCGACGGGCTCGCCGCGGCCGTCGAAGGCCATCGCCCAGGCGTCCCCGCCCTCCGCGCACCCGTCGCCCGCCCGGCGGAACCACGTCACCAGCGCGCCCGCGCCCGTCTCGGTGACGCGCACGTCGCAGGCGTTGGCGGGGATGGGCGCGCGCACCGCGCGGACGTCGCCGTGGGCCGCGTCGGTGGTGAAGACGCGGTGGTTGCGCCAGTCGGGCTCGAGGGCGAGGTCGGGGTCGCCGGCCTCCTCCCGCTCGCTCGAGACGACGAGGTAGCGCGCGCCCGTCCACGCGAGGCGCCCCTCGCGCATCACGCCGACCGGGCGGCTCTCGCGCACGAAGAGGGCGGCGGGGACGGCGACGGAGCGGCGCCCGTCGTTCCATCGGAGCTCTTGGGCCTCGATGAGGGTCGCGTAGGCGCGGACGCCCGACGGCCCGCCGACGAACCAGGCCGACGCGTCGCCGACGGCCGCGCCGGGCTCGCGCTGCGTCACCGGGACGCGCGGCGCCGCGGCGCACTGGTAGCCCGCGGGCCCCGTGCTCGCGCCGTTGCCCCGCGCCGGCTCCGTCGTGGGCGGCGAGTCGTTGGTGCCCGAACAACCGTAAGCGACGGCGATCGGGGCGAGCGCGACGAGGCAACACCAGGTACGCACGGGGCGGAGGCTACCACCCGCCCGCGCCGAGGCGCCACGGCAGCGAGACGGCGGTGTGCACGTGGGTCTCGGTGACGGCGTAGCGCCCGCGCAGCTCGTGGCCCTCGGCGAACTCCGCGGTCAGCCCCTCGGTGAGCCGGATCACCAGCACCCCACCGGCCGCGTCGACGACGCGCGCCGCGTGGAAGCCGAAGTACCGCCGCACCGAGGGGTGCAGGCACTTGAACACGCTCTCCTTCGCGGAGAAGACCACCGTCGCCGCGTCGGCCTCGTCGAGCGCGCCCTCGCGCGTGAGCCGGGCCACCTCGCCGGGGTGCGCGAGGTGCCCGTCGAGACGTCGCGCGCGGTCGAGCGTGAAGCGCTCCTCGCTGTCGATCCCGAGCGCGCGGAGCTCGCCCGCGTGGGCCACCGCGGCGGAGGCGAAGCCCTGCGTGTGGGTGATCGAGCCGACCACGCCCGGCGGCCACACCGGCGCGCGCGAGGCGTCGGCCGCGATCGGCGCGTCGGCGTGCGGCGACCCCAACGCCCGCAGCGCCTCCCGCGCGCAGAGCCTCCCCGCGAGCGCCTCGATGCGCCGCTTGCGGGCCCACCCCTGCGCGCCCTCGGGGAGCGCGACGCCCGGGAAATGCGCGTCGACATCGTGCGCGGCGTCGTGCAGGTCGACCGCGACGCTGTGGCGCCGGGCGGTGGGCGGGAGGAGGTCGGGGTCGTCGACCCTGCGGTGCATCGTGGGGGGAGTGCCGGGGACGGGACTCGAACCCGTAAGCCCTTCCGGGCGGCGGATTTTGAATCCGCTGCGTGTGCCAGTTCCGCCACCCCGGCGACGGGTGAGGGGCGGCGCCATGTCTACCCCAACAACACCCCCCGCGGAAGTCCCTGCTTTCCAGCGGGAAGCGCGCGCCGAGAAAAAGTCTCACAAGGGTATTGACCCCGTTTCCGCCGCGGTGCTAGAAGCCGCGCCCTCCCTACGGAAAGCCGTGGGAGACACATCTATGTCGGTGGCAGCGCCCCTCGCAGGGCGGACGCGCCGGCGATGAGCGGAAGCAGACAAAGCCCTATGGAAGCCACTGCGATTGCGCGTTTCGCGCGGATCGCGCCCCGGAAGGCGCGCACGATCGTCAACCTGGTCCGCGGCCGCAAGGTCGCCGAGGCCATCGACACGCTGATGTTCACGCGTCGTTCCGCCGCGCCCATCGTGCGCAAGGTGATCGAGTCGGCGCTCGCGAACGCGAAGCACCAGGACCCAGGCGTCGACATCGACGCGCTCTACGTGAGCGTGGCGTCGGTGGACAAGGGCCCCACGGGCAACATGCGGCGCTGGCGCCCCCGGGCGCAGGGTCGCGCGACGCGGGTCGAGAAGGGCGTGAGCCACATCGCGGTGACGCTCTCCGACACCGAGCCGCAGCGCGTGGCGAAGAAGGCCGAGCGCAAGGCGGCCTACGACGCGAAGAAGACCGCCGCCGAGAAGCCGGCGACCGAGACGGCCGCGAGCTGAGCGAGGACGAGACGATGGGACAGAAGGTTCATCCGTACGGGTTCCGGCTCGGGGTCATCAAGACCTGGAACTCGAAGTGGTTCGAGGAGCGCAACTACGCCGCGTGGCTCCACGAGGACATCACCCTCAAGCGCCTCGTGCGCGAGCACCTCGCCAACGCGTCCATCTCGGGCGTCGAGATCGAGCGCGCCGCCTCCAAGGTGAAGGTCATCGTCTACACCGCGCGCCCCGGCATCGTGATCGGGAAGGGCGGCAAGGGCGTCGAGGAGCTCAAGAAGGGCAAGGCCGCCGAGGCCCGCCAGCCCGGCCAGAAGTCCGGCACGCCGGCCTTCCCGGGGCTCATGAAGTTCACCAACGCCTCCGCCGACGACATCGTCATCGACGTGCAGGAGGTCCGCAAGCCCGAGACCAACGCGAAGCTGGTGGCCGACGCCGTCGCGACGCAGCTCGAGCGCCGCGTGTCCTTCCGCCGCGCGATGAAGAAGGCCGTCACGCAGGCGATGAAGCTCGGCGCGAAGGGCATCCGCATCCGCTGCGCGGGCCGCCTCGGCGGCTCGGAGATGGCGCGCGTGGAGAGCTACCGCGAGGGCCGGGTCCCGCTGCACACGCTCCGCGCGGACATCGAGTTCGGCACGGGCGAGGCGCACACGACCTACGGGTCGATCGGCGTGAAGGTGTGGCTGTTCAAGGGCGAGGTGCTCCCGCAGAAGAAGCGCCGCCCCCAGGGTCGCTGATCGGAAGCGTAGAGGACGACGATGCTCTCCCCCAAGAAGGTCAAGCACCGCAAGCAGCAGAAGGGCAACCTCAAGGGCACCGCGCACCGCGGGTGCGACGTCTCCTTCGGGGACTTCGCGCTCCAGGTGGTCGAGCCCGGCAAGGTGACCGCCCGGCAGATCGAGGCGGCTCGTATGGCGATCACCCGCCACGTGAAGCGCGCCGGCAAGCTGTGGATCCGGGTCTTCCCGGACAAGCCCATCACGAAGAAGCCCCTCGAGACCCGCATGGGCCACGGCAAGGGCAACGTGGAGGAGTGGGTGGCCGTGGTGCAGCCCGGCCGCGTGCTCTACGAGCTCGGCGGGGTGCCCGAGGACATGGCGCGCGAGGCCTTCCGTCTGGCGGGGCACAAGCTCCCGCTGACGTGCAAGGTGCTGGCCCGCGGGATCGTGTGACGGAGGACACCATGGCGAAGACCATCAGCATGGCCGACCTGCGGGGCAAGAGCGACGAGGACCTCGGGTCGTACATCACGGCGACCACGAAGGAGCTGCTCGAGGCTCGCTTCAACAACTACACGAACCAGCTCGCTGACACGTCGAAGATCGGCAAGATCCGGCGCGACCTCGCGCGGGCGCAGACGATCCGCAACGAGCGCGCCCGCGCCGCGGCGAAGGCGTAAGGGACACGAGCCATGAGCGAAACCAACGCGAACGCGCCGGCGACCGAGCACGGCCAGAAGCGCACCCTGGTCGGGCGCGTGACCAGCGCGAAGATGACCAAGACCGTGGTGGTCGAGGTGGTGCGGTCGATCAAGCACCCGGTGTACGGCAAGTACGTGCGCCGCCGCGAGCGCTACAAGGCGCACGACGAGAAGCAGCAGTACGCCGAGGGCGACGTGGTGGAGATCCGCGAGCACCGGCCGCTGTCGCGCGAGAAGCGCTGGACGGTGATCCGCCTGGTCGAGCGGCCCGAGAGCACGTGAGGAGGACTGCGTCATGATCCAGATGCGAACGATTCTCGACGTGGCCGACAACTCCGGGGCGCGGCTCGTCCAGTGCGTGAAGGTGCTCGGCGGCTCGCGCCGGCGCTACGCGTCGCTCGGCGACGTGATCGTGGTGAGCGTGAAGGAAGCGCTCCCCAACATGAAGGTGAAGAAGGGCCAGACGGCGCGGGCCGTGGTCGTGCGCACGACGCGCGAGCAGGCGCGCCCCGACGGCTCGTACGTGAAGTTCGACGGCAACTCGGCCGTGCTCATCGACAAGGAGAACGCGCCGATCGGGACGCGCATCTTCGGGCCGGTGGCGCGCGAGCTCCGCGGGAAGAACTTCATGAAGATCATCTCGCTCGCGCCGGAGGTCATCTGACATGAGCCTCGCACGGATTCACAAGGGCGATCAGGTCGTCGTCCTGTCGGGCAAGGACAAGGGGAAGAAGGGCAAGGTGCTCGAGGTCTTCCCGGAGTTCGACCGGGTGGTGGTCGAGGGCGTCAACGTTCAGAAGCGCCACACCAAGCCCACCATGCGCAACCGCGAGGGCGGGATCTTCGAGCGCGAGCGCCCGATCCACGCCTCGAAGGTGATGCCCCTCGACCCGGAGACGGGCAAGGGGACGCGGGTCAAGACCCGCGTGGAGTCGGACGGGTCGAAGACCCGCCTGGCGAAGAGCGGCAAGGAGATCCGGCACGAGTCGGTGTGAGCGACGCGAGACCGTCGGCGCGATGACGGGCCGACGAAACGCGAGACGCAGAGGGATTCACGATGGCGGACGATAAGAAGAACAAGGGCGCCGACGCGAAGAAGGGCGCCGGCGACAAGGGCGGCGCGAAGGGCCCCCCGGCGGGCGCGAAGCCCGCGGCGAAGGGCGGCGCTCCTGGCAAGGCGAAGAAGCCGGCGGCGGCGGCCCCCAAGGCGCCCGCGGCGGACCGTGGCCCGGAGGAGAAGCTCCCGCCGCGCCTGCGCGACAAGTACCGCAACGAGGTGGTGCCCGCGCTGATGAAGCAGTTCAACTACTCCAACCCGATGCAGGTGCCGCGCGTGACGAAGGTCACCGTGAACATGGGCCTCGGCGAGGCGGTGTCGAACGGCAAGATCATCGAGATGGGCGTCGACCAGGTGCAGGCGATCACCGGCCAGAAGGCCGTGATCACCCGGGCCCGGAAGTCCATCGCGACCTTCAAGCTCCGCGGCGGCCTGGCCATCGGCGTGATGGTCACCCTCCGCCAGGAGCGGATGTGGGAGTTCCTCGACCGGCTCTTCACGTTCGCGCTGCCCCGCGTGCGTGACTTCAAGGGCGTCAACCCGAAGGCCTTCGACGGCCGCGGGAACTACACCCTGGGCGTCAAGGAGCAGATCATCTTCCCCGAGATCAACTACGACACGGTGGAGAAGGTCAAGGGGCTCAACATCTCGATCACGACGACCGCGAGGAAGGACGAGGAAGGCCGCGCTCTCCTCCAGCACCTCGGGATGCCGTTCCGTACCTAGGACTGAGTGGAGAGATCAACGTGGCACGTGCCTGCGCATTCGCGAAGCTCCAAACCGCGCCGAAGTTCTCGGTGCGCCACCGTAACCGCTGCAAGGTCTGCGGTCGGGCTCGGGGGTACTACCGCAAGTTCGAACTCTGCCGGGTGTGCCTGCGCGTCTACGCGCTGCGCGGTGAGATCCCCGGCGTGATCAAGGCGAGCTGGTGAGAGGTCGAACATGCTGACGGACCCCATCTCCGACATGCTGACCCGGATTCGCAACGCCGTGATGGCGCGCCACGACCGCGTGGTGCTCCCCGGCTCGCGCCTCAAGCGCGCGGTGGCGGACATCCTGGTGAACGAGGGCTACGTCGCCTCCGTGGCGAACGACCCCGGCGACGACGGGCGCGAGCACATCACGCTCGTGCTGAAGTACGGCCGCGACCGCGCGCCGGCCATCGAGGGGCTGCGCCGCGTCTCGCGCCCCGGCCGGCGGGTGTACGTGGCCTGCAAGGACATCGCGAAGGTCCGCCAGGGCCTCGGGATCTCCGTGCTGAGCACCTCCCGCGGCGTGATGAGCGACCGCGACGCGCGCCGCCAGAACCTCGGCGGCGAGCTGCTCTGCGAAGTGTGGTGAGGAGAGAGCCATGTCACGCATCGGAAAGCGTCCAGTCGAACTGCCGAAGGGCGTCACCGTCACCGCGGGCGCCGACTTCTTCGAGGTCAAGGGCCCGAAGGGCACCGTGCGCCGCGCGCTCCCGGCGGACGTCCAGGTCGCCGTCAAGGACGGCAAGGCCAACGTCACGGCGAAGGCCGAGGTGTCCACCGACGTCGCGTCGCGGATCACCGGCACCGTGCGCTCGCACCTCGCCAACGCCGTCGCCGGCGTGGACAAGGGCTACGAGCAGGCGCTGAAGCTCGAGGGCACCGGCTACAAGGTCGAGGAGCTCAAGGGTCAGCGGCTCACGCTCACCCTCGGGCTCTCGCACAAGGTCGTCTACGAGGTGCCGAAGGCGGTCGCCGTGAAGGTGACCCCCGACAGCAAGCAGACGGTCCTCTGGTTCGAGACGGCCGACAAGGACGTGCTCGGCCAGGTGGTCGCGCAGCTCCAGTCGTACCGGCCCCCGGAGCCCTACAAGGGCAAGGGCGTGCGGCTGGTGGTGATGAATGAGAAGGCCAAGACCGCGCAGCCCGAGCTGGTGAAGATCGTCCAGAAGGCGGGCAAGGCCGGCAAGGGCGGGAAGAAGTAGAGGCCGGGACCATGAGCAACAAGACCGACACCCGCCTCCGGCGGAAGTACCGGATCCGCGCGAAGATCCACGGCACGGCCGAGCGCCCGCGGCTCTCGGTGTTCCGCTCTTCGAAGCACATCTACGCGCAGGTGATCAACGACGACACGGGCGAGACGCTCGCGTTCGCCGGGACGCTCTCGAAGGACGTCCGCGACGCGCTCGGCGACGTCCGCAAGCTCGACCAGGCCCGCAAGGTGGGCGAGGCGATCGCGAAGGCGTGCGCCGCGAAGGGCATCACGCAGGTGGTGTTCGACCGCAACGGGTACGTCTACCAGGCCCTGAACCGGGTCGGCGTGCTCGCCGACGCCGCCCGCAAGGCCGGCCTGAGCTTCTGAGGGAGAACGAGCGATGACGATGGACATCAACGCGACCCACGAGCCCGAGGAGAAGGAGCGGGTCGTCCACATCAACCGCGTGGCCAAGGTGGTCAAGGGCGGGCGCCGGTTCTCCTTCTCGGCCCTGGTGGTGGTCGGCGACGGCCGCGGGCGCGTGGGCGTCGGCCTGGGCAAGGCCAACGAGGTGCCCGAGGCGATCCGCAAGGGCAACGACCAGGCGCGGAAGAACATGTTCACCGTGCCCCTCGTCGGCGGGACGATCCCCCACGAGGTGCTCGGGCACTACGGCGCGGGCCGCGTGATGCTCCGCCCGGCCTCGCCGGGCACGGGCGTCATCGCCGGCGGCGCGGTGCGCGCGGTGGTGGAGAGCGCGGGCATCCGCGACATCCTCACCAAGAGCCTCGGCAGCCGCAACCCGCACAACGCGGTCAAGGCCGTGGTGACGGCGCTCCGCTCGCTCCGCGACGTCCAGGGGACGGCGGCGAAGCGCGGCCGCCGGCCCGAAGAGGTCGTCGACGCCCCGGCGACGGGCGCGCCGGCGGCGCAGGCGTGAAGGAGTCCGCGGTCATGGCGAAGGCGAAGCTCCGCGTCGTGCAGCACCGGTCGACCATCGGTGAGCAGCACCAGTTCGAGAAGACGATCCACGGCCTCGGTCTCCGGGGCCCGCACTCGGAGGTCGTGGTGGACAACACCCCGTCGTTCCGGGGCATGGTCAAGAAGGTTCTCCACCTCGTCTCCGTGGAGGAGATCGATGGCTAACGTGCTCAGCAACCTGCACCCGCCGGTGGGTGCGGTCAGGAACAAGACCCGCAAGGGTCGCGGCGTCGGCTCGGGCCTCGGCAAGACCGCGGGCAAGGGGCAGAAGGGCCAGAAGGCCCGGCACGCCGGCAACTTCTCGAAGATGGCGTTCCAGGGCGGCCAGACGCCGATCCAGCGCCGCCTCCCGAAGCGCGGCTTCCGCAACCCCTTCCCCACGGACACGGTGTCGGTCAACGTGTCGTCGCTGGAGAAGAAGTTCGAAGCTGGCGCCACGGTGGACTTCGAGGCCCTCGTGAAGTCGGGTCTGGTCGACAAGGGCGCCACCCGCGTGAAGGTCCTCGGCGACGGCGACCTCACCCGCAAGCTCACGCTCAAGGTCCACGCGATCTCGGCCGGCGCCAAGGCCAAGGTCGAGGCCGCCGGCGGCTCGGTCGAACTGGTCGGAGGCACCGAGGCGTAGGGAACGAAGCCGCCGCCCCGCGGGTATTGAGGTGGACGTGACGGTGATTTGTCACGGACCCCCCTCCCTACCCGCCGCCCACCTGTGTTAAGGGGCGGCGCCTCCCCTCCCGAGGAACCACCGGATGGCTACCAGCGCGCTCGCCAACATCGCCAGGATCCCTGAGCTCCGTCGCCGGATGCTCTTTACCCTGGGCATGCTCGCGGTCTACCGCGTGGGGGTCTTCGTGACCGTCCCCGGGGCCGACCGCAAGGCCATGCAGGAGTTCGTGGGGCAGGACAACAGCAACTCCCTGCTCAACTTCTTCAACCTGATGTCGGGCGGCGCGCTCGAGCAGGTGTCGATCTTCGCCCTCGGCGTGATGCCGTACGTCTCGGCCTCCATCATCCTCCAGCTCCTCACGTCGGTGTTCAAGCCGCTCGAGGAGCTCCGCAAGGAGGGGGAGATGGGCCAGCGGAAGATCAACCAGTACACCCGCTACGCCACCATCGCCCTCGCGCTCGTGCAGGGCTTCTCGATCTCGCTCTACCTCGAGGGCCGCCAGACGAGCGACCTCGTGTCCGTCGTGCGCGACCCGGGCTGGGGCTTCCGCCTCATGGCCATGCTCACCCTCGCCACCGGCACCGCCTTCATCATGTGGCTGGGCGAGCAGATCACCGAGCGCGGCATCGGCAACGGCATCTCGATGATCATCTTCGCGGGCATCGTCGCGGACTTCCCGTCGAGCATCGCGCAGACCTGGCAGTTCGCGGGCACCGGGCAGATCCAGCCCACCTCGCTGCTCATCGCCGCGGTGATCACCATCGGCTCGGTGATGGCGATCGTGTTCTTCGAGCGCGGCCAGCGCCGGATCCCGATCGAGTACTCGCGGCGCATCATCGGGCGGAAGATGTACGGCGGCCAGCGGACCCACCTCCCGCTGCGCGTCAACTCGTCGGGCGTGATCCCCCCGATCTTCGCGTCGACCATGCTCGCGCTGCCCGCGACACTTGCGGGGCTGCACGTGCCCTACATGGACGTGGCGCGCGACCACCTCGGCCGCGGCGACTGGATCTACACCACCATCTTCGTCCTGCTGACCGTGTTCTTCTGCTACTTCTACACGGCGGTCACCTTCCCCCCCGTGGACGTGGCCGACAACCTGAAGAAGCAGGGGGCCTTCATCCCCAACATCCGCCCGGGCAAGCCCACGGCGGACTACATCGAAAAGGTGCTGATGCGCATCACCTTCGCCGGGGCGCTCTACGTGGCCCTGGTGTGCGTGATGCCCGACTTCATGCGGCAGTACCTGAAGATCCCGTTCCAGTTCGGCGGGACGTCCATCATGATCGTGGTGGGCGTGGCGCTCGACACGGCCAACCAGATCGAGTCGTACCTGATCTCCCGCCACTACGAGGGCTTCGCCGGCCCCGAGGGCCCGCGGATCCAGGGCCGGAGGGCGACGGCGTGAAGAACCTCATCTTCATCGGCCCGCCGGGGGCCGGCAAGGGGACCCAGGCGCAGCGCCTCTGCGCGAAGCTCGGGGTGCCGCAGGTGTCGACGGGCGACATGCTCCGCGCGGCGCGCAAGGCCGGCACCGAGCTCGGTCGCAAGGCCGACGAGTTCATGGCCAAGGGCCTGCTGGTGCCCGACGAGGTGGTGATCGGCCTCGTGCAGGAGCGCCTCGGCGCGGACGACGCGCAGGGCGGCTTCGTGCTCGACGGCTTCCCGCGCACGGTGAACCAGGCCGAGGCCCTCGACCGGATGCTCCAGAAGATGGGGCGGCGGATTGATCACGTCGTGCTGCTGGAGGTCCCCGACGAGCTCATCGTCGAGCGGATCACCGGTCGCCGGGTCGGAGAGACCTCTGGACGGATCTTTCATCTCAAGTATGATCCGCCCCCCTCGCCCGACCGCGGCGAGAACGGCGAGCGACTCCTTCAGCGGGCGGACGACCGCGAAGACGTTGTTCGGCCGAGGCTGACGGAGTACGCCGCGATGACCGCGCCGCTGGTGGCGTGGTACTCGAACAAGGGCCTGCTCCGGCGAGTGGACGGTGTCGGCGCCCTCGACGAGGTGACCGCCGCGCTGTTTCGGGCGATCGGAGCGAGCTGAGGGTTCATGGCGAGGAGACGATTCGAGAGCGGGCCGCGGGAGCCCAAGAGCGACAAGCTCGAGTTCGAGGGCAAGGTGCTCGAGGCTCTGCCCAACGCCATGTTCCGCGTGAAGTGTGACAACGGCCTCGACGTGCTCGCGACGATCTCGGGCAGGATGCGGCAGTACTACATCCGCATCCTCCCGGGCGACAAGGTGACCGTCGAGGTGTCCCCGTACGACCCTTCGAAGGGCCGGATCACGTACCGGCACAAGTGACACGAGGTACCGCGCCGCGAAGCGGCGCTTACGGTGAGTGAGAAGATGAAGGTCCGCCCGTCGGTGAAGAAGATCTGCGACAAGTGCAAGGTGGTCCGCCGCAAGAACGTCGTGCGCATCATCTGTGAGAACCCCCGCCACAAGCAGCGTCAGGGATAACGAGTCATGGCACGCATTTCCGGCGTCGACCTCCCGGGTCGCAAGCACATCCACATCGCCCTCCGCTACCTCTACGGCATCGGCGCGACGCGCGCCGTGGAGATCTGCGAGAAGGCGAACATCCCGCTCGACAAGAAGGCCCAGGACCTCAACGAGTCCGACATCCGCCGCATCCGCGAGGTGATCGACGCGGGGGACTTCAAGGTCGAGGGCGACCTGCGCCGCGAGGTGCAGCTCAACATCAAGCGCCTGATGGACCTCGGGTGCTACCGCGGGCTCCGCCACCGCAAGGGCCTGCCGGCCCGCGGGCAGCGGACGCACACCAACGCGCGCACCCGCAAGGGCCCGCGCAAGGGCCTGGCCGTCGCGCGCCCCGCGCCGGCGAAGAAGTGACACTCGCCGCGCTGCGACGACAGGGATAGCCGAGGATTACGATGGCGAAGGCTCAGACGACGACGACGACTGCCGCGGCGAAGGCCGGGGGCAAGACGAAGAAGAAGACCCGGAAGAACGTGCCGAAGGGCGTCTGCCACATCCAGGCGACGTTCAACAACACGATCGTCACGATCGCCGACCTCTACGGCAACACCGTGGCGTGGTCGTCGTCGGGCTCGCGCGGCTTCAAGGGCTCGCGCAAGAGCACGCCCTTCGCCGCGCAGGTGGCCGCGGAGGACGCCGCGCGCAAGGCGGCCGAGCACGGGATGCGGGAGATCGCGGTGTTCATCAAGGGCCCGGGGTCGGGCCGCGAGAGCGCGCTGCGGGCCCTCACCACGGCGGGCTTCCGCATCACCCTGATCCGCGACGTGACGCCGATCCCGCACAACGGGTGCCGTCCGCCCAAGCGCCGCCGCGTGTGACCGCTACCTGAGAGATATCGGAGAAGACATTCCATGGCACGGTACATCGGTCCGGTTTGCAAGCTCTGCCGTCGCGAGCAGGGGAAGCTCTTCCTCAAGGGCGACCGCTGCTACACCGACAAGTGCTCGTTCGAGCGCCGCAACCACCCGCCCGGGCAGCACGGCCCGACGACGCGGGTGAAGTTCAGCGAGTACGGGCTCCGCCTGCGCGAGAAGCAGAAGGTGCGGCGCGTCTACGGCGTGCTCGAGCGCCAGTTCCGCAAGTACTTCGCCGAGGCCGACCGGACGAAGGGCGTGACGGGCGAGAACCTCCTCTCGCTGCTCGAGCGCCGCCTCGACGGCGTGGTGTACCGCCTGGGCTTCGCGTCGACGCGGGCCGAGGGTCGCCAACTCGTGCTGCACTGCCACGTCCTCGTGAACGGCCGCCGGGTCAACATCCCGAGCTACGTGGTCAAGGTCGGCGACAAGGTCTCGATCCGCGAGAAGTCGCGCGAGATCCCGCGCATCAAGGAGTCCGTCGAGGGCGCCGAGCGGCGCGGGCAGAGCTCCTGGCTCGAGCTCGACCGGGCGAACTTCACCGGCACCGTGAAGACCCTCCCCGTCCGCGAGGAGAACAACGCGGTGGCGATCAAGGAACAGCTCATCGTCGAGTTCTACAGCCGCTGATGTGAACACCCGCGATGCCGCGGCCGCGGCGGGCAGCGATGCCCGACCGTTGCCGCGGCGCCGCCATGAAAGGGCAGAAGACTCCCATGACGACGCAGTCCACGTCCACGCAGGCCCGCAACTGGCGCGACCTGATCCGCCCCAAGGCCCTCATCGAGGAGGACCGGGACGCGCACACGGACTTCTACGGCAAGTTCGTCTGCGAGCCGCTGGAGCGAGGCTTCGGCATCACGATCGGCAACTCGCTGCGCCGCGTGCTCCTCTCGTCGCTCCAGGGCGCGGCGATCACGACGGTGCGGCTCGACGGCGCCCTCCACGAGTTCACGACGATCGACGACGTGAAGGAGGACGTGACGGACATCATCCTCAACCTCAAGGAGGTGGTGTTCCAGGCGTCCGAGGCCAAGCGCTACACCCTGCGCATCGAGAAGGAGGGCCCGGGCGCGGTGCTCGCGGAGGACGTCCGCACGGACGCCGCGGCGGGCATCCGGGTGCTCAACCCGAAGCAGCACATCGCCACGGTGTCGCGCGGGGGCAAGCTCTCGATGGAGCTCACGGTCGGCATGGGCCGCGGGTACGTCCCGGCCGAGCGCAACAAGGACCCGTCGCTCGCCATCGGCTGGATCCCGATCGACAGCCTCTTCTCGCCGGTGCGCAAGGTGAACTATACCGTCACCAACGCGCGCGTCGGGCAGATGACTGACTACGACAAGCTCACCCTGGAGGTGTGGACCAACGGCGCGGTCAAGCCCCGCGACGCCGTGGCCTACGCCGCGAAGATCCTCAAGGAGCAGCTCCAGATCTTCATCAACTTCCAGGAGCAGGACGAGGCCGTCTCCGCGCCGCGCTCGACCGAGGCGCCCGCGCCCAACGAGAACCTCTTCAAGTCCGTCGAGGAGTTCGAGCTCTCCGTCCGCAGCGCCAACTGCCTCCAGAACGCCAACATCACGTACATCGGCGAGCTGGTGCAGAAGACCGAGGCCGACCTGCTCAAGACGAAGAACTTCGGCCGCAAGTCCCTGAAGGAGATCAAGGACAAGCTGACCGAGCTCGGGCTCACCCTGGGCATGCACATCGAGAACTGGCCCCAGATGCTCGAGCGGCGCCGCGCCGAGCTCGGGCAGGGCTGACACGTACCAAGAGCGAGATAGGGAAGTACCATGCGTCACCTCAACGCCGGCCGGAAGTTCGATCGCGACGGGTCGAGCCGCGCCGCGATGTTCAAGAACCTCGTCGCCAACCTCTTCGCCAACGAGCGCATCGAGACCACGGTGCCGAAGGCGAAGGAGGTTCGCCGCATCGCCGAACGCCTCATCACCCGCGCCGCGCGCCTCGGGCCCGACTCCGGCAAGGCCGAGGTCGCCCCGGCCGTCGCCGCGCAGCGCCTCGCGCTCAAGCGCTCGATCGCCACCTCGCTCCCCCGCTGGGGCGAGCGCCTGGTCGAGGGTGAGCCCGAGCGCATCGACGTGGTCGAGCACCTCTTCCGCGAGATCGCACCGCGCTTCGTCGGCCGCCCCGGCGGCTACACGCGCATCCTGAAGACCCGCAACCGCCGCGGCGACAACGCCGAGATGGCGATCATCGAGCTCGTCACGCGCGACCCCAAGGTGGGCAAGGCCCGCCCGGCCGCCGCCCCCGCGGACGCCGCGTCGACCGTCGAGCAGGTGGTCCGCACCGCCGAGCCCCGCAGCCGCAAGGACGGCGACGAGCCCTCCGGCGAGTCGCAGGGCTGAACCTCCCCCGGGCGCAGCACCCCGCGCGCCCGCTCCCCCCGCCTCCACCTCCCCAACCACACCAACGCCTCCGCGTCGACGAAGACCTCAGCGTCTGCCTGAGCGCGCGCTCGCCGTCAACTTCGCGGCACGGCGCAGAGCTCCGCGGGCCGGTGGGATTTTCGACGTGTGCGATGGTGTCGGATAGAGTCGCGTTCGTCCCCGCCCCACCGCATCCCCCTCTTTGCCACGCAGGACGTCGCGATGACCCAGACGAACGCCAACGACGCACCTCCCGTGACTCCGCGCCGGGTCATCCGCGCGCTGGGGCGCTACCAGCTCTCGAAGCTGCTCGGCGAGGGCGCGATGGGTCGCGTCTACCTCGCGAGCGACCCGGAGCTCGTGCGCGACGTGGCGATCAAGGTGCTGCGGCTCGACCAGGCCGGCAGCGCGAAGGACGCGTACATCGCCCGCTTCCGCAACGAGGCGCGGGCGGCGGCGCGCTTCAACCACCCCAACGTGGTGTCCGTGCACGACGCGGGGGTCGACGCGACGCTCGGGCCCTACCTCGTCTACGAGTACATCCCGGGCTCGACGCTGCGCGCGACGCTCGACCGCGGGC
This sequence comes from Polyangiales bacterium, assembly GCA_046351555.1. Classification (GTDB taxonomy): domain Bacteria; phylum Myxococcota_A; class Polyangia; order Polyangiales; genus CAISKJ01. The sequence goes on from JAXLYI010000011.1 coordinate 45,803, forward strand.
GCCTCGACACCGCCACGCTCCTCCGCGTGGTGCGGGGCGTGGCCGCGGCGCTCGACGCCCTCCACGCGGCGCGCATCGTCCACCGCGACGTGAAGCCCGACAACATCCTCCTCGCGCCCGACGGCCGCGTGAAGCTCACGGACTTCGGCATCGCGCGCGTGCCCGACGTCGCCCTCACGCGCGACGGACAGTTCCTCGGGACGCCCGCGTACGCGGCGCCGGAGGCCATCGCGCGCGGGGAGTACAGCCACCGCGGCGACCTCTTCTCCTTCGCCGCCGTCACCTTCGAGGCGCTCGCGGGCGTCCGCCCCTTCCCCGGCGACGACGCCGTCACCGTCTCCTACGCCGTCGTCAACGACACCCCGAAGAACCCCTCCACCCTCGCCAACAACATCCCCGTCGGCGTCGACGACGTCTTCCTCCGCGCCCTCTCCAAGGAGCCCGAGGAGCGCCACGCCAGCGCGGTGGAGTTCGCCGACGCCCTCGCCGCGGCGCTCCAGCCGAAGGCCGCGCCCCAGGTGGTCCGCTCGACGCAGCCGCCCATCCCGCTGCGCACCCAGACGCCCCGCACCGTCGCGAAGAAGCCCGAGCGCCAGAGCATCGCGCCCCTCGTCTTCGCCGCCGCCGTCGTCGCCGGCCTCGGGGTCGTCGCCGCCCGGCAGTTCGGCCGCGCCCCGACGCCCTCGCCCGTCGCGTCGCTGACCGTGGAGGCTCCCGCCGAGGCCGCCGCGCCCGCCCCCACGCCCGCGCCCGCCGTCGCCCCGCAGACAGCCCGCCAGGCCCCCCTGCGCGCCCGCGTTCGCCGCCTGACGGTCCCGCCCGTTCAGGTGGCCCACGCACCGCGCGGCCGCTGAGCTACGCTCCGCGCCCCTATGGCCGAGGCCGACCTGCCGCCGCGCCGGCTCGGCGCTGACACCCTCCGCAACCTCTCCCGCACCGCCGCGATGGTCGCGTCGATCGCGCCCACGCGCCTCGCGCTCTATGTCGGCGCGCAGGGGCTCGGGGCGCTCGCCGACGTCGCGCTCGCCTGGGTGGCCAAGCGCATCGTCGACGCTGTGCTCCACGCGGCGTCGCGGCATGGCGAGGAGGCGGCGGTGCGGGCGGCGCTCCTGTGGGTGGTGGCCGAGCTCGCGGTGGTGGCGGCGCAGAAGCTCCTCGCGCAGGTGGAGGCGCACCAGGGCGCGCTGCTCCGCTCGGAGCTCGGGCTGCGGGTCAACGTGCTCATCCTGGAGAAGGCGCGAGACGTGTCCTTCCCGCACTTCGAAGACCCCGAGTTCAACAACAAGATGACGCAGGCGCGGCGCGAGGCGTCGGTGCGCCCGTGGTCGGCCTTCACCGGCGCGGTGTCGCTCGCGCGCGACCTCGTGACCTTCGCGGGCTACGCGGTGCTCCTCGCGTCGCTCGGGCCCTGGGCCATCGCGGCGCTGGTGCTCTCGGCGGTCCCGTCATTCGCAGGCGAGGCGTACTTCGGCCGCCAGGGCTTCGAACGCCAGGCCGCCCGCACCCAGCGCAACCGCCAGCTCTTCTACCTCGAGGCCGTCCTCACGCAGGAGGCCACCGTCAAGGAGGTGAAGCTCTTCTCCCTCGGGCGCTGGCTCACCGAGAAGTACCGGCAGATCCACCTCGGCTTCCACGCCGAGGAGGCGACGCTCTCGGCCCGCCGCGCGCGGTGGATGTTCGCGCTCTCCACCCTCTCGTCGCTCGCGCTCTACGGCGTGTACGCGGTGATCGCGTCGCGCGCGGCCCACGGCGCCATCTCCCTCGGCGCGATGACGCTCTACCTCGCCGTCTTCACCCGCGGCCAGGCGCTCGCCGCGCGCGCGCTCGGCTCGGTCGCGCGGATGTACGAGCACGACCTGTACCTCTCGACCCTCTTCGGCTTCCTCGCGATCCCCTCCGACGAGCCCGACCGGCCGCTGCCGCCCGCGCCCGACGCGCAGTCGCCGCCGTCGGTTCGCTTCGAAGGCGTCTCGTACCGCTACCCGGGCGCGTCGCGCGACGCGCTGCACGACGTCACGCTCACGCTCGACGCCGGGAAGACGCTCGCGCTCGTCGGGCGCAACGGCGCGGGCAAGACCACGCTGGTGAAGCTCCTGGTCGGGCTCTACCGGCCCACCGCGGGGCGCATCCTGCTCGACGGCGTCGACACCGCCACGCTCGACGTCGCCGAGGTGCGGCGGCGCGTGGGGGTCATCTTCCAGGACTTCGTTCGCTTCCAGCTCACAGCGCGCGACAACGTCGGCGTGGGGTGGCTGCCCCGGCTCGACGACCGCGACGCCGTCGAGCGCGCGGTCACCGACGCGGGCGCCCGCGACGTGATCGAGCGGCTCCCGAAGGGCCTCGACACGCCGCTCGGGCGCGCCTTCGGGGGCGACGACCTCTCGGTGGGGCAGTGGCAGCGGGTGGCGCTGGCGCGGGCCTTCATGCGGCCGAGCGCGCTGCTGGTGCTCGACGAGCCCACCGCGGCGCTCGACGCGGAGGCCGAGCACGAAGTCTTCCAGCGCTTCAAGGAGCTCAAGGCCGGGCGCACCGCGCTGCTCATCACGCACCGCTTCGCCAGCGTGCGGATGGCCGACCGGATCGTCGTGTTCGAAGACGGCGGCGTCGCCGAGGAGGGGACGCACGCCGAGCTCCTCGCGCGCGGCGGGACGTACGCGCGGATGTTCGCGCTCCAGGCCGAAGGGTACCGCGCCGACGACGAGGGCTGACGGGGCGCCCGCTCGTTGCCTGCGTCGGGGCGCTCGTGCGATAGGGACCGCCGCCGTGCCGCTGCGACGCTCCCTCGCGCTCTGGATCGCCGTCACCGTGGCGCTGCGCGCGGCGTGGCTCGCCCGCTACCCCCCCGTCATCGCGTGGGACGGCATCATCTACGCGCGAACGGCCCTCCGCATCGCCCGCGGCCTCGGCTTCATCGACACCTGGAACAACCTCCCCCCCTACAAGCCCACCGCCTTCTACCCCGTCGGCTACCCCGCGCTCCTCGGGCTCGGACACGCCCTCGCGGGGCCCTCGCCGTGGGTCGCCGGCGCGCTCAACGTCCTCGCCGCCGCCCTCGCCGTCGCGTGCGTCGTCGCCCTCGCGCGGCGCGCCTTCGGGCCCGGCCGCGAGCACCTCCCCGCGGCGCTCTACGCCCTCTCGCCCGGCGCCGTGATGTACGCCTCCACCTTCATGACCGAGACCGTCTCGGGCGCGCTCGTCACCCTCACCGTCCTCCTCGCCGCGCGCCACGCCGACGAAGGACGCGACCGCGACGCCGCCCTCACCGGCCTCCTCCTCGGCGTGAGCGGGCTCGTCCGGCCGCAGGTTCTCGCGCTCGCGCCGCTCGTCGCGCTGATGGCGGCGCCGTCGACCGCGTGGAAGGCGCGCGCCCGCACGGTGCTGATCATGGGCGCGGTGGCCTGCGCGGTGGTGCTCCCATGGACGGCGCGCAACTGCGCCCAGCTCGACGGATGCGCGCTCGTGTCGGTCAACGGCGGCTCCAACCTCTGGATCGGGACCGACCCCACCGCCGAGGGAAACTACCGCGACCTCCGCTTCGGCGAGGGCTGCGACCGAACGCGCGGCGAGGTCTCGAAAGACCGCTGCTACGGCCGCGAGGCGCGCGAGCGGATCGCCGCCGCCCCCCTCGACTGGCTCTCGCTCGCGCCGATGAAGGTGCAGGCCCTGCTCGACTACGAGGCCGCGCCCGCGGTGTACCTCCGCTTCGCCCGCGTGCTCACGCCCGCGCGGTCGGAGTGGTTCATCAAGTGGCTGACGGCGTGGCACCGGGTGACGCTGGCCCTCGCGCTCCTCGCGCTCGCGACGGCGCGCGCGTGGCCGGGCGCGCTGCGTCTGTGCGTGGCGGCGGTCGCGGGGACGGTGGCGGTCCACTGCGTGTTCTTCGGGGGCGACCGGTACCACTTCGTGTTCACGCCGCTGCTGTGCGTCGTCGCGGGGGCAGTGCTCCCGCCGAAGCCGGGGGCCCGGCCGTGAGCGGCACCGCCTCGCCACGCGTCACGCTCGCCGTGGCGGCCGTCGCCTTCGCCGCGCGGATGGCCTGGGGCCTCGCGGTTCGCGCCCCCTTCGCGTGGGACGCCGACCTCTACCAGCGCGGCGCGCAGGCCATCGCGCGGGGGATGGGCTTCTCGTGCTTCTTCTTCGGCCCGCAGGCCGACCCGCGCGTGCCGACCGCGTACTACCCCGTCGGCTACTCCGCGTACCTCGCGGTCTTCTACCTCGCGCTCGGCGTCGCCCCGTGGGTCGTCACGCTCGCCGGGTCGCTCGCGGGTGCCGCCGCCACCGGGCTCGCGCACCGCCTCGCGCTCCGCGTCGCCTCGCCGCGCGCGGCGCTCGCGGGGGCGCTGGCGGCGGCGCTCCTGCCGGGGCCGGTGATGTTCGCGAGCGTTCCGATGACGGAGACGCTCTGGTCGGCGCTCCTCGCGCTCGGGCTGTACGCGCTCGCGCGGCGCGACGAGGGGCCCACGACGCGCGACCTCGTGCTCGCGGGCGTGGCGCTCGCGGCGGCCACCTACGTGCGCCCGCAGGCGTTGGCGCTGGCGGTGCTGCTGCCCGCGATGACGCCGGGGACGTGGCGGGCGCGGGCGGTGCGTGCGCTCGCGGTGACGGGCCTGGCGCTCGCGCTGGTAGCGCCGTGGACGCTGCGCAACTGCCGGGCGCTCGACGGCTGCGTGCTGGTGAGCGCCAACGGCGGGTCGAACCTCGCGATCGGCGCGGTTCCGCGTGCGGACGGTGGGTACATCGCGCTGACGGCCGACGACGGGTGCCGCGGTGTGCGCGGCGAGGCGGCGCGCGACCGCTGCTGGCGCCGCGTGGCGTGGGCGAGCGTGCGGCGCGATCCGGTGAGGTGGGTGAGGCTCGGCGCGGAGAAGCTCGAGCGGACGCTCCACCGCGAGACCTTCCCGGTGGACTACCTCGCGATCGCGCGTCCCGCGCTGGTGACGGACGCGCGGCGCGCGTGGGGGCACGCGGTGCTGTCGCGCACGTGGCAGGCGCTGCTCGCGCTCGGGGCGTTGGGGGCGGTGCTGCGGTGGCGGACGATGGGCGCGGCGGGGCGGATGGCGGCGGCGACGGTGGCGGCGCTCGTGGCGACGCACGCGGTGTTCTTCGGGGGGGACCGGTACCACCTGCCGATGGTTCCGCTGATCGCGGTGCTGGCGAGCGCGCTGGGGCGGCGCCGGGAGGATGCGGGGGCTCGGGGGTGATGGCGGGGCGTGCGTCGCCGCGCCGCCCGCTGCTCGCCGCCCGCCGCCCGCTGCCCGCCGCCCGCCGCCCGCCGCTCGCCGCCCGCGGGGTGCACCGACGCCCTCTCCAGCACGCGCTTCGGGTAACCCGCTGTGAGGCTCGGCGAACAGCGGGGATCGCCGCTCGCTCCTCGGCGCTCGGGGTCTCGCGGCCGTACGTGGCGGGGACGCTGCGTCGAGCGGAGCCATGGCGGCGAGCGCCGGGCAGCGAGCGCGATCCTCGCTGTTCGCCGAGCCTCACAGCGGGTTACCCGAAGCGCGTGCTGGAGAGGGCGTCGGTGCACCCCGCGAGCGGCGAGCGGCGGGCGGCGGGCGGCGGGCAGCGGGCAGCGGGCAGTGGGCAGTGGGGGCGAGGCCGTCGTCGCACCGAGCGCGGAACGCGCTCCCCGCGGTGCGCGGTGCCGCGGTAGGGGCGCGGCGATGCGCGAGAGCACATGGCGACGGGGCCGCACAGGACGAGGGTGGGGGTGGTTCAGATCGCGGTGCGGCCCGCGGCGTTCTACGGGCAGTCACGACTGGCCCCACCCGGTGAAGATCGCAGTGCTCCACCACCCGGTGTCGCCGCTGCCCGACACGGAGGTGGCGCGCTTCGGCGGGCTCCTCAACGCGGGGGCGGTAAAGGAGGCGCTGCTGGCGAAGGGCTTCCACCTGGTGCTGCACGGGCACGTTCACCGCGGGTGGTTCGCGCAGGAGCGGCAGTGGGGCGCCGACGGCGCGCCGCGCACGCTCGCGGTCGCCTCGGCGCCGACGCTCGGGAGCCGCGAGACGGCGAAGGACCAGGGCTTCAACGAGATCGAGGTTGCGCGCGACTACGGCGACGACGGCCGCGCGCACTACCGGGTGGCGGTGCGCCGGTACGTCCGCGACAACGCAACGTGGCGCGCCGACGGCGCGGAGATGACGCTCGACCCCATCCCCGCGTAGCGCGCGTCGAGGTGCGCCGCCCTTCGCGTCGCCTACTCCGCGGCGTCGGCGCGGTCGACCGCCGGGAGGTGCGCGAAGTGGCGCCCGCCGACGAAGCCGATCAGGGGGTACTCCCGCTCGGCCGCGCGGTCGCGGTCGTCCATCGCGGCGAGCGTGTTGGCGATCACCTCGCGGTCGTCCTCGTTCAGCGCTTCGCCGTCGACGCGGTCGATCACCACGCGGGCCCGGTAGCCCCCTCGCGCGAGCGTCTCCCCCAGGGCTCCGGGGGCCGCGGCGACATGCTCCTTGGGATCGCTCATGGTCTCTGCTCCGTTGGGAGGGGGCGCGCGCACTGCGCGAGCACCCGGGCCACCATCGAGGTGGTGTCCCGACCGTATCGCTCCCGCAGGTAGACCGCAAAGGTCGCCAGGTTCATGTCGCGCTTCAGGCTGTTGCAGTAGCCGCACGCCGGGACGAGGTTGGACGGCGCGTCGGGCTCGCCGCGCGCCGTGCTCAGCGGGTCTTCGAACCACGCGAGCGGCGTCACGTGATCGACCGTCAGCGGCAACCTCCGCAAGCAGTACGCGCACGAGCCGCCGCCACGCAATCGAACCGCCTGCGCCAGCCGCTCCGAGATCGCCACGTCGGCTTCGTATCACGTCTGGCGCGCCACCGGAGCCCCGCCCGAAACCGACGGTTTTCCTGGAGTTGCCTCCGTCTCCCTCGCGCGCCCGCCGGAGTTGCCTCCGTCTCCCCCGCGCGGTCGCCGGAGACGTCTCCGTCTCTCTCTCGCGGTCGCCGGAGACGTCTCCGTCTCTCTCGCGCGCCCGCCGGAGACGTCTCCGGCGCCCTGCGCGCGTCAGGCGACCTTCTTCTCGGCCTTGGCCTTCTTCGCGCGGCGGCGGGCGTCGGCGTCGGCCGCGGACTGGGCGGCGGCCTCCTTCTGGTAGAGCGCGATCACCTCGTGGAGCCGGTCGCCCTCGGGGGCGACGCCGACGATGGTGGCGGCGAGCTTCGCGAAGGCGGCGTGCCAGGCGTCCGAGAGGTGCTCGAGGTCGGCGCCGTCGGGGCCCGTCGCGGCGACGCCGTAGGGGCCGAGGATCGCCTCCAGGAAGTCGACCGTGCTGCCGAAGCCGAGGGCCTCGACGTGGTCGTTGGCGGCCTCGCCCCGGAGCGCGCGGACGACGGCGCGCATCGCGTCGTACTGGAGGTTCATCGGCTTGCGGGTGAAGCCGATGCCGCGGGGGAAGGCGAGCGAGAGCAGGGAGCTCGCCGCGTGGAAGCGCGTCTGCGCCTCCGGGTCGAGGGGCACGATGGGCTGCGCGAAGGTCTGCACCACGCCCTGGAGCGTGCTGAACGCGCCGCCGTACGCCCGGTCGGCCCCGTTGTCGACGGTGAGCTTCGGCGCCGCCGAGACCCCCGCGAGCGCGCGGTGCGCGGTGGTGAACTCGCCCGCCCGCGCCACCAGCACCTCGGGGCGCTTGCGCTTCGGCGCCGTCTCCGTCTGGAGGATCAGGAGCATCTGCTCCCCCGCGTACCGCTGCCGCGCGATCGTCAGCCGTTGAATCGACAGGATGTTGGTCGTCATCGCCGCTCCTTCCGTGGTCGTCTCCGTCGATCGATACGCCCACGGCCGAGCTCGACGCCAGCGCCGCGCGAAGGCCCCGCGCACGTGTCTGGGCCCGCGACAACGTCCGCGCGTCGATGCCCGCGCCTCGCACACGAGCGCACTACGGTTGACACGCGCGAGACGATGCGATCCGCCCCCCGTGCGAGGCGTCACGCCTTGTGCGCCAATGCCCTCGTACTCGAGGTTTTCCGCTCGCCGAGCCTCGCGGCCTCCATCCCCCGCTCGCCGAGCCTCGCGCGTTGACCCCTTCCCCCGGCGCAAAGCCGCCAGGGAAAGGGGCACTGTCGCGACCGGGACGCGTCGGCGTCTGGCCCTCGTGGCGTCTCGGCGTCTGGTTCGCGTGGCGTTTCGGTGGCCCGGCGTCGGTGGGTCCTCGTTGTGACAGTGCCCCTTTCCCTGGCGGCTTTGCGCCGGGGGAAGGGGTCAACGCGCGAGGCTCGGCGAGCGGGGGATGGAGGCCGCGAGGCTCGGCGAGCGGGGACGGACGCAGGACGCATGCGGGGGATCACCGCGAACCCCTGGGCGACGCGCGACGGGCGGGTGACCTCAGCGACGGGGCTTCTCGCCGACCTCTTCCGCGAGGTACGCGAGGATCACCTCGTCGAGCGAGCGCTCGCTCACCAGGCGCTCGCCGAACACCGCCCCGACGCGCGGCGCGGGCGCGGGCGTGCGCTTGTCGGGGCGCGCCACCGGCCCCGCGGGCGTCGGGGTGGGTGAGGCGGCGGGCGCGCTCGATGCTGCGGCGGCGAGTGTGGGCTGGCCGAGCGGCGCGGTGGTGGTCGCGCGCTGCGGCGGCGGGCGGAGCGGGGGCGGGCCGCTCGGGGCCGCGCCGAGGGGAGGGGACGTGCGCGTCGGGGCCGCGGGCCAGCCCTGCGACTGGCGGGGGTTGGCGCGCGGCGCGGTCATCGTGGCGGCGGGCTGGAGCGGCGGCGGCGCGGCGGGGATCGGCGTCGGCGGCGTCGGCGCGGACGCGGGCGCTTCGTCGACGAAGGAGCTCTCGTCGAGCTCGATGAGGTCGTCGGCCTCGACCGGCGCGGCCTCGGCGGTGGGCGAGGGGGACGCCGTCGCGGAGGGGGCGGCCGCGGCCTTGAGGTCGTTCGTGTTGGTGGTGGTCGGCAGGGTGTCGGCGAGCGACGGGGTGCGCGCGGTCACCTCCATCTGGTCGTCGTACACGCCGTCGCGCAAGGCGATGAACATCGCCTTGTGCTGGTCCTGCATGAGCTTCTTCACCTGCGTCTGCAGGTCGGCGGACTCGAGCCGGTCGGCGTAGGAGGTCTTGACGCTCTTGATGATCCGCCCGCCGTCGGCGAAGAGGTGGGTGATCACGTGGGGCTTCGCGACGCCGGAGTCCTCCGTCTGGATGTGGAAGACCTTGCCCTTGTGCCGGACGTTGGTGTTGTACCCGAGGAGCGGGGACTGGGTCTTCGCCATGCGGCGCCTCTCGTCAGAGATCGCGCGCCGGACTCCGCCGACGCGTCGGGCCCGACACTAGACCATCGCGCGCCCCGGCGACACGCCCTTCGCCGGGCGCGACCGGGAACCGTTCACCGCACGGCCTCCGACGCCACCGCGGCCACCGCGTAGCCCGCCACGGCCAGCACCCAGAGCGCGGGCCCCAGCCGGTCGCCGTGGTGCCAGTTGGTCGTCACCGGCAGCGCCCACGCCGCCGCGCCCGCCGCGCCCCGCTTCCGCGCGCGCGCCACCTGCGAGACGTGCTCCACCACCCACAGCCCCGCCGCGAGCGACCGGGCCAGCCACAGGGCGATTGCGAACGTCACGGCGACACCTCGCAGCCACTCTACCCCCAACCGCCGTCCGCAGGGTGCGCGCCATGGGTGGTTACTTGACAGTGGTGGTGTCGTGTCTTACGAGACCCTCCGTGGAAGCGCGGCGCCCCTCGCGGTGGAAGCTCGACGAACTCGCGCAGCGCGCCGGCGTCTCGCCGCGGACGGTGCGGTACTACGTGCAGCGGGGCCTGGTCCCAGCGCCGGAGTTCCGCGGGCCCGACACGGCGTACACCGACGATCACCTGACGCGGCTCCGCGCCATCCGCGCGCTGCAGGAGCGCCACCTGCCGCTCGACGCGATCGAGGCCGCGCTGGCGAACCGCACGACCGCGGACATCGCGCGCATCGCGTCGGGCGAGGCGCTGCCCGAGGGCGTCGGCGCGGCGGTGACGGGCGCGACGTCGGCGCCGGCGCGCGAGCCCGAGCGCGCGACGACGGACGCCGAGCCGGCGCGCTGGCTGCGGTACGTGCTGGCGCCGGGGGTGGAGCTGCACGTCGACGAGTCTGCAGGTGACGAGGCGCGCGCGCTGGCCGACGCGCTCCGCCGCGAGGCCGCCCGACGCGTGGGGTGAGGGCGCGCCGCAGGGACAGAAGCCCCTCGCGTTGCTCGCGACCCCTTCCTGTCCCTCGACAGGAGGCCCTCCCGATCGGTCGTGACCCCCTCCTGTCCCTCGACAGGAGGCCCTCCCATCGAACGCGACCCCGTCCTGTTCCTCGACGGACGCCCCTCGGACGCGTTGGGGGTGGCGCTTGTCCGCGGACAGACGCCCCTCGCGTCGGCTGCGACCCCGTCCTGTCCGTCGACAGGAGCCCCTCGGACGCGTCGTGACCCCGGTCTGTCCGTTCGCGGGCGGGACAATGCTCAAGCGCCGCCGCACCCCCGCCGATGGAAACGCCAGAAGGAACGAGGCACACCGATGAAGCTCTTTCAAGACGGCGACGGATGGGACGCGCAGCGACGGGTGGTGCTCCACATGCTCGCGACGCTGCTCGCGTGCGGGGCGCACCCGGCGGAGGTGGAGCAGCTCCAACACCAGCTCGCCCGCTGGCGCGCGATCGAGCTCCAGCGGCAGGAGGCCGACAACGCCTCCGTCATCGCCAACGCGCGCGTCGCGTGGGTCAACGACGACCTCGACGAGGTGACGACGGTGTTCGCCGCGCAGCTCCTCATCGACTGCGGGCGCGACCGGTCGCACCCGACGTACGCCCGCTTCTTCCCCGAGTCGGTCACGGCGATCACCGTGAAGGGGCTCGACGCGCAGCTCCAGGAGATGAAGGACTTCCCGCTCTTCGGCGAGGAGATCAAGCTCCCCGAAGCCAGCGCGAAGGGGCTCACGGTGGTGCTCCGTGCGATGGCCGACGGCCGCGCCGCGCTCGACGCCCGCGAGGAGGCCGAGCGCGAGGCCGCCCGCGTGTCCGTCGCCCAGGGCGCCTGGCGCGAGGAGGCCAACACCGCGCGCCGCGCCATCGACACCGCCCTCCAGGCCCACGCCACGAAGAACTCCCTGCCGCGCAGCTACCCCGAGCGCTTCCACCGCCCCGCGTACGAGAAGCCCGCGAAGAAGAAGGCGGCCACCCCGCCCGCCCAGCCCACGCAGCCCACGCACGCGCAGCCCGCCGACCCGGTGGCCGCGCTCTCGCCGCACGACCAGGTGCTCGCGCTCTCCGACGTGGTGCTCCGCGGGCTCGCCGACGACTTCGTCGCGTCGCTCCCCACCAACGTGCAGGCGATCGTCCGCGCCCGCCGCGCCCGCTGAACGACACCCCGCCCGCGCCCCCCGCGCGGTATCGTCCCGCTTCCTTACGCGCTTCCCCTCCACTCCCCGCAGCCCGCCGCCCGATGCCCACCATCGTCTTCGAACGCACCCGCCTCGCCGTCGAGCGCCCCGACGGCGCCCGCGTGGTCGACGTGTGCGACGACGACCTCCGCGCCGGCGTCCCCTTCGCCTGCCGCCACGCCAACTGCGGCACGTGCCGCGTCCGCGTCTCCGAGGGCGCCGCGCTCTGCGAGCCGCCCGACGTCGACGAGCTCGCGCTGCTCGAGGGCCGCTTCCACGACCCGCCCGACGTGCGCCTCGCCTGCCAGCTCGTCGTGCGCCCGGGCCCCGGCACCGTGCGCCTCCGGGTGCTGCTCTAACCTCGTCGTCGCCGGGGAGGGTTCACAGGGGCACCGTCAACGGTTCTTCACAGCCCCCGGACACCCCGCAGGAGCTCTCGGGAAGTGTCGCGGGGTGGCGTCGGCACGGTGGGTGCTGTAGACCGGACCCGAGCCATCCGCCCGCCCCTCGCCCGGTGGATGGCAAAACTCTTCCCCGCTCCGATCCGGAGGCCGACGATGCGCAGACTGACCCACGCCTTCTCCATGATGTCCCTGGCCGCGACCTTCGGGGCCGTCCTGACCGGGTGTCCGGTGTGGGACGACGACGGCTCCGACCGCGGCCGCCCGGACTCCGGGGTGCCGGTCGACAACGGCCCGCCCCCGGTCACCTCCTGCACCACCCACGCGAACTGCCCCGGCGGCTACTGCCTCAACAACCGCTGCACCACCGCGCTGACCTGCAGCGCCGGCTCCGTCTGCCCGAGCGGCTTCGCCTGCGACGCCCGCGGCCTCTGCATCCCCGGGTGCAGCACCAACGCCGACTGCGCCGCCGTCGCCGCGGGCCTCGTCTGCGACACGAACACGCGGCAGTGCACCCCCGGCGGCCGCTGCACCACCGACGCGCAGTGCGCCTCCACCCCGGCCACGCCCGTGTGCCTCGGCGGGAGCTGCCAGGCCCGCAGCAACCAGTGCCAGTTCGACTACCAGTGCACCGGCAGCGGGCAGGCGTGCGTCGACGGCCGCTGCGTGGTGGGCTGCACCTCCGCCGCCCAGTGCGCCGCGGGCCAGCAGTGCACCGCCGGCCGCTGCGCGTACCCGACGACGGGCTCCTGCGCGACGCCCTGCGCGAGCGGCCAGCTCTGCGTGAGCGGCGTGTGCCTCCGCACCTGCACCAGCGACGCGGCCTGCGGGACGGGCTTCATGTGCGACAACGGCGTGTGCCGCGTCGACACGCGCCCGCGGCCCTTCTGCACGATGGACTCGCAGTGCAACATGGGGTCGGTCTGCTACAACGGCGCCTGCCGCCGCCAGTGCCCCAACCCCGCGGTGACGCCCGACGGGGACTGCATGCGGGTGGACGTTCAGTTCAACCTCTGCCGCGCGGACGGCATGGGCCGCTCGCTCTGCACGAGCACCAACGAGGTGATGCCGGAGTGCGCCCGCACCGCCAACTGCGCCGCCGGCCGCGCCTGCGTCAACGCCCGCTGCCAGTGACCGCGGCGCCCCGCGCCGACTCCCCCCCGCGCTGATCGCGCAGCACCACCCACACCGACGACGAAGACGACGCCCCCGGCGTCCAGCGCACCGCAAGCTCCCGCTCTTCGCCGGGGTTCGCGGTGTCGCGCGGTGAGGCTGTCGTCCCCGACGTGACGTAGAACGACGCTGACAGCGCCTCTCTGCCCCCGTCCGGCAGCGCCTCCGCCGACCCCGCCGCAGGAACCACCCGCACCGTCCACGCCCCGCACGCGCCGCCGTCGCAGCCCGGCAGCGTCACCGACGCATCCTCCCCCGACGGAACCATCACCGACGCATCCCCGCGCGCGAAGCCCCACGTGGCGATGGCGGGCGGCCGGTTGCGCGGGACCGTCTCCGTCACCACCACGCGGCGGAACACCTCCTCCGCGGCCGACCCGTCGTCGCAGCGCCAGTGCCCGAGCGCGCGGGAGAGCGAAGGGGTCGCGCCGGCGCACGCGGCGACGAGGACGAAGTACGTGCCGGCGGCCGTGAGGGCGGGGGTGGTGACGGCGGGGCCCTCGCCGAGGTCGACGGCGCGGTCGGCGGTGGGGCACGCGCGGGGGTCGGCGACGTCGCGCTCGGCGCAGAGCTGCCAGCGCGCGCGGAAGGGGCGGCCGGAGACGGGGTCGACCCACGCGGCGGCGACGCGGGCGGAGGCCCCGGGCGCGACCTCGGGGGTGTCGGTGACGAGCGCCACCACGCGGAGCGCGCGAATGGAGGAGGGCGACGGGAGCGCCTCGCCCGAGCACCCAGCGGCGGCGAGGAGCGCGAGGAGCGCCGTCCCGTGGCCTCCATCCCCCGCTCGCCGAGCCTCGCGGCCTCCATCCCCCGCTCGCCGAGCCTCGCGCGTTGCCCCCTTCCCCCGGCGCAGAGCCGCCAGGGGAAGGGGCTCTGTCGCAACCAGGACGCGCCAGCGTCTGGTGCGCATGGCGTCTCGGCGTCTGGTGCTCGTGGCGTCTCGATGGCCCGGCGTCGGTGGGTCCTCGTCGCGACAGTGCCCCTTCCCCTGGCGCTTCCTGCGCCGGGGGAAGGGGGCAACGCGCGAGGCTCGGCGAGCGGGGGATGGAGGCCGCACGGGCCGCTACCCTATCACGGGGCCTTGGTGGTACGAACGCGCGCATATGACGGCCCCCGTCCTCGTCGGCGCCCCGCTCTCCCTCGACGACCTGGTCCGCGTGGCGCGGTCGCGCGCGCCCGTCGCGCTCGACGCCGGCGCCCGCGAGCGCATGGCCGTGGCGCGCCGCGCGATCGACGCGATCACCGCCGGCGGCGACGACGCCCCGCGCGTCTACGGCATCAACACCGGCTTCGGCGCGCTCGCCGAGACGCGCATCTCGCCCGCCGACGTCCGCGCGCTCCAGCGCAACCTGGTCCGCAGCCACTCGTGCGGCGTCGGGCCGGCGCTCGCCACGGACGCCGTCCGCGCGATGATGCTCCAGCGCGCGCAGGTGCTCGCGCTCGGGCACTCGGGCGCGCGGCCCGTCGTCGTCGACACGCTCCTCGCGATGCTCGACAGGGGGGTGCACCCGGTGATCCCGTCGCAGGGCTCGGTCGGCGCGTCGGGCGACCTCGCGCCGCTCGCCCACCTCGCGTGCGTGCTCATCGGCGAGGGCGAGGCCGTGTTCGATGGGGAGGTGCTCGTCGGGGCCGAGGCCATGCGTCGCGCGGGCGTCGCGACGATCGAGCTCGAGGCGAAGGAGGGCCTGTCGCTGATCAACGGGACGCAGTTCATCGTGGCGGTGGGGGCGCTCGCGCTGCACGACGCAGCCGAGCTCGCTTCGCACGCCGACGTCGCGGGCGCCATGTCGCTCGAGGCGCTCAAGGGCACCAGCGTCCCCTTCGAGGAGCGCGTGGTCGGCGCCCGCCCGCACCCCGGCGCCCTCCTCGCCGCGAGGAACCTCCGCGCCCTCCTCGCCGACAGCGAGATCGCCGAGAGCCACAAGGACTGCGGCAAGGTGCAGGACCCCTACTCCCTGCGCTGCATGCCCCAGGTGCACGGCGCCTCGCGCGACGCGCTGGCGTGGGCCCGCGAGGTGCTCTCGCGCGAGCTCAACGCCGTCACCGACAACCCGCTGGTGTTCGTGGGGGAGGGCGGGGCCGACGTGGTGTCGGGCGGCAACTTCCACGGCCAGCCGCTCGCCCTCGCGCTCGACCTCGCCGCGATGGCCGCCGCGGAGCTCGCCAACATCTCCGAGCGCCGCGTCGAGCAGCTCGTCAACCCCGCGCTCTCGTCGGGGCTGCCGCCCTTCCTCGCGCCCCACACCGGCCTCGACTCGGGCTTCATGATCGCGCAGGTCACCGCCGCCTCGCTCGTCACCGAGAACAAGGTGCTCTGCCACCCGGCGAGCGTCGACTCCATTCCCTCATCGGCGGGCCGCGAGGACCACGTCTCGATGGGCGCCACGTCCGCTTCGAAGTGCGCCCGCGTCGTCGCCAACGTCCGCGCCGGGCTCGCGATCGAGATGCTCGTCGCCGCGCAGGGCCTCGACGTGCGCGCGCCGCTCCGCCCGGGCCGAGGGGTCGCCGCGGCGCACGCGGCGGTGCGGGAGGCGGCGCCGACGCTGGTCGCCGACCGCGCGCTCGCGCCCGACATCCGCGCGGTGGCGGGGCTCATCGCCGACGGGCGCGTCCGCGCCGCGGTGGAGTCCGTCGTCGGGACGCTCGCGTGACGTGAGCCCCGCCGTCGTCGCCGCCCTCGCCGCCGCGGCCTTCGTCGCGGGAACGGTCGACGCCATCGCCGGCGGCGGCGGCCTCATCACGCTGCCCGCGCTCCTGGCCGCGGGGCTCCCGCCCGACCTCGCGCTCGGCACCAACAAGGGCCAGTCGACCTTCGGCTCGGGCTCGGCGCTCGCCCACTTCTGGCGCGCCGGCGCCGTCGACCGCGGGCGCGCGCCCGTCGCCTTCGCCGCGGCCTTCGTCGGCGCGCTCGCGGGGGCCCGGCTCGTGCTGGCGCTCCCGCGCGAGGCGCTGCGGCCGGTGGTGCTCGCGCTGCTGGTGGCGGTGGCGGCGGCGTTGGCCTTCCGCCCCGACCTCGCCGAGGTGAAGGACGGCCGCGTCGCCCCGCACGCGACCCTGCGCGCGGCGCTCATCGCGGGCGCCATCGGTTGCTACGACGGCTTCTTCGGGCCGGGCACCGGGACGTTCGCGATCATGGCCTACGTCGCCTGGCTCTACGACCCGATGGCGGGGGCGAGCGCCAACGCCAAGGTCGTCAACTTCGCGTCGAACCTCGCGGCCCTCGCGATCTTCGTCCAGCGCGGCGTCGTGCGGTGGGAGGTGGCGCTCCCGATGGCGGCGGCGCAGTTCGCGGGTGGAGCTCTCGGCGCGCGGCTGACGGTGAAGCGCGGCGGCCCCTTCGTGCGCCGCGTGGTGCTGATGGTGGTGGTCGCGCTGGTGGTGAAGCTCGCGGCCGACCTCGCCCGCTGACGCGCGGCGCCGAAGTGGCCGGCGCGCGGGGGGCGCGTGGTACGAAGCGTCTCGCGGATGTTCCTCCCCCAACGGCTGCGCGACACGACCCTCGGCGACCTGCTCGCCGCCCTCCACCGCGGGTACGCGTCGGGCGTGCTCGAGCTCGTCGAGCCCCGCGGGCGCCACGCCGTCCACCTCCGGCGCGGGCTCGTCCAGGCCGTCGAGACCGCCCCCGCCGCGTGGCGCCTCGGCGACCTCCTCGCCGCCGCCGGGCTCTGCCCCCGCGACACCGTCGAGCGCGCCTCGCGCGAGGCCCGCGCCCGCGACCAGCGCATCGGCCAGCGCCTCGTCGCCGAGCGCGCCGTCTCCCACGCGCAGCGCGACGAGGCCCTCGCGGCCCAGCGGAAGCGACGTCTCGAAGCGCTCTACGCGCTCATCGACGCGGAGCTGCGCTTCCACCCCGCGCGGCCGCTGCCGCCGGGCGTCGCGGAGCAGGCGCCGATGAGCGCGCGGGAGGCCTTCCACCAGCGCGCGCGGCGACGTGATCGGGGCGGGCGTGCCGCGGCGGCGACGGGCCCGCGCGCGGCCGCGCTGGGGGTGCTGGGGCTCGGCGCGGAGGCGACGCTCGCGGAGGTCAGGCAGCGGTACCGGGAGCGGGTGCGGGCGCTCCACCCCGACCTCGCGCCGGCGGCGACGGAGGCCGAGCGGGCGCGTCGCGTCGCGGAGCTGCGCGCGGTGCTCGACGCCTACCGCGCGCTCTGCGGGTGAAGGTCAGCCCTCGGCCGCGGCGCCGTCGGTCTGCTCGGCGCGCTCGCGGGCGAAGAGGCGGGAGAGCGTGCGGCGGTCGATGCCGAGCACCTCGGCGGCGCGCGTCTTGTTGCCGCCGGTGTGCTGGAGCACGCGGTCGATGTAGCGCCGCTCCACCGCGGCGAGCGTCGGCCAGCCGGCCTCGCCCTCGGCCGCCACGGGCGGGGCGTTCACCTTGCGGAGGGAGGCCGGGAGGTCGTCGCGGAGGAGGGCGTTGCCGCGCGAGAGGAGCACCGCCTGCTGGATCACCTGGGCGAGCTCGCGCACGTTGCCGGGCCAGTCGTACGAGAGCAGCGCGGCGCGCGCGTCGGGGGCGAGCACCGGCGCCGGGCGGCCCATCGCGGCGGCGTAGTGCCGGAGGAAGTGGTCGACGAGCACCGGGATGTCGTCGCGGCGCGCGGCCAGCGGCGGCACCGTGATGGTCACCATCTGGAGCCGGAAGAGCAGGTCGGAGCGGAAGCGCCCGGCGTCCTGCTCGTCGAGGAGGTCGCGGCTCGTGGTCGCGAGCACCCGCACGTCGATCGGCACCTTCGCGCCGTCGACGCCGACCACCGCGCGCTCCTCGAGCACCGCGAGGAGCTTCGCCTGCGCGCGGGCGCCGAGCGCGTCGACCTCGTCGAGCAGCACCGTCGCGCCGGGCGAGCGTTCGAAGAGCCCCGGGCGGCCGTCGCCCCCGAAGAGCTCGGCGAGCAGCGCGTCCTCGGGCAGCGCGGAGACGCCGACGGTGAGGAAGGCCCCGGTGCGCCCCGAGCGCCGGTGGATCATCCGGGCGATGAGCTCCTTGCCCGTGCCGCTCTCGCCGGCGATGAGGACGGGCACCGCGGTGGGGGCCACCTGCGCGATCACCCGGTAGACGTCGAGCATCGCGGGCGAGGTGCCGACGAGCACGTCGGTCGAGGTGCTCGCGGGGCGGGCGTTGCTGCGGAGCGAGTCGTTCTCGAGGGTGAGCGCGCGCCAGTCGAGGGCGCGCTGCAGCACGAGGCGCAGCCGCGGGAGCTCCACCGGGCGCGGGAGGTAGTCGTAGGCGCCCTCGGCGATGAGGTCGATCGCGCCCTCGGGCGTGGCGAAGCCCGTGAACACCACCACCGGGATCGCCCGCGACGCGCGCGCCACCGCGGCGAGCACCTCGCGCCCGCCGACCGCGGGCATCTGCACGTCGGTGAGCACCGCGTCGAAGGTGCCGAGGTCGAGCCGGAGGGCCTCGGCGCCGTCGGCGGCTTCGATCACCTGGTGCCCGATGCCCCGCAGGGCGCGGGCCATCAGGGCGCGGGCGTCTTCGTCGTCGTCGACCAGGAGGATGCGGGCGGAGGTGGGGCGCGTCATGCCGCGGCCGATCCGCAAGGGCCGTGCCTCCACGCCGCGCCGCGAGATCACGCGGGGCGCGACGTCGCGGACGGGGCGTGATGGGCCGGCGCGCGGGGCGGGACGGGCCGCCGCGGGTCAGCGGGTGGTGACGGGCATCAGGCCGCCTGCGGGCGCGGCGCCGCCGGGGGCCACGGGCGCGGGGGCGACGAGGCCGCCGGCGGGGACGACGCCTGGCATTGCACCGGGGACGGCGCCAGGGACGAGGCCCGCGGGCGCTGCGCCGGCGCCGCCGGGGGCTTCGGTCTGCGCGAGCGAGACGTCGACGTTGACGAGCGCGCCGCCGCCCGACGAGTGGAACTTCAGCCGCCCGCCGAGCGCGAGGAGGCAGTCGCGCAGCGGGCCCTGGAGGAGCCCCTGGTCTTGCACCTCGACGCGCGAGACGTTGCCCGAGGGCTCGACGGCGATGCGCAGGCCGAACTGCCCGTTGAGCCCCGGCACCATCACGGTGGCGGCGGCGTAGCAGGTGTCGACGAGCGAGGTGATGTCGGGCGCGGCCTCGGCCGCCATGTCGCGGGTGAGGGTGCGAACCGGGTTGGTGTTGGGCACCAGCGTCGGTCGCCACGGGCGCACGGAGATGGGGTCGGGGTTGGTCACCTGCACCTCGCCGGGGCGCGGGCGCGTGAGCTCGACGGGCGTGCCGATGCCGTTGGCCGGCACGCCCACCTCGCCGCTCCGCAGCGAGAACGGGAACGACAGCAGCGTCGACGAGCGCGTCGGCGGGAAGCGGCGCGTGCGCACGGCGTTGAGCACGCACGGCATCATGATGAGCAGCGACGGGTCGGTGTTGCCGATGGGCTCGACGTCGGCGACGGAGCCGTCGGGGTTGACGCGCATCAGCGTGGTGATGCTGCCCGCCGCCTGCGGGCTGAAGGCGAGGAGGCCCTTGTAGCAGGCGCGCACGGGCTCGTTGGCGGTGGCGAGGATCGAGGTCGCGAGCTCGGTGGTCATCGCGGGCGCCGTCGGGATGCGGCGCGCGCGGCCGCGGCCCGTCGGAGCCTCCGGGGCGGCCCCGCCGGGCAGCGCGTTGACCCACGAGGGCCGCGACACGCGGATGGGCGTGAGCGTGATCTGCGCCGGGTCGGGCGGGCGCGGCGGCGGCGCGAGGCTGTTGGTCTGCGACGAGCCGCACGCGCCGAGGGCGTGCGAGGCGACGGCCGCGAGCGCGGCGGCGGCGAAGCCGTAGGGTCCGAGGAGACGGTGGGCCATGAAGGACTCGGCGGGCTGGTGGGTGGTGTCGTCCGCGGGAGCCCATCACCATCGGGAGGAAGGCGCCCGCGGCGCGAGCATGCCAGACGCGGCGGGGCGGCGGGCGCGAGAAATCGCGGCGGTTCTCCCCTCGGCGGACGAGTGCGACGGGGCTGCGCGCGGGCGTCACTTCTGTCAACATGCGCGGCACCAGCGCGATGTTGTCCGAAGAGCTCCAGGCCCGCCTCGAGACGCTCCCCACGGGGCCCGGCTGCTACGTGTTCAAGGGCCGCAAGGGCCAGGTGATCTACGTCGGCAAGGCCAAGTCGCTGCGCGCGCGGGTGCGGCAGTATTTCCAGCCGAACAGCTCGGACTACCGGTACTTCGTCCCGCTGCTCGAGCGCACGCTCGAGGACATCGAGACGGTGGTGACGGCCTCGGAGAAGGAGGCCGTGCTGCTCGAGAACAGCCTCATCAAGCAGCACAAGCCGCGCTACAACGTGCGGCTCCGCGACGACAAGGACTACCTCTCGGTGCGGCTCGACAAGTCGGCGCCGTGGCCGCGGCTGGAGGTGACGCGCCGGCCGAAGCCCGACGGCGCGGAGTACTTCGGGCCCTACCCCAGCGCCTCCGACGCGCGGCGGACGCTCCAGCTCGTCAACCGGCACTTCCAGCTCCGCACGTGCGACGACGAGGAGTTCGCGGCGCGCACGCGGCCGTGCCTGGAGCACCAGATCAAGCGCTGCCCCGCGCCCTGCGTGCTGCCGGTGGACAAGGCCGCGTACGACGCGCAGGTGCGCTACGTCGAGCTCTTCCTCCGCGGCAAGAGCACCGAGCTGGCGGGCGCGCTGGAGGCGGAGATGAAGGCCGCGGCGAGGGCGCTCGACTTCGAGCGGGCGGCGCGGCTGCGCGACCAGATCACGGCGATGGGGCGGGTGACCGAGGCGCAGCGCGTGGCCGAGGTGAGCGACCGCGACCGGGACGTCTACGGGCTCTACCGCGAGGGCGACTGCGTGGTGGTGACGGTGCTGCTGGTGCGCGACGGCTTCGTGCGCGACACGCAGTCGATGGTGTTCGCGAAGTGCGAGGTGCCCGACGACGAGCTGGTCGCGCAGGTGCTGCAGTCGCGCTACGGGTCGGCGGCGGTGACGATCCCCGACGAGGTGGTGCTGCCGCTCGAGCCCGAGGGGGCCGACGGCATCCGCGAGTGGCTCGGCGAGGTGCGCGGCAAGGCCGTGTCGCTCGCGGTGCCGCAGCGGGGCACGCGCTCGCAGCTCCTCGCGCTCGCGATGGAGAACGCGAGCCACGCCTTCCGCGAGCGGCGGGTCGCGGCGGCGCAGGCGGAGGGGCACGCGGAGGCGCTGGCCAAGGCGCTCGGGCTGGAGGAGCCGCCGGTGACCATCGAGTGCGTGGACATCTCGCACCACGCGGGCGACGAGACGGTGGGCGCGGTGGTGTGCCTGCGCGACGGGGCGCCGTACAAGCCGCGCTACCGGGGCTACCACGTGCGGACGGAGTCGACGGGCAACGACTTCCGCGCGATGCACGAGGTCCTCTCCCGGCGCTTCCGCCGCGCGATGAACGGCGAGGAGGGCTGGGAGTTCCCCGACCTGTTCGTGGTCGACGGGGGGAGGGGGCAGCTCGGCATCGCGACCGCGGTGCTCGAGGAGCTCGGCATCAAGGACCTCGCGGTGTGCGCCCTCGCCAAGGAGCGCGAGAACGTGCTCGGCGAGAAGGTGGTCGACCGCGTCTACCAGCCCGGCCGCAAGAACCCCGTCACCATCCGCGAGAACGGCGCCGCCCTCGTGCTCCTCGCCCGCGCCCGCGACGAGGCCCACCGCTTCGCCAACAAGACCCGCGAAGACCTCCTCGCCAGGAAGCGCCTCCGCAGCGAGCTCGACGCGCTGCCCGGCATCGGCGCGAAGCTCCGCGTGGTGCTCTTGAGGAAGTTCGGCACGGTGGCGAAGGTGGCCGAGGCGACGCTCGCGGAGCTCACCGAGGTGCTCGGGCCCCAGCGCGCGCGCGGCGTGTACGAGCACTTCCACCCGGGCGTCGTGCAGCTCCCCGAGGGCGAGTAGCGCCTCCGGGGCACAGGCGTGACACGGATGTCCCGGCGGGGCGCCACCGAGGGCGGAAACCCTCGGTGTTTCCCGCGGCACGCGCCGTGATACACAAACGTGCATGAAGCGCAGGAGAGGGGTCCGGGCGGCCTTCGTGGTCACGGTGGCGAGCGGCGTGCTGGCGGCGGGCTGCGCCAACAAGGAACTGATCTACACGAACCCCCCGATCGACGTGCCGGACGGGGGATCCGCCGCGACCCCGTGTCCGGACTACCCGCCCATGTACGGCTCCGCGTGCACGCCCCCGCCCGGAGGCGCGTGCACGTGGGTGGGCACGCCCTGCCCCCCCTACTCGCCCGAGATGACCACCGCGCGCTGCGTCAGCGGCCAGTGGGAACTCTCGTACCTCCAATGCAACCCGCCGCCCGACGTCATCGAGGAGCCCGACGTGGAGCCCGACGTGCCGCTCGACGCGGACGCGGCCGTGGCGCCCGACGCGGACGCATCCGTGGCACCCGACGCGGACGCATCCGAGGCACCCGACGCGGACGCGTCGACCGCGACCTGCCCCGACATCCCGCCCACGGTCGGTGACGCCTGCACGGGGTCGCCGATCGGGCGGTGTAACTATTCGTTCCCCTGTCCGGGCAGCTTTCCGGGACCACGATCTACGATTGCTACGAGGGGCGCTGGCGGTACGTCGGCACGGCCAAGTGCAACCCCCCGCCCGACGGGGGCCCGTCCGACGGCGGGTGAGCTACAGGTCGGGCCGCGAGGGGTCCGGCGGCGGGTGGCCCGGCGGGTTGCGGTGGATCACCGGGCGGCGCGGGCGGCGCGGGCGCGGCGGCGGGGACACGTTGGGCGGGTTGGCCGTCGGCGGCGTGACGGGCACGATCCGCGGCGGGTTGCAGGTCGACTCGGTGACGCCCCAGCGGCGCGTGGCGGGGTCGCACGTCGCCGTCACCGTCCAGAAGTCCACGCACGCGCGGTAGCCGCAGGTGAGGCCGGGCGCGGCGCAGGCGCTGCCCTGCGTGGGCGGCGTCGCGGGGCAGCCCGCGGGGCGCGGCGGCGGGTCGGCGCAGGCCGGCGAGGAGGCGAGGAGGGAGACGCCGAGGACGGCGACGGAGACGACGGCGGGACGGAGCGGGCGCTTCTTCACGTTCACCTCGCGAGCTGTTGCAGCACGGTACGCGCACGGGCGCGCCGACTCAACGCCGCGTTGAAGCGCCTCGCGGGGGCGGTCAGCCCTCCTTCGCCTGGACCTCGATCTCGATCTTCACCTTCTCGGAGACGGCGACGCCGCCGGTCTCGAGGACGGCGTTCCACTGGAGGCCGAAGTCCTTGCGGTTGATGGCGCCCGTGGCGCTGACGCCCGTCACCGTCTGGCCCCAGGGGTTCTTCGAGGTGCCGGCGAGCTCGACGTCGAGGGTCACCGGGTGCGTCGTCCCGCGGATCGTGAGGTCGCCGGTCACCTTGTAGCCGTCGCCGTCGCGCGCGATCGACGTGCTCTTGAAGGCGATCTTCGGGTGGTTGGCGACGTCGAAGAAGTCGGCGCTGCGGAGGTGGTTGTCGCGGTCGGCGTTGCCCGTGTCGATGCTGGCGACGTCGATGTCGCCCTCGATCTTCGAGCGGGTGAAGTCCGCCGGGTCGATGTCGAAGGTGCCGCGGTAGGCGGTGAACTTCCCGCGCACGGTGGTCACCATCATGTGGCGGACGGAGAAGCCGACGTGGGAGTGGACGCTGTCGACGTTGAGGGACATTGGGCGGTGGTCTCCTGGTGCGAGGTCGTGGCGTGGCCGCGGCGGGGTGCGGCGGCGAGCGCGGACGGAAGCTATGCCCTCGAACGCCCCTGTTTCCACGGGTATTCGGGATGCGAACGCGCTCCAGGTCCGTTGCGCCGCGCGACCGTCACCGCCCGTGGAACGCCCCGTTGCGCCGGCGCGTCACCGCGCGGATTCGCGCTCCCTGCGCTCGGCGCCCCATGCGGCCGCGGCGCCCGCGACGAGGCCCACCAGCACGCCCATCCCCGGCGCGACGCGCGTGTACTCGCCCGTCCAGAGGACGATCCCCGTCACCGCCAGCGCCGCGGGCGCGAGCGGAGCGCTCGGCGCAACCCCCCGCCACGCGTCGTGGATCGCCACCCACACCACCAGCGCGCCCCAGAACTCACGCCCGTTCACCTTCCACGTGAGCATCAGCACCATCGGGATCGCGAGGCGCAGCGCGCCCACCGCGGCGCTCACCAGCTCGCGCGCCGCCGCCCAGCGCGTGGGGGTCACCGCCGCGATCGCCGCCGCCGCCGCGAGCCACGTGCAGAGCGTCGGCAGGGGCGCGCCCACCTCGACGAAGTGGTCGTCGAGCTGCGGCATGAGCTCGGCCGCCGCCAGCGCGCCCAGCGCCGTGAACGCCGCCGCCGCGCGCGCCGCGCTTCCCTCGGGGAGCGTCACCACGGCTCCTCCACGGGCGCGTCGCCCTCGTCGGCGTCGGCCAGCAGCGCCGCGACGTCCTCCGCGGTGATGCCCGCGAGGGCCGCGCCGCCGTCGCCGTGGATCACCGCGTCGGCGAGCTGCTGCTTGCGCCGCTTGAGCGCCAGGACGCGCTCCTCCACGGTGCCGCGCGCGACGAGGCGGTACACCGTCACGCCGCGCGTCTGGCCCATGCGGTGCGCGCGGGCGGTGGCCTGGTCCTCGACGGCGGGGTTCCACCACGGGTCGCAGTGGATCACGGTGTCGGCGGCGGTGAGGTTCAGCCCCGCGCCGCCCGCCTTGAGCGAGATGAGGAAGAGCGGCGCCGCGCCCTCTTGAAAGCGCCGCACCACACCGTCACGGTCGACGGTGCTGCCGTCGAGGTACTCGTACGCGATTCCCTCGCGCGCGAGGTCCGCGCCCCACAGCCCCAGCAGCTCGACGAACTGCGAGAACACCAGCGCCCGCCGCCCCTCCGCCGCGAGCGCGCGCGCCGTCGCGAGGAAGGTCTCGCGCTTCGAGCCCGACACCTCCGTGCGCCCGTCGACCAGCCGCGGGTCGCACGCCATCTGCCGCAACCGAAGGAGCGCCGTGAACACCGCCACCCCCGGCCGCCCGAAGGGGTCGCGCCGCGCGAACTCCTTCACCTCCTCGCGGAGCACCACCGCGAGGGCGTCGTACATCGTCCGGTGCGCGTCGCCGAGCGGGCACGCGAGCTCCACCTCCTGGCGCGGCGGCAGATCGTCGAGCACCTCCGCGCGCGTCCGCCGCAGCACGAAGGGACGGATCAGCGCCCGCAGCCGCGCCCCCACCACCGCCGCGCTCGCCACCTTGGGCGACGCCGGTCCGTCGAGCGCCGCGCGGGCGAGGGGCTTCTCGAAGCGGTCTTCGAACTGGCGCGACGTACCCAGCATCCCGGGGTTGCAGAAGTCCATCACCGACCAGAGCTCGGTGAGGCGGTTCTCCACCGGCGTGCCCGAGAGCGCGAGGCGCGTGGACGCGCGGAGGGCGCGGGCGGCGCGGGTGGTGGCGGCGTCGAGGTTCTTGATGGTCTGCGCCTCGTCGAGCACCACCACGCGGAAGGCCGTCTCCCGCAGGCGCTCGACGTCGCGCCGGAGGAGCGCGTACGTCGTGATCACCAGGTCGGCGCCCGCGAACTCCGTCGTCGCCCGCGCCGCCGCGCTCGCGCCGTGGAGCGACACCACCCGCAGCCCCGGCGTGAAGCGCGCCGCCTCGCGCGCCCAGTTGCCCGCCACGGAGGTCGGGCACACCACGAGCGACGGCGCGCCGCCGTCGCGCTCGCGCCGCCACTGGAGGAGCGCGAGCGTCATCACCGTCTTGCCGAGGCCCATGTCGTCGGCCAGCACGCCCCCGGCGCCGAGCCCGTCGAGAAACTGGAGCCACGCGAGGCCCTGCAACTGGTACGGCCGCAGCATCGCCCGCAGGCCCGAAGGGAGCTCCGGCGCCGCCGCCACCGCGAGCGACCGGAGCCGCGCGCGCATCGCCTCCGCCGACTGGTCGCGCTCGAACTCCGCGGCCGCGGCCCAGCGCTCGACGCGCCCCCACTGGTGGAGCGGGACGCGACCCTCCGTCGCGCCCTCGGGGATCACCCCCGCGGTGTCTTCGAGAAGGTCGGCGAGCTCGTCGGTGATCTCCGCGAGCGAGCGGTCGTCGAGCTCGACCCAGCGGCGCTTGCGGGCGAGGGCCGCGCGGGCGGCGTCGAGGTCGACCTTGCGGCCGCCCGCGTCGAGCGCGAGGGCGAGGTCGAGCAGCGAGCCCGAGCGCGAGAGGCGCAATCGCGCGGTGACGGCCTCCCGCACCGTCACCCCGCCGAGCGACGCGGGGATGAGAACCGACACCGTCGGGTCGTTGCGCTCGCGCAGCGCCGCGGCCCCCTCGCGCCAGAACCGCACGGCGCGGTCGTCGTCGGCGGTGAAGGCGTCGCGCGCGCCCTCCCATGCGAAGCCTGCGGCCGTGAGGGAAGCGACCACGGCGCCTTCGAGCTCGGCGTCGCGGCGCTCGTCGGAGGCGGCCTCGCGCGGTGACTCGGGGGAGAGCCCCACCGCGCCGAACGCGTACTGCGCCTCCGTGCGGGCGACGAGGTGGAGGGGTGTTCCTTCGACGTGGAGGACGAAGAGCGGGACGCAGTGCTCCAGGCCCATCGCGCCGGCCGACGGGAGCGCGACGTGGCGGCCGCGCAGGCGCGTGCGGAGCGTCTTCCAGAGCTGCTCCGCGTGGTCGGGGACGAGCTCGACCGCGGGCGAGAACTGGAGCCGCCACGCAGCGTCGGGGTCGACCTCCGGCGGCAGCACGAACATCCGCCGCAGCGCCGGCGCCCACAGAAACGAGTACGCCCCGCGGTAGAGCACCGTCTCGCGGGCGGGGAGGTCGACGGCGCCGTCGTCCGAGCGCCAGCGCGCTTCGAGCGCGTCGGTGGGCGAGGCGTCGCCCGCGGGCGCGACGTTGTCCCAGCTCCCGCCGCCGCGCCCCTGGAGCGTCGGGAGGCTGTCCTCCCGCCCCGCGAGCGAGAGCGCGAGGAGGGCGCGCGGGAGCCGCGTGCGCACGACGGTGAGGGCGAGGGGCGTCTGGTCGAAGGCGAGGGGCCCCGCCTCGTCGACCGCGGCGCGGCCGAAGGGGAGCTCGCGCAGGAGGTGGAGCGCGAGGGCCGCGTCGGAGCCGTTGGCGCGGAGCACCTTCTTCGCGGCGCCGCGCTTGTCGAGGAGGCGGAGGACGCGGCGGTCGTCGGGGGCGAAGGCCGTCGCGCGGATGGCGGCGTCGTCGAGGAAGCCCTTCTGCCCGGGGATCCGCACGCGCACCTCGAAGCCCACCGAGCCGTCGCCCTGCGCGACGCGGGACTGGAGCGAGCGCTCGTTGGGCTCGGCGAGGGGGAGCGCGAGGAGGTACTCGGGCGGCGCCGACGGGGGCCGCGGGGCGTCGAGCGGGAGCCACTGGGCGGTGATGCGGTCGGCGGCGAGGGCCTTCCGCGCGGCCTCGCGGAGCGCGGGGAGCGCGGCGAGCGCGGGGTCGAGGGGTGTGCCGGCGACGAGCGCCTCGCGGAGCGCGTCGGAGAGGGCGAGCGTCGTGAGCAGCCACTGGGCGTGCGGGCAGAGGCCCCAGCGGCCGCAGGTGCACTGGTGTTCGAACTGCGCGGTGCCGACGCGCGGGGGGAGGGCGGCGAGGGTGGCGGCGGGGCGGCCGGCCTGGAGGAGCGACGCGCGGAGGGTGCCGTCGCGCAGGAGCACGGGCGAGCCCGGGGCGAAATCGAAGGTGAGCTGGAGGAGGGCGTCGGGCGACGTCATCGCGCGCTCGGCCACCGCGCGCACCGAGAGGGCGTCGAACCACGGCGGCGCGGCGCGGACCGTCACGGCGACGCTCGGCCGCAGAGGCGGCGGGGGTGGCGGAGGCGGGCGGTCATCGGGGCGCGGGAACCTATCGCAAGCGCGGCGCGCGCGCGAAGTGGGTTGCAGGGATTGCGGCGCCGGTGAGGTTGCGGCAGGAGCGGGTTACACGACGGGCCTTTCGGGGGCGGCGATGTGATTCGCAACCCTCCCGCCACCAGATCCCGTCGTGCGTTCAAATCCCGCAGTGCTCCAGGCGCTCCATGCCTGGGCGGATGTTCATGCTGGCCGGACTTCGGTGAGACGCATCGACGGGCGCGTCGGCGAACGCCAGGCTCACCGCGTGCCGGTGAGCGTGCGGAGCGCCTCGTCGTCGACCTGGTTCACCGCCTGCTGGAGGAGGAGCGCGGCGACCTGGAGCGGCCCGACGGTCACGCCGCGCTTCGCGACTTCACCGGCGAGGGCCTCGAGCTTCGCGAGCGTCGCCGCGTCCATCGGCACGAGTCGGCGCTCCGTCCAGGCGGGGTCGGTCGCGCGGCCACCGCCCGGCGGCGCGCGGAACCGCGCCTCGACCTCCGCGGCGAGCTGAGCCGCACCGAAATACCCTCCGCCCGCCTTCACCGCGCCGCGTCGCTCGGCGCCGAGTCCGCGGGCCACCTTGTCCATGTCCAGCTTCGCGCTCATGAGGTCGGCTCCTTGTAGTCACGGATGGCGAAGTACTCGTCGGCGATCACGAGGCCGATCTCCCCCTGCGCGGTCTCCCTTCCCATCCGGCGGCAGAAGGCCGCCAGACGAGCGAGGTTCGCGGGGTCTTCGATCGCCTCGGGGACCGTGTAGCAGTGAACGATGACGGGCTCGTCGAACACGAGCGCGTCCGCGCGCTCGTCGTCGCGCCAGACGCCGCGCGCCTTCGGGTACGCCGTGGCGCCGCCGAACACCGCGCCGAACATCGAGAGCGCGGCGTCCACCCAATGGCCCTGATCGATGGGCGTCACGCCGTCCCGCTCGACGCTGGGAATGAACAGCACCACCAGCACCCGCCTTCCGCCTGCCTGCAACGTCACCCGATCAATATAGATCGGCGCGTGGGCGCGTCAAGCGGCCGCTGTGGCGACCTCCCGGCGCTTGCAACGAGGCCACCCAGGCGCCAACGCGCGGCTCACGGCCGAGGGCACCACTCGAAGGCACTGCGGCTCGGTCTACGCGTCCTCCATGGGCTCGCGCTCCGACGCGGACAGTGTCGTGCCGGGCAGTGTATCGTCGACGTCGACGTCGATGTCATCGGCCGCACCCCTGGTGCCTCATGAGTCTGCGGTGCACCGCGAGCTTGCGCGGCTGGACGGCATCCGCTGGCTCTTCCCCGACGCGGCCATGGGCGCGCTCGCCGACGACGCCCGGGCGTGGCTCCACGAACGCTTCGACGGGCTCCTCGCGGTCCTCGCGCATGGGCCGAGGGGAACTCTCTCCTCGACGGGCTCGCGCTCTCGACGACTCGCTCGATGCACGAGGCCGAACGCCCCTGGCACGACGCCTGGTGCGGGGGCGGCCGTGCTGTTCGTCGCCTGCGCGGGGACGACCCCCGCCGTGATGTCGGACAACAACGACGGCACGCCCTCATCGGCCGCGGTGCAGGGGGTGCCACCCGCGCGGGCGGCGGGCGGCGGGTTTTCCGCGCGAGCGCCCTTCGTGGTGCCGGCGGTGGGAGCGATGCGCCCGTCCCCCGCGCTCCCGCCCGTCGACGTGACGACCGACGGCGTCAGCGGGCGCTTGTTTCGCGAGCCGACGCACCTCCACCGCATGCACTGCGCGGGGCGCGAGCGCCGCGCCGGCGAGTCGGTGGAGCAATGCGCGCGTCGGATCTTCTGGGCGCTCACCCCGCGCGACATCGCGGCCTTCGAAGCGGCCTTCGCGCGAACCGACCCGCGCGCCTGGATGACCCGGCGCGACGACCCGGCCCTCCGCGCTCGTCTCCCCGCCTACCGCCGCGAGTACGTCGGGATCGCGCTGAACGGGGAGGCCCTGGTCGTCGTCATCCTCCTCTGCCCCGGCGCACCGCAGCGCACCGACGGAGAGATGTACGAGGGGAGGGGTGGTGGCGTGTGCGTGCTCCGCGCGACCCTCCATCTGGACGGCGACCTGCGCGTGTGGGCGAGCGGCGACGCCTGAAAGGGTCTGCGCCGTCGTTCCCTGCGCGGAGGGACTCCAGACGCGACGCCGCCGACGAGGGGGCGTTCGCCGCAGCGGCGCTCACCCCGGGCGGCGCTCGACGCGGGCCACCTTCCCCCGCTCCAGGGTCACCCGGACGTCGGCGACGCGCGCGGCGAAGGGGAGGTCGTGGGTGACGAGCACCACCACGCGGCCCTCGCGGCGGTGGCGGTCGACGGCCTGCGCGAGGCGTTCGGTGGCGGCGGCGTCGAGGCCCGTGGTCGGCTCGTCGAAGAGCAGCAGCGACGGGTCGTGGAGCTCGGCGCGCGCGAGGGCGAGGCGCTGGAGCTGGCCGCGCGAGAGCGTGCGGGCGGGCCGGTCGGCGAGGTCGGCGAGGGAGACGGCGCGGAGCACCTCGGCGATGCGCGCGTCGGGGGAGGGGAGGTCGTGGAGCGACGCCATGAGCGCGAGCGACTCGCGGACGGTGAGGTCGGGGTACACCATCGCCTCGTGGCCGACGAGCCCGATGGCGCCGCGGATGTCCTCGCGGTCGTCGGGGAGCTCGTAGTCGCCGTAGCGGACGGCCCCCGCGGTGGGCTTCACCAGCGTCGCGAGCACGAGGAGGAGCGTGCTCTTGCCCGCGCCGTTGGGGCCCTCGACGGAGCACACCTCGCCCGCGCGGAAGGTGAGCGTGACGCCCGCGAGCGCGCGCGTCGCGCCGTACACGCGGGTCACCTTCTCGACGGAGACCTGGTTGAATCTCGGGCGGCCGGTCATCGAGGCGCGGGAAGCTACCACCCCGGGGGCTCGAAGGGCCGCGTGAAGTCCGCCGCGGCCCGCCAGAAGGCGCGCGACGTCGGCCCCGGCTCGGGCGCGGCCGTCACGTAGGCGTGAAACGCGAGCGCCTCGTCGCGCAGCCCCGCGTCGCGCAGGCACAGGATCACCCGCGTGATCCGCGCGTGGTTGTGGTCGCTGCGCCGCCGCCACCAGCTCGTCGCGCCGAGGAAGCGCTCGAAGCGCGCCAGCAGCCGAAGGAGGTTGGCGCGCGCGGCCGGCGGGAGCGCGAGCGCCTCGGCCTCCGTCCACACCGGCGCGTCGTCGTTGAACGCGCTCGGGTCCTGGTTGGGGAAGGCCCACTGGACCCAGTCGTGGCGCATCTCCAGCCAGTGGTCGTCGGCCGCGAGGATCGTCTCCACCGTGCGCCCGTCGCCGTTGGCCCTCCCGAGGAGGAAGTCCGTCGCGCTGGTCATGGCCGCTCCATACCGCAACGGCGCCGCGCCCGTCACCCCCACGGGCGCAGCCGCGGTGCCGCCTCGCGCGCCACCGCCGCGCGGTCGACCTTGCCCGTCGCCCGCGCCGGGAGCTCCTCCAGCACGCACGCCCGCCGCGGGCGCTTGTGCGGCGCCATCGCCCCGACCACCACGGGCCACGCCGCCGCGAGCCACGCGTCGTCGCCGCGCGGGTCATTCGTTCGGTCCCGCACGATCGCCGCGGCCACGCGCTGCCCCCACACCGGATCGTCCTCGCCGAAGACCACCGCGGCGCGGACACCGGGTAGTTCGCAGAGCGAAGCTTCGACCTCGGCGGGGTAGACGTTCTCGCCGCCCGTCACGATCAGGTCGGTGCGTCGGGCGGCGACGTGGAGCGACCGTTCGGCGTCGAACGACCCGAGGTCGCCGGTGTCGAGCCACCCCCCGTCGAGCGGCGCGTGCCCGAGGTAGCCGGCCATCACCGACGCGCCCCGCACCCGGATGCGGCCGACCTCGCCCACCTCGCACGGCGACCCGTCGTCGCGCACGACCGCCAGCTCCACACCCTCCAGCGCGGGCCCGCTCCCCGCGCGCGCGACGAACGGCGCCCCCGCGGGCGGCAGGCGCTGCGTGGTCACCTGCGAGCACGCCTCGGTGAGCCCGTACGTGGTGAGCGCCCGCACCCGGCGTTGCGCACACGCCTCGAGGAGCGCCATCGGGGTCGCCGCGCCGCCGACCAGCACCGCCCGCAGCCGCGCGAGGTCGCCCGCGGCGTCGGCGTCGAGCAGCGCGCGAAGCATCGTCGGCACCACCGAGAGGAGCGTGGCGCGGTCGTTCGCCACCGAAGCGAGGATGGCGGCGGGGTCGAAGCGGCCGTGGAGCACCACGCAGCGCCGCGCGGCGAGCGAGCGGGTGAGCACCGAGAGCCCGCCGACGTGGCAGACCGGGAGGCACAGGAGCCAGCGGTCGTCGTCGCGCCAGCCGAGGTTCGCGGCGCTCGCGCGGGCGCTCGCGAGGAAGGCCCGGCGCGGGAGGAGCGCGGCCTTCGCGCGTCCCGACGTCCCCGAGGTGAAGAGCATCGCGAGCACGTCGTCGGGGGCGTGCGCGGTCGGCGCAGGGAGGGCGGCGGCGTGGGCGAGGTCGTCGGGCGCGTAGTCGATCGCGGGGGCGGCGTCGTCGCGCTGGGCCTGCGACTCCGCGGTGGTGAGTCGCGGGTGGAGCACGACGGCGGTGGCGCCGAGCTCCATCAGCGCGAGGAGCGAGCACACGGTCGCGGGCCGGTTGGTCGCCTGCACCGCCACGCGCGCGCCGGACCCGACACCCAGCGCCCGGAGCGCGTCGCAGTGGGCGGCGGTGGCGGCGGCGAGCGTCGCGTACGACCAGGCGTTCCCTTCCCACACCAGCGCGTCGCGCGTCGGGGCCTCGCGCGCCGCGGCGAACACCGAGAGGGAGCCGTCGGACATGCCGCGAGTAGGAGATCGCCGCCCCGCGCCGTCAAGCCGCCCGTCACCACCGACGCCCGTTGCGCGACGGCCGCCCTCGCCGCATCCTCGCGGCCCTCATGAGCGAGCCCATCGCGCTGGTCACCGGCGCCACCGACGGAATCGGCCGCGCCACCGCCCTCGCGCTCGCGCGCCAGGGCTACTACGTCATCGTGCACGGGCGCAGCGCGCAGAAGGTCGACGCCGTCTGCGCGGAGCTCTCCCGCGCGGTGCGGGGCGCGCCCGTCGGGGCCTGCATCGCAGACCTGCTCCTCTACGACGAGGTCCACGACGCGGCGCAGCTCCTCGCCGCCGACAATCCCCACATCGACCTCCTCGTCAACAACGCCGGCGCCTTCCTCCCCGAGCGCGCGGTGAACCCCCAGGGCCACGAGGCCTCCCTCGTCGTCAACCACCTGTCGCACTTCCTCGTCACGCACCTGCTCCTGCCGAAACTGCGCGCGGCGCCGGCGGCGCGCGTGGTCAACGTCAGCTCGATGGCCCACGCCGCCGGCCGCATCGACCTCGCCGACCTCCACCTCGCGAAGGGCTACACGGGCCGCGACGCCTACGCCAACGCCAAGCTCGCCAACGTGCTCTTCACCGCCGAGCTCGCGCGGCGCCTCGGGCCGGGGTCGTCGGTGACGGTCAACGCGCTGCACCCGGGCGTCATCGCGACGAAGCTCCTCGCGACGGGCTTCGGCGGGCTCGGCGGTCGCCCCGTGGAGGAGGGGATCGAAACCACCATGTTCGTCGCCACCGACCCTTCGCTGGCGGGCGTGACGGGCAGGTACTTCTCCAACCGTCGCGAGGCGCGCCCCTCCGCGGCCGCACGCGACGAGCGGATGCAGCGCGCCTTCTACGAGCAGAGCGCCGCGCTGGTGGGCGTCGCGCCGCTGCCCTCGCCGTGAAGCGCGAAGCTTCTGCGGGCGGCGCGGAGGCCCGTTGACGCCGGCGCCCGCGGGGGCCTATCAGTCCTCGCCACCATGAGTGAGAAGCACGGTCACGGGAGCCAGGGGCACGGCGGTCACGGGAGCCAGGGGCAGGCGGAGGAGGGGCCCGTCGATGTTCGCGAGCGCGGCGCGCCGGTCGACGGGCAGCCGCAGCACCTCGACCGCCGGCTGTTCATGCAGCTCCTGGCCTTCGAGGTGGCGGGCGACCCCGCGGCCACGGTGCGCGAGCTCGGTTCGGCGCTGCGCGACGGCGGCGTCTCCTCGGTGATCTACGAGGACGCGAACCACCCGCGCGGCATC
Organism: Polyangiales bacterium; assembly: GCA_046351555.1. Lineage (GTDB taxonomy): Bacteria > Myxococcota_A > Polyangia > Polyangiales > CAISKJ01. Next base: position 79,454 of record JAXLYI010000011.1, read on the forward strand.
GGCGTGCTCACCTTCTCGGAAGACCCTGCCGCGTTCGTGAAGGCCGCGCGGCCGCGGCTCCAGCGCGAGGGGCTCAGGTTGCGGCCGGAGTTCACGATGATGGGCCGCTCGTACAGCTCGGGCTTCGAAGACAACCTCGCCTACTGGCTGCTCGAGCGCCCGCGCAACGCGGTGCTCCAGGAGGGCTGGGACTGGCACGTCTGGTACCCCCTCAAGCGCGTCGGGGCCTTCAACCGGCTCGACGGGCGCGAGCAGGGGTCGATCCTCCGCGAGCACGGGCACATCGGGAAGCGCTACGGGGAGTCGGGCCTCGCCCACGACGTCCGCCTCGCGTGCCACGGGCTCGACGCCAACGACAACGAGTTCCTCATCGGGCTCATCGGGCCCGAGCTCTACCCGCTGTCGCACGTGGTCCAGGCCATGCGGAAGACGCGGCAGACGGCCGAATACATGGACCACATGGGCCCCTTCTTCGTCGGCCACGCCGCCTGGCGCAACGGCTAGACACCCCGAGAAACCGACCGACGATCCCCCTTCCACCGCGCGCGGGAGGTCGTCTAGACTCCGCCGCCGAATCGACGGGAGAACACGATGGACATCCAGGACAAGGCGATCCTCAAGGGGCTGGTGGCGGTGGCGTGGGTCGACGGCGTGGTGCACGCCGGCGAGCACGAGCACATCGAGGCGCTCATCAACGCCTTCGGGGCCGACGAGGGCGAGGCGGAGGAGATCCGCGCCTTCGCCAAGGAGCCGAAGGGCATGGTGGACATCCCCATCACCGACCTCTCGCGCGACGACCGGCGCGTGCTCCTCAACCACGCGGTGGTGCTCACGTACATGGACGGCGAGCAGACCGACGACGAGCGCAAGATGATCGGCGAGCTCCGCGAGGCGCTGCGCATCCCCGAGGGCGAGGCCGAGCGCGTGATCGAGGCGGCCTCCGCCCGCGCCAAGCGCCTGCTCCAGATGACGGGCTGATCGCCCCGTCGACCCTCCCTCTCTTCTCATCCCCTCCAACCCATTCCCCGACAGACGTCGTGCGGGTCGCCGAGGTCGCGTTCGGGCGCCGCGGAACGGGGTGGTTGCGCCGTCGACCCCTTGTGACAGGTGGGCGCGAGGTGATTTTCTCCGCCCGCGGCAACGATCGCCGCGGAGGGAAAGGACCCTGATGAGACTTCGATACAGCGCGTGGGTGCTCGTGGCGGTGGTGGCGTGCAGCGGCGCGACGGGCGGCGGCGCGGCCACGACCGGCGCGGCGGCGACCGCGGGCGGCGAGCAGGGCGGCGGTGCGACGGCGGGCGGTGGTGCCACGGCTGGCGGCGGCGCGACGGCGGGCGGCGGGACGACGGCGTCCGCGGGCGGCCCGACGGTGCCGTGGGCCCAGATGAACCACGACCAGAAGATGGACTACATGCAGCACACGGTCATGCCGGAGATGCAGCGGATGTTTCAGGAGTTCGACGGGCAGCGCTTCGCCAACTTCTCGTGCCGCACGTGCCACGGCGCCAACGCGCGCGAGGTCAACTTCCACATGCCCAACGGCATCGCGCCGCTCAACCCCGCGCAGATCCCGGGGATGTTCCAGTCGCAGGACCGGATGCACGTCTTCATGACGCAGCGCTTGTGGCCGCGGATGACGGCGATGCTCGGCGCGCAGCCCTACAACCCGCAGACCCACCAGGGCTTCGGCTGCCTCGGGTGCCACGGCATGGCCGGCGGCGCCGCCCCGCCCGCCGCGCACTGACCCTCCGTCACTTCGTTCGCTCCCCCGGAGGTCCGGGGGAGCACCCTCCCAAACGCTTCAGCGCGCGTAGCGCGACATGAACGTCCACGCGTCCGAGAGGAAGTTCTCGCGCGGGTAGTGGACGCCGTGGAAGAGGTCGACCGTGTGCGGCACGGCGAGCGCCGACAGCCGCTGGTCGAGCGTGCAGGCGTAGTAGACCGACACCGTCGTGTCCTCCACCGCCGCGGAGACGAACGCGGGCCGGCGGAAGGTCGCGGGCAGGGGCGTGGGCTTGTCGGGCCCGGTGCAGTTGCAGTAGCCCGCCTGGCCCGCGAGCCCGCCGCAGGTGAGCGCCGTCCCAGTGAACGCGCAGTCGAGCCGGTACATGCACGGCACCATGCCCGAGTTGGTGGTGGCCCAGGCCGCGACCCGGTCGTGGAGCGCGACGGCGACGTTGATCGCCATGAAGCCGCCGTTGGAGTAGCCCGCGACGTAGGTGCGGTCGGGGTCGCTGTTGAGCGCGCGCTGCGCCTCCTTGAGGATCGCGCGCGTCAGCATCAGGTCGGGGTTCGTGTTGGGGTCGTGGTTGGGGTACGTCTCCCAGTAAATCGCGTTGCCGTCGGGGCGGCTGAAGTCGCCCTGCGCGGCCGACATGAAGCGCGCGCTCGGCGCGACCACCACGGCGCCCGCGCGCTCGGCGACGTACTGCGCGTCCATCTGCTGCATCACCTCGGTGCCGTTGCCCGTGGCGCCGTGGAAGGCGAGGATCAGCGCGGGGCGCGTGCAGGTGCGGAAGGGGACATAGTACCAGACCTCGCGCGCGAGGCCCGCCACCGTCAGGCTCGCGTAGTGGTAGCCGGGCGCGTTGGAGAACGTCCCGCTGTACGCGATCGGGTCGGCCGCGAGCGTGCCCGCGTCGGAGGTCGGGACGCCCGCGTCGGTGCAGGTGCCGGGGTTGTAGACGCCCGCGTCGGTGCGCGTGCAGGCGACGTAGCCGGTCTGCGCGTAGCAGTCGTTCCACACGTCGCAGAAGCAGTGGGCCTCGCCGGGGAAGCACTGGCGCAGGCCGAGGGTCACCGGGTCGTAGGGCTGCCCGTTGCTCCCGGTGATGGTCGGGCCCGGGCAGACGTTGCCCGCGTCAGCGGCGTCCTGCGCGGCGTCTTGCGCGGCGTCGATCCCCGCGTCGGACGCGGCGTCCTGCGTGGCGTCGATCCCCGTGTCGGCCGACGCGTCGACGACGGTGCCCGGCGGGAGGCACGGCACGTAGCCGCTCAGCCGGTAGCAGTCGTTGTCGCGGTCGCAGAAGCAGTTGGCCTCGCCCGGCCAGCAGTAGCGGATGTAGCCCGCCGCGTTGCGCGGGTCGCCGCGGAAGTCGGGGTACGTCGTCTCGGGGCAGTAGCGGATCGCCGCGCTCCCCTGCTCCGGCGAATCAGACGACCCGACACACGACGCCAGAGCAAGCACCGACACAAGTGCCGCCCACCGAACGGTCGTACGCTGCTTCATCTCGCCGATCTCCCGTCGCGGCACTCGACCGCATGTTCCGACAACAGAACTTCTATCGTGACCGCGCGCGCCGCATCAACTTCACGCGGCGCGATCACGACGAATTCCTGCGTGTGCCACGGTGCTCGCCGCGATTGCGCGCCGCCGCGGCGAAGCCCTTGCGCCCCCTCGGCACGCCGCGCCGCGCGCCCCGATCGACAACCCCCTACGGCATCCGGCGGAGGAAAAACTCGTCGTTCAACGCCGCGATCCGCGCGACCCCGTCGGTGAAACGAATGATCATTCGCGTCGGGGCCACCGCGGTGGGCACGGGGGAGATTCGAAACGACGTCGGGCGCCACTCGACGTACCAGTCGCCCGGGCGGAGGAGGGCGCCGCAGCGGCCGGCGCGGCACTCGTCGTAGGAGACGACGCGGAGGGCGAGCGCGCCGAAGCCGCGGCGGTCCATCTGGTCGAGGAGCTGCGCGTGGGCCGCGACCACCTGCTCGCGGGCGTGCGCGGCGGACTCGCGCGGCGCGGCGCCGTTGGTGGTGCCGACCACCTCCTCGAAGAGGGGGCGGAGGTCGTCGGGGGCGCGGGCGTTGAGCGCGCGGACGTAGCGGTCGAGGAGGTCGACCACGGCGGCCCGCGGGTGGGGGAGCACGACGCGGGTCACCTCGCCGGCCTCGCCGCAGCGGGGGTCGGCGCACGCGGCGACGTCGGGGCGGGGGACGGCCGCGCCGGGGCTGAGTTCGGCCACGACGTAGGGGCGGGGCTCGTCGCGCGGGGGCGCGGCGGGGAGGTCGAGCGCGCGCGGCGGAGCGACCGCCGCGGGAGCGGCGCAGCCGAGGGAGACGATGAGCGTGAGGGGGAGGGGGAGGAGGCGGGTCACGCGGGCGGCGACGATACCACCCGCGCGGGGCGGATCAGTGACCGACCTTGCCCTGGAGGAGGAAGGCGATGACGAAGGCGTAGAGCGCGATCGACTCGATGAGGGCGAGGCCGAGGATCATGTTGCCGCGGATCTTGCCGTCGGCGCCGGGGTTGCGCGAGATGCCCTCGAGCGCGGCGGCGGCCACGCGGCCCTGGCCGAGCGCGGCGCCGAGGCCGCCGAGGCCGATCGCGACGCCGGCGCCGAGCGCGGCGGCGGCCTGGGCGTCGAAGGTGTTGGAGGCCGCGGCGGCGTCCTGCGCGAAGGCGGCGGCGGTGTAGAAGGTGGCGAGCAGGGCGCTCGAGCCGGCGACGATCTTCTTCATGGTGTCTCTACTCTTTCTTTCGCGTGATGTGCGGGCGACCCATGCGCCCGCGGGGAAGCTTCAGTGCGCGGCGGCCTCGTGGCCGTGGGGCGCGTGGCCGTGGTCGCCCTCGTGGTCGTCGTGGTGCTCGATCGCCATCTGGATGTAGATGGTCGAGAGCAGGCAGAACACGTACGTCTGGAGGGTCACGGTCAGGAGGCCGAGCAGCATGATCGGCAGCGGGAGCAGCGCGAACACGATGCTGGTGAACACCGCCACGAGCAGGTGGTCGGCGAACATGTTGGCGAGGAGGCGGATCGCGAGCGAGAAGGGCCGCACCAGGTGGGACACGATCTCGAGCGGGATCATCAGCGGGGCGAGCCACGGGATGGGCCCGACGAAGTGCTTGAAGTACGCGAAGCCCGTGCGCTTGAGGCCGTAGTAGTGGGTCGCGACGAAGATGATGAGGCCGCAGGCGAGGGTGACGTTGAAGTTGCTGGTCGCCGGCGAGAAGCCCGGGAGGATGCCGAGCGCGTTGGAGAAGAAGATGAAGAACGCGCAGGTGCCGATGAGCGGGAGGAAGTAGCGCGCGTCGGCCTTGCCGAGCGAGTCGCGGAGCACGCCGTAGAAGGTCTCGACGAAGTTCTCCATGAAGGACGAGGCGGTGAGCTCGCCCTCGGGGACGACGGCCTCGCTGGTCTTCTCGATGCGGCCCTTCACCATCATCGCGAGCGCCATCACGATGAGCACCGCGAAGATGGCGAGCGTCGAGTACTCGAGCGTGACGGGCGTGTTGGGCGGGTAGGAGAAGTGGTTGGGCAGCTCGGCGAGGGTGTAGTCCGCCGGGCAGGCGCCGCCGGCCTCGAGGGCCACCGACTCACCGGCCGCGTTGACGCACCCCATGTGGTTGAACATGGCCCACAGCGCGCGGAAGTTCGGCAGGGCCAGGAGGTACGTGAACCATGAGGTGTGGTCGGGCATTGGTCTCTCTCGCGGTCACTCGCGGGGGGCGTCGCCCGCGGCGCTGAGGCCCCCCACGGCGATGGCGACCACCACCGCGGTGAACCCCGTCATGAAGCCTACCGTGTGCATCCAGGGCCTCGACAGGAGGAAGCCCGCCACGATGAAGAATCCGATCGCCTTGGCGATGTAGAGCACCAGCGTCGGGCCCTTCGACCCGGCCGGCGCGTTGGGGTCGACGAGCCGCGTGACGAGCTGCGCCAGCGCCCAGAGGTTGCCGAGGCCGAAGACCGTCCCGACCAGCGCCGACAGGGCGGCCGCCGGGCCCGCGAGCCACGCGCACCCGAGCGCGCACACCGCGCCAAGCACGAGCGCTGAGATCGCGATCCTTCGCACGATCAGCTTCTCGTCAGGCATCGGGGCGTCCGTCGTCGGGTGGAGGGCCTTCACGCTTCGGTCTCTTCGGTTCTGCCTCGCGGTTCAGGCGATCGAGCCGCTCGGTGTAGCGCAGGATCTGCCGGAACCCGGCCGCCGACCCGACGAGCACGCCGACCAGGAGGAAGGCGGGCTCGGTGTGGAGCTTCTGGTCGACCCAGCGACCAAAGGCCCCGACCACGAGGACGGACAGCACCAGCTCGATCCCGAGGGACATGCCGGCGAGGTCGCGCGCAGGGACTTTCATGGGGTTCTCCTGCCCGTCGGCCTCGGCCGGGCGATGACGCCTCGGGCCGTAGATGGCGCGCGGCTTCTATCACCCCGCATCGTTGGGGGTCAAGACGCCGGAGGCAAGGCCCCGCCGCGGTCAGAAAACGCTTGCGTTCAGGGCGAAACGGCGCGGACGCCAGCGCAGCCCCAGGCCTCGAGCGTCAGGCGCAGGTCCCACGCGCCCGAGAGGTCGAGGTTGCCACGGCGGCTGCGGATCTCCCAGCTCCGGCCGTTGGTGAACGGCAGGAACGCCCCCGCGGCGATGGTCTGCTGGACGTCGAGCACCTGCTGGTCGCGCATGGTGCCCAGGGAGCTCCCGAGGATCGTGCCGAGCACGGCGACGGTGCCGAAGACCCAGCCGTACCCGTCGGCGTGCTGCGAGACCATCGCCGCGCGGCCCGCGATGGCGTCGAGCACCCGCTGCGCCGCGGCCCCGTCCGACGAGAGGAAGCACGAGTACGTGACGGTGATGTTCGAGATGCTCCGGTAGAGGTCGCCCTGGCCCCAGAGCGTCCCCTCCGAAGGGCGGAGGTTGATGCGGGCGGTGTTGCGGTTGCCGGGCGCGTCGCGCGGGGACATCAGCAGGAGCTCCGAGTGACGCCCGTCCTCTGCGGAGATCACGCAGAAGAGCTGGCGCCCGAGGTCGAAGAAGCCGCGCTGGATCGAGAGCTCCCGGATGCGGATGCGGAGCTGCGGGTCGGCGCAGGTGGTGTTGGCCGGGGCCACGCCGAGGTCTTGCCCGCAGGCGTAGTTGGTGCGGAGGTCGCCGCCGCTGTCGTTGTTGCAGGCGGGCACGGCCATGGTGGAGAGCGGGACCGCGAGCGCGCCGGTGCAGCTCGGGGCCATGTCGCAGGTGGGGCAGCGGTTGCAGTCGAGCGGGCACGACATGCAGTCCTCCGCGCCGCGCGAGCACACGCCGTCGCCGCAGCGGACGCCGACGTCGGGCACGTCGAGCGGCAAGATCGGGACGTCGGGCTCGGGCGCGTCGACCGTCGCGTCGGGCTTCATCGCGGCGTCGGGGAGCGGGGAGGCCGCGTCGCCCGCGGCGCAGCCGAGGAGGGTCCAGAGGGCGATGGAGGAGGCCGCCGCGCGCGTCCGCATGGCGCGAACGCTACCGGAGAAGGGACGCGGGAGACAACGGCCCGTCGTTGTGTTCGCCCGCCGCGGTGGACTACCGTCGCGCGCCGAACGCCCGATGGGAGAGCCCGCCGCAGACCCTGCCGCCCCGCGCCGCGAAGCGCTCGCCTGCGCCGCCGTCTCCGTCGCCCTCGGGGCCGCGCTCCTCGCGCCGCGCTACCTCCCGATGACCGACCTGCCGCAGCACGAGTTCATGGTGGGGGCGCTGCGCGGCCTCGGCGACCCGTCGCGCTTCCCGCCGGAGCTCTACGCGCGCAACCTCGGGCACGCCAACCAGCTCTTCCACGTCGCCGGGTGGGCCCTGTCGTACGTGCTCCCGGTCGACCGGGCCTGCCAGCTCCTTGCCGCGGCCACCGTCGCCGGCGCGCTCCTGGCGCTCCAGCGCGCGGCCCTCGCCGCTGGGAAGAGCCCCTGGGTGTCCCTCCTCGCGGCCCCCGTCGCGCTCGGGATGATGTTCCGCTGGGGGCTCATCGCCAACCTGGTGGGCTTCGCGCTCTACGTCGCCGCGCTCCCCGCGATGGAGCGCCACGTCGCCCGCCCCACCGCCCGCAGCGCGGTCGCGGTCTCCCTCGCGGGCCTCGCGCTCTACGCCGCCCACAACGCCGCGCCCTTCTACGTCGGCGCCACGCTCGTCCCGTGGGCGCTCGTGTTCGCGCGCCGCGACGGGCTGCGGGGCCTCGCGATGCGCCTCGCGCCGCTCGTCCCCGTCGCGCTGGCCGTCGTCGCGGGCTACCTGCGATTCCGCGCCGGGATGACCCGCGGCTTCCTCACGATGACCGCGATGGACTCGCGCTGGCTGCTTCGCTGGCCCGACCTCCCCGCCAACATCCTCGGCCTCGGCGACCTCGCCCGCACGCTGCCGCCCCTCGCGCTCGCCGGGGTCGCCGTCGCGCTCCTGCGCATGGCGCCGGCCCCCGACGTGAAGACGCTCGGCGCGGCGGACGTCCCCGACGCGCCGCCGCTGTGGGCCCATCGATACGCACTGCTCGCGGCGGTGATGTTCGCCCAGTACGCGGTGTGGCCCTACGGGGTCAGCGGGTCGGGGCTCCTCTACCAGCGCTTCCTCCCGCCGGGCCTCGCGGCGCTGCTCCTCGCGCTCGCGCCCGCCGCTGGTGCGCGGACGTCGCTGCTCGCGCGCGCCGCGGCGGCGATTGTCCCCTGCGCGGTGCTGTTCGCGCAGCTCGACGACCTCGTCGCGTGCCACCGGGGCTACGCCGAGCTCGACCCGATCGTCGCGGCGGTGGCGCCCGGGTCGCCGGTCGCGTCGCTCAACTTCACCGAGGCCCCCGCGTCGATGGCGCTCTTCAACCACGCCCACGCGCACCTCGCGGCCGCGCGCGGCGGGCGAACCAGCGACCTCATGGCGACGCTCCCGCACATGCCCGTGGTCTACCGCCCCGGCACTGCGCGCGAGCGCCAGTCGCGGCGCATCGCGCTCAACCCGATGCGCTTCGCGCCGGCCGACGACCTCCGGCAGTTCCGCTACGTGCTGGCGCGCGTGCCCGACGCCGACTTCGGGCGCGCGCTGGCCTTCGTGCTCCGCGACCACGCCGCCCTCCGCGCGCAGTCGGGCCGCTGGCTGCTCTTCGAATCGCGTTACCCGGTCGCGCCGCTCGCCGCCCCCGAGGCGCCGCCGCCCCAGAGCCCGCGCCTCGGCGCGCTCCTCCGCGCGCTCGGCGGGCCGCATTGACGCTTCCATCGCCGTCGCGCCGGTTGCTATGTTCGCCGCCGCCGTGAACCACGACGCGCCGTCGCGCCCGCCGCCCCCAATGCTCGGCCCGATGCCCGACGACGCGGTGCTCCGCGGCTGGGTGCGGGCCTACCTCCGCCACGCGCCCTTCTCCCTCGCCGTGCGCGAGCTCAACCGGCTCATCGCGATCCACGCCATCGAGGGCGCCGAGGCCCCGCGCGAGCCCGTCCTCGACGTGGGCTGCGGCGACGGCTTCTGGTGGAGCGTCCGCGGCACCGGCGGCCGCTCGCTCGTCGGGATCGACATCTCCCGCGGCGAGGTCGAGCGCGCGCGCCGCCACATCGACGCCCGCGTCGCCGACGTCGCCGAGGCGCCGCCGCCCGGCGGGCCCTACCGGCTCCTCATCGGCAACTGCTCCCTCGAGCACGTGCGTGACATCGACCGCGCGCTCCGCAACCTCCGCGCGGTGGCGGCCGACGACGCGCGGCTCCTGATGTTCGTCCCCGCGCCGCAGTGGGCCTACCAGGGCGTCGCGCAGGGGGCGCTGTTGCAACGGGCCCCGCGCGTGGCGATGGCGCTCGCGGGCGCGCTCAACGGCTTCTTCCAGCACTGGCACCTCTACACGCTCCCCGTGTGGCAGCAGCTCCTCCAGCAGAACGGCTGGGAGGTGCGCGGCGCCTGGGGCGTCGGGAGCGCGCGGTCGGAGTTCCTCTTCCGGCTCTTCCTGACGCCGGCCTTCGGGAGCTTCCTGGTGAAGCAGGCCGCGGGCGACTACCCCGAGCGCGCGCTCTCCATCGCGCCCGACGTCGCGCTCACCCCGGCGGAGAAGCTGATGCGCTGGGCGCTCGAATCCCCCATCGCGCCCGTGGATTCGCCGCACGCCTACGAGTACGCCATCCTCGCCTCGCCGGGGCGCGCGCCGTGACCGACGCCACCGACTACTTCGTCAACCACCGGCGGGCGCGGCAGTTCCCGTGGTCGATCTACCACCGGCCGCTCGAGCGCGACCTCGCCGATTTCCTCGCCGCGGTGTGCGCGCGCCGCGCCGACGCCGCCGTGCTGGTGGTCGGGTGCGGGCTCCTCCACGAGATCGACGAGGCCCCGCCGACGCTGCGCTACACCGTCGCCGACATCGACCCGCGCGCGGTGGACGCCGTGCTCGATCGCCGCGACCCGCGCGTCGTCGGCAGCCTTGTGGTGGAGCCCGAGTCGCCGCTCGACCGCCACGGCCTCACCTTCGACGCGCTCTACGCCAAGGAGGTCATCGAGCACATGCTCGACTGGCCCGCGTGGCTCGCGGGCGTGCGCCGCACGCTGGTGCCCGGCGGCGCGCTGTGGCTCTCGACGCCCAACTACGGCGAGCCGTGGCTCCCGGTGCTGGAGGCCACCGCGCTCGAGGCCGTCGCGCGCAGGTCGGGCTACACCCGCCGCGGGATGCACCCGACGCGCTTCTCGCGCGCGTCGCTGGAGGCGGCGCTGCGCGGCGCGGGCTTCGTCGACGTCGACGTGAAGACCTGCTCGGCCCGCCTCGCGCTCACCGCCCGCGCGCGCAACCCCTGACGCGGGGAGTTCGCTTCAGAAATAGTACCGCGCGTGGAAGGCGCCGCCGATGTCGAACCACGGCCCCGCGCCGTAGTGGTCGAGCAGCCCGAGGCGCGGAACCACCTCCACCGTGAGGTCGATCGGCACGCGCGCGAAGCGCCACGCGAGCCCGATGGCCGCCTCCGCGCCCAGGTAGAACACCCCGTTGCTACAGTACGCGCTCCCGTACCCGCGGCAGTACCGGCCGCCCGCGAACCCGATGAACACTCCGGGCCCCGCGTACCACGTGAGCTCGCCCGCCTGGCCACCGGCGAGGCGCTGGAACCAGAAGAGCACGTCGCCGCGGGTGAAGAGGCCCGCGCCGTCGGCCCGCCAGCCCCACGTCACGTCGAGCTGGAGCGACACGCGCGGGGACAAGAAGAAGTTCGCGCCGAGGCCGACGTTGGGGTAGCCGAGGGTGAGGCCGAGGCCGACGCGGCGTTCGGTGCCGATGCGGGTCTGCGCTGAGGCGTCACTGGAGGCGAGTGCGAGGGTCGCGGCCGCGGCGGCGCCCGCGAGGAGGTGGCGGTACTTCATGAAGCGCGTACATAACGCCTTATGCGCCGACCGCGAGCGGGGAACGCGCATGAAACCTCCGCGCCGCCCGCGCTGTGCAGTTTCCGCGCGCCGCGACGTATGGATAGGCTCCCACCGTGAACCGCGCCGCCCCCTTCCTCGCCGCCCCCCTCCTCGCCGCCTGCGCCCACACGCTCGCGATCCCGAGCGCCTCCCCGGGCGGCCCCGGCGCCCCGCTGCCGCCGCTCACGCCCGCGGTGCTCGACGCGCCGCTCGCCGCGGACGTCCGCGAGACGCTCCGCGCGCTCGACGCGCAGGTGCCATCGGTGCTCGACACGGGCGGGCAGTTTCGAAGCCTCGGCCCGATGCCCGTCGGCGTGCGGTACACCGTGCGGCGCACGCCCTTCCGCTTCGAAGCGCGCGACGGCGCCCTCCACGCGGAGACGGTGCTCGAGCTCTCGGCCGAGGCGTGCGGCGGGGCCCCGCTCGGCATCGCGATCCCCTTCCTCGGCGGCGGCGGCGGCTGCGTGCCCATCGCCGACTGCGGCGTCCACGAGCGCCCGCGACGCGTCGTGGTGGCCACCGACACCTACGTGCGCCTCGACCCGTCGTGGCGCGTGGTCGCCGAGACGCGCCCCGCGCCCCCCGTCGTCGTCGACCGCTGCGAGCTCACGCCCTTCCGCGTGGACGTGTCGGGCTTCGTCGCCAACGTCGTCGCGCAGGAGGTCGCGGAGGCCACCGCGCGGCTCGACCAGGACATCGCGGCCCGCGGCGATTTGCGCCCGCTCGGCGAGCGGCTGTGGGCCGAGCTCCAGCGCCCCATCGACCTCGGCGACGGCTTCTGGATGGCGCTCGCCCCGGAGGCCGTCACCGCGGGCCCCGTCGCGCTCGACCCGCAGGTGGTTCGGACGAGCGTGGGCGTGGTGGCGCGTCCCCACGTCACCGCGGGCGCTCCGCCCGCGAGCGCGCCGTCGCCGTTGCCGCCGCTGGGGCAAGGGAACGGCGGGGCCGGGGGCTTCCGCCTCGCGCTCGACGCGAGCGTGACCTTCGAGGAGGTCGGGCGGCTGGTGTCGCAGCAGTTTCGCGGGCAGACGATGGAGCTCGAGGGGCACCGGGTGCTGGTGCGTGATCTTCGCGTGCGGGGGAGCGGGTCGGCGCTGCTGTTCCTGGTCGACGTCCGCTTCGAGGATGGTGCGTTCGCGGGGCAGGAGGGGACGGTGCATCTCGCGGGGCTGCCCGTGTACGACGCCGCGCGCGGCGACCTCACCGTGAGCGACCTCGACTACACGCTGGAGACGCGGAGCGCGCTGGTGGAGTTCGGCGAGTGGTTCTTGCGGAGCTCGTTGCGGCGCCAGCTCGCCGAGCGAGCGCGCTTCCCGCTGGGCGAGCGGATCGCGCGGCTGCGGGCGAGCGCGGAGCGGGCCCTCACGCGCGAGCTCGCGCCGGGCACGCGGCTGGAGGGGCGCCTCGGCGCGGTGACGCCGCAGGGGGCGGCGGTGACGGCGACGGGGGTCACGCTGCGGGTCGAGGTGGCGGGCGAGGCGCGCGTCACGCAGGACGCCGGGGCGCTCGGGCTCACGGCGCGCTGAACGTCACGGTCGCTCGGAGGCCCTATCCTCGATGAACGTCGGGCGGCGGCGGCGCTACTGACGGGCCGATGCGAAGGCGCACCCGGTGGGGGTGCGGCCTCGTCGCGTCGCGTGCGGCCTCGTCCGCCTCCCCTCCGCCATGCGTACGACCTTTTTCTCGGGCCTCTCCTGCCTGCTCATCGCCTGCGCGCAGGTCACGGTCGGCGACCGCTCGGACGACGGCGGCGCCGACGCCTCCGCCCTCTCCGACGCGGCCATGCGCCCCGCCCACGCGTGGGTCGGCGTCATCGGAACCGGCCAGAGCCTCGCGGTCGGAACGGGCGCGGGCCGCATGCTCCACACCGCGCCGCGCTACCACAACCTCAAGCTGGTCGACTCCGGGAGCGACGTTCTATACGACGGGGTCGGCGACCGCCTCTCGCTCGTGCCGCTGGTCGAGCCGATCCGGCCGTACCTACCAGGCCCCGGCTACCCGTCGGAGATCCACTACCCCAACAACATCAAGGGCGAGACGCCCCACACCGTGATGGCCGACGAGGTGACCGCCCGCGTGCGCGCCGCCCTCGGCGAGGACTACGTGACCATCCACTCCGTCGTCGGGGAGGGGGGCCAGGGCATCGCGAGCATCCAGCGGAACGGAGCGGGGCGTGCCTTCGCCGCGTCGCTCTACGAGGCCCGCGCCGTCACGGCGCTCGCGCGCGCCGCGGGCGTGCCCGTCGCCTACCGCGCCGTGGTCCTCACGCACGGCGAGGCGGACGCGGCGAGCGTCACCTACGGGGCCGACCTCCGCCGCCTCCGGGCGGACTACGACCGCGAGCTGCGCGCCGTCATCGGGCAGCGCGAGCCCGTGGTGATGCTCCTCTCGCAGCAGGCCACGCAGCCGGCCGCGATGGGGCAGCGCTCAAGCGCGACGCAGGCGCAGTGGCGCGTCGGCGTCGACCACCCCGGCGAGGTGGTGTGCGTCGGACCCAAGTACCAGTACGCCTACGCCGACGGGATTCACTTCGACGCGTACGGCTACACGCGGCTGGGCATCAAGTACGCGCAGGTGTTCTACGAGGTGGTGGTGCGCGGCAACGCGTGGCGGCCGCTGCAGCCGCGGGCGGCGCGGCGGGCGGGCGCGGTCATCACCGTGGACATGGACGTCCCCGTGGCGCCGCTGGCCTGGGACACCTCCATCACCGCGCCGCACCAGAACGCCTACACCGAGTGGGCGATGGGCCGCGGCTTCGAGGTCGAGGACAGCACCGGCCGCCTCCGCGTCACGGACGTGCAGATCCTGGGGGCGAGCGTCGCGATCACCCTCGCCGCCGCGCCCCGCGGGACCGGGCTGACGGTGCGCTACGCGATGACCCAGGACGTCGCTGGCCACGTCGGCGGCCCCACCACGGGGCGACGCGGGCAGCTCCGGGACAGCGACCCGTACGTGGGCTCCGACCGCGCGGTGATCCGGGCGCGGGTGACGCGCGGGTCGGCGACGGTGACGGGGGTGGCGGCCGACGCCTTCGCCGCCCGCGGCGCGCGCGACCTCGTCGAGGGAGCCGGGCTCATGGGAGAGACGACCGTTGCGACGAGGGCCGACGGCGCCGTCACGCTCTCACGGTCCTGGATGGGCGCCACCGGGGAGGCCGACCTCACCTTCCACAGCGACCAGCGGAACTACTGCGTCCAGTTCGAAATGCCCGTCCCTTAGGGCGACGAGCGGAGGCGCCGGGCGCGTCCGGGCGTAGCCGGCGGTGAACGGTCGAGGACCCCCGCGCATCCGACGCCCGACGTCGACCATCGCGACGCCCGAGGGAGCTCGAGCCGTGGTCACCCGCACGAACCGTTCGTCACCCAAGGTACCCCGCGGCCTGCGCAGTACGACCCTCGCGATGGCGACGGCGACGGTCGTCAGCGCATGCTGGGGCAGGACCGTGGATGGCCCGGACGCGTGGGTGCCGCCCCCGCCGCAGGAGCAGTGCAACGGCTTCGACGACGACCGCGACGGGATGACCGACGAGGACGACCTCGGCGCACCGTGCCCCCTTGTCTACGGGTGCCGCGATCCGGCCGCCTGCCGCTGCGCCCCCACACACACGCACTGCCAAAACGTGTGCTTCGAGCGATCCGTGGTGGTGGCGACCGCCACCTGCCGCGGCGTCTGCGTATTCCTCGACAACGACAACGCCAACTGCGGCGCCTGTGGGAATCGGTGCCCCGCGGGGATGCGGTGCAGTGCTGGACGTTGCGTGTGCGCCGAGCTCACCTGCAACGGGGTGTGCACCCGATCCGACGCGGAGAACTGTGGCGCCTGCGGTCGTCGTTGCCCGGCCGGCGCCACCTGTTACCCCTTCGCGGGCATCCCGTGTCAGTGCGAGCTGCCGTCGCTGCCCTGCGGCCCCGGTGGCGCCTGCGTGACGTTCAGCGACGACAACTGCGGCGGGTGCGGCATGCGCTGCCCGTTCGGCACGCGCTGCACCGGCGCCAGTTGCGCGCAGCGCTGAGCGCCCCGCGTCCTCGACCACCACAGTGACACTGCGCGTCATCCAGCCGGTGTACACACCCGCCCGCGCTCGCATGAGAGCGCGTTGTCGCCTTCGCGCGCATCGACGGCGGGCGCTCCTCCTGACCGCAACCGTCAACTGACGGGCGTCGTGTACCTCCCCGGGTCCTCCCGCATCGCCGCCTCCGCCCATGCCTCCACCGCGCGATCCCTCACACTCCCGCGCGTAAGGGGATCGGCAAAACCACGCGCCTCGTGGCTACGCGCGCGGGAGGTTGTGAGCACACCGGCTGGATGACGCGCAGTGTTGCTGTGGTGAGTGGGGCCGCTGTGCGCACGCACGTTCGACGGGGCGGTCAACGGCTCGCGCTTCCCGCACTGCATCGACAAGGTGCTCGCCCCGAGGCTCTGGGACGGCGCGCCCGCCGTTGCCACCGCGCTGCGTTCGGAGCGGGAGGGGAGCGTGCGCGAGCCATCCGCTGCGCGCGCCGCTCGAGCCATCGCTGGAAAAGGAACGTCGCGCGAACCGTCGCTCGTCGGGCCATGATACCGTCGCAGTGTGATTGAGACCCTCGACAGCGTCATCAACACCCAGGACGACCCGGTCCGACAGGATCCGCTCGTGGCCAGGGTTCGCGCGATGCTGGCGGAGCGCGATCCCGACGTGCTCGCGGCGGTTGATGACGTGGATCGTACGCTCATCCTCACGACGCTGCGGCTCGACGCGAGGGAGCGGGTCAAGAGCAGCGCGTACCAGGCGGAGGTTCTCGCTCGATGGACGGAGAGCTACCGAAATCGATCGACGCGCTGATCGTCGCGCTCGTCACCGAAGGGGTCGAGTTCGTCGTCATCGGTGGCGTCGCGGGCGTGCTGCACGGTGCGTCGATCGTGACGCGCGACCTCGATATCGTGCACCGTCGCACGCCCGAGAACATCGCGCGGCTGCTCCGGGTGCTCCACTCGATCGACGCGGTGAAGCGCGCCGACCCGCGGCGCCTTCGCCCCGACGAGACGTGGTTGTCGGGGCGGGGACACATCCTCCTCGACAGCTCGGCGGGTCCGGTTGACGTGCTTTGTGAGCTTGATCACGGTCAGGACTACGACTGGTTGCTCGAACGCTCCGAGGTGATCCCGATGGGCGAGGCTCCGGTGCGCGTCGTCGACCTCCCGACGCTCATCGAGCTCAAGACCAAGGCCGGACGGCCGAAGGACCGGCTCACCGTGCCGATCCTCGTGGCCACGCTCGAAGAGCGGATCCGGGCGAAGGGATGACGTCGGCCCCGGGCCCGAGGTCGAGCTGGCCTCGACGGTGATCCCCTCGACGGCGATCCCCTCGACGGCGCAACGCCGGAGGCGGGCCACGACGCCAGCAACGCCAGGCGGCCGCTACGTCCATCCCCGATCGCGGCGGCGAGCCCTGCACCCGGTTCCTGCCCGAGACGCTCCTTCGGCGCAACCCTTCGTTCGACCCCGCAGGCCGCGCGGGAAGCACAGGCTCACGGAGGAACAGGTACTCCAACGCGTTGGACGCGCCGCGTGCGTTGCCGGTTGTGCCCGGCGCGGCGTCTGACGCAGACTCACGCGACGAAAGGGCCTCGCGCGGGTGGCATCGAAAATCGGCATCACACGCACGTCCCCGGCCACGCTCGCCCTCTACGTCGCGAGCGACATCCGCATCCACGTGCAGCCGCCGTCGTCGAGCGTCATCCACGCGCGCCTGACGAGCCCCGCGTTCGAAGCGCCGGTGACCTTCGCCATCCCCGCGAACGCCGCCTCCGCGACCTGCAGCGTGACCGCGGTGCGCGGCACGGCGCCGGGCCAGAAGCACACGATCACCCTCGAGGCGCTGGCGAACGCCACCGTGGCGAACAGGAGCGGCACGCACCTCGTGAGCGTGCCCTTCCCCGCCGTGTCGTTCGGCGCGCCGCCCTTCGACCACGGGCCGCACTTCGAAGAGGGCGAGACGATCGCGTTCAACCTCACGTACTCGGGCGGGCGCCCCGTCGACAAGTGCGAGCTCAAGCTCACGAGCGCGACGTTCGCGGCGCCCGAGGCGTTCGCGAGCGGGACAGGGCTCCCGCCCCGCGACACGGGCCGTGACGTGGTGGCGTCGAAGGCGTGCGGCGCCGAGCAGACGGTGCTCCTCGAAGCGGTCGCGCGCGCCACGATCACGGGCGCGAACACGGCGCGCTTCTGGGTCGGCCCGGTGCTGGAGCTCTCGCTCGTCGACCCGCCGAAGCCCGCCTACCTGCTGGGCGAGAAGGTGAAGCTCCGGGTGAAGGCCATGGCGCCCGTGCGCCTCCACGCCGTCACCGCCGTCGTCGCGTGCGCGGCCTTCGACGACGCGACCTTCACCATCGCCGTCGGCGCGCAGGAGTGCGTGCGGGAGGTCACGCTCGTTCGCCCCTCGCGGCGCCCCGACAACGTGACCTTCAAGCGCGGGCTCCGCCGCTGCGTGGCCTCCGACGCGCACAAGAGCCTCACGCTCCCCGTCGTCGCGCCGCCCGAGATCCGATTCCACGCCGACGCGGCCGTCCAGCCGGCCCGCGCGAGCTATCAGGTCGGCGACGTGGTCACGATCACCGTCACGTTCGCGTCGGACGCGCTGGCGGGCGGCGCGAGCTTCAAGGTCGAGTGCGGGGCCTTCGATCCGTCGCCGGGCGCCCATCCGCCGTCGCAAGCGGGGGTGATCTTTCACGCGGGCTCCCCCCCGCACGCCGCCGTCAGCGTCGCCGAAGGCGGCGTCAGCAAGACCTTTCAAGCGAAGCTCGCGGGCACCGTCGGTCAGCGCTACCCGCTCACCCTCGTGGCCCTGGCGGGCTGCTCGGTGCTCTCGCGCTCGCCCACCATCGCCATCGCGGCGCCGCCGGTGGTGCGCCTCGGGTCGCGTTCGAAGCCGCCCGTGGAGCCTGCGACGCCGGCTCACGCGAACGACACGCTCACCCTCCACGTGAGCCTCGCCGAGGCCGCCGGGGCCGGCGGCGCCACCGTCGACCTGCGATGCGACGCGTTCCCGTTGAGCGGCGGGCGGCGCGCGGTGCCCTGTCGGTTCGAAGCGGGCGAGGTGGAGAAGGCCGTCAGCGTGCGCCTCGACGCGGCGGCCACCGTGGGGCAGCACGCCGTCACCCTCGACTCCCTCGTCGGCTGCACGCGCGCCTCGCCGCCCGCCGCGGTGTCGATCACGGTGGAAGCCGCGCCGCCGCCGCCGCTCCAGGTGTCGTTCGCGACCGCCGAGGCGCGCTCCGCCGAGCTCCCGACGTACGCGACCAACGGTACGAGCACCGCGTCGATCAAGGTGGTGCTGAGCGCCGCCGCGACGTCGCCCGTGCGCGCGGTCATCACGAGCAGCGCGTTCGGCGGGAGCGTGTACGCGGTCGCGTTCGCGAAGGGCGAGCAGGAGAAGACCCAGACCGTTCGCTTCGCCTTCGCCAACGCGGTGAAGCAGTCGGTGCAGGTCGCGGGGCTCAGCGGCTGCTCGGCCGACGCGACGCCCGACGGGGGCCGCTCGAACAGCCCGAAGAACCGGCTGCTGGTGACGGTGACGGGCCCGAGCATCAACGTGGTGCAGCCGTGCCCGCTCGTGCCGGGGCAGACGCGGCTCGTCGCGCGCGAGCCGTGCAACCTCGCGACGCTCAAGCTCATCGAGAAGCACGGCGAGCGGCACGACGAGCCCGCGGAGCGCGGCGAGGAGGGCGCGTTCGACGCGACGGGCGACGCCACTGTCGTGCAGGTGATCGGGCGGCGACGGTCGGACGCGGATTTCTCCGAGGTGAAGGAGAAGGGCCCCCACACCACCTTCGTCGGCGTCGCGCTGCGCAGCGAGGGCGACGACGTGTACTTCTGCGCCGGCGGCGACTCGGGCGCGGTGCGCCACCCGATGCTCACGGTGCAGGAGGTGAGCGGCGGCGCACGCGTCGACATCACCTCCACCGACCCGCCGGGGGACGTGTCGGCCCTGGCGGCGCGCAAGGCCACCGTCTACGAGTTCGAAGTGTTTCAAGCGGGCTTCGAAACACCTCAGGACGACGACGCGTGGTGGAAGCACCGCGTCCCCCAGATTCGCTCGCTCGCCGAGACGACGATGCCCTTCCTGGGCTTCTGGAACGCCATCCGCGCGCGCGGCGCCACCCCGACCCGACGCTACGAGGTGAAGGCCGCAAGCTGCGGGCTGCTCCGGAGCGGCGTGCAGGGGCGCGCGAGCGTGGACGCGGTCGTCGAGGTGTACCCCTCCGACGAGTACTGCTTCAGCTTCTCGATGGAGCCCTTCGAGGGGCAGAAATTCGGCGCCGAGGGCGAGCTCTTCACCGAGGACGGCGCGCTCAAACCGCAGTCGGAGACCCCGACCGAAGACCTGAGCACGGGCCTCGTGCTCTACAACCCGACGCAGGGCGTGCTGGTCGAAGACCCGCCCGAGGAGATGGGCGACGGGCAGGGCAAGGTCGGCGTCGGCGACCCCGGCGGCGAGGCGCCCCCCGAGGGCCTCGCGGCCCACGTGTTTCGCGCGGTGACGGGCACGGTCTCCACCGCGGGCCTGGCGTCGACGACGGTGACGGGCACCGGCACGGCCTTCCTCGACGAGGTGAAGATCGGCGACATCTTCGGCGTCGACCCCGACGAGCGCGGCGTCGAGGACCCCCACGTGGTGGTGCGCATCAGCTCGGACACGAGCCTCGAGCTGTCGGCGCCGATCACGCTCGCGCTCAACAGCACGGCGGGCGTCTTCGAAGCGCCGCGGGCCGAAGCGCCGCCGCCGCACCTCGTGCCCGTGTACGCGTTTCGCTCCCACGAGGTGAGCAAGGCGACGGTGGTGTCGGGGGCGCCGAAGGTGGCGCTCAAGGCGGATTTCCCGCCGACGCGATACGCCTTTCACGCGGGCGACGACGACGGGGGCGGAAGCGAGGTCAGCACCTGGGACGAGTCGCACAAGCACCTCGGGTCGGAGCGGCAGAAGCGCGACGAGGAGGAGTCGTCGGAGCGCGCGAAGGAGCAGCGCAAGCGGCTGGAGCGGCGGCGGCGGAAGGTCGAGGCGATCAACGAGCGCGAGTCGGAGCTCGGGGGGCGCGGGCGGTCGCTCCCCGAGGGGCTCTCGCAGGTGCGCGAGAAAAACCGCGACCCGCTGAGCCTCCAGGCGAAGGAGGGCGTCGAGACGGTTTCGAAGGCGCTCGACGAGTACAACCCCGAGAAGCTGCTCGAGGCGCAGACGAAGTCGCTCAAGGACTCGGCCGGCGCGACGCTCAAGGACTACCTCTGCTTCGACCCGAGCGCGATCACCTCGAAGGTGAAGATCAGCGTCACGCGCAACGGCCACGCGGGCGGCGTCTTCGCGAAGAAGAACAAGGAGCACATCGAGCACCTCGGCAAGATCCTGAAGCTCGTGTCGGACTTCTTCGCCCTCTTCGGCGAGGTGCAGAACAGCGTGCCGCGCTTCGGGTTCTCGGCGATGTTCGACGTCGGGGCCTTCGAGGGGGAGCTCAAATGGCGCTGGGGGTGGAAGGAGTTCACCGACCGCCAGGTGTTCTTCTGGGAGCAGGTGGCGCTGAACCTCAACGTGTTCCGCGTGGCGATGCGCCTGGAGTTCGGCGCGCGGTGGCACGTCATGGGGCTCAAGTTCGAGGCCGTGGCGTACCTCACGCTCGACATGAAGCTCGCGTGGGAGAAGACGTTTCAGCGCGAGTCGCCCGGCGCCGCGCTCGCGGGCGACAACGCGTGGACGACGGCGCGCTCGGCGGCCGACGTGGGCCTGAGCGCCGTGCTGGGGCACGAGAACTTCGTGAGCGCGGGCGCCGTGGTCAAGACGGGCCTGCGCGCGCGCGTGCGGTGGTTTCAGGGAGATCGCGGGGGCATCGAGTACGAGGCCTTCGCGATGGGCGTGTCGGCGAAGGTCACGGTCACCGTCGTGGGCTACAGCGCCGTCGAGAAGGAGTGGACGCTCGTCGAAGGCAGCGGCGAGGGCACGCCCTGGCGCCACGGGGTCTTCCCCGGCGGGCACGCGAAGCGGTACTGGGCGCTGCGCCGGGAGTACGAGGTGGTGTTCGCGGGGCTCCGCGCGGCGCGCAAGAAGGTCTGCGACGCGCAGGCGCTGCTGTGGGAGGCGCAGGTCGAGCTCCTCAAGACGCGCACCTCGCCGCCCTCTCCGTGGCCCGAGGTCTCGTCGCCCGAAGAAGACCAGGGCCGCTGGGACGCCCAGTGGAACCTCTACAAATCGAGCTACCGCCTGGAGACCCAGGGCGTCCCCTGGGGCGACCTCGGCGGGTATTTCGGCACCATCTGCGACCGCCTCACGCGGTACACCGGCCTCTTCGAAGAGGCCGCGGCGAAGCTCCAAGCGAGGCGCGGCGCGATCGAGACCTCGATGCAGGCGATGGTCGCCCTCGACGGCCGCATCGGCGCCTCGGAGGAGGACGGCGACGAGACCGACGAGACCCGCGAGGGCTACGCCGACGAGATCGGTGCGGCGCGTGCGGACCTCCACGAGCTCCTCGCGGGAGACCTCACCACGCCCGGCCGCGAGGCGCCCCTGGAGACCCTCATCGCCGGCGGCGCCACGGCCCGCAAGGCGCTCCTCTACTACAAGACCACCCGCAGGCACTGGTGATGCGCCCGCCGCCCGTAGCCCCCAAGAGGAACCCCACGTGAACGCCTTCGATGTGCTCGAAGCGCGCGCCGACGGGTGCGACGTCGAGGTGTACCTCAACGGCATCCCCGTGACCCTGCGCGGGCCGACGCACGGCCGCGCGTTCGGCGCCCCCGTGAACCACCTCGTCGTGGACGGCGTCAACGAGCTCGCGCTCGTCGTCGACCCGGGGCCGCGCCCCTCCGAGGCCCTCTCGCCCGCCGCCGGGCGACACCGCCTCCCGACCGACGACCACCGCGCCTGGGCCCGCCTCGCGCGCTACCCCGCGGGCGCCGTGATCGGCGGCCCCGACGGGGTCGAGCTCCTGCGCGTGGAGCACGCTTCGTCGGCGCAGTCGCGCCCCGTGATGGCGCCGCGCGTCGTCGAAGGCCGCGTCGACCTCGGCGCGCGCAGCGGGCGTTGGGCCTGGCAGGACGCGCCGCGCCTCTCGCTCGACGCCACCACGCGCAACGAGATCGCCGCGTACCTCACGGAGCTCGCGGGCGCGCTCTCGGCGGGCGACTGCGAGGTGTTTCTCGCGCGCTCCGAGCTGCGCCTCGCCGAGGTGGCGCAGGCCTTCGGGCGAGCGCGCGGCGAGAAGGAGTCGGTGATCCGCGACGGTCAGGCGCGGCGCCGTCAGCGACCTGGCTTCGCGGTGCGCGCCGTCGATGTGTCGGCGTTCGACCTGCGGCTGTGCGCGGGCGGGCGCCTCGTCGAGTGCGTCGCCGACGACTGGAGGGCCATCGTGCGAGAGGCGCCGAGCGACGAGACCATGTACTTCCCGATGATGCTCGCACGGCTCGGAGGCGCGTGGTGCATCGCGCGGTGAGCGACGAGGCGAGGCGCGAGGCCGAGCGCTCGACGGCGCTCGAGGCCGACGCGGTGGCGTTCTTCGCGAGGCGCTACGCGGGCGTGGTGGCGCGCGAGGCCCTGTGGCGACACGCGGGCGGCGAGGCGAGCGAGGTCGCCCACGACGTGTCCCCCGCGCGCGCGTGGCAGGAGGCGTGGCGACGCGCCGTCGAGGGCGGGCGCGGCGTCTCCCCGGTGACGCTGCTGCGGGAGGCGCTCTTCGACCGGCCGGGTGACCCCGAGGCCCTGCGCCTCCTCGCGCTCGCGACGTCGAACGCGCTCGCCGAGGAGGCGGGCGTCGTGGTCGACCTCGTCGCCGACGCAGCGTTCAGCGCCACGCCGGAGGCCGTGCGGGCCGCGCTCTGGAGCTTTCCGCGCGTCGACCGGGACGCGGCCTTCGCGGCGCTCACGCTGGCCTTCGCGTCGCGCGTGTCGAACGCGCGACGGAGGGCCCTCGAAGAGGCCGCGGCGAAGGTCCCTCGGCCCTTCGAAACCGAGCGCGCGCACGGGGCCCTCGCGGGGAGCGCCGCGGAGGTGGCCGCGCGGGTGCTCCACGTCGTCGACGCCTACGGCTGGACGCGCTGCACGGTCGCCGTGGTGGTGAGCGCCGCGATGCTCCGACGCTTCGGCGGGTCGTCCCCGCCCGACGAGGAGGTGCTCGCCGAGCTCGCGCGCCTCGCCGACGACCTGGTGCCCACCACGCCCTCCGAGGCCACGCCGTGGTTCGCCGCGCACGTCGCCGCCACCCGCAACATCCTGGAGCGCGTGCTCGACCTCACGCTGCCGGGGCCCCTCGAAGCCGACGACGCCAGCGTGGCGGCCTTCGCGCAGTGCCTCTTCGCGACGCGCGGCGAAGACGACGACGAGCTCGACGAGGACGACGCGGGGCCCCTCGACGACGAGCCTCCGCCCCCGCCGCCCCCCGTGCGAACGAAGGCCGCCTGATGCTGACGATCCGCCTCGACCAGCTCCGCGCGATGTCGCGCGCCCGTGTCGCTGCCCTGGCCGAGGGGATCGCGGCGCAGCACGCCGCCCACGGCGACGCGCAGGCTGGAGGCGCCGTGCGCGCGCGCGTTGTCGAGGCCCTCGACCTCGCGCTCCAGCACGGCTTCGACGACGGCCCGAGCGCGACGGCCTTCGTCGAGCTGAGCCTCCTGTGGGGCGCTGAGTTCGTCTCGCTGCCTTGGGCCCGGGAGGTTCTTCAGGGCGACCCGCGGGAGCCCGCGCACCGCATCCGCGCGCTGATCGAGGCCTCCGCGGCGGCGCAGCTCGCGCGCCTCGCCGCCGAGGTGGGCGAGCCGTAGCAGTGACCGGGTTCGGCCTCACGAGAGGACGGGACCTCCGACGCCCCTCCCAGGTCACTCTTGAAGGTTTCGTTCACCGGGGGCATCCAAGGCGGACATGGGTAGCGCGCGGTGGACTCTGTTCGCGGTGGTCTTCGCCCTGGTGGGATGCCTGGCCCCCGACGGAACACCCGGCGCGGACGTCCCTGACGCCGGGGTGGTCTGCGGCCCGAGCCGAACGGTCTGCGCCCCCCTGTCGGACCACGCGATCTCATGCGAGCAGGGTGTGTGCGTGGCTCGCTCGCCGAGCGGCGACTGGTACGCCGACTGCGCGCGCGAAGGCCGTTACCTGATCGACCTTCGCCGCCAGCGTGCGAACTGCGGCGCCTGCGGTCGCGCTTGCGCGGGGGAGGGCGTCTGCGCCGACGGCGTCTGCGCCCCTTGCCGCGTGGGCCTCTCCCGCTGCGGTGATGTCTGCGTCGACCTCGGGGACGACCCCGCCCACTGCGGAGCGTGCGACCGCGCGTGCGCCGGAGGCGCCTCGTGTGAGGCCGGTGTCTGCGTCGGGTGCCGCGCGGGTTCGGTTCGCTGCGGCGCCGCGTGTGTCGACGTCCTCAACGATCCCGCCCACTGTGGGGCCTGCGGCCGCGCGTGCCCCGCGGGTCGGGCCTGCGCCGGCGGCGCCTGCGCGCCCTGCGCGTCGGGGCTCACCGCCTGTTCGGGGGCGTGCGTCGATCTATCGAGCCACGCGGCCCACTGCGGCGCTTGCGGGGTGGCGTGCGTCGTCGGCGCCGAGTGCCGAGCTGGCGCCTGCGGCGACTGCCCGCCGGGGCGCGCCGTTTGCGGCGGCGCGTGCGTCGACCTTCGCTCCGACGCGGCCCACTGCGGCGCCTGCGGTCGTCGGTGCGAGCATGCCTGCGTCGACGGCGCGTGCGCCGCGTGTCCGGCGGGCGCGAGCCCGTGCGCCGGCGGTTGCTACGTCGAGTTCGCGTCGCCCGAGCATTGCGGCGCGTGCGGACACGCCTGCGCGGCGACGGAGCGCTGCGTCGCCGGGGCGTGCGTCCCGTGCCCGGCGGACACGGCGCGGTGCGGCCTCCCCTATTGCGACGACCTCCGCTCCTCCTCGGCCAACTGCGGGGCCTGCGGCGTCGCGTGCCCCGAGGGGCAGGTCTGCTCCCGCGGACGCTGCGGACCGCCCTGCAACGAGCGGACGGCGGTGTCGCACAACGACGCGCACTGCGGCGCGTGCGGGGCGTCATGCGCGTTCGGCGCGATCTGCATCGACTCGCGGTGCGTGGCGTTTTCGCCGCGGCCGAAGGCGCCCATCTCCGCGACCCAGGTGACGAGCGTGAGGCCCTGGTTTCGTTGGGAGGTGCCGTCCGGCGCGGATGGCGCTCGCGTCGAGGTCTGCGCCGACCGAGGCTGCGCGCGCGTCGAGGCCCGCTGGGACGCCGCTGGGGACAGCCTCCGCGCACCCACCGCGCTCGCGCCCGGGGTTCACTTCTGGCGGCTCTACACGCGTCGAGGCGTCGGGCGCTTCGACGCCGCGCCCGGGCTCACCTGGGAGTTCGTCGTCCCCGCGGCCATCGCGCTGCCGCCGCTCGACGCCGTGGGGCGCGACGGCGCGGTGTGCGTCTCCGACTTCAACGGAGACGGGTGGAGCGACGCGGTGGACCCGACCTGCGCGGGCACCGACGGCTGCGTCAGCGTTCGCTTCGGCCCGTCGGGTGGCACGCCAGCGCTCCCCGAGCGGCGCATCCCCACACCGTCCGCCGCGGTGTCGGACGTCTGGACGACCACGTACGGCATCCGCGCGGGCGACGGGTACGGCGACCTCAACGGCGATGGCTATGCCGACCTCCTCTTCACCTTGCGGTGGACCACCTATCGGGGCGTTGCGTGGTTCAACAACGGCGACATCGTCCAGCTCTTCGCCGGCGGCCCCTCCGGCCTCGCGACGCGCTTCCAGGTGCTGTTCTCGCACGCGGAGTACACCTACCTCTCGGGCGCGCTGACGGCTGCTCCCATCGGCGACCGCAACGGCGACGGCTACGGCGACGTCGCGATCTGGCACGAAGGTCTGACGATGGGCAGCATGACCGGCGAGGTTCACCTCATCCGCTTGGGAGGGCGCACCACGGAGGGCGGCCAGGAAGCCACGGACGAACGATTCATCCCCAACCCGCGAGGTCTGCTCACCGGCGACTTCAACGCGGACGGATACGGTGACTTCGTTGCCGACGTCAGCCGGACGCTCCGCGCGGAGGTGTGGATGAGCCGAGGCTCCGCGAGGCCCAGCATTCGCGACGGCGCCTGGGTGTCAGGCTGCGGCGCGCCCGTCGACGCGCCCGAGGTGCGGTTCCGTGGCGTCGTCGTCGATGACGACCTCGATGGGTACGACGACCTTCACGCCGAGTGGAGCCACGGCGCTGTCATCCAACGGGTCCTCCTCCGCGGCGGCCCCGACGGACTCTCCTCCACGCGTTGCACGCGCCTGCCGTAGCGGCGCCCACGCTGGCCTTCGCGTCGCGCGTCGAGCGCGCGCACGGGCCCTCGCGCGGAGCGCCGCCGCGGTGAGCGAGCCGTAGCCGGCCCCGCGTCCCGCGCGCGAGCTCCCGCACGGCCTCCACGGCGCGACGCACGCCACGCGGTTGAGGACGGCGATATGCTGCGGATCGACCTCGCCCACGGCGCGTTCGTGCTCTTCTCGCCGTCGGACGCGCCGCGTCCCGCGCACGTCGCCTTCCGGGTCGCCGCGGGGCGCTTCGCCGACGTCGTCGCGCGCCTGCGGGCCCGCGGCGTGGCCTTCGGCAACGACCCGCTCGACCCGACGAACGGCGAAACCGGCGACCCCCTCGGCGGCGCGGGGCGCTTGTACTTCCTCGACGGCAACGGCCACCTCTGGGAGGTGTGCTGCTGACCCGCCGCGCGCTGTGAACGCTCTCCTTGCGCGCCCGCCAGCGGCCGCCCACGCCGCGCCTCGCATCGAGCGCGACGATCGTCGCCGCCGTGCCCGGCCGCTTCCGATGCGGCGCGCGTCGTGTATGCTCCGCGCATGACCGCGCCCGCTCGATCGACGCCCCCGTCCCCCGGGTCGACCCCGCAGAAGGCGGCGGACTTCGGGGTGACGGGGCCGGACATCACACACCTGATCACCGAGGACGACGCGCCCGTGGACAACGTGTACTCCGAGAAGCAGCAGCGCGTCCTCCCGCAGCAGCTCAACGCGGGCTGGGAGGGGCCGCCGCCGGAGGAGGGGGAGGGGCCGCGGCCCTTCGTCGTGATGGCCAACGTCGGGGTCTACGCCACCGTCAACGAGCCGCCGCTCGTCCCCGACGTGCTGCTCGCCGTCGACGTGCGCATCCCCGAGGACGTCCACGAGAAGAAGAACCGCTGCTATCTCCTGTGGGAGTACGGCAAGGCCCCCGACGTGGTGATCGAGGTGGTCTCCAACCGCGAGGGGGGCGAGCTCACCGAGCGCAAGCGGCGCTACCGCAAGATGCGCGTCGCGTACTACGTCGTGTGGGACCCGGAGGGCCACCTGAGCGACACCGCGCTCCAGGTGTTCGAGCTCCGCGGGCAGCTCTACGTGCGGTCGGAGCGCGCGTGGTTCGAGTCGCTCGGCATCGGGCTCACCGTGTGGGAGGGCACCTTCGAAGGGGTCACCGACCGCTGGCTCCGCTGGTGCGACGCGTCGGGCAACGTGATCCCCACCGGCGAGGAGCGCGCGGTCGCCGAGCGCACGCGGGCCGACGCGGAGCGCACGCGGGCCGACGCGGAGCGCACGCGGGCCGACGCGGAGCGCACGCGGGCCGACGCGGAGCGCACGCGGGCGGACACGGAGCGCGAACGGGCGGAGCGGCTGGCGGCTCGGCTCCGCGCGTTGGGGATCGACCCGGAGGGCTGACGGGAGGCGCTTCGGGAGCGAACGCGCCGCCCCTACCGCAGCAGGATGGTGCGCGTTCGGGGCTGGTCCGCACGCGTTCGAGGTTGGTCTGCACGCGTTCGGCACTGGTCCGCGCCCTGTCGCGCGTGGTTGGGAGGCCAGCGGGGGTGGTGGTGACGCCTCCGACGCATGGTAGGGACGTTGCGGGGCGTGGTGGTGACGCCTCCGCCGCCCGGTCGTGACGTTGCGGCGCGCGGTGGTGACGTTGCGCGGCGTGGTGGTGACGTTGCGGCCTCCCTCCTTCCTGGGGCCGACGCCCTCGTGGTACAGCTGCACCGCATGGAGACCGTAAACCGCGCCGAGGCGGCGGCCGCGCTCGCGGGTCCGTGGGAGGAGCGACGGCGCGCATGAAGCAGTACGACGACCGCGACGGGGCGCTCCCGGTGCTGGCCGCGGCGGCGCAGGAGGGCGTGGCGACCTTCCGCCTCGCGGTGACGGACGTCGGCCTGGCGCGCGGGGGCTTCCGCGTGCGGGCGGTCGCGCTCTTCGAGGGCGAGCGCGCGGGCCTGTCCGTGGTGCTGGCGCCGAAGGGTCGGGCGGCGGGGCCCAACCCGCTCGGCCTCTCGCTCCAGCCCGCGGCGGTGGAGCTCATCGCGGAGGGCGAGGAGACCGACGTCCTCCTGCGCGCGGTGGCGGCGGCCTTCGGCGTGCCGCTCCCTGTGGGCGCGCGGGCGCGTCCCCGGCTCGCGCTCGACGGCATCGCGATCTCCGGCGACGTGCGCAAGCTCGCGTCGCGGCCCGCGCGGGTGAAGCTCTTCCACGGGGCCTCGGGGGGCGACGAGGGCTTCGAACTGCTCACGAGCTTCAACCTCCCCGAGGGCACCGTGACCCTGATGGAGAAGTGGACGGGCTACCGCGCGTCGGTGGTGAAGGCCCTCACCTTCGACCGGGCGCGCGACGCCAACTGAAAGTGGGTCGATCATTCGCTCCCGTCGGCCCTCCCGCGAACGATCGACCCATTTTGACCGCGCGTTGACAGGCGGCGCGGCGGGCGTTCTCCTCGGGCCGTGAGCGCGTTCCCTCCGTGCCCCGCCTGCGGCCGCCCGCTCGAACCGACGTGGTTCGATCAGTGCGCGTCATGCTGGCTGCTCACGTTCGCGCCGCCGCTCGGCGACCTCCGCCCCGCGCGCCGCGCCGTCGCGCCCGACCTCGGCCCGAGCGCGTCGATCGTCGCCGCTCCGGCCGCCCGCTCGCCCACCCACTACCGCGCCGGAGCGCCGCCCGCGCCGGTGGTCGTGCGCCTCGCGCCTTCGAGCTGCGTGCTGCCCCTCGTCGTCGCGGCGGTCTTCGGCCTTCCTCTCGCGCTGGGGGGCCTCGGCGCGGCGCTCTTCACGCTCGTCGACCTCCTCGACAGCGGCGACGAGTGGGCGCTCCACCTCGTGACGACGGCGCTCGGCTGGGGCATCGCCGGGGTCGGCCTCTGGCTCGGCGGCTCGATCCTCCTCGGCGCCGCGGAGTATGTCTCGGGCGCCTTGTCGCTCCACCTCGACGCGGCGACGCTCCGCGTCGAGGCGACGCGCTTCGCGCTGGCCCGGCGGGTCACGGCCCTCGAACGCGCGGCCGTCGAAGGCGTGAGGCTCCGGCCCTGGCAGCGCGGCGCGACGCAGGTGTTGCTGGTGATGCGCGGCGGCGGTGCGATCGTGCTCTCGCACCACGTCACGGAAGGCGAGGCCGACGCGTTCGCTCGCGCGCTCGAGCGGGCGCTCGAAGGCGCCGCCGAGGCCGACGTCACAGCCCTTCGAAGCGCTCGCCCGTGAGGCGCTCGGAGGTTTCCCAGAGCGCGCGCGCCGCGGCGTCGTCCCGCGCGGCCCGGCTCCGCGCGGCGAGCGTCGGCGCCCCCCACAACCACGCCGACGGCCCGTAGAACTCGCCGCCCTTCGCCGCCGGGTCGACCAGCGCGCGCACCGTCGGGAGCGCGCCGGCCGCCGACGACTGCGCGAACACGGCGTTGCCCAGCGTGTACACGCGCGCGGAGAGGGAGCCGCCCCAGGCGCTCGCGGAGTTCTGCAGGAGGTTGGACGCGGCGTAGCCCGGGTGGGCGGCGGTGGCGAGCACGTGCGGGTGGCGCGCGGCGAGGCGGCGCTGGAGCTCGTGGGTGAAGAGCAGGTTGGCGAGCTTGCTCTGCGCGTAGCTCAGCCAGTCCTGGTAGGCCCGCTCGCCCATGAGGTCGTCTAGGCGGACGCGCCCGACCCAGTGCATCCCGCTCGACACGGTGACCACGCGCGCCGCGGGGCGCCGCACGAGCAGCGGGAGCAGGCGCGCGGTGAGCGCGAAGTGCCCGAGGTGGTTGGTGCCGAGCTGCATCTCGAAGCCGTCCTCGGTGAGCCTCCGGGGAAGGGCCATGACGCCGGCGTTGTTCACCAGCCCGTCGAGGCCCTCGGGGAAACGCCGCGCGCACTCGTCCGCGAAGGCCCGCACGCTCTTCAAGCTGGCGAGGTCGAGCGCGGCGAACTCTGCCCTGGCGTCGGCGCGGGCCCGGCGGATGCCGTCGAGCGCGTCGCGGGCCTTCGACTCCGTGCGGCACGCGAGCACCACGCGGGCGCCGCGCTCGGCGAGGACGCGCGCGGCCTCGTAGCCGATGCCGCTGTTGGCGCCCGTGACGACGTACGTGCGGTCGGAGAGGTCGGGGACGTGGGAGGCGTTCCAGGGCATGGCGGGGGAGGGGAGTGCACCGGACCGGGGCCGCCCGTCAACCGCGCGCGCGTCCGCACCGGGGGCGAAGCTGTCGCAGAGGCCACGAAACCCTGGCGAAAGTCGGTTCGCTGAACTCCTGCGCACTGCGAACGCCGCGGGAGCCCGCGGCACGCACGTGCGCCTCGTCGTACACCCCGACGCGCGCGGCGTTGGCCGGAAAACCCTCGCGGGCAAAGGCCCCGGGCGGACGCTGCGCAGCGGCGGTCGACGACGCACAGCGACCGTGTGGCCGCGGCGCGCGGGGCGCGGCGGGGCCCGCGCGCCACAGTGAAGTGAATGCCCTCCCTGCGACGTCCGCACCGACTTACGCCGCGCGGGCGCGTCCGCGACACTCGACGTCATGGCAGACCCACGCACCGCCGACGTCGCGCGAGCCCCCGCCGGCCTCACGAACCGCGAGCGAGCGCGCGTGGTCGCGGGGGTGCTCGTGGCGTACCTCGGGCTGTCGTTCGTCGCGGGGGACGCCTACCCCTTCTCGACCTTCCCGATGTACGCCGAGTCGCCGCGGGAGCCCTGGGCGAGCCACCTGCTCGCGGTCGACGAGCGGGGCGTCGCGCACGAGATCGCGGACTTCGCCGGCTACCGCTGCGACCGCGCGCCGGACGTCCGCGCGCCCTTCTGCGGGCCCGGGCGCGACCGACGCGTCGACTACCTCGACGCCGAGGCCGCCCGCGCGCTCGCCTCGCTCGCGCCCGCCGGGAGCAACGCCCGCCGCGTCCGCGTCGTCCGCCGCGGGTGGAACCTCGCCTCCCCCGACGTCACCCTCGACTGCGTCATCGCCACCTGCGAGGCCCGCGCGCGTTGAGGCTCACCTCGCCTTGGGGGGACGCGCCGCGCGCCCCGCTCCGGGCGGCGCTCGCGGGCGTCCTCACCTTCGACCTCGCCTCCCTCGTCGGCTGGCTCTACGTGCGGCCCGCCGGGCCCGCCAGCGCCCCGGACGCGCCGCGCTTCGTCCTCGCGCTCGGGGGCACGTGGCTCGTCCCCGCGCTCGTGGCCGCCGTCGGCGCCGCCGCGGCCCTCCGCTTCGCGCGCCGGCGTCGTGCGCTCGGCGCCGGCGTCGTCGCGCTCGCCGCGCACGGCTTCCTCGTCGAGTCGCTCGCCGCCGTCCGCGGGGCGCACTGGCACAACTACTACTCGGTCGCGGCGGCGCTCACGGGGTGGCTCGTCGTCCTCGCGCTCCACCCCGCGGGCGAGGCGGGCGGGCCCGACGACGAGGTCGAGCGCCTCGCCGAGCACGGGGCCGCCGCGGGCCTCGCCGCCACCTACGTCGCCGCCTTCACCAGCAAGCTCCTCGCGTCGGGCGCGTCGTGGCTCTCGCCCGCCTCGCTGCGCGCGCTGCTCGTCGGGCAGACCGGCCTCGTCGGCCGCGGGCTCGGCGCCGACGTCGCCCGCGCCATCGTGTCGTCGTCGGCGCTGGCGACGGCGCTCCTCGCCTTCGTCGCCGCCGCCCAGATCTCGGCCCTCGCCTACCCCTTCCGCGCCCGCGCCCGCACGGCCGTCGGCACCGCGCTCCTCGCCTTCCACCTCGGCGCCTTCGCGCTCACGCCGCTGATCTACTTCGAAGCCGTCGCGCTGCTCCTGGCCTTCTCGTACCCGTGGCCCGCGCTGCTCCGTCGCGCGTGGGGCCGCCCCTCGCCTTGACACCCCGCGGCCGGGTGTGTTGAACACCTCCGCGCCGCCGTGATGAAGCCCCTCCGCATCGCCCCGTCGATCCTCTCCGCGGATTTCGGCCGCCTCGCCGAGGAGGTGCGTGCGGTGGAGGCCGCCGGCGCCGACTGGGTCCACGTCGACGTGATGGACGGGCGCTTCGTGCCCAACCTCACCATCGGCCCCGTCGTGGCGAAGGCCGTCCGCGCGGCCACGAAGCTCACCGTCGACTGCCACCTGATGATCGTCGAGCCCGAGCGCTACCTCGAGGACTTCGCGAAGGCCGGCGCCGACGTCATCACCGTCCACGCGGAGGCCACGGTGCACCTCGAGCGGACGCTCCAGGCGATCCGCGCGCTCGGGTGCCGGGCCGGCGTCTCGCTCAACCCGCACACGCCCGAGGACGCGATCCAATACGTGCTCCACGCGGCCGACCTCGTGCTGGTGATGAGCGTCAACCCGGGCTTCGGCGGCCAGCGCTTCATCGAGGCGGTGCTCCCGAAAGTTCGCGCGGTGCGCGCGATGATCGACGCGAGCGGCCGCGACATCGACCTGGAGGTGGACGGCGGGGTCGCGCCCGACACCGCGCCGCGGGTGCGCGAGGCCGGCGCGGACGTGTTCGTGGCGGGCAGCGCGGTGTTCGCGCAGAAGGACTACCGGGCGGCCATCGCGGCGCTCCGGGGCTGAGTGAGGGGACCATGAGCGACGAGACGCAGCGCCCGGCGCTGGAGACGGTGTTCATCGGCGGACGGGCCACAGCACGGCGGCTCCAGAAGAGCCGGGTGGTGGTGATCGACGGGCCCGACAAGGGCCGGGCGTTCGAGTTCGAGAGCCCGCGCTGCACCATCGGGCGGAGCGCCATCTGCGACCTCCCGCTGACCGACCGTGCGGCGTCGGGCACGCACTGCGAGCTCGAGGCCGTTGAGTCGGGCTGGGTGCTCCGCGACCTCGGCAGCACCAACGGGTGCTACGTCGGCGAGGTGCGCATCCGCGAGGCGGTGCTCCCGCTCGGCGCGCGCGTGCGGGTCGGCACCACCACGCTCCAGATCGAGCCGGGCAAGGGGAGCGTCGAGATCCCGCTCTCCACCGCCGACCGCTTCCACGAGCTGGTCGGGCGCTCGGTGGCGATGCGCCAGGTGTTCGCGCAGCTCGAGAAGGTGGCGCCGCTCGACGTGACGGTGCTCGTCCACGGCGAGACGGGCACGGGCAAGGAGCTCGTCGCCCGCGCGCTGCACCGCAGCTCGAAGCGCGCGGCGGGCCCGCTGGTGGTGCAGGACTGCTCGGCCCTCCCGCGCGACCTCGTCGAGAGCGTGCTCTTCGGCCACGAGAAGGGCTCGTTCACCGGGGCCACCGAGCGCCGCGCGGGGAGTTTCGAGCAGGCCCACGGCGGCACCCTCTTCCTCGACGAGGTCGGCGAGCTCCCGCTCGACCTCCAGCCCAAGCTCCTGCGCGTCCTCGAGAACCGCGAGGTGCGCCGCGTCGGCGGCGACCGCACCGTCGCCACCGACGC
This sequence comes from Polyangiales bacterium, assembly GCA_046351555.1. Classification (GTDB taxonomy): domain Bacteria; phylum Myxococcota_A; class Polyangia; order Polyangiales; genus CAISKJ01. The sequence goes on from JAXLYI010000011.1 coordinate 113,102, forward strand.
CCGCGTGATCGCCGCCACCAACCGCGACCTCCGCGCGATGGTCGGCGCGGGTACCTTCCGCGAGGACCTCTACTACCGCCTCGGCGTGGTGACCGTCGAGCTCCCGCCGCTGCGCGCGCGCCGCGAGGACATCCCCCTCGTCGCGCAGGCGCTGCTCGAGCAGTTCTGCCGGCGGCACCCGGAGATGGGCGCGCGGACGCTGCGGCCCGACGCGCTCGACAAGCTCGCGGCGCACCCGTGGCCGGGCAACGTGCGCGAGCTGCGCAACGTCATCGAGCGCGCCGCGTCGCTCAGCGAGGGCGCCGAGATCACCGTCGACGACCTCCTCCCCGCCGGCGTCGCGCGCGCCGTGAGCGTGCCCGGCGCGGCCCTCGGCGCGCGGACGGCCGACGCCGTGATCGCCGGCGCCGCCGCGGGCGTGCACCCCGACGCGCCCGCCGCCCCGGGGCCCCGCGCGGGCGAGGTGCCCGACGAGCTCGCCGCGCTCCCCTTCAAGGACGCCAAGGCCCGCGTGCTCGAGGCCTTCGAGCCCGCCTACCTCCGCGCGCTGCTCGTGAAGCACAGCGACAACATCACCCGCAGCGCCGCCGCCGCCGGCCTCACGCGCTACCACCTGCGCGAGCTCTGCAAGCGCTACGGCCTGCGCAGCACCGACAACGACCCCGAGTAGAGGTCCCCGTCAGCGCTTGTACCAGCGCTGCGTCGCGGGGTCGCGGACGATCAGGTCCTCGTCGCCCTCGGGCGTGCGGACGAGCAGCGCCTCGGGCACCGTGATGTCGGGCGCGCCGAGCACGGCCTCCACGCGGACCACCCGCCCGTCGCGGACGAAGGCGCGCGGCGTCTCGCCGTCCCCGGCCTCCGGCGGCGTCGAGATCGCGCGGCGCCCACCGAGCCCCGTCTCCGCGGCGAGGGCGCGGGCGGCGTCGCGGCAGGCCCAGGCGGCGCGGGCGAGGGCGGCTGTCCCCTCGAGCACCACCAGCACGTCGCAGCCGTCGGCGACGTGGCGGGCCACCGCGGCGCGGCGCTCGCCGACGAGCCGGGCCTCCTCCGGGGCGCCGGCGCCGAGCTCGCGCGAGGCCGTGCGCAGGCGGGCGAGCAGCGGCGCCACCTCGGCGGCGTAGACCTTCGCGTCGAAGGGGTCGACGCGCGTCGCGAGGTCGATCGTCTCGCCCTCGGCGTCGACGAAGGTGGCGCACAGCGCCTCGGGCACCGCGAGGAGGAGCGACTCCAGCGCGGCGGTGAAGGCCGTCGCGTCGACCTCGCGCGGGCGGACGTCGGTCGCGCTCACGGGGCTCGCGGCGGGGCGCCGGCGGACGTGCCGGCGGACGACTCGGTGGATGTCCCGGTGGAGGCGACGGCGGACTCGCTCAGGCGCACGTCGGCGGCGGCGCGCAGCCGCTCGACGAGCGCGGCGAGCGCCTGCGAGCGACGCACGGTGAGGGCCTCGCGGACGACGGCCTCGCGGATCTGCTCCGGCGTGGCGGCACGCGGCGGCACCGCCCCGACGCGGAGGATCACGTGGGCGCCGAAGGGCGTGGCGACGACCTCGGAGACGGGCGACGCGGGGGTGAGCGACCAGGCGGCGCCGACGAAGGTCGCGTCGAAGCGCGTCCCGTCCTCCGACTGGCCGGTGCGGTCGAAGGCGGGGAGGTTTTCGAAGCGGAGCCCGGTCACCTCGCGGGCGAGGGCTTCGAAGCGCTCCTGGGTGAGCGCGCCGGGGGGCTCGGCGAGGCAGCGGGCGCGGAGGGCGGCGGCGCGGGCGAGCAGCGCGGCGGGCGCGACGCGCGGGCGGTTGGGGGCCGTCTCTTGCGGCGCGAGCGCGTGGACGACGCGGACGAGCCCGTCGTGGTGGAGCGCCACGCGGCGGTGCTGGTAGTACTCCGCGAAGTAGCTCGGCGGCGTGGTGTCGGGCGCGTTGGGGGCCTCGATGGCGCGCGCGAGCAGGAGCTGGAGCCGCCCGCGCCACGCGGCGTCGTCGACGTCGTCGGCGGTGGCGGCGCCCGCGGCGAGCGCCTCGCGGGCGAGCAGGCGGGCTTGCACGATGCGGTCGAGTGCGACGCGGGGTGCGACGCCCTCGAGGCGCGCGACGGCGGCCACCTCGTCGGCGTGGACGGCGTCACCGCCAACGCGGGCGACGACCGGGCCTCGGTCGCGGTGGGCCGCGGGGCGCTCGCCCCGGACGCACGCGAGGCACGCGGCGAGGGCGAGGGCGCGGAGCCTCACTCCGCGGTCTCCGGGCGGACGAGCTCGATGCCCGCCTGCGTGAGGAACCACCCGACGAAGCCCGCCAGCATCGCGGACACGTAGTCGCGGCGGTCGAGCGTGCGGAGGCACTCCCAGTACGGGTAGAGCGAGCCGAGGACGAGGGCGAGGCCGAGCAGCCGCGTGGCGGTGACGAGGGCGGCGCGGCGCGCGACGGGGGGCGGCGGGGGCGGGCTCACGGCGGCGCGATCCTACCGCGCATGGTCGAGCCAGCGGCGCATGATGAACGCGCAGAGCGCCCAGAGCGCGTACGCGACGGCCCGCGACGGCGCGCGCGGCCGCGGGGGCCCCGCCCGCAGGAGCAGGGTGCCGCCCTGGAGCACGATCGCCAGCGCCAGCAGCGTGCCGGCGGCCGACACCATCGCGCCGCGGCCGCGCACCAGGGCCTCGCCGGCGAGCCGCTCGGCCACCGAGTCGGGCTCGCGGGCGCCGAGCCGCGCGGGCCCGAGCACCGCCACCGCGGAGGCCACCAGCGCGAGCGCCCCGAAGGCCACGCGCTGCAACCCCGAGGTCGCGCCGCGGGGGCGCTCGTCGCGCGCGACCGCGACGGGGACCTGCGCCGAGAGCCCGCGACGCCAGGCCGCGGCGGCGACGCCGGCGGCGAGGGCGGTGGCGGCCGCGAGGACGCGCGAGGGGACGTCGAAGCGCGGCACGACGTCCCGTCCCGACACGAAGGCCGAGAGCCCGACGAGGCAGGGGAAGGCCGCGAGCCCGAGGGCCGACGCGCGCTCGGGGGCGCGGGGTGCGAGGGCCGCGGCGGCGCCGAGGGCCGCGAGGGGCACGAGGCTGACGGCGAGGGAGAGCGGGTCGAGGGGGCTGCGCGCGGCGGCGGGGGCGAGGCAGAGCTGCGCCCACGTGGCGACGCCGAGGACGATGGCTGCGGGGCCGGGTCGGGGGGAGGACATCGCCGTCGGGGGCGCCGAGCGTAACAGCTTTCCTCCGGGCGGGCGCGGTTGATAGACTCCGAGGTCTCACGTGCGAACTTGCAATCAGTGCAACACGCCCTGCGAGGAGGGGCACAGGTTCTGTCCTGCGTGCGGCTTCCCGATCGGCGCGCTCCGCCCGGCCTCGGGCGACCCGCTGATCGGGCGGACGCTCGGGGGCGGCTACACCATCTTGGAGGCGGTGGGCGCGGGGGGCATGGGGCGGGTCTACCGGGCGGAGCAGGTCTCGCTCGGCAAGACGCTGGCGATCAAGGTGATCCACCCCCACCTCGCGGGCGACGACAACGCGGTGGCGCGCTTCTACGCCGAGGCGCGGGCGTGCTCGCGCATCAACCACCCCAACGCGGTGAGCGTGCTCGACTTCGGGCGCACCGACGACAACCTGCTCTTCCTGGTGATGGAGTTCATCCGCGGGAGGGACCTGTCGCGCATCGTGTGGGAGGCGCGCGCGCTGCCGTGGCAGCGGAGCGCGGAGGTGATCCGCCAGGTGCTCGCGGCGCTCTCCGAGGCCCACGAGCAGCACGTCATCCACCGCGACATCAAGCCCGAGAACGTGCTGGTCGAGCCGCTCCGCACCGGCGGGGATTTCGTGAAGGTGGTGGACTTCGGGCTCGCGAAGATCCGCTCGGACACGGCCCCCGGGGTGACCACGCCGGGCCTGGTGTGCGGGACGCCCGACTACATGGCGCCCGAGCAGGGCCGCGGGCTCCCGCCCGACCCGCGGAGCGACCTCTACTCCGCCGCGGTGGTGCTCTACTACTGCGTGACGGGCCGGCTCCCGTTCGAAGCCGAGCTGCCGCAGCAGGTGCTGCTGAAGCACGTCAACGAGCCGCCGCCCGACCCGCGGGAGTTCACCCGGGGCCTGCCCGACCACTTCGTCGCGGCGCTGATGCGCGGCCTCGAGAAGGACCCCGACGTCCGCTACCCCACCGCGGTGGATTTCGCCGAGGCGCTCCAGCAGACGCTCGACGCGTCGCGCCGCGACGACCGCGCCGTGCGGTGCCCCTCGTGCGGCTCGGCGGTGAGCGCGGGGCGGCGCTTCTGCGGCGACTGCGGCGCGCGCGTGGCCCCGGCCCGGCCGGCCGACGAGACGGGGGCCCACGAGGCGCGGCGGCCGCGCTTCAAGCCGAGCTCGACGACGCCGGGGCTCGGCGCGATGCCGATGGTCGGGCGCCAGGCCCAGGCCCGCGCGCTGCTCGACATGTGGCGCGACGCGGCCTCGGCGCTGACGGTGGTCAGCGTGACGGGCGAGGAGGGCGTCGGCCGGCGGCGGCTCGTGCACTCGGTGATGGAGGAGGTGGAGCGGGCGGGCGGCCCCGCGCTGTCGGTGACGCCCGACCCGACGTGGGCCGGCGTCGCGTACGCCGCGGTGGGTCGCTGCGTCCGCTCGCTCCTGCGCGTGCGCCCCGGCGAGGACGCGGTGGCGTGGTTCGACGAGCGCTACGGGGCCGAGGAGGGCGAGGTCGACGTCGTGGCCCGCGCCGGCCTCGTCGAGCTCTTCACGAAGGGCGGGGCCGCCGAGCTCGACGCCCGCTCGCGCACCGCGGCCGCCGTCCGCGCGCTCGAGCTCGCGCTCGAGGAGTGCGCGCGCGTCTGCGGCCAGAGCCCCTTCATCGCGTGGGAGCAGCTCCAGCGCATCGACGACGCGTCCGTCCGCGTGCTCGCGGCCTTCCTCGCGCGGCCGGGCCGGGCGCGCGCCTGCATGGTGTTCACCTACACCCCGCGGTACCAGGGCCACTGGATCGGCGGCGCGACGATCGCGCTGCGCGGGCTCACCACCGAGGAGGCGCGCGAGGTGGCCGCCGCGGCGCGCCCGCTCCACCCGGCCGAGGAGTCGCTCGAGGCGCTGCCCGCCGAGGTGCTCCCGCTCCACCTCGAGCAGCGGCTCCGCTGGCACGCCGAGGGCGGCGGCGCGGCCCCCGAGCGCCTCGTCGACCTCATCTCCGCGCGCCTCGACCGGCTCTCGATGAAGGCGCGGCGCGTGCTCCAGGCGCTGGCCGTCCTCGGCGAGGCGACGCCCGCCGTGGTGGCGCGCGTGGTCGGCTCCGGCGGCGACGTCTCCACCGCGCGCGTGCTCGCCGAGCGCGGCTGGATCACCGTGGAGGACCGCGACCCCGACCAGTACCTCGCCATCGCGCACCCGCTCCTGCGCGAGGTGGTCGACGCCTCGACGCCCTACACCCTGCGGCGCGAGCTTCACGCCTCCTGCGCCGAGCTGGCCGAGGCCGGCGCCGCGCCCGACGAGGTGCTCGCGCTCCACTCGGAGTACACCCCGGTCACCTTCCGCACGCTGCTCCTGCTCGAGCGCCTCGGCGACCTCGCGCTCGCCCGCGGCGACGACACGGCCGCCGCGCAGGCGCTCCGCCGCGGGCTCGATTTCGCGCGTCGGGAGTTCGCCCTCGGCGACACCGACTCCGAGGCCGCGGTGGCGATCTTCACCCGCAAGCTCGGCGACGCGCTCGGTCGCGCGGGCGATTTCGCCGAGGCTGAGGGCGCGCTGCGCGAGGGCCTGGCGCTCACCACCCACGGCTCGGTCGAATGGGCGCGGCTGCAGGGCGCGCTCGGGCGGACGCTCTGCGCGCGCGGGCGGCAGTCGGAGGGCCTGCGCGCGCTCGAGGGCGCCGTGGTGGTGGCGACGCGCCTGGGCAACCACGGCCTCGTCTCCGAGCTCCTGGTGACGCGCGCGGAGGTGGAGTCCATCGCGCGCGAGCACGTCGACGCGGTGCGCTCGCTCGAGCAGGCCGACGCGCGGCTGCGCGACGCGCTGCGGGTGGCGGGCGCGTCGGAGCCGCTCCTCAAGCAGCGCGCGGAGGTGCTGGTGCGCCTCGCGCGGGCGAAGCGCCTCGCGGGGCTCGACGGCGAGAAGGCCCTCGCGGAGGCGCGGCCGCTGGCCGACTCGCTCAACCTCGGGCGCCTGCTGGCCCGCTGCGAGGAGGAGCTCGCCGAGCGCGCGGAGGCCCTCGGCGACCGGCGCTCGGCGATCAGCGCGTGGCAGCTCGCGGCGCAGGAGGCCCGCAGCGCCGGGGACGCTTCGTTGGAGGCGCAGTACGCCGAGCGGGCGCGCATCCTCGGGCCGGCCCGGGAGCCGAGCTCCCACCCGCGCACGAGCTGACGCTCACGGTGCACGCTGTGAACCGCGTGCGCGGCCATGGATTTCAAAGTCCGTGAGAATCGCACCGGGTGCGTCGGCCGGGACGTTGCAATACGGCGCGGTCTGGGAGACACGACTGCGCATGAACCCTTCGCAAAACCCCCTGGACGCCGCGCCGATCGAGCGGCCCGACTGGCCCCGCCACGCGGACAACGAGTACCCGATCCTGGCGTGCGTGACGCTCGACCAGAACGGCCGGCACGCGCTCCAGCACGCGCTCTACCTCAGCGTGACGCACGGCCACGCGCCGCTCCACGTGGCCAACGTGGTGGCCGACGCCGACGCCTCGGGGAGCGGCTCGGTGATCGAGCGTCACAACAACGCGCTCGACCTCGCGATGGCCGACCTGCGCGCCTTCGTGAAGGAGTGCGTGGGCGCGCGCGCGGAGGAGGCGAGGCTCCACGTGCGGATGGGCAAGCCGGTGGAGACGATCCTCCAGCTCGCGATCGACTACGACATCGAGCTGGTGGTGGTGGGGGCGCACGCGCGCACGCGGCTCGAGCGCTTCCGCTTCGGGTCGGTGTCGCAGGGGCTCATCGAGGCGGCGCGGTGCCCGGTGCTGGTGGCCGTGCCGCGCGACTTCAGCGGGATGTCGCCGACGCTGATCCCCGACCCGCCGCGCGGCTGAGAATCACGCGCCGCAGGGCGTCGGCCGGTGGACGTGCGTCCCGGCGGCCAGGCAGCGCTCGGTTCCCTCGTTGGTGAGCTTCGAAACGAGGCCGAACCAACCCATGCCGGGGAGCTTCGCGATGGTCTCGTCGGTCTCGGTGAGGCAGGCGCGGCCGGCGGCGTCGCCGAAGAGGTAGGCCCCGACGAAGTCGCGGTCGGCGAGGGGCGCCATCGAGCCGCCGACGGGCTCCCACAGCGCGCGGAGCGACACGGTGGCCATGCGCCGCGCGAGCGGCGACGCGAGGCGCCGCCGGGCCTGCTGGTAGTAGAACGCGAAGTGGCGCCGCTCGTCCTTCACGATGCGCCGCACCACCGCGCCGAGCACGGGGTTGGCCGAGAGCTCGGCGAGGCGCGTGTACGCGTGGACGGCGGTGAGCTCGTTGATGGCGCCCCAGGTCATGTGGGTGGCGATGAAGTCGGGCGACACCATCGAGAGGAGGCGCCCGCCGGCGTCCTGGAGCACCTCGGTCCACTTGCGCGGCCGGGCGAACTCGTCGGTCGAGCGCTTGGAGGGCTCGTGGCCGGTGGCCTCGAGGATGCGGGCGAGGGCGCGGCCGTGGAAGCACTCCTCGTAGCCCCAGCACACCATGAAGGCGCGGGCCTCGTGGTCGGCGAGGGCGGAGGTCTCCATCAGCGCCTTCATGTAGTGAACGGTGTAGAACTCCGTGTCCTGCATGTAGCGGATGACGCGCACCTCGCTCGGGGAGATCGGGTGGCGGCCGGCCTCGTCGATGTCGATGCCCGAGAGGTCGAGCGGGCGCGACGCCCGGATGAACTTGTCGAGGTCGAAGGGTGCGACGTCCGAGGCGCGTTCGGCCTGGGCCATGGGGGATTCGTTCTTTCTCGCGCGGGGCGCGGGTCGGTGTGGGCGTGGCTTCGATGCGTCAGGGGCCGCCCTCGGCGCGGGGCGCGGGCTCGAGGGCGCGTCGGGCGGCCTCGGCCTCCTTCGCGCGCCGCTCGAGCACGTCGGTGCCGAGGTAGCGGAACACGTACGTCCCCCCGATGAACATGCAGAGGAAGAGGGCGAGCACGCGCCACAGCACCAGGTAGGGCAGCGCGTGGGCCTCGTCGACCCAGGGGGACATGAGCACGTTGGAGCCGGTCTCCGCGACGCCCGACGCGCCCGGCGTGGGCGACAGGTAGAGCGCGAAGTTGAGCAGGCTCTGGACGGCGATCACCTGGAGGAAGTCGGGCAGCGGCGCGACGGGCGGGCGCGGCGTGGTCGAGAGCCCGAGGCCCAGCAGGAGGAAGTAGGCGACCGAGAAGCGCGCCCAGAAGAAGCCCACGGTGAGCCCGAAGGCGGTGGCGAGGGCGAGCTTGCCGCGGCGCGCGTACACCCTGAAGCCGTCGTGCACGCGGTCGACCGAGAGCACGAGGCGCTGGGTGAGGGCGCCGGCGGCGGCGAGGGGGTGGTCGCCGACGGCGGCGAGTCGCTCGGTGCGGCGCGCGAGGCGGACTAGGGCCTGCTTGGGCGCGCCCAGGACGCCGCCCGCCGCGCGGAAGGCGGCCTTGAGGAAGGGCGGGTGCAGCACGCACAGGAGCAGCGCGGCGAGGGCGGCGCCGAAGACCAGCGCGCTGAAGCCGACGAGCACGTCGAGGGCCTCGGCCCCGGGCACGGCGAGCAGCCCCGCGGCGCGCATCGACATCAGCGCGACGGCCGACAGGAGGAAGAACGACATGGTGCAGAAGGCCGTGAGGAGCTCGGCGGTCGCGATGGCGGTGAAGGGCATGCCGCCCTCGACGAGCGTGGCCACCTGCGCGACGGGCGCGCCGAGCTGGCCCGGCGTGACGCCGCCGACGAACATCAGCACGAACTCCGACGCGACGACGGTGCGGTAGCGCACCTCGGGGCAGAGCACGCGGCTCAAGACGAACATCCGCGTGCCGCCGCAGACGCCCTCCTGGAGGGCGAAGACGGAGGCGACGGCGATCCAGCCCGGGTGGAGGTCGGCGAGGCCGGCGGAGAGGTCGGCGCGGTGGACGGAGACGGCGCGCCAGAGGAGGAAGGCGAAGGTGCCGAGCGTGATCGCGATGACGAGCTGGATGCCGCGGATGAGGGTCGCCCGGTTCACCGCCGGGCTCAGCTCCGGATCCGCTCGAGGCTCTGCATCGAGTCGCGGGTCTCGCGGGCCGACTGGAGGCCGATCACCGCGCAGACGAGCACGGTGAGGGCGGCGCCGGCGTCGGCGGGGAGCGAGACGCCCTGGGTGCGGAGCGCGCCGTACGCGCCGAGGCCGAGGGCGACGGCGACGAGCAGCGGCTCGACCCGCGGGCGCTCGGCGCGGAAGCGGAGCGCGAGCATGCGGGCGCCGAAGTACACGTTGACGCCGATGGAGAGGGCGATGGCCGCGTGGAGCGAGGTCGCGTGGGAGACGCCCGCCACGGCCACCGCGCCGTGCGCGCAGAGGAAGGCGAGCGCGGGGCCCACCGGCCGCCCGGCCTGGTGCACGCGCCACATCGCGCGCCCGTACCCGAAGAGGATCGTGACGATGGGCCAGAGGTGGAAGAAGTGCCACGCCGAGAGGGGGCCGACGCGGATCTGGTGCCAGACGCCGCGGCCGAAGACGGCGTCGACCACCATCACGAACGAGAGGACGAAGATCGACTCGATCTGGTTGAGGAGGCCGAGGCGGTAGACGCCGGTCTCGGTCTGCTCCCAGATGGTCATCGGGGGCGCGGCGGGGATGAGGATCGCGAGGGCGATGGCGTACTCGGGCGACGAGCCGAGCGCGAGGATGGTCATCAGCCCGATGTAGAGCGTGTTGAGCACGTCGAGCCCGTGGTCGAGGAACTCCCCGAGCACCGACGACTGCTTCGTCCGCCGCGCGTGCGCCCCGTCGGCGTTGTCGCACCAGTTGTACGCCTGGAGCATCGCCATCGACGCGAGGAAGACCCAGCCGCGCGACGGGTTGGTCGCCGCGAGCAGCAGCAGCCCGCCCAGGCACACAAGGTGGCCCGCGTGCGTGATCGTGTTGGGGTGCACGCTCGCCGGGATGAACGGCAGCGTCGGCTCCACGAGGAAGCGCTTGTAGTACGGCAGGAGGATCGAGCGATCGTCGGCCTGGTACGCGACCGTGGTGGACATCGCGCGGAGAATGCGCGCAACGCGCGCGCGCCGCAACATCCCGGCGGGGGCCACGCCGCGGTGGCACTCGTGCGAAACGGCCGACGCACCCGCGCGCGGTCGGTGGTACTCCCTCGGGGGCGATGCTCTCCCGCCGCACGCGCTACGCGCTCGCGCCCAACGCGCTCACCCTCGCGATCGAGGCCCGCCGCGCGCGGGGCGCCCCCTTCGACGACCTCACCGCGTCGAACCCCACGCGGGTCGGTCTCTCGCCGCCGGAGGGCGCCCTCCGCCTCGCCGTGGGCGCGCCGGGGGTCGGCCGCTATGACCCGGAGCCCCTCGGCTCGTTCGAAGCGCGCGAGGCCGTGGCGGGCTACTACGCCGCGCGCGGGTGCCCCGTCGACCCCGCGCGCGTCGCGCTCTCCGCGAGCACAAGCGAGGCGTACGGGTGGCTCTTCAAGCTCCTGTGCGACCCGGGCGACGAGGTGCTGGTGGCGCGGCCGGGCTACCCCCTCTTCGACGAGCTCGCGCGCCTGGAGGGCGTGTCGCTGGTGGACTTTCCGCTGGCGTACGAGGGCCGCTGGGAGCTCGACCTCGCGACGTTGCGCGACGCCGTCACGCCGCGGACGCGCGCGGTGATGCTCGTCCACCCCAACAACCCGACGGGCTCGCTCGTGTCGCGCGAGGCCCGCGACGCGCTCGCCGAGCTCTGCGCCGAGCGCGGCCTTGCGCTGGTGGTCGACGAGGTCTTCCTCGACTGGGCGTGGGACGAGGGTGCGCGCCCGGAGACCTTCGCCGGCGAGTCGCGCTGCCTCACCTTCACCCTCGGCGGGCTCAGCAAGGCGCTGCTACTGCCGCAGGTGAAGCTCGCGTGGACGGCGGTGGGCGGCCCCGCGGACGTGCGCGACGAGGCCCTCGCGCGCCTCGAGCTCGTCGCCGACTCGTACCTCTCGGTGAGCGCGTCGGCGCAGCTCGCGGCGCGTTCGCTCCTGCCGCGGCGGGCGGAGCTGACGGCGCCTGGGCTCGCGCGGGTTCGGGCCAACCTCGCAGGGCTGCGGGCGCGCGTCGGTGCGGGGTCGAGCGCGACGGTGCTCGGCGCGGAGGCGGGCTGGTACGCGGTGCTCCGGGTGCCGGCGACGATGACGGAGGACGAGTGGGTCCTCGCGCTGCTCGACGACGCGCGGGCGCTGGTGCAGCCGGGGTGGTTCTACGACTTCGCGCGCGGGGCCCACCTGGTGGTGAGTCTGCTCCCGGAGCCCGACGTCTTCGCCGCCGCGATCGACCGCGTGGTGGCCCGCGTCGACCGCGCGTAGCCGCTACAGCGAGACCCCGAACACCCCGCCGCCCGGCACCGCCTGGAAGGTCGGCGTCGGCCGCAGCGACGCGCGCACCGGGCCCGTTCCGCCCGAGGGTGTGGGCGTGGAGGGCGCGCCGAGCACGTACCCGAGCGCGCCGCCCGCGACGCAGCCGAGCCCCGAGGCGAGCGCGGTGACCTGCGGCTCGTCGGCCTTCGCCGCCACGAGGAAGCCCGCGAGGAAGCCCACCAGCGCGCCGAGGTCGAGCCAGCGCGTCTGGGCCGGCGTCGGACGGAGCCAGCGCGACGTCACCATCGCCGCCACCGCGCCCGCCGCGCCGCCCGCGAGCAGCCCCGCGCCCGGCGTCTCGGCCCCCGCCCCGTTGCGGAAGCCCCGGTCGAACGAGGCCCCGACGAGCGCGCCCCACACGCCGCCCGAGAGCGTGAAGGCCGCCGAGCCCGGGAGCGCGTCGGACGCGTGCGCGACGCCGATGCCCGCGCCGATGCCGACGGTGGCCGCGCCGAGGTAGGCCGACGCGCGTTCGAAGGGCGTCGCGTCGCGCAGCGGCGAGTCGGCGAGGAGGTCGACCCCGAAGGCGCCGAGGAGGCCGAGGTAGAAGCCCGCGTTGGCGGCGTAGGCCCGGCCGCGTCGCACCACCCGCTCGCCGTCGAGCACGCCCGCGGTCACCATCCCCGCGGCCACGCCCGCCATCGGGACGAGGATCTGCACCACCCCCGAGTCGCCGCGCGCCTGCTCGATGGCCACCGCGGACCACACGCCGAGCGTGAGCCCGTACGTGCCGCCGAGGCCGATGAGGGTCACGGCCTCCGCCGCGTCGATCGTCCCGTCGGGGCGCCCGCCCCGCGCGGCGGCGGGCGCGGGGTCGGCGTTGGAACCGTCGGCGAGGCGCGCGGCGACGCGTCGGAGCGAGCGGAGCGCGTGGTCGTCGGGCACGCCGGGCCGCGCCGAGAGCGCGGAGTCGAGCCACGCCGCGGCCGAGCGGTGGTCGCCGCGGACCAGGAGCTCCACCGCGCCGTCGATTGACCGCTCGGTCGCCTCGCGGTCGGAGGGGGGCGGCGGGGGCAGGCCCGCGGGTGCGTTGGTCGCTGTGCGCGCAGGCGTCGCCGGCAGCTCGCCGCGCGCGACCCGAAGGAGCACCGCCACCGCGTCGTAGCCGCCGCGCGCGAGGCGGGCCCGGCGCAGCTCCGCGGTGAGGAGCGCCACCACAGACGATCCCTGGCGCGACCCGAGGGCGGCCTCCGCGCGGGCGAGGACGGCGGCGCGCGGGTCGGCGCTCGCCTCCATCGCGTCGGGCCCCGGCGGCGTCGGGGTGGTGAACCACGGGTCGGGCACCGGCCACGCCTGCGCGCGCGCCGCCCCTGTCGCCGTCACGGCGGCGAAAGCCACGGCACACGCGGGGAGACGACGGCGCATCGAGCGCGATGGTGTGCCCGCGGGGAGACCGTTGTCCAGGGCGCCCCGGTGGTCGCTCGGGCCCCACTGGTCAGCGCGCCCCCACCGAAACCGACGTGATTTACCGATCGGTCGGGGCTGTCCAACGCGGCACATTTCGTGAGAGCGTCAGCGAAGGTTGGCGCGCGCCATAGCCCCGCGAGGACGCGATGAAGAAGCCCGGACGTGACCTCTGGATGGTTCTCCTGCTCTCGCTCTCCGCGGGCGCGTGCTCGGTGGAGCAGGGCGTGGTGCTCGAAGACCCGAAGGGCGACGCGGGCATCGTGCCCACGCGCGACCGACCGACCGTCCCGATCGGCGGCGGCAACGACGGGGGCTCGTCGGGCATCGACGGGAGCACGTCGGGCGGCGGCGACGGGGGCACCTCGGGCGGCGGCGACGGGGGCACGTCGGGCGGCGGCGACGGCGGCGGCGTGGGGCCCGCGCCGGCGACCGCGGAGCGCTGCGACGACGGCCTCGACAACGACCTCGACGGCGTGGTCGACGAGGAGTGCCCGTGCATCCCGATGTCGACGCAGCCGTGCTTCGCGGGCAACCCGGCGTTCGCGGGCCGCGGGCCCTGCGCGCGCGGGATGCAGACGTGCGAGGGGACGGGCGAGTTCGGCAACTGGTCGGCGTGCGCGGGGTCGGGGATGCCCGCGCTCGAGACCTGCGACATGCAGGACAACGACTGCGACGGCGAGATCGACGAGGGCTGCATCTGCCGCCTCGGCGACACCCGCGGGTGCTACGGCGGCCCGCCCGCGACGCGCGCGGTGGGGCTCTGCCGCGACGGGATGCAGACCTGCGTGACGGGCGTCGGCGGCCAGGCCGCGTGGGGGCCGTGCACGGGCGAGGTGCTGCCGAGCCCGGACATGTGCGACGGCCTCGACAACGACTGCGATGGGCGCAACGACGAGGAGTGCCAGTGCCGCCCCGGCGACTCGCGGCCCTGCTACGAGGGCCCGGCGGGCACCGCGGGCGTCGGCGCGTGCCGGATGGGGACGCAGCGGTGCATCGCCAACCCCACCATCGGGTCGACCTGGGGCGGCTGCGAGATGCAGACGCTGCCGTCGTCGGAGGACTGCGGCGACCGCGTCGACAACGACTGCAACGGGCGCCTCGACTGCACCGACGCGCGGTGCACCGGCGCGCTCGAGTGCCGGCCCTGCATGACGGGCGGCCAGCGCTTCACGCTCTCGACCACGCCCGCGGACGTGCTCTTCGTCGTCGACCGCTCGGGCTCGATGACCTCCCGCACCCCCGACGGCACCACCCGGTGGAACGCCCTCGTCTCCGCGGTGCGCGCGGTGCTCCCCGCGCTCGACACGTCGCTCTACATGGGGCTCATCATCTACCCCGAGCCCGACATGTGCGGCGTCCGCGCGTCGCCCCACGTGCCCGTCGTGCAGCCCTCGGCGTCGGTGATCGCGTCGTACCTCGCCGCCCGCTCGCCGCCGACCACCGCGCTCACGCCGACGCTCGGCGCGCTCCAGACCGCCGAGCTCTACCTCCGCACCAACCCGTCGCCGCGGCGCCGCTTCGTGGTGCTCGCCACCGACGGCGCGCCCAACTGCGGGAGCACCGTCGCGCAGGTGGTCTCGCAGATCGCGCGCATCCGCTCGACGCTCAACGCCGACACCTTCGTGCTCGGCATCCCCGGCGGCGACCTCACGCTCTACGCCTCGCTCAACGCGATGGCGCAGGCCGGCGGGCGCGCGCGGCCGGGGGTGGTCCAGTTCTACGAGGCGAGCTCGACCTCGACGCTCGAGGCGGCGCTGCGGGCGATCACCGCGGCCACGACGAGCTGCACCTACGGGCTCTCCTCCGCGCCGACGCGGCCCGACCTCGTCACCGTCCAGTTCGACGGGCGCACGGTGCCGCGCGACGCCGCCAACGGGTGGACGTTCACCGACGCCACCAACCGCGTGATCCGCTTCAACGGGTCGGCCTGCAACGAGCTCAACAGCGGCATGGTGCGCGCCGTCAACGCCAGCTTCAACTGCACGTGACCGCCGCCCCCGCGGGCCCCGCCTTCCTCGTCGCCCTCTCCGTCGCCGGCCGCGACGCGCTGGTGATCGGCGGCGACGCGGACGCCTTCAACCGCGCGCGTCGCCTCCGGGCCTGCGGCGCGCGCGTGTCGGTGGTGTGGCCCTCGCTCGAGCCCGCGTTCGAAGCGTGGGCGCGCGCGGAGGGCGTGCGCTGGGAGGCCCGCGCGCCCGTCGAGGCCGACCTCGCCGCCCGCCCCTTCGTCGTCGTCTCCACGCCGCGCGACGAGGCCCTCGCCGCGTGGGTGGCCGAGGGGGCTGCGCGCCACGGGCTCCTCGCGTGCTGCGTCGACCAGCCCGCCCATTCGAACTACGCCCACGCCGCCGTCGCCGACGCGGGCGCGGTCACCGTCGCGTTCAGCTCGGGGGGCTCGGCGCCGGGGCTCCTCGGGCGGCTCCGCGACGCGGTCGCCGCGGGGATGGGCGCGGACTTCGCGGACTTCACCCGCTACCTCGCGGCCCTGCGCGCGACGACCCCGCGCGAGGCGCGGCGCGCGGTTTTCGACGAGGCGCTGGCGGGGCTGCGGGCGGAGTTCGTCGTGCGGCTGCCCGAGGGCTGGCGGGCGCGGTGGGCGGCGCTCCCCGGCGAAACGCGGGCGTAGGGCCAGCGCGCGCGGATTGCCGGCGATCCCGGCGGGTGTTAGAGCACTCCGCGATGCCGCGCGAGCGCCGTCACATCCCCCTGCTCGTGTGGCTGGGGATCTCCGCGGTGATCCACTCCGGCACCCTCGGCGGCGTCCGCGAGATCGCGGAGCGCATCGTCCGGTCGGCGCCCCCGCCCCGCGTCGCCGCGGGCTCGTCGCCCATCGAGCTCGAGTTCGAACCCGCCGACCTCGTCCGCCCCGACCCCGCCGCCGCGCCGCAGGAGGCGCCCGCGCCCGTCCCCTCGTCTGCCCGCAGCCCGCCCGACGCGCGCGAGCGCCCCGCCACCGAGCGCGCGACGCCTGACGAAGCCGACGCCCTCGCGCGCCGCGAGCCGCCCCCGCCGCCGCCCCCGCGCCCGGCCGCGCCCCCGACGCCCGTCGCCCGCGTGGTGGTGCCCCCCGCGCCCGATCGCCAGCAGCAGTGGGCCAACCAGGCCAACGGAAACAACCAGGCGGCGGCCGACGGCATGCTCGCCCAGGTCGACAACAACCCCGCCGAGGAGACCATCCGCCGCTCCGAGGAGCGCTCCGCCGACCGGCGCATCGAGGGCCGCGAGGCGGTCAACTCCCCCGGGCGCCCGCGCGAGGCGCCGCCCTCCCGCCCGTCGCCGCGCCCGCCGCGCGCCGAGACGCCCCGCTCGCCCGAGCGCGCCGCCACCGCGGCCACCCCGCCGCCCTCGGGGCCCACCCAGGCTGCGCGAGAGGCGGGCTCCATCCGCGGACAGCGCGGCGCGTCGGGTGCTCCGGGTGACGGTCGCGCGCCGGGGGCCGCGGGCGCGCCGGGTGCCCTCGCGGCGGCCGGCGCCACCGAGCGCGTGCAGGGGAGCGCCGACGTCACGCCAGGCACGGGCGGGCCCAACGGCGCGGGCGCGACGCTCGGCGAGGCGGGGCAGGGGGGGGCAGGCGGCACGGGCGGCGCGCGCGGCGACCTCGGTGAGCGCGGCCAGGGGGGCGCAGCGCTCCTCCGCGGCACCGGGGGCACGGGCAACGCGCCCACGCGCCGTGTGGGCATCGAGGGCCTCGGCGCGGCCCGCGCGCTCGCGGCGCTGACGCCGTCGCTCCAGACGCTCGACGCCGTCTACGGCCCCGAGGCGCTCGACCGCTGGCGCCGCGAGGACGAGCGCAGGCGCGCCGACGCGCGCGGGGACTACGCGTCCAACTGGCGCGCCGCGGTGGCCGCGATCGACACGCCCGTCTCGGTCCGCCCCGGCGAGACCACCGCGCTCCGCACGCGCGCGTCGCCCTTCGCGGCGTACATCGTCCAGCTCCACGACCGCATCCACGAGCGCTTCGCCGAGGGCTTCATCGGGCGCGTGATGTCGATGCCGGCCGACTCGCCGCTGCAGGACCCGTCGCTCCACACCGAGCTCGAGATCGTGATCAACCGCGACGGCACCATCCACCGGATGGCGGTCGCGCGGCCGAGCGGGGCGCTGGTGTTCGACGTCGGCGCGATCGACTCGGTGCGCGCGTCCGGGCCCTTCCCCGCGCCGCCCGAGACCATCCTCTCCGGCGACGGCCACGTCTACGTGCACTGGAACTTCCGCCGCTCGGTCAACTTCTGCAACGACGCGCGGCCCTACATCCTCCGCGGCCGCGGGGGCGCGGCGGAGCCACCGGCGCCGGCCGCCCCGCCCGCGCACGACCACGAGGGCGACGGCCCGGCCGACGGCGGCGCGCCCGCGGACGGCGGCGTCCCCTCCGACGGCCCCGCGCCGACGCCTCGCGGTCCGGTGATCCCGGACATGCCCGGCGCGCAGCGGGCCGCCTGAGCGCGTCGCTTTCGCCGTCGACTTGACGGGGGCCGCGGGGGCGCGTCCCATCGCGGCCACGATGCCAGTCCGGGCCTGTCCCCAATGCGGCGCGTGGTTTCGCGACGCCACGAACCAGTGCCCCAACGACGGCGCGGCCCTCGAGGCGCGCCCCGACCCGCTGATCGGCCGCGTGCTCGGGCGGCGCTACCGCATCCTCTCCGAGATCGGCGCCGGCGGCATGGGCGCGGTCTTCCGCGCGCGCCACGTGCTCGTCGGCCGCGACGTCGCGGTGAAGCTGATGACGGGCGGCGCCACCCGCGACGCCGTCTGGCGCGAGCGCCTGCTGCGCGAGGCGCAGACCACCAACCTCCTCAAGCACGAGAGCATCGTCGACATCACCGACTTCGGCGACGAGGGCGGCGCGGTGTACCTCGTGATGGAGCTCCTGGAGGGCGAGACGCTCGCCGCCCGCCTCGAGCGGGGGCCCCTCGCGCCCGCGGAGGCGCTCGACGTCGCGCTGCCGGTGGCCTCGGCGCTCGCCCGCGCGCACGAGCTCGACGTCGTGCACCGCGACATCAAGCCGGGCAACATCTTCCTCTGCGAGACGCCCCACGGCCGGCGGGTGAAGGTGCTCGACTTCGGCATCGCGCGCGTGCTCGGCGCGGCGCGGCTCACCGAGACGGGCGCGGTGCTCGGCACGCCGGAGTACATGTCGCCCGAGCAGGCGATCGGCGGCGAGGTGGGGCCCGCGACCGACCTCTACGCGCTCGGCGTGGTGCTCTTCGAAGCGCTCGCGGGGCGGCTGCCGTTCCTCGGGTCGGGCGCGAAGCTGCTGGTGGCGCACGCCTTCGAGAAGCCCCCGCGCCTCGGCGACGTCGCCCCGCAGGCGCCATCCCCGCTCGCCGCCGTCGTCGACCGCCTGCTGGAGAAGGTGCCCGGCGCACGCTTCCCCGACGCGCACGCGCTGATCGCCGCGCTCCTCGCCGCGCGCCCGTCGCTGCCCGCGGCGCCGGGGGAGGTCCCGTCGTTCGCAAGCTCGCCGGCCGACCCCTTCCGCGCGCGGGCCGCGGCCCTCGACGCGGTCACCCGCGAGCGCTTCGGCGACGCGCCGCCGCCCGCGGTCGCCTCGCTCCACGCGGCGCTCCGGCAGACGCTGGAGGCGCTGGTTCAGTCGGTCGACGAGGGGAGCGGCGTGGCCCAGGCGCTCGACGCGGCGGACGCGCGCCACCGATCGACGCTCACGCGCATCGGCGGCGCCCTCGACGTGCTCGCGCGCGACGCCAGCGCGCTGCGGGCCCGCATCGAGCAGGCCCGCGCCCGCCGCGACGGCGCGGGGCACCTCTTCGAAGCGGAGTCGGCGACGGTCGAGCTCGGCGAGCTCGAGTCCGAGGCGGCCGACCTCGCCTTCCAGATGCAGGCGCTGCGGGCGCGGATGGCCGCGGTGGAGGCCGAGGCGCGCGGCGAACGGGCGGCGCACGGGCCCCGCGCGGACGACGCCGCCGACCGCGTGGCGACGGCGCAGGACGCGTTCGAAGCCGCCGCCGAGGAGCTCGCGCGGGCCGTGGGGTTGTAGGGCTTACGAGCCGGTGGGGAGGAGGCCGAGGACGCGGTCGACGCCCTGGTGGACGCCGCGCTCGGCGGCCTTGTTGAGGAAGCCGACGATCTTCTCGCGGAGCTTGGGGTTCTTCTCGAGCAGGGGGATGTTGCCGAGGCGGTCGACGAAGCCGTTGACCACCTGCGAAGCCGCGCCCATGCCGTTCTCGCGGAGGAAGGTCTTCACCGACTCGCCGTGGCGGTTGCGGATCACGGACCAGAACGGGTCCTTCGCGAGGCCCTCGTTGAGGCCCGCGGCGTGGAGCACGCCCCACGTCGCCGCGGTGGTGCTCACCCCCTTCGCCTCCTTCACCAGCCCGGAGAGGAACTTGCTGTTCTTCACCGCCGGGGCGTTCTCGATCTTCTTGAAGACCGCGCCGACGCCGGCCTCCACCGTGGTGGTGATCAGCTCCTCGAGGCCCTTGATCTTCTTGAAGTTGGGGCGGCGCCCTTCCTTCACGGCCGCGACGACCTCGCCGAAGGCGCTGCGCGCGACGCCGCCGAGGCGCTCGCGGATCCGCTCGGGCACGTTGGCGCTCGTGAGCAGCCGGTCGAGCCCGCGGGCCATCTGCTCCTCGAGCTTCGCCGGGTCGAGCATGTCCTTGATGCGCGAGAGCAGGTCGCCCTTCTCGCCCACCAGCTCCAGCGGCTTCGCGGCCTCGACGTCGCCCTTGTCGGCCTTGGCGCCGCCCGGGTCGTCGCCGCAGTTGATCTTCACGAGGCCGCCGTTGATGTTCACGAGGCTCTTGCCGAGCACGTGGACGGTCTTCGAGGCCACCGTGATCTTGTCGGGGAGCATCTCGATCGAGCTGCCGCCGACGGTGAGCTTCAGGCTCTTGTCCGCGTTGATCGAGAGGTGGCTCACCACGTTGAGCGCGTACCCTTTGCCCCCGTTGACGCGCTCGTTGCGGTCGCCCTGGACGAGGAAGCGCTCGTCGCCCTGCACCTCGGAGGTGCGGTCCTTCACCACCGTGATCCGCTCGTTGCCCTGGATGGTCTTCTGGCGGTCGTTGCCCACCACAAGCGTGTCGTTGCGGCGCACCACCCGGTCCATGTCGCGCTGGGCGTGGATGAAGATCTGCTCGCGGTCTTTGAGGTCTTCGAAGCGGAGCTCGTTGAAGCCGTCGCCGCCGGGCGAGGTGCTCGTCTTGATCGTGCTCTTGGTCTTCTGCTCGGGGAGGTCGTACGGGACGTGGTTGACGCCGTTGTAGACGCAGCCCGTGACGAGCGGCCGGTCGGGGTCGCCCTCCAGGAAGGTCACCACCACCTCCATCCCCACGCGCGGGATGAACATCGTCCCCCACTGCGCGCCGGCCCACGTCTGCGCGACGCGGATCCAGCACGAGGCGTTCTTCCCGCGCTGCGACGCGGGCCGCAGCTCGGGCCGCTCCCAGTGGAACCGCACGAGGATGCGCCCGTGGAAGTCGACGCAGATCTCGTCGTCGCTCCCGGGCTCGGCCATCACCGTCGCGGTCTGGGGCCCGTGCACCAGCGGTCGCGGCGTCGCGCGCGCCGGGCGGACCTGCACGCTCCCGGGCACGCAGGCGAAGCGGTTGCCGTAGCGGGCCTCGTAGCGGTCCTCCGAGGCGCTCGACTCGGCGACGTGGTGGGCGCCGGCGGCCTTGAGGATCGCGCGCATGTGCTCGCTCGTCCGGGTCTCGTCGGGGATGTCGCCCCACGCGATGCCCTCGTGCTCGACGCCGAGGAGCACCCACGCGCCGTCCGTCCCCGCGCGGAGGTGACCCTCGAGGTCGACGCGGAGGCCGGGCATGAAGCCCGTCACGTTGCTCCGGCCGTGGCCCGCCCGCTCGTCGAAGCGCAGCTCCTCGTTGCGCACCCGCGCCGCCCGCGCGCCGTGGTGGGGCCCGTAGGCGTGGCCGCCCTCGTGGTACTCGCCGAGGTTGAAGCGGGCCGGGTAGTCGTAGACGGGCCGCGCGCCGCCGTCGCCCGGCGCCTTCGCCGTGAAGTCGAGGAAGGAGCGCGGGTGCGTGAAGTCGAAGTCGCGCAGCACCACGCCCGTCGTGTGCGAGCGCCGGTGCCAGTCGAACCACTGGACCGTCTCCGCCGACGCCGTCGAGAGGCCCGCGTCCATCGCCTGAACGGCCCCGCCGTCGAGCGTCGGCGCGGCCTGCCAGGCGTGCCCGTCCTCGGCCAGCACCAGCGTCTCCTGCGCCCCCTCGTGGCGGAAGTAGTACGTGACGCCCTCCTCCTGGAGAAGCCGCTGCACGAAGTCGAGGTCGGTCTCGCGGTACTGCACGCAGTACTCGCGGTTGGGGAGCTGGTCGAGGCCGCTCCCCACCACGAGGCCGCCGGCGCCCTGGTAGAGCCCCGCGTCGCGCAGCACCTCGCGGACGACGGTGATGATGTTCACCTGCTGCCAGATGCGGGAGTTGACGCGGTGCGAGAGCTTCCAGAGCTGCGGGGCGATCACGACGCGCGCGAAGCGGTAGGAGCCCGTGGTGCCGAGGTCCTCGACGCGCTTCACCCAGCCGCGGACGCCGCGGGTGAGCGACGCGCGGATGATCTCGAGGCCGACGTTCTTCTCGAAGAGGGCGTCGACGTCGGCGTCGTGCTGCGTGGTCGCGAGCACCACCGAGCACTCGTAGGGGCGCGACAGGTGCTCGCTCTGGTGGACGTGAACCGGGCGCCACCCGGCGTCGTCGCCTCCGTCCACGACCGTCAGGTCGAACTCGACTTCGGGGAGGCTCATGCCGTCGCTCATCCGCAGCTCCTATGGGCGCGCGCGGCGGTGGGCAGCGAAGGGGGCCGCGCGGCGCACCGATGCTACACCCGAACGCCTCCGTCCAACGAGGGGGAACGGAACTTCACGCGCCGGCGGGCGCCGGTGCGCCGTGCGGCGCGGGCGGGCGCCAGAGCACCCACGCGAGCGCGCCCGGCAGCGCCCAGAGCCCGAGCGTGAGGGCCGCGGGGCCGTACCCGCCGTGGGCCTGCACCGACGCGCCCACCAGCGGCATCGCCACGATGATCGCGAGCGACTGGGCCATCGCGCAGAGCCCGCCGCCGGTGGCCACGTGCGACGGGGCGACGCGCGCGAAGAGGTCGTTGGTGAGCAGCGCGTAGAGCCCGGCCCCGCCCGCGAGGCCCACAGAGGCCACCGCCATCGCGGCCCCGGGCGTGGCCATCCGCGGCATCAGCGCGATGCACGTGGTCAGGCAGGCGGCGAGGGCGACGAGCCCGCGGTCGGGCGAGCCGTCGAAGCGGTTGCGCCGCGCCCGACGGCTGGAGAGGTCACCGAAGACGACGGAGCCGAGGTCGTAGCAGAGCGGCGGGATCCACAGGTAGCGGCCCACCGAGACGGGCGAGAGCCCGTACTGCCGCACCAGGAATTTCGACGACCACAGGAGGACGAACGAGATCGCCGGCGCCGACGCCACCACCAGCACGAGCGCGCGCCAGAGGGCCGGGTTGCGCAGGAGCTCGGCGGCCCCTTCGAAGCGGGCGTGGCCCTGCGGGTCGGGGGCCGGGTCGAGCAGCGCGCGGCCCCGCGGCGTCCAGGTGATCGCGAGCCACACGGGCACCCAGACGAGGCCCGCGATGGCGGTGCCGAGGAAGGCCATGCGCCACGAGGCCGCAGCCAGGATTGCCGTCGCGAGTGGCGGAGCGACCATCGCGCCGATGGAGCTCCCGGTGAAGAGGACGCCGAGGCCGCGGGCGCGGTCCTCGGGGAGGAGGGCGCGGGAGACGGTCTGCGCGGCGCCGGGGAAGGAGGGCGACTCGGCGAACCCGAGCGCGACGCGGAGCGCGAAGAGCGCGGCGAAGCCCGGCACGACGGTGTGGAGCGCGGCCACCGCCGTCCAGACGAGCACAGCGAGGAGGAGCCCGCGGCGCGCGCCGACGCGGCCGATCCAGACGCCCGCGAGCGGCGCGCCGACGAGGTAGGCGACGGAGAAGGCCGAGAGCAGGAGCCCGAAGCGGACCTCGCCGATGCCGAGGTCGGCGGTGACGCGCGGGGCGAGCACCGCGAGCGTCTGCCGGTCGACGTAGCTGATGGTCATGGTGAAGGTGGCGGCGAGCGCGAAGGCCCAGCGCTGGCGGCGGGTGATCGGCGGGGGCTCCATCGCGCGCGATGCTAACGCGGCCGCGGCGAAGTCCAGCCGCGCCGGCGGGGGTTGCGGCTATGCTCCGCGCGATGTCTCTCCGCACCGTCACCGCCGCGCAGTTGAAGCTCGAAGACGAGCGCGATTTCCGCCACGTCGGGCTCTTCCGCGACCTCCGGCAGATCCTCACCGACGACCGCGCGCCCTTCCGCGTCCCGGCGAAGGGCGCCGTCCTCCCGTGGGGGCGCGCGCTCTTCCTCAACCTCACCTTCTGGAGCGCGGCCGAGCCCTCCGACGTGCTCACCGACGACCACGTCCCCGCCGACGTCCTCTGCCACGCGGCGTGGCACCACCTCGCGCGCAAATCCCTTGCCGATGGCCCGATGAGCGCCGACGCCCTCTTCCTCGGGGAGGCCATCGCGAGCGCCTTCGACCTCTACCTCGTGGGGCGCCTCCTCCCCAACGCGCCCGAGTCCGACTTCCTCGCGACGCAGGTGCCCGCGATGACCGACGCGGCCCTCGACGCCGGGCTCTCCGAGGCCGACGCCGAGGCCCTCTTCGCCTCCGTCGGCGACGACCCCGACCGGGCCTTCGAAGACCTCCGCGCGCTGCTCTTCGACGTGTCCAGCTCGCTCGTCCAGGCGCGCGACGTCGACGACGCGGTGGCGCGACTCGCCCCCTTCGCGTCGCACCGCTTCCACGCGCTCCTGCACCACTACGAGGTCTCCAACTGGATCCTCTACGCGCGGGCCTACGCGGCCTCCGCGCTCGCGCCCGACCCGCGGGTCCGCGCGGTCGACGCGGCCCTGCGCGCGGCGCCCTCGTCGGTCGAGTGGCTCGATGCGAACTGGGTGCAGCCGCGCCTCGCCCGGTGATTTCTCGCGGCGGTGGGCGCTTCCGTTGAGCGCCCGGGCGGGTGCACAATGCGTGGCATGAAGCCCTCGCGCTGGATCCCATTGCTTGCGCTCGCCGCCTCGCTCGCGGCCCCCCTCGACGCCGCGGCCTGCGGCGGATGCTTCCACGGGCCGACCACGGTGCAGGTGGTCACCGACCACCGGATGGTGCTGTCGCTCTCGCGCGATCGGACGGTGCTGTGGGACCAGTTCCGCTACTCGGGGCGACCGGAGGAGTTCTCGTGGATCTTCCCGCTGCGCAACGGCCCCGGCGTGATCGTGGAGGAGGCGGAGAACGTCTTCCTCACCGCGATGGACGACGTCTCCGCGCCGCAGGTCAACCCCGCGCCGTCGGCCTTCCGGTGCCAGAGCGGTGGGGGCGGCGGGTGCGCCTTCGGCGCGAGGGACTCCGCCCCCACGCTCGCGGGGGGCTTCGGCGGCCTCCCGTCGGTCAACGTCTACAACACCTCCGTGGTGGGCCCGTACCAGGTGACCGTCCTCGGCGGCTCCGACCCGATGGCCCTCCGCAACTGGCTCCAGGCCAACGGCTACGTCGTGCCGCCCGCGACCGCGCCGATCGTCGACTTCTACGTCGCGCAGCGGATGGACTTCGTGGCCGTGCGCCTGCGGCCGGGGGCGGAGGTGACGCAGATGCAGCCGCTCCGCATCGTGATGCCCGGCTACGTCCCGCTGCTCCCGCTTCGGATGATCGGCGCGGGCATCGCCGACAAGGTGGGCCTCGTGCTCACCGTCATCGCCGAGTCGCGCATCGACGCCATGAACTTCCCCAACGGCGAGGTGCGCGACGCCGACCTCGTGTTCGACTACGACAACCCCTCCACCGACGCCGCGGCGGACTTCATCGCCGCCTTCAACCGGATCAACCGCGCCAACCAGAACCGCGTGTGGCTCACCGAGAGCGCGGCCTCCGTCTCCGCGGGCGAGGTGTCGGGCGCCCGCTCGATCCGCTGCTCGGGGGGCTTCGGCACCAACCCCCCGCCGGAGTGCTTCCCTGACGGCGGCATGCGCACGGGCACCCCCGACGTCGACCTCGCCTTCCAGCCCTTCGGCGGGCGCGCCGTCGTCAGCAGGCTCCGCGCCGACCTCGGCGGCGCCGCCCTCGACCGCGACCTCCAGCTCGCCGCGAGCGACCGCCCCGCCCGCGGCCGCACCTACAACTACGGCACGCTTCGCAACGACCCCTGCGCCAACCCCCACACGGAATTCGACGGGTGCTCCGCGGGGGGGAGGGCGCCGCCGGGCGAGCTCTACGTCGCCGGGCTCGGCGCGCTCGGGCTCGTCGCGGCCGCGCGCACGCGGCGTCGGCGCGCGCAAAACTGACGGTTGCGGGGCGGCACCGAGTTCCGGTAGCACAACGCCCCATGAGCACGACCAACATCGCGATCAACGGGTTCGGGCGCATCGGCCGGCAGGTCATCAGCGCCCTGGTCGAGAAGGGCATCTTCGGCAAGGAGCTCACCGTCGTCGCCGTCGTCGACGTGTCGACCGAGGCGGACTACTTCGCCTACCAGCTCAAGTACGACTCCGTGCACGGCCGCTTCCAGGGCGAGATCAGCACCGAGAAGAGCTCGCCCGCCGCGAAGGAGAACGACGTGCTGGTGGTCAACGGGTTCAAGATCCGCTGCCTGCCCGCCGCCCGCGACCTCTCGCTCCTCCCCTGGCGCGAGATGAACGTCGGGATCGTGATCGAGTCGACGGGCCTCTTCACCGAGGCCGACGCCGCGCGCGGCCACCTCACGGCGGGCGCGAAGAAGGTGATCATCTCGGCGCCGGGCAAGGGCGTCGACGTGAAGACCATCGTGATGGGCGTCAACCACGACGAGTACGACCCCGCGAAGCACCACATCGTGTCCAACGCGTCGTGCACCACCAACTGCCTCGCGCCGGTGGTCCACGTGATCCTCAAGGAGGGCATCGGGATCGAGACCGGCCTGATGACCACCATCCACGCCTACACCGCGACGCAGAAGACGGTCGACGGCCCCTCGAAGAAGGACTGGCGCGGCGGGCGCGCGGCGGCGATCAACATCATCCCTTCGTCGACGGGCGCGGCCAAGGCCGTCGGCGAGGTGCTCCCGGCGACGAAGGGCAAGCTGACGGGGATGTCGTTCCGCGTGCCGGTGGCGGACGTGTCGGTGATCGACCTGACCTTCCGCGCGGCGCGCGACACCTCGATCGAGGAGATCGACGCCGCGATGCGCCGGGCGTCGGAGACGTACCTCAAGGGCGTGCTCGGCGTGACCCGCGAGGAGCTGGTCTCGACGGACTTCATCCACGACGACCGCTCGTCGATCTACGACGGCAAGGCCACGCTGGAGAACAACCTCAAGGGCGAGAAGCGCTTCTTCAAGGTGGTGTCCTGGTACGACAACGAGTGGGGCTACTCCGTCCGCGTCGTCGACCTCGCGCGGCTGATGGCCGAGAAGGGCCTCGACCGCGGCGACGCCATCGCGCTCAAGGGCGTCGACGACGTCGACCTCAAGGGCAAGCGCGTCTTCATGCGGGTGGACTTCAACGTCCCGATGGAGAAGGGCGCCATCACCGACGACTTCCGCATCGCGTCGGCGCTCCCCACCATCCGCAAGGTGCTCGCGAAGGGCGGTCGGCTCGTGCTCGCGTCGCACCTCGGGCGGCCGGCGGAGAAGGGCTACGAGGCGGAGTTCTCGCTCAAGCCCGCGGCCGAGCGGCTCTCGAAGCTGCTCGACAAGCCGGTGGCCTTCGTCGCCGACGCGGTGGGCGAGGGGGCGCAGGCGGCGGTGGCGGCCCTCAAGGACGGCGAGGTCGCGCTGCTCGAGAACCTCCGCTTCCACCCCGGCGAGGCGGCCAACGACGAGGGCTTCGCGCGCAAGCTCGCCTCGCTCGCCGACGTGTACGTCAACGACGCGTTCGGCACCTCGCACCGCGACGCGGCGTCGATGACGGGCGTGCCGAAGGCCCTCGGCGGCGGCGTCGCCGGCGACCTCGTGAAGAAGGAGGTCGAGGTGATCCACGGCGCGCTCAAGCGCCCCGCGCGCCCCTTCGTCGCGGTGCTCGGCGGCGCCAAGGTGAGCGACAAGGTCTTCGTGGTGAAGAACCTCCTCCACCTCGTCGACGAGGTGCTGGTGGGCGGCGCGATGGCCTACACCTTCATGAAGGCCGCGGGCCTCCCGGTCGGCAGCTCGAAGTACGAGTCGGTGGTGGTCGACAAGAAGGGCGTCGAGAAGCCCGTGCTCAAGATGGCCCAGGAGATTCTCGACATCGCGAAGGCCCTGAAGAAGACGATCGTGCTGCCGGTGGATCACGTCGCGGTGCAGAAGTTCGAAGCCGGCGCGCCGACCCGCGTGGTGGAGACGCTCGAGGACGGCTGGATGGGCGTCGACATCGGCCCGGCCACCCGCAAGCTCTTCACCGAGAAGCTCGCCAACGCGAAGACGGCCTTCTGGAACGGCCCGATGGGCGTCTTCGAGATGAAGGGCTTCGACGCCGGCACCGAGGCGGTGGCGAAGGTTTTCGCGGACATCACCGCGAAGGGCGCGGTCACCATCGTCGGCGGCGGCGACAGCGCGGCGGCGGTCAAGCAGTTCGGCTACGACACCAGGGTCACGCACGTCTCCACGGGCGGTGGCGCGTCACTCGAGATGTTCGAGGGGAAGTTCCTCCCCGGCGTCGCCGCGCTCGACCTGAAGTAGCGCGCCGCCCGCGCTCCCTCCCTGCTCTCTCTCCCCATCGTTGAAAGCGCCTCCGCGGCGTCCGCGTCCCTTGCGGACCCGGGCGGAGCGACCCGATACTCGCGCCCTGTCGTCGCTCGCGGCGGGCGGTGGCGAGGAGAGCGCATGAAGCGGTGGAGACTTCCCTGGCCCGCGGCCTTCGTCGCGGCATTTGCGGTCGCGGCCTGCTCGGACCCGACGGCGTCCTTCCCCCCGGAGGACGTCGCGGCGGACGTCGAGAAGGACGCCCCCGCCGATTCGGACGACGCCGCCACCGACGCGGACGACGCCGGCTTCGACGCGCCCGCCGACCGCGCCGACGCGGCCCGCGACGTTCGCGCCGACGGTCCCGATGCGCGCGACGGCGCCGCCGACGCAGCGCGGGACGCGGGGGACGCGACGGACGGGCCCGACGCGGCCGACGTCGTCGAGGCCGGGATGGACGTCGCGCCCGACGTCGCGCCCGACGTGCCGCGGCCCGACGGCGGCCGCACGTGCGTCACCAGCGCCGACTGCGACGACGGCGTCGGCTGCACGGTGGACACCTGCCGCGGCGGCGTGTGCTCGCGCGTTCCCGACTACACCCTCTGCGGCGACACCGAGAACTGCGACCCGCGCGCGGGCTGCCAGCCCGGCCGGGCGTGCTCGCGCGACTCCGACTGCGCGGAGTCCGACCCGTGCAAGTTCGACCCGTTCTGCGACACGACGGGCGTGTGCCTCTACGACTACCTCGACGACGACTTCGACGGCGAGCCGCCGGTGGCGTGCGGGGGCGGCGACTGCGACGACAGTCGGTCCACCGTCGGCCCGGGCGAGGCCGAGCGCTGCGACGGCGTCGACAACAACTGCGACGGGCGCGTCGACGAGGAGGGCGCGACGCCGCTCTGCCCCGGCGGCGCGTGCGCGGGCGGCCGCTGCGCGTGCATGGCCTCGGGCGTCCTGCTCTGCAGTGGCCGCTGCGTCGACGTCATGAGCGACGCCGCCAACTGCGGTCGCTGCGGCAATGCCTGCCCGTCTGGCAGGTCGTGCGTCGGGGGCGCGTGCGACTGCGCGGCGGGCCGGACGTCCTGCGCCGGGCGCTGCGTCGACACCCAGGCCGACCCCGCGAACTGCGGCGCCTGCAGCACAGCGTGCCGCGCCGACCAGTCGTGCGTCGCCGGGCGCTGCGGGTGCCCCGCGGGCTCGACGGAGTGCGCGGGGCTGTGCGTCGCGACGGCGACCGACGCGCGCAACTGCGGCGCATGCGGGACGGTCTGCACGGCGCCGGCGGGCGCGGTGGGCGCGTGCCGCGCGGGCGCGTGCGGCTTTGCTTGCGCGGCCGGGCGCGGCGACTGCGACGGCAACGCGGCCAATGGCTGCGAGACCGACCTCGGCGCCACGGCCGCCCACTGCGGCGTGTGCGGGCGGGCCTGCGCGGCGGGCGCGTCGTGCGTGGGCGGCGCGTGCCCCGGCGACGAGTGGGCGCGCGCGATCGGCGCGAGCTCCGCGGCGACGGTGCGCGCGGTGGCGGCGGGAGCTTCCGGGGACGTCTACGTCGTCGGGACCTTCACCGGGTCGTTCACGTTCGCGGGGGCGACGCTCACGTCGCAGGGGGAGGACGGCTTCGTCGCGGCCTTCGACTCGGCAGGAACCCCGCGGTGGGCGCGTCGCGTCGGGGGCACATCATCGGACAGCGCCGAGGGTGTCGCGCTCGACGCCGCGGGCAACGTGTTCGTGACCGGCCAGGTCGCCGGCGCGGCCGACCTTGGCGGCGGCACCACGGTGGCGGGCTCGGGCGGGACGTCGCTCTTCGTCTCCAGCTTCACGTCGGGCGGCGCGCTGCGCTGGGGCAGCCGGTACGGGAGCTCGTCGCTCTGCGCGGGCACGGGCGTCGCGGTCGACGGGGCCGGCAACGCGTACGTGGCGGTCACGTTCGGCGGCTCGGTGGACTTCGGCGGAGGCCCGGTGGAGGGCGGCACGGGTGCGGCCGCCGTGCTCGCGCTGACGGGCGCCGGAACGCACCGCTGGGTGCTGCCCGCCGCGGGCTCGTCGGACATCAGCTCGGGCTCCATCGCGGTCGGCGCGAGCGGGAGCGGCGCCTTCGCGCTCAACTTCTACGGCACGGCCGCGGTGCGCACGGCGACGCTGCGCGCCAGCGGGCTCGCCGACGCCGCGGTGGTGGCCTTCGACGCCTCGGGCGCGGTCCGCTGGACGCGCGCGTGGGGCGGCACGGACGACGACCTCGCCTTCGGCGTCGCCCTGGACGCGTCGGGCGACGTGTACGTCGCGGGGCGCTTCTACTCCACGCGCGTGGCGCTCGACGCGATGGCCCTCGTCAACGCCGACACCTTCGGCGGCACCTCCGACGCGAGCCTCGTGGTCCTGACGGCGTCTTCGGGCGCGCCGCGGGTGGCCCGACGCTTCGGCGGCGAGGGCGAGGACGGCGGCGTCGAGGTGAACGTCGACGCGCTGCGCAACGTCCACCTCGGCGGCTGGTTCGAGGGGACGGGCGACTTCGGCGGGATGCCGCTGAGCGCGCCGACGAGCTTCGACGGCTTCCTCCTGCTGCTCGATGTCGACGGGACCACCCGGCGCGCCCGCCGCTTCGGCGCCACGGGCGACGACGAGGTGCTCGCGGTCGCCGGGGTCGGCGGGGGCGTCCTCGTCGGCGGGACGTTCTCGTCGGCGGTTCCGTTCGGCGCGACCACGCTCAGCGCGCGTGGCACCGACGACGGCTTCATCGCCCGCCTCGCGCCGTAGTTATCGGGCGAGGCACTCCAGCGGCAGCGCCGTGACGCGCCCGCTCGGTGCCTCCGCCCCCTCCGCGGCGAGCTCCGCCGCCAGCCACACCCCGTCGTCGCACGCCACCAGCGCGGGCCCGTCGATCGCACCGAAGCCCCGCGGCGGCGTGAGCGTGAGCGACGTCACCGCGCGGTGCGCGACGTCCACCCGCGCGGCCCGCTGCGCCGGCGCCAGCGCGCCCGCGGCGTCCTCCTCGTGCGCGAGGTAGAGCACCCACAGCTCGCCGTTGCGCGAGGCCACCGCGTCGGGCAGGCCCACGTCCGCGATCGGCACGCGCTCGAGGGCCGCGCCGGGCTCCCCCGCCACCAGCGCGTAGAGCCCCGTCGGGCGCACGCACATCCCTTCGCCCATCACCATGCACGCGCCGCCGTCCGATGCGCCGCGTTCGAACTCCCCCACCACGAACGCCGACCGCCCGCCCACCGCCACGCCGCGCGGCGCCACCAGCGCGTGACGCGCGCCCAAGCGGTGTCGTGCCCGCGCGCCGCCCGCCGTCCACGTCGCCTCCAGCCACGCGCCGCTCGCGTCTTCCACGCGCGCCAGACCGACGCCACGGGACGGCTCCCAGGCCTTGAGCTCGCCGGGCATCACCGAGGGAAGGTCGGTGGGCTCGGCCGGCGTGTCGACGCCGAGCGTCACCCGAACGCGCGCGGTGAACGGCGCCTCCCCCGGCCGCGCCACCGTCGCGAGGAGGCTCACACCCGCGGCGGTCCGCTCCATCGGCGCGGGCACGCCGACGCCCGCCACGCCCGACGGGAGGAGCGCGTCGCCGCGACGCACGGAGGGCCCGCCGTCTCCGTCGATCAGCATCGCGGCCCACACGTCGTCGCGCTCGTCGGGCTCGACGCCGGCGAGCGGCGAGCGCCACGCCACGGGGCCCCGCACCGCGTCGGGCGCGACCGGGCCGAGGCGATCGACGCCGGTGGCCCAGGGCTCCGGCGCTTCGAACGTGCGCCCCGCGGCGGTGCGGCGCGTGAGGCGCGAGAGCGTGTGGCCGCGCACGACGAAGAGCGCGAGCGTCGTCCCGGCGCAGGTCGGGGTGATCGTGTCGATCGCGCCCGAGCCCGGGGCGGTGGCGACGGGGGCGCGTTCGATCTCCTCCACGCAGCGCGCGGAGAGCGTGAGGGGCGGGGGAGGGGGCTCGGCCCGCGCGGCATCGGTTCGAACGGGCTCGGGCGGCGCGTTGCCTCCGCCGCAGGCGCGCTGACACCCCGCCACGAGTGCGGCGAGCGCGACGGCGCGGCGGGTCACACCTTCTCGCGGGTGACGCGCCCGAGGAGCCCTTGCGGCCGGACGAGCAGCACCACCACCAGGATCGCGAACACGATGGCGGGTGCGAACGAGCTCGACAGGTAGGCCGCCGAGAGCTGCTCGACCACGCCGATGAGGAGCCCGCCGATCATCGCGCCGGGGATGTTGCCGATGCCGCCGAGCACCGCGGCGACGAAGGCCTTGAGCCCCGGCTGGACGCCGGTGAAGGGGTCGATCTTGGGCTGGTCGAGGCCGAACAAAATCCCGCCGCCGCCCGCGAGCGCGGAGCCGAGGCCGAAGGTGACGGCGATGATCCGGTCGGTGGGGACGCCCATCAGCCGGGCGGCCTCGAGGTTGGTGGAGATGGCGCGCATCGCCTTGCCGACGCGGGTCTTCTGCACGAGGAAGGTCAGCGCCACCATCAGCGCGAGCGCGGCGCCGAGGTTGAGGAGCTTGATGTTGGTCACCGACACCGGCCCGAGCGCGACCGTCGCCGAGCGGACCACGGGGGGGAACGCCCGCGGCCGCGAGCTGAAGACCAGCATCGCGACGTTCTGCAGGAGCATCGAGACGCCGATGGCGGTGACGAGCGGCGTGAGCTTGGGCGCGTGGCGGACGGGGCGGTAGGCGAGGCGCTCGATGGTCATCCCGAGCGTGGCGCTCGCGGCCATCGCGGCGGCGAAGCACGCGAGCGCGACGCCGACCGACGAGCCCCCGTGCGAGGTGGCCGTGACGCCGAACCACGACGCGGCGAAGATCCCCACGTACGCGCCGACCATGAACACGTCGGAGTGCGCGAAGTTGATGAGCCCCAGCACGCCATACACCATGGTGTACCCGAGCGCGATGAGCGCGTAGACGCCGCCGAGCGAGACGCCCTCGACGACGTTGCGCGCGAAGGCCACCGGCGAGGCGACCGCGCCGCGCGCCACCTGGACGGCGGGCCAGAGGGCGAGGGCGGCCACGAGGGCGGGGACGATCCGCTCGGACGGGAGCCTTCCCCCCGCGGCCGGCGCCGTCGCCGCCTCGCTCACTGCGGCTCCACCGTCTGGTGGTAGCGGAAGCCCGTCTCGGTGATGCGGAGGATGACGGCGTTCTTCACCGCGTCGCGCTGGGCGTTGAGGGTGATGTCGCCGGTGGCGCCGTGGACGCCGCGCGTGGCCGCGAGGGCCGCACGGATGCGCGCGGGCTCGGCCGAGCTCGCCCGGCGGATCGCGTCGAAGAGCACCAGCGCGGCGTCGTAGCCGAGGGCGGCGAGGCCGTTGGGGTCGGTGCGGAAGCGCTCGCGGTACTTCTGCACGAAGCTGCGCGCCACGGGCGTCGTCGCCCCCTCGGGCGCGAAGCCGTCGGAGAAGAAATCCCCCACGAGCTTGTCGTCGTCGTTCTGCGTGATGGAGGGGCCGCTCCACCCGTCGCCGCCGAGGAATCGCCCGGTGAAGCCCTGGCCGCGGGCCTCGCGCGCGATGAGGGCGACCTCGGTGTAGTACCCGGGGACGAAGATCGCCTGCGGCTGGCGCCCCAGCATCGACCCGAGCTGCGCCGAGAAGTGCGTCTCGCCCGCGCGGTACGCCTGCTCGTCGACCACCTGCCCCCCGAGCCGCGTGAACGACGCGCGGAACGCCTCCGCCAGGCCGACCGAGTAGGCCGACGCCTGGTCCTTGAAGATCGCGACCCGGTCGAAGTGGAGCGAGTCCTTCGCGAAGCGCGCCATCACGTCGCCCTGGAAGGGGTCGATGAAGCACACGCGGAAGATGTAGTCGCCCACCTGCGTCACCGCGGGGTTGGTGCTCGACGGCGAGATCATCGGGACGCGCCGCCGCTGGCACACGCGCCCGCCGGCGAGCGAGAGCGTCGAGGCGATCTCCCCGAGCACCGCCACCACGTGCTCGCGGTCGATGAGCTGCGTCACGGCGCTCGTGGCCTCGTTGCTCTCGCCGCGGGTGTCGGCCTCGACGAGCCTCAGCCGCTGCCCGAGGAGCCCGCCCGCCTGGTTCACCTCGTCGAACGCGATGGTGACCCCGTTGCGGGTAGAGAGCCCGAAGTCCGCGTTGGCGCCGGTGAGCGAGCAGTAGAGCCCGACGGCGATCCCGTTGGTCTGCTGGCGCTTGCACCCGGCCCCGAGCGCGGCGAGCGCGCCCGCGGCCCCGGCCAGAATCTCCCGACGGCTCCTGCGAGGTTCGATGGTCATGGCGGCGGCCGCGGTTGTACCCCAACGCGCGCGAGAGACGGAAGACGCTTTCTCCGGGCAACGCGCTGCACACCCGTGCCGGCCCCTGCACGCGCCCCACGCCCTGCGCGCCCGCGTTTCCGCGCGGCACGCCCTTCGCTCTGCTCCCACGTGGAAGGAGCTCGACACCGAATGCGCCCCGCCGCCGCCCGCGACCTCGCCCCCCGCCACGACTGGCTCGCCCCCTCCCACCAACCCTGGGTCCAGTCGACCGACGGCGGCGTCCGCGTCAACGTCCCGCGCGAATGGACGCGCCGCACCGTCGGCGAGCACGCGCTCCTGGTGAGCCCGCCCGACGGCGGTGTGACGGTCGGCATGGTGCCCGGCGGCGTCGCGAACACCTTCGACGCGGTGATGCGCCGCCTCGTCGGCTCGCTCGCGAAGCACCGGGCGCTCCACCGCGCGGCCTTCCAGGGGACGCCGCTCGAGGGCGAGGTGGTCGAGGGCGTCGGCTTCGACGGCGAGACCTCGGTCGAGTGGTTCGTCGCGCGCCTCGGCGACGCGGCCTGCGGCGCGGTGCTCTACGGCATCGGCCCGCGCGGGCGCTACGACGCCAACCGCGCCGCCGTCCGCGAGCTGCTCCACTCCGTCCGCCCCGTCCACTCCGGGGCTTTCCCCCGCGCCGAAGGGAACTATCTTCCGGGGCGGTGACCCCCGCCCGCGTCCCCTCCGCGCGCATCACCGTGCAGCGCCGGGCGCTCGCCTCCCGGCTGCGCGTCCTCGCCCTCGCGGCCTTCGTCGCCGGCGCCGGGCTCTCGATCCCCTTCCACCGCGCCGGAACGTTGGCGCTCGTCGGCGTTGCCGTGGCCGCGGCCTTCCTGGTCTGGGCGCGCC
The DNA here is from genome assembly GCA_046351555.1 of Polyangiales bacterium. GTDB lineage: Bacteria > Myxococcota_A > Polyangia > Polyangiales > CAISKJ01. The sequence goes on from JAXLYI010000011.1 coordinate 147,729, forward strand.
GCGTGTCGGGCGGCGCGCGGGCCTTCGTGGGCGCGCTCGAGATTTCGCCCGGCGAGGTCGCGGTGCTCCCCGAGCGCGGGGCGCGCGTGGTGGTGACGGGCGTCCGCACGGGCTGGGTGGTTCCCGGCGCGGCGGGCGCGCGGGTCGAGCTCGTCCGCGACGACGACGACGCGGTGACCGCCGACGTCGCATCGCCCGAGGAGGGCCACGCCGCGCTCGCCGCCGCGGGCGTCGACCCGTCGCGCCGGGCCGTCCGCCTCCTCCTCGGCGGCCGGTGGGACGGCGTCGGCTTCGGCGTCGTCACCGCCCTCTTCGTGCTGCTCCAGGGCACGCCCGTCTTCCTCCTGCTCGCGCTGTCGCTCGGGTTGAGCGGGCCCACCACGGTCGCGCTCGGGCTCGGGCTCCTCGCGCTCGCCACGGGGGTCGGCGGGCGCATGCTCGGGCCCGCGGAGGTGACGCTCGGCGCCGACGGGGTCCGCTGGCGTCACGGCTTCTCCCGCGGCTACGCGGCGTGGCGCGACGTCTCGGGCGTCGAGGCCTGGCACGACCAGGGGATCCTCCTGCGCCGCCGCGGCAGCGCGCCCGTGATCATCCCCCACGCGCAGCGCGACGGCGGCCGCCTCGCCGGCGTCGTCGCGCTCCTGCGCCGCGTCTGGGAGCGCGCGGCCGAGTCCCCGCGCGCCCCGCTCGAAGCGCTCGACCGCCGCGGCCGTACGCTCGCCGACTGGCGCGAGGCCCTGCGCGCGCTCCTCGCCAGCGCCGCGTATCGTCAGGGCTCCGTCACGCCCGACGACCTCGCCGCCACCCTCGTCGACCCCGCGGCCAGCGCGGAGCGCCGTCTCGCGGCTGCGATGTGCCTCCACGACGCAGGCGCGCCCGGCGCAGCCACCCGCATCCGCGTCGCGGCGGAAGCCTGCGCGAGCGACGACCTCCGCGCGGCCCTCGAGCGCGCCGCCGAGGGCGACGTCGACGAGGCCACCGCCGCGCGCGTCGCCGGGCGCTGAACGACGCCCCGCCACGCCGCCAAGGCACAGCCCGGCGCAGCGATCCGCGCGGGCGCTCGGGTTTGTCGCGTGGCATCTCGGGTGCACCGCGCCACGGCGGAGGATCCCCATGAGCTTGTTTCGAACGGTGGTGTTCTCGCTCGCGCTGGCCGCGGGCGTGGCGCAGGCGGAGGAGGCCGCGGCGTGCGGCGGGTGCTTCGGCCCACCCAGCGCGGCCCAGGTGGTCACCGACCACCGGATGGTGCTGGCCCTCTCCACCGCGCAGACCACGCTGTGGGACCAGTTCCAGTACGCGGGCGACCCGGAGGACTTCTCGTGGGTCCTGCCGATCCGCTACACCGAGCGGACGCGCGTCGAGGTGGCGAGCGACGCGTTCATGTCGATGATGGACGCGTTCACCACGCCGTCGCTCACGTGGCCGGTGCCCCCACCGTTGGCGCCGGACTGCGCGCCGCCACCATCCGCGCCGGGCGTGTTCGACGCCGCCGCCGCGGACGCACCTGCCTGGGACGCAGGCGTCACCGTGCTGCGCGAGGAGGTGGTGGGCCCCTACGCCGTCGCGATCGTCCGCGGCGCGTCGGGCATGGGCCTGCGCGACTGGCTCCGCGCCAACGGCTACGCGGTGCCCGCCGCGATGGAGCCCGTCCTCGACCACTACCTCGGGCTCGACATGGACTTCGTCGCGCTCCGCCTCCGCGCGGGCAAAGGGGTCCACCGCATGGTGCCCGTGCGCGTCACCGTCGACGGCTACCAGCCGCGCCTGCCGCTCCGCATGGTGGCCGCGGGCGTCGCCGACCGCGTCGCGATCTCCCTCATCGTCGTCGCCGACGCGCGCGTCGAGGCGGCCAACTTCCCCAACGGCGAGATCCGCGACGACGAGCTCGTCTACGACTGGCGCAACCCCACCGCGGTCTCGGGCGACGTGCTCAACGCCGAGTTCGCTGCGCGCAACCGCGCCGCCGGCGACCGCCTCTGGCTCACCTGGACCGCCGAGCCTCGGAGCTTCGCCGAGTTCGAATCGGCCGCGCGCGCGTGCGAGCTCGGAGCTCCGGGCGTCCCTTTCGCCGACGCGGCCGTGCCCGCCGACGTGCCCGGGACCTCCGACGCCGGCACCCCACGCCCGCTCGCCATCGACGACGTCCGCGTGGCCTTCGGCGACCGCACCGCCGCGCGCGTCACGCGCCTACGCGCCGACCTCCCCGCCCGCATGCTCGACCGCGACCTCGACCTCGCCGCCAGCGACGGCGGGTGGCGGCTGCGCGCCTACAGCTTCGGCCGCGAGCTCAACCGCCCGGAGTACTCCGCCTGCCCGTGGCCGCGGGAAGAAGACGGCGGCGCGTCGACGTCGTGTGCCGCCGCGCCGGGCCTTTCCGACCGCGCCGCCGGGCCCGCGCTCCTTGGCGTCGGGCTCGCCGCGCTCGCCGCCGCGCGCCTCCGCCGCCGGGGCTGAGCCCGACGTCAGTGCCGCCGGCGGCGCCCGTGGCGACCGTGACGACCGTGGCGCCCGCCGCCCTCCTCGCCGCCACCCGCCTGCGCCGCGGGGACGGCCGTCGGCGCGGGCGCGGCGGCGGCCTCGGCGATCACCAGCGTCACCTGGGTCTGCGGCGCGCCCGCGGCCGCGTGGAGCGAGCCCGCCCCCTCGGCGCGGAGCCTCCGCTTGGCCACGCCCGCGCGGCGAAGGTAGCGGACCACCGCGCGCGCGCACTGGGTCGACGCGCGGGTGTTGCGCCGGTCGCTGCCGCCGGCGTCCGTCCGGCACTCCACCCGCACGCGGAGGATCTCGGGGTGCTGCGCGAACTGCTGCGCCACCGCGTCGAGCGTCGCGCGCGAGGCCGCGGAGACGTCGCGCCCGTCGAGCTCGACCGCGCCAGGCAGGGGGATGCTCGCGCCCACCGCGAAGCCGCCCGCGCCGCCGCCGTCGGGGCAGCCGTCGTCGTCCTGCACGCCGTTGCGGGTCTCGGGCTGGTCGCCGCACTGGTCCTGCGCGTCGGGCACGCCGTCGTTGTCGTTGTCGGGCTCCGGGCAGCCGTCGGTGTCTTCGAAGCCGTCGAAGTCCTCGGCCTGCTCGGGGCAGCGGTCGGCCGCGCCGCGCACCTGGTCGCTGTCGAGGTCGTCGGGGGCGCCCGCGGTGTCAGGGCAGCCGTCGGCGTCCTGGTAGCCGTTGCGGGTCTCGGGCTCGGTGACGCAGCGGTCGTCGGTGTCAGAGACGCCGTCGCGGTCGGTGTCGTCGGAGGGCGCGCGCCGCACGTTGACCGCGGCCTCGCCCTCGTCGGGGCGGCGCTCGGGCTCCTGCGCGCGCGAGCCGTGGATCGTGATGCTGACGCCTGCGCTCCAGAAGAGCGAGCGGTCGCGGTCGCCGGCCTGCGTGGTCTCGAGGCTCGAGAGGTAGTGGACGCGCACCATCGGCCCGAGGGAGAGCACGCTGGCCACCGGGAAGAGCCACCCCACGCCGCCGCCGAACACCAGCGCCGAGGCCTTCGCGCCGCCGGTCGCGGGGTCGTTGGAGCCCGTGAGGGTGAAGCCCACGTCGGCGTCGAGCACGAAGCGCCCGACGCGCCGCGACACCTCCGGCGCCAGCCGCAGGCCGCCGCCGAACATCGCCATCACGCCGGCCTTCAACTGCGCGTCGTTGGAGCCCCAGCGCCCGTACGACCCGAAGACCTGGAGGGCGAGCGGGCCCGCGAGGCGGACCGCGCCGCGCCCGCCGACGAGGAAGCCGAAGCCGTACTCCGACGACTGCGGCGCGAGCAGGTGCGTGCTCGCCGCGCCCTCGAGCCCGAGCGAGAGCCGCTCGGCGAACTGCGCGTGCGCGGCGGCGGGGAGGCAGAGCACGCCTGCGCCGAGCGCGGCGCCGAGCGCGTGACGGAGGGAGGAGCGCGGGGGCGGGGCCATCGTGGCGACGATACAGCGCCCGCGGGGGGGAAGGGGAGGGGCGAATCGTGGCGAGAACAATGGCGCCCAAATCCTGCCGCGGAGGTGATACCGTCCCCCCGTGATGAGCTCTTTGCGAACCTATCTTCTCGCCGCGGTCACGGTCGTGCTGGCGGCCTGTTCCATCGAGGTCCCGACCGCGCCCGCCGGGCCGTGCGGGGGCGAGGGGCAGCGCTGCTGTCAGCCCGAGGAGGCGCGCGCGATGGGCCTCCCGACCAGCGGCTGCGGCGCGGGCCGCATCTGCACGACGGCCGCGCGGGCGACGGCGATGGACGCGGGCGTCGACGCCGGCGCCGCTGGCGACGCCGGCGCGGGCATGGACGCGGCGACGTCGTCGCGCGCGGTGTGCCGGGCGTGCCCTGCGAGCGACCCTGACGTGTGCGGCAACGCCTGCGTCAACCTCCGCACCGACACGCGCAACTGCGGGCGCTGCGGGACGCTGTGCGCGGGCGGCGAGGTGTGCATGTCGTCGAGCGCGCCGGGCGACGCGGGCGTGCGCGACGGCGGGGCGTCTGGGGCGGTGGCCTTCTGCCAGCAGATGTGCCCGGCGGGCCAGGACTTCTGCCCGGGCCGCGGGTGCTCCAACCGGATGACCGACCCGAACAACTGCGGTGCCTGCGGCAACGCCTGCATGGCGGGCCAGTCGTGCACCGGCGGCCGCTGCATCTGCGCCGGCGCGGGCAACCTCTCGTACTGCTCCGCGATCAACCGCTGCGTCGACCTGATGACCGACAACACCAACTGCGGCGCGTGCGGCACGATGTGCCCCGCGGGGCAGTCGTGCACGGCGGGCCGTTGCTCGTGCTCCAACGCGGCGCTCGCCTTCTGCCCGATGCTCAACCGCTGCGTCGACCTGCAGACCGACCCGACCAACTGCGGGGCGTGCGGGACGATGTGCCCGACGGGCCAGGCGTGCACGCGGGGCATGTGCGCGTGCTCCAACGCGGCGCTCTCCTTCTGCCCGGCGCTCAACCGCTGCGTCGACCTGCAGACCGACCCGACCAACTGCGGCATGTGCGGCAACATGTGCCCGACGGGCCAGGCCTGCACCGCGGGCCGCTGCGCGTGCCCGGGCACCGGGGGGCTCTCGTACTGCTCGGCGATCAACCGCTGCGTCGACCTGCAGACCGACCCGACCAACTGCGGCACGTGCGGCACGTCGTGCCCGGCGGGCCAGTCGTGCGCGATGGGCCGGTGCTCGTGCCCCGGGACGGGCTTCACCTTCTGCGCGGGGATGGTCAACCGCTGCGTCGACCTTCAGACCGACCCGGCCAACTGCGGGATGTGCGGGACGGCGTGCCGGCCCGGCGAGAGCTGCACGATGGGCCGGTGCGTCTGCCCGGGGACGGGGACGGGCTTCTGCACGGCGATCAACCGCTGCACTGACCTGCAGAACGACCAGACCAACTGCGGGACGTGCGGCCGCGCGTGCAACCTCGGTGAGTCGTGTCGCGCGGGCACGTGCACCTGCCCGATCACGGGCCAGAGCTTCTGCGCGGGCACCGGCTGCACCAACCTGATGGCCGACATCAACAACTGCGGGATGTGCGGCCGGCGCTGCCCCGAGGGCCAGGTGTGCGGCGGCGGCACCTGCCGCTGCCCGACGGGCCTCACGCTCTGCGGGTCGTCGTGCGTCGACCTGACGAGCAACAACACCAACTGCTCGGCGTGCAGCGTCAACTGCGAGACCACCTTCGCCAACGGCCTCGGCGCCTGCATCATGAGCCGCTGCACGCAGACCGCCTGCCGCCTCGGCTTCGGCGACTGCGACCGGAGCACCACCAACGGCTGCGAGGTCAACCTGATGACCGAGAGCGCCAACTGCGGCACCTGCGGCAACCGCTGCCGCTTCGCCAACGCGGTGGCGCTCTGCTCGGGGGGCCTGTGCACGATGGGGGCGTGCAACACCGGCTTCGCCGACTGCAACATGAACCCGATCGACGGGTGCGAGACGGACGTCCGCAGCGACACCAACAACTGCGGCACGTGCTCGATGCGCTGCACCGCGCCCGCGGGCCGCACGCCGATCTGCGTGGCGAGCTCGTGCACCGTCGGCGGCACCTGCGCGGCGCCGCTGGCCGACTGCAACGGCGCCGGCGGCGACGGCTGCGAGGTCAACACCAACACCGACGTGGCCAACTGCGGAAGCTGCGGGCGGGTGTGCAACGCGACCAACGGCGCCCCGATGTGCTCGGGCGGCGTGTGCGTGTCGATCGCCTGCAACGCGGGCTTCGGCAACTGCGACGGCAACGTGAGCAACGGCTGCGAGGTCGACCACCGCACGTCGGTCAACCACTGCGGGAGCTGCGGCAACCGCTGCGTCTTCCCCAACGCCACCTCCTCCTGCGTGTCGAGCACCTGCACCCTCGGCACCTGCTCGTCGGGCTTCGGCAACTGCGACGGCGACGCCTCCAACGGCTGCGAGACCGGCCTCGCCTCGAGCAACACCCACTGCGGCGCGTGCGGCCGCGGGTGCACCGGCGGTCAGCTCTGCGTGTCGGGCACCTGCACCTGCCCGACGGGCCAGGTGTCGTGCAGCGGGACGTGCGTCAACACGGCGACGGACAACAACAACTGCGGCGGCTGCGGCACCGTCTGCGCCGCCGGCACGCGCTGCTCGGGCGGCTCGTGCACCACCACCTGCCTCGCGCCGACGGTCGACTGCTCGGCGTCCGGCGCGGGCTGCGTCAACACGATGACCTCCACCAGCCACTGCGGCGGCTGCGGGATGCCCTGCTCCAGCACCGGCGGCACGCCCTCGTGCGCGAGCGGCACCTGCTCCATCGTGTGCTCGACGGGCTTCGGCAACTGCGACTCCAACGCGCGCAACGGCTGCGAGCCGCTCAACACCGCCACCAACTGCGGGACGTGCGGCACCGCCTGCAACACTGGCCGCGTGGCCAACAGCACTGCGGTGTCGTGCTCGACGGGCGCGTGCCGGCCCACCGCGTGCGCCACCGGCTTCCGCCTCAGCGCCGACATGATGAGCTGCGAGGCCATCTGCGGCGGCAACGGCGAGCCCGTCTGCGCGGGCAGCACGTGCAACGCGGGCTTCACGCCCAACCCGACCACCTCGGGCCCGGTGCGCTGCGCCCCCTGCAGCGGCAACCTCCAGCTCGCCTGCGCCACCGGCACCGCCTGCGGCACGGGCCTCACCTCCTGCGGCGCGACCTCGGGCACGCCGCCGGTCTCCATCAACGTCTGCTACGACCTCCAGACCGCCGACGAGAACTGCGGCATGTGCGGCAACCGCTGCATGGGGATGACGCCCAACTGCGTCGCCGGCGTCTGCGTGATGTGACCGCCCCCGCCCGAGCGCCCCGCCTCGCCCGCGCTTGACGCGGGCCGTCCCCCTCGCGTCTGATACGCATCGCAGCGGGGAAGAACCCCTCATGGAAGACCTCTTCGGGCTCGTCGGACACGCGATCGAAGGCCGCTACGCGGTGGACGCTGTGGTCGCCGCGGGCGGCTTCGGCGTCGTCTACCACGCGACCCACACCGCCCTCGGCGCCCCGGTCGCGGTGAAGGTGCTCAAGACGCCCGACACGCTCCCCGAGCACCTGCGCGGGGCGTACGCCGAGCAGTTCCGCGCGGAGGCGAAGATCATCGCGGCGCTCCAGCACCCGGCGATCGTGCGGGTGCTCGACTACGGCGTGCTCGCCTTCGCCAACGGCTACCAGGCGCCGTGGATGGCGCTCGAGTGGATCGACGGCGCCACCCTCGCGAAGGACCTCGACGCGCGCCGCGGCGCGGGCGGGCGCTCGCCGCGGGAGTGCCTCGAGCTCCTCACGCCCGTGCTCGAGGCGCTCGCGCTGGCCCACGCGAAGGGGATCGCCCACCGCGACATCAAGCCCGCCAACCTGATGATCCCCGCGCTCGACCCGGCCTTCGCCAGCGTCCAGGGCGCCCGCGTTTCTCGCAGCGCGGCGCCGCGCCTCCGGCTGCTCGACTTCGGCATCGCCAAGGTGCTCTCCGAGGGCGACGGCCCTGCGAGCGGCCAGACGTACACCGCGTCGGCGATGGCTGCGTACTCGCCCCGCTACGCCGCGCCCGAGCAGGCGAGCGGCACGCGCACGGGGCCCTGGACGGACGTCCACGCGCTCGGCCTCGTGCTCACCGAGCTGCTGGTCGACGCCGCGCCGTACCCCGCCGACAAGGGCGAGCTCCACATCGCGACGATGGCCGACCGCCGCCCGACGCCGGCGAAGTTCGGCGTCGACGTCGGCGCGTGGGAGCCAGTGCTCGTGAGGGCCCTCGCGCTGCGCCCCGCCGAGCGCTACGCCAACGCCGCGGAGCTCCTGGCCGCGCTCGAAGCGGTGGTGCCCGAGGCGCGCCCGCTCGTCGCGGCGGCGCACACCGAGCCGGTGCCGGGGCTCGCCCGCCCGCCGGTGGTGGAGCCCGCCACCTCGAGCACGACGGCGCCGATCACCGCGCCCGCGCCGACGCCCCCGTCGAGGCCCTCGCGCTGGCCCTTCGCCGCGCTCGCGCTTCTCGGGGTCGCCGCGCTCGCGACCGGGGCCGTGCTCGCGCGCCGCGCGAACGGAGGGAGCGCGCCGGTTGTCGCCGCGCGGCCCGCGTCGACGCCGCCTCCACCAGCCCCTGCGCCCTCCGCTGCGACGGCGCCTGTTGCGGCGCCCGCCACGCCCGCCGCGAGCGCGCCCGCCGCCGCGCTCACCGTCCCCGTCGCGCCGGCGACGTCCCCGGCCGCGCCGTCCCCAGCGGCGACAGCGCCGACGGCCCGCGCCGGTCGTCCGGGCCGCGTTCGTGGCGGGCGCGTTCGCCCCGCGTCCGCCGGCGGCGCGGAGCCCTCCGCCTGGGTGGCGCCGACCGCGCCCGCCGCTGCGCCGCCCGACCGCAACCGCCCCTGGTAGGGACGCACGAGCGCCTTGACGGAGCCCACGCCCGTCCTGTGTCATGCCGTGCATGAGTGGGGATCGTGAGTTCGTGAGGGATGTGGGGAGGGTTCGGGTACGTCGGGTGACGCTGGCGTGCGTCGCGGCGTTGCTCGTCGCGGGCGCGGCCGAGGCTCAGCCGCGGCGCCACCGCCGGAGGGCGGAGACGCCTCCGGTCGCGCCAGCGCAGACCCCGCCGTCGCAGCCCGCGCAACCGGCGCCGTCGCAGGCCGCGCTGGCGGAGTCGATCTCGGGCTGGCAGGTGGTGTTGGAGCGCGCCTTCGCCGAGAGCAACCAGAACCGCCACGCCAACGCGCTCCGGCTCGGGACGGAGGCGGGCGGGCTGCGGATGACGCCGGGCGTGAGGCTGTTCCTGGCGGAGGAGCACGAGTACCTGGGGCAGGAGCCCGGCGGGGAGTCGCACTTCCTCGACGCGGAGCGCGAGGCGACCGCGTGCGTCGACGAGGCGACCGCGCAGCCCACGCTCGAGCGCCGCGAGCGCATCCTGCGCGACTGCGGCAACCTCCGCGACCGGATGAACCAGCGCCTCGTCCACGTGCAGGTGCGCGTGCCGACGCCGGCCCCGCCGGGGGCGCAGGTGCAGCTCGACGGCGCGCCCCTCGCCGAGCGCGACTGGGGCCGCACCCACGCGCGGCTGCCGGGTCAGGAGATCGTCGTCACCGCCACCGCCCCGGGGCGCGTGCCCTTCCGACGCGCGTTCCGTCCGATGGCGGCGGTGTCGGAGACGGTGGAGGTGGCGCTGCCGGAGGTGTCGCGCGTGGTCGAGCGGCAGGTGGTCGAGCGGACGTCCTCGACCCCGCTGCGCATCGCGGGCGGCGTCGCGCTGGCGCTCGGCGCGGTGGCCGGCGCCGTCGGCGTCTGGCAGGCCGTGGTGACCAGCAACCAGTACGATCTGGGTTACGGGGCCAGCGGCACGCACAGCGACCCCGCCGCGCAGGCGTGGTTCTTCTACAACAACACCGTCAACACCAACCGCTCGCTCACCTCCGACCAGGTGTGCGCGCGCGCGGCGCAGGACGCGGCGACCAACCCCGACGCCGCGCAGGCCAACAACCTCTGCGACGCCCACGCCACCGCGCAGACGCTCGCCTACGCCTTCGGCATCGGCGGCGCGGTGCTCGCAGGCGTCGGGGTGACGCTCCTGGTGGTGTCCGCGGTCTCGCGCGAGCGGCCGGCGGCGGTCGCGGTGGCGCCGGCGTACCTCGCGGGCGGCGGCGGGGTCGTACTCGGGGGGAGGTTCTGATGCGCGCGCTCGTGTGGCTTTGCTTCGGCGCGTGGGCCGCGCTCTCCCTGAGCGCCTGCGCGCTCCCGATCCCCACCGCGCCCGCCGGCCCCTGCGGTGGCGAGGGGCAGCGCTGCTGTCAGCCCGACGAGGTCCGCGCGATGGGACTCGCGGCCCACGGCTGCGGCGCCGGGCGCATCTGCACGACGACCGCGCGGGCGTCGGCCATGGACGCCGGCGTCGACGGCGGCACCGGCGACGCGGCCGCCTCGACGCGCGCGGTGTGCCGGGCGTGCCCTGCGAGCGACCCTGACGTGTGCGGCAACGCCTGCGTCAACCTCCGCACCGACACGCGCAACTGCGGGCGCTGCGGGACGCTGTGCGCGGGCGGCGAGGTGTGCATGTCGTCGAGCGCGCCGGGCGACGCGGGCGTGCGCGACGGCGGGGCGTCTGGGGCGGTGGCCTTCTGCCAGCAGATGTGCCCGGCGGGCCAGGACTTCTGCCCGGGCCGCGGGTGCTCCAACCGGATGACGGACCCGAACAACTGCGGCGCCTGCGGCAACGCCTGCATGGCGGGCCAGTCGTGCACCGGCGGCCGCTGCATCTGCGCCGGCGCGGGCAACCTCTCGTACTGCTCCGCGATCAACCGCTGCGTCGACCTGATGACCGACCCCGCCAACTGCGGCGCATGCGGCGTCACGTGCCCGCCCGGCCAGTCGTGCGCGGCGGGGCGCTGCACCTGCTCCAACGCGGCGCTCGCCTTCTGCTCGGCGAGCAACCGCTGCGTCGACCTTCAGACCGACCCGACCAACTGCGGCGCGTGCGGGACGATGTGCCCGACGGGCCAGGCGTGCACGCGGGGCATGTGCGCGTGCTCCAACGCGGCGCTCTCCTTCTGCCCGGCGCTCAACCGCTGCGTCGACCTGCAGACCGACCCGACCAACTGCGGCATGTGCGGCAACATGTGCCCGACGGGCCAGGCCTGCACCGCGGGCCGCTGCGCGTGCCCGGGCACCGGGGGGCTCTCGTACTGCTCGGCGATCAACCGCTGCGTCGACCTTCAGACCGACCCGACCAACTGCGGGGCGTGCGGCACGTCGTGCCGGCCCGGCGAGAGCTGCGGGGCGGGCCGGTGCGCCTGCCCCGGCACGGGGACGGGCTTCTGCGCGGCGATCAACCGCTGCACCGACCTGCAGACCGACCCGACCAACTGCGGCTCCTGTGGCAACGCCTGCCCCGCTGGTCAGGCGTGCTCGGCGGGCCGCTGCGTCTGCCCGATCACGGGCCAGAGCTTCTGCATGGGGGTTGGCTGCACCAACCTGATGACCGACATCAACAACTGTGGCGCGTGCTATGCCCGCTGCGCCGAGGGGCGGGTGTGCGGCGGCGCGCTGTGCCGTTGCCCGACGGGCCTGACGCTCTGCGGTTCGGAGTGCGTCGACCTCACGCGTAACAACACCAACTGCTCGGCCTGCGGGGTCAACTGCGAGACCACCTTCGCCAACGGCCTCGGCGCCTGCATCGCGAGCCGCTGCACGCAGATCGCCTGCCGCCTCGGCTTCGGCGACTGCGACCGTAGCGCCACCAACGGCTGCGAGGTCAACCTCGTGACCGAGGCCGCCAACTGCGGCACCTGCGGCACCCGCTGCCGCTTCGCCAACGCCTCGGCGGCCTGCTCGGGTGGGCTGTGTGTGATGGGCGCGTGCAGCGTGGGCTTCGCCGACTGCAACATGAACCCCATCGACGGGTGCGAGACCGACACGCGCTCCGACACGGGCAACTGCGGCGGCTGCTCCAACCGGTGCACGGCGCCGACGGGCCGCACGCCGGTGTGCGTGTCGAGCTCGTGCACCGTCGGCGGGACGTGCGCGGCGCCGCTGGCCGACTGCAACGCGCAGCCCTCCGACGGCTGCGAGGTCAACACCAACACCGACGTGGCCAACTGCGGCACCTGCGGGCGGCCGTGCAACGCGACCAACGGCGCCCCGACGTGCTCGGGCGGCGCGTGCGTGTCGATCGCCTGCGCCTCCGGCTTCGGCAACTGCGACGGCAACGTGAGCAACGGCTGCGAGGTCGACCACCGCACGTCCGTCAACCACTGCGGGAGCTGCGGCAACCGCTGCGTCTTCCCCAACGCCACCGCCTCCTGCGTGTCGAGCACCTGCACCCTCGGCACCTGCTCGTCGGGCTTCGGCAACTGCGACGGCAACGCGGCCAACGGCTGCGAGACCAGCCTCGCGGCCGACAACAGCAACTGTGGCGCCTGCGGCCGCGTGTGCACCGGCGGCCAGCTCTGCGTGGTGGGGGCCTGCGCCTGCCCGACCGGCCAGGTGTCGTGCAGCGGGACGTGCGTCAGCACCGCGACGGACAACAACAACTGCGGCGGCTGCGGCACCGTCTGCGGCGCCGGCACCCGCTGCTCGAGCGGCTCGTGCACCACCACCTGCCTCGCGCCGACGGTCGACTGCTCGGCGTCCGGCGCGGGCTGCGTCAACACGAGACCTCCACCAGCCACTGCGGCGGCTGCGGGATGCCCTGCTCGAGCACTGGCGGCACGCCCTCCTGCGCGGGCGGCACCTGCTCGATCGTGTGCTCGACGGGCTTCGGCAACTGCGACTCCAACGCCCGCAACGGCTGCGAGCCGCTCAACACCGCCACCAACTGCGGGACGTGCGGCACCGCGTGCAATACGGGCCGCGTGGCCAACAGCACCGCGGTGTCGTGCACGACGGGCGCCTGCCGGCCGACGGCGTGCGCCACCGGCTTCCGGTTGAGCGCCGACATGATGAGCTGCGAGCCCGTCTGAGCGGGGTTCCACCTCCCCCTCGACCCGGTGGCGACCGGGTCGGCGGGGACTTCGGGGGGCCCTTCGAGGGGGTCTGGACCGGGCGAGAGGGGACTTCGCGCCCCCAACGCGGGCGGTCGCTTTGCCTTGTGCGGCGGGGCTCAGGAGGGCGTCGCGGGCGGCGGCACCTTCCCTCAGCGCATCGGGCACGCGATCGTCGCGGTGAGGTCGCCGCTCTGTTCGATCACCCGCCGGCACGCCGCGCCGTGCAGCGTGATCGCCGTCCGCGCCCCGTCGCTCCACCACCAGCCGTCGGTGCGCGTCGCGTCCTCCGCCACCGGCTCGCCGCGGAAGGCCACCCGCAGCGTCGCGCCCGCGGGCGGCGCGCGCACCGCCAGCTCGCAGCGCGTCACAGACGCCTGCACCTCGCGCAGCGCGCCGAGGAGCCCGCCGTCGGCCGCGTCGACCGCGTAGTACCGCCTCCCCTTCGCGTCACGCGTCGGGCGGCCGCCCGCCACCGCCACCGCGTCGAGCGCCATCGAGTCGCTCACCGACACGCCGATGACGAACACCGGGACGCCCGCCGCGACGCTCTCGCGCACCGCCTCGACGGCGCCCTCGACATCGCGGTCGCCGCCGTCGCCGACCACGGGGCAGGTGGGGACGCCGTCGGTGACGAGCAGCAGGTAGCCCGCCGCGCCGCTGCCCCGCGCGCGCAACGAAGCGAGGGCGGTGCGGACGGCGACGCGCGTCGGGGTCCGGCCGAGGGGGCGCGTCTCCGAGACGGCCGACAAGATCGCCGCGCCGTTGCCCACCGCGAGGGGGACGTGGAGCGACCCCCGGACGTCGCAGCTCGACTCGGGGTAGAGCAGGAGCCCCGTCGCGACGCGCCCGTCGATCGCCGGGATCGCGCCGGTGAACGCGCCGACCACCGCGCCCCAGGTGCTCGAGAACGACCCCGAGCGGTCGACCACGAACACCACCTCCGACGGCCGCGCGCGCAGCGTGAACGTGTCGGGCACGCACGCGGGGAGCGGGCCGTCGTCGGGCGCCGGGCCGTCGTCGGGCGGCGGGAGGTCGGGTGGCGGTGGGAGGTCAGGCGGCAGGTCGAGCGGCGGCGGGAGGTCGGGCGGCGGGGGCTCGTCGGCGACGTCGGGCGCAACGGCGTCGGGCGGTGGCGCGTCGAGCGGGGCCCCGGGCGACGCGAGCGGCGTGCGGGCGCCGCAGCCGAGCGAGAGCAACGCGAGGGAGGCGAGGGCGAAGGAGCGCATGCGCGCCATGGTACACACGGCGCGCGCGGCGAGGGGAGAGCGGGCTCGCTACTTCCGCGTGCCGCGGGCGGCGGCGAGGGTGTCGGGCGAGCGCGAGGCGAGCATGCGCCAGGAGTTCTCGTTGCGGTGGGTGATGTGGTGGAAGAGGTCGTTCTTCGTGGCCCAGCGGAGCACCTCTTCGTACGGGAGGTAGTAGGCGAGCTCCGGGATCAGGTGGTCGAAGACGATGTGCTCCATGTAGTCGAAGGGGTAGCGGCGGAGGTACTTGATGTACGCGCCGTAGGGGATCGTCCAGCCCGCGGGGAGGCGCTCCTGCACGGCGCCCGCGAGGTTGAGCTGGTGCGCGAGCACGGTGGAGAGCGCCGAGAGCGCGCGGTCGGGCAGGCGCGACGTGACGTGCTCGCGGAGGGGCGAGACGACGTTCGTGATCCAGCCGTTGCCCTCCTTGCCGTAGACCCACGCGCAGACGAGCCCGTCGTCTTTCGTGCGCGACAGGATCGCGTCGAAGGCCCCGGCCGGGTCGGGCGTGTGGTGCAGCACGCCGATGCAGTAGGTGACGTCCATCTGCTGCTTGAGCGGGAGCTTGAAGAGGTCGCCGCGGAGCACGTGGACGTTGGGGAGGTGGCGGGTGTTCTCGTACGCGGTGTGGGCGACGGCGCTGTAGTCGACGCCGAAGAGCGCCTTGGGGTTGTACTTCGCGCTCACCGCGAGCCAGCGTCCCATGCCGCAGCCCGCGTCGAGCACCACCTTGCCGGTGAAGTACGCCGGGTCGAGCGGCTCGATCCAGTCGCGGAAGAGCTCGTCGTTGAGGTCGCCCTGCGACATGATGATCTGGTTGTAGGCGTTCCAGTTGCGGGCGAAGCCAGACGTGGTCTGGACGACGTCTTCGGTGCCGCCGTCGCCGACGAAGTCGGGCACGCCCTGGACGACGGGCCACGCGCGGTCGCACGCGGCGCACCGGAGGGAGCCCTTCGTCACCTCGCCGTCGCGCGTGGTGTCGTCGGCGAGCGTGAGGTCGCCCCGGCACTCGGGGCAGCACAGGTAGGGGAGCGCTTCGAGCTTCATCGCGGGGAGGGCATCTATCGCATCCCCGCCCCGCACGTCCAGCGCTCTATCCCCCCGCGGACTGGAGCGCCGCGAGCAGCCCGCTCGCCACCCGCTGCGCCTGCCGCTCGTCGTCGGGGTAGTCGAGCTCGCGGTAGAGCTGCGTGAGCTTGCCCACCTTCGAGAGCTCGCGCTCGTCGCCCCGCAGGATCACCACGTGCGAGAGGAAGAAGAGCCCGTAGCCCCGCTTCACGACGTCGAGGCTCGACGCGGTGAGCGTCCACTGGCGCCCGGCGAAGTCGAAGTAGGGCCGCACGATGGCGGTCGCCTCGGCGCCGTGGCGGGCGAGCGCGCGGTCGACGTCCGCGGTGGTGGCGAGGCCCGACAGCCGCAGCATCCGCGCGAGGTACTCGGGGAAGAAGACCTCCTCCGCGAGCGGCCGGTCGAGGAGGTCGGCGATGGCGCGGTCGAGGGCCGCCACCGCGTCGCCGCGGGCCACGGTGGGGAGCGACACCGCGTCGAGGGGGAAGGGGCGCGACGGGTCGGCCACCGCGGCGAGGGCCTCTCGCCGGTGCGCCTCGAGCTCGCGGCGGATGGCGACGAACTCCTCGTCGGCGATCTCCAACAGGCTCGCCACGCGGCTGAAGCGCCGGCGGATGGAGGCGGGGACGGCGTCGTGGGACTTGTACCCGAGGTCGTGCTCCACCTCGGCCCAGGCGTGCTGGAGCACCGTGCGCACCTGGATCTCGAAGCGCGCCTCGGGGGGGACGCCCTCGCCGCCGAGGCGGCACACGTAGTGGAGCGAGCGGTACCCGAAGCGCCCGTGGTCGGCGATGCGGAGCTTGTCGATCGAGTGGTCGTAGTCGACGGGGAACGCGGCCTCGATGGCGCGGGCGACGGCCTCGATGGCGTCTTCGAAGTACGTGGTGATGCGGAGGCCGACGAGGTCGGTGAGGTCCCAGAGCGAGGCGTAGGTGCGGTCGGGGCGGGCGAGCTTGTGGCGGACGCTCGCGACGGACTTCACCCGGCACGACACGAGGTGAACCTCGATGCCGCGCGCCGCGAGGAGCGACTCGACCGCGTCGCGGAGCGAGCCGCAGCGGGCCGCGAGGGCGGGGCGGATGGCTTCGAAGGCCTCGACGAGCGCGTCGCGGCCGCGCGGTGGGTCGGAGGGTGGGGCGGCGGGGCGCATGGCGTGACCGCGAGGGTATCACCGGGCGGTGGCCGCGATGAACGCCCGGCGCGCGCCGCGCCACCGAGCGCGCACCATGTCGAAGCGGCGGTGGAGCGCGGCCCTGGGCGCCGCGGTGTGGCTCGGCGCGGGCGCGGCCTCGGCGCAGCCCGTGGAGGTTGCGTGCGGGCGCGACTGCCGCGATCTCCGCGTGCGGGGCGGGGGCGCGAGCGTGCGCGTCGAGGTGCGGCCCGGCGCCGTCGAGCTCACCGGCGCGGGGCCGCGGCCGGGCACGAGCCAGACGCTCCGCCTCACCTCCGACGACGGCGTGGTGTGGCGTGCGTCCGTCACCACGACGACCCCGCCGCCGATCGTCCTGCCGCCCGTCGCGCCCGCGCAACGCGCGCCGGTCGTCGTGGCGCCGCGCCCGCCCGCGCCGCGGCCTCAACCCGCCGCCGTCCACCCGCTCGCGCGTCGCTACACGCGGATGACCGCCTTCGGCCGCGCGGGGATCATCGCGGGCGCCGTCGGTGGCGTGGTCGGGACGTTCTTGATGTTCCAGCGTGACGAGGCGGCGCGCGCGTTCAACGCGGGGTGCGCGCTGGCGGGCGGGGAGCCACCGCCCACGGGCGCGTGCCGCGATCACTACGACGACGTGATGGCCATGCACACTGGGATGGTCGCGTCGTTCGCGCTCGCGGCGGCCTCGCTGGTCGGCGGGGTCGTCACCCTGGCCCTCCGGCCGCGCGCGAACGCCTGGCTGACGGTCGCGCCCGCGGGCATCGGGGCGGGGATCGCCGGGCGCTTCTGAGGGCTACAGCGTGTCGAGGTAGGCGACGAGGTCGCCGAGCTGGGCGGGCGTGAGGTGCGAGGTGCGGCCGTGGCGGTCGCCGCCGCCGCAGGCGCCGAAGCGGTCGCGGAGCGTGGGGGCGCAGCCGTTGTGCAGGTACGGGGCGCGCCACGCTAGGCCGTGGAGCGCGGGCACCTGGAGGGCCTCGCCCGTCCCGACGTCGACGGTCGCCCCGTTGGTGAAGTGGGGCCCCGAATGGCACGTCGCGCAGGCCGTCGTCTCGTCGCGGAAGAGGGCCTCGCCGCGCGCGACGGCGTCGGCGTCGGGCGCGGCGGCGGCGCGGCGCGGGAGGCGGTCGATCCACCGCGCGAGCGCGTCGATGCCCGCCTCGCTCGGGCGCGGGGCCCTCATGCCGCGCACCATCACCGCGTCGACGAGCGCGGTGAAGTCGGGGAGGTCGCCGCTCCAGTGGAAGGGCTCGGTGCCGAGGAGGCCGCCGCGGAGGCTCGGCGTCCGGCGGGCGCCCGCGGGGGCGAAGGTCCACACGCGGCCGTCGTCCTCGCCCTCGACGTGGCACGCCGCGCACGCGACGGTGCCGCCGCGGTTGGTGTGGAAGAGCACGCTCCCGCTGTCCCGTGGCATGACGCCGCCGAGCGCGATCGACTGGCCATCGACGACGAGCGCGGCCGGCAGGCGCTGCTGTACGACGAGCCGGTCGGCCCCGGCGAAGGCCACCGCCACCGCCTGCCCGTAGCTGGCCAGCTCGACGGGGGCCACCGTCGCGCAGGCCTCGCCAGCGACGGCGACGGAGATCACCTGCGGGCGCGCGCTCCCGAACGCGCCCGGCACCGCGACGGCGAGGGCGGTGCCCGCGCGGTTGACGGCGACGTCGACGGCGAGCGCCGCGTCGGGGAGGTCGGGGAGGTGCCGGACGTCGCCCGGCAGCGGCAGGCGCGAGAGGGCGGGGCGCGTGACGCCTTCGGTTCCGGCGCAGGTCACCGTGGCGCTGTAGTAGCCCGTGGTGGAGACGGTGACGGGCGCGGTGCCGGCGCGCTGGTGGAGCAGCCACACGCCGCCGCCGGGCGCCGCGACCATGCGCCGCGCGACGCCGGCCTCCGTCCGCGCCGGCGCGGTGGCGGCGATGCGCTGGGTGACGGCGCCGCGGCCGTCGACGATGAGCACCTCCGCGCTCCGCAGGCGCGACACGGCGAGGCGGTCGCCGAGGACGACGACGTCGCGCAGGTCGCGGTCGAGCTGCGCGCGGCGGACGGGGGCCTCGCCCTCGGGCGGGAGCGTCACGAGCTCGCCGCCCATGCACGCGACGTGGAGCGCGCCGGCCGCCCCGTCCCACGCGAGGCCGCGCGGGTGCGCGCAGGGCGAGCGCCGCTCGGAGAGGGCGCCGCGCGCGAGGTCGACGGTGACCACCGCGCCGCCGCCGCGGAGGGCCACGAAGGCGCGGCCGCCGCCGATCGCGACGCGGCCGGGCTCGTCGCCGGGCCGGAGCGCGAGGGCCGCCGTCACCGCGTGGTGCGTGAGGTCGACCACGAGGACGCGGTCGCCGTCGGGGTCGCTCGCGACGGCGGTGGCGCCGTCGGCGGTGATCGCGAGCGTCCCGCCTGCGATGGGCGGCGGCTGCGCCTCCTCCTGGGGGGCGGGCGCGTCCTCCGCGATGTCGGGCGGCGCGCCCGCGTCGGTCGACGCGAAGCCCTCCTGCACGTCGGCCGGCGCGCCCGCGTCGGTCGGCGCGAGCGGGGGCGGCGTTGCGTCACAGCCCGCGACCCACCCGACGGTAACCCAGGCCGCGGCCCGGCAGCGAAGTCGACCCATGACGTCGTCCCTCCAGTGGGCGGCGACGGAGACGCGCGCCGCCAGTGCCCTCGTTGCTCGCACGGCGGGGTGCGTTCACGGCCCGTGAACGTCGCAGCGACGGCGCGCGACCGAGGGCGATACGATGCGAGCGCGGCGGTGGTGTCTGGCGACGAGCGTTGCGGCGTGGCTCTGCGCGGGCTCGGCGTCCGCGCAGACGGAGCCGATCGAGGTGGTGTGCGAGCGCGGCTGTCGCGAGGTGCGCGTCCGCGGGGAGCGGGCGCCGAGCTTCCGCGTTCGCGTGCTGCCGGGGGCGCTGGAGGTGGTGACGCCCGGCGTGGGCGGCGGGCCCGCGCAGCGCGTCCGGTTGAGCTCCGCCGATGGGGTCGACTGGCGCGTCGTGGTGGCCCCTCCGGCGCGGCCGCCGCTGACGCCCTTCGCGCTTCGCCGGCGGGTGATGGTGGTGCTCGGCACCGTCTTCCTGAGCCTGGGGGCCACGGCGGGGCTCGTCTCGTACGTGCCGTACGCCTCCCTCCAGCGCGCGGCAGGGGCCTTCAACGAAAGCTGCTGGCTCCGCCAGGGCCGGGCCGACCCGGGCGTCTGCACGACGCTCTACGAAGACGTCCTCCAGCACCACCGCGGGATGGTCGCCGGCCTCGTGGTGGGGGGCGCCCTCGCGGCGGGCGGCGTCGCGCTCCTCGTGGTCCGCGCCGCGCTGCGCGCCCCAGCGCCCGTGGCGCACGCGTGGGTCGCCCCCGCGCTCGACGGCGCCGTGTTGGGCGTGTCTGGCACCTTCTGATTCAGAGCAGGTGGCGGCCGAAGTCGCTCCCTTCCGCGCCCTGGAGCGGCTCGGTGCGCGTGAGGGGTGACGTCGCGGCGCCGAAGAAGACGTGGACGCGGTCGACGCTCGGCGCGCCAGCGGCGACGTCGTCGAGGCCGTCGCCGTCGCGGTCGCCGGGGGCGCCGAGGGCCTCGACGTTCATCCAATGCGGGTCGCGGAGGACGTCCGGGGCGGGGGAGAGGCCGGTGGCGGAGCCACGGAAGAGCCAGGCCTCGCCGCGGGCGACGGGCACCGCGAGGAGGTCGCCGAATCCGTCGCCGTCGACGTCGCCTGCCGCCCCCACGAGGACGTCGCCGCCGTCGTCCGCGACCACCTGGCGGTGGAAGGTCACCGCCTCCGCCCCGCCCAGGTACACCGCCGCGCCCGCCGCGCCGAGGCCGACGAGCAGCTCGGCGAAGCCGTCGCCGTTCACGTCGCCCGCGCACGACAGCGACGCGCCGAAGCCCGCGCCGCGCGGTGCGGGCGGGAGGGCGAGGTAGCGGTCGACGCCGACGGACGACCCGAACCCCACCCAAACCCGCGGGCTCGGCTCGCTCGCGGCGAGGAGGACGTCGGCGCGGCCGTCGCCATTGACGTCGCCCGCCGGCGCCGCCCGCGTGACGTTCGGCGACACCGTGACCGCGGCCTCGCGGAACTCGCCGCCGAGCCCCGCCGGGTTGCGGTACGCGAAGGAGAGGGAGCCCTGCGCCGCCGCGATCATCCAATCGGGCGCGGAGTCGCCGTTGAGGTCGCCGACGGGCAGCCCCGGGCCGGCCGTCGGTGTGTTGGGGGACGCGATGTCGACCGCGTTGCGCGCGCCGAGGACGAAGCGCCCCACGAGGTCGGGCGCGGCGACGACGTCGACGACCGCCGTCCCGCGGAGGTCGCCCGCGACGGCGAGCCGGGGCGCCTCCGGCGTCGCGGCCATCGCGAGCGTCCGGTCGGGCGCCGCCGCGCGCAGGTCGCGCCGGCCGAGGAAGACATGGACCCGCGCGCGCGACGCGACCACCACGTCGTCGATCCCGTCGCCGTCGAGGTCGGGCGCCGCCGGGAGGAGTCCCGGCGCCCGCGCGACGCGTCGGTCGATGCGGAAGGGCCCGACCTCGCGCCCGATGCCCGGGCGCGCCCCCGCCGGCCGCAGGCGCCAGAAGTAGACGCCCGGCGCGAGGTCGCTCGCGGGGGCGACGCCCGCGAGGCCGGAGCCCCGCATCGACGCGACCACGCGTTCGCACGCGCGGTCGGCGCAGACGTCGACCGCGGCGTCCGAGTCACCCCAGCGGAAGGAGGGGCGGCGCGTGGCGAGGCGGTCGCCGGCGGCGGGGCTCCCGGGCCGGCCGAGGCAGGCGCCCGCGACGCACACCTCCCCGGCGAGGCAGGCGTGGTCGCACACGCCGCAGTGCTCGCGGTCGCCCTGGACGTCCCGACAGGCGCCGCCGCAGAACGCGGGGCGGTCCGCGGGGCACGCGCAGGCGCCGGCGATGCAGGTCTGCGCGGCGTCCGGGCAGGCGCGCGCGCACGCGCCGCAGTGGGCGCGGTCGGAGGCGACGTCGACGCAGCGGCCCTGGCACACGACGCCGCCTGCGCAGGTGCACGCGCCCTGGGCGCACCGCGAGCCGGCCTCGCACGCGTTCGCGCAGGCCCCACAGTTGGCGGCGTCGGCGGCGAGGTCGACGCACGCGCCGCGGCACCACGTCAGGCCGGCGGGGCAGACGCACGCCCCGGCGACGCAGGCCGTGGCGTCGGCGGGGCAGGCGACGCCGCAGCCGCCGCAGTGGGCGCGGTCGGACGTTGGATCAATGCAGCGTTCGCCGCACATCACCGGCGTCGCGTAGGGGCAGACGCAGCGGCCGTAGGAGCAGCGGCTCGCCTCCGGGCAGACGACGCCGCAGCCCCCGCAGTTGGCGCGGTCGTCCGCCGAGACGAGCGACCCGTTGCACCAGATCGTGAAGCCGGAGGTCGGGGGCGTCGGAGCGTCCATGGACCGGAGCTCGGGGAGGCACGACGCCGCCGCGATCGCCATGACGACGACCGCCCTGCCGGCGCCCCCTGGGGTGGAGGTGCGCATGAGGTGACCCGGGCCCTCCGATGCGCCGGGGAGCCGCGGTGTTCACGGGCGGCGCGCGGTCGGCCGACGCGCCTCCGCGGGCGCGGTGGTAGCGTCGCCCGCCCGTTGCCTCCGCCCACCGCCGAACCCGAGCGCTCGCCCCTCGCCGAGCCCGCGCGCGCCGCGCTGATCGCGCTCGCCCGGTGCCCTCCCGCCGCGGACGACGCGCTCGCCGCCGTCGTGCTCGACCTCGCGTTCGCGCGCTTTGCCGCCTCGCGCGGGCTGCGCGTCGATGCGTCGCGCGCGCCCTTGGTCGCCTCCGTCCGCAGCGCCGACGCGGCCTTCGACGGCGTCGACTTCGCCTCGCTCGACATCGAGCACCTCGGCGCGGCCCACGAAGCCCTCCTCGGCCTCGCCCCGTCGCGCGCGGGGGGCGCTGTTGCGCTCGTCGCCACCGACGCGCGACGTCGCGCCGGCGCCCACTACACCGCGCGCCCGCTTGCCGAGGCCGTCGTGCGCGACACGCTCGCGCCGCTCCTCGCCGACGCGTCGACCGCGGAGGCCGTGCTCGACGTCGCGGTGTGCGACCCCGCGATGGGCGCCGGCGCCTTCCTCCTCGAGGCGTGCCGGCAGCTCGCCGAAGTGCTCGCCCGCGCGTGGGCCCGTAGCGCTCGCCCGCCGGACGTCGCGCCCGCCGACGTCGCCCTCGCTGCGCGCCGTGCCGTGGCCGCGCGCTGCCTCCACGGCGTCGACCAGGACGCGCGCGCCGTCGCCGTGGCCCGCCGCTCGCTCTGGATCGAGTGCCGCGCGGGCGGTGACCCCGACGCGTTCCTCGGCGACGCGCTGCGCGTCGGGGACGCGCTCGTGGGCGACGTCCGCGGCGGTCCGCGCGAGCGCGCGGCGGCCGAGCGCGCGGCCACGGACATCGGCCGCGAGGAGGGGCGCGCGGTGCGGTGCGTTCATTGGGCAGGGGCGTTCGAAGCGGCGTTCGCGCGCGGCGGGTTCGCGGCGGTGGTGGGCAACCCCCCGTGGGTCTCGTACGCGGGCCGGGCCGCGCAGCCGCTCGCGGTCGCGCGCCGCCGCTGGTACGACGCGACGTTCACTGCCTTCGCCCGCTACAAGAACCTCCAGGGCCTCTTCGTCGAGCGCGCGGCCTCGCTCCTGCGGCCCGGCGGGCGCCTCGGGCTGGTGCTCCCGAGCTCGATGGCGGAGCTCGACGGCTACGGCCCGACGCGCGCCGCCCACCACCGCCTCGCCGCCTGCGACCCTTCCCTCCCCGACCTCGGCGAGCGGGGCTTCGCGGGGGTGTTCCAGCCCTCGATGGTGCTTCGGTCGACGGCGCGCGCAACGCCGGTGGTCGGCGACCCGGCAGCGTGGCCCATCGAGCGGCCCGACCTCGACGCCGAGGCCCGCGCGCTGCTCGAGAAGCTCTCCGGGCCGCCGCTCCCGCCGTCGCTCTTCGGCGAGCGCGGGCTCCACACGCTCGGCGATGACGTCGCGCACCTCCGCGGCGCGCGCGACGAGGTCCACACGGTGCCGCTGCGTGTGGGGAGCGACGTCACCGCCTTCCGCCGGGGCTCGCCCTCGGCCTGGGCCGACCCCGCGTGGTTCGGCGCGCGGCTGCGCGGCGCGGACGAGTGGGCCGCGGTCGACGTGCTCATCCGACAGACGGCGCGGGTCCCCATCGCGGCGCGCGGCGACGGCGTGGGGTTTCGCAACAGCCTGCTGGCGGGCTTCGGGAGCGAGGCGTACCCCGCGGGCTTCCTCGTCGCGTACCTCAACGCGGCGCCCGTCCGCTGGTGGCACTTCCACCGCCACCGCGACGCGCGCCTCGGGATGCCGCAGGTGAAGGTCGGGCACCTCCGCGCGATCCCCGCGCCGCCACGGACCGCGGTGACGGCGCTCACTGCGCTGGGTGACGCGATCGCCGCGCGCGACGACGGCGCCACCGAGGCCGAGCAGCGCGCGATCGACGACGCGGTGGCGGACGCGTTCGGGCTCACGGGGGACGAGCGCGATCGCGTGGCGCGCGACGCCGCACGGTGGCGGTGACTTCGCCCTTGCCTCCGGGGCGGCGCGTCCTGCACGGTCGGAGCCCCCGATGAACCGCCCCGCCCGCCCCGCCCTCCCGCTGCCCGAGGCCGCGCCGCTCGACGTGCCCGCGGACCTCCAGGTGCGCCTCGACGACCTCGGCGTCGCGCTCGACGACGCGGCCGTCGCGAAGCTCACGCGCTACCTCGGCCTCCTCCTCGCCGCCAACGCGCAGATGAACCTCACCGCCATCACCGACCCCGCCGAGGCCTGGTCGCGCCACGCGCTCGACGCGCTCTCGCTCGTCCCCCTCATCCCGCCGTCGGCGCGCGTGATCGACGTCGGGTCGGGCGGCGGTGTGCCCGCGATCCCGCTCGCCATCGCGCGGCCCGACGCGCGCTTCACGCTGGTGGAGGCCACGCAGAAGAAGGCCGCCTTCCTCACCGCCACCGCCGCGGCCCTCGGGCTCGCCAACGTCACGGTGCGCGCCGAGCGCGCCGAGGCGCTCGCGGAGGGGCCCCTGCGCGGCGCGTTCGACGTCGTCACCGCCCGCGCCGTCGCGAAGCTCGCCGCGCTCGTCCCGCTCACGGCGCCCTTCCTCCCGCGCAACGGCACCTTCCTCTTCATCAAGGGCCAGCGCGCCGGCGAGGAGCTCGCGGAGGCCGCCGACGCGTTCGGCTGGCACCGCGTGGCGCACGT
Source organism: Polyangiales bacterium (assembly GCA_046351555.1). Classification (GTDB taxonomy): domain Bacteria; phylum Myxococcota_A; class Polyangia; order Polyangiales; genus CAISKJ01. The sequence continues at coordinate 172,260 of JAXLYI010000011.1, forward strand.
CGAGACGCGGGCCACCCCCACCGGGCGCGTGATGGTGCTGCGCGCCGAGGGCCCCACGCAGCGATCCCCGCACGCGCCCAAGGCCCCGCCGCGCCGGCGGTAACGCCCGGCTGTCCGTTGCGCCGGGCGGGCGATTGGTACTACAACGGTCTCAGGCGATGCCCCGCGCGAAGAACACCAACTCCGTGGAGACCCTGCGCGAGCAGATCCGCGCGACCGGGCTCCGCGTGACCGCGCCCCGCGTGGCCGTCCTCCAGCGCGTGCTCGGCGCCGTCTCCCCGGTGACGCACGGCGAGATCGCCGAGGCCCTCTCGCCCCAGGGCTGGGACCGCGCCACCATCTACCGCAACCTCATGGACCTCACCGAGGCGGGCATCCTCCGCCGCACCGACGTCGGCGACCACGTCTGGCGCTTCGAAGTGAAGACGGACGACGGCGCCGCCCACGTCGACAAGGCCCACCCCCACTTCGTCTGCGACGAGTGCGGCGACGTGCAGTGCCTGCCCGAGGAGATCGTGGAGCTCCACGCCACCCGCAGCACCCCGAAGTCCCTCCGCGGCCGCGAGGTGGAGATCCAGCTCAAGGGCCGCTGCGACCGCTGCACCTGACGGGCGCGCGTCGTGCTCCTGCTCTTCCTCGCGCTGTCGCTGGTCGGCTTCTCCATCGGGCCGCTGCTGGTTGCGTGGGGCCGCGGGCGCGCGCTCCCGTCGGCCGCGGTCGACGGCTTCACCCTCGGCGTGGTGCCGTCGCTCATCCTCCTCCACGTCGTGCCGCACATGGTCGAGGAGGTGGGCGTCGGCGCGCTCGGGCTCCTCGGCGCGGGCTACGGCGTGGTGTGGCTCGCCGACCGCCGCGCCCACGACGGCGGCCGCATCGGCTCGGTGGTGGTGCTCCCGGCGCTGGTCGTCCACGCGCTCGGCGACGGCGCGGCGCTCGCGCTCGCCACGGCCTCCGGCGGCGACCACGGCGGCGAGCGCGTCGGCGCGGGCCTGAGCGTCGCGCTCGTGCTCCACCGGCTCTCCGAGGGGCTCTTCCTCGCGACCTCGCTCGTCCCCGTGTACGGCTGGCGGCGCGCGCTGCCGCGGATGGGCGCCGTCGCGGGGGCCACCGTCGTCGGCGCGCTGCTCGGCCGCGCCCTCCTCGCGCGCGTCCCCGACGCCGTCTTCGAAGCCGTCGCGGCCTTCGGCATCGGCGCGATGCTCCGCCTCGCCGTCCACTCGCACCAGAGCCCGCCGACCGAACCCCGCCCGCGCGCGGCGGGCGCGTTGGGCTTCCTCGCCGGCGTCACGCTCGCGCTGTGGGTGCCCGACCCCGACAGCGTGCTCCAGCACGCGCGGGCCCACGAGCTCGCCTTCGTCGACTCGCTCGGGCCGCTCTTCGTCGAGACGGCGCCGTCGATGCTCCTCGGCCTCCTCGCGGCGGGCGCCGCGCAGACCTTCCTCCCGCGCCCGGTCGCGGGCTGGCTCGCCGCGCCCTCCACGCTCGCTCAGGCCGCGCGCGGCGTGGTGTTCGGCGTGCCGCTGCCGCTCTGCACTTGCGGCGTGCTCCCGCTCGTGCGCCGGCTGCTCGCGGCGGGCGTCCCCGTCGCGGCGGTGGCGGCCTTCGCGATCGGCACGCCGGCGCTCGACCTCGGCGGCGTGGTGTTCACCTTCCGCCTGCTCGGCGCGCCGCTGGCCGCGACGCGCGTGGCCGCAGGCGTGGTGGTCGCAGTGGTCACGGCGCTGGTGGTGTCGGCCGCGACGCGCGGGGTCTCGATGCGCGTGAGCCTCCGCCCCGCGCCGCGCCGTTCGATGCTGCAACCGCAGGCGCGCTGGTCGGCGACGCCGCACGAGCCCTCGCCGGGCGACGCCGCCGCGGGCCACGCGATCGCCCGCACGCTGCGCCAGGCGCTGGGCCCGACGCTCGACCACGTCGCCGCGTGGTACGTCGTCGGGCTCTGCGCGGCGGCGGCCCTCGAAGCCGCGCTCGACCCGCGGCTGGTGGCGCGCCTCGGGGCGCCGTGGGACGTCGGGGCGGCGGCGATCCTCGCGGTGCCGGCGTACGTGTGCGCGCTCGGGGCCACGCCCTTCGCCGCGGTGCTGATGCACAAGGGCGCGTCGCTCGGCGCGGGGGTGGTGTTCCTCGTCGTGGGGCCTGGAACCAACCTCCCGGTGCTCGCGGCGCTCGGGCGCGCGCTCGGGCGGCGCGCGGCGGCGGCGTTCGCGCTGGCGAGCCTGGGGACGGCCGTCGCGCTGGGCGTGGCGGCCAACGCGATCATCCCGGCGTCGAGCCTGCCCGACATGCACGGGCTCGCGGCGCACCGTCACAGCGCGTGGGAGATCGCCTGCGCGGCGCTGCTCGCGGCGCTGCTCGCGCGGAGCCTGTTGCGGATGGGGCCGAGGCCGTGGTTCGGCGCGATGGCCCACGGCGACGAGCGGGCCGACGACGACGGCCACGACCACTGACGGAGAGTTCCGGGCTACGAGGGCTGCGCGGGGCCGCGCGTCGCGGTGTTGATCGCGGGTATGAGCGCGCCGGTGATCGCCTCGCCCCACACCGACGCGGGCTCGGCGGCCGCGCGGCGGGTGGCGTCGGCGATGCCGTCGGCCGCGTCGTCGAGCCCGGCCGCGCGCAGCTCCGCGTCGAGCCGAACCGCGGCGCTCGTCCGCTCGCGCGCGTGCTCGGCCCAGAACGCGTCGCGGCGCGCCCGCGCGAGCAGCTCCAGGCGGCGCGCCTCGCGCAGGTCGGCGGAGGCCCGCGCGAGCGACGCGCGGTCGGCGGCGAGGTCGGCGAGCAGCGAGGTGAGGTCGAGCGTCACCCCCGGGGTCACCGGCGGCAACCAGACGGTGGCGGCGCAGTCCATCACCCGCGCGGCGAGCGCCTCCACCGCGGACGCGTCGCGCGGCGCGGGCCAGTCGAAGCCCAGCCGGCGCGCCGCGAGGTCGCCCGCCACCGCGGCCACCACCTCGCACACCTGCGCGAGGCAATCCTGCACGCGTCGGCAAGCCTCGTCGCGCCGCGCCGCCGCGTCGGGAACCGCGCGCGCCGCGACCTCCAGCGCCGCGTCCGCCTCCCGCAGCCGCGCCCCCCGCACCGCAAGCGCGCCCATGTCGCGCTCGATCGCGACGCGTAGCGCGGACTCCGTCTGCGCCCCGCCGAGCCCGAGGCCCTCGAGCTGCGCCGCGCGGCGGCTCGCCACCGCGCCGGCCCACGCGCGACCGGCCGCCACGATGGCGTCGCCGGCTTCGCAATCCTCCCGCACCTGCTTCATCGTCATGGCTCTCTCCCTCACGAGCGAAACGTCTCGAGCGCCGCGCCCGCCGCGGTGCGTCGACCGTTCCGTCCCTTGTCATCGGCGCGCAATCAGCGCGCACTGAGGAATGTGAACGCAAACGATGCCGAGAGGAAGTGCCGCGGGGCGAGTTGTCCTCACGCGTCTGTTCTTCGGCGCCCGCGTTTCCCGACAACGGGCGTGGGCGCAGTGATTCGCTGGGACCCCTGGATTTCATGCGTCCGGCGCGGGTCGTTTGGTGCCCGAACAAGCCGCCCGACGTGCCCCGCTTCTCCCGATGCGCGCGGAGGTCAAGGCACGCGCACGGTGACCCGGAACGGCTGCCGCATGAACGTGCGGTCGTCGCCGAGCAGCGTGAGGCGCGTGCGCTGCCCCGCGGCAAGCGTCGCGGTCACCGACGACGACGTCGAACCCTGCGGCGAGAGCGCGCACGCGCCGGGCAGCGCCCCGTCGCCGCACGCCGTGAGCACCTCGATCGCGCGGAGCCCCTCCTGCGCGAAGGCGTACTCGCCCGCGGCGGGCGCGACGAACTCCAGCACCACCCGCCCCTGCGAGCGCCCGCTGTAGCACGCGGTGATGCCGCCCACCTCGTGCGGCGCGCCTTCGAGCGCGTGCGTGGTGCCGCGCCCCGTCGGCGCCCAGGTGGCGGCGCCCGCCTCGACGTCGCACGCCCGCGGCGGCGTCCGCGGCAGGCACCGCGCGCGGTCGCCGCCGGGCGCGTCGGCGCAGTCGAGGCCCGCGCCGCAGCCGAGCTCGGGCGCGTCGCAGAAGGCCCCCGCCGCCACCACCGCGACGGGCGCGACGTCGGCGACGGCGGGCGCGCTCCTCGCGCCGTCCTGGTCGCGCGCGACGAGCTCCACCCGCGCGACGCCGCGCGGGAGCATGAAGCCCGCGGGCGCACCGGGCGGGCGCGACGCGGCGGAGAGTTCGAACTGCGCGCGGAAGCTCACGTCGGAGTGGAGCGCGAAGCGGGTCGCGGTGACCACGGTGGGCAGCGTCGCGAGCGCCGCGCCGTCGGCCCCGAGGAGCCGCACCGCGAACTCCTGCACGTGGCGCCCGAGGCCCGTCCCTTCGATTTCGACGCGGAGCGCGCCGGCCTCGTCGTCGCGCCAGGCGCGGACGCGCGTGAGCTCGACGGCGGTGACGGGGCGGCAGGTTCCAACGGCGCCGAGGGGCTCGCAGCGGAGGCCGCTCCCGCAGCGGGTGGCGAAGGCGCGGTCGTCGCACGCGGCCCCCGCGGCGGGCGCGACGAGGCGTTCGAGCGGCGCCTCCACGCCCGGGTGGCGCTCGTTCGGCGCGCCGTCGTAGAGCCACAGCACCGCGCGGACCGTGCCGGCGGGCGGCGGGGACGACGCGACCACGAAGTCGTCGCCGTCGGCGCGGAGGGAGCCGAGGTAGTTTCCGCCGGCCAGCTCGCGCCCCGCGGCGTCGAGCCAGCGGACCATCATCGACTGCCTCGCGAGCTCGGGCGCGTCGAGGCGGGCGAGCACCCAGGCGTTCTCGTCGTCGACCAGCACGCGCGCGCCCGCGATCGACCCGCGCGGCAGCGGCGCGGCGACGCAGCGGAAGCGCTCGGGGTCGCAGGCGTCGACCGCGCAGCGCTCTGCCGCGGCGGTGCAGCGGCGCTGGTTTGGCGTGGCGAACTCGCACGCGAGGTCGGCGACGCGCTGCGCCCGGAGCGCGTAGCGGCAGGCGCCGGCGCGCGGGCAGCCGTCGAGCGCGACCGAGACGGACTCGCCCCGCTCGAGTTGGACGTCGACGGTGTGGGTGGCGGAGGCGAAGGGGCCGTGCACCTCGGGGCGCCCCACGCAGGCCGTCGGCGCGCCGCAGTGGAGGCGGACGTCGAGCGCCCAGAGTTCCTCGCCGGAGGCCGTGAAGCGCCAGCGGCCGCCGCGCGGGGCGGTGAAGCGGACGCGCGATTCGAAGCCGTCCTGCCAGGGCTCCATCGCGCACTCAGGGCGGACGGTGTTGCGGTCGGGCGAGAGGTTGGTGAGCGCGTACGTATCGGGCGACCCGGCGACGGCGTTGGCCGCCGCGGTGAGTTCGACGAGTCCCGCGCACGCGGGTGCCCCGGGGAGCTCGCGGCGCGGCGGGCACGCGGAGGCGTCCGCAGGCGTGCCGTCGGGAGAGGCGCCATCGGGCGACGCGGCGTCGGCGAGGGGGGCATCGGCGAGCGAGGCGTCGGCGGGCGTCGGGGCGGGCTCGACGGTCGACGCGCACGCGACGACGAGCGGGAGGAGCGCGGCGGAGAAGGCAAGACGAGGGGGCATGACGGGGGAGTGGCCGGGGGAGGGCCGTTCCGTCACGGCCCGGCCAGCGCGCGGAGCCAGTCGATCGGCGTGAGCGTCACGGTCGCCCCGTCCGCGGGCATCGCGAAGGGGCGGAAGCGCCCGTCGACCCACTCGACCCACCGCAGCGACGGGTCGTTGAGCGCCCGGTCGAACGTGAACCTCACCCGCAGCGCGCGCCCCTCCGGCGAGCACGCCAGCACCTCGGCGCGCATCCCCGCGGTCTCCACCACCTCGCCCGCGCGGAAGGGGTGGTCGACCCCGCGGTAGAGCACCCCGAGCTTGTCGTGCGGCATCGGCTCGGTCGCCTCCACCACCACCGCGTGCGTCCCTTCGCGGCGGAGCGTGGTCGTCCCGCGCGAAGGCGTCACCAGCAGGCGCGCGCCGCGGCGGGGCCACGGGCGGCCGAGGGCGTTGCGCGCCATGAAGGCGTACGGCGTGGTGAGCGCGTCGGGCGCGGTGACGGCGACCACGAGGTCATCCGCGAGCCGCGCGTCCGAGGGGAGGCTCGCGTCGCAGCGCGCGAGGTAGCCCCGGCTGATCGTCGCGATCTGGAGCGCCCGTGCGGGTTGGAGCAGCGGCGAGAGCCCCAGGTGGATCACCGCGAGCACGCCCACCACCGCCCGTGCCCCGCGCGACACCTCGGCGCCCGACCACCACGCCGTGTCGATCGCCCGCGCGAGGAGCCCCATCGCGCCGAGGCTCGCGCACACGAGGAGCCGGTCGTTGGGCATCGTCGCGCTCGCGGGGACGAGCGACAGCAGCGCCCCCGCGGCCCACACGCGCGCCATCGGGTCGGCGCGCACCAGCGCCGCCAGCGGTCGCAGCACGAGCGCGAGGAAGGCCGCCACCGCCACGCCCACCGCGGGCCCCGTCGGCGGGAGGAACTCCGACGGCGGCGCGAGCACCTGCCCGAGCGCGAGCACGGGCGCCCGCGCGACGAAGCCGAGCGCGTACGTGAGGGGCTGCCGCACCGGGTCGACGTAGAGGTCGCCGCCGTACGCGCCGCAGTCCTGCTGGCGGTAGAGCACAGCCCACACCGCCGCGAGGAGCACGTAAGGCGCGAGCGACCGCACCCGCTCCCGCAGCGGCGCCGGGTCGGCGAAGAGCGCGAAAGGCACCAGGTACGCGAGCAGCGAGAGCCCCGTCTCCCCGCACGCGAGCGACACCGCGAAGAGCGAGGCGCCCACCGCGACGCCGGGCCGCCACCCCTCGCGACGACCGCGCAGGTGGGCGGCGAGGGCCGCGAAGGCGAACACCGCGGACATCAGCGCGTGGCGGTTGGCGAGCCACACCACGAGCATCGCGCGGGTGTGGTCGACCGCGTAGAGAACCGCGGCCAGGGCGGCGACGCGGCGCTCGGCGAAGGCCCTCCGGTACACGGCCCACGCGGCGGCGGCGAGGGCGGCGACCCACAGCGCGTTGTGGAGGTGCATCAGCCACGGATGCCCCCAGAGCGTCGTGAGGTCGAAGGCGATGGTGAGCGAGGCGAGCGGGCGCAGGAAGGCGAGGCGAAGCGCGGGCGCCGTCCACCACGGGAGCAGCCCGTTGTCGAGCGCCACGCGGCGGAAGCCGGGGTCGTCGGTGAAGAAGTGGTAGAGGTCCCAGGGGCCGCGGATGCCGTGCGGGGAGTGCCAGCGCGGGTCGAGGTCGACCCGGTGCATCCAGTCGTCGAGGAAGAGGCCCGCGCCGAGCGTCGGGAGCGCGAGGACGAACGCCAGGGCCACCGCCGCGAGCGGCGCCCGCGGCGAGGCGAGCGCGCGGGCGAGGGCCCCGCGGATCACGGCGCCGTGGCGGTGGCAGTAGCGTTGGCGGCGGCGCGGTCCTGCACGCGGATCTCGCAGGCGGCGCCGAGCTCCTCGAGGACGTCGAGGGCGTGGTTCATCTCCGCGCGGGTGTGGCCGCGGGTGACGTTGACGCGGAGCCGCTCCTCGCCCTGCTTCACGCCGGGGTACGTGATGGGAACCATGTGGACGCCGCGGTCGTAGAGCATGTGGTGCATCACGAGCGCCTTCTTCTCGTCGCGCACCATCACCGGCATGATGTGGGTGTCGCTGGTGCCGAGGTCGAAGCCGCGGCGCGTGAGCTCGCCCCGCATGTACTTCGCGTTGTCGTGGAGCTCGGCGACGAGCGCGGGGCCCTCCTCCTCCAGCATCGTGAGGATGGTCGCCGCCGCCGCCACGATCGGCACCGGGAGCGTCGCGCTGAACACGAAGCTCCGCGCCGTGTGCTTGATGAGGTCGACCACCTCTTCGCGCCCGAGGATGATGCCGCCGATGCCGCCGAACACCTTCGAGAAGGTGCTCACCACGATGGGCACCCGGCCCTCCAGGCCCATGTCCTCCAGCGCGCCGCGGCCGTGCGTGCCGAGCGTGCCCGAGCCGTGCGCGTCGTCGACCACCAGCACCGCGTTGTGGCGCTCGCACACCTCGACGATCTCCCGGAGCTTCCCCTTGTCGCCGTCGAGCGAGTAGATGCCCTCGACCAGCACCATCGCGTTGGGCCGCTCGCGCGACTTCAGCACGCGCTCCAGCGACTTCGCCGAGTTGTGGTTGAAGAAGCGAACCTCCGGCGCCCGCGCGGGCGTCCCCGCGGCGAGGAAGGTGCCGTCGAGGATGCAGGCGTGGGCGAGGTTGTCGAGGATGAGCGTGGTGTCTCGGTCGGCGAGGGCCATCACCGTCGCGACCATCGCCTGGTAGCCCGTCGTGGTGACCAGGGCCTTCTCGAAGCGGAAGAAGCGCGCGAGGCGCTCCTCGATCTCGACGTGGGCCGTGGTGGTCGCCTGCACGCGGCTCGACGAGAGCCCGCACGCGAACTGGTCGACGGCCTTGTGCGCCGCCTCCTTCACCTTCGGGTGCGTGGTGAGCCCGAGGTAGTCGTTGGAGCTGAAGTTGACGAAGGCGTGGCCGCCCACCGTCGTCCGCAGCCCGCCGCTCTCGAACGGCCGGAAGAAGGGGTACACGCCCGCCTCGCGGGCCTCGCGGACGCGCGCGAGCTCCGCGTGCGCCTTGTCGTCGATCCAGCTCATGATCCCTCCTGTGCGCCGCGGACCACGAGGGCCGAGGCGTTGCCGTGAATCCCGACGGCGGTGACCACCACCGTCCTCGCCCGCGTCGGGGCCGTTCCCTGTCGCGCGCCTGTCACCGAAGCGCCGCCCGCCCACGCCGCCGCGCTCGCCAGCGCCAGCGCGCCGCCCGCGCCGATCGTCTCGCCGTAGCGCTCCTTCGGCGCCGCGAGGCACGTCGTCGGGCCGAACGCCGCCGCGAGCGCCGCCCGCTCCGCGGCCTCCGTCGTGGGCAGGCCCCCGAGGCCCGTCGCCACCGCGTCCACCTCCGCGGGCGCCACCGACGCGTCGCGCAGCGCCGCCGCGATCGCCCGCTCCAGCGCGTCGGCCGAGGCCGCGCAGCCGCTGTCGTCGGGCTCGCGCGGGTCGAAGGCCGTGCCGTACCCGATGATCTGTGCGAGTGACGCAGTGCCCGCCGCGCGCGCATTCGCCGCGTCTTCGAGCACCGCGAAGGCCGCGCCCTCGCCGAGGCGGAGCATTCCCTTGGTGAAGGCGCCCGCGCGGTGGAGGCCGAGCACCATCGACTCCGCGAGCGCTTCACCGCCGCCGACGAGGACGGCCTTCGCGCGGCCCGCGGCGAGGTAGAGCGAGGCGGCCGACACCGCGTCGAGCGCGCCCGGCGGCCCGTTGACCACCGTGGCGTTGAGCGCGCGGAGCTCATCCCAGATGCTGACGTAGCCCACCGAGCTGTTGATCACCGTGTTGGGGAAGCGCGCGGGGTTGATGTACCGCGGGTCCTCCGTGCGGGCGACGACGTTGAGCTCGTGGATGGCCTCCAGGCTCCCGTACGCGGTGGCGCCGACCACGCCGACGTCGTCGGGCCCGAGGCGCTGCCACTTCCCACCCGCCTTGAGCCCCGCGTGGGCGAGGGCCGTCCGCGCCGCGACCAGCAGGAGCTTCGTGAGCCGGTCGTTGTTGCGGAGCCCGGTCGCGCCGAGCCACGGGGTCGGGTCGAAGCCGGGCACCTCGGCGACGCGGGCGCCGTCGTAGGGCGCGAGGTCGAAGAGCGACGTGCCGGCGGCGAAGACGTCGCGCGACGGGTCGGCGAGGCCCTCGCGGAAGACGTCCCAGCCGACGCCGAAGGGGGAGACCACGCCGAGGCCGGTGATGCTGAGGGGTTTCACGGTGCGACCTCCGCGGGCGGGGGGAACGCTTTCACACGCGGGTCGCGCGGCTTGTCTCGCCTCCCACCCCCGCTCGCTCCGCTCGCGCGTCGAGCCCTCCCACTGTCGCCCACGAGATGCGCATCTGCTCGCGGCGCCGAGTGCCCAGGGGTTCGGTGAGCGCATGGAGTACCCGCCGAGAGCCCAGGGTTCGCCCACCCGCCCCCGCTAAGGGGTTTAGGCTCACCCTGGGCTACCTCCATGGGATCATCCGCCCGGTGGCGGATTCCGGTAGCTGGTGCGAGCTGCAGGCGTTGCACGTCGCCCCCGTCGCCTCGTTGGGAGCCCGGTACCGACCGGGCAATCCCATGGAGGTAGCCCAGGGTGAGCCTGAAACCCCTTAGCGGGGGCGGGTGGGCGAACCCTGGGCTCTCGGGGCCGCGAGCAGATGCTGTCACCGAGCCCGACCGGCACTCGGGGCCGCGAGCAGATGCGCATCTCGTGGGCGACAGCGGGAGGGCTCGACGCGCGAGCGGGGGAGGGAGGAGTGACGAGCCGGCGAGCAGGCTCGGGGCGACGGCTGAGGGGTTTCACGGTGCGACCTCCGCGGGCGGGGGCAGGCGGCCGGGCTTCGCGAGGCAGAGCACCGCGTCGTAGCCGCCGAAGGCGAGCGCGTTGTTGAGCACCACGTCGGCCGGGCCCGTGCGCGGCGCGTTGGCGACGAGGTCGACGTCGCACTCGGGGTCGGGCGTCTCGTAGTGGATCGTCGGCGGGTACACGCCCGTGAGGATCGTCTCCACGCACGACACCGCTTCGAGCGCACTCGACGCGCCCATCGTGTGCCCGAGCATGCTCTTGATGCTGGAGATGGGGACGCGCCGCCCGCCGAACACCTTCGCCATCGCGAGCGACTCCGCCGCGTCGTTGGCCTTCGTCGCCGTGCCGTGCGCGTTGACGAAGTCCACCGCGTCGGGCGTGAGCCCCGAGCGCTCGACCGCCTCGCGCATCGCGCGGACGATGCCGCCCGCGTCGGGCAGCGGGCGCGTGATGTGGAAGCCGTCGCAGGCCACGCCGTAGCCGCCCACCTCGGCCAGCACGTTGGCCCCGCGCCGGACGGCGTGCGCCTCGGTCTCCAGCACGAACACGCCCGACCCCTCGCCGAGGATGAGCCCCGCCCGGTCGAGGTCGAAGGGCCGTGGGCGGTCGGGCGCGAGCGCGCCGAGGCGCATGAAGCCGCAGAACTCCAGCTCCTGGAGCATCTCGCTCGACCCGCACACCGCCACGTCGGCGCGGCCCGCGCGCAGGAGGTCGGCCGCCATCGCGATCGCGTAGTTGCCCGCCGCGCAGGCCGCCGGCAGCGAGAGGACCGCGCCCCGGCACCCGAACGCCCGCGCCACGTGGAGCTGGTGCGCGGACGGCGAGTAGCGGCCCACCAGCGCGGCCGGCACCGCGTCGCGACCCCGCAGCGTGAAGGCGTCGTCGAGCGTCGTGAGAAGGTCGGCGTCGCCCATCGTCGTGCCGAACACCACCGCGGCCCGCTCCGTGCGCAATGCCTCGGGCGCGAGCTTCGCGTCGGCGACGGCCATGCGCGCGGCCGCGAGGGTCATGTGGGAGCAGCGGCCGGCGTCGCGCAGCTCGCGGGCGGTGCAGTGGTCGGCCGCGACGAAGTCTCTGACCTCGGCGGCCACCGTGCGATCGAGCTCCGTGGCGTCGAAGCTCACGACGGGCGCGACGCCCGAGCGCCCCGCGAGGAGCGACTCCCAGAACGCGGCCCGCCCGAGCCCGAGGGAGCTCACGACGCCCATGCCGGTGACGTAGACGCGCGGTGTCATCGCGGGGCCGTATAACGCCGTCGCCCGCGGGCCATCAAGCGAACGGAGGGTGCGAATTTCCCTTCGCGCCACCGATGCCCGCGGCGGTGCTTCGGCGCGGGCCGCAGAACGTCCACCGCCCCCCGCGGCATCGAAACCCGTGGGTTGCGGCGCGAACGAAGCGCGCCGATACTCCCTCCCTCAGCCCCGGCACGAATGGAAGAGATGCCCCCGATGCAGAGAACACTGGCCGTCGCGTGCGTGATGTTCTTCGCAGGGTGCGGGGGCGCCGACCCCTCGCCCTTCAACCCCGAGGACGCCGCGCCCGACCGGAGCGCCTCCGACGCCGCCGACGCGGCCCGCGACGCTGCGCCCGACGTGGCCCGCGACGTCCCGCGCGAAGCGGTGGCCAACCCGAACCCCATCGTGGTGGGCGTCGTCCCCGACCACGGTCCCTTCAACGGCGGCAACACCGTCGTGGTGCGCGGCACCAACTTCAACGAAGACGCCGTGGTCCGCTTCGGCGGCGCGCTCGTTCAGCCGCGCGACACGACCCTCACCGACTCGCGACGCCTCTCCGTGCTGCCGCCGGCGGGGCGCCCCGGGCGCGTCGACGTCGAGGTCGAGATCGACGGCCGCCGCTCCGTCCTCCCGATGGGGTACAACTACGACTCGTTCTACGCCGACCCGGCCGACGGATCGATCGCGGGGGGCACGCTGGTCACGATCCGCGGCAGCGGGACGGGCTTCACCGAGTCGACCGCCGTCACCTTCGACGGGATGCCCTGCCCGATCGTCGCCGTCGAGGGCCCCGAGCGCCTCTCCTGCCGCGCGCCCGCGCACCCCGAAGGCCGCGTCCCGATCACCGTCCAGACCGGCGACCAGCAGATCACCGTGCAGGACGCCTTCCGCTACGGCGACGACCCCAACTCGTCGCGGGGCGGTCTCTCCGGCGGCGCCATCGCGGGCAACCTCAACGTGACGGTGCTCGCGGCGGGCGACGGCGAGGCCATCCCGGGCGCGCTGGTCTTCCTCGGCGAGGACGCCACGGTGATGCCCCCGCGCTCGACGCGGACGGACTCCCGCGGGCGCGCGACGCTCTCCTTCCCGGAGCTCCGCGGGCCCGTCACGGTGACCATCGCGCAGCGCTGCTTCAACAGCCACACGGTGGAGGTCTTCGACGCGCGCAACGTCACCGTGTACCTCTACCCCCAGCTCATCCCGTCGTGCGCGTCGTCGGGCGACCCCCCGTCGGGCGGCGGGCGCGGGGTGTTCGGCACGCTGGTGTCGGGCGAGCTCATCTGGGACGGGCCCAACGAGTTCGCGCCCAACCCCTGGCGCAACATGCCGCAGCCGCGCGCGGGCGAGCGGCGCGTCGCGTACGTCTACACCACGCAGAGCGACATCCTCTACCCCGCGCCCAACCCCGGCGACGGCGGCACCGTGGTCGAGTACGTCCAGCCCGGCTACGGCGGGCGCGGCTACCCCTTCTCGGTGGTGGGCCGGCCCGCGGCGATGGCCGTGTACGCGATCGCGGGCGTCGAGACGATCCAGACGCAGCGCTTCACGCCCTACATCATGGGCGTCGCGCGCAACATCCTCGGCTCGCCCCGCGCCGAGATCACCAACGTCCGCGTCCAGATGAACATTCCCCTCGACCACCAGACCCAGGTGCTCGTCGAGGACCTCCCGCGCGCCGTCCGCAACGAGCCCGACCGCGTCCGCGTCGAGGGCTACATCGACCTCGGCGGCGAAGGCGTCATCGCGCGCCCCGACATCACGCTCACCCGCCGCGAGCCCGACGACCCCTTCTTCCTCGTCGCGCTCCCCGCCTTCACCGGCGCCATCGCCGACGCGCGCCTCATCGTCCGCGGCATCTACGGGACGGGCCAGTACCTCGGCGCCCCGTACTCCATCGTGATCGCCTCGGGCATCACCTCGCCCGACGACACCGTGCGGCTCCGCAACTGGGTGGGCATCCCCGACGTGACCGCGCCCGTCGACACCGGCGTGCTCCCGGCCGACCGCACCGTGCGCTTCGACCTGCCGGGCAACAACCCCGACATGTGGTGGCTCAACCTCTCGGGCGACGTGTACTACTGGCAGAGCTTCACGCCGGGCACCGCGCGGAGCTTCGTCTTCCCCGACGTGTCGCGCGTCGAGGGGCTCAGCGACATGCCGCAGGGGCAGCCGCTCTACCTCAACGTCACCGGCTTCCGCCTGCCGGGCTTCGTCTACAACGACCTGCGGTACAACTGGCTGTCGCAGTTCAACTGGACGGCCTACGCGGCGCGGACGCTGCTCTTCAGCCGCTGAACTGGCACACCGCGGCACTCACCGCGCCCGCACCGCACGCATCTCCGTAGGGCCCGCGTCTTGCTCTCCCGCGGGGCATGCGCTCCTTCACGCTCGCCTTCGTCGCGCTCGCCTCGCTCACGTCCGCGTGCCTCGGGCCCGTCGTCCAGCACGCCACGCCCGACGGCGCCGCGCCCGACGCTGCGGAGCCCGACGCGCCGGCGCCGCCTCCTCCCGATGGGGGGCCCTCCCCGGACGGCGGCCTCCGCCAGTGCACGGCGGTCGGGTGCTCCGACAGCGTGCGCCTGCCGGGCGTGCTGACGCTCGCCGGGAGCGACATGACCGCGCTCTCCCTGCGCCTGTGCCGCAACGACGTCTGCGCGACGGGGTCGGTGACGCAACTGCCGGTCTCACCCGGGACGGGGCTCGCGTGTGAGCTCAGCGGCAACCCCGAGGCGCGGTGCACCGTGTGGGCGACGGAGGACGGGCGCTACCGCCTCGACCTCGGCTTCGGCTGGCAGACCAACCTCCGCGACGGCGACCGCTACGAGCTCCGTGTGCTCCACGTGCCGACGGGGACGGTGCTCGCGGAGGCCGTGAGCCTCGCCACCTACGCCACCTCGACGCCCAACGGGCCGGGCTGCGAGCCCACCTGCCAGACGGCGACGCTCACCGTGACGCGGCGCGAGATCCCGCCCACCACGACGCCCGTCCGCGACGCGCCCGGGATGTGCTTCGAGATCTTCCCCGGCGTGGTCCCGACCACCGCCGCCGTGACGCCGCCGCGCGCCTACGCCAACCCGCTCACCTTCGACCTCACCGCGGCCGTGGGCGAGGCCGTCACCGCGAACGTTCGGTACTACAACTTCTGCGGCGAACCCACGCCGCGCCTCATCGGCATCGAGGCCACGGCGCCCGACGGCGGCCCGATCGACCCGGCCTTCACCGTCGAGAGCATCATCCGGGTCTCCGAAGTGCTGCCGATGTCGCTCTCGCCGCAGCTCTCGGTCCGCTTCGTGGCGGGCGCCCCGGGGACGTACCGGGCGCGCGTCCGCTACCGCTTCGTCCACGGGTACTACGAGAGCCTCGTCACGGTGGTCGTCCGGGGCTGAGTGCGGCCTCGCGGCGCCGAGTGCCGGCGGGGTTCGGTGCACGCATCTGCTCGCGGCGCCGAGTGCCCAGGGTTCGCCCGCCCGCCCCCGCTAAGGGGTTTAGGCTCACCCTGGGCAACGGGCATGGGATTGCCCGGTCTGTACCGGGCTCCCAACGAGGCGACGTGGGCGACGTGCGACGCCCGCAACTCGCGCCGGCTCCCGGAATCCGCCACCGGGCGGATGATCGCATGCCCGTTGCCCAGGGTGAGCCTAAACCCCTTAGCGGGGGCGGGCGGGCGAACCCTGGGCACTCGGCGCCGCGAGCAGATGCGTGCACCGAACCCCAGCGGCACTCGGCGCCGCGTGACCCGTCGGTGCCACCGGCGCTCCCCGGGTGGCATCCTACGGGCCGATGCGGACCGACCCCGACGCGTGCGACGTGGCGATCGTGGGCGCCGGCCCCGTCGGGCTCCTGCTCGCGCTCGCGCTCACCGACCTCGGCGTCAGCGTCCGGGTGTTCGAGCGCGGCGCGGCGAGCAAGCGCGACCCGCGGGCTGCCATCGTGTGGCCGCGGGCCGCGGAGGTGCTGCGCGCCGTGGGCGCCATCGACCGCTTCGAAGCGAACGCCTGCCGCCTGCGCCGCGCGTCCTTCGCGGTCAACGGCCGCCACGCGGGGACGATGGCGCTCGGCAACCTCGCGACCGAGCACCCCTTCCCGCTGATGATCGAGCAGCACGAGACCGAGCGCATCCTCGCGGGGCTCCTCGCCGAGCGCGGCGTCGCGGTGAGCTGGGGCCACGCGGTCACCGGCCTCGACCTGCGCGGCGACGGCGCGACGCTCACGGTGACATCGGACGCGGGCGAGCGGCGCGTCGAATGTGGCTGGGTGGTGGGCTGCGACGGCGCGCGGAGCACGATCCGCAAGCGCCTCGGGGTGGCCTTTGAAGGGGAGGCGCGCGAAGGTCTCGAGTGCCTCCAGGTCAACGCCGTCCCCACCTGGCGGCACCCCGACGACCGCGAGACCGGGTACTTCTTCGTCGTGCCGGGGCGCACGCTCCTCGCGTGCCCGCTGCCCACCGGGGGGTATCGCTTCGTCTGCTTCACCACGGGCGAGGGGGCCGCGCGAGAGGGCGAGCCCACGCTCGATGAGCTGCGCGAGGCGGTGGTCGATGCGACGCGCGGCGACGTGCAACTCGCGCCGGTGGAGCCGCGGTGGTTCAACCGGGCGCGCTTTCAAGACCGGGTCGCGGCCACGCTGGTGCAGGGACGTGCGCTGCTCGCGGGCGACGCAGCGCACGTGTGGGCCCCCGTCGGCGGCCACGGGATGAACGCCGGCCTCCGCGGCGCCCACAACCTCGCGTGGAAGCTCGCGGCGGTGGTGCGCGGCGAGGCGCCGTCGGCGTTGCTCGACACGTACAGCGACGAGCAGCGGGCGGCCGCGCGCGCCGTCATCGAGGGGATCACCCGGATGAAGACCGAGGAGCCCTCACCGGCCTGGATGGTGGGGCTGCTGGGGATGGTGTTCCCCCATGCGCTGCGAGCGGTGGGAAGGGTGCCACAGGTGGAGGCGCGGCTCACCGAGCTCGACGCGAACCACCGGGCGAGCCCGCTCTCCAGCGCGTACGGCGTGGGCGCGGGGTTGCGCGCGGGCGATCGCGTGCCGGATGTGCCCGTGGTGACGGCGGGCGGCGCGACGCACGTCCACGCGCTGCTCGGGCTGCGGCAGTGGACGCTGCTGGCGGGCGCGGCGGGCGAGGGGAGCGCCGAGGTGGCGCGGCTCCGGCGCGTGGCGGCGCGCTACCGAACGCGGGTTCGGGTGGTGACGGCTGCGGGCGAGGGGGCGGCGGCGATGGAGGCGCTCGGCGGCGCGGGGCGCGTGGTGGTGGTGCGTCCCGATGATCACGTCGCGATGGTGGCGCGCGTCCACGACGACGGCGTGGTGGCGCAGTACCTCGACGGGTGGCTCACGCGGGCGGCGTGATCGCGGGCGCGCGGCGGCGGTGGTAGCGTCGCGCGCATGGCGAGCGACGCGCAGGTGAGCACGGCGACCTCCCCGCGCGCGGCGTTGGCGCGGGCGGCGGCGGCGATCGCGATGGGCGTCGGGGTGTTCGGGGTGGTGGTCGCGTGGGGCGGGGTCGCGTCCACCGTACCGGGCGCCCCGCACCTCGAGCGCGCGCGCTACACGACGACCTGGGTCGAGGGGGACGCGGGCGTCGCGGTCGCGGCGTTGGTCGCGGCGGTGCTCCCGTGGTTCGTCTCGCGCGTCCGACACGGCTGGCGCGTCGCGGTCGCGTCGTGGGCGACTTCGGCCGCGGTGGGCGCGGTCGTGGGCGCCGCGGTGACGTACATCACGCCGATGGCCCTCTGGCGGCTCACCGCGTGGGGCGCGGTGATGTGCCTCGGCCTCGCCACGGCGCGGTCGGTGTGCGGTCTGCCGCTGGCGTGGACGCTCGGGCGGGGCGCGCCGCTCGCGTCGCGCGACGCGCTCGACCGCGTGATGCTCGGCGCGTCGCTGTGGCTGCTGGCCGCGACGACCGAGGCGGCGCTGGTCGTGCGGATCGCGCGCCCAGCGTACGTGGAGACGGCGGCGCCCGCGCTCGGGGTGGCGTTCTTCGGGATGACGCTCCTGGCGGGGCTCTCGGCGCTGGCGGCGCTCGCGCGGAGCGCGCGGTGGCTCGCGCTGTGGGGGCGCGTGGCGCGTGGCGGCGGGTGGCGGATCGTCGCGGCGTCGTCGTGGGCGGGCGCGGCGCCGGCGGAGGCGTGGTTCGAGGGCCTCGGCGCGAGCGAGGGGGTGGCGGCGCGGACGGTGGCGCGCGAGGGCGCGGCCTACCGCGAGGGCGAGGTGGAGGTGGCGGAGGGGCGCGTTCCGCTGGACGCGGCGCGCGTGCGGCGGGGGCTCGCGCTGCGGGCGCTGGCGGCGGCGGGGCTGCTGGCGGCGACGGCCGCGGTGACGGCGGTGCTCGTGGCGCCGCTGCGGTGGTGACGCGCTCCCCCTTGCGCGCGCGGGGGCGGTCGTGCGACGCCACGGCGCCATGAGCTCCGCGCCCTCCGTCCCGACGCCCGTCCACACCGACGACGCCCCCAAGGCCATCGGGCCCTACTCGCAGGCCGTCGTCGCCAACGGCTTCGTCTTCTGCTCCGGCCAGATCGCGCTCGACCCCGCGACCAACACCGTCATCGACGGCGACACCCGCGCCCAGACCGTCCGCGTGATGGAGAACCTCCGCGCCGTCCTCGCGGCCGCGGGCTCCTCGTTCGACCGCGTGGTGAAGGCCACCATCTTCCTCAAGGACCTCGGGGACTTCGCCGCCGTCAACGAGGTGTACGGGGGCTACTTCACCGGCGTGAAGCCCGCGCGCGCCACGGTGGAGGTCTCGCGCCTCCCGCGCGACGTCCGCGTCGAGATCGACCTCGTCGCGCTGGCGTAGCCACCGCCCGCTCAGCCCTTCGACGTCGCGCGCTCCAGGCGGCGGATCTCGCCGCGCATCTCGCCGATCTCGACGTCGATCTCCCACACCCGCACGCGGAGCATCGCGAGGCCGCACGCGCTCACGAAGCTCGCGCTGCCCGCCCCCCAGATGCCCGCGAACTTCCCGAGCGCGAAGCACGCGAAGCCCGCGGCCGTGAGGGCGAGGAAGCCCCAGCGGTAGAGCGGCGTGCGGCGCACGTAGTCCGCGCGGACGCCCTCCAGGTGGCGCGCCCAGTCGCGGTAGCGGGCGAGCTGCTCCGCCGGGTCGGCGGCGCCCGGGCGGGGCCGCGACGTCATCGGGCCAGCGCGCGCCGCGACACGCACGCGAGCGGCACCGCGGCCACCCGCGGCGTCGGCGCGCCCGCGGTGAACGCCAGCCAGGGCTCGTCGCCGCACGCCACCACGCGGGCCCGCGTCAGGCCCCTCAGGGGCAGCGCCTCGCGCGCCGGGGCCTCCCCCGCCGCGTGCGTGTAGAGCGCGACGAGGGGGCCCTCGGCGACGACGGCGACGGGCTCGCCGCGGCCGTTGGCGCCGAGGCCCAGGCCCGCGCCGTGCGCTGTGAGCCGCTCGGCCGCCGGCGCGCCCTGCGGCGGGTACGTGACCAGCGTCACCGCGCCCGCCTCGCCCTCCGTCACCAGGAACGACCGCGCCTCGCCCACGCGCCCGACGCCCGTCGGCGCGACCGACACGCGGTCGGCCTCCACCGTAAACGCCGCCGTCCGCTGGAGCGACACGTCGGGCACCGTCGCGAGGGCGGGGGCCCCCGCGGCGCCGCCGTCGGACGTCGGGGCCTGCGCGAGCACCGGGAGCACCGAGGTGGTCACCGTGATCGCCGACAGCTCGTGGCGGCGCCCCTGCGTCTTGTGCAGGAGCAGCGACGCGGCGTCGCCCGGCACCGCCGCCTCGATCGCGCCCTCGCCGAGCGCGAACGCGCGTGGGGCCTCGGGCGTCGCGCCCCCCGAGATCATGATCGCGACGGCGAGCGGGCCCTCCGGCCGGTCGAGGGTCGCGGCGACCCATGCGCCGTGCTCGCCCGCGGTGAGCAGCCACGCGCCGCGCCACGCGCCCGGCAGCTCGGCGACGAGCGCACCGTCGGCGCCGTCGGCGCGCGCGACGTGGAAGGCGCGCTCGTGGCGCCAGGCGACCCAGGCGTGCCCGCCAGCGGCGACGGCGGCGCCGCCCTCGGTGCGCCCGCCCGTGACGAGCGACGAGGGCTCGGCGAAGCGCGACGCGCGGCGCGCGCTGCGGGCGGCGAAGGTGAGGTTGGCGCCGGCGGAGGCGACGAGGCGCAGCGACCCGTCGACGCACGCGGCTTCGAAGGCGTCGCCGTCGGGCGCGAGGTCGGCCGCGGCGGGGCTCTGGAGCGACTCGCCCGTGCACGCGGGGAGCGCGTCGGCGGCGCCGGGGCTGGGCCGCGGCGCCGCGGGGCGCGCGGGGGCGGCGGGGGGCGCGGCGGTGGGGCCGTCCATCAGGGAGGAGGCGACGCCCGCGACGGCGACGAGCCCGAGGCCCACCGCGCCGCCGAGGACCGCGCGGCGGTGGTCGTCGAACCACGCGCGGAGGTCGAAGGATGCCTTCGGGCGCGCGGCGGGCGTCGCGGTGGGTGCGGGCGAGGCGGTGGCGCTGGCGCTGGCGTCGGGGGGGGCGGCGTTGGCGCGCTGCGTGGCGTTCTCGCGCGCGGCTTCGACCTCCGCGAGCACGTCGCGGAGGAAGCGCCCGATGGCGGCGGTGTTCTGGAGCGCGGGGTGGTCGCCGGCGCGCGCGCAGGTGACGAGGAGGTTCCACTTCACGAGGGCGGGGCCCTCGGGGAGTGACTGGGTGCGGGTGAGAAGGTCGTGGAGCGTGAGGAAGAGCCCCGCGGCGTCGGCGCGCGGCGGCGGGCGCTCCTGCCGGGCCTGGATGCGCGCGGCGGCGTCGAGGCCGAAGCCGCGGAGCTCGAGCCGGAGGGTGTCGTCGCGGCCGTGGGCGCCGAGGTGCGGCGCGGCGATGGCGCCGTGGGTCGAGCGCGCGCCGCCGCCGCGGGCGAGCTCCTCGGCGAGCGTCGCGAAGGCGCCCGTGAGCGCGCGGAAGGTCTGCGCGCGCCGCTGCTTGCTCCCGCCCGACTCGTAGAGCCGAAGGTCGTCGACCAGGAGGTCCGCCGGCGGCTTGCCGAACACCGCGAACGGCACCCCCGCCGGGTCTTGCGTCACCTCGTCGGGCAGGAAGAGCGTCGGCATCGGCGAGACGGACGCCACCTCGCGGGCGAGCGCGCTCACCTCCCCGGGCGCCATCGCCTTCGCGCCGAGCATCTGCGCGTAGAAGACGTTGGACTGCGCGTCGCGCACCTCGAGGAAGGCCCCCGGCGCGAGCTTCGCGTCGACCTTCGTCACGAAATACCGCCCCCCGAGCTTGTCTCCGACCGCGACCATGTGTGACCTGCCCTCATATCCCGACCCGGGGTGCGGACGCCAGCGGAGACGCGGTGCGCCGGGGCAACGGCGAGGTCGTCAGGGCGTCGCGTCTTACTGCGTCTGGAGGCAGGCCGCCGGCAGCGCGGAGAGCGCCGGCGACGGCTGCACCGCGTCGAACACCGCCCACGCCTCGCGCCCGCAGGAGACCACCCGCACGCGCGGCGAGCGGAAGGTCGCCACGTTGACCCGCTCGGCGCCCGGCGCCGTCCGCGGCGTTGCGAGCGTCGCCGCGGCGTGGAAGGGGAGCTCCACCCCCGCCACGTTGGCCGCCGTGGTGTACACGCGGACGCCTTCGCCGGCCGCGACGATCTCCGTCGCCCAGCCCGAGGGGATCACCGGCGTCACCGCGGGCGCCGAGGCCCCGCCGAACGCGAGCACCGCGACGGGCCCCGCGGTGTGGCAGCGCTCGGGCGTCTCGCAACTGTCGGCCGGGCGCACGCCGCCGCGGCCCACCAGCCAGGCGTGCGCGCCGCCGACGTCGACGCCGTGGCGGACCACGCCCGCCACCGCGCCGTCGAGCGGCACCGCGGGCGAGCGCGTGACCGCCGCCTCCGGGAGCGCCGCGCCGCCGACCGCCGTCGCCTCCGCGGGCCGCCGCGCCTGCGCCACCGCCGCGAGGTTGAGCCCGACGTCGACGAACTCCAGCCGCGCCGCCGCGCCGTCCTGCACGCGCTGGCGCAGGAGCACCGCGGGCGCCGCGCCGGGGATGACCGACTCGGCCACGCCGTCGCCGAGGCGCCACGCCACCACGTCGGGCGCCGAGGGCCCGAAGGTCACCTGGAGGAGGATCGCGTGCGCCCCCTCGGCCTGCGGCGCCACGTTGGTCACCAGCCACGCGGCCCGCGGGCTCACGTCGAGGAGCATCGCGCCGCGCAGCGGGATCGAGTCCCAGCCCGCGATCGGCACCGACACCGCCGCGACGCGCTCGCCCTCCACCCGGCCGATGCCGAAGGGGTCGCCGACGCCGTTGCGCCACGAGGCCCAGAGCACGCCCTCGCGCACGAGCGAGCCGCCGAGCTCCACCACGCCGCGCGCCACCGTCTGCGCCTCGCCGAAGCGCTGCCCGCGCTCGACGGGGCGGGTCGTGAGGAGCACCTCCGTCCCCTTGCGCGCCACCAGCCCCAGCCGGTCAGGCGAGGTCATGCACACCGCCTCGAACTCCGTTCCGCGGAAGTCCGCGACGCCCTGCGCCTGCGCGTGCGACTCGCCCGCGCACGCCGCCGTCGGCACCGCCGCCGGCGGGCGCCGCTGCGCGGTGAGCCGCCCCTCGGTCACGTCGTCGTTGAGGTGCAGCGCGTACCACACCATGCCCCCGACGCCCGCGGCGATCACCAGCACCGCCGGCACCACCAGCGCGAGGCTCACCTTCCACTTCGTCGACGGCGGGGGAGGGGGCTCCTCCGCGCGCGGCGCGGTCTTCATCCCCGTCCGCGAGGCGTGGGAGCTCCGGCCCTGCGGCGGGATCGTGGACGCGCGGCGCTCCGGCGGCTGCGAGCCCCGCGGCGGCGCGCCCGACCCGGGCGACGGCGGCGGCGCCGACGAGCGCGGGCCCACCAGCGTCTGCGCGCGCATCGAGGGTCGCGGCGGCGGCGCGCTGTCGTCCACCTTGAGCGACGCCATCTCGTTGAGCGCGGACGCGAGCGCGGTGCCCGAGGCCAGCGCCGGGTGCTCGCCGTGGCGCGCCGACGCGCAGAGGATGCTCCACTTGGCGGCCGCCGCGCCCTCCGGCGAGAGGCCCGCGGACTGGAAGACGTCCTGCATCGCGCCGAGCAGCTCGACGAGGTCGGCCCGCCGCGTCGGGGCCTTCTGCGGGTCGTTGCCGCGCGCGAAGGCGTTGACCCCGAAGCCCGCGAGCTGCGGCATCCCGACGTCGCCCTCGGCCGCCACCACCAGCGACGTCGCCCCGATCGCGCCGTGCACGATCCCCGCCTGGTGCACCTGCGCGAGGTCACTCGCCACCGCGCCGCACTGGCGGAGGAGCCACTGGGTTGCCTCGCGCTTGCCCAGCGCCTCGACCACCGCGCCGACGCGCTCCTTGAGGGGCGCGACGCCGCCGGGCCGCTCGAGGATGGCGACCGGGAGCGCGTGCGGGCTGAGCGCGACGTCGCGCGGCTTCAGGATCGCCGCGAGCGCCGGCATCCCCACCAGCGCGGCGCGCACCTCCTGGGCGACGGCGGGCGCCACGGCCGCGTCGTGGAGGAGCTGCCCCGCGAGCTGCTGGCCCGCGCGGTCGACGATCTCGAAGAGGACGCCCGCGCGGGGGTCCGCGACGGGCCTGACGACGACGTACCGCGTACCGAGGGGTTCACCGGCTTCGATCAACGCACTGACTCCGCTGGCATGGCTGACGGGAGGCGACGCGGTCCGCAGGGAGGCCGCGGGGCGAGCCTAATCCAATCCCGCGGCGCCGTGCACGGGAGAACCATCGCCGCCGCGCCGCGCGCACTCGCCCGTTGTGAATTCAGCGGAATCCGTGTACCCAGCGGGAGGGTCTCCCGTGAGCCGACCGTTCACCCGCGCCCGCGTCGCGCTGCTCGCGGCGGCGCTGGCCAGCGTCGCGCTGCCGGCCCGCCGACGCGACGCCTCCGCGCTGCCGGGCGCCGTGCCCGCGGGGCTGCGCCGCGTGCGGGTGGGGCTGGTGTTCGACGTCGGCGGCCGCGGCGACAAGAGCTTCAACGACGGCGCCTACGAGGGCCTCGTCCGCGCGCGCCGCGAGCTCGGCGCCGACGTCGAGTACGTCGAGCCCGCCGGCGGCGACGACCGGACCGCCGCCCTCCGGCTCTTCGCCGCGCGCGGGTTCGACCGCGTCATCGGCATCGGGTACGTCTTCTCGCGCGACGTCGACGCGGTGGCCAGGGACTACCCCGCGGTCCGCTTCGCGTGCATCGACTACGCGCCGCCCGAGGACGGCCGCGTCCCGCCCAACGTCGCCGGCATCCGCTTCCGCGAGGAGGAGGGCTCCTACCTCGTCGGCGCGCTCGCGGGGCTTCACTCGCGCGCTCATGCCGTGGGCTTCGTCGGCGGCATGGACATCCCGCTCATCCGCCGCTTCGAACACGGCTACCGCGCGGGCGTCGCGGCCACCTGTCCGTCGTGCCGCTTCACCGCGGCCTACGCCGGCAGCACGCCGTCGGCCTTCAAAGACCCCGAGAAGGGCGCCGCGCTCGCCACGGCCCAGTACGCCTCGGGCGTCGACGTGATCTTCCACGCCTCGGGGAGCACCGGGCACGGGGTCTTCGTCGCGGCCCACCGCCTCGGGCGCTTCGCCATCGGCGTCGACGCCGACCAGTACGACGAGATGCCCTCCGCGGTGATCACCTCGATGCTCAAGCGCGTCGACGTCGCGATCTTCAACGTCGCGCGCGACGCCGCGTCGGGGCGCTTCGACCGCGGGGACACGGGCATCCGCTCGTTCGGCGTGGCGGAGGGCGGCATCGACTACGTGCGGGCGGGGCCCCACGCGCGCCACCTCGACCCGGCCCACGTGGCCCGCGTCGAGCAACTCCGCGCGGACATCGTGGAGGGCCGCGCGGCGGTCCCGCGGGAGTAGCGCGCGGTGGCCCTCTCGCTCCGCAACGTCACCCGCTCCTTCGGCCCGCTCCGCGTGCTCGACGAGGTCTCGCTCGACGTCCCCGCCGGCCGCGTCGTCGCCCTCGTCGGCGAGAACGGCGCGGGCAAGTCCACCCTCATCCGCTGCGCCTGCGGCCTCGTCGCGCCCGACGCGGGGGGCGCTTCGGTCGACGGCGCCCCGCTCCCGCCCGGCGACGCGCGGGCCGCCATCGCCGCGGGCGTCGGGGTCGTCCACCAGCACTTCATGCTCGTGCCGACGCTCACCGTCGCCGACAACGTCGCGCTCGGCGCCGAGCCGCGCACCGGCTTCCTGGGGCTCCGCGTCGACCGCGACGCCGTCCGCCGCCGGGTGGAAACTCTCGCCGCGGAGCACGGCCTCCCGGTCGACCCCGGCGCCCTCGTCGGCGACCTCGCGGTCGGCGAGCGGCAGCGCGTCGAGGTGCTTAAGGTGCTCTTCCGCGGGGCGAAGACGGTGCTCTTCGACGAGCCGACGGCGGTCCTCTCGCCGCGCGAGGTCGGGGCGCTGCTCGACACGCTCCGCGCGCTCGCGGCGTCGGGGCGCGGGGTTCTGTTCGTGTCACACAAGCTCGACGAGGTGTTCGCGGTGGCCGACGAGGTGGTGGTGCTCCGCCGCGGGCGCGTGACGCTCACGGGGGCGCGCGCCGAGCTCACGCCCGCGCGCGTCACCGAGGCCCTGCTCGGCGGCGCCCCGAAGCCCCACGACGCCCCGAGCGCTTCTCCGCGTGCGGGCGACGGGCTCTCGCTCACCGGGCTGGAAGCGCCCGGCGTCGGGCCCGTCACGCTCTCCGTCGCGCCGGGTGAGGTGGTGGGCATCGCGGGCGTCGAGGGCAACGGCCAGCGCCCCCTCGCCGAGGCCATCGTCGGCCTCCTCGCCGCGCGCGGAACCGTCTCCCTGAAGGGCCGCGACGTCACCGCGCACGACGTCGCCGCGCGCCGCGCCGCGGGCCTCGGCTTCGTCCCCGAAGACCGCGAGGGCCGCGGCCTCATCAGCGCCCTCTCCGTCGCGGAGAACGTCCTCCTCGGCGACCCCGACGTCGCGTCGCGCGGTGGGCGATTCGATCGGGCCGAGGCCGAGAAGCGCGCGACGGAGGTGATCCGTCGCTTCGACGTCCGCCCGCCGTCGCCGTGGGCCGCGGTCGGCGAGCTCTCGGGTGGCAACCAGCAGAAGGTTCTCCTCGGGCGCGAGCTCACGCGCGACCTCGCGGCGCTGGTGGTGGCCCAGCCCACGCGCGGCGTCGACCTCGGCGCGGCGGCGGAGATCCACGCGGCGTTGCGCGGCGCCGCGGCAAAGGGGGTCGCGGTGCTCCTGGTGTCGTCCGAGCTCGACGAGCTGCGCGCGCTCGCGCACCGCGTGGTGGTGATGCGCCGCGGCGCCGTCGTCGGCGAGCTCCCGGTGGCCGAGGCCAGCGACGCGCGCCTCGGCGAGCTCATGGTCGGGGGGGCGTCGTGAGCGGGCGTTCGCGCTTCGCCGACGCGCTCGCCGCGGTGGCCGCGGTGGTGCTGTGCCTCGACCTCGCGGTGTGGCTCGCCGGGGAGTCGCCCGCGGGCATCCTCGCGCTCCTCGTCACCGGCACGCTCGGCAGCTCGTACGGCGTCGCCCAGTGCCTCGCCAAGGCCACCCCCCTCGTGTGGACGGGCGCCGCGGTCGCCTTCGCGCTGCGCGCGCGGCTCTTCAACATCGGCGTCGAGGGCCAGTGCGCGGCGGGCATCCTCTTCGCGGCGGTCGTCGGCGCGGCGCTCCCGGCGGCGACGCCGTGGGTGGTGGCGGTGCCGGCGTGCCTCGCGGCGGCGGCCCTCGCGGGGGCGGCGCTCGGCGGCGCGGCGGGCTGGATGAAGGCTCGGCTCGGCACCCACGAGGTCGTCTCGACGCTGATGCTCAACGGGCTCGTGGCGGTGGTGACCACGTGGCTCTACGCGGGCCCGCTCCGCATCGGCGCGCAGGTCCACACGCGGCCGATCGTCGAGGGAGCTCACCTCCCGCAGGCGGGCGCGGCGCTCGAAGCCTTCCGCGGGAGCTCGCTCAACGCGTCGCTGGTGCTGGCGGTCGCGGCGGCGTTTGCGGCGGAGTGGTACCTGCGCGAGCGGCGCGGCGGCGTGGCGATCCGCGCGCTCGGGGCGGGCGCGGGGGCGGCCGAGGCGCTCGGGGTCGACACGGGCGGCGCGACGGTGCGGGCGATGGCGGCCTCGGGCGCGCTCGCGGGCCTCGCGGCGAGCCACTACGTGCTCGGCGTGAAGGGCTCGGCCGAGCAGGGCCTCGGGGCGGGCGTCGGGTTCACGGGGATCGCGGTCGCGCTCCTCGGCGGGATGCGCCCCGCGGGCGTGGCGCTGGCGGCGGTGCTCTTCGGGGCGATGGCGCAGGGGGCGCTGGTGGTCAACGCGCGGGTGCCGGCCGACGTGCTGACGCTCGCGCAGGCGGCGGTGATCGTGGCGGTGGGCGCGCTCGGCGCGTCGTCGCTGCGGGCCAGGGAGGCGACGTGAGCGGGCTGCTGGTCTTCCTCGCGCAGGTGCTCTCCGCGTCGCTTCCGTTGTGTCTGGCGGCGGCGGGCGGCGCTCTCTCCGAGCGGTCGGGCGTGGCGACGATCTCGCTCGAGGCCTACCTCCTCGGCGGGGCCTTCGGCGCGGCGGTGACGGCCCTCGCGACGGGCTCGTCGGTGGCCGCGGCCCTCGCGGGGATGGCCGCGGGCGCGATGCTCGGCGCGCTCTTCGCGTGGAGCGCGGTGACGCTGCGGGCCCACGCCATCGTGGCAGGCGTCGCGGTCAACCTCTTCGCCGCCGCGGCCACCCGCGTCGCGCTGAAGGTGCTCTACGACTCGGCCTCCAACTCGCCGCCGCTGCCGCTCGGGCGGGCCCACGCGGGCGCGTCGCTCGGCGTGGCGGCGTTGCGCGAGGTGCTCCTCTCGCCGCCGCTGTGGGCCGCGCCGGTGCTCGTCGCGGGCGCGTGGTGGCTGCTCGCGCGGTCGGTGTTCGGGCTGCGGGTGACGGCGTGCGGCGAGCACCCGGCGGCGGCGCGGTCGGTGGGCGTCCCCGTGGAGCGCGTTCGCTTTCAGGCGCTGGTGCTCGGCGGGATGGTGGCGGGCCTCGGCGGCGCGCACCTGACGCTCCAGCAGCGGGAGTTCGTGGCGTACATGTCCGGCGGGCGCGGCTTCCTCGCGCTGGCGGCGGTGATCCTCGGGCGCTGGGAGCCGGTGCGGGCGGCGGCTTGGGCGGTGGCGATCGGCGCGCTCGCGGCGCTCGAGGCGACGCTGGCGGGCAACGACGCGATGGTTCCCCGCGCGGTGCAGGCGCTGGTGTCGCCCGCGGCCTTCCGCGCGCTGGTGCAGGCGCTCCCGTTCGCGCTCACGCTGGCGGCGGTGGCGGGGCGCTTCGGCCGCTCGCGCGCGCCCGCGGCGCTCGGGTAGTCACCCCGCGTCGAGCGCCCGCTCCCCCGGCTCCGCCGCGTCGAGCCACTTGCGCACCAGCGGAAACACCTCCTCCAGCGCCCGGTCGCCGAGGATCAGGTCGAGGTGGTCGTAGTTGCGCGTCGCGCCCGTCTCCTTGCCGATGACCCGTGCGGCCACGGGCGGCGGGATGTGCCGCGCGGCCTCCGTCACCGCGTCGGGGAGCGCGAGGCGGTCGCGGCTGCCGGCGATCACCAGCGTCGGGACCGCCACCCGCGCGAGGCCCGCGTGGTAGTCGAGCGCGTGGTCGTCGCTGTCGAAGCGGCCCTCGCGGATCCACCGGACGAACTGCATCGACACGCCCATGGGGACGTCCGCGAGGGTGTTGGCCATCACGCGGCGGAGGTTGGCCGTGGCGTAGTGGTCGCCGCGCAGGCCCTGCGAGAAGAGACGCGGCACGCCCGACCAGATCAGCGGCGCGGCCAACAGGGACAGGAAGCGGAAGGGCGTCCGGGTGAGCACGTGGGCCGGCGCGAAGAGCAGCGGCGCGAGCCCGACCCCGCGCGCGATCGGGAGCTTGCGGAAGTGGACGGGCGAGCCGATGGTGACGAGGCGCCGCACGCCGCCGCCGCCGCGCGCGCCGAGGTGCGCGTAGGCGAGCATGCCGCCCATCGAGAAGCCCACCCAGTCGACCTCGGCGGCGCCGGTGATGGTGCGCACCTGCTCGATCGCGAAGGGGACGTCGACCGCGGCGTAGGTGTCGAACGACGCGAGGCGCATCGCGCGGGGGAAGCGCACGTCGGCCGCGCCGCGGAGCTCGAGGGCCCACACGTCGCGCCCGGACTCGGCCAGCGCCCGCGCGAAGGAGCGGTCGGGCAGGAGGGCGAAGGCGCGGCGGTTCATCGCGAGGCCGTGGCAGAGGAGCACGGGCGGGGCGTCGGCGGCGGCGCCCTGCGCGCGGAGTCGACAGAGCGTGATCGTCGCCCCGTCGGGCGTCTCCACCTGGTGCACCTCGTCGAAGAACTCCGGCAGCCGCAGCGCCCGCGCCGCGAGCGTCACCCACACCCAGACGCCCACGAGGGCGAGGACGGAGAAGACCAGGAGCGCGAGGGCCGTAAGCTGCCAGAGGGAGAGCGAGTCCATGGACGCGGAAAGGTCATGGCACCGGGCGAGGGGAAGGCGCAATGGGGCGCAGCGGGAATGTGCTACACCCGGCGACATGACGGAGCCCGAGGCCCACGACCCGCGGGGCGCGCTCGAGCCAGGCGCCCTGTTCGCGGGCGACTACGCCGTCGTGCGGACGGTGGCCGAGGGGGGGATGGGCTCGGTCTACGAGGTGGTCCAGCGGGCCACGGGGCAGACGCGGGCGCTCAAGGTGCTCCACCGCTGGCTGGCCGACGACGACCGCGTGCGGCAGCGCTTCCTCGACGAGTCGCGCATCGGGTCGCGCATCGAGAGCGAGCACGTCGTCCAGGTGATCGACGCGGGCATCGCGATGCCGGGCGGCGTGCCCTGGTACGTGATGGAGTACCTCCGCGGGGAGACGTTGGAGGAGCTCGTGTCGCGGCGGGGGCCGATGACGGTGCCCGAGGCGATCGCGCTCTTCGAGCCCATCGCCCACGCCGTCGGCGCCGCCCACCGCGCGGGCGTCGTCCACTGCGACCTCAAGCCCGAGAACCTCCACCTCGCCGAGGCCCGCCGCGCCGACGCCCGGCGCACCGTGAAGGTGCTCGACTTCGGCATCGCCCACGTGCTCCCCGCCCTCAAGGCCTCCGTCGAGGTGGTGATGCCCCACGGCTCGCCCGGCTGGCTCGCCCCCGAGCAGATGAACCCCGCCGGCCACGTCACCCTCGCCACCGACGTCTGGGCCCTCGGCCTCATCGCCTTCTACGCCCTCACCGGCGGTTCGTACTGGCGGTGGTTCGACCAGTACCCCGCGATCCTCGCCGAGATCGACGGCTCCGAGCTCGAGCCCGCGTCGGTGCGCGCCGCCTCGCTCCGCCGCGCCGCGATGCCGCCGCCGGGCTTCGACGAGTGGTTCGCCCGCTGCGTCGACCGCGACCCGTCGCGCCGCTTCCGCGACGCCACCGCGTGCCTCGATGCGCTCCGCGCCGTGCTCACCAACGCCGCGCGCCCGAGCTGGGTCGCCGGCCCCGCGGCGCCTCCCTCCGAAGACCCCGCGTCGCGCGTCCGCATGCTCCAGCTCGCGCTCAACGAGGGCGAGCGGCGCGGCGAGGTCGAGGCCCGCATCCGCATCGGCGAGGAGCTCCTCGCGCACGGGGTGTTCGCGCCCGACGTGCCCGCGCGCACCGCCGCGGCGTACGTGGCCCGCGCGTGGGCCCGCGAGCAGGCCGGCGACCGCGGGGGCGCCCTCGACGACGCCCGACGCTCCGTGGAGCTCGCGCCCGAGGCCCCGCAGGCGCACTATCTCCACGGCGTGCTCCGCGCGCGCCGCCTCGAGCTCGCCGAGGCGATGGAGGCCCTCGACCGCGCGATCGAGCTCAACCCCGACGCGATCGGCTTCGTCCGCGAGCACGGCCGCGTCGCCCACCTCCTCGGCCGCTACGACGTCGCCCTCGCCGACCGGCGCCGCGTGATCGAGCTCGACCCCGCCCGCGCCGAGCCCTGGGTCGCCCGCGCGATGACCCACGCGGCCCTGCGCGACCTCGCCGCCGCCGACGCCGACCTCACCTGCGCGATCGAGCGTGAGCCCGGCTCCGTCGAGGCGCTCCGTGCCCGCGCCGCCGTCCGCGTGGAGCGCGGTGACCTCGCCGGTGCGCTCCGCGACCTCGACCAGGGCGTCGCCCGCTCGCCCGGCGACGGCCAGTGCTGGTTCGAACGTGCGCGCGTGCGCCGCGCGTCGGGCGACCGGGTGGGCGCGCTCGACGACCTGCGCCGCGCGGCCTCCCTCGGCCACCCCCTCGCGGCCCAGGAGCTCCGCTCGCTCGCGCCTGCGTAGCGAGCGGCGAGAACCGCAAGGGCGCAAGGGGCGCAAGGAGGACGGCGCAGGGGGGTCCAGGGTAGGAACGGGGTCGCGGTTGTGGGCCGCGCGCCTCGCATCGATGACCCGTCCCAGCCATCCTTCAGCCCCTTGCGGTCCTTGCGCTCCTTGCGGTTTCTCCCCTCGACGCCCTCGTTCCCCTGATCAGAAAGGCAGCGCCTGACGTCGCGGCACCGGGCGCAGACCCGTTCGTGGCGCGGGCGCGGGCGCTGGGGCGGGGTGCACGGCGGGCGTCGACGGCATCGCCGCCGGCGGAGGCGGCGGGCAAGCGGCGCACGGGGCGCAGGGCGCGCACACGGGCGCGGGGCCCTGCACGACGCGGACGGCGGGCTCGCGGTTGGCCACCAGCGCGATCGCGTGCGCGACGCCCACGATGAGGATCGCGTTCGCGAGGAAGATCGACGCCACCACGATCGGCGAGCGCCACAGCGACTCCTGCGGCCGCGGCGGCGAGACGGGCACGGTGCTCGTGGGCTCGTCGGGGAACGCGATCTCCTCGGGCCCGCGGTGGCCGCGCTTCGCCTTGCGCGTCGCCAGCTCGGACGCCTCGGGGCCCGGCGCGCGAGGCGACGACGCGGACGCGCCCGGCGCCGCGGAGGCTTGCGGCTGCGAGGGAGGCGGCAGCGTCGATGGGCCGCGGGGTGGCGCGGTGGGCGTCGGCGCGGCGGGCGTCGACGCGGCGGCGGGCGACGGGATCGGCATCGTCGCGGGCATCTCCGGCGCGTGCGGCGGCGGCGCGAAGAGGTCGGCGGGGGGCGGGTCGCTCCGCCCGGCGACGGGCCGCGGGGCGGTCACGGTGGCGGGCGCGGGCGCGGGCTGCGGGGCGGGGAGCGGCGAGGGCTTCGGCCCCGGCGTCACCACCTGCATGGGCTGCGGCGCGGGCCGGGGCGCGGCTTGCGGGGCGGCCTTCGCGGCGGGGACGGGCTGCGGCGCGGGCTGCGGCGCGGGCTCGTGACGCGGCGTGGGCTCGTTCGAGTCGTCGAGCAGCGGGCCCTGCGTCTGGAGCGTGCTGCGGAGGTCGTTGGCGAAGGGCGCGTCGGCCGGGCGCGCGGGCTCGGCGGGCGGCGGCACGGGCGAGGGCGACGGGCGCGGCGCGGGCGCGCTCTGCGGCGCGGGGGCACCCTGGGACGCGGCCGGGGGCGCGGTGGGCGACACGCCGGTGATGGTGCGGGCGAGCGGGTCGTCGTCGGGCTTCTTCGGCGGCGCCGGGTCGAGGCCGCGGGGGTTGTCGTCGCGCAGCGTCGAGCGGACGGGGCGGAGCACGGCGGCGGCGCGCGGGGGCGTGGGCTTTTCGGGCACGGCCGACACCGACACCTCCGTCTTCTCCGCGGGGCCGAGGAAGCTCCGCGTGGAGCCGAGGTCGGGCGCGGGAACCTCCTGGGTCGGCCCCAGCAGCGCGCTCCGCCGGCGCATCACCTGGAGCGACGCGCCGCCGCCCTCGGTGTCGTTCGTGACCGGGTGCTCGGAGGTGTCGTCGACGCCGAGCGCGGTGCTGAACGCGAGCGCGAACTCCATCGCGCAGGTGGGCCGCTGGTCGGCGGCGAGCGCCCAGCACGAGTGGAGCGTCTCGTCGACGGCGGCGGGGATCTCCGCGCGCGCCGCCGCCACGCTCGGGCGCGTCGCGTCGCGCTGGCGGGTGAGCACCTCGTCGCGCGAGCCGGGGAAGGCCGGCGCGCCGGTGAGCATCTCGTACGCGAGGGAGGCGAGGACGAACACGTCCGCGCGCGGCGTGACGGTGAGCTCGGCGAGGGCCTCGGGCGCGAGGTAGGAGGGGCGGACGGCGTCGGCCTCGGGGCGGTCGGCGTCGCCCACGCCGAGCAGCTTCACCACGCCGTCGGGCGCGGTGAGGAGAACGCACTCGGGCGTGAGCGCGCGGTGGACGACGGGCGTCGCGCGGCCGTGCAGGTGGTCGAGCGCGGCGGCGAGCTCGCGGACGACGCGGGCCACCACGCCGAGGGGGATGGGCGCCGAGCGGTTGGCGAGGGCCTCGCGCAGCGTCTCCCCCTCGAGGAGCTCGGTGACCTCGGCGGGGCAGCCCTCGTCGGTGGTGCCGACGGCGTAGGTGCGCGGGAGGTGCGGGTGGTCGATGCTCTCGCGCAGCCACGCGGACTTCACGAACCACTCGCGCAGCGCGTCGACACGGTCGGCGTGGAGCACGTGGGCCGCGCGGCGCTCCCCGTCGGGGCCGCGCACGACGTAGGCGGTGCCGATGCGCCCGACGGCGAGCAGCTCCTCGACGCGGTGGCCCTCGGGGAGGGCGTCGCCCGGCGCGAGGGTCCCTTCGGGCGCGGGGGCTTCGTCGCTCACGGCGCAACGCTACACGGGCTCTTCGCCCGAACGCCAGCGGGACGTGACGCGGGGGCTACGCCGTGACCGGGTCGACGCGGCAGAGCGCGAAGTAGTTGTCGGTGACCTTGCCGCCGCGCCACGCGCGGCCGATGGAGACGTGGGTCGACACGCGGCGCACCCGGTCGACCATGCCCACCCACACGAAGCGCCCCAGGCGGGCGCTGTTGGGGAGGATCTCCGGCCACGACGCGGGCTTGCGCGGGGGCACCGCGCTGTAGTCGACGACGAGCTCCTTGTCCTCGACGCGGGCGACGAAATACCCCGGGCCCGTGTACACCGCGGTGTTGGTGTGGTTGTAGCCCCAGAGCACGTCGCCGGCGCCCTCGCCGTCGGGCCGGCAGAAGCGCTTCTCGAAGTCGTTGAAGGCCGGCAGGCTGTTGCGCCCGGCGTGGATCACCTCGACGAGCGGCTCCGTCGTGGGGACGACGTCGTCGAGGGTGAAGGGCTCGGCGTCGGCGGCTGCTTCGAAGAGCGCGGCCATCATGCGCTTGTCGAGCGCGCGCAGGGCGTTGCGGCGCGACCAGGGGCCGCAGGTGTCGAGCGTGGCGCGGAGGCGTTCGAGGTCGAGCTTCGGCTCGAAGAAGACCTGGAGGTACATCGCGGCGGCACGAAGCCACGGCGCGGCGGGCGCCGTCAAGCCCGCACTACGCGGCCTTCGCGGCGTCGCGGGGCTTGCCGGCGATCCAGTCGCGGAGGGTGAGGATGCCGACGGGGCCCACCATGGTGACGAGACCGATGAGGGCCCAGAGGACGGCGGGCTGGCGCGGGCCGTGGTCGGGGCAGAAGCGGTCGAGCAGCACGCCGCCGAACGACCCGACGATGGCCTTCGCGAGGAAGAAGGGGAGCGCCGCGAGGCTGACGTAGGTGGCCTCCCGGCCGGGCGGCGAGATGGAGACGTTGTACTCGTAGGAGCGCGGCGACCAGAGCGCCTCGCCGATGGTGAGCACGACCACCATGGTCACCTGGTGGTAGATGCTCGACCCGAAGCAGAGGATGAAGGGGCTCGCGGCGGTGATGAAGGCCCCGGCGAGGAGCACATCGAGCGCCTTCTGGCGCCGGGTGATGGCGGTGCAGAGGGGCGCCAGGAAGAGGATGAGGAAGGAGTTGAGCGCCCAGACGCGGCCCACGGGGAAGGCCTCGCCCTCCATGCGGGTGACGTAGGTGGGCCAGGTGAGGTGCATGTGCTGGAAGATGAGCTTCACCAGCGAGAGCAGCACCAGCATGAACATGAAGCGCCAGAAGAGGCGGTCGCCCATGACCTCGCGCAGCTTGACGAGGAGCTCGGCGAGGGCGGCGCGCACCCGGCCGACGACCGAGGGCGCGGCGTCGGGCGGCGCGGCGGCGCGGTAGGGCTCGCCGGTGCGGTCGGCCTCGGGCGCCGCGCCGAAGTCCTTGCGGATGAACGAGATGATGACCGCCGCGACGACGGCGAAGGCGAAGCCCTGCGCGAGGATGGCCGCGTGCGCGGACATGGTCACGTGGCCGAGCAGCGGGATCGGCACGGGCCGCCGGACGAGGTGGTTGGCGGCGTCGCGGAAGTGCGCGCGCGTCCCGTCGATGATGAAGCCGACGGCCACCCCGGCGAGGTTGAAGCTCACGTACCAGGTGGAGAAGGCGAAGGCCCGCGCCTGCTTCGACGCGGCGCGCATGACGGAGACCTGGAGGACGGGCGAGGTGGAGGCGTAGGCGAAGGCGAAGGCGAAGAGCGAGACCAGCGCCGTGACGCGCTCGGGCGCGGCGGACATGGCCAGGCGGG
The DNA here is from genome assembly GCA_046351555.1 of Polyangiales bacterium. Classification (GTDB taxonomy): domain Bacteria; phylum Myxococcota_A; class Polyangia; order Polyangiales; genus CAISKJ01. Next base: position 207,179 of record JAXLYI010000011.1, read on the forward strand.
TGACGGCCGCGAAGGAGAAGGAGAAGAGCAGCATCCGGCGGATGCCGACGACGTCGGCGAGGGGCCCGACGAGCACGACGAAGAAGGTGGCGACGGTGGAGAAGACGCTCGCCCAGGTGCCCGCGGACACGTCGCCCATCCCGTGGTCGCTCGACAGCCAGAACTTCAGCGTCGAGAGGAACGAGTAGATCCCGAGGTATTCGAAGAAGGTCGCGGCGTAGATGAGCCAGAGCTCGCGCGGGCTCGCCAGGAGCGAGCGGATGTCCTCGGCGAGGGTGGTCTTCGGGGCGTCTTCCTGCGGCGCTGCCATGGCGCGACGCTAGCGCACCCGCGGCGCCGGCCCGCAACGGAAAACGCGCGGGCGCCTCAGCGGACGTGGTCCTCGCGCTCGATCTCGCCGACGGTGAGCTCGCCCGCGGGGTGGTGGGGCGGGGCCTGGTCGCCGGGCACGAACCGCGCGCTCTTCGCGTCGAAGAAGTAGAGGAGCGCCTCGTCGAGCGCGTACGTCCAGGCGTGGAGCTTCACCGCGCCCGACTCCGCCTTCTCGCGCACCAGCGGGTACTCGATGACGTGGGCGAGCTGCTGGAGCACGTTCTCCTCCACCAGCGTCTCGAGCCACTCCTCGCTGTCGAGCACGCCCTTCTGCACGGCCTCGTGGTACGAGGGCTCGGCGTACTTCAGCCACGTGGTCAGCGGCGTGTCGGGCAGCGGGCCCTTCTCCGACAGGCTGCCGGGCCCGAAGAGCTTGCGCACCGCCGCCATGCCGCCGCAGCCGTAGTGCCCGAGCACCACGATGTGCTGCACGCCGAGGGCGGTGAGCGCGTACTCGATCGCCGAGCCCACCGTCATGTTCTTCGCGGCGTAGGGCGGCACCATGTTGGCGACGTTGCGCACCACGAAGAGGTGCCCGGGCTCCGCGCCCGTGATGAGCTCGGGGATCACCCGCGAGTCCGAGCAGGAGATCATCAGCGTGTCGGGGCTCTGGCCCTCGACCGCGAGGTGCTGGAGGTACTCACTCTGCGCCCGCGCGAAGGTCTCGACGAAGCGCTTGTGGCCCTCGACCAGTCGTTGGATCGGCATGCTCTCGCATTGCCCGAAGCGCGGGCGAGATTCAACCCCGCCGCGCCGGCTCGCGCCCCGCGACCGCCTTCGCCAGGAGCCCGTGGGCCACCCCGAACCACCCCGCCGGCCGCACCAGCGGGAGCCCGAGCTCGCGCGCGACGACTTCGGTGGCCTCCGCCAGCGCGGCGACGCGGCGGACGCCCGCGCGGTCGACGGGCGCCTCGTCCACGACCGCGGCGACGGCGGGGGGCGCGACCACGACGGGCGCGGCGCCGAGGAGCCGGGCCGCTTCGACGACGGCCCAGAGCTCCGTGACGGTTCCCGCGTCGGGGTCGGCGAGGCCGGCGAGGTCGAGCACCAGCGCCCGCGCGCCGTGTCGCAGGAGGGCGGGCGAGGCGCGCTCGGCGAGGCGGCGCGCGGCGTCGGCGTCGAGGGGCCCGGCGGCGGTCACCAGCGCGACGCCGGGGGCGAGCTCGGCGACGGGGAGGGCCTCGGCGAGGCGGGCGAGGACGGCGTCGCGGGCGCGGTCTTCGCGGGCGCGGGCGTAGCCGTCGAAGAGGAGCGGGAGCGCGAGGTCGGCGGCGCGGCGGGCGCGCGGTGAGCCCTCGGCGTCGCGCCACGCGAGGAGGGCCGCGAGGGGCGCGGGCGGGGGGAGGCCCTGGTCGCCGAGGCGCCACGCGAAGAGGTAGGCGAGCGAGCGGGCCTCGGCGGGGAGCGGGTCGTCGTCGGTGGCGCGCGACGCGGCGTCGACGAAGGGGGCGAGCTCAGCGGCGACGGCGTCGAGCGCGTCGGGTGCGAGCGCGCCGAGGCCGGGCGAGGCGGCGAGGCCCGCGCGGATGGCGTCGTGGGTGCGCGCGTCGACCGCGGCCATCGGGCTCAGCGCGGGAGGCCGACCTTGTCGCGGGGGAGCCCGACCTTGTCGCGGGCGCGGGCGATTACGTCGCGGGCCACGAGCCGGGCGCGGGCGGCGCCGTCAGCGAGTACGTCGTGGAGGTCGTCGGGGCGCGCGAGCCAGTCCTTGTAGCGCTCGCGGGCGGGGCCGAGGCGCGCCTCGAGGGCCTTGCCGAGGGCGACCTTGGCGTGGCCGTAGCCGTAGCCCGTCCCGCGGAGGCGATCGGCCATCTCGGCGGCCTCGGCGGGCGAGGCGACGAGCTTGTAGAGCTGGTAGACGGTGCAGGTGTCGGGGTCCTTCGGGTCGTCGAGGCCCTTGGAGTCGGTGACGACGAGCTTCGCGAGCTTCTCGAAGGCCTTGGCGCTCTCGGCGAAGATGGGGATCGTGTTGTTGTACGACTTCGACATCTTGCGGCCGTCGAGCCCGGGCACCACCGCGACCTCGGCGCCGACGACGGCCTCGGGACGTCGCAGCACGTCGCCATAGAGCGCGTTGAGGTGGCCGGCCATGTCCTGCGCCATCTCGACGTGCTGTACCTGGTCGCGCCCGACCGGCACCACGTCGGTGTCGTAGAGCACGATGTCCGCGGCCATCAGCACCGGGTAGTAGAACGTGCCGACGCCGAACTCCCCGAGCGCCTCCGCGTCGACCGCGGCCTTGTAGGCGTGCGCGCGCTGGAGGAGCCCGATGCCGGTCACGCACCCGAGGAGCCACGCGAGCTCGAGCACCTCGGGCACGTCGCTCTGCCGGAAGAACACCGCCCGCTTCGGGTCGAGGCCGAGCGCGAGGAAGGTGGCGGTGATCTCGTCGGAGGCGCGGCGGAGCACGGCCGGGTCGCGGCCGGTGGTGAGCGCGTGGTAGTCCGCGACGAAGTAGTAGGCGTCGTGCGTCTCCTGGAGCGCGACGGCCGGCTCGATCATCCCGAGCAGGTTGCCGAGGTGCGGCGTGCCGGTGGGCTTGATGCCCGTGAGGGCGCGGAGTCTTCGTGTCATGGCGGCGGGGCGGAGGGTATAGCATCGCCCGCCGGATGGACGAGTACCTGAAGTTCCTGCGCGGGCGCGTGGGCGACGCGCTGGTGGTGGCGCCGGTGGCGGGCATGGCCGCGCGCGACGGCGAGGGGCGGCTGCTTCTCCAGCAGCGCGCGGGCGAAGGGACGTGGGGGCTGCCGGGCGGCTGGATGGCCCCGGGCGAATCGGCCCACGCCTGCGCCGCGCGCGAGGCGCTGGAGGAGACGGGCTGGGTGGTGGAGGTCACCGGGCTGCTGGGCGTGTACACCGACCCGGCGACCCACACGTTCACGTACCCCAACGGGCACCGGGCCCAGTTCGTCGCGCTGGTGTTCGAAGGGAGGGCGGTGCGGCGCGCGGGCGAGGGGGATCACGAGACCAGCGCGCAGGGCTTCTTCGCGCGGACGGAGCTCCCTTCGCCGCTGCACGGGCCCGACCGCGATGCGATCCACGACGCGCTGTCGGGGGCGCCGCGGCCGTTCGTGCGATGACGTCGGGTAGCGGCGGGGCTTGCGCCGCGGGCGCGCCCTGGTTGAAGGTGGCGCCGCGCCGTGGCCGACGACCGCCCCGCCCGGCACCAGCCCGCGACGCTCCTCGCCGACCGCTACCGCCTCCTGCACGCGGTCGAGCGCGCGGGCTTCGGGCACGCCTGGCGCGCGCGCGACGAGTCGACCGGGCGAGCGGTGGAGGTGCACGACCTCGCCACCCCGCGCGGCACGGTGGGGCTCGGCGAGGCGGTGGAGTGCCTGAAGGGGCACGCGGCCGTGAAGCACCGCGCGCTGACGACCACGCACGACGCGTTCGTCCACGCGGGCGGCGTCGTCGTGGTGACGGCATTGGGAGAGGGCGCGCCGCTCGATGCGTGGTTCGAAGAGCGCTCCCGCAGCGACGCGGGCGCTCGCCTCGAGGCGGTCCGCACCGTCCTCGATCAGGTGCCGCAGGGGTTTTGGGCGCTCCATCGCAGCGGCGACCCTCCGCTCGCGCACGGTGCGTTCGGCGGCTCCTGCGTTCGTGTCGATGTTCGCGGATCGCAGGCCGTGGTTCGCGTGGAGGCGCACGGGTGGGGCCGCGTCGTGGCGCCGCCCGGCTGGTGGGTCTGCCCCCCCCGGAGGGCGAGGCGCAGACGCCCGCCGCGGACGTCTTCGCGCTCGGGTTGCTTGCCGTGACCCTGTTCCTCCGCGGCGCCCCCATCACCTTCCGCGACGGCCCTGCCCGGCGCACCTGCTCTCGCCCCTCGACCGCCGGGCCGGAGCCTCGGATTGCCTTACTGAGCAAGGGTTCGCGGGGCGCGTCATCGACATCGTCGCGTGGGCCCGCGCCCGCGATCTTGCCGCCCCTTGGTTGTCTCGTCGCGCCCCGAGCGCGGGCGAAGAAGAAGCCCGACGAGCACTGACTGACGTCGCTACCGCGCCTTCGCCGCCTTGCGCTTCGCCGCGTCGAACACGTCGGACGCCTTCTTCGCGGTCACCGCGGCGGTGAGCCAGCGGGTGAGCGTCGCGTCGTCGGTGCACGCACGCACCTCGGCCTCGCGCGCCTCGCTCACCGCGATGCCGCGCGCCGCGAGCACCGTGAGCAGCGCCTCGGCACGCCCCTCGGCACGCCCCTGCTTCGCGGCGGCCCGCTCCGCCTTCCAGAGCCACTCGGGCACTTCGAGTTCGCCGAACGGTGTCTTCTCGACCATGAGCGCCTCCAGGATCTTGCGGAGCGCCGGTCGGAGTTCGCGGCGCAGGAGCAACAGATACGCCCTCCCCGACTCGACATCAAGCGCGCCCAGCGCGGCGGGGATCGCGCGCACGATCGACTCGCCCGGCGCGTCCGCGCGGTTGGCGTGGGCGAGCGCCGACAGCACCGCAAGCTCCGGGTGCACGCGCGCGAAGGCGGGCTCGGTCACCTCGGGAATGGCCGAAGGGCCGAACACCAGCGGGCGCCAGGAGCCACGGCCCGGCGACACCACGAGCGGCTGCGCGGCCCACGCCGCCACCGCCGCGTCGAGCGCGATCACCAGCACGTAGGCCGGGCAGCGGAACTTCGCCCGCGCGGCGGCGGCGTACACCGGCCACGAGAACTCCTTGTCGACGTCGACGGCGAGCTGCGGCTCGGCGACGATCACGAGGACCCGCCGCTCACGTCCGTCGGGGCCGAGCGCCCAGAGCTCGATCACGAGGTCGGCGCGGTGCTCCACGGGCAGCAGCTCGGAGAGGTCGGCCTCCGTGACGGTCGCCCGGTCGTGCGCGGGCACGTCCACCCCCAGCGCCGTCGCCAGCACGTCCACGGCGAACGCCGGGGACATGCGGAACATGTTCACCAGCGACTCGTGACTGATCGAGGGCATGACGTCTCCGCGGTATCACGACCCACGGCCGGCGCGGAAAAATCTACGACGCGCGCGGCCGGCGCCTCACCACGGCCGCGAGCGCGACGAGCAGCGCCCACGCGCCGCCCCGCCCGCTCGCCCCCGCGTGGCACCCGCAGCCCGCCTCTTCCCGCGGCGTCGTCGCCACCGCCCCATCGACCCCGGACGCGTCGCGCAGCATGGCGCTCGCGTCCTCGGCGTTGCCCGCGTCGTCCACCATCTTCACCGGGCCCGGCGGCGTCATCCCCTGCGGCGGCCGCGGGTCGCGCACCGGCGGCTCCGCGAGCGTGGGCAGCGGCGTCGCGAGCGGCGGGCACGCCCCGAGCTGGTCGGGCGCACACCGCGTGCGGAAGGGCACCGTCAGCGTCCGCCCGATGGGCCGACCCGCCAGCGTGCGGATCGTCGCGTCGAGCTCGACCCGGTACGCGGCGTTGAACGCGAGGTCGTTCGTGGTGCGAACCATCACCGTGTTGCCGTGGTCGCCGTAGCGCGAGACGCGGGCCTCCACGCGGTCGCCGTTCTCCGCCACGACGCGCACGGTGGTGGCGCTGACGGTGGCGTCGTCGAGGCCCCACGCCGTGGTCAGCACGATGCGGCTCTCGATGTCGGCGGAGGCGACGGGGAAGTTCACCTGCGCGGGCGCGGGCCAGGAGTAGAGCAGCGCGGCGTCGTCGGGCGCCGTCCCGGTGAGCCGCCGCCACAGGAACGCCTGGTACGCCGCGGTGACCTCGACGAGGTGGGGGTAGCTGCCCGGCGTCGCGCGGTCCCAGTAGTGCGACGCGGCCCACGGCATCATCCGCCAGTGCCCGGGGTAGAGCGACCACCCGTAGCGCGCGAGAAACTGCGTGGTCCCCGCGGTGAGGTCGGACGCGCGGCGCAAGAGCTCGGGCGTCACCGCGGGCCCGCCCACCGCCGCGTGGATCGCGGGCATCTCGTCGAACCAGAAGCGCCCGTCGGCGGAGCTCGTCACGCCGTGCTCCACCATCAGCCATGCGTCGGCGCCGAGGTCGAGCTCGTTCGCGTCCGTACGGTCGTACTGGCGGACGCGCTCGACGAAGTACTGGTCGAAGGTCTGGTCGGTCATGCTGTGGGCGGCGAGGCCCATCAGAAACGCGACGTGGCGCCGCGCGTCGGGCGAGCGAAATCCCTCGGCCCCCCAGCGCTCGCGGAGGTAGCGCGCGTAGGGCTCGAGGAAGCTCTCCCAGTGCGCCCACTCGCCGTACTCCGCCCGCACCGAGTAGCCCGAGTCCTGGTAGATCGCGCCGTTCTGCAGGTGCGGGCGGAGCGTCGGGTCCGTCACGATGTCGCGCAGCGGCCCCGGGGGCTGCGCGTCGGCGGCCTGCTCGGCGACCCACACGTGCGACACCATGCTGTTGGCCGAGGCCGCCGCCGGCGCGAGGGCCAGCGCGAGGACGAGGGGCGTGCGCATGGGCGGGGACGATAACGCAACCCCGCGCGCGGTGGGCGTGTACTACGATCGTCGACCCGATGCCCACGCTCCGCGCCGCCGTGCTCCCGCTCGTCCTCTCCGCCTGCGCCGCGGCGCCCCGTGCGGGCACGCTCGTCGCGCGCGCCGAGCCGCCGCCGCCCCGGGTGATCCGCGGGGTCGTTCGGTATGAGGCGCGCCACCCCACCGCGCAGGGCACCTCGGCGGCCGCGGAGGTGCGACCCGCGCGCTTCGTGGAGGTCGTCGCGCGGGACGTCGCGGGGACGCCCGTCGGCTCCTGCGAGGCCGACGGAGACGGCGCCTTCTCCTGCGCGGTGTCGGGCAGCGCGAAGACGCTGGCCTTCGTCGCCCACGCGCGCCACGACGGGCTGGAGGCGTCGTGCACGCCCGACTCCGACCAGCGGCGCCTCCACGAGCTCGCGGTCGAGCTGCCGCCCGGCGGCGCGGAGGTCGAGCTCACCATCCGCGACGGCGACGCGGCGGGCACCGGCGGCGCCTTCCACATCGTCGACACCGTCATGCGCGGGGTCGAGGCGGCGAAGCGCTGGACGGGCGCCACGCTCCCGCCGCTGGTGGTGTACTGGGGCCGCGGCGTCACCACCGAGTGGAGCTACTACCGCGGCGAGCGGCCTGCGGGGTCGGGGCGCTTCGTGCTCGAGCTGCTCGGTGGGCAGCGCGGGCGCCACACCACCACCGACACCGACGAGCACGACGAGGCGATCGTGCTCCACGAGGTGGGCCACTTCGTGATGGACCGGCTCACCACCAACTCGTCGCCGGGCGGGACGCACCCGTCCAACGTGCTCATCGACCCGGGGCTCGCGTGGGAGGAGGGGCGCGCGACGTGGTTCGCCGCCGCGGTTCGCCGCGACCCGGCCTACCAGGACACCATCGGCGTCGAGCCGGCGGGGAGCCTCCGCGTCGACCACGACCTCGAGCGCTCGGGCGGCCCGCGCGGCAACGGCGCGGAGAACAGCGTCGCCGACGTGCTCTGGGACCTCACCGACGGCTTCGAAAACTACCCCGACCGCGACCACGACGGCGTCGCGCTCGGCCCCGAGGCCGTCCTCCGCGCGATGGTCGACATGAACCACAGCGACGGCGCGTTCCCGTGCCTCACGTCGTTTTTGGAGTTCGTCACGGCGCGGCAGGCGCTCGCGGGGGGGGCGTCGCGCGAGGCCCTGCTCACGCCCGACGCGGTGGCCGCGATGCTGCGCGCCACGCAGGAGCCCGACGCGCTGATGGTGCGCTCGCCCGACGCGCGCTGGCCGCTCGACCTCGCGGTTCCGGGTGTCGCCACCGACAAGGTCGACGGGCTCACCAGCCCCGCGCCGAGCGGCGGCCCGCGGCGCCCGGAGAACGGCTACGACGCCCTCCGCGTGTACCGCGTCCGCGTCACGCAGCGCGCGTGGCTCGGGCTCGAGCTCAACATCCAGGGCTCCGGGCGCCAGTCCGACCACACCGACCTCGACCTCGAGCTCCGCGACCTGCGCGGCGAGGTGATCGCGGCGGCGCGCGGCGAGGGCCCGCGCGAGACGCTCTCGCGGCTCCTCCAGCCGGGCTGGTACATCGTGTACGTGCGCGACGGCGGGGCCGGCAACCGCGCCAACTTCGAGCTCCGCACGCGGCTCCGGCCGGTGTGACTACTCCACCGTGAGCGAGCGGCGCGTCGCGTCGTATCCGCCGCGCACGTCGGCGGCGTTGAAGACGAACTCGACGACGCCCGGCGTGGTGGGGGCGCTCCACTTCTTGCGGACCGGGCCGCTCGGGCGCTCGGCGGTGTCGACGAAGAAGGTGCCGTCCAGCTCGCCGCGCGCCCGCTGCTGCGTCGCGGCCCGCGGCGCCATCGCCGGCGGCGCGAAATAGAAGCCGAACTGGAGCCGCTCGGGCTGCGTCACGGGCTGCGCGCGGATGTCGAGCGTCTCGTAGCTCTCGCGGCTCGCGGGCGAGACCCGCAGCTCGATCAGGTGGTCGAGGCACGGGTCGCCCGAGCACCGCGGCACCCGCACCGACGCGTCGCCCTCGCGCAGCACCACCGGGTTGGTGAGGATCGCGCCCGGGTAGAACACCACCTCGGTGAGCTCGGGGTTGTGGTTCATCGCCGCGGTCTCGCGCGTGCGGATGGTGATCGAGCGGGTCACGGTGATCGACTCGGCGCCCGCGCCGTTGCACGTTGGGAGGCGGGTGTTCGGGTCGAAGCCGGGCGTGCCGCCGGCGCAGGCGAAGGCGAGCGCCTGGATGCGCGAGCGGCCGAGCGGGTCGACGCCGAACTCCACCGTCCGCGGCACCGTCAGCATCACGGTGGGCCCGGTCAGCGGCGGGAAGTCGTTGGACGGCGCGCAGCCGAAGGTGTTGCCCGCGCGCGCGGTCTGCGGGCAGAAGAGCCACACGATGGTGACGGCGCGGCCCGGCGTCGGGTCGTAGGTGGTGAGCGAGAGGCGGGCGGTCTCGCCGGGCGCGATCTCCGTCGCGCGGGGGTCGCTCGCCCGCGAGGCGTTGGTCACCTGCACGCCCAGCACGCGGAAGGTCTTGAGGTCCCAGGCGGGGTCGAACTCGCTGCCGCAGCCGACGGTGAGGAGGGCGCCGAGGCCCAGTGCGCGAAGGGGCTTCATGTCAGTACTCCACGCGGACGCCGAGGTTGGGGAAGAGCGGGATCCCCGTGACCACGTTGGATTGGGTGAAGTTGTAGTTGTATTGCACCCCCTCCGGGTTGGCGTGGTTGTAGACGTTGAGCACCTCCAGGTAGAGGTTGAAGGTGCCGCGACGTCCGAGCGACCACGTCTTGTCGATGCGGATGTCGAGCTGGTGGAAGGGGTCGACGCGGGTGGAGAAGGGGCGGCCCGGGATCTGGGTGTACGTGCCCGTGTCGGCGTTGAAGATCGAGCCCGCGACGGGCGTGGTGGGGTTGCCCGTGACGAGACGGAAGCGCGCGCCCACCTCCCAGCCGCGCCCGAGCTTCACGCTCGCGATGGCCGTGAGGATGTGGGTCTGGTCGAACTGGAAGATGCGGTAGTCCTGGCCGGGCCCGTCGCGCCGCTCGCTGCGCGAGATGGTGTACGCGAGCCAGCCGAAGAAGCGCTCCGAGGGCCGGTGGCGCAGCAGGATCTCCGCGCCGTAGATGCGCCCGCCGCCGTTGTTGAGGTACCCGAGGCCGGTGGTGCCGACCTGCGAGACCACCTGCGCGTCGAGGTCGCGGTAGAAGCCCTCCATCGACAGGCTGATGTACTGCGAGAAGTCGTGGTCGAAGCCGAGGCCGTAGTGGATCGCGCGCTGCGGGATGAGGAAGGGGTTGCCCACCGTGGTGTTGGGCATGAAGGAGTTGGGCGCGCTCGAGGTCTGCTGGTTCTGCGGCGGCTGCGAGAAGAGCCCGACGCCGCCCTTGAGGAACCACCCGTCGAGGAACTCCCACCGGAAGGTGGTGCGCGGCGACACGGTGACCGTCCGGTTGGCGTCGCGCGCGTAGTCGACGCGCAGCGAGGGCACCAGCCGCAGGCCGCGCATCGGCGTGAGCTCGAGCTCGGCGTAGGCCGCCGGCCGGTACGCCCACTCCGACGCGTCAGTGGAGACGCGCGCGGCGTTGGCGGGGTTGAACTGCTGCCCCTCGGTGGGCGCGCGCACGCCGTTGAAGCGCACGCTGCCGGGGCCGCCCACCATGTCGAACCCGACGTTGAGCCGCGCCTGCCGCGAGGCCTGGTAGGAGAGCTCGTAGCGGAAGGTGTACTGCCAGAAGGAGAGGTCGAGCCCGAAGGCCTCTCCGCCGCCGAAATTGAGCGCGTTGCGCCCGAGCGAGGCCACCGCGCGGCTCGACAGGTTGGCCGAGAAGGTGTGGTCCCAGAGGAACTGCCCGGTGTGGAAGCCGATGCCGGTGGAGAAGTTGCCGGTGAAGCGCGGCGCCGTCTCGCTCGCCCCGTTGAGCAGGATCGAGAGCGAGTCGTCGCTGCCGAGCACCGCGAGGCGCAGCCGGTCGCGCGCCGACGGGCGCCACTCGAGCACCGCCTGGTAGTCCCAGTACACCGGCAGCGAGGTGAAGCTCACCGCGTCGATGTTGTTGAGCACGAGGCCGAGCACCGCGTCGACGTAGCTGCGGCGGAAGGACGCCGCGAACGACAGCTCGCGGGTGATCGCGCCCTCGACGAAGAGGCTCGCGTCGATGAGGTTGACGTTGGCGACGGCGCGCCAGCCCTGCCGCCGCGGCGCGCGGAGGCCGACGTCGACGATGCCACCCTGCGCGCGCCCGAAGCGGCCGGAGAAGCTCCCGGGGTAGAAGTCGATCCGGTCGAGCAGCTCCGACGAGATGACCGAGGAGAGCCCGCCGAAGTGGTAGATGATCGGGATCACCGTCCCGTCGGCGAAGATCTGCGTGTCCTGCGCGACGGTGCCGCGCACGAGCAGGAGGCCGTTGATCGAGCGGGCGACGCCGGGGAAGTTCTGCACGGCGCGGAGGGCGTCGCCGCCGGTGCCGGGCATGCGCAGGATCTCGCGGAACTCCAGGCTCCGCCGCGTGACCTCGCGGGCCGGGCGCCGCGCGCGCACGGTGGCCTCGCCGGCCCCGTCGCCGCCGGCGCCGTTGTCGTCCGTCATCGAGGGCGCCGCGCCGGGTCGCGCGCCGGGCGTGGCCGCGGGGGCGGGGGCCGTGGCGGTCATCCGGTAGGTGGCGCCGAGGTCGTCGCGCTCGCGCACCGTCTCGGTGAGCGCGAGGGGCTGGTACCCCTCCGCCGTCGCCGCGATGCGCACGTCGCCCGCCGCGGTGAACTCGAAGCGGAAGCCCCCTTGGGCGTCGCTGGTGGCCGTCTGGGCGGGCGCGTCGCCGAGGGTGGCTGTCACCGAGGCGCCGGCCACGGGGCGGTCGCCGGCGCCGCGCAGGGTTCCCCGGAGGACGGCCACGACGCGCGGGGCCTGGGCGGCGCGGGCCTGGGCGGCGCTGAAGCGGTAGCGGTAGCGGAGGACGGCGGGGACGGCCTCGCCGTCGCGTCGCGCGGGCTCGAAGACGAAGCGCTGCGCGGCGGCGACAGCGGCCTCGTCGAGCCCGTGGCCGAGCCCCTGGAGGACGCGCGCCTCGGTGACGTGGCCCGTCGTGTCGACCGAGAGCTGGAGCACCACGGCGCCCTCGATGCCCTGCGCGAGCGCCTCCGGGGGGTAGTCCGCCTGGACGAACTGGGTCAGCCGCGGCGCGACGGCCGCGTTCGCGGGCTGCCCCGGCGCGGGGTTTTGCGGGGAGGTCGGGGCGATCTGCGCGAGTGCCTGGGCGGGGGCGAGGAGCGCGAGCGCGAGGGCGGACGCAAGGCGGTGCGGGGGTCGCATCGGGGCCGCGCAGGTAGATGCCCCGGGAGGCTCCACCGTTGCAAGCGTCGAACGAGCGTTCGCGGGTCCCTGTCCGGCGCTACTGCGCCGCGAGGGCGAACTCGCGGTTGAAGAAGCCGCACTGCTCCGCGCGGCAGACGCCGAAGCGCACGCTCCCGCGCACGACGGTGCCCGCGCCGGTCGACTGCACGGGCTGGGTGAAATGGGCGAGCGCCTGGGTGAGCTCCGCGGCGTCGGGGCGGCGCATCACGGGCTTGGCCACCGAGCCGTTTTCGACGGTGAGGGTGACGGCGGTGGGGTAGTTCTCGTTGACGTGGTACTCGCCGGCGCCGCGGACGGCGAGGTCGAAGGTGCCTCCCGTCAGCGACGCGACGAGGGTGTACTCCGGCGCGCTCAGCTCGACGCGCGGCTGCGGCGTCGCGGGGGGCGTCGGGGGCGCGGGCGGCGTCGGGGGCGTCGGGGCGGGGTTGGCCGTCGGCGCGGGCTGCGGCTCGGGCGCGGGCGGCGGGTCGGCGCGCTTGCACGCGGCGGCGAAAACGAGCGGGAGGGCGAGCGAGAGGGCGCGGGTCGGGGTCACCGTCGGGGTCTCCGTGGGCGTGAGATGCTATCGGGCCGGAACCATTGGCGGGGCGGAATTCATCCGTCGACGAAGGCACGGTGCCACTGCTCCAGGAGGAGCAGCGTCCAGACGCGGTCGACGTCCGCCCGCGCCCCGTCGCGCAGGAGGGCCTCCACCGCCGCCGGGTCGACCACGCCGCGCTGCCGGGCGCGGGGGCTCAGCAGGAGGTCGCGGGTCATGTCGCGGAGGTCGTGGCGCATCCAGCGCTCGAGCGGGAGGGCGAAGCCGCGCTTCACGCGGGTGAGGGTGGCGTCGGGCACGAGGCCCTTCATCGCGTCGCGGAGGATGCGCTTGCCGCGCAGCGCGAAGAGCGAGCGCATCGGGAGCCGCGCGGCGAACTCGACCACCGCGGTGTCGAGGAAGGGCCCGCGGACCTCGAGCGCGTGGGCCATCGAGGCGACGTCGACCTTGGCGTGGATGTCGTCGGTGAGGTACGTGGCGAAGTCGACGTCGAGCAGGCGGGCCATCGGGAAGGCGCCGTCGCTGGCGGCGAGCTCGGCTTCGCAGCGCTCGCGCACGCGGCCGTCGGCGCCGCGGAGAGCGGGGCCGCGGAGGGAGGCGCGCGCGCCGTCGTCGAAGCGCTCCACGAGGTGGAGGTAGCGGGCGGCCTCGCCCTCGCCGGCGTCGCGGGCGAAGCGGCCGTAGTCGGGCTGGACGGCGCCCACGGCGGGCGCGGCGGCGCGGCGGAGGAGCGCGGCGGCGGGCGCGGGGAGGCGGTCGTGCAGGTGCGCGAGGCGCGCGGGGGCGTAGCGCTTGTAGCCGGCGAACACCTCGTCGGCCCCGTCGCCCGAGAGCGCGACGGTGACGTGCTGGCGGGTCATGCGGGCGAGGCAGTCGGTGGCGACTGCGCTCGAGTCGGCGAAGGGCTCGCCGTGGTGGCGGACGATGGACTCGACCAGCGAGGTCATGTCGGGCGACACGACGAGCTCGTGGTGGTCGGTGCCGAAGCGCTTCGCGATGGCCCGCGCGTGCGCGAGCTCGCTGTCGTCGGCGTGCGGGAACCCGATGGAGAACGTCTTCACCGGCCGCGGCGAGAGCGACGCCATCAGCGCCACCACCGTCGACGAGTCGACGCCGCCGGAGAGGAACGCCCCGAGCGGCACGTCGGCCACCATCCGCCGCCGCACCGCCTCGCGCAGGAGCTCGCGCAACTCGGCGGCGAGCTCGTCGTGAGACTCGGTGCGGACGGGCGTTCGGTGGAGCCGCCAGTACCGGCGCGGGGTTACGTCGCCGCCGGGCTCGACCACGGCGTAGTGGCCCGCGGGGAGCTTTCGAACGCCGCGCCACGCGCTCGCCGGCGCGGGGACATAGCCGAGCGTGAGGTAGGCGTCGATCGCGTCGAGGTCGACCTCGGGGCGCCCGAAGGGGAGCGCGGTGACGAGCGCGTGGAGCTCGGAGGCGAACGCGACGCCCTCGGGGGTGACGCGGTAGGCGAGGGGCTTCTTGCCGGTGCGGTCGCGCGCGAGGAGGAGCCGGCGGCGGCGCGCGTCCCAGAGCGCGAGGGCGAACATCCCGTCGAGGCGGGCGACGCAGTCTTCGCCGAGCTCCTCGTAGAGGTGGACGACGACCTCGCTGTCCGAGCCCGAGCGGAAGGTGTGACCCTTGGCGATGAGCTCGGCGCGGAGCGATTCGAAGTTGTAGATCTCGCCGTTGACGACGACGGCGACCGAGCCGTCCTCGTTGAGGAGGGGCTGCGCGGCCTCGGGGGAGAGGTCGATGATGGAGAGGCGCCGGTGCCCGAGCGCGCAGGGCCCCCAGGCGCGCGCGCCCTCGGCGTCGGGGCCGCGGTGGGCGAGGGCGCGGTTCATCGCGCGGACGGCGTCGAGGTGGCAGGCGCCGTCATCGGCGGGGTCAGCGGCGAGGAAGCCCGCGATGCCGCACACGGTGGTCTCCAGGGGGAAGGGGCATGAGCGCGCCGGTGGGTACCACCCGCGGCGCGGCGGGCGCAAGCGAGGGGGCGCAGGGCACTCCTGTCGCGCATTCTCGCCGTCCCGAAGAGACCCCTGAACGTCCCGAAGAGACCTCCCGGCGACCCGAAGAGGCCCTCGCGCGTCCCGACGAGACCTACCGACGACCCGAAGACGGCCACGCGCGTCCCAAAGACGCCCTGCGGCGTCCCGAAGAGACCCTCGCGCCACCTGGTGTGCGCCCCGCGGCGTCCCGAAGAGACCCTCGCGTCACCTGTTGTGCGCCCTCACGCCTCCCGCAGTCTCAGCCCGCCTCGCCGCGCTCCAGCCGCGCCGCCGCGAGCGTCGCCGCCACCGCCGCCGCCGTGAGCGCCGCGGCCGTCGGCGCGTTCGCCCGCAACGCCAGCACCGCCTCCGCCGCCCCCACGCCCCGTGCGGCCATCGCCGCCACCACCAGCGCCACGCTCTCGCCCGCCACGCGCGCCGCCGCGCGCAGCGCCCCAGCCGTCACCGGCCGCCACGCGAGCGCCACCGTGACGTGCGTAAACGCCCGCGCCCGCGACGCCCCGAGCGCCAGCGCCGCCTCTGCGAGGTCTCGCGGGACGCCCTCCGCCGCCTCCGCCGCGCGCAGGGCCACCGTCGGCAGCGCCACCAGCGCGAGCGCCAGCGCCGACGCGTCGTGCCCGGTGCCCGCAGCGTTCATCAACACGCCCGCGGCTCCGCCGATCAGTCCCGTCGGCACCCCCGCGAGCGCGTCGAGCGTCGCCCGCACCGCCCGCGCCGCCCCACTGCTGCGCGCGATCCACGCACCGAGCGCGACGCCCGCAGGCACGGCCAACGCCATCGCCACGAGCGCGGGCGCCAACACCTCGAACGCCCCCGTGAGCGCGTGAGGCTCTCGGGCGAGCGCGACCGCCCCGGACGCACCGATCGCGACGATCGCGCCGAGCAGCGCCGCGCACGGAGCCAGCGCCGCGGCGGCGACCAACGCGGCCGGGGCGCGCGTCACGCGGCCTCCTCGGGGGCGAAGTACCTGCTCGCGGCGAAGGCGAGCGCGCCTGCGACGAGCAACCACGCGTAGCCCCCGCCGGGCCTTCCGCCGAGCGCCACGAGCACCAGCGACTCGGCGAGGGCGCGGCCGACGCCGAGCAGCGCCGCCGCGACGAGCTCGCGCCGCGCCGCAGGAACCACCGCGCCCCAGGCCACCTGCCACGGCGACGCACCGAGCGCGAGCGACGCCTCACGCAGCGCGACCGGCGTCCGCCCGAGCGCGTCGAGCGCGGCGAGCGCGGTGGTGGGCGCGGCGACGGCGGTGAAGAAGGCCCCCGCGGCGACCGCAGACCCGAAGCGCGGCGCCACGAAGACACCCAGCAGCCAGGCCCACGCGAACGACGGGACGGCGGCCGCGGCGTCGTAGGCGTAGCCCGCGGCGCGCGCGAGGGGGCGCGGGGCGAGCTCGGCGATCCACAGCGCAGAGAGCAACGCCGGGAGCGCGCCGAACGCAACCGCAGCAAGCAAGGCGAGCGGCGCCCAGCCGGTGCCCGAGGCGCTGCGCTCGAGCGCGCCGAGCGGCGGGAGCGCCGGGGCGAGGAGCGCGGTGAGGGCGGCGGAGGCGAGGGCGCGCGAGGCGGCGCGGGTCACGGGGCCCCGCGGTCGTTGTCGCGGTGGCGCACGTCGACGCCGCGCACCATGAAGACCACGAGCTCGGCGAGGTTGGTGGCGTGGTCGGCGACGCGCTCGAGGTACTTCGCGACGGAGACGACGGCCTGGCCCGCGGGGATGGCGTCGGGGTGCCCGCGCATCCACGCGAAGACGCTGCGCAGGAGCTGGCCGTAGAGCGCGTCGACCTCGGCGTCGCGGGCCACGACGGCCTCGGCGCGGGCGACGTCGCGGTCGACGAAGGCGTCGAGCGACTCGCGGAGCATCGAGAGGGCGGCGCGGCTCATCGCCTCCACCTCGGGGTGCGGCGGGAGCTCGCCGGCGAGGGCGATCTCCGTGACGCGCTCGGCGATGTTCATCGCCTCGTCGCCGATGCGCTCGAGGTCGGTGACGAACTTCAGCGCCGTGGTGATGAAGCGCAGGTCATCGGCCACCGGGTGGCGCAGCGCGAGGATGCGCAGGGCGAGGGCGTCGGCCTCCATCTCGTCGCGGTCGATGCGCTCGTCGAGGGAGCGGGCCTCCTCGGCGCGGGCGGTGTCGCGCTCGACGAAGGCGCGCACGGCCTCGTGGACGGCGCGCTCGCAGCGGGCCCCCATCGCGAGGAGGCTGCCGCGGAGCTCCCGGAGCTCCAGGTCGAAGTCGCGGTTGGAGTGGCCCTGGCGGTTCATCCGTAGCGCCCCGTGAGGTAGTCCTGGGTGGCCTGCTCGCGCGGGCGGGTGAAGAGGTCGCTGGTGCCCGCCGCCTCCACCAGCCGCCCCTCGGAGAAGAACGCCGTCACCTGCGAGACGCGCGCGGCCTGGGCGGCGGCGTGGGTGACGATCACGACGGTGACCTCGTCGCGCAGCCCGGCGAGCACGTCCTCGAGGCGCGCGGTGGCGATCGGGTCGAGCGCGCTGGCGGGCTCGTCGAGCAGGAGCGCCGCGGGCCCGAGGGCGAGCGCGCGCGCGACGCAGAGGAGCTGCTGCTGGCCCTGGGAGAGAGCGCGGGCGGGCAGGTCGGGGGCGCCAGGCCCGAGCTCGTCGGCGAGGCCGGCGCGGGCGAGGGCGCGCTCGACGGCCTCGGCGAGCACCGCGTGACGTCGCTCGCCGGCCGCGCGCGGGCCCCACGCGACGTTGTCGAACACCGTCCCCGGGAAGAGCTGCGGCGCGCGGAACACCATCCCCACGCGGCGGCGGAGCGCCTGCACGTCGACGTCGGGCGCGTAGAGCTCGCGCCCTTCGAAGCGCACGCTTCCCTCGGTGCGGGCGCCGGGCAGGGGGTCGTTCATGCGGTTGAGCGCGCGGAGGAGGGCGGTCTTGCCGCAGCCCGGCGCGCCGACGAGGGCCGTGACGCGCCGCGGCTCGATCGCGAGCGACGCGCGGTCGAGGGCCCGCCGCGCGCCGAGGTGAACCGTCAGCCCGTCGACCACGAACAGCGGCGCTTCGGGGGCTCTCTCGGGGGCGTTGGGGGCGACGTCGTTCGCGGCGGCCACGGGCGGGGGCAGAGACCGTGTCCGCGTTGCCGGAGGGAGGCAAGCGGAACTCTGTGACGGGCGCGTGACACGCGGGTTTCGCCGTGGAAGTCGTGACGTCACGCCCGTGTCACGACTGTGGGATACTCCCGAACGCACCGTGAACGCCAAGGCGAGACCCCCCCGCGTGCTGATCGTGGAAGACGAGCCCGACCTCGTGCGCCTCCTCGAATACAACCTCCAGCACGCGGGCTACGAGACCCGCTCGGTCAACCGCGCGATGGACGCCGTACGCGTGGCCACCGCGGAGCCGCCCGACGTCGTGCTCCTCGACCTGATGCTCCCCGACGGCTCGGGCAGCGACGTGTGCCGCACGCTCAAGGGCGGCGCGTCCACGAAGCACGTCCCGATCATCATGGTGACCGCGCGCGGCGAGGAGATCGACCGCGTGGTGGGCTTCGAGCTCGGCGCCGACGACTACGTGGTGAAGCCCTTCAGCGTGCGCGAGCTCATCCTGCGGATGAAGGCCGTCCTGCGCCGCTCGGACAGCGAGTCGCCCGCCGCCGAGGACGCCGTCACCTTCGGCTGCCTGCGCATCGACCGCACCGCCCACCGCGTCTACGTCAACGACGTCGAGGTGGTGCTGACGGCGCTGGAGTTCCGCCTCCTCACCACGCTGGTCGAGCGGCGGAACCGCGTGCAGAGCCGCGACACGCTCCTCTCCGACGTCTGGGGCCTCCAGCTCCACGTCGAGACGCGCACCGTCGACACCCACATCAAGCGCCTGCGCGAGAAGATCGGCGCCGCGGGCGAGTACATCCACACCGTCCGCGGGGTGGGCTACCGCTTCGCCGCGTCGCCCGACGATGCCTGACGCGCCGCGGCTCGGCCTGCGGGCGAGGCTCTTCCTCGTCTCGATGGCACTGCTCGCCGCGGCGCTGGTGGTGTGGGGGCTGTGGGTTCGCTCCGCCGTCGCCGCGGGGCCCGACGCGGGGCTCGCATGGCGCTTGGTGGGCGCCGGCGCGCTCGCCGGGATGCTGGTGGCCGCGGGGATGTCGTCGCTCGCCGTGGCCCTCGCGTCGAAGCCCATCCGCGAGCTCACCGAGACCGCCCGCGCGATGGTGACGGACTTCAACGTCCGCGCGCGCCTCCGCCGCGACGACGAGGTCGGGGCCCTCGGCGGCGCCCTCGACGCCCTCGCCGACCACCTCACCCGCTCGCTCGCCAACCTCGAGCGCGAGCGCGACCGGCTCGGGGCCATCCTCGAGGGGATGGTCGAGGGCGTGCTGGTCACCGACGCCGACGGCAACGTGGCGCTGGCCAACCGCGCGGTGCGCGAGATGTTCGGCGTCGAGCGCGACGTGGTGGGGGTGACGCCGATCGAGGCGCTGCGCAACGCCGACCTCCACGAGGCCTTCGAAGCGGCGCGGCGCGAGCGGGCGATGGTGTCGCGCGAGCTCACGGTGATGGGCGAGCGGCCGCGGCAGGTGACGGTGCGGGTGGCGCCGGTCGACAGCCCCGCGGCGGGCGAGGTGGCCGTCGTCTCCGACGTGACCGAGCTGCGTCGCCTGGAGACGGTGCGGCGCGACTTCGTGGCCAACGTCTCCCACGAGTTGCGCACGCCCGTGGCCGCGATCCGCGCGTCGGTGGAGACGCTGCTCCTCGGCGCGGCCGACGACCCCGCGGCGGCGCGCGAGTTCATCGCCATCATCGACCGCCACGGTGAGCGGCTGCACCGCCTCGTCGAAGACCTCCTCCAGCTCTCCAAGCTCGAGTCGCGCGAGCACACGCTCGCCCTCGTCCCTGTCGACGTCGCCGGCGCCATCGACCACGCGATCGAGCTGCTCGCCGTCGCCGCGCAGGCCCGCCGCGCGACCGTGACCGCGGACGTCGCCCCCGACGTCACCGCCGTGCATGCCGACCGCCCCTCGCTCGAGCACGTCCTCACCAACCTCATCGAGAACGCTGTGAAGTACTCCCCCGAGGGCTCGCGGGTGACGGTGCGGGCGCGCCGCGTCGGCGACCGCGTGCGGGTCAGCGTCGAGGACAACGGCCCCGGCATCGAGGCCCGCCACCTCGGGCGCATCTTCGAACGCTTCTACCGCGTCGATACAGGCCGCTCGCGGGCCCTCGGCGGCACCGGCCTCGGCCTCGCCATCGTCAAGCACCTCGGCGAGGCGATGCGCGCCCCCGTCTCCGTCGAGAGCGCCGTCGGCCGCGGAACCACCTTCCACGTCGACCTCCTCGCCGCCGGGTAGCGCCCTTCGAAACGCCCGCGCAATCCCTGAAACCCCGGCGCCCGGCGCGCGTTCGTGCTTTTCCGCTGGCGCGCCGCACCCCTTTTCGGGGATGACAGCGGGCCGCATTTCGGAGGCACCACCGCATGACCAGCGTCGATTTCTGGGTCTCGCTCGTCACCCTCGCCGGGATGGAGATCGTCCTCGGGATCGACAACATCGTCTTCCTGGCGATCCTCCTCGCGCGCGTCCCGGCCGACCGGCGCGAGCCGATCCGGCGCCTCGGGGTGGGCCTCGCGGTGGTGGCGCGCATCGGGCTCCTCTCGGTGCTCTCGTGGCTCATCGGGATGAGCCGGCCGGTGCTCACCGTGCTCGGGCGCGGGCTCTCGGTGCGCGACCTGATCCTCATCGGCGGCGGCCTCTTCCTCATGGCCAAGAGCGCCAAGGAGATCCACGACAAGGTCGAGCGCGACGAGGACGAGTACGAGGGCCCCGACGACGAGCCCAAGAAGCTCAACGTGGTCGGCACCGTCCTCCAGATCATCACCGTCGACCTGGTCTTCTCCATCGACTCCGTGGTCACCGCCGTCGGCATGGCGCGCGACCTCCGCGCGATGATCTCCGCCATGGTGATCGCGGTCGGCGTGATGTACTTCTTCTCGAAGGCGGTGGGGGATTTCGTCGAGCGCCACGCCTCGGTGAAGCTCCTGGCGCTCTCCTTCCTCACGATGATCGGCGCGCTGCTGGTGGCCGAGGGCTGCGGCGCGCACATCTCGAAGGGCTACGTGTACTTCGCGATGGCCTACTCGCTCTCGGTCGAGCTCCTCTCGATGCGCTACCGCAAGCGCCGCGAGCGCCTCGCCGCCGAGGCCGCCGCTCAGCGCGACACGTCGAGCCAGAGCTCCTGAGTCGGGCCCGCCTGCAGGATCTTCACCGCGCCGTCCTGGCAGGGCGTGATCGACGCCCCGAGGTTGTGCGTCGGCGCGCCGCAGTTGCCCACCGCGCTGATCACCTCGGGGTACGTCGCCGTCGGCGCCACGAGCGCGTTGCCCACCCGCACGCCGCCGCCCGCGCCCGCGAGCCGCACGCGGACGCCGGTCACCACGCCGTTGGGAGCGTCGCCGTCGAAGAGGAGCGTGACGCCGTCGACCTCCACGGTGCGCGGGTCGGGCGTCGCGCCGCCGCCCGCGAGCGCGTTCACGGCGGCGCGCGTGGCGCCGAGGGTGAAGGCGCCGATGCCCTCGCCGGGCACGAGCACCAGCGCGTCGGAGGCGGGCGCGGCATCCGCAACGGGGCGCGGCGTGGGGTTGGGGTTGGGCGTCGGCGCGGTGTCGGCTGGCGTGGCCGGCGGGTTGTTGGCGCCCGTGCGGCGGCAGGCGACGACGGCGAGGCAGAGGGCGAAGGCGAGGGCGGGGCGGTGCTTCATGGGGCCTTGCGGGGTGGTGGGAGGGATGCGCGGGGCGCAGCCGCATGGACGCGCGGGCCGAGGGCGACCTTTGGCCCCGCGCGCTCGTCGCGGGACGCTACCAGCAACGCGCCTTGCGCGGGCGGCACTTCTGCGCGAATGATCACCGCCCCCGATGAGCGAACCCGACCCCGCGCGCTGCGCCCGCTGCGACAAGCCCACCACCTTCTGCGTGTGCGACCGCGTGACCCCGCAGCGCGTCCGCACGCGCGTCGTGGTCGCGCAGCACCCCCGCGAGCAGGACCGCGACCTCGGCACCGTCCCGCTGCTCCGGGCCTTCCTCGGCGACCGCTGCGACGTGCGGGTGGGGCTGTCGTGGGCGTCGTTCGCGCACTTCCTCGGCGAGGAGGCCGACGCGAAGCGCTGGGCGATCCTGTACCCGCACTCGCTCCACAAGCCGCTGACGCCCGCGCAGGTGAAGGAGCCCGTGGTGCTGCTCGACCGCCACGGCGACCCGCTGGAGCCCGGCGAGCGCCTCGACGGCTTCGTGCTGCTCGACGGGACGTGGTCGCAGGCGAAGGCGCTCTGGTGGCGCAACCCCTGGATGCTGAAGCTCTCGCGCGCGGTGCTCCACCCGAAGGAGCCGTCGATCTACGGGCGGCTCCGGCGCGAGCCGCGGCGCGAGGCGCTCTCGACGCTGGAGGCCGCCGCCGAGGTGCTGGTGGCCAACGGCGAGCCCGAGGCGGTGCGGGCGGAGATGCGTCGGGTGTTTCGCACGATGGTGCAGCGGGCGCGGGAGCACTACAAGGGCGCGGCGCCGCCGGAGCCGGGCGAGGGCGCCAGCGAGTAGGCCGCCGCGAGCAGCCCCCTACGCCCCTTCGCTCTCCCCCGCGCTCACGGCGAACGTGAACGCCCCCTGCGCCTCGGCCGCCGCCTTCTTCCGCGCCGCGCGCGAGCTCGTCGCCGGCTTGTGCCCGCAGCGCGCGCAGGGCCCCGTCTCCCCCGCTGCGAGCGGCGTCGCGGCGAGCGTCGGCTTCGGCGCGTCGATGTCCCCGCGGCCCATCGCCACCTCCAGCCCCACGAGCCTGCGCAGCGCGCGCTCCTGCGCGTGGCGTTCGGCGACGGCGGCGGCCAGCTTGCGCGCGGCGGCCGTGAGCGCGCTCCCCGCGGCCGTGAGGTGAGCGACCTCCACGTGCTTGCAGTCGCCCCCCTCGGGCGGCGAGGCCCCGCACGCGAGGCACACCGACATCGTCTCCGTCACCTCGGGCGGAGGCGGCGGGCGGCGCGGCGCGGCCACCGGCTCGTCGAGCTTCGCGCGGGCGCGGCCCTTCCCGCGACCCCGCGCGTCCGCCGTCACCTCCGGCACCACGTCGAAAGGGACGTCCGGCACCGCGTCGAAGCTCATGTCGGGCGTCGCGTCGACGCCGACGTACGAAGACGGCGCGTCGTAGACCAGGTCGTCGGACGGGGGACGGCCACCTGCACCTCTCGACTGCATGCCGCGACCGTACCACCGCGCAGGGGTACTGTACATGCGTTCCGTGGCGGCGCCTTACGGTGACACCGCGCGGAGGGCGGCGGCGCACTCCTCGGGGGGAATGAGGACGCAGTGGACGCCCGACGCGAGTTCGAAGCCTGCCTCGCCGCCCCGCCGCGGGTGGATCTCCAGGTGCCACAGCGCCCACGGCGCGCGTCGGTGACGGAGCGAGGCCGCGCGGACGACGAGGTTGTAGTCCGACCCGCCCGTCGCGCTCAGCACGCGCCGCAGCGTCCTCAGAAGGAGCGGGACGAACTCCGCGAGCGCGTCGTCGTCGAGTGCTTCGAAGCCGGGCGAGGGGAAGCGTGGCACCACCCACGTCTCGAACGACCGTCGCGGCGCGAAGGGGCAGTACGCGACGAAGCGATCGGTCCGCTCGACCACGCGGACGCCCGCGGCGAGCTCGCGGTCGCGCGCCTCCGCCAGCGCGCCTGTGCCGTGCCGCGCGTGGTGGCGAGCCGACACGTGGTCGCGCCGCGCCACCGCCGGCGGCACCACCGGCAACGACAGGACCTGCCCGTGCGCGTGGTGGAGCGACGCGCCCGAGCGGGGTCCGCGGTTCTTGAACATCACGGCCGCGCGGGCGCCGGGGCGGGCAGCCATCACGGCGAGGCGCTCGCGGTAGAGCGAGAAGGCGAGGAGCGCGTGGGCGTCGTCGAGCGCGGCGAGATCGACGCCGTGGTCGGGCGTCTCCACCACCACCTCGTGCGCGCCTATGGCCGCGATGACGGGCGCCGCCTCGTGGCCCGCGGGCTCGTACGACGCGTCCTCGCGAACCATCGGAAACAAATTGGCGAACGCCCGCGCCCGCCACGCGCCGTCGGGGCCGACGCGCGACGACACGGTGTTGGCCGTGTCGCCCTCGCGCCCCGGGCAGAAGGGGCAGGTCGACGGGTCGCGCACCACCGCGGTCACGCCGAAGTCCCGCGGCGAGCCCCGACGGTCGGGCGCGATGAGCACGCGACGTCCGGTCACCCGATCGTAGCGGAGCGCCGGGCCCGTCACGGCGTTCCTCCGAGCGCGGCCTTGAGCACCTTGCCCATCGCGTTGCGCGGCAGCGCCTCCACCACGTGGACCCGCCGCGGCCGCTTGTGCCGCGCGAGCTGCGACGCCACATGCTCGGCGAGCGCCTCACCCTTCACCGAAGCGCCTTCGCGCAGGGCGACCCAGGCCTCGATCCGCTCGCCGAGGTCGTCGTCGGCGACGCCCTTCACCGCGGCCTCGCGCACGTCGGGGTGCTCGAGCAGCGCGGCCTCCACCTCGCCCGCACCCACCTTGTAGCCGCCCGTCTTGATGAGGTCGGTGGCGCGCCGTCCGACGATCCGAAGCGACCCGTCCGCCGCCCGCGCGGCGAGATCGCCGGTGTAGAACCAGCCGTCTCCATCGCGCGCCGCGGCCGTGGCGTCGGGGCGGTTGAGGTACCCGTCGAAGAGGTTGGGCCCGCGCACCGCCACCTCGCCGAGCGTCGCGTCGTCGTGGGCGTCGAGGGTCGCTCGCGCGTCGTCGACGAGGCGCAGCGCGACGCCGTCCAGCGGGCGCCCGACGGAGCCCGCGCGCGGGCCTTCGCTCGCGCGGACGGCGGTGTTGATCAGCGTCTCGGTGAGCCCGTAGCGCTCGACGACGCCCCTGCCCGTCGCGGCCTCGATGCGGCGGTGCTCGCGCAACGGGAGGCCCGCGGAGCCCGACACGAGCAGCCGCGCGCGAGCGAGCGCCTTCGCCGCGTCGGCGTCGCGCTCGGCGAGCTCCGCGAGGCGGTGGTACATCGTCGGGACGCCGAAGAGCATCGTCGCGCCGCCGGCGAGCGTCGCCGCCACCGCCGCGGGGTCGAAGCGCGGCAGCAGCGTCATCGCCGCCCCGCGGCGCAGCGTGCCGAACACCCCGAGCGCCAGCCCGTGCACGTGGAAGAGCGGGAGCGAGTGGGCGAGCTCGTCGTCGCCCGTCCACCCCCACGCTTCCGCGAGCGCGTCGAGGTTGGCCGCGAGCGCGCCGTGCGAGAGGACCACGCCCTTCGGCAGCCCCGTCGTGCCCGACGTGTAGAGCACCAGCGCGGGCGAGCGCGCGTCGAGCGCCGCGGGCGATGCGTTCGTCACGCGCGCGGCGGCGGGCGGCGGTGACACGGAGGCGCGGCCCTCGGGGGCGCGGCCGAGCACGGCGCGCGGCGCGGCGTCGGCGAGGATGTGGGCGAGCTCGCGGGCGCCGACCGCGGGGTTGAGCGGGACGCTCACCAGGCCCGCGAGCGCGTGGCCGTAGAGCGCGACGACCGTGTCGGGGTCGGGGTGGGCCCAGAGCGCGACGCGGTCGCCCGGCGCGAGGCCGTCGGCGCGGAGCGAGGCGGCGTGGGCGAGCGCGCGGTCGCGGAGCTCGGCGTGGGTGAGGCAGAGGCCGCCGAAGCGGAGCGCGGGGCGCGGCCGCGGGGGGAGGGGCGCGTCGAAGAGCATGGCGTCGACGGATGGATATCGCAGGTCCGGGGCCGCGACACGCGCCGCGTCGCGCGCGAAGCGGAAGGTATGGCGGGGCCGCGCGTTCTGTTATGGTGCGAGGGGTCCCACGCCCGTTGACGGAGGCGCCGCGATGGCGAAGTTTTCGAAGAAGGTCCAGCAGTACCAGAGCATCGTGCCGCCGCCGAAGGAGCGGAAGCGGCCGTCGAAGGAGGCCCTGGAGGCGCTGGTCGAGGTCGCCACCATCGCGGCCTGCATCGACGGCGCGCTCGAGGGGGGCGAGGGGCGCGCGCTCGCGACGCAGATCCTCGCGACGCCGGGCTTCGAAAACCTCGACGGCGAGGCGCTCGGGCGCACCGTGGAGCTCGTCGCGCTGCGCGTCGCGACCGAGGGTCTGCCGGCGCGCGTCCGCTCGATCGCGAAGGCCATCGGGCCCGACACCGCCACCCGCGAAGAGGCCTTCGCGCTCGCCACGCTCTTCGTCCTCTTCGACGGCGAGGTCGCCGACGAGGAGCAGGAGCTGCTCGAGCTCCTCCAGAAGGAGCTTCACATCTCCGACGCGCGCGCCAGCCACATCACCTCGCTGCTCGCCGACGACGGCGCGTAGCGCCCTTCGCGGTGCGTGACGCCCGTCGCGTCGCGCCGCGTCAAGCGAACGAAATTGTCGCCGGGACGTTGCCCGGGAGACGGAATCGCGCGACAGTCGAGTCCGCGTCGTGACCGCGTCGTGCGCGCCACGACGGGGAGGCCGTAGCTGCCATGAAGATGCACGTACTCCAGACCCCGCGGCTCGAGCTGGTCCCGATCACCCTCCCGCTCGTGGAGGCGGTGATGCTCGACCGGCGCGCCGACGTGGTGCGGCTCGTCGACGCCCACCTGCCCGAGCGCTGGCCGGGCCGCGCGCTCATCGAGCGGGCCTTCAGCGCGTCGCTCGAGCGCGTCCGCGCCAACCCCGACGAGCGCCTCTGGGGCGACCGCCTGATGGTCACCCGCGAGGGCGAGCGGCGCCTCGTGGGGAGCGTGGTGTTCCACGGCGCGCCCGACGCCGACGGCGTGGTGGAGGTGGGCTACGGCGTCGAGGAGAGCTCGCAGGGCCAGGGCTTCGGCTCCGAGGCCACGTGCGCGATGGTCGACTGGGCGCTCGAGCAGCCCGGCGTCACGCGCGTCGCGGCCACCACGCTGCCGTGGCACAAGGCCTCGATCCGCATCCTCCAGAAGGCCGGCCTGCGCCCCGCGGGCTGGCGCGAGCACGAGCTGCTCGGCGACCTCCAGGTGTTCGAGCGCGTGCGCGTGCCCGTGGGGGCGCTGGCGCAGCCGCGCTTCGTCGAGTGCCGCGCCTGAGGCGCGGGGCTCACATCCCGTCAAAGGTGCCGTAGGGCTGCGCGTTGTTGCGCCGCGGCGTCGCGGGCTGCGCGGGCTGCGTCGCCGGCGCGACGACGGCGGGCGCGTTGCGGCCGTTGCGCGCCTGCGACGAGCGGCGGCGGTGCCGACCGCGGCGGTCGCGCGGGTCGTCGGCGTCGTCCGCGGGCGCCGGGGCCGGCGGATCCACCAGCGCGCGCGGCGCCGACGGGGCGACCGCGGGCGTCGGGGAAGGCGCGGGGGTCGGGGAAGGCGCGGGCGTCGGCTCCGCAGGCCGTGCGGTGACGAGCGCAACGGGGGCGCGGGCGGCGTGCGGGTCGGGTCGGGCGTTGCCCCGGACGCCCGCCACGGTGACCCCGACGAGCGTCGCGACGAGGGTCGCCGCGACCGCCACGCCGATCCACGCGCGGCGCGGCGGCGGGTCGATCATGATGACCGCGGTCTCTTCCGTGAGGAAGCTCGCGCGCTCGGCCTCGGCCGCGATGTCGGGCGCGAGCGCGTCGAGGCCGGCGAGGAAGTCCTGCGCGGCCTGCGGGCGGTCGTCGGGGCTCTTGGCCAGCGCCCGCGCGACGAGGATCTCCAGCGACTCGGGGATGGCCCCGCCCGGCGCGACGCTCCGCACGCCCGGCGGCTCCGTCTTGATGTGGTGCGCCATCACGATCACCGCGTCGTCGTCGGTGAAGGGCGGCTGCCCCGTGAGCATGTGGAAGAGGAGAACGCCCACCGCGTAGAGGTCGCTGCGGCCGTCGAGCGAGCGCCCCTGCGCCTGCTCGGGGGACATGTACCGCGGCGTGCCGAAGACGGTGCCCTCCTGAGTGGCCACCGGGTCGAGGCCCTGGCCGTGCTCGCCGTCGCGGATCTTCGCGATGCCGAAGTCGACGACCTTCACCACCTCGGCGTCCTCGGGGCGGCCGTGGACGCGCGCGAGGAAGATGTTGTCGGGCTTGAGGTCGCGGTGGACGATGCCGCGCGCGTGCGCCTCGTCGAGCGAGCGGAGCACCCCCGACGCGATCCGCACCGCCTCCTCCACCGGCAGCGCGCCGCGCTGGCGGAGGCGCGCGGAGAGCATCTCGCCCTCGAGCAGCTCCATCGCGAGGTAGAGAAGGCCCTCCTCGCTCTGCCCGAAGTCGAGGATCGCCACCGTGTTGGGGTGCCGGAGCTGCGACAGGAGCTTCGCCTCGCGGGTGAAGCGCGCCACCGTCTCCGCGTCGCGCCCGAGCTCCTTGCGCAGCACCTTGAGCGCCACCTCGCGGCCGAGGGGCGCCTGCTCCGCGCGGTACACCGTGCCCATGCCGCCCGCGCCGACGCGCCCGACGATGGTGTAGCGGCCCGCCAGCGTCGCGCCGAGCAGGGGGTCGCCCCCCGCGGCGTCGAAGGCCTCTCGCGTCACGGGGCGCCGGCCGTCGTTGGGGCAGGCGGTGACGTCGTCGGCGACGGTGGTTCGGCAGCGGGGGCAGATGCGCACGGCGAGGGATCACCTCCCGCGGGGCGCGCGGGTTCGCGCTTCCCGACGGCGCCTCTTTGATACCATCAATCGCCCGATGGGTCTCGCCTCAATCCCCCGTGTCGCAATCCCCGCGCTGGCCTTCGCGCTCGCCTTCGCGCCCGCCAGGGTCGGGGCCGACCCGTGGCGCCCGTGGGCGACGCAGGAGTCGTGGAGCGCGCGCATCCAGCACCCCGACCCGGCCGTCCGCCGCGCGGCGCTGTGGGCCCTCTCGCTCCGCGAGCTCCCGCGCGGGGGCGCGGCCGGCTCGCGGCTGGTGACCCAGGTGGCGGCCGTCGCGCAGCGCGACCGCGACCCGGGCGCCGCGGCGGCCGCGGTGTTCGTGCTGGCGCAGGCGGGGAGCGCGGAGGCGCGCGCGGCGCTGCGGGAGCTCGCGGGGTCGCCGGGGGCGCCGGTCGCGGTGCGGGCGGCGGCGCTGCGGGCCGTCTCGCTCACCGGGGACGGCGCCTCGGCGTCGAACCTCCTCGCCGCGTCGCGCGCCGGCACGCTCCCGCTGGAGGGCGACGCGCTCGTCGCCGTGGTCGAGCGAACGCTCGCCGACCTGCCCGACGCGGCCTTCGGCGCGCAGGTGCGGGCGGCCAACCCCGCCGTCGGGACGAGCGCGGGGCGCGCCGGCGTCCTCCGCGCGATCGGCCTCCGCGGCGACCCCCGGTGGGCCCCCGCGCTCGCCGACGCGCTCCGCATGACGCGGCGCAACTCCGCGGGCCTCACCGCGCTCGCGGCGCTCGACGCGGTCGCGCGACTGCGTCTCGCCGAGCTCGCGGAGCCCGTCGTCGCGCTCGCCCGCGGCGACGGCGACCCGGCCATCCGCCGCGCGGCGGTGCGGACCCTCGGCTCGCTCGGCGGGGCCTTCGACCCGGCCGTCGTCCGCGCGCTGCTCGACGAGCCCGCGATGCGCGAGCCCGCGCTCGATGCGCTGGGTTCGCTCGGCGACGCGGACTCGCTGCCGGCAGTGGCGGCCCTGCTCGACGCCCCCTGGGCGGGAGACCGTCGTGCCGCGGCGGAGGCGCTCGCGGCGATCGGCGCGCCCGCGGCCGTCGCCCCCCTCGCGGCGCGGGCCGAGCGCGAGGACGACGTCGACGTGCGCCGCGCCCTCTGGCGCGCGATCGCACGCGTCGGTGGCCGTGACGCGCGCGACGTCCTCGCCCGCGCCGAAGACCCCGCCGCGCGCTGGGCGCTGGCGGAGCTCCTCGCGCGGGACCCATCGCTCGGCGCGCCTTCTGGCGCCGGCGGCGACGACGCGTCGGGCCTCGCGCTCGCGGCCCTCGCGGGAGCGCCTCGTACGGACGCGCTCACCTCTCCCTCCGCGGGGCGCCGGGCGGCGGCCGCGCTCGCGCTCGGGCTCGCACCGTCCGCGGACGTCTTGCGGGTGGACGCGCTCGGCGCGGCGCTGGCGCGCGAGTCGCACGAGGGCGCGCGCGTCGCGCTGGTGCTGGCGCTCGCCGACGTCGCGGGCCACGAAGACGCGTCGCACGCGGCGCGGGGCGCGGCGAGCGGGCTGCTGCTCGGCCTCGTCGAGCGCGAGGGGGACGCGCTCTCGCTGGCGGGGGCGGCTGCGCTGTCGTCGCTCGGCTCCTTGCGCGTCGCGGCGGCCCGGCCCGCGGCGGTGCGCGCGGTCGCGGCCGGGCACGCGAGCGCGCTCGTGCGGCGCGTGGCCCTGCGCGCGGCGGGGCAGCTCGGGGCGCGCGGGGCTCGGTGGGCGGCGTCGCGCGCGCTGGTGTCCGACCCCGACGCGGGGGTTCGCGGCGCGGCGGCGGTGGCGCTGCGCGCGCTGCTCGGCGGCGAGGCGGAGCCCTACCTGCACACGGCCTCGCAGGCGTCGGGGAGCGCCGAACTCATCGACCGGATCGCGGGCGCGGCGGGCGCGGTGGGCTTCCGCGGCGACGGGTCGGTGCGGGCGAGCGGCGCGGAGCCCGGGTCGGTGTGGGCGCTCGCGCTGCCCGACGGGGGCGTGACCTTCGGGGTGGCGTCGGACGACGGCGAGCTGTGGGTGCGGGGCGCGCCCGAGGTGGGCGAGGGGGAACTCTCGCGCGCGGAGCTTCAGTAGATCACGCCGAGGACGGCGCGGAGCGTCTGGGCGTTGCTGAACTCGAAGCCCTGCAGCGAGCCGTTGCGCTCGGTCTGGGTGGGGCCGAGGCCCGCCATCGGGAAGAGGATGCCGTACTGGGCGGAGGCGAAGAAGCCCGGCGCCGGGCGGTCGCTGACGGCGGGGTCGCGGAAGTTGGAGATGTACGTGAGCTCGGCGTCGGCCTCGATGCCGAGGTCGGTGTCGTTGCCGCGCGTCTGGACGAACTCGCTCGCGCGCGACCAGATCACCGAGGCGCGGCCGTAGAAGCGGTCGCCGCCGGGGCGGTCGACGAAGGCGTACATCACGCCCGGGCGGAAGTAGTACGCGCTCGACACCTGGCGGAACACCTGGCGCCAGAGGATGAGGTCGACGCGGTAGTCGGGGTGGAAGCTGAAGGCGGTGCTCGCCTGCGCGGTGCCACGGAGGAGCGCGCCGCCGTTGGGGCTCGCGTGGCCGTTGAGGCCCTCCATGTCGGGGTCGCCCGAGGCGTAGCCCGCGCGGAACTCGATCTGGAGGCGGTTGTTGAGCAGGCGGTACTCGAACTCGAGCGCGCCGCCGAACTGGAACACGTCGAGCACCGGAGGGTCGGCCTGCAGGCGCGTGGACGAGAGGTTCATGCTGCCGAACTGCACCGCGGCCTCGACCTCGAAGCGGAAGTTGCGGTGCAGGAGCTGGAACCACAGGTCGGCGAAGCCGAGCTTCGCGTCGCGGCGCACGTACTGATCGGCGAGCGTGGTGCCGGGGAGGGCGTTCTCGAGCGAGAGCACCTGGCGGCGGTAGTAGCCCCAGAGGCCGCCGTTCCACACCACGTCGCCGCGGGCGAGGGCCTGGCGGGCGTCGGCGGCGTCGACGCGGCGGCCGACCGCGAGGCCGTACTGGTTCACGTCGTCGAGCGTGCCGACGTCGATCACCTGGCCCTGGCCGCCCTCGTAGCGAGGCGTCGCGCTGGTCGGGCCCGTCGAGGCGAAGTCGTACATCGCCGCCGCGAAGAGCCCGAGCGAGCGCAGGCGGAACTGGTACATCACCCGGTCGACGTGCGTCTGGTAGTCGCTGTCGATGCCGTTGCCCGCGTTGGCGTACATCCCGAGGCCCCAGTGCCAGGGCATGCGGCCGAAGCGGATCTGCCCGAGCGTCGGGTTGGAGACCTCGGCCCACGCGCGGTTGACGCGGATCGGCGGCGCGCCGTTGTCCACCTGCGTGCGCGACTGCGCGGTGGTGGCGGCCCAGGGCGAGCCGTACTGCCCGGCGCCGTTGTAATAGCCCTGCGGCGTCGAGCCCATCACCAGGTTGCCGAGCGCGTCGATCTGCGTGTAGACCGCGATGCCGTCGGTGACGTGGATCTCGGGCTCCAGGCGAAGCCGCAGGTTGGCCATCGTCTGGTAGTTGTTGGAGCAGTCCGCGGGGATGCGCGCGGTGGTGTTGGGCGCGGGCGTGTTGGAGCAGAGGTCGCGCAGGCCGTTCTCGGGGTTGCGCGCCCAGGGCCAGCCGCTGTTGGCGTAGTTGAACGTCGAGCCGAGCGCCGGGCGGTCCCACCCGATCGCGAAGTTGTGCATCAGCTCGGGGCGCACGCGGAAGTTGCCGTGGAGCTGAACCGACTGGCCGATGCGGTCGAGGAGGTCGGGCGGCGGCGGTGTCGGTCGGACGGGCTCGCGCGCGGCGTCGGCGGCGCGGTCCCCCTCGGCCGCGGCGGGGCGATCGCCGTCGGCCGCGGGCGCCTCCGCGGGGGCGGCGCGCTCGGCCGGCGCGGTCGCGCTCTCCGCGGGCGGGGTGGCGTTCTCCGCGGGCGGCGCGGGCTGCGCGGCGGTCTGCGCGAGGGCGAGCGCGGGCGCGGACAGCGCGAGCGCAATGACGGGAGCGAACGGGCGACGCATGGACCTCCGAGGGTGTCGCGCGAGCCGCGCGGCGCGGCGGGGCTATCACGCGGCGCCAGCGTGCGTCAACGCGCGCATGGGCCGCGCGAATGCTCCTCGTAACTTCGGGCGAGCTGTACTAGGGTCCGCGCCGCCCACCGTGTCCTTCGTTCGAATCGTTCCCCTTGGCGGCCTCGGCGAGATCGGCATGAACTGCCTCGCCCTCGAGTCGCCCGACGGGGTGTTGGTGGTCGACTGCGGCGTCACCTTCCCGCACGACGACCACGGCGTCGACGTCATCCACCCCCTCTTCGACTACCTCGAAGACCGCGAGGCCGACCTCCTCGGCGTGCTCGTCACCCACGGCCACGAAGACCACATCGGCGCGCTCCCCTACCTCCTGCGCCGCATGCCCGTCCCCGTGTGGGCGCCGCCCTACGCCCTCGCGCTCCTCCGCGAGCGGCTCAAGGAGTTCTCTGAGGTGCCCGACGTCGACCTGACGCCGACGCGCCCCGGCGAGCGCTTCGCGGTCGGGCAGTACGAGGTCGAGCCCCTGCGCGTGACGCACTCGATCCCCGACTCCACCGCGCTCGCGATCGACACGCCGGGCGGGCTCGTGGTGCACACCGGCGACTTCAAGCTCGAGGACGACCCGCTCGACGGCGAGGCCTACGACGGCGCGCGCTTCGAAGCGCTCGGCGACCGCGGCGTGTCGCTGCTCCTCTCCGACAGCACCAACGTCGACTCGCCCGGCCGCGCCGGCGGCGAGCGCGCGGTGGCCGAGGCGCTCCACAAGCGCATCGCCGGGTGCAGGCACCGCGTGGTGGTCGGCGTCTTCCCGAGCAACGTCTACCGCCTCCGCTCGCTCGTCGAGGTGGCGCAGCGCACCGGGCGGAAGATCTGCCTCCTCGGGCGCAGCGCCCAGACGCACGTGCGCGCGGCCACCGAGCTCGGGCGCCTGAACGTCCGCAATGACATGCTTGTCTCGCCCGAGCGCGTGCGCGACGTGCCGCGCCACCAGGTGCTGCTGGTGGCCTCCGGGACGCAGGCCGAGCCCCAGAGCGCCCTCGCGCGCCTCGCGGCCGGCGAGCACCCGCGCCTGCGGCTGGAGGCGGGCGACGCGGTGGTGTTCTCGTCGCGCACCATCCCGGGCAACGAGCGCGCGGTCTGGACGCTGCTCTGCGACCTCGAGCGCCGCGGGGTCGACGTGCACGTCGCGCAGGTGGAGCCCGAGCTCCACGTGTCGGGCCACGCCTGCCGCGAGGAGCAGTCGCGGATGCTGCGCTGGACGCGGCCGCGGTCGTTCATCCCGGTGCACGGCACCTACCACCACCTGCGCCGTCACGGCGTGCTCGCGAAGGACGAGGGCGTCTCCGACGTGCTCGTGATCGAGAACGGGCAGACGGCGATCCTCGACCGCCACGGGCTCTCGCAGGGCGCGAGCGTGCGGGTGGGGCGCGTGCCGGTGGCTGACGGGCGGGAGATCCCCGAGGACGTGCTGCGCGAGCGCGCGGTGATGGGCGAGGTGGGGGCGGTGTTCGTGACGGTGCCCGTGACGCGCCTGGGCGCGCTGACGGGCCACGCGACGGTGGCGTCGCGCGGCGTCGTCGCCGAGGGCGGGGCCGCGGTGGCCGACGAGGAGGCGCGCGTCGCGGTGGAGGACGCCGTCCGCGAGGCGGGCGCGCCGGGCTCGCTCGAGGCCGTGCGTGAAGCGGTGCGGCGCGCCGTGCGAAAGGTGTTCGCGCGGGCGCAGCCGCGGCCGCTCGTGGTGGTCACGCTGCGCGACAACTGAGCGCGTCGCTTTCCCTTTGCCCCGGCGGCCCCGGCTCCCCTATAGAAGCGCCTCGGAGATCAAGACCCGCGATGAGTACGCCCCAGGCTGAGGACCTTCCCGAAGACTTCAAGCTCATGCGCCGCTACGACGCCGAGTGGTCGGGCCCGCGGCTCATCCTGCACGGCGCCATCTGGCTCGCGATCGCGCTCGGCGTGATCTACAGCCTCGCCAGCTACGCCTCGCCCGACTGACGCCCGCGCCGCCGCGCCAGCGCCGCGCAAACCGCGCCGAGCGCCACCGCCGCGAACCCGCCATCCCCCGCGCCACCAGCACCCGGCGTCGCCGAGCAGCGCGCCACCGCGTGGTGCGCCGCGGGGGAGAACGCGGCGAGCTGCGGCGGCGGGGCGGCCGGGCGGTGTGCGGGGCTCGAGGGCAGCGCGCGGCGCGTGAGCGAGAGGCGCCCGCGGTCGCGGCAGGCCGCGGAGGTGTAGACGCCCTCCAGGCGGTCGGCGCCCGAGCGGCGGAGCGTGTACGAGTCCGACGCGCAGAGCGTCCAGCCGTGGAGGGGGTGGGCCTCGAGCATCGCGGTGTCGCGCGCCGCGAGCGTGTGGCCGCCGTCGCGCCACTCGCCTTCGAGGGCGCGGCGGTCCCAGCCGGAGACGGCGCTCGACCAGAAGAAGGTGCCGGTGACGCGGCCGGCGCGGGCGCAGAGCTCCACGACGATGCGGGCGCTCGGGTCGTTGCCCTCGATGTCGCCGAGCCACGTCTCGCACGTGTTGGGCGCGGGGTCAGCGGGGCGCCGCGGGCCGTTCTCGCGAACGAAACCCTGCCCCTGCGCCGAACCTGCGAAGAGCAGCGAACCCAGGGAAAGCACCTTGACCCACGTGTGCGGCGACATCGGTGGGCAGATGATGCGATGTAGGTGCGAATGCGTCCAAGGAAGTGCACGTGGTTTTCGAACGCGAGGCGACGAAATCCGCGGCTCGGACGCTGATTCGGGGCGCTACTGACGGGCCATGATGGCGATGTACGCGGCGATGGCCGATTTGAAGGCGGGCGCCGTGTTGGCGAACTGGAAGGCGATCGCGCAGGGGGCGCGGGGCGAGCCGGCGCGGTCGCGGATCCAACGCACCGTGGCGGGCGTGTTGACGACGTCGCCCGTGGAGGGGAGCGCGAAGCGGAGCTGGACGGACTCGCCGACGACGAAGCCGCGCGGCCCGATGCACATGATCCCCTCCTCGGAGACGTCCTCGGCGCGGAGGTCGACCGACTCGTCGTGGAGCACGACGCGGACGGGGGCGTTGAAGGGGGCGCGGGGTGCGCCGCGGCGCTCGCCCCCGTCGGGCTCGCGGGCCTCGGCGACGTCGCGGGCGGCGTAGTCGAGCAGGCGCGTGTTCGAGCGCGCGAGGCCGCTCGCGTCGATGGCGCGGACGAGGGCGCCGGTGTCGGGGAAGCGGTCGCGCGGGTCGCGGGCGAGGCAGCGCTCGACGAGGTCGACGAGGGCCGCGGGCGCGTCGGGGCGCGCGTCGCGGAGCGAGAGGCGGCGGCCGGCGGCGTGCCACGCGCTCACGTCGGCGAGGTCGCCGGGGACTGGGACGGACTCGGTGAGCATCTCCCACGTCATCGCGCCGAGGGAGTAGAGGTCGGCGCGCGGGTCGGCGACGCGACCCTCCATCACCTCGGGGGCCATGTACTCGGGCGTCCCGATGACGCCGTCGCGCACGCCGAGCCGCTGCGAGGTGCGGTCGGTGCCGCGCGGCAGGCGGGCGACGCCGAAGTCGATGAGGGTGCACTGCTCGCGGCCGCCGGGGGGACGGGTGACCAGCACGTTGCCGGGCTTCACGTCGCGGTGGAGGATGCCCGCGGCGTGGGCCGCGCCGAGGCCGAGGGCCACCTGGCGCGCGACGGTGACGGCGTCGTGGACGGAGAGCCTCCCGCGCGAGGTGAGGAGGCCCTCGATGGCGCGGCCCTCGACGAGCTCCATCACGAGGTAGGGCGCGTTCTCCCACGTGCCGGCGTCGTGGATCTCGACGACGTTGGGGTGGCGCACCATGCCGAGCGCGCGGGCCTCGTCGAGCATGCGGAGGCGGGCCTCGTCGTGGTCGCGGTACTCGTCGTGGAGCACCTTCACCGCGACGCGGCGCGCGGTGAAGAGGTGGACGGCTTCGTAGACGGTGCAGATGCCGCCGTGGCCGAGGGGCCGGCGTAGGAGGTAGCGGCTGCCGACGCGCCGGCCGATGGTGTGGGCGGTCATCGCCCCGGTGAACGGCGCGCCGCGGCCGGCCGATGAGGGCCGCTCAGAGGGGGCGGGTCTCTTCGTGGAATCGGACGCCGAGCGTGGCGAGCTCGTCGAGGATCGGGTTGTACACCGCGGGCTCGACGGGCACGACGACGCCGCGCGCCGCGATGGTGCCGTCGAGGATGCGGAGCACGCCGATGGCGGCGGGCAGGCCCACGGTGCGCGACATCGCCGTCTCCCCGTTGGGCACGCCGAAGTCGACGAGCGCCGAGCGCATGTACTCCCGGCGCCCGGGGTACTCGGCGACGAACTCGTGCTGGAGCACGATCATGTCGCGCTCGCCGGGCGCGTACTGGAGCTTCTCGACCATCCGCGCGACGAGCGCGTCGAGCGGCGAGATCGTGCGCTCGGGCAGCGCGCCGTCGGAGAACATCCCGAGCCACGCGAGCTTCTGGATCGGCTCGGAGTCGCGCGCGACGCCGCCCTTCGCGGCGACCGCGGCCTCGACGTCGCCGCCGACGTCCACGCCGCCGAGGCGGGCCATGACGTGGCGGAAGGTGCCGCCTTCGAAGGCCTGCGGGGCGTCGTCGTAGAGGCCCATCGCGCCCATCGCGCGCCAGGTGGCGCAGTGCCCGAGGTTGCGCAGCGTGCCGCGGAACATCGTCTGGACGCCTTCGAGGTCGTACACCTTGATGTACGCGGTGGAGTCGCGGTTGGGGTAGCCCTCGAAGCGGCCCGCGCCAGCGACCTCGACGCTCTCGGGGTTGGCGAAGAGCTCGGGGCCGGGGATCACCACCTCGTGGCCGTCCTTGAGGTACTTCGCGGCGTTGCGCGCGGCGAGTACGACCCCGCGCGGCGACCACGAGAACTTGTACCCGAAGGGGTTGTTGTTGGCCTCGGGGGCCGGCAGCCCGCCGCAGTACGAGCGGAAGGAGGTGACGCGCCCGCCCGCGCGCCGCACGCCGTGGATGACGCGCATCGCGGACATGTGGTCGATGCCCGGGTCGAGGCCGAGCTCGTTGAGCAGGATGACGCCGCGCTCCTTCGCCTCGGCGTCGAGGGCGCGCATCGCGGGCTGCACGTACGACGTGGTGACGAGGTGGCGCTTGTGCGCGAGGCAGCGCTGCGCGACGGCGAGGTGGTGCGTGTACGGGAGCATGCTCACCACCACGTCGCTCTTGGCGACGAGGCGGTCGAGCGCGGCGGCGTCGTCGATCTCGAACGGGACCACGTCGCCGCGCGGGTGCCCGTTGAGCAGGGCTTTCGCGCGGTCGGCCGAGCGGGCCGCGACGGAGACGGTGTGCTGGGAGCTCTCGAGGATGTGTCGGACGACGGGGCCTGCGACGAGGCCTGCGCCGAGGACGGTCACGTGTGCCATGGGGCGGCGATTACTACAGTTCGCCCGCGAAACCAACCGCGGCGCGGGGATTCACGTGCGGTCGCGCGCGAGCAGTTTCGTCCACTCGTCGTCGGTCCACACCTTCTCGCGACAATAGATGTGCGCGTAGGAGCCGGGGATGAGCATCCGGTCCCAGCGGGCGCCGTCCTTGTCGCGGTAGCGCATCTCGCCCTCCTCCGACTCGAAGCGCATGTTGAAGAGGAACTCGTGCCAAGCGCCCGCGGGCCCGGGGGCGGGCACCCGCACCACCTGCGAGGCCTCGTCGAAGTTGAGGGCGACGATCACCGCGGGGTCGCCCTCGCCGCGGCCGTAGACGATCACGTGCTCGTCCTCGTGGCGCCAGATCGGGGTGAAGGCGGGCGAGCGCAGCGCGGCGACGCGGCGCCGGAGGAAGCCGAGCGCGCGGTGCAACCGTTGGAGCGCGCCGGCGGCCTCGCCGCGCTCCCAGTCGAGCGGGTTGAACTCGCGCGGGAGCCCGTTTTCGAAGCGGGTGTGGTCGTCCTCGGCGTACTCCGCGCCCATGTAGATCATCGGGACGCCGGGGTGGGTGAAGAGGGCGATGGTGGGGGGCTGGAGCTTCCACCACGGCTGGCCGCCGCGGTTGGAGAGGCGCTCGTCGTCGTGGTTGTCGAGGAAGACGGTGGGGGGCTTGTCGTCGGGGAAGCCCTGGGCGCGGGGGTTCATCCGCCACTCGAGGTGGCCGAGGCCGCGGTGGTGGAGGGCGTCGTCGGCGGCGTAGAAGAACCCCTTGGCCCACTGCGAGTTGAAGGCAGAGTCCTTCAGCATCTCGAGCTCGTTGCCGTCGTTGCTGAAGTGTTCGGCGACGCGGTAGCACGACTCGCCGCCGACCTCGCGGGCCACGGCGGCGACGGCGCCGGCGCCGACGGTCTGGTCCTTCCAGCGGTAGTAGCCGAGCGTGTGGTCGAAGCGCATCCCGTCGACGCCGAGCTCGTTGAACCAAACGTCCATCACGTCTCGGACGAAGCCGAGGGCGGCGGGCTTCTCGTAGTCGAGGTCGACGCCGCCCCAGTCCTTGTTGCGGTAGGGCTCGGAGCCCGGGTTGGGGTCGGTGCCGCCGAAGTCGCCGAGCAGCGGGTTGTTGCGGGTGTCGGGCGCCGCGCGCGGGTCGTGGTCGGGGTCGTAGATGCGCGCGTAGGAGAAGCGCCGCGACACCTGGTTGAAGACGGCGTCGATGATCACCGCGATGCCCGCGTCGTGGCAGGCGTCGACCAGCTCGATGAACTCCGCCCGCGCCGACTCCTCCCGCGCGGCGTACGCGCGGTGCGGGGCGCAGAGGTGGCACGCGGTGATGTAGTTCCAGCGGACGCCGACGTGCCACGGGTCGGAGTAGTCGAAGACGGGCATCAGTTCGACGGCGTTGACGCCGAGGTCGACGAGGTGCGGGAGCTTGGCGCGGACGCCCGCGTAGGTGCCGCGCACGCGCCCGCTCACGGCGGGGTCTTCCGCGGTGAAGTTGTAGACGTGGAGCTCGTACACCAGGAGGTCGCGCAGCGCGGGGCGCGCGAAGGGCGCGGGCTTGCGCGGCGTGAGCTCGGCCCGGAGCACCGACCGGAAATCGCGGAAGACCTCGCGCGCGTAGGGGTCGGAGACGCGCGTGCGGTACGCCCTCCCCGTCGAGCGGACGCGCGCGTCGACGAGGTACTCGTACCAGGCCACCGGCGCGTCGAGCCGCGCCTCGCCGACCCAGTGCTCGCCGTCGTCGTCGAGCTCGAGGCTCACGCTGCGGCCGTGGTTGACGTTCTCCCCCAGCACCTTCACGCCCTCGATCGCGACGTCCCGGAAGGAGGGGGCCCAGAGCGTGAAGCGCGCGCTCCCGTAGCCGAGCGCGCGGGCGCCGCGCGCGTGTTTCGGGTTGATCATGCGCGGGCCATTGTGCACAAGCGCGGCGCGCGAAGAAAGCTTCAGTCGAAGCCCACCGCGAGCCCCGGGTCGCGCGTCACCACCGCCCCGCGCCCGCCCCACACCACCGCGCCCTCGGCCGCCGCCGCGCCCGTCTCCACCCGCACCACGGTCGCGCCGTCGGACACGCGGACCCCCGCCAGGTGGCCCCGCGCGCCGAGGTACAGCACCCCGTCGACCAGCGCCGCGAAGTCGCCCGTCGGCTCGAAGCCCAGCGGCGTGCGCCCGCGGGGCCGCCCGTCGCCGACGCCCAGCCGATCGATCGCGCCGTCGAGCACCTGGTGCACCGCGGGGCCCTCCACGAGCGCGCAGGTGGCCACGCGCTCGGGCACTTCGGTCGAGGCCCACGCGTCGCTCCCGTCGTTCGCGTGGAGCGCGCGCGCCGCCCCCGTCACCGCGGCCGACTGGAACGCCGGCAGGATCACCAGCGCGCCGACCGTCGCTGGCGGGCAGTGCGTGCGGAGCGGGAGCGCGCGCTCCCAGACGGGCCTGGCGACCCCCGGCGTGGCGCGCACGAGCCGGGTCGCACCGAGCGGGGGGGCCGCGGTGAAGAGCAGGTCGGCGCCGACCGATGTTGCGTGGAGCACCGTGCCGCGCGCGATGACCCGCGGGCCGAGCGTGCCCGCGGGGAGCGCGAGCGGTCGCAGCGCGAGGGGGCCGTCGTGCACGAACACCCGCGCGCCCGCGGGCGCCGCCGTCCAGCGCGCGTGGAGCGTGTCGGACGATGCCGCCGCGACGAAGAGCCGACGGCCGGTGAAGGCGTCGAGGCCCACCGTGCCGCCGGGCGCTCCCTCGGCGCAGGGGCGCGTCGCGACGCCGGGGGTGGCCGCCGCGAGCCGCGCGCAGTGGGGGATCGTGTCGACCAGCACCGCGCCGTCCACCAGCTCGACGGGCGCACCGTGCAGGCCCTCGACGGGCGCGTGCCAGCGGACGGTTCCGTCGGCGAGGTCGACGGCGTACACCGCGCCGTCGGAGGTCCCCTCGGGGTCGACGCGGGCGGCGGCGAGGTAGAGCGTGCGGCCGTCGGTGGCGGGCTCGCCCATGCCCTGGCGCGGCGTGAGGTCGAGGCGCCAGCGCTCGCGGCCGCGGGGGACCGGGCCGCGCGCGAGGTAGCGCCAGCGCGGCTGTGAGCCTTCGGCCGCGCGGACGGGGAGGGCGGCTTCGAGGCCGCCGCCGGTCGACTCGCCGGGGGCCGCGCCGGGCGTGAGGGAGAGCGTCCCGCCGTCGCCAGCGGGGCGCGCGCGGGGGCGGCAGGCGAGGAGGGCGAGGGCGAGGGGGAGCGCGCGCCGCACGCGCCGCTCAGGTGCCGCTGCGGGCGGCGGGCGGCGGGCTAGCGGAGGCCGAGATCGCGCGGTCGATGCTGGCGCGGAGGGCCTCGGGGCTGGTGAAGCCTTCGAACTTCTCGCGGCCGATCCAGAGCGTGGGAAGGCCGCTGACGCGGGCGGCGCGGGCGTCGTCGTGGTCGCGCTCGAGCACCACGTCGGGGCGCCGCGAGGCGAGGCACGAGCGGTAGGCCGCGAGGTCGAGGTGGAGCTCCTGCGCGATGCGCTCGCAGCCCTCCGGCGTGAGGTCTTCCGAGCGGAAGAGGCGGTTGGCCATCTCCTCGCCGCGGCGCTGCTCCTCGGCGCAGCAGGCCGCGCGGGCCGCGTCGCGCGCGTGCTCGTGGAAGGAGAGGGGGACGTTCTTGCGGATGAGGTGGACGCGGTCGCCGTACGACGCGAGGACTGGCGCGAGCGCCTCCTGCTGCCGGCGGCAGAAGGGGCACTCGTAGTCGACGAACTCCACGATCGTCGCCTTGCCCGGCACCTGCGCGCGGGCGACGAGGTCGGGCATCGGCTCGATCACGGGCACGTTGGGCGGGGGCTGCGGGCTCTGGTGCGAGAGCCCGATCGCGACCGGCACCGCGAAGGCCGCAGCCGCGAGGCCCGCCGTCGGCCAGCGCAGCCGAAGCGCCGGCGCGGCCATGTCGTCGCGCCCGAGGAGGAAGGCCGTAATGCCCGCGCCGATCGCGCTCACGTCGACGACGAGGCAGAGCTTGCAGAAGTGGTGGAGCACCGCGCCCTGGATCACCAGCAGCGCGACGCCCGAGGCCGCGCTGATCGCGCCGAGGGGGGCGAGGGCGCGCCGCGCGGGGCCGACGCCGACGCCGACCACCGCCAGCAGCGCTGCGAAGAAGGCGGTGCCGAAGACGGGCAGGGGCACGCCGAGCGGACGCGCCCACGCGGAGCGGCGGACGACGTCGCAGCCGGAGCGCACGTCGCCGCAGAAGACGGGCGTGTGCACGTAGTCGATCAGCAGCATCGCGGAGAAGGCGAGGCCGACGAGGGCGAAGAAGCGCAGCGCGAGGTCGCGGCGGTCGAGGGGGCCGGGCGGGGGAGGGGGGGCGGGGTCGCTCATGCGCGTGGCATCACTCCGCGACGCCAACCACGCGAGGGGACGGCCACATTCCCGCGGGGCGCGTCGGCGGGGCGGACTCTAGTCCCACGGCCCCTGGAAAGTGAAGGGCGGAACGTCTACCCGCCGCCGCCCGGGAAGACCGCGGCCAGGGGTTGACGTTGTCCTCCGCGGCGATGTCTTCTCCCCGCTCCCGCATGGGCCCGACCCGAACGTCTCTCTTCGCCGCGCTCGCGGCCTTCTTCACCGCCGCGCCGGCCGTTGCGCAGCGGGTCTCGCTCGTGGCGCGCACCGGCGGCGGAGGCACGTCCCCCGGCGTCGTCTCGATCCGCGCCTGCCCCACCGACCAGTGGACCTTCCGCGCCGCCAGCGGGGACGCGACCCGCACCGACGCCCCCGAGGTGTGGCTCGCCCGCGGCGCCACCTGCGCCTTCGACCCCGCCAGCACCGACTGTGTCCAGGCCACCACGGTCGTGCCGACGCGGGACGCCTCCTGCGACGCGGGCGTGTGCTGGACGTTCACCATCCCCGGCGGGCTCCTCGTCGACCCGCAGACGGGCTCGTGCGCGACGCGCGGGAGCGGGAGCACCGCGATCCTCGTGCGGTTCGGGGCGGTGGCGGCGGCCTTTCCCGAAGGACGAATCGGCTGGGACACCGCGCCCCCGGCGGCCCCCGTGAGCGTCACCGTCTCGGCCCCCAGCGAGTCGACGTTGCTCGTGGGCTGGGCCTACCCGACCGCGACCGCCGACGCGGGAACCGACGCCGACGTGGCCGACGCGGACGTGATCGACGCGGCCGACGCTGACGTCGCGGACGCGGACGTGGCCGACGTGACGGACGCGACGGACGTCGACGACGTCGCGGACGCATCCAACGACGTCGCGGACGCTTCCGTCGCGGCGGCGCCGGAGTCGCTGCGGCGCTACTGGCTCCTCTGCGAGGCGGCCGACGGCGTCGACGCGGGCGCCGGCACCTGCCCTTCGGGCGGCTTCATGAACCTCAACGTCGACGACGATGCCATGCTCGCCCGCTACGCGGCGCAGTGCGGGCGCGGCTCGGACGCGATCGCCTCGACCACCACCTCGGTCACCCTCACGAACCTCCCCGAGGGGCGCCCCTACCGCTTCGCCGTCGTCGCGGAAGACCTCGCCGGCAACCGGAGCACCGAGGCGCGCGCGACGAGCTGCGCGTCGGCCCAGCGCATCACCGACTTCTGGGAGCTCTACCGCCAGCGCGGCGGCACCGCGGAGCCCGGGTGCGCGGCGACGCCCCGTCGTTCGCCGGGCGCGTGGCTCGCGGTCGTCGCGCTCGTGCTGGTCGCGGCGCGGGTCAGCGCAAAGGGCGGCCGAGGGCGACGGCGGTGACGGTCGCGACGCTCGCGCGGGCGCCGGCCCAGCCGTAGCCCGTCGGCGCGTCGGTGGTCGGGTCGGCCGTGAGCAGCAGCGTTCCGGTGCCGAGGCCCGAGTGGTGGCGCGACTGCGGGCCGCGCGTGTCGTTGTCGTGTGGCACCGCGGTGGAGTCGGTGACGCGAACGAGCCAGCCCCCCCGCGCGGCCTGACGCACCGGCGCCGCTGCGACGAACGCCACGTGCGCGGCACCACCATGGGCCCCCGGCGCGCGTCGCCACGCGATGACGTCGCCCGGTCGCAGCCCGCCCACCGTCGGGATGCGCGCCCACGCCTCGCCGCTGCCGGGCGCCGGCGTCGACGCGAGGATGTCGTGGTAGTCGCGCGCCGTCGGGCTCCGCGCGCGAACCTGCGCGAAGATCGCCCGGTGCGCCGCGGGCGTGGCGCGACGCAGGACCCACGTGACGAGCCCCGCGGCGTCGATCTCGTAGTGACCCATCAGCGGGTCGATCCGGTTGTCGGGCGAGTAGCGCGTGTAGGCGAGCGTCGTCTCCATGCGCTGGAGCACCGCGACCACCGGCGACGTCGGGGCCGCCGGCCGAACCGACGCGGCCGCGCGAAGGATCCCGCCCCGTCGCGGCGTCGCGGCGGCCACGGTGGGGGCGTGCGGGCTCATCCGCCAGGGGACCACGCGCGGCGCGACCACCCGCGGCACCGCAATGCGAGGGGCCGCGGCGCGAACGACCCGCGGCACCGCGCGGCGGGTCTGCGCGGACGATTCGGCCGGCGTGAGGCACGCGAAGGCGGCGAGCGCGGCGAGGCAGGCGGTGGTTCGCATGGCGGTGACCGGCCCGTACCCCGTGCGCGAGGGAGGCCGCCAGTTTTCGACGGGAGGGAGGGTGGTTGACACCGGGGCCGTTCCCGCGTCGACTCCGCGCCATGTACGCGCCGCCCCCGGGACAGGCCCCCTACGGATGGGTTCCTCCGCCGCCCCCGCCGCCGAAATCGAGCTCGGGGAAGATGCTCGCGCTCGGGTGCCTCGCCGTGCTCGCGCTCGTCTGCGTGGGCGGCGGCGTGGCCGCGGCGCTCTTCGGCAAGGCCGTCTCCCGAGGCTTCGGCCGCGAG
The DNA here is from genome assembly GCA_046351555.1 of Polyangiales bacterium. GTDB lineage: Bacteria > Myxococcota_A > Polyangia > Polyangiales > CAISKJ01. Next base: position 251,471 of record JAXLYI010000011.1, read on the forward strand.
ATCGCCACCGCCCCCATCGCGCCGGGCCGCCCCTTCGAACTCGCCTACGCGCAGGGCGCGGGCGGCGACGTCGACGTCTGGCTCGACGTCGACCTCACCTACGGCCGCACGCTCCAGCTCGCCGGGCCCATCGCCGTCCGCGTCAACGGGATGCCCATCCAACAGCACGCGCTCTCGCTCGAGGGCGGGAGCTGCCAGGCCATCCGCGGCGGCCGCTCCAGCTTCTGCCTCGGGTGGAACAGCAACTGGCGCGACGGCGTCGGCACCGTCTCCGGGCGAACGCGGCTCTTCACCGTGCCCGCGCAACCCCGCGGCGCGACCGTCACCGTCACCGGCATGGCCTTCGCGGGCCCCGGCGTGACGGTGAACCGCGCCCGCCTCTACGCCGCCGAGTAGACCGCTCCTTCCCGTCGATGGATCGGCCCGACCTCCCCGACGACCTCGACGCGCTCGGCGCGGCCGACGGGCCCGACCCCGTCACCCGCATGCCGAAGCGCATGTACGCGCCCGCGGCCGAAGAACCCTCCGCCAGCACCAGCCCCCAGGGCATCCTCGTCATCGCCGCCGCGGGCGGGATCGTCGGCGCGCTGCTCGGCGCGGTGGGCCTCGGGATCGTCTGGGCCACGCTCCCCCCGAAGCCCTCCGTCGTCGTCGTGGTCGCGCCGCCCGCCGCGCCCGCACGCCCGAGGCTCCTCCGCCCGCCGCCCGTCTTCGAACTCGACGGCGACGCTTCTGCCCCCGCGCGCGAACCCCCGCGCGACGGGCCCATCTACTGGGTCAACCAGCAGCCGCTCGGGCGCCGCACGCTGGCCCTCGCGCTCCAGTCGCTCGGCGTGGCCAACGACGACGCGCGGGCGATCACGGGTGTGTTCGCGGCCCTCTTCAACCTCCGCGCGCTCCAGCCCGACGACCGCGTCGCCGCGATGCGCGACCCCATCACCCGGGAGCTCCGCCGGGTGGAGTACCGACGCGCGACCACGCAGGTGTGGGCCGCGACCCTCGAAGGCGACTCGTGGCGCGGCGAGCGCGTGACCGTCGCCCTCACGAGCGCGCGCGTGGCGGCGGGCTTCCGCGTCGAGGGGGCGGTGCAAGCCTCGATGGAGGCCGCCGGGCTCCACCCCGAGCTCGCCGCGCGGCTCTCGCAGGTGTTCGCGGCCATCGCATTGCCCCCGCGGCTGATGGGCGGCGACGTGGTCCGCGTCGTCGTCGAAGAGGAGCGGATCAACAACCAGTTCTACCGCTACACCGCCGTGCACGGCGTCGACTACCGGGGCGCGTGGGGGCGGCGGCGTGCCTTCTACGTCGGGATGGGCGGCCGCGGGGACTTCTTCAACGCCGAGGGGCGAACCTTCGAGCAGGGGCCGCTGCACTCGCCCATCCCTGACGCGCCCGTCACCGCCCAGTACAACCCGGCCCGCGTCGACCCGGTGAGCCACGCGCACAAGCCCCACAACGGCGTCGACTTCGAAGCGCCCGAAGGCACCTCCGTGTTCGCCTCGGCCGACGGCGTGGTGACCGCCGCGGGGGTGGCGGGGCCCTCGGGCAACCTCGTGGTCGTGCAGCACCAGGCGCTTCGAATCTCCACGGGCTACGCCCACCTCGCGCGGGTGGCGCCGGGCGTTCGCGCGGGGCTCCCGGTGCGCGCCGGGCAGCTCATCGGGTACGTCGGGAGCACGGGGCGGAGCCTCGGGCCGCACCTCCACTTCTGGACGAAGCGCAACGGGCTCTTCTTCGACCCGATGTCCATGCTCGGCGTCCGGCGCGCCATCCGGGAGCAGGCGAGGCCGCTCTTCGACGCGCGCTCGCGGCTCATCGCGGGGGAGCTCGACCGGGTGGCGGTCGACGGCGTGGCCCTCGCGGCGCCCGACGCCGGGGTGCCCGACGCGGGGCCGCCGCCGACGCTCGCGCCGCTGGAGGTGGGCGGGGACGGGGTCCGCTCGGACGACGACGAGGGCGGTGCGTTCAGGGCCCAGGACCCCCTCGACGAGACGGAAGAGGTTCAGTAGGGTCGCGCCCGCTTCGCCCAATACCCCTTCGAGAGATGAGATGAAGAGCCCCTCCAACGACCGCTGGGTGTCGTACCTGGTCGCCGCCACCGCCGCGGTGCTCGTGCTCCTGTTCGGCCTGCAGCGCTTCGGCATCTGGCAGCCGACGGAGGTGCACGTCGCCGACCTCGCGCGCGACCTCATCGCGCACAACCCGGTCCAGCTCGACCGGCCCTCGGGGCAGGTGAGCGTCGTGGCGGCGGGCTTCCGCGCGGGGACGACCTCCGAACTCTGGGGACGTCTCCCCGGCGCGCTGCTCTCGCTGCTCGCGCTCGGCTCGCTGATGACGGCCGCGCGCGCGCTCGGCGATCGGCGGCTCGCGGTGTACGCCGGCGTCGCCTACGCCACGCTCCCGCTCGTCTTCATGAACGCCCGCATGATGATCACCGGCGGCGTCGCGCAGAGCGCCACGACCCTCGGGCTCTCGGGCCTCGCGCTCGCGCTCTGGGGCTCCGAGCAGCGCTGGCGCATCGCGGGGGCGGTGTTCACCGTGCTCGGCCTCGCGCTCGGCGCGGCGGGCGGCGGGGTGATGCTCGGGCTCGTGCCGGTGGTCGGCGCGGCGGGCATCGCGGTGGCGCTGCGCTTCGGGCGCGAGACGCAGCACGCGCGGCTCCTCGGCAGCGTGTGCTTCGCGGCGGGCGCGGTGCTCGCGGGCGTGAGCCTGTGGGTCGCGTCGCGCGAGCTCACGACGTACTCGGTGTGGGTCGGCGCGAGCCAGCTCAACCAGGCCCCCGCCCAGTGGCAGACCTTCGAGGTCTACCTGGAGAACCTCGCCCACTCGACCTTCCCGTGGACGGGGCTCGTGCCCTTCGGGCTGGTGCGCCTCGCGTCGCCGCCGTCGCGGCTCACCGACGCCTCGCGCGCGCTGCTCGACGACGACGAGGTCGCCGCGCTCGACCCGTGGCGCGAGGCGGGCTTCCGGCTGATGGCCTTCGTCGCCGTCGCCCTCGGCTTCGCGCTCCAGACCTTCCACATGCAGATCTACGGGATGACGCCCTTCGTCGTGGTGGGCCCGGTGGCCCTCGGCGTGGCCGTCCTCCTGCGCGACGCCGAGCGCGAGATGAAGCCGTGGCGCACCGTGGCGGTGGCCGCGATCCTCTTCACCGCGCTCATGCTCCGGGACTTCATCCAGTTTCCGAAGACCTCGTACGCGGCGCTGGGCTTGCCGGACGGTGGCCCGGCCTTCCCGTCGGGCTTCTCGACGAAGTTCTCGCAGTGGATGCAGGACGTGAAGGCCGCGCGCGCCGCCGGCGGCCCGACGCCTCCGTTGCCCGCGGAGGGCTACTTCCTGCTGGAGACGGGCGCGTTCATCGTGCTCGGCCTCGTCGGGCTCTTCCAGGGCGCGGGCGAGGTGGCCAACCTCGCGTTCGAGCGCCCCGTCCAGTGGGTGCAGGACATGGAGCGCGAGGGGCGCGACATGGTCGAGCGCGACCGCAAGGAGCTCGGCCGCACCCTGGTGGGCTCGTACCTCCTCGCCAACCTCCGCGTGACCCTCGGGGCCCTCGCGGGCGTGCTGGTGCTGGTGGGGCTCATCGTGCCGAGGCTCCCCGGCGTCGCGCGCCAGCTCACCACGCCCGGCCGCAACGCGATGTGGGGCCTCACCTTCTCGCCCCTCCTCGTCGTCGCCGGCGTCTTCGGCTTCATCCTGGTGTGGAACGCCTACGCCTGGCTCGGCCGCCCCAACTCCCCGGTGACGAAGCTCCTCGGGTCGCGCGTGGCCTTCATCCCCGTCGCCGCGCTGGTGGTCGCCGTGGTGATGACGCAGGGCTTCGTTCCCGCGCTCTCCGAGCACATGTCGCCGCGCGGCGTGTGGGCGGTGGTCCGCACGCTCCGCCATGGCAGCGAGCGCGTCGGGCGCTTCGGCGGCCCCACGGAAGACCCCGCCTCGCGCTACTACACCAACGTCCAGCCCGAGCCGGTGAACTCCGAGGACGACGCGGTGGCGTGGCTCACGGCCACCGACCGGCGCTTCCTGGTGGTGGGCTCCGACGTGTTCGGCGGGCTCAACCGATCGTACCGTCGCGTGCGGCACACCAACGTGCCGGTGGCCGACTCGAGCAACTCCAACCTGCTGCTCGCGGTGAGCAACCTGGAGGGCCGTCCCAGCCGCAACCCGCTCGACGCGTGGGTCTCGTCCGAGCGCCCCAACCTCCGCCACGCCGCGCGCGAGCCCGTGCGCCTCGACGACATCGCCGAATACATCGGGTACGAGCTCGACTCGCACGGGCAGTCGTACGTGCCGGTGGGCGGGTCGTTCGACGTCACCTTCGTCTTCCACGTGCTCGGCGAGTCGCAGCGCAACTGGCAGGTGTTCGTCCACGTCGACGGCCCCGGCGGCCCGCGCATCAACGGCGACCACGAGCCCGTCGAGCGCGGCAAGTACCCGGTGCGCCTCTGGCAGCCCGGCGACTACATCCGCGACCGGATCACCGTGGCCATCCCGGTCACCTACCGCCCCGGCATCTACACGGTGTTCATGGGCTTCTTCGACGGCGGCGACCGCATGCGCACCGAGGGCGGCGAGCACGACCGCGAGAACCGCGTGATCGCCGCGCGCGTCCGCGTGCAGTAGCGACCTCTCCCCCGTTCAACACCCCCGAAGCATGAGCAGCTCCGACCCGCCCAATGCCCCGACGACCCCGCTGCCGCCCGGCGCGGAGCGTCGCTCGGCCCCGCGCTACGAGGTGACCTGGTCGGTCGACTGCGACGACGGGGAGACCTTCCTCTACGCGTCGATCACCAACATCTCGGCGCTCGGGATCTTCATCGCGACGCGCTCGCCGCCGCCCGCGGGGACGGCCGTCACGCTGCGCTTCACGCCCCCCGGCGAGCGCGAGTTCGACCTGCGCGGCGAGGTCGCGTGGGTCAACCCCGTCCGCGAAGACCGCGAGAACATCAACCCCGGCTTCGGCGTCCGCTTCATCGCGCTCGACCCCGACATGCGCGAGCGGCTCGTGTCGCTCGTCCACGCGATCGCGTACCTGCCCTCGTAGACAGAGCTCCCGGGCGCGTTTCTGGACTCCGCGAACGCGCGACGTCTACCGTCGCGAAATGACGTTCAACGAGCTGCCGGCGTACAAGCCGCTGATTCTGTTCTCCTCGCTGCTGGTGCTGAAGATGTTCGGGCTGGCCGTCGCGACGGCCAACCGCCGGCGCCTCGCGAAGGTGGTGCTCAACCCCGAGGACGTGGGGGTCAACCCGGGCTCCCACGCCGAGCCGCAGGAGGCGCCCGAGACGCTCCGCGCCAAGCGCGCCCACCTCAACGACCTCGAGAACATCCCCGCCTTCCTCGTCGTCGCGCTGCTCTTCACGCTCTCGGGCGGGTCGAGCACGGGGGGCTGGGCGTACTTCGGGACGTACTTCGCCGCCCGCCTGCTGCACTCGGTGTTCTACCTGAACTCGGTGCAGCCCTGGCGCACGGCGGCGTTCTTCCTCGGCCAGCTCGCGCAGCTCGGGCTCATCGTGCAGCTGCTGATGACGGCCTTCCGCTGAGCGCCAGAGCCCTGCGGCGGGGTTTGTCGCTGGCGCTCCGGCACCCCGCGCTACGGAGGGCGGGCGCCCCCTCCGGGGGCTTTCGAACGGGCGAAGGAGCGCGTCGTGCCCGCTCCAGAAGTGCGCTCTCCTCATGCGATCGGAGCGTGTCCTGCGGGCTCGTGCGGTTCGAAAGCCCCGGAGGGGCGCCTGCCCCCCGTAGCGCGGGGTGCCGGAGCGCCAGCGACAAACCCCGCCGCGGCTCCGGGCTGCCCGCAACGATGGAGCGCGTGGCGTCGTCCTCGGCGCCGCGACCGTCCGCCGCCGGCACACGCGGCGCTGCGTCGGAGGCGGCGCGCGCGTCGGGCCTGAGGGTGACGTCGCTCAGGATTGAGGTCCGGGGATATCAGTGCTGATTCGAAACGTCTCAGTGCTGTGATGCGAACTGGTCATCCCTGACCGGGGAGCCCTCGACGATGACCTGTTCGGGCCTCAACGCTGATGTCCGCGGAGATCAGCGTCGAGGGGCGCGGCGGTCGAGCGGGGGCTCATGGTGTGCCGCCGGGCTGCCGTTGGAGGGGATTGTCACGACGGCGCCGTCTCGCGGGTGAGCGGCGCCGCGTCGTGCCTCACCCACACCGGGAGATGACCATGGGAAGTGCATCGAACGCCTCCGCGCGGAAGGCGACCGTCGAGGGGGCTGTTCCCCTCGCCGACGCCGCCGCCAACGCCTCGAACGACGCCGCGAAGAAGGCGGCCAACGACGGCGCGGCGCCCTCGGCCGAGTGCGCCGCGCTGCTCGGCCACGTCCGCGAGATGAACGGCCGCTGCGCCGAGTACACCGGCCTCACCGACGCGCAGCGACGGCGGTCGCTCGGGCGGCTCGTGGGGCGCTTCCGCAAGCCGCTGTCGGAGCTGGTGGCGGTGACGCGCTCGCCGAAGTACGCGGCCGCGTTCGCGCTGCTCTCCGACGACGGGGCGGCGCCCTACGACCCCGACGCGGTGCTCGCGGCGCTCGCGCGCGTCGAGCAGCTCGAAGGGGTGGCCCAGCAGCTCGAGAAGCTCACGCTGCGGGTGCGCGACGAGATCCTCCACACGGGCGCCCAGGCGATGAAGCCGGGGCTCGCGGCCATCGAGCTGGCCCAGACGCTCGCCAAGACCAACGAGGGCTTCCGCGCGAAGGTGGCCCACACGCTCAACGACCTCGCGGCGATGACCGCCGCCGCCCGCCGCGCGAAGAGCGAGGGGAGCGCCGACGCCGAGGAGAGCGACGCAGGGGAGCAGGGCGAGGGGAGCGAGGAGTAGGAGTAGGGAGCGCGGGAGCGCGCAGGAGAGCGAGAGAGAAGAGGGCGCGGCGTCACCCGGGGAGGGAGGCGCCGCGTTCGCCATTTCGGGGGTGCGGGGAGGGCGCAGGCGAGCGCGGGGGAGGGGCGTGGAATGCGCTTGACCGAGGTGCGGGCCGGCGAGAGGTTCGAAGCGACGCATGGTGCGAGCGCGAACGGACACGGGTCGGTCGGTGAGCGAGGTGAGCGAGCCGGGTCACTGGCGCGTACAGGGAGCGCACCACGGGGAGGTGGACGGCGCGCCGGGCGCGTTCGCGGCCGAACCAGGCGCCGCGGGGGGCGATGCGGCGCGCGGGGGGTGTCGCCGCGCGGGAAGTGGTGCGTTCGAGGAGCGGTGGCAATGGGCTGATGGTGGGGGAGGCGAGGGGATGTGGACGACGCAAGGGCGTCAGGGTGTTGGCGGTCGGCGGCCTAACGCGCAGGTTACCGGGTTATCGCGCCGGAGCCGGCGGCCTAACGGGCGTGTTACGGGAATACGGACGGGTTAGGCAGTCGAAGATGATGTTGGGCGGCAGGACGAAACCCGCGCGACGCGACGACTACGTCAAAGTTCGACCTACAGTCACACCCAGTGTCATCGCTGACACGTCTGCGTGTCTCTCCTGCCACACCCTTGTCCGAACTTGCCTGCACTTAGCGAACCAAGACATGGCATGATCTGTGATTATGGGTATTGCCGTCCATTGGACAATCCGATGGCGGCAGGAGAGACGGGACCAGATGGAAATCGATCAGTTTGTTGATGGTGGATATCGTGGAATCGTCGTGCTGGAGAAATCCCACAAGGAGTCCTCAAGTCAACGCGATGATCACTATCACATTTCGGTAGTCGCGAAGAATAAGAGCGGAAAATGCTTCAAGCTCAGCGCGGATGAGCATTGGAACGTTTTCAAGGGCGTGTCGCGCTCGTCCTCCGTACCTCTGCCGATCTCGGAGGATGAGTACCAGCAGTTGGTGGAGAAGCATGGGATCAGCGACACGGACGAGTGGTATGAAAAGCGGTCCAAGGCTGAAGAGGAACGTAAAAGAGTCGAAGTGGAGCGGGCACGCCTCACGCCGACGTGCCCGCTCTGTAAAGGCACGATGTCCGTGAAGGAGAATGGGCGTACCAAACAGAAGTTTTTCGGCTGCGACAAGTTTCCTCGATGTGGGGGATCTGTCTCCGGAAGCCCCGGGGTCTTTGCGGCTTTGGCAAAGCTCTAGCAGTTGCCGAGGTCCGTCGCCTCCAGAACAACGAAAAATCTGGGGCGTACCCAACAATCCGATGGTGCCGACCGCTCCCCCTTCACCCGCCGCCAACCCGCCGTGCCTGCTGCGACGGCACATCGGCAGGCCGTTGGGCTGCCTCGAAGATCGACGAGGCCGCGCCCCCAGAGTGGCCTTCTCGCGGGAACTTGAGCTTCTGTTCAGGTAGAGGTACAAGACGCCATGCACGCCGTCTTCGCCGACCCCAAGACCGACTTCGTCTTCAAGCGGATCTTCGGCGCGGAGACCCGTAAGTCGCTGCTGATCGCGCTGCTGAACAACCTGCTGGAGTTCGACGGCGAGCGGCGCATCGTCGACGTCCAGCACCTCAGCGGCGAGCAGCATGTCGACATCGCGGAGCTCAAGCTCTCGATCGTCGATGTGAAGTGCACGGATGCCACGGGCCGACGCTTCGTGGTCGAGATGCAGGTGCTCAAGGTCGAAGGCATCGAGAAGCGCGTCGTCTACAACGCCAGCAAGGCGTATGTGATGCAGCTCCGCAACGCTGAAGAGTACCCGGGGTTGTGTGATGTCTTCGGGGTGACGATCTGCAACTTCAACCTGTGGTCAGAGAAGGATGAGCGGGGGCGCTTCAAGGTGCCGATGCTGAGCCGCTGGCGCATGCAGGAGCAGCACAGCGGGGAGAAGGGGCTGCCGCAGGTCCAGTACGCCTTCCTCGAGTTGCCCAAGTACGATGCCGGCGATACGCCGAAGACGCTGGTGGACAAGTGGGCGTTCTTCTTCCGCGAGGCGAAGAACCTGAACATGGTTCCGGAGCCCCTGGCCGAAGCGCCCTTCCGTGAGGCGTTGGAGGTCTCTCGCACCGCAGGCTTCACGCCGGCGGAGTGGGAGGCCTACGAGCGTGCGAAGATGGCGGAACAGGACGCGCGCGGGGCGCTGGCAAACGAGAGGCAGGAGGGGCGAGCCGAAGGCAAGCGAGGCACGCTGCTGCGTCTTCTGGAGCGTAGAGGCATCGAGCTGTCGGACGACGACCGCGCTACGATTGCGGCATGCGGGGACATCCCCACGCTCGATCGCTGGTGTGAGAACGTTCTGGACGCGAAGACCATTCGCGAGGTCCTTGCGTGAGCGGCGTGCCCAACAAGATGGCGCCGGCCGTCCCCACTGCACCAAGGGAACTTCCGCCGGTGTTTGTGCTGTGGCAGCACATCGGCAGGCCGAGTCCTCATTGATGGCAGTCGATCTCGAACTCCTCGTCCTGCGGTCGTCCAACATCGACGCAGCCAGACGTTTCTACGAGGCGCTCGGCCTGCGTTGGCGAGAGGAGCGGCACGACGGCGGCCCAACGCACTACTCATGTCGCCTGGGGGCGACCTTGTTCGAGCTCTACCCGACCCGGAACGCTTCCGCCGGACGCATCCGACTCGGCCTGCGCGTCGCCGATCCCGAGCGCGTCGCGGAGGCTGCGGTCGCGGCGGGTGGTCGCCGGCACCCCGACAGCCGGCTCGGCGCGGCTACCGTCCTCCGCGATCCCGACGGGAACGACGTGGAGCTGCTCCCCGCGGGCCGATCCGACGCGGCCAGCTCACACGCGATGAACGACGTCGTGATCGTGCCCCCCGACGCGCCGCGCACGCCGGGGTTCGTGCGGCTGGTGGTCGTGTCCGACACGCACAACACCGACATCCCCCTCGCGCTCTTCCCGCCGGGCGACCTCCTGATCCACGCCGGCGACCACACGAGGAACGGCCTCCGCGCCGAGCTCGAGGGCGCGGCGGCGTGGCTGCGTTCCCTGGCGGCGAAGTACACCCACGGCGTCGTGACGATCGGGGGCAACCACGACCGGCCGCTGGACGCGGAGACCTGGCTCCAGGCCGCGCCCCATGCGCAACCCGGCGAGGCGTGGACCCACGAGTCGATGGCCGGCGCGCGGGGCTTGTTCGACGACGGCCTCGGTGAGGGGCCGATGCGGCTGCTCCACCATGCTGCGCGGGATGTCGCCGGGTTGACGCTCTTCGGCTCGCCCTACGTGAACCTGACGCCGCGGCGACGGGCCCTCGGCCCCGACGACCCGATGCGCCACGAGGGCTTCAACCGCGACGAGGCGCGCCTCGCGGAACTCTGGCGCGACATCCCCGCCGGCCTGGACGTGCTGATCACGCACGGCCCGCCGCTGGGCATCCTCGACACCAGCGTGCGGTACGGGGGCGTTCCGCGGGAGGCGCCGATCGCGATCGGCAGCGCGGCCCTCCGCGATCACCTGCGCGGCATGCGTCGCGCGGACCGGCCGCGGGTTCACGTCTTCGGCCACGAGCACGACGCGCGGGGCGTGGTGGTCGACGAGGAGATGGGGATGGTGTTCGTCAACGCCGCGGCGGTGGACGGCGATCAAGGCGTCGTCAAGCGCGGCGGCGGCTACGTCGTGAAGGAGGGGTTCCGCCCGTTCGTGGTGGACGTCAGGCCGGGCGGGCGTTGTGGTGTCGATCGTGGGTAGCGCGACGCGGGCTACGAGCCCATGCGCTCGAGGTGGTTCTGCCCGTTGCGCGTCACGAACACCGGGCCCGGCGTCTCGGTGTGGCCGTCGCGCGAGGTGATGTCGCGAATGAAGAACCACGACCCCTGCGTGCGCTCGGGGGTCACGTCGACCACCACGTAGCCGCGGCGGTTGCCGTCGACGAACTTCAGGTGCGGCATCTCGCGCATCGCCTGCTGGAGCAGGGGGAGCACGAGGTCGGGGAAGCCCGCCGAGGTCACCGCCGGGCAGACGAACTCCACCGCCAGCGAGCCGCGCCCGGTGGCCGGGTCGTACGTCGCGGGGTCGAGCGGGTTCTCGGTGAGGTCCATCGCCCACGACGAGTGGATGTCGCCGGTGAGCATGACGACGTTGGCGACGTTCATCGAGCGGATGGCGCGGAAGACGCGGTCGCGGGCGGCGGGGTAGCCGTCCCACGCATCGAGGTTGAGCACGGTGGGGACCTGGCCGACCATCACCTGCTGGCCGATGAGCTTCCACCGGGCGCGGGAGCTCGCGACCTGCTCGAGGAGCCAGCGCTCCTGCGCGTCGCCGAGGAGCTGGCGCATCGGCGCGGCGGCGGCGTCGGCGCTGCGGGCCTGCTCGTCGCGGCCCCAGATGCGCGTGTCGAGCATCATCAGGTCGAGGAGGTCGCCCCACTGGAGCCGTCGGTAGATGCGCCCGTCCATCTGCTCGCGGATCGGCATCCACTCCATGTACGCGCGCGCCCCGGCGCGGCGGCGCTCGGACCAGTCGCCGTCGACGCCGGGCGTGTGGTTCTGCGCGCCGTTCTGCCAGGCGTCGTTGGCGAACTCGTGGTCGTCCCACACGGTGATGAAGGGGTAGGCGGCGTGGACGGCCTGGAGCTCGGCCTCGCGGCGGTAGCGCCCGTAGCGGGTGCGGTAGTCCTCCAGCGTGCGCGCCTCGTGGGGCGGGACGTTGGCGCGGAAGGATCCGTACTCGTTGTTGCCGTACTCGTAGATGTAGTCGCCGAGGTGGAGGACGGCGTCGAGGTCGTCGCGCTGCGCGAGGTTGCGGTAGGCGTGGAAGTAGCCGAACGCGAAGTTGGAGCACGACACCATCCCGAAGCGCGCGTGCGCCACGGCGCCGGTCGGCGCGGTCTTCGTGCGGCCGATGGGCGAGGTGAGCCCCATCGCGCGGAAGCGGTAGTAGTACGTCGTCCCCGCGGTGAGCCCGGTCGCGTCGACCTTCACGGTGTAGTCGCGCTCGGGGCCGGTCATGAAGGTCCCCATGCGGGCGACGGCGGTGAACTCGCGCGTGGTGCTCACCTCCCACTGCACCTCCACGGTCATCGGCGCGGGCATGCGCGGGGAGATGCGCGTCCAGAGGATCACCGCGTCGGGGAGGGGATCGCCGCTGGCCACGCCGTGCGCGAAGCCCTCGGGCGGCGGGAGGTCGTCGACGACGTCGGTGGCGATGTCGGTGGCCGCGTCGGTCGCGTCGCGTGAGGCATCGCCGGCGGCGGGCACGGGGTCGCTCTCGCAGCCCGGCGCCGCGGGGACGAGCGCCAGGAGTCCGGCGGAGCTGAGGAGGCGGAGCAGGTCGCGGCGGTCGATCGTCGGCATCGTGGGAGTCCCTCTCGCGCCGGCAGGAGCGGCGTCGGCGGTGGGTGTATCCGCGAAGGGGCGCGCGCCGCAAGGGCCCCACTGGTAACGTCACGTGCCGTGCGCGCCAACGTCACGCCCTCGACGAATGCGCGGCGCGGGCTCGCCGCTTCCGTCGCGCTCGCGCCCGCGGCGTACCAGCTCGCCCGCGCGTTCGGTGAACGACTTGCGCCCGAGGCCCCGCCCGACGCGGTGCTGTGGGCGGCGCGCTCGGCGTTTCTCGATCGCGTGCGGGTGACGGGGTTTCTGGTGGTGGTGGCGGCGGTGTTCTTCGTTCCGTGGTTCGCGCGGCGGCCGGAGGTGGGGAGGCGGGCGGTGCGGGTGCTGGTGCTCGTGGGCGCGGTGGTGGGTGCCGTCGGAGGCGCGTTGCATCGGTGAGCGGCGCGGGGCTCTCGTGGGCGCTCGCGGTGGCTGCGGCGCTGGTGACGGCGGCGGCGGTGGTGGCGTGGCGTGGCGTGGCGCTGGCGGGCCGCGTGGGGGCGGCGGCGGGGGTCGGCGCGTGCGTTCTGCTGGTCGCGACGCGGCGGGCGTGGGAGGGCGGCGCGCGGCGCGCGGCATGGGCGGCGGATCGGGCGCACGCGCAGTGGTTGGAGCGCGGGGTCGACTGGCTGCTCGCGGCGGCCGCGCTGGCGGTGGCGGGCGCGCTGTTGGCGGAGGGGGGCGGGCGGGAGGCGCGGCTGGCGTGGGCCTGCGCGGCGGGCCTCGGCGCGTGTGCGTGCGCGTCGCTCGCGTGGGGGCCGGGCTGACGGCGGGCGGTCCCGTTTCGCTCGCGTCCCGGCGGCGGTGCCTCACCGCAGGATCGACTCCCCGTAGGAGATCTGCACCGCCGACGGCGGGCCCAGCGTGGCCGTCGGCGCCGCCGCAGGGCCCATCGCGCCGCCGCGGAAGAGCTCGACGCGCCCGAGCACGGCGCCCGTCCACCCGAAGCCCCCCACCGCCGCGTCGTCGAAGCCGTCGCCGTCGAGGTCGAGCGCCGCGAGGGCCTCGCCGAAGACGTACGCGCCCGCCACCTGCGAGTGGAGCGTCGGCGTCAGCTCAACGCACGCGCCCATGCGCCAGCGGCACACCGTCGCGTCGAGCGCCGCGGGGAGGTTGCTGGTCGGGTCGCCGAGGAGGAGCTCGGCGCGGCCGTCGCCGTCGAGGTCGCCCGCGGCCACGCGCTCGCCCCAGCGCGTCGAGGCCCCCGTGTGGCGGTGCGCGACGGCCCCTGCGCCGCTCGGCGCGCCGCCCGCAAAGGGGACGACGTACACGGTGTTCGCCGCGGTCACCACCACCTCGGGGCGGCCGTCGCCGTCGAGGTCGCCGGCGGTCACCGCGTCGGCCACGGTCTCGCCGCCGGCGGCGTAGGGCAGTTGCGCGGGCTCGCCGCGCGCGGGCGCGACCCCCGGCGAACCGCCCCCGCGGAACCACTGCAGTGACGGGCCGGCCCGCGTGGTCGAGTTGCCCGCAGCCGCGCAGCCGAGCTCGTCGCGCCCGTCCTCGTCGGCGTCGAACACGACGAGGTCGCCGAGGCACGCGCGGTCGGCGGCGACCGCGGCCGTCGCGCCGGCGCCCCAGCGGACGCCCGCGGGCGAGCCGTGGCCGAGCGTGATCTCGTTGGAGAACGCCCGCGCGACCGCCACGTCGGCGTAGCCGTCGCCGTCGCGGTCGCCCTGCGCCGCGAGCCGGAAGCCGAACTCCTCGCCGCCCCGCGGTCCGTCGAGCCGCTGCGCGGGCGTCGCCGCGAGCCCCGTCGGGCCCCCGCGGTACACGAACACCGCGCCCGCCCCGCCGCCCGCGCGCCGCGCGGCCACCGCGAGGTCGACGAAGCCGTCGCCGTCGAGGTCGCCGCACGACATCCGCTCGCCGAAGAGCGCGTCCCCCTCGGGCGATCGCAGCGTGACGGCGGGCGACGTCGCCACGCCGCCGGGCGCGCCCGGGTGGACGAAGACGGCGCCGCGCCCGTCGAACTCCCCCGCGCCGAGGGCGAGGTCGGCGCGGCCGTCGGCGTCGAAGTCGGGCACGACGCCCGCCGCGCGCGTGACCGCCGGGCCCTGCCGCGCCGCGAAGAAGAGCCACACCGCCGACGCGCGCCCGCCCGCGCGGACGCGCCACCAGTGCGGGCCCGGCGCGAGGTCGCGGAGCGCGTGCGAGGCGCCGGTCACCGGGGTCGAGTCGGTCACGCGGGCGCACGCGCGGTCGGCGCAGTGGTCGAGCGTCGCGGCCGCGTCGGGGGCCGCCCAGCGGAGCGTCGGCGAGCGCCCCGTGAGCCGCGCGCCCGACAGCGGCCAGAGGAGCCGCGGGGCTGCCGGCGCGGCGTCGGGGGGGACGTCGGGGGGAGCATCGAGAGAGGCGTCCGCGACGTCGGGCGAGGCGTCGGGCGGCGCGTCGAGTGCGGCGTCGCGGGGGCGCCACGTCCAGCCGTCGACGGTGCAGCCCGCCAGCAGCGCGAACGCGGCGAGGCGCCTCACCACCGGACGCTCCACGCGAGCTCCGCGCGGCCCGGGGCGAGCGCGACGCGCGCGGACGACCCGCGGCGCGCGAGCGTGACGCCGAGCCAGGCGGCGCCGCCCGCGAGCGCCGCGGCGCCGACGACCCAGGCCACGTTGGTGGCGGCCGTCCAGTCGCGGAAGGACTCGTGGTGATCGCGCGCGATCGGGTCGCAGCCCGACGCGTCGCAGGCCGCGTCGCGCGCCGCCAGCGCGTCGGCGCGGAGGGCCGCGCACACGCCCGCGATGGCCAGCGCCGTGCCGCCCGCGGCCAGCGTCACCACGGGCCCGACGAGGCTCGGCGCGGATGGCGGCGGCGGAGGTGGAGGCGGGGGGGGTGGGGGTGCAGGCGGTGGCGGCGGTGGCGGCGGCGGAGGAGGTGGCGGCGGCGCTTCCGGCGCGTGGAGCGAGACCGCGCGCTCCTCGCCGGCGCCGACCGAGACGACGTCGGCGACGCGCGCCTCGCCGCGCTCGGCCTCGACGTGGACCTCGCCCGGCAGCACCGGCAGCGCGACGTCCCAGAGCGCGGGCTCGACGGCGCGCCCCTCGACGCGGACGACCACGCCCGACGCGTCGCCCTCGACGCGGACGCGAAGGTGACCGACGCGCCCGCGCAGCCGGTCGCGCAGCGCGGTGCAGGCCGCGAGGATCTGCGCCCGGTTGCGGAGCGCCGCGTCGACCTCGGCCTCGCGCGCGCACGCCGTGGCCGCGCCGAGCGCGTCGAGGGTCGCGCCCGCCGCGTCGTGCTCGTACGCGATGAGCTGGCGGAGCGACGGGGTCATCCGCACGCGGCCCGCCCGCAGCGCGAGGTCGAGCGCCCGCGCGTGGTCGCCCGCGGCCCGCGCCGACTCCGCCGCCGCGACGAGCTCGGCGCGCGCCACCTCCTCCGCGGGGGCGGGCTGGGCCGCGGCCGCGCGCGCGGCGACGGCCAGGGCGAGCGCGAGCGATGCGGCGGGCGGGCGGACCCTCATCTCGGCGCGACTCTACGAAAGGCCCGCGCGCAGCGGCAAGGCGCTACTCCGCGGGCGCGAGCGCGGTCGCCCCCGCGTCATGTGCGGGGACGCGACGCGCGGCGGGGGGCGCGCGGCGGAGCGGGCGCGGGGCGGCGCGCACCGCGGGCGCAGCGTTGGACGAGGCGTCCGCGGGAGGCGCGTCGGGCGTCGCGGCGTCGGGCGTCGCGGCATCCGGCGCGGCCGGGGGACGCGCCGGGCGCGGCCGGGGCCGGCGCGCGGACGGCCCGGGGCGCGCGGTCGGCGCGGGCGCTCCAGAGGGCGACGGCGGCGAGCGCGGCGAGGGCGGCGGCGCCCACGGCGCGCAGCGGGTTGCGCGACGGCGTGCGCGCGGCGTCCGCGGCGAGGAGCGCGTCGAGCAGGGCCCGCGCGTCGGGGTGGCGCTCGGCGGGCTGGAGCGCGAGGGCGCGGGCGAGGACGGGCTCCCAGGGGCCGACGTCGACCCCGCGCGAGGCGGGCGTCGGGCGGTCGCGCGAGAGGGCCGCGAGGTGGAGGGCCATCGCGTCGTCGGCGGGGTACGCGGGCGCGCCGGTGAGGAGCTCGGTGACGACGAGCGCGAGCGCGTGGACGTCCGTCCAGGGGCCCGTCCGCGTGCCGGCGATCTGCTCGGGCGCGGCGTAGCGCGGGGACCACGCGGCGCGCGCGGAGGCCGTCATGGTCTCGCCGGAGGGCGCGGGGGCGCCGCGTTCGAAGGCGCCGGCGACGCCGAAGTCCACCAGCCGGAGGGGCGCGTCGTCGCCGCCCGCGAGGAGCAGGTTGGAGGGCTTGATGTCGCGGTGGGCGACGCCGAGCGCGTGGGCCGCGGCGACGCCCTCGAGCACCGGGCGCATCCAGCGCATGCACTCGGCCCGCGAGAGGCGCGCGCCGGGGTGGGCCCGCTGCCAGGCGGCGAGGGTCTCGCCCTCGATCCAGTCGAGCGCCATCCACGGCGCGCGGTGGCCCGACGGGAGGGTGGAGACGCCGAAGTCCACCACGCGCGCGACGGCGGGGTGGTCGAGGCGCGCGAGGGTGCGGGCCTCGCGGGCGAAGTCCTTCATGCGCTCGGCGGGGTCCCCCTCCGTGTCGGGCTTGAGCACCTTGAGGGCGACGCGCTTGCCGAGGCTCGCGTGGGTCGCGCGGTACACGACGCCGAAGCCGCCCTCGGCGACGGCCTCGCCGACGTCGAAGCGGTCGTCGAGGCACGAGCCCGCGAGGCCGAAGGGGTCGCCGGTCACCGCGCCCCGTCGGGCGGCGGGAGGTACGCGCAGAACGCGCCCGTCCGCACGCAGTCGTCGAGGTGGCGGCCGAGGCCCGGGGCCTGCTCGGCGATCTTCTGGATGGCCGCGCGCAGGCGGAGGGTGACGTTGACCCGCACGCGCTCCGCGGTCGACCCGGCGGCGCGCGCCCGCCCGCCGAGTCCGAGCGAGCGCGAGAGCTCGGCGGCGATCGCCTCCATCTCCGCGCGGGCCTTCGCGGCGCGCTCGCGGTCGCCCCAACCGCGCGCCTCGGCCTCGACCTCGCGGAGGTCGCGGAGGCGCTGCTCGTAGGCGGCGCGCGCGGCGGCGTCGATCGTCGGGAGGGCCTCGTCGGGGGCCGTCCGCGCGTCGTCGGAATCGACGCCCGCGGCCGCGTCGGCGTCGCCGCGCCCCTTCCGCGCGAGCGGCAGGAGGTCGGCGGCGGGCACCTCCACGCCGGGCCGGGCGAGCAGGGCGGCGAGGTAGCGGACGCCGTCGAGGTCGCGCACCGCCGCGGACTCGCCGCGCCAGCGCGCGCGCCAGAGCTCGCCGTCGCGCGTGAGCGAGGGCCCGGCGGGCGCGCGGGGCGGGGCCTCGGTGGGGCGCCGGACGGCGGCGTCGCGGAGCGTCCCGTCGCCCGCGAGGGCGGCGGCGAGGGCGGCGGCGAGCGCGGCCTCGGGGAGCGGCCGCGTGCGCAGGAGCGCGACGGCGGCGTCGGGGTCGACGCGGAGGGGGTGGGCGGCGCCCGACGCGCGGAGGAGGCGCGTGAGGCGGAGCGCGAGGTCGTCGGGCGCGTCGGGCGCGTCGGCGAGGGAGGCGTCGGGCGTGGCGAGGGCGGGGTCGATCGAGACGACCGCGGGCTCGGGGGGGAGCGCGGCGCGGCGGAAGACGAAATGGCACGCGCCGGCCTCGACCACGTCGCCGTCGTCGAGGCGCGCGCCGCGGGTGGAGGCGCCGTTGACGCGGGTACCGTTCTTGGTGTCGAGGTCGCGCACGGTCCACTGGCCGAGGGCGCGTTCGAAGAGGAGGTGGCGGCCGCTCAGCCAGGGGTCGGGGAGGTCGACGCGGAGCGAGCGCCCGTCGGCGCGCGGCGGGGCGTCGCCGCGGCCCACCTCCACGCGTTCGAGCGCGCCGAGCGCGTAGCGGAACACCGTCGCCGTCGGGTCGCCGCCCCGCAGCGCGAGCACGAGGAAGGGCTCCCGCGGGGAAGCGGTCGACGGGGCGGGGCGCTGCGTGCGGGTCCGATCGTCGATCGAGGCCACGGGGGCGACCGTATCACGACGGGCGCGTCGCGCGCCGCGCGTCGAAGCCCACCGCCGGGCGCGGGAAGGTGCTAGGGTCGGCGCCGCCTCCGCCTCGCCCACCCCCAAATTCTCACCACCGAGGTCTGTTTGAGCACACAGGGAAGACCGTCCGTCAGCAAGCGACAGAAGGAACTGAGCCGCCTCGAGCGGCAGCGCGAGAAGGCCGCCGACCGGGCCCGCCGCGCGGACGAGCGCAAGAACCGCCCCGCGGGCGAGCCGGGCGTCGACCCCGACATCGCGGGCGTCGTGCCGGGCCCGCAGCCGCCGCTCGACGAGGGCAACGCGTGAGCGCCCCCACCAGCGACGACGCGAACCGCCTCTTCGTGGCGGGCCTCGCGGAGGGCGTCTCCGATTCGATGCTCCGCGAGCTCTTCTCCGAGGCCGGCCTCGCCGTGCTCGACGTGAGCCTCCCGCGCGACCGGATGACCGGCCGCCTGCGCGGCTTCGCCTTCGTCCGCCTCGGCGGCCCCGAGGACGTCGAGCGCGCGCTCCGCGAGCTCCACGGGCACATCCTCGGCGACGGGTCGATCTCCGTCCGCCGCTTCAACGCCGAGCCCCCCGCGCGCGGCGCCGGCGGCCCCGGCGGCCCCGGGCCCCGCGGCCCCGCGGTCGACACGTCGGACCGCACGCTCTACGTCGGCAACCTCCCCTACGACGCGACGCAGGAGGAGCTCGAAGGGGCGATGCGCGGCGCGGGCGTGGAGTCGTTCTCCCGCGTGCACCTGCCGGTCGACGCCGACGGTCGGCGGCGCGGCTTCGGCTTCGTCACGATGGCCTCGGGCGACGCGGCGAAGTCCGCGGTCGTCGTGCTCCGCGGGACGCTCGTGCGCGGGCGCCCGCTCGTGGTCAATCTCGCCGCGCCGAAGGGAGCCCCTGGCGCTGCGCGGCCCGATCGCCCCGCCGGCGGCCCCCCGGGTGCGGGCGGCGGCGCGAACAACGCCAGCCGCTTCGGCCCGCCTGCGAAGCCCGGCGGCGCGAAGACGGACTACAGCCGCAAGAAGAAGCCCGAAGGCGAGGGCTCCCGCCCCGGCCGCTCCCGGCGCGACAACGAGTCGCACTGGAACAACCACCACGACGACGACTGACCGCCGCCGCGCCGCCGCCCGCACGAGGGCGACGGCCGGGGAGGGGACGGCGGGGAGGCGCGGCGACGGCGGCGCCTCCCCGTCACGCGTTCAGTTGGTGTAGATCTCGACGCCGTCGTTGCTGAGCGCGTAGTCCGCGGCCACGCGGCCGGGGCGGAAGTACGCGACGGTGCCGGCGGCGTTCTCGACGCCCTGCGTGTAGGTGTGGCCGGCGTCCTGGCGCGCCGTCATGATCTCGATGCGGTCGGTTCCCTCGTAGAGGATGATCTGCGTGTCGACGTGGGCGGGGCCGCTGCAGCACCAGGGCATGGTGAGCCACGACACCACGAGGCGGCGCGTCGGCGCGGTGCCGAGCGTCTGGTAGGTCACCGTGCCGCCGCCGGGCGGGTAGAGGTCGGTCCAGGCGGCGGCGATGATGTTCTCGATGCCGTCGGCCGCGGGGATCGAGCGGCCCGAGCAGCAGCCCTGCGACATCCCGGCGTCGAAGCCGATGAAGCCGTTGGAGGAGATGTTCACCTGCGTGTACGAGTTGGTGAAGAACCGGAAGGTGAAGCCGATCGGCACGAGCCCGGTGGTCGAGTCGTCGCTCAGCGTCACCGCGGTGCCGCCCGCGGGCTGCATCGCGAAGGGGTAGGTGTACGCGCCCGGCGAGGGGCGGAGCAGCGGCCGGCACGAGCCCGACACGCAGGCGTTGTTGGTCGGGCACACCATCCCGCACGCGCCGCAGTTCGACGGGTCGAACGCGGTGTTGGTGCACGCGCCGCCGCAGGGCTCGAGCGGCGCCGCGCAGGAGAGCGTGCACGCGCGCGAGGCGCACACCTGGCCGGCAGGGCAGGCCATCCCGCACGCGCCGCAGTTGAGCCGGTCGTTGGCGAGGTCGCGGCAGACGCCCGCGCAGTTGGTGAGGGTCGAGCCGCACGACACCGTGCACGTCCCCGTCGAGCACACCTGCCCCGCGGCGCAGGCCCGCCCGCACATGCCGCAGTTGCCGTTGTCGGTCTGGAGGTCGCGGCAGACGCCGGAGCAGTTGGCGAGCGTCGACGCGCACGACACCGTGCACGTGCCCGCCGAGCACACCTGGCCGGCAGGGCAGGCGCGGGCGCACGCCCCGCAGTTGCCGATGTCGGTGGCGAGGTCGCGGCAGACGCCCGAGCAGTTGGTGGTGCTGCCGCCGCAGGTGACCGTGCACGTGCCCGACGAACACACGGTGCCGGCGGCGCAGGCGCGGCCGCACATGCCGCAGTTGCCGTTGTCGGTCTGGAGGTCGCGGCACGCGCCCGAGCAGTTGGTGGTGCTGCCGCCGCAGGTGACCGCGCACATGCCCGACGAGCAGATGGTGCCGGCGGCGCAGGCGCGGCCGCAGGCGCCGCAGTTGTTGTTGTCGTTGGCGAGGTCGCGGCACGCGCCCGAGCAGTTGCTGGTGCCGCCGCCGCAGGTGACCGCGCAGGCGCCGCCCGAGCACACCTGGCCCGCGGCGCAGGCCCGCCCGCACATGCCGCAGTTGGCGTTGTCGGTGGCGAGCGCGCGGCACGTCCCCGAGCAGTCGGTGGTGCCGGCGCCGCAGCTCACGGTGCACGAGCCCGAGGAGCACACCTGGCCGGCGGCGCAGGCCATCCCGCAGGCGCCGCAGTTGAGCCGGTCGGTGGTGAGGTCGCGGCACGTCCCCCCGCAGTCGGTCTGGCCCGCCGCACAGGTGGTGACGCAGCGGCCCGCGGTGCACACCTGGCCGGCGGCGCAGACGCGCGCGCAGCCGCCGCAGTTGAAGCGGTCGTCGTTGGTGTCGCGGCAGACGCCGGAGCAGTTGGTGAGGCCGGCGCCGCACGACACCGCGCAGGCGCCGCCGGAGCACACCTGGCCGGCGGCGCACGCCCGCCCGCACCCGCCGCAGTTGGCGTTGTCGGTGGCGAGGTCGCGGCAGGTGCCGGAGCAGTTGCTGAGGCCCGTGCCGCAGGTGACCGTGCACGAGCCGTCCGAGCAGAGCGTGCCGGGCGGGCAGGCGTTGCCGCACGTCCCGCAGTTGTTGACGTCGGTCGCGCGGTCGCGGCAGACGCCGGAGCAGTTGGTGAGGCCGCCGCCGCAGCTCACGGTGCACGTCCCCGCGGAGCAGACCTGGCCGGCGGCGCAGACGCGGCCGCACATCCCGCAGTTGCCGTTGTCGGTGGCGAGGTCGCGGCAGACGCCCGAGCAGTTGGTGGTGCCCGTGCCGCAGGTGACGGCGCACGCGCCCGACGAGCAGACGGTGCCGGCGGCGCAGCCGCGCCCGCACGCGCCGCAGTTGTTGTTGTCGGTCTGGAGGTCGCGGCAGGCGCCGGAGCAGTTGGTGGTGCCCGACAGGCACGAGACCGCGCAGGCGCTGCCCGAGCACACCTGGCCGGCGGCGCAGGCCCGCCCGCACATGCCGCAGTTGCCGTTGTCGGTGGTGAGGTCGCGGCAGACGCCGGAGCAGTTGGTGGTGCCCGCGCTGCACGACACCGCGCACGCGCCCGAGGAGCACACCTGGCCGGCGGCGCAGGCCATCCCGCAGGCGCCGCAGTTGAGCCGGTCGGTGTCGAGGTCGCGGCAGGTGCCCGCGCAGTCGGTCTGGCCCGCGGTGCAGCTCGTCACGCAGCGGCCGGCGGCGCACACCTGGCCGCCGGCGCACGCGGCGTCGCACATCCCGCAGTGGAGGCGGTCGGTCTGGAGGTCGCGGCAGACGCCCGAGCACGCGGTGGTGCCGGTCGCGCACGACACCTGGCAGCGGCCGGCGGAGCACACCTGGCCGGCGGCGCAGGCGGCCCCGCACATGCCGCAGTGGTTGACGTCGGTCTGGAGGTCGCGGCAGACGCCCGAGCACACCGTGAGGCCGGCGCCGCACGACACCGCGCAGGTGCCGCGCGAGCACACCGTCCCGGCGGGGCAGGCGTTGCCGCACACGCCGCAGTGGTTGTTGTCGCTGGAGAGGTCGCGGCACGTCCCCGAGCAGTTGGTGGTGCCGGCGCCGCACGACACCTGGCAGCGGCCCTCGGAGCACACCTGGCCGGCCATGCAGGCCGTCCCGCACGCGCCGCAGTTGCGCAGGTCGGTGTCGAGGTCGCGGCAGGTGCCCGTGCAGTTGGTGAGGCCGGTGCCGCAGGTGACGGTGCAGGCGCCGCGCGAGCACACCTGGCCCATCGGGCACGCCGTGCCGCAGGCGCCGCAGTTGGCGTTGTCGGTCTGGAGGTCGCGGCAGGTGCCGGTGCAGTCGCTGGTGCCCGCGGCGCACGACACGCGGCAGGCGCTGCCGGAGCACACCTGGCCCGCGGGGCAGACGCTGCCGCACGTGCCGCAGTTGTTGCGGTCGACGGTGAGGTCGGCGCAGTAGCCGGCGCCGCCGTCGGCGCCCATCGAGCAGGCGGTGAAGCCCGCCGCGCAGGAGGTGACGCAGGCGCCCATCGCGCAGGCCTGGCCCGGCGCGCAGGCCGTCCCGCAGGCGCCGCAGTGGGCGGGGTCGCGCTGGAGGTCGGCGCAAACGCGGCCGACGGCGCCGTCGCAGGTGGCGAGGCCCGCCGCGCAGGTGGTGGCGCACGCGCCCGCGGAGCACACCTCGCCGGCGGCGCAGGCGCGGCCGCAGGCGCCGCAGTTGGCCCGGTCGGTGTCGAGGATCACGCACAGCGACGGCCCCGACGCGTCGCCGCCCGCGTCGCCGCCGCCCGCCGCGCACGCGGTCTGGCCCGTGGGACACACCGTCCGGCACGCCCCGTCGACGCAGCGGTCGGCGCCGCTGCACGCGACGCCGCAGGCGCCGCAGTTGGCGGAGTCGTTCATCACAGAGACGCACTGGCCGCCGCAGAGCTGCTGGGTCGGGCCGCAGGTGGGCCCGGTGTCCACCGCGTCCATGCCCACGTCCTGCGGGCCCGCCTCGGGCGTGGCGTCGGCCGCGTCCATCCCCGACGCGTCGGCGCCGCCGACCACGGGCGTGGAGTCACAGCCCGCGAGCGCCGCGAACGCCGCGAGCGCAGCCCAGCAAGCCCAACGTTTTTGAAGACACCTCATCGAATTGCTCCTCTGTCGCGCGCCACTTCGGAGCGCGCATCGGGACGACGCTACGGCGGAGCTTCCGTGAGGGGCAACGCCGTTGCGGTGCGCGTCCCGATTCGCGACAGCGGGAACGCACGGAGCGCGTGCGCGGTGTGGTCGTGGCGTGCGGTGGGGCGCGGGGTGTCGTCCGCGTTCAGGCGTTCATTCGAGCACGGCGCGGGCGAGCGTCGAGGTGCGCGGGCTCGGCCGGGCGCGGGCTACCGCGGGGTCCCACACGCCGAACGAAGCGCCCGTGCGGAGCAGCCCCGCGCGGTTGGGGACGAGCTGCGCGCCCGTCACCAACACACGTCCGTCCGCGAGGGGCGTCGCGCGGAAGCCGTCCTGCGCGGTGACGGCGACGTCGCCGTGGTCGCTCCATGCGCCGGTGGCGGGGCTCCACACCTCGACCACCTGCGGGGCGTCGCCGCCCACCGTGCTCATCACGCCGAACACCGCGACGCCCCCGTCGGCCAACGTCGCGAGCTGATGGTCGCCGAGCCGCGGGAAGCGGGTCGCGCCCGTCGCGGTGAACGTCCCGTCGCGCGGGTCGAAGAGCTCGGCTACGTCGCCCGTGACTGGGTGCCGCGCGCAGTCCGCGTCGGTCCACGCGCACGACGTCTGGTCGTGGCCGACGCGGTTGCCGACGACGAGCACGCGGCCGTCTCGCAGCGCGGTCATCGCGTGGCCCACTCGCGCGCCACGCATCGGCGACACCTCGCGCCACGCGTCCGTCGCGGGCGACCACACGAACGCGCGGGCCGACACGGGATCTTGCTCGGCGGGCGCGCCGCCCCACCAGGAGGTTCCGCCGGTGACGAGGACGCGCCCGTCGGCGAGGCGGACGGCGGCGTGGCGCGTGAGCGCGACGGGCAGCGGCGCGGCGGGCGCGGCGCGGCGGGCGCGCGGGTCCCAGAGCTCGACGCTTCGAAGCACGTTGGCGCCGGGCACCGCGCCCCCGAGGTTGTCGCGCGCGCCGCCGACCACCAGCACGCGGCCGTCATCGAGGAGCGTGGCGGTGTGGCCCGAGCGCCCGTCGGCGAGGCGCCCGACGACGCGCCACGCGCGCGAAGCGGGGTCCCACTGCTCGACGGAGGGGTCGGGCCGGAGCTCGCTCGCGCCGCCGCCAAGCACCACCGCGCGGCCGTCGGGGAGCGCCACCACGGCGTGATTCGCCCGCGCGTGGACGAGCCGCCCGGCGGGGCTCCAGCGCGCGGTGGCGGGGTCGAAGAGCGTGGCCTCGCGGGAGAGGGCGCGCGTCGCGCCGGCGCCCCAGGCGACGAGGTCGTCGGCGCGCTCACCGCCGGTCACGAGGACGCGGCCGTCGGGGAGCGTCGCCTGCGCGTGGTGGGCGCGCCCGCCGGCGAGCGGCGTCTGCGCGCGGGCGAGGGAGGGGAGGGTGAGGGTGGTGAGGGCTATGGCGAGGACGAGCGAGCGGGGGGAGGCGGGCTTGTTCATGCCGTGTCAGACGGGCGACGCGTGCGCGGGGTTTGCGGAGGCGCTCAGCGCGGCGCGTAGCCGTGCGCGCCGGCGACCTCGTTGGTCTCGAACCACCGCCGCGCGGCCTCGTGGTGGAGGGGGAAGGCCATGAGCGCGTCGAGCCCGTCGGGGCCCCACGCGACGCCGCGCTCGGCGGTCTCGTGGTTGGCGGTGAAGGGCGGGAGCGACGCCACGTCGAGCGCCGGCGCCTCGCAGAAGAGCAGCACGCGGTTGGGACGCGGCGCGGTGCTCGTGAACCACGACGGGAGCAGCGTCTCGGGCGCGACCGTGACGTCGAGCTCCTCGCGCAGCTCGCGGGCGGCGCCCTGCTGCCAGGTCTCGTGCTCCTCGAGGAAGCCGCCCGGGAGCGCGAGCATCCCGCGGCGTGGCTCGATGCCGCGTCGGAGGAGGAGCAGCCCGCGCCGCGCGCCGTCCTGCACGGGGACGAGGAGCACGCAGACGGGGATGGGGTTGGCCCAGAGGGTGATGCCGCACGACGGCGACGGGCACGTGCGCGGGTACGCGAGCGGCGGCGGGAACTCCGTGCCGCAGAACGAGCAGAAGCGGTCTTTGACGGGCGGTGCGCTCATGGCGCCGATGGCAACGCGGCCGCGGGGCGCGCGTCAAGCGCCTGCGGGCTTGCGGGCGCGCGAGAGCGTCCACCCGAGGTGCGCGAGCGCCGAGCCCTGGATCATCGCCGCCAGCAGCACCGCGGTCGACGCGCGCGACGACCAGAACGGCACCATCCCGAAGCCCCCGCGAAACTGGCTCGTCGTCCCCACCGCCCCGACGCGCGCCTTCGCCGCGAGCAGCCCCACCAGCGCCGCCGCCGCGAGCCCCGCCGCGGCGACGGCCGGCGCGCGCGGGTGCTGGTCGCGCACGAGCCTCGCGCCGAGCACGAAGCCCGCGAGCGCGCCGCACGCGATCACCGTCGCCACGACCAGCGCGAGCGCCGAGGGGACGCGGCCCGTCGCGACCGCGTAGGAGAGCATCCAGTCGGTGTGGCGGGCGAGGAGGTAGAAGGCAGCCGGCAGCGCGACGAGCGCCTCGTGGAGGCAGAGCGCGGCGAAGCCCGGCAGCGCCCACGACGCGCGCGGGGAGGCGCGGAGCTCGCCCGCGTACGCGACGGCGGCGGCGAGCCCGGCGGCGACGTGCAGGAGCGCGAGGGCCGCGAGGGGCATCGCGGGGCGTCTCAGCCTTCGCGCGGGAGGCCGAGGACGTCGGCGACGGTGTACGTGCCGGGCGCCCTGCCGACGACCCAGCGGGCCGCCCGGAGCGCGCCCGCGGCGAAGACGGCGCGGCTGGTGGCCTTGTGGGTGAGCTCGATCCGCTCGCCGTCGCCGGCGAGGAGGACGGTGTGGTCGCCGACGATGTCGCCGCCGCGGATCGCGTGGACGCCGACGTCGCGCGAGCCGCGCTTGGCCGACGCGCCCTCGCGGCCGTGGACGAGGTTGTCGTGGGTGAGCCCCCGCGCGCGGGTCACCACGTCGGCGAGGCGGAGGGCGGTGCCCGAGGGCGCGTCCTTCTTCTCGCGGTGGTGGGCCTCGATGATCTCGACGTCGAAGCCGGGCCCGAGGAGCCGCAGCGTCTCGGCGAGCACGTGGGCGAGCACCTGGACGCCGAGCGACATGTTGGGCGCGGCCACCACGGGGATGCGCTTCGCCGCCTCGTCGAGGGCGCGCTTCGCGTCGTCGCCGAGGCCGGTGGTGCCGACGACGCAGGCGACGCCGTGCTCGGCCGCGGCGCGGACGACGTCGGCGGTGGCGGTGGGCGAGCTGAAGTCGATGACCACCTGCGCGGTGGTGAGGGCGGCGCGCGGGTCGGCGGAGATGCGGACGCCGGTGGGGCGGCCGACGAGCGCGCCGACGTCGGTGCCGATCTCGGGCGAGCGCGGGTGCTCGAGGGCGCCGGTGAGGCGGACGTCGTTGGCCTGGAGGACGTGCTCGACGAGGAGGCGGCCCATCCGGCCCGATGCGCCCGCGACGGCGACCGCGATGCCGGGGCGGTCGGACGGGGTCATACCGCGACCCCCTGCTCGCGCAGCGCGGCGGTGACGCGGGCGACGGTGGCCTCGGCGGGCCACGCCATCGGCAGGCGGATCTCCGGCGGGATGCGGCCCATCACCGCGAGCGCGGCCTTCACCGGCCCCGGGTTGGTCTCGAGGAACATCGACTCGTAGAGCGGGAGCAGCGCCTCCTGGCGGCGCCGCGCCTCGACGAGGTCGCCCTTGAGCATCGCGCGGCACACGCCCGCCACCGCGCCGGGGAGCGCGTTGCTGGCGACGGAGATGACGCCCTTCGCGCCGACGGCCATCATCGCGACGGTGAGCGCGTCGTCGCCGCAGAGGATGGTGATCCGGTCGCCGCAGAGCGCGTGGACGTGCTGGGCGCGGAGGGTGTTGCCGGTCGCCTCTTTCAGCGCGATGACGCGGGGGCAGGCGCGGGCGATCTCGGCGACGGTCTCGACGGCGAGGTCGCCGGTGCCGCGGGTGGGCACGTTGTAGAGAACGAGCGGGATGTCGGTGGCGTCGTGGACGGCCTTGACGTGGGCGAGGAGGCCGCGCTGCGTGGGCTTGTTGTAGTAGGGCATCACCACCATCGCGGCGTCGGCGCCGAGCTCCTTCGCGGCGCGGGTGCGGGCGATGGTCTCGGCGGTGGCGTTGGTGCCGGTGCCGGCGATGACGGGGACGCGGCCCTTCGCGACGCGGACGGTGGTGGCGATGACCTCGCGCGCCTCGGCCGCGGTGAGGGTCGGCGACTCGCCCGTGGTGCCCACCGGGACGACGCCGGCGATGCCGTCGGCGATCTGGAACTCCACGAGGCCCGCGAGCGCGTCGTGGTCGACCTTGTCGTCGCGGAAGGGGGTGACGAGCGCGGTGAACGCGCCTTCGAGCTTGAGGGTCATGGCGGCGCGGGACGTTACGTCCATCGCGCGGCGCGTTGCAACTTCGCGCGCGGCCGCGCAACCCTTTCGCGCGTCAGGGGACGGCGGCCCAGAGCTGCTGCGACGCGTAGGTGCAGGCGACCTGGCGGAGGCGCGTGCTGTCGACCCCCGCCGGGTCGGCCTCGAGGCAGAGCGATGTGCCCGCGCGGCGGAGCGCGAACTGCGCGCCGACGTTGACCCGCTCGAACTGCTGCGCCCCTTCGCCGTGACACGAGAACTGCTGGAGGAGCTCGTTGCCGTTGGTGGTGCCCCAGGGGATGTCGAGGCAGTGGCCGCTGTTGTCGTTGATCACGAGGACGCGGCTCGTGCCGGGCACCGTCCAGAAGTACCAGCGCTGGTTGGCGCCGCCGTGGCAGGTGAACTGGTTGACGGCGGCCCCGTCTGTGCGGCCCCAGTCGGCGACGTCCATGCACTTGCCCGTGCGGGCGTTGCGGAGGGTGACGGTGGGCTGCGGCTGGGTGTTGGTGAGGACGCGGACGGCGCCCGCGATGTCGGTCTCGCTGAGGGCGGTGCGCTGCACGACGAGGGGCTGCCCGTCGCGTCGCGCGATGGTGGGCAGGCCGTTGCGCGAGAAGGCGAAGGCGTCGTAGTGCATGATCGAGCCGAAGTCGTAGGCGAACATGTCGCGGCCGTCGGCGCCCTGCTGGACGTAGGTGTCGAAGTTGAACTCCATCCCCGGCTGGACGTTGGCGTAGTTGACGGTGATGAAGTTGTTGCGGTCGGCGCGCGACTGCTCGTGCCAGAGGCCGACGGCGTGGCCGAGCTCGTGGATGGTCGCGCCGCGGCCGCAGGCGGCGTTGAGGTTGACGGGCTGCATCGCCCCCTGGCGGCCGACGAAGGAGCTGCACCCGGCGCTCGGCACGAAGCGAATGAAGTCCGCGTCGCCCGCCGCGCGGGGGCGGAACCAGTAGGGCGTCCGCTGGTTCCAGTGGTCCATGGCGGCGAGGATGTCGGCGCGCTGGGCGGCCCCGATGGCCGCGTCGAACTCGAACGGCACCTGCCCGTTGGGCCAGCGGTACGAGACGTTGACGCGACCCGCGCTCCGGGCGACGTCGGGGTCGTGGGCGTGGTGCGGCGCCGCGAGGAGGATGTCGCCTTCG
Source organism: Polyangiales bacterium (assembly GCA_046351555.1). Lineage (GTDB taxonomy): Bacteria > Myxococcota_A > Polyangia > Polyangiales > CAISKJ01. The sequence continues at coordinate 280,308 of JAXLYI010000011.1, forward strand.
GTGACGGCGACGTCGTCGATCACCTCGTAGCCGACGAGGCGCGCGCCCTGCGGCGTCTCGACGATCGCGCGGTCGACGGGGCCGCTCCGCCCGGGGAACGCGCGCTCCGTCACGACGGGCGCGGCGGCGGTGTCGGGGCCGTCGTCGGGGGCGCCGGGGCCCGAGAGGCAGCCGGGGCCGAGGGCGGCGATGGCGAGGGAGAGTGCGAGGGGTGCGTTCTTCTTCATGGGGTGTGGAACTCCTTCCGAGGAGCCCCTTCGCAAGCGCCTTGCCGCGCGAAAATCCCTGCGTTTCCAGCGCTTCACGCGCGTCGGTGTCCGCCGCGGCAGACACGCGCGTGGGGCGCTGCGTCCGGGCGCCCGAACACCCCCGCCAGCGGTGCAGCGGAACCGCAAGGGCGCAAGGAGCGCAAGGAGCGCAAGGGGATGGGTCATGCGGCACTGCCACGGATTCTTTCTCCGCTCCCCCTTCGTGCTCCTCCCTTGCGTCCCTTGCGCCCTTGCGGTTTGCCTTCCCTTCGCCCCGCGGTGTCGCCATGCGACGGTGCCCTCCACGCGGCGTGGTAGGGTCGCCCGCCGCCGTGGACGACCCGTTGCTCCCTGGCGCCCTCGTGGGGCCCTACCGCGTCGAGCGACGCCTCGGCGGCGGCGCGGCCGGCGACGTGTACCGCGCGGCCCGCATCGACACCGAAGAGCCCGTCGCGCTCAAGGTGCTCCGCGGCGTCGACGGCGACGCGCGCTCGTCCCACGCGCGGGAAGCCGCGGCGGGCGCAGCGTTCCGCCACCCCAACGTCGCGGCGGTGTACGACGCGGGCGAGGTCGACGGCCGCCTCTGGATCGCGATGGAGCTCGTCGAAGGGAAGACCCTCCGCGCCTTCGTCGGCGACCCGAGCGTCCCCGCGGCGCGGCGGGTGGCGTGGGTGGCGGACGTCGCGCGGGCCCTCGCTGCGGCGCACGACGCGGGCCTCGTCCACCGCGACGTGAAGCCCGACAACGTGATGGTGCGGGACGACGGCGCGGTGAAGGTGCTCGACTTCGGCCTCGCCCGTTTGCGCGCCGCCGACCCGACGCTCAGCTCGTGGAGCGCCGCGGGCCGCGCGGTCGGGACGCCCGCGTACATGGCGCCCGAGCAGCTCTGGGGCGGCGCCGTCGACGCCCGCTGCGACCAGTGGGCCTGGGCCCTCACCGCGTGGGAACTCTTCGCCGGCGCGGTCCCGTGGCCCGACCTCGGCTCGATGCCCGCGGTGGTGACCGCCGTCCTCCACGAGCCCATCGCGCCCCTGCGTGAGCGCTGCCCCGACGCGCCGCCTGCCCTCGCGGCTGCGGTCGACCGCGCGCTCACCCGCGACCCCGCGGGCCGCTTCGCGTCGATGCACGAGCTCGTTGCGTCCCTCGACGTCACGCCCACGAGCCCACCCGCCGCGCCGCTTCGAAGCGCGCCTTCGCCGCCCCGCCGTCGGACCGCGCTCGCCCTCGCGGGCACCGCCATCGTTGCGGTTGCGCTCGCGGCCTCGCGCCTCCCCCGCCGCGCGCCGACCGTCGCCCCGACGCCCGCCGCCGCGGTGACGCTCGCGACGCTCCCGCCGCCGCTCCGCTGCGAGCGTGCGGTGAACCCCGCCTACCGCGAGGGGCTCGACGCGATCCGCGCCGGGAGCTGGCTGCTCGCGCACGCGGCCTTCCAGCGGGCCTTCGCGGTCGACCCGTCGTGCCCCGAGGTCGCGCTCCGCCTGCTGGTGACGGGCTACTGGGTGGCCAACGCGACCGAGCGCCGCCGCTGGTACCGCCTCGCGTGGCAGTCGCGCGGCCGGATGCGCGAGCGCGACCGCGTGCTCCTCGACACCTTCGAACCCACCGTCGTGCGCGAGCCCCTCGACCGCGACGAGTACGTCCGCCGCCTGCGCGCGATGGCCGCCCGCTACCCCGACGACGCCGAGGTGTGGGCGACGCTGGCCTTCCACGGCGACGACTTCGAAGCGCGCGTCGCCGCCGCCCGCCGCGCCCTCGCGCTCGACCCCGCCTACCCTGACGCGTGGCAGGGCATGGCCGGCGCCCTCCGCCGCCTCGGCCGAACCCGCGAGGCCGCGGCCGCCTACGCCCGCTGCCGCGACGCCGTCCCCGCCGCGGCCGACTGCGCCACCGACCTCGCCTCGCTCCAGCTCGCCGAGGGGCGCTGCGCCGAGATGCTCGCCACCGGCCGCGCGCTCGCCGCGGTGGCGCCCGACCACCCGGCTGCGTACCTCACCGTCGCGCAGGCGATGGCCTCCCTCGGCGAGGCGCGCGAGGCGGTGGAGGCCGCCGTCCGCCAGCGCGCGGCGCAGGTCACCGCGGGGCCTCTCCGCGCGATGCACGAGGCCTTCGACCTCGCCCGCAGCGCGGCCCTCTACGGCGACTTCGAAGCGGCCCGCGCGCAGGCCCGCCGCCTCGCCGCCGACGCCGCGGGGAGCGCCGACGTCGACGGACCGCTCCGCGCCGCGTGGCTCGACGTCGAGCTCGCCCGCGAGGAGGGACGCGCCGCCGACGGCCTCGACGCGGCGGCCCGCTTCCTCGCCGGCAGACCCGCGTGGACGGGCGGCGGCGTCACCTTCCGCTACCACACGTTCGCCCAGTACGCGGAGCCCGCGATGCTCGACGACCTCCGTCGCGCTGGCCGCCTCGACGACGCCGCACGCGCCGCCGGCCTCGCGCGATGGGAGCGCTCGCTCACCGTCGAGGCCCCGCAGCTCCCGCTCTTCCGCTGGGCCTTCACCCGCGCGCTCGGCGCCGACACCGCGGCGCAAGCCGTGGAAGCGCTCCGCGCGGCGCCGCCCGAGGCCGACCCCGGCGTGGTCATCACCCGCGCGAGCGTGCTGGTGCTCGCGACCGAGGCCGTGCACGGCGCCGTTGCGCTCCGGGCCGGCGACCTTACCGCCGCCCGCGCGTCGCTCGGCCGCGCCACCGCGAGCTGCCTCGCGCTCGAAGACCCCTTCCTCCACACGCGCGCGTGGCGCTGGCTCGGCGACGTCCACGCCCGCGCTGGCGACGTCCCCGCCGCGTGCGAGGCGTACCGGGTGGTCGTCCGCCGCTGGGGCGCGTCACGCTCCGTCAACGCACGCGACGCGCGGGCCGCGATGGCCTCGCTCCGCTGCCCCGACGTGCCTCACTGACCGCGCGCCGCACACGGCCCCGCGCGCCGACGCATCGCAACGAACCCGCGGGCCGTGCGATGCTCGCGGGCGGTGACCCCTCCCGCGCTCCGCTGCCCGCGCTGCGACCTCCCGCTCGAGCCCTTCGCCCTCGACCGGGCCACCACCATCGACACCTGCGCGCGGTGCCGCGGCGCGTGGTTCGACAAGGGCGAGCTCGGTCAGACGCTCGGCACCCCGCGCGACCTCGGCGACGTTGCCCCCGACGAGCTCCCGCTGGCCGCGCCCGACGCGCCCACCTGCCCGCGCTGCCCCGGCGTCTGCATGCTGCGCGTCCCCTACGTGGTGCGGGGCAACGCGCCGTCGGTCGACCTCTGCCCCCACTGCGAGGGCGTCTGGACGTCGCTCCCGTCGCTCGCCCGCATGCGCGAGATCGCAGCGCTCCGCGTCGGCGCGCGCGCCCCCGGCAAGGCCCCGTCGCCCCCGCCCGAGCTGCCCGACGTGCGCGCGGCCCTCTCGGCGGACGTGCGGGCCGAGCTGCCGACGTCGCTCACCTTCCGCCAGCTCGCGGCGTCGGTCCCGGTCGCGCTGGCGAGCGTGGCGGTGGTGCGGTCGGTGACGCTCGGGCGCTTCCTGATGCAGGGGGCGCGGGTGTCGCTCCACGAGCTCGGGCACGCGACGGTGGCGTGGGCCTGCGGGTGGATGGCGATCCCGCTGCCGGTGGGCTTCACGCCGCTCTCGGGTTCGCGCAGCGTCGGGGTCCACCTGATGGTGCTCGCGGGCTGCGGCGCGGGCGCGTGGGCCTGCGCACGGCGCGGCGTCTGGCCCGTGGCGGCGGGGCTCGCGCTCTACGGGCTCGTCGGGCTGGTGTGCACGTGGGCGCTCGGGCACGCGCGGCAGGACATGATCATCGTGTGGGGCGGGTGCGCGGGCGAGATGGCGCTCGGCGCGCTGCTGGTGGCCGCGTCGCTGATGGACGTCCCCGCGTGGAAGGCGTGGCCCCGCGTCCGGTGGGTGCTGCTCGCGCTCGGGGCCTGCGCGTTCGTGGACTCGTCGCTCTTCTGGCGCGCCGCCGCGAAGGACTGGGAGCTCATCCCCTGGGACGCCGCGCTCGCCGACGAGGGCGACATGACCATCCTGCGCGACCGCTACGGCTGGGACGAGCGGAAGATCACCGGGCGCTACGTGACGCTCTCGTGGGCGTGCCTCGCGGCGGTGCTCGGCGTGTGGGGTGCGGCGCTCGCACGGCGGTGGGGTGAGGCGCGCGAGGCGCTGCGCCGAGGCTGAAGGGCGGCGCTACTCGCCGGCGAAGACGTCGTCGGCGCTCGCCGCGGTGACGGCGCGGGTGAGCCAGCGCTCGAGCGTCGCAGCGTCGGCACGGGCCGTCACGCGGTCGCGCAGCGCGTCGCGTTAGCCCTCGCACTCCAGGTGGAGCAGCTCGTCGTCGCCCAGTCGCGCCAGCCAGCCCGCGTCCTCGGGCCGCGCGAGCACTTCGAGGCGCGTCGGCGCGAGGTCGTCGCGGTCGAGCGGCGTCGCGCGGGCGGCGAGCTCGGGGCACAGCACCCGGAGCGTCGCGAGAACCACCTGGGGCTCGTGCTGCGCGAGGGCGTGGAAGGCGCGGTCGGAGAGCGGCATCGCGAGGTCCCCGACGCGGCGCGCGTGCCGAGCGGGAATCACAGCGGAATCGACGCGCAGGGGTGGCGGATTCGGGGTGGCGGCGGGTGGCGGCGGGGGCTCACCACCCGAAAGTCGCGCATCCGCCGGTTGCGTAACTCGCAGGTGGGGCGTCGACGCGCCGAATTGTCCGCGCTGCGACGGGTCGTTGACGTCCATCGTGGCGATCCACGATCGCACCGTGATCGTGCGCACCCTCGCGCACCCGCGGCCGCCAGCCGACGAGATGCCCTCGGCCCCGGCGCGGCGGTGGGACGACTCGAGCTGACGCCCCTCGCGGGCACGTGGGTGTCGCGGTGGCACGCAAGCGCACGTCGAGGGCGGCGTCCGCCCGCGGAGCGGCCGCTGGAATCGCTCACCGGAGCGACGCCGCACATCGCCCGCCCCAGCCCTGCGCACGGTGCTCCGAGCGTGTACGCCCCAGGCGGACAGGCGAACTCCCTTGAAGGCCCAGGGGGCTGGAGCCCCGATCCCCCGGTGAACCAGGTGGTCAGCGCGGGGACGAGGCGCTCGTGCGCGTCCTCCTGGACGAAGTGACCGGCGTCGTCGAGCCGCGCCTCGCGCGCCCTTCGGGAGCCGGTCGTGTCGCTCGCCTGCGTGGTCGGCGCCGTCGCGATCGCCCGCCGCGACGGATGGGCTCAGACCGACACGGGCCCGCCGAAGAGGCCCGCGAAGCGCGCCGCCCACACGACGACCTCGGCCACCAGCGTCAGCACCAACGCGCGCGTCAGCCAGCGGTCCAACGCGCCGCGGCCGAACGCCCCGAGGTGCCCGTCGCGCGCGATGGCCCACACGGCCCGCAGCGCGAGCGCGGCCGCCACGACCGCGAACGCGGGCGCGACGGGGTTGTGCCGAAGGCCCGCGCTCACGTCGCCGCGGAGGATCGCGCGCATCGCGCGGGTGCCGCCGCAGGCCGGGCACGGGCGCTGCGTCCACGCGGCGAAGGCGCACCGCGAGGCGCCCGAGAGCATCGACGCGGCGTAGGCGGCGAGCGCCGCAGTCGCCAGCGCGGCGCGGCCCCAGAAGAATCCGCGGCGCGGCGCGGGATCGCTTTGGTTCTGCACACGGTCATTGTATGCTGTGTTTGCCGCGAAGCGGTGACGACGCAGTCGTCGGCTGTGTTGCGCGGAGGGGTGCACCCATGATGATCGATTCGGGCACGAACAAGAACGGGATCCAAAGGGCGTCTGGGGGCTACGTGCCTCCGCCGGGTGGTGGGTTTCCTCCGCCCGGGGGCGGCGGCTTCGGTGGTCCCCCTGGCGGCGGCTTCGGTGGTCCCCCTGGCGGCGGCTTCGGTGGTCCCCCCGGCGGCGGCTTCGGTGGTCCCCCCGGCGGCGGATATCCTGGCGCGCCGCCTTCCGGGAGTTACGGCGGGTTCGGGCCTCCGGGCGGCGGGTACTCGGGCGGCCCCATGCCGCCGGGCATGGGCGGCGACGTGAACACAACGCTGCCGCTTGTGCTGAGCATCCTGTCGATCTTCCCCTGCGGGTGCACTTGCCTCGGCGGCATCCTCGGGATCATCGGGCTCGTCTTCAGCATCCAGGCCATGAACGCCAAGACGGCCGGCGATTTCACCACGGCGCAGAGCCAGGCCAAAACCGCGACGATTTTGTCGGGCGTCGGCATCGGGATCGGCGCGCTTCTCTGGATCGCTCAGCTCGTGACGGGCTTCGCGCAGGGCATGCTTCAGAACGGGCGCTGAACAGGATCCGTGGGACGGCTCGAATCCCGTCACCCCGCTCCTCTGGCAGCGAGCGTGGGGCGGCGGGCGAGGGATCGGGTGCGGTGGCGGCGCCCTTCCCCGCGGGGCGTGGCGCTCGGATGCGATGCGCCCACGCATCCTCGAGGAGCTGCCGACCTTCGACGTGCGCGCGCTCGACGACCTCGGGACGCTCGCGTACGCCACGCTCGACGCGCACATCCGCCACACCATCCACACGGTGGCCTCCTCGGGCCGAGGTGCGCTGCGGTGAGGGCGCGGCCTGCTGATGCGCGGGCGCGGGCGCGCCGCACGCTCCGGCCGTCGACAGCACCCACGCCGCCGCGTCCTACTCTCCCCGTGACATCCCCTGGGGCCGCGCCCCACAATCGCGCGCGATGATCCGCCGCGCACTCGCGCTCGCCGCCCTGCTCGCCGCCGCGTCGTGCGGGCGCTTCCCCGACAAGCCGGGGAGGCTCCTCGCGGCGCCCGACGGCGACCGCGACGGGGTCGACGGCGCCGACGGGCCCTTCGGCGCCGCGTGGGTCACCGTCACCGGCCAGGCCCGCGTCACCGAGCGCATCCCCGTCCAGGTCGTCTTCCCCGCCCGCGCCGACGGAACGCTCGACCCCGCCCGCGCCCCGTACCCCGCGGTGGTCTTCGTCCAGGGCGGCGGCGTCGCGCGCGACCGCTACCACTGGCTCGCGCTCCACCTCGCCACGCGCGGCTACGTGGTGATGTTGCCCGAGCACCTCCTCGACCTGCCCATCCTCGACACCGACAACGCCTACCTCGGCCTCGGTATCGTCCGCGAGGCCGCCGACGCCGACGGGACGCTGCACGACGCGATCGAGCCCACGCTCCCGGCCACGATCGTCGGCCACGCGCTCGGCGGCGTCATCGCGGCGCGCCAGTGGGTCGCGCACCCCGAGTTCGCAGGCGTCGCGCTGCTCGCGGCCTACCCCGAGGCGGGCGACCCCGTCGGCTCACGCCCCGCGGCGCCGCTCCTCGCGATGACGGGGACGGCCGACACGCTCTCGCCCCCGGCGCGCGTGCGGGCGGGCTACGAGCTCTTCGCGCGTGCGCCCACCGTGGTGAGCGCCTACGCGATGGTCGAGGGCCTCAACCACTACGGCTGGACGGACGCCGCCGAGGACGACGAGCGCGCCTCCGACGGACCGCGCCCGCCCGACCTCCGCCTCGTCCGCCGCCGCGCGGTCGCCGTGCTCGACGCCTGGCTCGACGCCACCGCGCGCGCCGACGCCGCGGCCCGCCACCGCCTCGCGGTCGCGCGCTTCGACGGCGTGACGGTGACACCGTGACGCGTCGAGCCTCCCTCGCGCTCGCGTTCTCACTCGTCGCGCTTCCCTCGCTCGCGGGCGCCGACCCGGTGGCGCTGCGCGTCCCCGTCGAGCGCCGCGCCGCGGTGATCGCAGTGGGTGCGCCGGACGTCTCCGCGGCGTGGTGGCTCTCGTCGCGCTTCGGGCTCGCGGTCGAGTGGCGCCTGCCCGCGAGCGCCGTCGGGGCCTCCATCGGCGCGCGCTGGACGCTCCTCGGTGAACCTCGTGGCTGGGGCGTCGACGCGATCGTGGCGGTCGGCGCCGTCGTCCCGCTGCTCGACCCCGGCGTCGCGCTCAGCGTCACGCCCTCCATCGTCGGGCGCTGGCGCGGGGAGCACATCGCGGTGGCCGCGAGCGCGGTGGCGCCGGCCGTGGCGCGCTTCCTCCCGGCGCCCGACCTGCGGCTGCCGATCCTGTTCGAACTGTGGTTCGGCGGGCGCCTGGGGCGGTGGATGGCGGGCCTGCACGGCGGCGTCGGGAGCACGTGGGTGCCGGGGCTTTCGTGGTCGGGGGCCTTCCAGGCCACGGTGTACGTCGGGCGCGATTTCTAGACGCGGCGGTTCGCCGTTGACGCGCGCGGCCGCGGTGCGGTTAGAAGGCGCGCGATGAAGACCTACGACCTGATCGTGATCGGCAGCGGGCCCGGGGGCGAGGGGGCGGCGATGAAGGCCGCCAAGTCGGGGCGCTCGGTCGCCGTGATCGAGCGGCACCACGTCGTCGGCGGCGGCTGCACCCACTGGGGCACCATCCCCTCCAAGGCCCTGCGCCACGCGATCTCGACGCTCGCCGACTTCCGCTCCAACCCCCTCTTCGGCGCCCGCCTCGAAAACTACCAGGTCCAGCTCCCCGACCTCCTGCGCGCCGCCGACGGGGTGATCCGCCGCCAGGTCGGGCTGCGCCACGGCTTCTACGAGCGCAACCACGTCCACGTCGTCCACGGCCAGGCCCGCTTCACCGACCCGCACACCGTCGAGGTGCTCGGCCCCAACGGCGCGCGCGAGCGCCTGCACGGCCACGCCATGGTGATCGCGACGGGCGCGCGGCCCTACCACCCCGACGACGTCGATTTCACCAACCCCCGCGTGGTCGACAGCGACACGCTCCTCAAGCTCGACTTCACGCCGACGTCGGTGACGGTGTACGGCGCGGGCGTGGTGGGCTGCGAGTACGCCTCGATGCTCCGCGTGATGGGGATGAAGGTGTCGCTTATCAACACCCGCGACAAGCTGCTGTCGTATCTCGACGACGAGATCGTCGACGCGCTCGCCTACCACCTGCGCGACCAGGGCTGCCTCATCCGCCACAACGAGGAGTACGAGCGGATCGAGCCCCAGGCCGACGGCGTGGTGCTCCACATGAAGAGCGGCAAGCGGATCAAGAGCGACGTGGTGCTCTGGGCCAACGGGCGCACCGGCAACACGCAGGACATGGGGCTCGAAGGGCTCGGCGTCGTCCCCGACGGGCGCGGGCTCATCCGCGTCAACGAGAACTACCAGACGACCCTCCCGCACATCTACGCCGTCGGCGACGTGATCGGCCCGCCGAGCCTCGCCAGCGCCGCCTACGACCAGGGCCGCTTCGCCGCCACGCACCTCGTCGAGGGCGCCTGCGACACGCGCCTCTCGCGCGACATCCCCACGGGCATCTACACCACCCCCGAGATCAGCTCGCTCGGGCGCAGCGAGCGCGAGCTCACCGCCGCCAAGGTCCCCTACGAGGTCGGCCACGCCCTCTTCCGCTCGCTGGCCCGCGCGCAGATCACCGGCCAGGCCGTCGGGATGCTCAAGATCCTCTTCCACCGCGAGACCCAGGAGATCCTGGGGATCCACTGCTTCGGCTACCAGGCGAGCGAGATCATCCACATCGGCCAGGCGGTGATGTCGCAGCCCGCGCCCAACAACACCGTCCAGTACTTCGTGAACACCACCTTCAACTACCCGACGATGGCCGAGGCCTACCGCGTCGCGGCGCTCAACGGGCTCAACCGGCTCTGTTAAGCTCCGCGGGCGATGCGCATCGCCCTCGTGTACGCGCCCCCCTGGAAGATCCCGCTCCGCGGCGAAGTCCCCGACCCGGTCGACGGCCCGCCCGGCGACATCCAGCCCGGCGACCTCGACCCCGACTTCTTTCAAATCCCCTACGGGCTCCTGTCGCTCGCGGCCCAGGCGCTCCGCGCGGGGCACCAGGTGAAGGTGCTCAACCTCGCGGGCTTCGCGTGGCGCCACGTCGAGGGCGTGGTGGCCGCGCTCGACGCCGAGCTCTGGGGGCTCTCGTGCTGGACGGCCAACCGCCGCGGCGTCGCGCTGATGGCGAAGGAGATCAAGCGACGCCACCCGCGGGCCCACGTGGTGGTCGGCGGCCCGCACGCGACGCCCCTCGCGAAGGAGATGCTCGCGCACCACCCGGACATCGACACGGTGGCGACGGGCGAAGGGGACACCACCTTCCTCGAGCTCGTCGAGCGGCTCGCCTCGGGCCGCGGCACGGCGGGCCTCGCGGGCGCGTGGTACCGGAGCAACAGCGCGATCGTGCAGGGCCCTCCGCGCGACAACGTGCGCGACCTCGACGCGCTGGCGTCTCCCTTCGACTACTTCGACACGCACATCCTGATGACCTCGCGCGGGTGCCCGTGGCAGTGCACCTTCTGTGGGGCCGACACGACGTGGGGGAGGGGCTTCCGCGCCAACTCGGTGGGCTACGTGCTCGACGAGATCGAGCGGGTGCTCGCGCGGCTCCCGGTGAAGATGATCCAGATCAAGGACGACACCTTCACCACCAACAAGAAGCGGGTGGTCGAGCTCTGCCGCGGGATCCGCGCGCGGGGGCTGAAGTTCCTGTGGAGCTGCGACACGCGGGTCGACGTGCTCAACGAGGAGCTTCTCTACGAGATGCGGCTGGCCGGCTGCCAGCGGATGAGCCTCGGGGTGGAGTCGGGCTCCGCCAAGGTGCTCGCGGCGATCGACAAGAAGATCACCGTCGACGAGATCGTGGCCTCGACGGAGCTGGCGAAGAAGTACGGCGTCCGCGTCCGGTACTACATGATGGTGGGCAACCGGGGCGAGGGGTGGCGCGAGTTCGAGGAGACGCTGCGCTTCCTCGAGCGCGCGAGGCCGCACGAGTATTTGTTCTCGTGCCTGTCGGTGTACCCGGGGACGCGCGACTTCCACGACGCGGAGGCCGCGGGCTGGCTCGACCGCGAGGTGTATTTCACGGGGGACTTCCAGGAGTTCAAGGTGCCCTTCGACGCGTCGGACGAGGAGGCCGAGCGGATGGCGCGGTGGTTCGACGCCAACAAGGGGCTGCGCGTGATGCACCGGCCCGACGTCGCGGAGCTTCGCGCCATCCTCGGGCGGTTGGGGGACCACGCGCCCGCCCACGCCGAGCTCGCGGCGGCGCTGCTCGACGCGGGGAGCTTCGACGAGGCCGAGGCCCACCTCCATTGCGCCCTCGACCTCGCCCACCCGCTCCCCGGCCTCGTCTGGAACCTCCTCGCCCTCGCCGCCTGGCGCCGCGGCGACGTCGACGAGGCGCTCGAACGGCTGCACCAGGGCGTCGCCGTCGACCCGCAGCACCCGACGCTCCTCGCCAACCACGAGCGGGCCGTCCGCTGGCTCGCGGCGGGCGGCGCGGCGTCGGGCGCTGGCCTCCACTTGGAGATGAGCGACGCGTTTCAACTGCTGGAGCGAACCGCGCAGCCGACGCTGCCGGGGCCGCTGCCGAAGGATTTCGCGGCGTGGGAAGAGGCGACGGCGCCGGCCGTGAAGAAGCCGATCGCGCCGGACGACGTCGCGGCGCTGTCCCGCGCGCGACGTCGCCTCGCGGTGGTCACGGGATGAGCGGGCAGCGGCCGCCCATCGGGGCCATGCAGCGGTTCATGCAGCCGGGGATGCCGCAGGGGTAGCAGCAGAGCAGGCCCGACGCGCAGTCGGAGTCGCGCCCGCAGAGCGTCCCCGCAGTGCCGGCGTCGGTGCCCGCGTCGGGGCACGACCAGCCCGACGGGGTGCAGGTGCAGCTCGACGCCGGGGGCCGCCCGGTGCACGCGCACTGGGTGATGAACACCTGCCCCGCCGGGCACGTCCACGCGCCGCGCACGCAGGTGGGCGCGGTGACGACGTCGCCGCACGCGCCGCCTGCCGTCCCGCTCACGCAGCTCGCGGGACGGCCGGTGCACTCCAGGGCGGCGTCGACGGCGCCGGCGTCGGTGCCGCACGACCAGCCCGACGGGGTGCAGGTGCACACGCCCGGCGGCCGCCCGATGCACGCGCACTGCGAGGTGAGCACCTCGCCCGCGCCGCAGCGCCACGCGCCGCCCTCACAGCGGGCGACGGTGAGCGCGTCGGAGCACTGGCCGCCGGCCGTCCCCGCCACGCACGAGGGCGCGCTGCCCGAGCACGCTACGTCCATCCCGGTCGCGTCAGTGCCGGCGTCGGGGCACACCCACCCTGAGGGCCCGCAGGTGCAGCCCGGGAGCGGGCGCCCGAGACACGCGCACTGCGAGGTGAACACCTCGCCCGCGCCGCAGCGCCACGCGCCGCCCTCGCAACGCGCGACCGTGAGCGCGTCGGAGCACTGGCCGCCGGCCATCCCCGCCACGCACGAGGGCGCGGTGCCCGAGCATGCGACGTCCGCGGCGGGGGCGTCGGCGCGCGCGTCGGTGCCGAGGTCGGGCGGGGCGGTGGTGTCGCGCGCGACGTCGAGCGAGGGGGCGTCGACGGAGGCTTCGCGCGACGCGTCGGTCGCGGCATCGGGCGTAACGTCGTCGGGGACGTCGGGCGCGACGTCCGGGGACGCGTCGGGCGTGGGGTCGGAGGGGGTCGCGGTGGGGCCGCAGGCGGCGAATGCCACGGCGGCGAAGAGCGCAAGCGTCGGGCGGAGGAGCATGGCCCGTAGGGGACCCGATGCCGCCCGCACCGTCAAGCGCGCAGCCGACGCGCCGGAAACTCGCGCGCGGTACGGCCAGCCCGTACCGTCGCGCGCGATGAAGTCCACCGCCGCCACGCCCGACGCCTGGATCACCGGCCTCCCCGACGACCGCCGCCCCGCGCTCGAAGCGGTGCGCGCGGTCATCCTGGCGAACCTCCCGGCTGGCTACGAAGAGTCGGTCGCGTTCGGGATGCTGGCGTACTCCGTCCCGCTCTCGGTGTACCCCGACACGTACAACAAGCAGCCCTTGATGTACGCCGCGCTCGGCAACCAGAAGGGCCACATGGCGGTGTACCTCACCAACGTGTACGGCAGCCCCGAGCTCCGCGCCCGCTTCGAAGAGGGCTACCGCAAGGCCGGCAAGAAGCTCGACATGGGCAAGACCTGCGTGCGCTTCAAGAAGCTCGCCGACGTGCCGCTGGCCGTGATCGGCGAGGCGATCGCCGCGACGCCGATGGCGGAGTTCGTCGCGTTCGCCAAGGCGTTGCAGAAGAAGTAGCTCACCGCTCGGGGGGCTCGAACCGCCCGCGCGCGAAGGCGACGACGCACGCCGTCACCACCACGACCCCGGCGGCGAGCTGCAGGGCGGCGGCGCCCCGCGAGGTCGCCTCGACGCGCGACGACGCGGCCATGGCGACGACGCCGACGGTGTTGTTGAGCGCGTGGGCGACGAGCGTGGCGCGGATGCTCCCGGTGCGGAGGCTCACCCACCCGAGGAACACCCCCACCGCGAGCGCGAAGGTCGAGTGGAGCGGGTCGAGGTGCGCCGCCGCGAAGAGCGCCGCGGTGATCGCGACGCCCACCCACGGGCGCCACCGCGCGGCGAGGCGGGTGAGCAGGTAGCCGCGGAAGAAGAGCTCCTCGCCGACGCCCGCGCCGAGGCCGATGACGGCGACCGCGGTGACGGCCATCGGCAGGTCGAGGTGGGTGAGCGCGCGGGTGATCGTGCCGAGCGCGCCCGCCCCTTCGAGGCCGAGGAGCGCGAGCACGCCGCTCGACACGAGGCCGATGCCGAGCAGCCCGACGCCCGCGACCAGCCCCCACGCGAACCACCCGCGGTGGGCGCGGAGCCTCAGCCGGTCGACGAGCCCGGCCTCCGACAAGCTCGCCGGGACGAGCGCGAAGAAGGCGAACGACAGGCACGACGCGAGCCCGCTGCCGATGAGCACCGCCGGCGTCTGCGCGAAGGAGTTGACCGCGCGCCCCACGGCGGCGGCCGTCGGCGCGCGGCCGTGCTCGTCGAGGAAGCGAGCGATCATCTGGAGGACGAACACCCCGCCGACGACGAGCGACCCGACCACCGCACCGACGGCCGCGAGGACGGTGGCCACGGCGAGCGTCCACACGCGCGGCTTCTCCGGCGGCGGCGCGGGCATGAACTCGCGGTACGGAGGATTAGCGGCGGTGGTGGCGGCGGTCACGGTGACCCTCCTCGCGGTGGCGGCGGTGGCGGCGGTCGTCGGCGGGTGCGTCGGGCGCGTCAGGTGGGGTCACGACGGTCGCGTCGGGCGCGTCGTCGGGCGGCCACGGGCGCGCGGCGAGGGCGGCCACGGGCTCGTCGCGGTCGCGCCAGGCGTCGAGGGCGGTGCTGGCCCAGGTGTGCTCGCCGTCGTGGAGCGTGCCCGAGAGGACCGCGAGCGTGAACCAGTCGGTGGCCTCGGCGATGCGGCCCTCGGCCTGGGCGCGGAGGCCGACGTAGTACGGAACCTCCGTTCGGCGCTTCTCGCTGACCGCGAGGCGGAGCACGGCGGGGAGCTCGACCTCGCGGCGGAGGTAGCGCGCCATCACCGCGTAGTCGTGCGATGTGTCCCCGGCGTAGTGGGCGTCGAGCGCGGCGCGGTGGTCGGCCGTCGCGCCCGGCCGGAGCGCGTCGGCTTGACGGAGCAGCCAAACGAACTCGACGTTGGAGGGCGATCCTTCGGCGACCGCGAGGTCCCAGAGCACGGCCCCGTCGTGGAAGGCGTAGGCGCCCATCGAGAGTGGCCCGCGGAGGTTCGGCGGCACCTGCGCGCTCAGCCACGCGAAGGCCGGCGCGCGGCCCGACGCGCGGGCGCGCCACACGTACTCCTGCACCTGGAGGAAGAGCACGTCGACCGGCGTACGGGGCTCCTCCCCCTGCGGGATCATCCCGAAGAGCGACGCCGCGAGGTCGTAGCGCCCCGCGGGCCCGAGCGCGCCCACCATGCGGCGCAGCGACGCCGGCGGGAGGCGCCGCTGCGTGAGCGGTTCGAACGCCCCCCGCGCGTCGGCCTCGGCGCGCCGGCCGAACACGCGCGCGAAGGCCGCCCCCACCTGCCACCGCCACGCGTCCTCCGGGAGCGCGCCGACGTTGCGCTGCAAGGCCGCCGCGGCCGCCTCCGCGTCGCCGCGCGTCCACAGAACCTCCGCGAGCGCCGCGACGCTCCCCGCGTCGCCGTAGCGCGCGACGGCCCGCTCGGCGACCTGCGCGGCCTCGTCGTGGCGCCCGAGGGCTGCGAGCGAGAGGGCCCCTTCGCGGAGCGAGCGCCCCGCGAAGCTCGGGAGGTCGCGCTCGACCAGCGCCCACGAGCCCGCCGCGTCGCCGCCCTCGCGCAGGAGCGCGCCGAGCGAGGCGCGCGCCAGCACGGGGGCGAGGCCCGGCTCGCTGGCGTGGTCGTCGAGCCACGCGCGGAGGAGGGCGATCGCCTCGCGCGCACGTCCGTGGCGCTGGAGCCAGGTCGCCTGGCCGGTGGGCGGGGCCGTCGGGTCGGCCTCGTCGGCGGCCCGCCACGCCGCGAGGAGCGCGTCGGCGTTGACGGTCGGGTGCTCGGCCGCGAGGACGAGCGCGTCGCGGCGCTCGTCGCCATCACGGGAATCGTCGCGCGCGATGGCGAGGAGGCCGGCGGTGTCGGCCCGCTCGTCGAGGCACAGCGCCACCGCGCCGGACGGGGCGCGCCGCGAGTGCTGGAGGAGGATGTCGCACGCGGCCTCCTGGCGGGGCACGTCGGCGAGGAGCTGGCCGAGCATCTCCGCGACGACGCCCCGGTGCGCGGGGCGCCCGTCGAGGTGGGGGACGAGGCGTTCGAGCGCGGCGCGGCCCGCGGAGAGGTCGCCTGCGACGCTCCCGGCGAGCTCTTCGAAGAGCGCGACCCGCAGCGGCGCGCCGAGGGCGGCGGGCGCTTCGAGCGCGGCGCGGACCTCGCTCGGGCCGAGGGTGCGGTTGCGCGCGCCGGCGAGGATCGCGGCCCACCGCGCGAAGTCGGCGTAGGGCGCGGGGGCGCCGTCGCCGAGGGAGTTGGCGAAGGCCGTGGCGTCGGCGGGGTCGGACGCGACGTCGAGGCGGAAGGTGAGGTCGTCGACCAGGGCCGAGAGCACCACCGCGTCGGCGCGGGCCGCGGCCGCCGCCCGGTCGTAGAAGAACCCGCCCTCCGGGAGCTGCGACGTGCGCCGCGCGAGGCCCGCGAGCACGGCGTCAGTGGGGGCCGGCGCCGACGCGTCGCCCGCCTCCGCCGCGAGCGCCTGGAGCGCCTCCGACGGCGCGGCCTGCACGCGCCCGCGGTAGGCGTCGATCGGGCGCTGGTGCCACGCGGCGAGGAAGAAGCCCGCGACCGGGAGCGCGCGCTGGACGGCCGGCGGTTGCGCGTCGCGCCACGCGACAGCGCCGGTGCGGTCGCCGCGCTCGACGAGGCGTCGGTACGCGAGGTAGCGCGTGGACTCGGACGCGTCGCTCGCGGCCGCGAGGGCGCGGAGGCGCGCGTCGTCGCGGAGGATCCAGGCGACCGTGGCGCTCCCCGCGGGGAGCTGGGCCGCGCGCCGCGCCGCAGCCTCGTCGTAGCCCATCCGCCGCGCGAGGAGGGCCTCCGCTTCGAGGTCGGGCACGCCGGCCTTGCGCGCCCACGCGAGCGCGCCGAACGCGCGGGCGACGAGCGGGTCGGCGGCGTCCACGGCGTCGGGCGTCTCGACGCAGAGCGCCACGAGCGCGCGCGCGGCCGCGCGGATCGTCGCGGGCGAGCGCGCACCCCCGGCCCACGCGCGGTCGAGCGCGGCGAGGACGGTGGCCGCGGGGCGCGACGGCGTGAGGACGGGCCACGACGCGGCCTCGGGCGGCGGCGCGTCGGCCGCGGCGGCGCGCGCGGGCGGCACGGTTCGCTCGACGAGCGCGAGGAGCGCGTCGAAGTCGTGCGCCTCGGTGAGCGTGCCGACGGCGGCGTCGCCGACGCTGACCTCCCACGCATCGCGCGCGGGGCGGGCCACGACGGGCGCGTTCGGGAGCCCGTGCCAGCGACGCAGTTGCTCGATGGCCGCGAGCGCGCGCCCGTCGGGCCTCAGCCGGAGCGGCGCGGAGAGCCTCTCGCGGAGCTCCTCGGGGTTGGCGGGGACGTCGGTGACGCGCGGCGGCGCGAGCCCCGACGGCGCGCCCCGCGAGCGCGGCCGGGCGGCCTCGATGCGCCCGTCGAACTGGAGCGCGAGGACGGCCGTCCCCAACACCCCGACGGCCCCGAGGAGGGCCGCGATGCCAAAGGCCTGACGTCGTGGTGACACCGTGGACATGGGCCGTGCTCCGTCGGGGGCAACACAAAGCCCCCACGCGCACTCTACCAACGCCCGCACGCGATCGACGCGCGAAAGAGGTCGCTCACTCGCCTTCGTCGTCGTCGGGCTCCGGCGGCGCGGGGCGCGGCCCGTCGAGCACGGCCTGGACGAAGCCTTCCCCCTCGCTCCGCATCCGGCGCACGCGAACCAGCGCGGCCTCCACGTCGCGGCGCATCGCGCTCAACCGCAGGCGCAGCGCGCACGTTCGAAGCGTCTGGAGCGCGTCTTCCCACGCGGCGAGCGTCATCGTTCCCGGGTCGAGCGACCCCCACGCGCGGCGCAGCCACGGCTCGAACGACCCCGCGTCGCGCGCGTCGAGGCGGTAGGCCACGACGGCGAGGCGCTCGGCGTTGCGGAGCGTCGGGGCCCCGAGGCGCGCATGGATCGCGGTGCCGTCGCCCTCGGTGACGGCCGCGGCGAGCGCGCGCATTTCGGCGTCGCGGAGCCACGCGGGTGCGCCGTGCGGTGGCGCGAACTCGCCGGTTCGCCAGTAGTCGATCCAGGCGTCGAGGGTGGGGTGGTTGGCGGGGACGCGGAGGGCGTCGAGGTCCCAGCGCTTCACGGTGGTGACGGCGTAGTGGGGGATGTCGAGCGCGCGGAGGACGGGCTCGTGGTCCCAGCCCTCGCGGCGCGGGAGCCCGTCGAGCGACGTGAGGACGGAGGGCCAGGCGAAGTCGCGGGGCCACGGCGTTCCGTCGGCAAACCCAGCGTCGAGGCGCCCGACCGACCACGCCACCAGCGGCGCGAGCGACCCGCGGAACGACCGCTCCAGCGCGCCCCGTCGCCGCCGCGAGAAGCGCGGTTCGAGCATGGTTCGGACGCGCTCCCATGCGCCGTCGACGAGCTGCCAGCCGACGGCGAGGTCTTCGAACTGGGTGGGCGTCCCCGCGGGGTCGCCCGCTTCGAAGGCCGCGAGCGCCTGCGTCGTCGGGAACCACACCCTCGTCACCACGAACGGGCACCCCTCGCGCCGGAGCGCATCGCGCAGCGTCGCAGCGACCGCGGGGTAGCGCGCGAGCCACGCGGCGTCGAGCGCAGCAACGCGGCGGGCGGGGCAGAGGACGGGGTCGAGCCTCCCGCTCACGGCGATGAGCGCGCGCGCGGTGGAGAGCGTCGTGGGCCACGCGCGGAGGGCCGCCAGCGGGAGCCGGGTGATCGCGCGGAGGGACTCGGGGTCGCGGCGCGACGGCGCGGTCGCGGCGAGCACACGGCACGCGGCGAGGGGGCTGGCGAGCATCGGCGCCCAGAAGGCCGCGTCGCGATCACCGCGGAGTCGTTGCTGCACGCGGGCGAGCACGCAGGCCCAGAGCGGGCGCTCGTGTGCGGGGACGGCCGGCAGCGTCGAGAGCGCGCCGTCGGGCGGCGACGGGTGGAGCGTCAGGATCCTCGCGTCGAAGCCGTCCCGCACCTCCGCCCGGTGCGCTTCGAGCAGCGTCCAGGCGCGCGCCGCGTCTCCCGTGGCGAGGGCGGCCTCGGCGGCCTCGCGGGCGGCGCCGGCGCGTTCGCAGCGGGCGTCGGCGGCCCGTTCGAAGTCGCCGAGGCGCCGGTCGAGCAGGGCCTCCCGGGCGCAGTCGCCGCGCGCGCGGAGCCACGCCCGGAGGCGCGCCACGCCCGCGTCGTCGGCGGGGGGGAAGGGCTCGGTGACGACGCGCGGGGCGTCGAAGAGGGCCTTCACCGCCGCGCGGTGGAGCGGGCTCAACGACGCCAGCACGACGCGACGACGTTGCGCGGCGCTCCAGCGGCGGCGCGAGGTGATCGAGGCGGCGTCGACGCGTTCGATGGCGAGCGACGGGGCGCCGAGGCTCTCGAGCGCGACGTGGGCGGCAACGACGAACACGGCAGCGACGGCGAGCGCGACGGCGAGCGCGACGGCGGCGCGGCGGGCGCGGGGCTGTCGGCGCGCGGCGGCCCAGGCGAGCGCGGCGGCGACGAGGCAGAGCGCGGCGAGGGCGAAGTTGCCGAAGGCGCTGAAGAGCTCGAGCGAGTCGTCCATCCGCGGGGGAGGGCGCCTATACCACGGCGCCGATCACGGCCGGCGCGCCCAGGGGTCGGGCAGGAGCGCGCCCGGCGCCGCGGGGGGCGATGGTTCGGGCCCGTACGGGTTGGGCGCGAGCAGCACGCCCCGCCGCCGTAGGGGCGCGGCGCGCATCCCGCGTCGCGTCGCGGCAGGCTCGCTCGTGGCGGGCGACGGGTCGGAGCCGGTCGTTGACGCATCGGGGGCAGCGGATGGCGCCGCGGGGGCGACGGATGGCGCCGCCGGAGCGGGCGGCGTTGCGGGCTCCGGCGTCGCGACGAGCGCCGCGGGCGAGGCGGCGCGGGGCGTCGGCGACGACACCAGCGCGCGGAGGGCCAGGCCACCCACCACCACCACCGCGAGCGCCGCGGCCGCCCAAGCGAGCCAGCGCGGAGGCGGCGGCTTCAGCACGAGCGACGCATCCTCCCACGCGGCCGGCGTCGCCTCGGGCACCACCGCCTGCGCGACCGTTGGAGGCGCCTCGGGGGCACGCGCGGGTTGCGGGTCGTCGGGCGCCTCGCTGACGACGGACACGTCGAGCAGCGCGGGCGGGTCGTGCTGCGTGAGGTCGTCGGCCATCGCGGGGAGAACCGACACGCGGACGACCTCCGTCCGGTCTTCGAGGAGCTGGAGGCACTCGCGGGTGCGGGCGAGCATCGCCTCCATGGTCGGCGTGCGGCGCGCGAGGTCGGCCTCCAGGGCGTCGTGCACGAGCGCGAGGAGCTCCGTAGGGAGGTCGGGGCGGCGCAGGGCGAGGGGCGCGGGCGGCTCGTTGATGATGCGGTGGAGCATCTGGTTGCGGTTCTGCCCTTCGAAGGGGCGCGAACCGCTGAGCGCGAAGTAGAGCGTGGCGCCGGTCGACCAGACGTCCGTGCGGGCGTCGACGCTGGCGATGTCGCCGCGGGCCTGCTCGGGGGACATGTACGCGGCGGTGCCCACCACCTCGCCGACGGCGGTGCCGTGGAGGCTCTCGCCGTCGTCGTCGAACACGCGCGCGATGCCGAAGTCGATCACCTTGGGCGTCACGCCCCGCGCCGTCCGCGCGAGGAAGACGTTGTCGGGCTTCACGTCGCGGTGCACCACGCCCGCGGCGTGCGCGTACACGAGCGCCTCCATCACCGGCACCGCGACGCGCAGCAACGCCACCGGCGCCATCGGCCCCTCGCGCGCCACGCGCTGCTTGAGGTCTTCGCCGTCGAGAAACTCCTCCACGATGAAGACCCGCGCGCCGTCCTGCACGAGGTCGAACACGCCGACGATGTTCGGGTGCTCGATGCGCGACGCGGCGCGGGCCTCCTGCGCGAACCGACGCACCACCGCCTCGCGCGCGGCGAGCTCGGGGCGCAGCACCTTGAGCGCCACGCGGCGCGTCGTGTCGAGGTTGACCCCTTCGAACACGGCGCCCATCCCGCCCGAGCCCACCGGCCGGACGACGCGGTACTTGCCGCCGCCGAGCAGGTCACCCGCCGCGGGGAGCTGGGAGCGTCCGTCCATGCGCCGGCCGCGACGCTACTACCGAAGCCCGGGCGCGCGCCACGTCACCGCGGCGTGCCGAACGGGAACCGCGGCGCCACCGTCCCCGTCCCGCCGGGGCCCCCGCCGCCCCCGCCGCCGACGCGTCGGATGGGCCACACGCGGACGACGCGGGTGATGTTGATGATCCCCGGGTCGGGGGTGAACGACGCCGTGTGGATCACGCCGCGCATGCAGGCCAGGAGCTCCGCCGGGGCCTCGCCCCCCTCGGGGGCGAGCGTCACGTCGGTCACGCGCCCGGAGCCGTTGTCGAAGTCGACGGTGCTGCGGATGTTGGTGGCGGTGCAGCGGACGCGTCGGATGCAGTTCTGCACCTGCGGAGTGACGCGGTTGAGGGCCTCGAGCGCGCGGTTGGCGTAGTCCGCCGGGGCCGCGCGGCCCACGGGCGCGGCGCCGCCGGCGGCGGGCGCGCTCATCACCTGCGACGTGGTGTCTTCGAAGGTGACGTTGACCGCGAAATTGTCGTTGGGGACGGCCACCGGGTCGCGGTGCCCGCTCGTCAACCACACCAGCGCGACGCCCGCGGCGAGCACCATGGTGACCACGATCCCGATGGTCGCGTACTGGGTGAGCTTGTTGCGGTCGACGGGCTTCGGCTTCGGCGGGTCGATCGACGGGAGCTCGAGCGGCTTCTCGCGCGAGCCGTCGCGCAACGGCGGGAGCTCGCCGCCGAGGGGCATCGCGCCGCCGCCCGACGCTGGCGGGAGCCCGCCGAGCATCGCCGCGCCACCGCCCGGCGAGGGAGGCAGCCCGCCGAGGCCCCCCACCGGGCCGCCACCAGGGGAGGGGGGGATCGCGCCCATCCCGCCCATCGCCGCGCCCGCGGTGGCCGGGGGCATCGTCGCGGGCCGAGGTCCGCCGCCCATCCCCGGTGCGCCGCCCATCACGCCTGCGCCGCCCATCCCCGCGCCGCGCGCGACCGTCTCGCCGTCGCCGTCGCCGTAGGGCATCCCTCCGGGGCCGCCGGGGCCCGGCGCGGGCGCGGGCCCACCCATCGAGAACTGCATCGACGCGGGCCGCGCTGCCCCGCCCGGGTGGTGCCACGGGAACGACGGGAGCAGCGTCGCCAGCACGCGCACGAGCTCGGCGTTGTCGAAGCCCGGCGAGATCGCGTGGACGAGCGTCTGGAGCTGCGCGGCGAGGTCGCCGGCGGAGGGCGTGCGCTGCGCCGGGTCGACGGCGAGCGCGGTCATCACGATCTGGTCGAGCACGTTCGGGAGCCGCGGGTCGACCGCCGACGGGATTTCGAACTGCCCGTTGCAGAGCACCTGCATCGCGAGGTTGGGGTCGTTGCGCGGCACGAGCGGCCGCACGAGCAGCGTCTCCCAGAGCACCACCGCGAGCGAGAAGACGTCGGCGCGGTGGTCGACCGCGGCGCCCATCACCTGCTCGGGCGCGGTGTACGCGAGCTTGCCCACCTGCGCGCCGGCGCCAGTGCGGAAGTTGTTGTCCGCCGCCCGCGCGATGCCGAAGTCCGACACCTTCACCACGCCATCGAACGACAGCAGGAGGTTCTGCGGGGAGACGTCGCGGTGCACGATGCCGAGGGGCTGGCCGTTCTCGTCGCGCTTGCGGTGGGCGTAGTCGAGGCCCTTGGCGGCCTCGGCCACGAGGAAGAGAACGGCCGCCGGCGGGATGCGCTGCTGCGTCTCGGCGCACGCCTTGAGCACGCGCGCGACGGTGGTCCCCTCGACGAACTCCAGCGCCAGGAAGGGCTCCGGCTGGTCGCCGAACGAGAGCACCTGCACGATGTTGGGGTGCTCGAGCCGCGCGTTGGTGCGCGCCTCCGCGACGAAGCGCGCCCGCAGCGCCGGGTCGTTCTGGAAGCGCGGCAGGATGCGCTTGATCGCCGCGCGCCGCCGGAAGTTGCCGGGGCCCTCCTGCTCCGCGCGCCACACCTCCCCCATGCCGCCGCGGCCGAGGAGGTCGATGAGGCGGTAGCCGCCGAGGTGCGAAGGGGGGGCGCCGTCGGGCGCTGCGTTCGGGTTGTAGTAGCCCTGACTCACCGCGATGGGGGATGCTCTCGCCCAACCGCCCCGGTGCGCAAGCCGCAACGACACCCCGCGCTCTTCCTCGCGCTCTCCCTCGCGCTCCCTCTGGCGCTCCCCGGCTGCCCGGGGGGACGGACGGGGGGCGGCGGCACCCTTACGCTCCCCGGCCAGCGCGGCGGGCAGTGGCCGGGCGGCGTCGGGGCGGTGCTCCGGTACGGATCGACCTCGCGCACGCTCACCGTCCACGAGGCGCCGGCCGACGGGGCCGCGGCGCGGGCGGGGGTGCAGGCCGGCGACGTGGTGGTGGCCATCGACGGCGCGCTCGTGTCCGGGATGGACGAGCGGGAGGTGGTGGCCCATCTCCGCGGCGAGGTGGGCACGACGGTGACCCTGCGCGTGCGCCGCGACGGGGCCGAGCGCGACGTCCGCGTCGAGCGGGCGCCCTACCGACGGCGAGAGCGCGATTGACCGAGGCCCCCTCCGCCGTGTAGGCGTACGCCCGTCCGCGAGAAGGAGATGCGAATACCGTGAGCGTTCTGGTCGTCGGGTCGATGGCGATTGACACCGTGGAGTTCGCCGCCACGGGCGAGAAGCACGAGGTGGTCGGCGGCTCGGCGACCTTCGCGTCGCTGGCCGCGGGGCTCTACTCCGACGTGCGCCTGGTGGGCGTCGTCGGCGCGGACTTCCCGGCGGCGACGTTCGAGGCCCTGAAGGGACGCGGCGTCGACCTCGCGGGCGTCGAGGTGGTCGAGGGGGGCAAGACGTTCCGCTGGCACGGGCGGTACGCGCCCGACCTGTCGTCGCGCGAGTCGCTCGCGACGCACCTCAACGTGTTCGAGGCCTTCAACCCGAAGCTCCCGGACGCGTGGCGCGACACCAAGGTGGTGCTGCTCGGCAACATCCACCCCGCCCTCCAGGCCCGCGTGCTCGACCAGGCCGGCGCCCCCGCCCTCGTCGCCGCCGACACGATGAACTTCTGGATCCACGGCACGCCGACCGAGCTCCGCGCCGTCCTCGCCCGCGTCGGGCTCCTCATCATCAACGAGGAGGAGGCGCGCGACCTCACCCACGAGCGCACGATCGTCCGCGTCGGCCGCGCCCTCCAGAAGCTCGGGCCCGCCCGCGTCGTCGTGAAGCAGGGCGAGTACGGCGCGTGGCTCTTCGACGGCAACGAGATCTTCCACGCGCCCGCCTACCCGGTGGAGCAGGTGGTCGACCCGACGGGCGCGGGCGACACCTTCGCCGGCGCGATGCTCGGGTACCTCGACGCGCAGCCCGCGCTCACCCCCGCGGCCTTCCGCCGCGCGGTGGTGTACGGGTCGGCGGTGGCGTCGATCTGCGTCGAGCACTACGGCACCGCGGGCCTGCTCACGGCTTCGCGCGAGGCGGTCAGCGGGCGCGTGCGGGCGTTCGCGCGCCTCGTCCACGCCGAGCACGACGAGGGCTGAGCAGGGGCGGGCGGCGGGCGGCGTG